>NZ_NWTD01000003.1:0-1010057 GCF_002532005.1 Sinorhizobium sp. NG07B | reverse complement strand
GCGCAAAGAACTCGTGGACCGGAGATTGGTTCCGGATTGCTCGTTCACAATCAGAGCACGGCCGTGAGCAGGTGCGGATTTCAGGTGGGGTTGAGCGCCTTCACGCGCCGTCGATCGTCAGCCTGGTAGTAGGCACGGGGGTGGTTTGGCAGTTGGGTAAAGGCGGGCGTCACGTCTCCCAGCGACCCGTAAGGATCAGCTCGCGAGCTGCTTCCCGGGTCTGGGAGCTTGAAGGGTCGCATAAATCAGATTGCAGGCAAAAATTAGTGACGCCGGCCCCTGGGGTGTGACCGCTACTGACGTCGCCAAAATAGAGCAGCATCTCTCCGAGGGGGCAGAGGATACCGCTCTCTTTTCCAAGTACTCTGCGGCACGGCTTAATAGTGGTAATAACCGTAGATCGGCCGCGCGCGGCCTTTGCACTTGATTTCTTCCTTGTACCCGTCGTCGTCCCACTTGCGCTCGATCTTGCAGCGGCCGCGACGATACTCTTCCTTGTAGGCTCTCCGCTCGTATCGGGGTTCGTCATAATAGCCGCGCCAACGCCAGCGGCCATGACCGCTCTCATCTTTCCAAGGATCGGCCAGTGCGGTCCCCGCACAGGCGGTCAATGCTATGCCGGCGGCGGCTAACATGGTCGCGATTTTCATGTTCAGTCTCCTTGCGCCAGGTGCCGGGTCAACGCTCATGTGTTGAGTTGGTTTCTAAATCAGTCTGCCAACTCACATCCATAGGACCTTAGTCCGACTCCCAGGGGCAAAGGTCCTGCGCCCATTGCGAGTGTTGCTGCTTGTTCCAGATACCGTCAGGAGCAAGGCCGCGAACGACGGCTGTCGATCAACTCGGGTCTATCGGGTCTTCCGCTATGGCATCAAACACCGGATGGAAACAACGCGTTTTAGAAACCGCTTGGCGCGCAATTTCGAGCCCCTTCACGATCGGCGTGTATATGGCGGTTGCGATCTGGATTGCTTTTCTTGCGAGCGCCAAAACGGGTATTCCGGCGTACATATTCATGGCCGCGGCGTTTTTGCTGGTGATATTCGTCGACCCGCCCGAGCGGCTAGCGAGATTTAGAGAACGTCGACGTCGATCAAGCCCGCTGTCTTCAGCAGCCCAGCGGCGGTCTGACGCTGTAACGGTTCGCGGGGGCGAGCACCGGTAGCCGTCGCTACCGCGATGACCCCTTTGAGAGTCCGAGAGCAGCGCCTTTAAGTCCCTTCTGGGCAACTCTGGGACCTCAAGTTCTTGTCCGACTCGCCTTGTAAAAGGATGTCGTGATGTCCGGGGTCGCGTCACCACCAGTGGTGTAGCTGGGCGGTAGCGAAGCCGCTCGCGAGCGCGCCCTCGACAGCGCCGTAGCGAGCGAGCGGCGTAGCGGTGGTCATCGATGTTCCCCGGTAGGGTCGGGTTGCTGACACCAACCTGATTCGAAGGAACCATCGATGACCGACGACATGATGAACCTGCGCGCGCTCGTGGAGAAGACCCCGGATTGCGATCTCCTGCGCGAGATGATCGGCTTCGCCGCCGAGCGCCTGATGGAGCTTGAGGTGGGCGCCGCCACCGGCGCCGGCTTTGGCGAGAAGACCCCGCTGCGGCTGGCCCAAGACCTATGACAATGCCGATCTCGACCGCTTCGCCACCCAGGTGAACGAACTGGTTACTTCCGTCGACCGCGGCGTTGCCGAGACCCGCCGGGTGATCTCGGCATTGGCGGAGGGTAACCTTACGGAAACCATGCGCGGCGAGTTCCAGGGCGCCTTCGGCGAGCTTCAGTCCAATGTCAATCAGACGATGGCGAACCTGCGCTCCGTGCTCGGCGAGGTCCGCGGGGCGATCGACACGATCAACGGCGGCGCCGGCGAGATGCGGATTGCCTCGGGCGACCTCTCGAAGCGCACCGAGCAGCAGGCCGCCTCGCTCGAAGAGACCTCCTCGGCGCTGGAGGAAATCACGGCCGCGGTCAAGGGCTCGACGGAGCGGGCCACGGAGGCCAGCCACATGGTCGACGAGGCCCGCAAGAGCACCGAGCAGTCGAGCGCTGTCGTCAAGGATGCGGTCTCGGCCATGGGCAGGATCGAAGCGGCCTCCGGCGAGATCGGCCAGATCATCAACGTCATCGACGAGATCGCCTTCCAGACGAACCTCTTGGCGCTCAATGCCGGCGTCGAGGCGGCACGGGCCGGCGAGGCCGGCAAGGGCTTCGCCGTCGTGGCGCAAGAGGTGCGCGAGTTGGCGCAGCGCTCCGCCAATGCGGCCAAGGACATCAAGACCCTGATCTCGCGCTCGGGCACCGAGGTCGAGGCCGGAGTGAAGCTGGTGACGGCGACCGGCGCGGCGCTTACCCTAATCGAAAGGCATGTGGTCAAGGTCAACGAGCTCGTCCATTCGATCGCGACCGCCGCCCGCGAGCAGTCGATCGGCTTGTCGGAGGTCTCGACGGCGGTCAACCAGATGGACCAGGTGACGCAGCAGAACGCGGCGATGGTCGAGGAATCGACGGCGGCGACGAACCGGCTCGCGGACGAGGCGGCGAACCTCGCCCGGCTGATCGCCCGCTTCCGGCTCGAGGCGGGCGCGGCACCGCGCCTCGCCGCAGCCGACAGCATGCCGGCGGCTTCTCCCGCCCGGGCGCTCGGCCGCAAGCTCGCCGGCGCCTTCTGCGGATGAGCGGCGGCGGCCGCGGATTCGAGGAATTCGATCAAGGGTCTGTCTTAAGGACCGCATGTCCGTTCCCATGCCACCGGAACTTTTGTCGATCCTATGTTCGGCAGATGGGCTGCCTGGCGAGCCTCGTTCGCTGCCCGATTTTTACGTGGTAGACATTTTTTTCCGGGCGACATCGGTTTCGGATCGGCACAGAGGCAAACTCTGCTTGCGGAAGGTGCGCCGTTAACGCAAGCCGTCATTATTCGGTCGCGAGCTCCAGGGTAACGGTCGTGCCGGCGCCTATTCTGGATTCGATCCGAGCCTCACCGCCGCTTTGCCGGATGAAACCGTAGACGATGGCGAGCCCGAGGCCTGCTCCGCCTTCCTCGCCGCGCGTGGTGAAATAGGGCTCGAAGGCTTTGTCGACGGCCTCGGGCGCCATGCCGATGCCCGTGTCTGAAACCGCGACCGAGACTGCGCCCGGGGCAGATGTCGCCTTGATGGTGATGACCCCTCCGTTGGGCATGGCGGCGGCGGCATTGAGGCAAAGGTTGAGAATGGACTGCTCGAACAGGGCAGCGTCGAGCGACACTGCCGGAAGGCTGAAATCCAATGCAAGGCTGATTTTGCATTTCGGCCCAACTGCAATTTCCAGGACGTCGGCCATGCCGCGAAGAACGCCCGCCACATCCACCGGCGTGGGGTTGAGCGGATGCTGGCTGCCGACGGACAGCATGCTGGACGCAAGCGCCCGGCCGCGATCGGCCGCCTTGCGGATGCGGGCGATATGCCTCTTCTGGCGTTCGTTGTAGCCCGTCTCCCGCTCCAGAAGACCGAGACTGCCGGTGATGATCCCGATCATATTGCCGACCTCGTGGCTCACCTGATGCGTCATGCGCATGATACCGTCGAGACGCTGCGCCTTTGCCGCGTCCGCCTCCTGACGATCCATGTCCGTCACGTCGCGGGCAAGCAGCACGATGCCGCCATCCGGCTGGCGCGATAGCGAAATTTCGACGACGCGGCGAGCCTCGGAGCGGTGGCGCAGCACCATGCGATCGGCAAGCGTTCCTGCTTCGCCGCCGCAAGGCAGAAGCGAGGGGTCGACCTCCGGCACGCCTTCGACGAACCGTCTCAAGGGCAGCCTTCGCGCCGCACCTGATTGCCCGACCAGTTCGATGACGCGGCGGTTCATGGTGATCGGCCGCCCGGTCGCGTCGAACAGGGCGATACCTTCATTCATGTTGCGAAAGGTGGAACGAATGGTCCGTGCCGCAGCTTCGGCGGTGCGCCGTAAACGGGAGACGCGGTCGACGCTGTCCTTGAAGGCCTTGAATGCCTGAAGCAGCCGCACGAGTTCCGTCTCGCTGCCGGCGTAAACGGGTGGCCGGACATCGCTCTCGCCCCTTGCGAGGTCGTTCATGCCGTTCGACAAGGCGACGATACCGCCGGAGACCCGCATTACCGAGCGTATCGACACGATCGCCATCAGCAGGACGAGGAGCGAGGCGGCGGCGACCGTGAGCAGCAGGCGGCTGAGCGCCTCGGAGGCGGAGGCAAGGTCTTCGTTGAGGCTGCGGGCGATGGCGTCGCTTTGCGCCTCCGTCGCATGCGAGAGATGGCGCGACGCCGAATGCAGACGCGTGACCGAGCCTCTAACCGCGAACATCTCGAGGAGGTATCTCGTCTGGGCCTCGAAGACACGCTCATAGGGGGCAAGCTCCGCCGTTGGAATGGTGTTGAGCGTGGTCTCGGCGACGTAGCGCCGGCGCAATTCTCCGAGTTGGAAGAGACTGTCCGAATTCGATGCGGACTGGACGATGGCATTCAGCCTCTGGCGCAGGGCGGCATTCGCCACCGTTTGGCTGGTCGCGATCTCGCCGATCGCCGCCGCGGCTGCGGCCTTGTGCTGCTGGGCGGATTCGGCATCGCCCGCCAGCACGAGTGTTCGGGCGCGGACATCGTCGAGCAGGTCCAGCATTTCTTCGATGGGGAAATTTGCCACGATGGCTGCGTCCGCCTGCGGTCTGATCGTCCTCAGCAGGTTGTCGACCTGCGAGACGACTGCGCGGCTTTCACTCGCCACGCGATAGGGCGAGGTCGCATTCATCAGCAAGGGGGCACTGGCGACGAGGTCCGAGACGTGCCTGGACACGAGTGACGCCTTGGCGAGGCTCGTGAAAGCATGCGTGCCATAGGCCGCCATCTCATTGCGGGCTTTCTGCAATCCGTAGATGGCGATGACGGCCAGGCTGAAAACCAGAAAGCAGATGAAGACGATCGCAAACGGCAGACGGAAAGCGATGGAGGAAAGGAACGGCCGGCTGATCACGAAATCGGCTCGACTTCGTCGGTGTGCAGAACATAGCCCTTACCGCGGCGTGTCTGGATGTGGCGCGGCAGGTCGGGGTTGCGCTCGATCTTGCGCCTCAGGCGCAGCACCAGTACGTCGACGTTGCGGTCAATATAACGCTCGCTTTCGGCGCCAAGGCGATCGAGTATCTGGGCGCGGCTGACGGGAGTGTTGGGCTGCTCGGCGAGAATTTCGAGCAGTGCGAATTCGGCGGCCGTTAGTGTCCGGCTGCGATCGGCGAGGCAGACGGCACTGCGCGCCTTGAGATCGACCGCCCAGTCGCCGAGGCGGAGCGACGCGGCTGGCTGGTCGCGTTCGCTCTCCTTTTCCGGCCGCAGCGACGGAACGGTACGACGCAGCACCGCCTTTATGCGCGCCGTCAGTTCGATCGGCTCGAAGGGCTTGACGACGTAATCGTCTGCGGCCGTCTCCAGCCCTAGCACGCGATCCGTCGCGCTTCCGGCGGCCGTGACCATTATGATCCCGATGTTGGTCTGGGCGCGCAGCCGCTGGGCAAAGGCGCGTCCGGATGTTCCCGGCAAGTTATGGTCGATCAGCACGAGGTGGACCGTTTCCCGCGCCAGGATTTTGGACGCATGCTCCGCTGATGGAGCGCTCACCGGGAGCCAGCCCTCGGCTTCGACCAGGTCGGAGATAAGCTCCGCCATGTCCGTATCGTCCTCGACGATCAGAATCCTCACCTTCTCCGTCAACACTGTGCAGTCCTCCCGCGGTCATCATAGGCGTGCCACGGCAAATGTTCAAAGCCTCGCTGGTTATGGGTGATTGTCACATTTGCAATTTTTGTAATGCGTGAAACGGTTGCGGTCCTGCGCTGACATAACGGTAACCATTCTCCGATTGCAGTGGCGGCCAGATCTGACGATGCTGGTTTCAGCGATTGGAACGGGGAGGTTCCGATGAGGGAGGCGAAGGTGAGGACAATCACCGCACTTGGCCTGGGGCTTGGCCTTTGGCTCGGATCATCAGGCATCAGCATGGCGGGCGCGACGCTCAATGTCCTTTGCGGCGTCGATGAGAGCTGGTGCGCGCTGATGGCTGCGGCCTTCCGGGCCAATAGCGGCACTGACGTCGTGATGACGCGCAAGAGCAGCGGTGAAATCCTTGATCAGGTTCGTGGCGAACGCCGATATCCGACGGTCGATGTCTGGTGGGGGGGCCCCGGCGACGCCCATCTTCAGGCCGGCTCCGAAGACCTGCTCCAGCCATATCGTTCATACCACGAGCGCGATTTGCTGCCCTGGGCGCAGAACTTCCTTGCCCTGTCCGGCGGCCGATCCGCGGGGATCTATGCCGGCGCGCTGGGATTTGCCTATAACTCCGAGCGTCTCGCGCGCTACGAGGTGCCGGCGCCGACATGCTGGAAGGATCTGACCAGCAGCGCCTATCGCGGCCGCATTCAAGCTGGTAACCCGAACTCGTCCGGAACGGCGTTCACGATGCTCGCGACCCTCGTGCAGCTCTTCGGCGAGGACGAAGCCTTCCGCTTCATGGGCGATCTCGACCGCAACATTGTGGAATACACCAAATCGGGCTCGGCGCCGGTCAAGGCTGCCGCTCGCGGCGAAACGCTGATCGGGATTTCCTTCATGCACGACGCAGTGACGCAAAAGCAATCGGGTTCGTCTCTCGTCATCGTCGCGCCGTGCGAGGGCACCGGCTACGAAATCGGGGCTGTGAGCATCCTCAAGGGCGCACGCAACCTGGAGATGGCCCGGCGTTTTGTCGACTTTGCCCTCAGTCCCGAAGGCCAAGCGACGGGTGTTGCAGCCGGACAGTATCAGGTGCCGTCCAACGCCCAGGCCGCGCTGCCAGCCGCGGCGCCCGACATCTCGATGATCAAGATCGTGGATTATGATTTCGCGACATTCGGATCGCCGGAGGAGCGAAGTCGGCTGTTGAGGCGCTTCGACACAGAGATCCTCGCCGCCAACTGACGTCGGCAAACAAACTCTAACGCAAACGAACGCTTCCCGAAACGGACCGCGACCTCGCGGCGCCGATGGCCGACGTCTTGCTCGTGATGGGCACGGCGCGCGACCGGAATACCCTCAGACGCAACGCAACAGGAGGATAGCCATGCGACTGAAATCCCTCTCGATCCTGCTTTTTGCCGCCACGGCGCTCGGTGGCCTCGAAGCCCGAGCGGCGGGCGAACTCAACCTCATCTGCTCGGCCGACGTCGTTATGTGCGAGATGCTGCAAGGCGATTTCGAGAAAACCCACGACATCAAGGTGAACATGGTCCGACTGTCTTCCGGCGAGACCTATGCCAAGGTCCGGGCCGAGGCACGCAACCCGAAGACCGACGTCTGGTGGGGCGGCACGGGCGATCCGCAAATGCAGGCAGCGTCCGAAAATCTGACGCTCGAATACAAGTCGCCGGCCCTCGATCAATTGCATGACTGGGCGAAGAAACAGGCAGAAAGCTCGGGCTACCGTACGGTTGGTGTTTATGCCGGCGCGCTCGGCTGGGGCTACAACACCGACATCTTCATGGCCAAGGGCTATAAGGAGCCGGCCTGCTGGGCGGATCTGCTTCTCCCGGAACTCAGGGGCGAGATTCAGATTGCCAATCCGAACTCCTCGGGCACCGCCTACACCGCGCTCGCTTCGCTCGTGCAGATCATGGGCGAGGACCAGGCCTTCGACTACCTCAAGAAGCTGAATGCCAACGTCTCGCAGTACACGAAGTCCGGTTCGGCGCCGGTGAAGGCGGCCGCCCGCGGCGAGACCGGTCTCGGCATCGTCTTCATGCATGATGCGGTATCGCAAGCGGCCGAGGGCTTCCCCGTAAAGCCCATAGCCCCCTGCGAAGGCACCGGCTACGAGATAGGCTCCATGTCGATCATCAAGGGTGCGCGAAACCTAGACAATGCCAAGGTCTGGTATGACTGGGCGCTGTCGCCGGAAGTCCAGTCGCGCATGAAGGATGCGAACTCCTTCCAACTGCCGTCCAACAAGACCGCGGAAGTCCCGAAACAGGCCCCGAAGTTCGAGAGCATCAAGCTGATCGACTACGACTTCAAGACCTATGGTGATCCAGCCAAGCGCAAGGAGTTGCTAGCGCGCTGGGATCGCCAGATCGGCGCTGTCGCCAACTAAGCCGAACTCGGCGTGCCGCATCCGGGCGACAAGCCCGGATGTTCGGCTCCTCTGACAATTCCTACGTGACGAGAGCGAGGTTCGCCATGATGAATGGCAATCGCAGACTGGACATCGTCCTTGCTTTGGGGGCCGCGGCGCTGACGCTCGCCCCCTGGTACAGGATAGAGGGCGGCTTTTTCGGTTTCGGCTGGCTTGCCGAATTTCCTTCAGGTGCGGAGACGGCACCTGGATTGCTGCAGATTTTCACCCATGGCAGGACCTGGCTTGTCGGCGTCTTGCTGTTGTTCGCCGTCGCCTGCCTTGCTCGCGGCATGCGCCACCCGATCCAGCGTGGCCTGGCTCTGGCCGCCGTGGGCGGGCTGGGCCTCGTGTTCCTCGCCGCCCAGGGACTGGCAATCGGCTTTGCCGGCTGGACCTGGACGATCAGCGAAATCCTGTTCGGCGCGCTTTCGGAGGGCCAGCCATCCATGGGAGCAGGGGCGGCCTTGATGGCGCTGGTCTTCGTCCTGCTGTTTGCCTTCGGGCTCGCGGAACGCGGCGCGATGAAGGGGGATGCCTTCATCGTGGCATCGATTTCGACCCTCGTCTTCCTTGTCGCGGTGTTTGTCTTCTACCCGATCGGCAGCATGTTCGTCGGCGCTCTGCAGGAATTCGACGGTTCATTCAATCCGGATGGCTTTGTTAGGAACCTGCGGGATCCGGGGATCTGGAGCCTAGGCTGTATCCTTGGAGGCGAGGTTTGCGGGGTGGCGTGGCGCACCTTGTTCCTGGCGAACATGACCGCGCTCGGCTCGACCTTGCTCGGTCTCGCCTTCGCGCTCGTCGCCACGAGGACCCGCTTTCCGTTTAAGAAGGGTCTGAGGCTGCTAACGGTCCTGCCGATCATCACGCCGCCCTTCGTCATTGGCTTGGCGTTGACACTGCTTTTCGGCCGCGCCGGCGTGGTGACCGAGGCATTGTCGAGGCTGTTCGGCGTCGAGCCGGGCCGGTGGCTCTATGGGCTGACCGGCATCTGGATTGCTCAGGTCCTCTCCTTCACGCCGATTTCCTTCCTGGTTCTGATCGGAGTGGTCGAGGGTGTCAGCCCGTCGATGGAGGAGGCCTCGCAGACGCTACGGGCCGATCGTTGGCGCACCTTGTGCCGCGTCTCGCTGCCGCTGATGAAGCCGGGCCTGGCCAATGCCTTCCTCATCGGCTTCATCGAGAGCATGGCCGACTTCGGTAACCCGCTGGTGCTTGGCGGCAGTCACGGCGTGCTTTCAACCGAGATCTTTTTCGCCGTGGTCGGCTCACAGAACGATCCCGCCCGGGCGGCGGTGCTCGCCATCGTGCTCCTCTGCTTCACGCTCTCGGCCTTCCTGGCGCAGCGTTTCTGGCTCTCTGGAAAGAACTTCGCGACCGTCACCGGCAAGGGAGACAGCGGTGCCCATCTCGCCCTGCCACGCGGGCTGTCGATCGGCGTGCATGCGGTTGTGATTCCGTGGGTGGTCTTCACTCTGGTCGTCTACGGTATGATCCTTGTCGGCGGCTTCGTCAAAACCTGGGGCCTCGACAATTCACTGACGCTCGGCCATTACGCCCGTGCCTTCTCCGTCGGCTTCGAGAATGGTGGGATCGCCTGGACGGGGGTTGCCTGGAACTCCTTTTGGACGACGATGGAGATCGCGCTGATCTCGGCGCCGCTGACGGCGATCGTCGGCCTGCTCACCGCCTATATCATCGTCCGCCAGAAATTCGCCGGCCGCAATGTCTTCGAGTTTGCGCTGATGATGAGCTTCGCCATTCCCGGCACCGTCATCGGCGTCAGCTACATCATGGCCTTCAATCTGCCGCCGGTGGAGATGACGGGCTCGGCCCTGATCCTCGTCGCCTGCTTCGTCTTCCGCAACATGCCGGTGGGTGTGCGCGGCGGGATTGCCGCCATGAGCCAGCTCGACAAGAGCCTGGACGAGGCGTCGCTGACGCTCAGGGCGGGCAGCTTGCGAACGATCCGCAAGGTCATCCTGCCGCTGCTGCGGCCAGCCATCAACGCCGCGCTCGTCTATTCCTTCGTACGCGCAATTACCTCGATCAGCGCCGTCATCTTCCTCGTCAGCGCCGAGTACAACATGGCGACGTCCTACATCGTCGGCCTCGTCGAGAACGGCGAATACGGCGTGGCGATCGCCTATTCCTCCATGCTGATCGTCGTGATGATCACCGTCATCACCGGCTTCCAGTTTCTCGTCGGCGAGCGGCGGCTGCGCCGCCTCTCCCAAGCTTCACCCATTTCTGTCGGTCAGGAGAAAACCGCATGACCATCGTCAAACCCGGCTCCGTCGTTTTCGAGAACATCCGCAAGAGCTTCGGCACCTTCACCGCCATTCCCGATCTGTCGCTCACCATCGAGCCCGGCACGCTGGTCACCCTGCTAGGCCCCTCGGGCTGTGGCAAAACCACGACGCTGCGCTTGCTCGCCGGCCTCGAACACCCGACCTCGGGCCGCATCCTGATCGGCGGCAAGGACGTGACGATGCTGCCGGCCAATGCCCGCGACGTCTCGATGGTCTTCCAGTCCTACGCGCTCTTTCCGCACATGAGCGCGCTCGACAACGTCGCCTACGGTCTTGAGTCCTCCGGCCTGAGCAAGAGGCAAGCACGAGCGAAAGCGGATGACGGCCTGAAGCTCGTCGGCCTTGCCGGCATGGGCGAGCGCCTGCCAGCCGAGCTTTCCGGCGGTCAGCAGCAACGCGTGGCGGTTGCCCGCGCGCTGGTTCTTGAACCGCAGGTGCTGCTCCTCGACGAGCCGCTCTCCAATCTCGATGCGCGGCTGCGTCGCAAGGTCAGGACCGACATCCGCGAACTGCAGCAGCGGCTCGGCTTCACCGCCGTCTATGTCACGCATGACCAGGATGAGGCACTCGCCGTGTCCGACCGGATCATCGTGATGAAGGATGGAGAGATCAGTCAATCCGGTACGCCGCGTCAGCTTTACGAAGCCCCGGCCTCGCCCTTCATCGCCGATTTCATGGGCGAGGCGAATGTCGTTGCCTGCGAGATTGTCGGTACCGACGGCGAACAGACGATCGTGCGAGTCGGCGGTCTCGAACACCGCCTGCAGGGACGCAACGCAAAGCCAGGCGCAGCCAAGCTCGCCATACGGCCGGGCGCAATCACGCTGGACGCCCACAACGGGACGGGCATCAAGGGGCGCGTGTTGCATTCGGCCTATCTCGGCGATCATATCGAATACGAGGTGGAAACCGATGTCGGGTCCTTGTTCATCGTCGACCATGCCGTCGATCGTGGCTTTTCGCCCTACGCCGATGTCACGCTCGGCTTCAAAAACCGTGGCGTTGCGCTGATCACTGCGTAAACTTCTCCCATTCGGAAGGAAAAATAGCATGAGCATGGATGAAGCGGGGCTTGATCGGCGCTTTGCACTGGCGCAATCAATCGCCGAGGAAGCGGGAGCGCTCGCGCTCGACTACTTCAACAAGCGTGAGACGCTGGTGATCGAGACCAAGCGCGATCCGCAGGATGTCGTTTCGATAGCTGACCGCGATGTCGAGACGATGATCCGGAGTCGCGTTGCCGCGGAGCTTCCGGAAGATGGCTTCCTCGGAGAGGAATTCGGTCATGCGGAGGGCGATTCCGGCTATACCTGGATTGTCGACCCGATTGACGGCACCGCACCCTTCGTCAACGGCATGTCGACCTGGTGCGTGTCGATCGCGGTGTTGCATGATGGCATCCCGGTCATCGGGATGATCCATGTGCCCTGCCATGGCGAAGTCTATGCTTCGGCTGCCGGTAGAGGCGCGAGCCTCAACGGGAGCAAATTGAGCCTTGACCCGTCTCGTACGATCCAGAACGCCATCACCGGCATTGGTTGCAACAACTTTGTCGCACCAGAGCGGGTCGGCCAGGTCATTGCCGCGCTGCTCGCGATGGGTGGCAACTTCGTCCGCAATGGCTCAGGAGCACTGATGCTTGCCTATGTCGCGGCTGGTCGACTCGTCGGCTACTACGAGCCGCACATGCGTGCTTGGGACTGCATGGCCGGTTTGTGCCTCGTCAAAGAAGCCGGCGGCGCCTACCTGTCCTTTCCAACCGAGCGCGAATCGTTGCTGGAAGGTCATCCGGTGCTCGCCAGCAATCTGAGTGTCTATGCCGATCTGCTGGCGCTTCATGGCTGAAGTACGCCTGTCGCTCGAACGGTTACCAGCCACCTCACGGATCAGGTGACAAAATCAAACCCCGATCACCCTGCGGAGCGGTCGTCCACCCAATGGCCTGGATGACTCCAGTTGGTAGAGGTTAGCCGTTCCTCATCGCGGGATGTTCCCTTCTGCGCAAGAGATCGCGTGGTGCACCGATCGGGGCGCTCGGCGCATGCGAGAAGCGCGCCTCTTGCGGTGGGCGCCTTACAGCGGCTCTAATAGGCAGCGGGAACCGTCGGGTCCCTGGATGGAACGCGACGGTTCCAACAACTGAAGCGCGGAACATTCGCCGGAGCATTGCGTGAAACACATCGTCCTGTTTTCCGGTGGCAGCGCCTGTCGTGCCATCAACATTGCGCTCTGCGGTAAGGCTCACGTGACCCGCATTGTACCCGCCTGGGATAGCGGCGGAAGCTCCAAGGTGATTCGTGAGAGGATTGGACTCCTAGCCGTGGGGGATCTGCGCCAGGCGCTGATGACGATGGCGCACGGCGAAGGCCGCGCGGGAGACGTCGTAAAGATCTGCAACGCTCGCCTCTCAAGCAATCTTGGCCAGGAAGGTGCGTTATCGGAATTCCTCTACTATTCGGAGGGCAGGCATCCGCTTCTCGAGCGTGTGGAACCCGGGTTGAGAGGCGCTATTCTCAATTATCTAAAGACATTCGCCTCCACGGTCGGAAGGGATTTTGATTTTAGAAATGGAAGTATCGGCAACTTCATTCTCGCGGGCGCATGCCTAGCGCACAACGGCGACGTAAACACGGCCGTTTTTGTGTTTCGCAAACTCTGCAGCATCGTGGGCGACGTCTGGACCTCGTCTTTGGACAGCGACCTGGTGCTCAGCGCTACGCTCAAAGACGGCAAGATAATTGAGCGTCAGGATGCGATCACCAGGCTCGCTGACGAAGATGCGAAGATAGGCATTGCCGATGTGCAACTCTCGACAAAATCTGGGGCGCAACCGCGGGCAAATCCAGTGGTGCTCGAAGCCCTCGCCAACGCAGACCTCGTCGCCTTTGGACCGGGTAGCTTTTACACGAGTTTACTACCGCACCTGCAAATCGCAGGAATCGCCAAGGCCCTTTCGCATGTGGACTGCCCCCGTGTCTGGATCGGGAATATCCTGCAATGCAAAGAGACAACGGATAGGACACTGGGCGATCTCCTGAATGCCGTTTCCGACCAATGGCACAAAGAGCAAACGTCCTGCCGCCCCCTCTTGACGCATGTCATGGCCAACCGCGTTTTCTTTCCATTTGAGAAGACCGTCGGGTTGTTCCCCTATCTCTCGCATGCGATGAACTCATCCGATCAATACAAGGTGATCACGGGCGAGTATGAGGACGCCTGGACCCGGGGCCAGCATGACGGCGAGGCCGTTGCAAGCGTGTTGCTCGACCTCGTCGGCGGATAAAACAGGCATCGTTACATGGTCGACAAGATGAGGACCCGAGGAACATGACCAGCAGGACGCCGAAGCGGGCGCTCAGCGAACCGGTGAACCTGCATAGCGACGCGGATACGCGTCGCTATGCCAAGGAGGCGGTGCGGGTATTTCTGAAAGCCTATGGTAGCGGACCTTCAAGCCGATGAATGTCGGCGACTGTGCCTTTTCAGGCAAAAGCAGACAATCCCTTCTCCACCCATCTCAGACAAAGGGAAAGCACTCGGCGGTGGCTGTCCCCGGAAGCTTGCCATTAGCATGCTCAGGCCGGAGAAGTGTTCAACGATGCCCAGTTTCTTCCTCAGAGCAACGCGACCGGAACGGCAGGACGTATGGTTCAAATTTTCATCGTTATCCCACAGTATTAAACAGAACCTGTCGTAAAGACGAAGTGCTTTGAAAAGGAATGAAATGGGCCGCCAAAACACATTCGATGGTTTGTCCGAGTTTTTGGCTATTGCAAAGCGGCAGAGCGTCCGAAAAGCTGCGCTTGACCTTGAAGTGACGCCGGGCGCGATCAGCCAAGCGCTGCAGAAGCTTGAGCGGCGTCTTGGAGCCCCGCTCTTCCACCGCACGACACGGCGGATATCATTGACGGAGGCAGGGGAGACCCTGCTTGCGAAAATTGCCCCTGCAGCGCAACTCATCGAGACGAGCCTGGGGGAGACGCTCCAGCATTCAAACGAACCGTCCGGCACCTTAAAACTTATTGTCGAGCGCCTTGCGTTGCCCCATGTCATAGAGCCGATACTACCGGCTTTTCGCGAAGCCTGGCCGAACGTGAAGGTCGATATAACTGTAAGCAACACGCATGGTGACTTTATCGCCGACGGTTACGATGCGGGCATCCTCATCGGATCATATATCGCCAAGGAGATGATAGCGGTGCGGCTTTCGCCGCCCTTCAAATGGGCGGTCTTCGGATCACCTGACTACTTCATGCATAACGGCCTTACGTCAGTTAGGATGTCACAGAATACGCGCGCGAGACACTTCCACGAACGTTAAGGCTAGTTGCCTTGGGTGACGAACCGCATACCTGCTGCGGACATCCGGCTACCTGCTACGACTGGCATAGCCTAAAGGGCCAAAAAGTTACTGTCGCGAATTTGGGAGTTATGCAACCTAACAGTCATAGGTTCGCCGCGAGGGAAGCTGATAACCTCGTCTGGCAAAGGCCAGTCGGCGATAGTTTCCGGCTCGTCATCCCCATCAACAGCAGCGGTCCTGAGCCGTGAAGCGAGATGGTCTAATGTTGCTCTCGCCTGGGAAGACAACTCGGTTGAATTGGGGGAGAGGTCCTTCGAGAGACCCCAGTAGTCCCATGGTTTCAGCTCTAGCTTACGCAGGGCTGCCACTTCTCGCAGCAGGCTTCCCGCGACGAACCACTCCCCCGCAAGGTTGAGGCTCGATACGCCAAATCGCGAGGCCAACTCCGGATCGCCCATGATCCGAAACCATGCCTCGCTTGCTGTAATGAACCGCTCGCTCGGCACATCCAGGGTGTCGAAAGAAACTCCCCCGATAGCCTCAAACTCCACATCAAGCCGTTTCCAACGCCTGCCGTCGTGCCATTCGCAAAGCCAATGATCTTCCCAATGGTCAGGCACCAGATAGTCCGCAAACCCGACACGAAGGCGAGCCGGGGTGCCGCGCTCCCGAAAACTACTCACCGCCATCATGGCAAAATCCCGGCATACGCCGCCCACCTTAGGCTGCGCGGCATCGCTTTCAAGCAGCTTGCGTTCCACGGCGACCGACAGAATTTCGGCCACGGAGCGAAGCTCCAGATCGGCTATTTGTTGAGGTTTGAAGCCCCGTTTTTTGGATTCAAACCCGCGAGGATGCTGCATGAATGAGCTAATCCACCCGGCGATCAGGTTCGGTTCGCCACCACCGCCCATCAACGTTTCGCGATACGGGCCGGGTTCCGAATAGATGCTTTGAGAAGCATAAAAGGTTCTGCGCATTGTCGTCCCTTTCCAGTTGAGGATTGAGACACGAGAAGAAGGGCAAATTTTCAAAAATTGTCAATCGGTGGGCTCAGGTCGCATTTGCGGGTCGGCGCGGCTGGCCATTGGCCGTCTCGATCGGCGTCAGCGATGCGAGGCTTGCCGGATTGCTGTGTATCGATCTCAAGGATGCATTACGCGCGCCGTAATGGCCCCCGGGGGCCAGAGTGAGTGACGTCTGCTTTCGGAAAGAAGCCACTGCGGCCCCGATGACCGATATAGGGCGCGAAGCGGTCATTCAACCTTGAAGACAGCAAGGTCTCCTCAGGGCCGATTGTGGCCGCTGATCGGGGTCTGGCCGTACGACTGCTGTTGGTCGACTCTTCGCGTTCAACACCGTCGAAGACGGGTGGATTGTCGCCATAGGAGCTTCGGTGCCAGAATGACCAGCATGCCGATGGAACGGACCTTCGCCCTGTCTCCAAATAACGACCGGGTGGCGACTTATGGGGGATCTGACCCTGAGGCGTCGGCTGGAATGAAGCGCGCGCCGGGGTGTCCCGGCAAAAGCTGGAGGTCGCTGACATCTTCCGAGCCTATGGTCCTGCGTGGCGGCGAGCCAATGCCGGGCATGTCAGCCTGACCCAGCTCAAGGTCATGGCGGCGATCGAAGCCTGCCGAACCGAGGCGCTCGGCGGGCATGTGGCTGCTTGCACCAAGTGCGGGCATAACCACATCGCCTATAATTCCTGCAAGAACCGCCACTGCCCGAAGTGCCAAGCACCCGCGGCGCGGGACTGGTTGGCCCGTGCCGAAGACCTTCTGCCGGTCGAGTATTTCCACGTGGTTTTCGCCCTGCGGGCCGAGCACCCAGATCGCTTACTGGAACAAGAAGGCTGTCTATGACCTGCTGCTTCGGGTATCGGCCGAGACGCTGAGCACCATCGCCGCCGATACCCGGCACCTTGGCGCGCGCATCGGCACAACCAGCGTGCTGCAATGTGCTGCCCGACGGTTCCCGCCGCATCCGCCACTACGGCCTGCTGGCCAGTGGGGAGCGCAAGACCAATGTCGCAACGATCCGCACTCTGCTTGGAGCGGAAACGGGCAAACAAGATGATCCGCCAGGCGCTGAGGCGATCCCGCTCACTCTGAGAGAGCCATGCCCCGCCCTTTTGCTTCTGACGTCAGCGCCGAAGTCCACAACACACGCCGCGGCCCCTTGCTTTCCCCCTAGGTCCCACCCAGCCTCCGCGGCTTCTCCTTCCAAGGTTTGTCAACGCGGGCCGCCAACGCCAGCGGCAGACGTCAAACTCCGGCCCGCATCGAAAAACCTTCAGGGATGCGAAGCGACCGGACAGCGGCTTTGCTGTGGTAAGTGGCGGCTCAGCTGAATTCGCCCGAATGTCTCCTTTCGCCGTTCCTGATCTCATGCGGGAAGATGCCGCGCAGGGCCATTCCGACTAGAGCCTCTATGATCTCTTCCATCGGCAGGGCGCCCGTCATGCCGCTGCCCGCCATCCGTTGCGAATGTGACGATATCCATCGCGATAGACCGCTTCGGGCGTCTCGGAGAAATCGCGCCAGACCTTCGTTGCGGCCGCAAGGTCCTTTAATGCACGACCGAAAGCCTCGATCGTCAGCCAGCCGTCATAGCCGCTCGCGCGTATCGCCTTGAAAGTCTCGGACCACGGGATGTTCCCGCGGCCCGGCACGCCACGGTCGTTCTCCGAAATATGGACGTGTACGATATGGTCCTTGTTGCGGGTAAAGGCTCCGATGGGATCAGCTTCCTCGATATTGCTGTGAAAAGTGTCGTACATGGCACGAATGTTGGGGTGCCCAATTGCATCGATATGGTCGGCCAGGTCGTCCATCGTATTGACGAGATAGCATTCGAAGCGGTTCAGCGCCTCGAGCGCTACGGTGAGGCCGCGTTTGGCAGCATGGTCCCCGACCGTGCGCTGCGAGGAAACCGACCGCTTTAGCTCCGCGGCGGTCGGCCCTGTGCCGGAGAACTGGCCGAGCGTGGAATGTAGCGGGCCGCTTAACGTGTCAGCGCCGAGGGCGACCGCGCAGTCGATGACCCATTGCATGTAGGTGATGCCGCGCCTGCGCGTCGCCGGATCAGGCGAGATCAGGTTCATGGAAGGGTTGCTCATGGCGGAGACGGCCGTGCGCTCCAGCCCTATCCTATCCAGCAGGGCGCCGAGCCGACGGTAGTCGTCGGGCGTGCCGTCGAAGATTGGAATCTCGACGCCGTCGAATCCCGTCGCCTTGATGTCGCGGAGTAGCGCCTCATGTTTCCGCCCGACGCTCGTCGTCCAGAGAAACATGCACATGCCGACCTTCATCGTCCCCTCCAGATTTTCGCCAGTGTTCGTGCGTCTCCCGTAGCAGTCTGGTCATACCAAAAGTGCAGACTTGGTCAAGCCGACAGTTAATATCCAGGAGACGCCGATCGACAAAAACCCCCGGAATCCGAAGAAACAAGGAAAAACGGCGCGAGGCGGGGCTTTGTGGATCGCTTGCGGGTGACGTTAAATTGCGATAGAGCTTCTTACGGGGAGAAATTGGCCAAACCAGATAGGGCGGACCGCAAGGAAAAGGTCCCCCGTCGGTGCGGGGGCAACGACAATTTGGGAGGACGTTTATGCACCTTTCGACGCACAACTGGATGCGGGCGGAGCCTCTCGCCGTCACGCTGAAACGCATCAAGAAATACGGCTACGAGAGCATCGAGATTTCAGGCGAGCCGGCCCAGTACGACGTCAACGACACTCGCGCGCTGCTCAAGGAACACGGCATTCGCTGCTGGGGTGCGGTGACGCTGACGCTCGGCGAGCGTAACCTCGCAGCCAAGGACGAGGGCCAGCGCGCAAAGTCGGTGGACTACGTGAAGAGCGTCATAACGATGGTGAGCGAACTCGAGGGCCAAATTGTCACCCTCGTACCGGCGACCGTCGGCAAGGTCGTTCCAGATGGCACCCAGGAGGATGAATGGAAGTGGGTCGTGGATGCGACGAAGGAATGCTTCGCCCATGCCCAAAAGAAGGGCGTCCGCTTGGCAATCGAGCCGCTCAACCGGTTCGAGACTTATCTCTTCAACCGTGCAGCCCAAGCGCTTGCGCTGGCCGAGGCGGTCGATCCCGATTGCGGCGTTTGCCTCGATGCCTTTCACCTCAACATCGAAGAGGAGGACATGTATGAGGCGATCAGGCTCGCCGGGAACCGGCTTTTCGATTTCCATGTGGCTGATAACAACCGCTTTGCGGCAGGTCTTGGCCATCTCGACTGGCCGAAGATCGTCGCAACTCTGAAGGAGATCGGTTACGACGGCGCGCTCACCAATGAGTTCGTGGCGCCGGTCGACCGCACACCGGCGGCGAAATATCCCGACATGGTCGAACGCAATCCGGTCGATATCCCGCCGGAGCAGCTGAAGTTCATCCAGGACCACGGATCGAGCCTGCTGACAGAGAGGTTCTACGATGACCAGATGCGGATTACCGCCGAGACCATCCTGCCGCTGATCAAGTGAGGCCCGGTCCGAGCATGCCCTGCGGCCGGCGCGCCGCGAGGTTGGGGAGTTTGAAATGCGTATCAAGACGGTCCAAGCCTGGTGGGTTCGCATACCGATCGAAGCGAGCCGGCAGCACCGCAGCGATTTCGGACGCCTGACAACCTTCGACGCGGCGATCCTGCGCATAGAAACAGATGACGGAATCGTAGGGTGGGGTGAAGGCAAGAATGCTGCAGGCAGCGCCGGCACTTACGGCACGCTGGTGCACATGCTCAACCATGAGGTGGGCCCGCGGCTCGTCGGCCGCGACGCCGCCGACATCTCCGCTACCTGGGAGATGCTTTATAACGGGGTGCGTCACGAAACAGCGGCGATGTCGGGGCATGCGATGCCGGAACTCTCGCGCCGGGGCCTCTCCATTGCCGCGATCAGTGCCGTCGACATCGCATTGTGGGACATTCTCGGCAAGTCGCTGGGCGTGCCGGTGTGGAAGCTTCTCGGCGGGCGCAAGGCGAGCCGGTTGCCTGCCTATGCATCCGGCGGCTGGGAGAACGCCGAAAAGATCGGCGGCCAGCTGCAGTCCTACATCGCCAATGGCGGTTTCAAGGCGGTCAAGATGAGGGTCGGCGCAATGGACCGCGCGCCGCATGTCTCGGCCGCCCGTGTGCGTGCTGCCCGCAAGGCGCTGGGCCCCTCCGTGGATATCATGGTCGATGCGCATGGCACCTATACGGTTGCCGACGCGAAACGCTTCATCCAACTCGTCCAGGATTGCGACCTCGCTTGGTTCGAGGAGCCGGTGATCGCGGATGACAAGGCCGGAATGGCGGAAGTGCGCGCTGCTTCAAGGGTGCCGATCGCGGCGGGCGAGAGCGAGGCCACCCGTTTCGCCTTCCGCGATCTGGCGATGCTGCGCGCGGCTGATATCTTCCAGCCCGACCCGGCATTCTGCGGCGGCATCACGGAGGCAATGCGCATTGGTGTGATCGCCAGTGCCTTCAATCTCCGTTTTGCCCCCCATTTGTGGGCCGGTGCCCCTTGCTTCTTCTCGGGCCTGCACATCTGCGCTGCCTCTCCGGCAAGCTTTGTCATCGAATATTCCGTTGGCGCGAACCCGATGATCCACGATCTCGTCGAGGAGACTGTGGTTGTGAGGGACGGTATGATAGAGATTCCTGATAAACCCGGTTTGGGATTTACGATCAACGAGCGCGTCCTGGAGACTTACGCGCTAAGACTGTAACCATGAAAGAAAACAATCTGCTATCCGATCTAGCTGCCCATCTATTCACGAGTTCGAGCAGCAACGGGCGAACGCCATCGGAGCGAGAGCTCGCCGAGCACTTCGCCGTCAGCCGCGGGCAGCTTCGGGAGGCTTTGGCAATCCTGGAAGCCATGCGCATCGTGGAGCGCCGGGCGAAGTCGGGCATCTACCTGACGACAACGGAGGCGAGCGTCGAGGCGATCGCACTCTTTGCGCGTGCCGGCGTGCCACTGGACCCGATCGTGATCTACGAGACGGTGGAGCTCCGCAAGATCCACGAGATCAAGGCGGCGGAACTCGCCTGCGCGCGAGCGACGGAGGAGAACTACATACGCCTGCGCGAGATTCTCGCCGCCTCCGAGGCGAAGATCGCTGCAGGCGAGGGCCTCGCGCGCGAGGACCGGGATTTTCACCTGGAGATCGTTCGGGCGACGAAGAACAGCGTGTTTCACCGTGTCTGCAGCGTTTACTACACAATGGGCGAACAGCGACTTCCCATCTACTTCGCAGATATCGCCCGCAGCCGCCGCTCGCATCAAGAACATATCCGTATCTACGAGGCGCTGCTCGCACGCGACGGCAATCTCGCCCAGGCTTTGATGAATGCGCATCTACAGGGCGCGGAAAGCTACTGGAAGGGCCTCATCGGCGGACCAGCGACAGCCGCGGAATAGTCCCCGATCGGTAATGAGGAGGCCGATGAGTTTCATTTTCTCGACCCATCCCCTGCACCGCGACGCCGAGGCCATGCTGAAGGCGGCGGCCGATCTTCGCGTCGCGTCCGCTCCCGATCCCGAGACGCTGCTGCGTGAAGGCGAGGGTGCGGCGATCGTCATCGTGCGCGCGCCGATTCCGCCCGCCTTCTTCGAAGAAACAGCGGCCCTGCGCGCGGCAGTCCGGCACGGCGCGGGGCTTGACATGATACCCTATGACGCGGCCACGGCGGCCGGTGTGCTTATCGCCAACGTGCCGGCCGTCAATGCGCCGACTGTGGCGGAGCATGTCTTCATGGTGACGCTGGCGTTGCTGCGCCGGTTCCGTCCCCTGGACCGAGATCTCAGAAGCAGGGGGTGGGGTGCCGGGCGAGTCCACGCGGACAGAGCACTCGACCTCGCCGGCCGTACCATGGGCATCATCGGCATGGGCAACGTGGGAAAGGCGGTCTTCCGGGTCGCGAAACACGGGTTTGGCCTGGAGATCGTCGCCAACAGCCGCTCGCCCGAAAGCCTGCCTGGCGGTGTGCGGTTTCTTTCGGTCGACGATCTGGTTTCGACGTCGGACATCGTCGTTCTCTGTTGCCCGCTCACGCCCGAGACGACGGGGCTTTTGAGCCGCGAGCGGATTGCGGGCATGAAGCCGGGTGCGATCCTCGTCAACGTGGCGCGCGGTCCGGTCGTGGATGACGCAGCATTGATTGAGGCGCTGGAGTTGGGCCGCATCGGCGGCGCTGCCCTTGACGTGTTCTCTGCTCAGCCCCTGCCGCTCGAGCATCCTTACTTCCGGCTGGACAATGTGATCGTGACGCCTCACCTCGCCGGCATCACTGACGAAAGCATGATGCGCATGGGAACAGGCGCTGCGGCCGAAGCGATCCGCATTTTGAAAGGCGAGTTGCCTGTCAGCCTCCGCAACCCTGAGGTCGCCGAACACTATAGGCGACGGTTTCCGGCGTAAGGCAATGGGATTACGCCCGTTCCAGATGGGACACGCATTCCATGGTCGCGTGAATGACGGGCAAATGGGCGGGAGCCACGAGCAGGATGGAGCCGATCCCGGTGTCGCCGATGACGGGTCAACGGGCGTGGCGCAGGCTCATCCCGCTTCCCCCGTCGAAGAGCACGACCTTTTCCGGATCCCAGGAGAAGCGAACAGGCTCCTCGATCTCGAGGTCGGTCTGAGCAGGCACCGTCGCATGCAAGAAGTGGTTGCCTGTGCGAAGAGTGACGATCTTCTCGACCCCATGATTTTCGACGTCATGCACGCGGGCCTCGCCGGGGGCGCCGCTTTCTAGGAAGAGATCCTCGGGGCGGATGCCGAAGGTGAGGGGCCGTCCGTCAACCGCGGTGTCGAGCGCCGCGTCAAAAGGCAATCGGTAGCCTTGGTCCGCGATGGCCTCATTGCCCGCAAGCCTGCCGGAGATCAGGTTCATCGGCGGCGAGCCAACGGCGCGTGCAACGAAAGTGTTGACCGGATTGCGATAGATCTCCTGCGGCGTGCCGGTCTGAACGAGATGGCCGTTGTTGAGTACGCCGATCTTGTCGCCCATCGACATGGCTTCGATCTGATCGTGGGTCACGAAGAGAAAGGTTGCCCCGAGATTCATCTGGAGGTTCTTGAGCTCGGTGCGGAGCGCCTCGCGAAGTTTGGCATCGAGGGCGGAGAGGGGCTCGTCCATCAGAAAGACGCGCGGCTTGCGCACGATCGCCCGCCCGATGGAAACGCGCTGCATTTCGCCACCCGACAGGCGATCCGTCTTGCGGTCGAGCAGATGCTCAATGCGGAGAGTCTTTGCGACGCGGGCGACACGCTCCTTGATTTCGGCCGGTTCGACACACCGGATGCGAGACTTGAGCGGGAATTCGAGGTTCTCGCGGACCGTGTAGCGGGGGTAAAGCGAATACTGCTGCAGCACAAGCGCCACGTCGCGTTCGGCGGCGCCCCAGTCGGCGACATCCTCGCCGTCGATGAAGATCTGTCCGCCCGTCGGCTTTTCAAGCCCGGCAATCAGCCTGAGGGTCGTCGTCTTGCCGGCGCCCGTCTCGCCGAGCAGCACGAAAAACTCTCCGTCGGCAATTTCGAAACTGAGATCCTTCAGGGCGGTATGGCCTCCGAACGTCTTGGTGATGCCTTTGAGTTCAATGTGCGCCATCAGAGCCTGATCCCAAAAGATGTGCCGGTCGTGCTGTCAAAGAAATGCGCCTGGGTGGGATTAATTCGGGCCCAGACGGCCTCGCCTGGCCTGGCTACGAAGCCGCTTTTCGTCCTTGCCCGCAGCATCTGGGCACCAACCTGCAGGTCTACGATGTCATGCGAGCCGAGCGGTTCGATGATATGGGCCTCCACGGGCACGAAGCCCTCGCGTGCTTCCCGTGAAACGAGAACCCCTTCAGGTCGCACGCCGAGGGTGATATTGCCGTTTTTGACCCCGGCGGCAGCGAGTTGCGCCGTGAGACTGGAGGGAAGATCGAAGGCGGTTGAAGCACCTCCGACCTGGACGCGTGCATGCCCCGCATCCGCGGAAATCGTCACCTCAGCCATGTTCATGACCGGACTCCCGACGAATTGCGCGACAAACATGTTGGCCGGACGAGCGTAAACCTCATGGGGGGTGCCGACTTGCTGCAGGACTCCTTCGTGCATGACAACAATACGATCGGCGAGTGACATGGCTTCGACCTGGTCATGCGTGACGTAGATCGTGGTCGAGCCCTGTTTGATATGGAGCCGCTTGATTTCGGCGCGCATCTCTTCGCGGAGCTTTGCGTCAAGCGCGCCGATCGGCTCATCCATGAGCATCGCCTTGGGACGCCGAACGAGTGCTCGGCCGATCGCCACGCGCTGCATGTCGCCGCCTGAAAGAGCGGAGGGCCTTTTTGCGAGCAGGTGGGTGATCTGCAGTGTTTTTGCAACCGCCCGGACCTCGCGCTCAATATCCGCAGGGTTGCCGCGCGTGGCGCGGAGCGGGAAGGCGATATTCTCGAACACCGTCATGTGTGGGTAGAGCGAGAAGGACTGGAACACAAAGGCGATGTCCCGGTGCGATGCCTTCAAGTGCTGCACCGGCCGACCGTCGATGAGGATGTCGCCTTCATCGACCGTTTCGAGCCCGGCGATCGCGCGCAGTGTCGTCGTCTTGCCGCAGCCGGACTGGCCGAGTAGAACGATGAATTCGTTATCGGCTATGGCGAGATTGAGGTTCTTGATGACCTGAACGGCACCAAAGTGCTTTTCGATGCCGCGCAATTCAATCTGCGTCATGGATTCCTGCTCTCGTCAGTTTTCTGTTCCGGCGGGATCTTGGACGTGATCATGAAGGCAATCAGCCCGACTAACGTCATTGTCAGCCCGTAGCGATGGAGGAATAGGTTCCATGGCTGGCACAGCGCGATAATGCCTAATATCATCAGGAACTGTGAGCCTGGCTCAAGATACTTCCGGTTTATGGCACGAAAGGTCATTTGCGGATCGCTCCGAAACTCATGCCGCGCAGGAGATGGTTCCTGAGCAGGAAAGTGAAGATGGCGACCGGTAGCAGAAACAAGAAGGTACCTGCGGCAATGACGGTCCAATCCGGAAGGCCAGAGCCGACCTGGCTCGGGATGAAGGGCGGTGCCGTTTGCGCGCGCCGGTTCGTCATGATCAGCGCGAAAGCATACTCGTTCCACGCTGTGATGAAGCAAAAGACGGCGGTCGCGGCGATGCCTGTGGCAGCCTCAGGCAGCACGATCTTAAAAAACGCTTGCAGACGCGTGTAGCCGTCGACGAGCGCCGCTTCCTCATACTCCTTCGGAATCTCGTCGATGAAGCCTTTCATTAGCCAGACCGAGAAGGAGAGATTGAAAGCGGTGTAGAGGATGATGAGACCCCAATGGGTGTCGTTCAGCCCGACAGCCCGGTACATCAGGAACATTGGGATTGCCACGACCACGGGCGGCAGCATGCGTGTCGATAAGATGAAGAACAACAGGTCCGCTTCGCCCTTCATCTTGAACCGCGAGAAACCGTAAGCTGTGAAGGTACCCATGCTGACGGCGAGCACCGTTGAGGTGATCGCGACGATCAGCGAATTCATGAAGCGGTTGGGGTAACCGGATAGCTGCACCTCTCCGCGCCCCGAGCGCACCACCTTTTCACCCCCGTCGAAGACCAGCCGTTCCCACCATGGTGCGACGGCATAGTCTTCTGGCTCCGGTGCTGCACGCAGTTGAGAGCGCTTGGTGAAGAGCTTGACGAAGGGCGAGATCTCCGGCTCGAAAATGACCGTCGGCGGGATCGTCGTCGCGAGGTTGCGCGGTTTGAAGGCAGTAGACGTGATCCAGTAGATCGGGGCGAGGAAGAGCAGCGTGATGACAAGTACGGCGGCAATCGCCAGCCGATTTAGCGCGCGCTCGGAGCGAGTTTGGACGGCCGCCATCTCAGCGCTCCTTCACCCTATTGAGATACTTGACATAAATGTTGGTAATCGCGAGCACCATGATCAGCACTATGTAGGCGAGCGCGCAGGACCGGCCAGTCTGCCATTCCTGAAACGCCATCTTGTAGAGGCGAATCGAGATCACTTCCGTGGTCGGCTGGCTCGTGAGGATATAGGCGAGGTCGAAAGTCTTGAACGCCTCCATCGTGCGGAAGATGACCGCGATCATGAGGATCGGTGCCACGAGCGGCAGGGTAATGTGGAAGAAGGTGTAGAACGGTCCCGCCCGATCAATCGCCGCCGCCTCGTAAAGGTGCCTCGGTACGGCCGAGAGACCGGCGAGCGAGAGCAGCATCACGAAGGGGGACCACATCCAGATGTCGGTGATGGCGACGGCGTAGAGTGCCATGTTGGGATTCGCCAGCCATTCGAAAGAGCCGAGGCCGAGCGCGTAGTTGATGATGCCGAAGGATGGATCATAGAGCAGCTTCCAGAAGAGCCCGACCACCGCCATTGACAGCATCATCGGCAGCAGAAGCAGTGTTGTGATCAGACCCTTGAACGGAATCTCGCGGTTGAGCAGCATCGCCGTGCCGAAACCGACGACAACCTGACCGGTAACCGACACGATCACGTATTTCGCCGTAATGGCGAAGTTCGCCCAGATGAATGGGTCGTTCAGCAGTTCCCGGTAGTTCTGCAGGCCGACGAAGGCGGCCGGAGCGTTCGTCGAAGCACGAAAGTCGGTGAAAGAGTAGCCGAGAGAGTAGATCAACGGGAAGATGTTGAAGACGATCAAGAACAGGATCGTCGGAATGATGAAGAGATTGCGAATCTTGATGTCGCTCAAGCCCCGCGAAGCCGCGCGCGACTTCGAATCCAGCGATGTCATAACCACGGTGGCCAATGTGCTCCTCCTCCGAGAGCCCAGCGCCGGGCGCACTTGCGCCATTCTGTTGCGCATTTCAGGAGCGCGACGCCGCGTCCGCGCGAGTATCGTTCGGTGCCAAGTTGAAGAAGCGGGAGGGAGCCAGGCCCCTCCCGCGATGTCTTACCCGTTAGTGGCGGCCGTACTTTTTGAAGGTCGCGTTCCAGTCCTTGGCGAGAGCGTCGAGCGCCTCCTTTGCCGTGCCCTGGCCCGCCGTCACATAAGGATAGATGCGTTGATTCATCTGGATCAGCAGCTCGGCATATTCGGGCGTTGCCCAGAAGTCCTTCACCTTGAACATGGTCTCATAGAAGGCCTTGTTATAGGGCGTCGCGTTTTGGAACTCTTCCGACTCCAGCACCTTGGCGCTTGCCGTGTAACCGCCGAGTTCGGCCCAGCGCTTCTGCGTCTCGTCCTTGATGAACCACTCGAGGAATTTCATCGCCTCTTCCTTGTTTTCGGAATAGGAGACGATGGAAATGCCCTGGCCGCCGAGCGCGGCATACTGGTCGCCATTCGGGCCGGCCGGGTTGGCGAAGAAGCCGGTGACCTTCGCGTTCGGGTTCGATGCTTCATTGACCAGCGCCGGGAAGAAGGCGAAGTAGTTCATGCTCATCGCTGCCAGGTTTTCGGTGATCGCCTGGTTGTTCTCGACGAAGAAGGACTTGGCCCAGCCAGGAGGGGTGAAGCCGTAAAGCTCGCGGTAGGTTTCCAGAGCCTTGACGTTCTTTTCCGAGTTGATGATCCCGTCGACCTTGTAGGTGCTGTAGTCGCCGAGTTCTCCGCCGAAAGAGAAGATGGCGTTCTCTACGCCCATTACGAGACCGTCATAGGAGTTGTCGGTGTAGATCGCGATGCCGTAGCGCTTCTGGTCCGGACGATGGAAGAACTCGGCGATGTCGCGCAACTGCTTCCAATCCTTCGGCGGGGCGAGGTCATAGCCATACTTCGCCTTGAAGGCTTCCATCTCCTTCGGGTCTTCGAACCAGTCCTTGCGATAGGACCAACCGACCGCGTCGCCCTCAGCCGGAATCGACCAGTACTTGCCGGAGTTCGCAGGATACTCCGAGTAGTACTTCACCGTGGCAGGAGCCATCACCTCGTTCAGCTTGTGCTTATTGAAGAACTCGGTGAGGTCGACGTAGTGGCCGGCCTCCGATGCGGCGCCGATCCACTGCGAGTCGCCGACGACCATGTCATAGGCCGAGCCCTTGGCGTTGAATTCGGTGAACGCCTTCGTCTGGAAATCCGCCCAAGGGGTCGTTTCGACCGTGACCTTCACGCCCGTCTCGGCCTCGTATTCGTTGACGAGCTCCTGGAGATAATTGGCCGGATCCCACTCGGCCCAGAAAATCGTCAGTTCTTGCGATTGCGCGGATGTCCCGCTGGCAAACATTAAACTGATACCGGCCAACAAGCCGGCCACTGTCTTGCGCATGATACTTCCTCCCCTTTTGTACACGCCGCCGCCTTGCGGCGGTCCGTCTGTCAAATCCTCCTGATTGGCGCTTCTGCGGGCGGGGTCCTCCTCGACCCAACGTGCGTCGTGCCAGATTTCACGCCTAACGGGCCGCAGCACCAATCTGGTATTACCAAAGCTAGCGAGCGTCAAGGTCCCTGTCCCGTTGTCTAGATTTCAATTCGATGGTGCGCAGCCTGCCATGCCTGCCAAGCAGTTCAATTTACCCCCATCTTCTCCATCAGCAGCCATACATGTGTATAAGCTAAATTGGTTAAACCAGTTGCTAGGAGAGTGCGCGGTGTCATGCCGCGGTTTGCGCCTCCTGAATCGCCGCCTCGACCAAGGCCGCCGCCGCCCATTCGGCAACGGCTTGTGCGCGTTCGGCTGAGAGCCCCCAGATGTCCTTCAGCACGACCAGCACCTCGACACCGAACACCAGCGAGAGCGCCTGAGCGAGGTGCTCGCGGGCTTCGGAGGACACCTTGCCCTCGAGAGGGGCGGTGACCTGTCGCAGGAGTTCGACGCGGTGGCCGCGCGTCAGCTGCGGTTCGTTACCAAGCGTGCCGGCCTGGCGCTGCGCCCATTGGTCAAGCGTAAGCTTCAGTGCCGCCTTGAAGGTTGCCTCGAACTCGTCGATGCGCGGCATGGCGGTCGCGAGAAGATCGGCAATGCGAGTCCGCGCATCGGGCGCTTCGGAGCGCCAGTCGAGGATCGGGCCAAGCGCCTCGTCCACCACCGCATGAACCAGCGCCGCCTGGCTCGGAAAATAACGATACGCGGTGGCGCGCGAAACTTCGGCGGCTTCCGCGACCTCGCTCACCGAGGGCGTGATGCCGGACTGCATCAGCCGCGTCGCGGTCTCCAGCATGAGTTTGCGTGTGCGGGCCCGGGGACCGCGCTCGCTGCGCAAGGGGGATTCACTCTGTTGACGTGAGATATCCATGTCTTTATGATACGCGCATCTCATAAATTTGCAAGAGCCGGCGAACCGGCCGGCATGAGGCGGCAAGTGCTAGGGAGGGCCAGGGCCGCCGGGGAGGAGAGATGAAGCAAATCTACGTCGTCGGCACGGCCGATACGAAGGGGGAGGAGCTCGGTTATCTTGCTTCCTGCATCGAGGCGGCCGGCGGGCGGCCTGTTCTGGTCGATGTCGGCACGCGTCGTCCCACGATTGCGGTCGATATCTCCGCCGAAACCGTGGCGTCCGTGCATCCGGACGGTCCCGCCGCGGTGCTTTCGGGCGACGACCGCGGGACCGCGGTCGCCGCGATGAGCGAGGCGTTCGCGCGTTTTCTTCCCACGCGGGGCGACGTCGCCGGCGTGGTGGGGATCGGTGGCGGCGGCGGGACGTCGATCATTGCTGCCGGCATGCGCAGGTTGCCGCTCGGGCTGCCGAAGGTCATGGTTTCGACGCTCGCTTCCGGCAACGTGGCACCTTATGTCGACGTCTCTGACATCATCATGATGCCGTCGATTACCGATATGGCTGGGCTCAACCGTGTGAGCCGCACGATCCTGCACAACGCGGCCGAAGCGATTACCGCCATGGCTAACCGGCCAGCGAAGGAAACGGCCTCGAAGCCAGCTCTCGGCCTTACCATGTTCGGTGTGACGACGCCCTGTGTGACTGCCATGGTCGAACGACTGAAGGCCGACCATGACTGTGTTGTCTTTCACGCCACTGGCACCGGCGGACGCGCGATGGAGAAGCTTGCAGACAGCGGTCTTCTTTCGGGTGTGCTCGACATCACCACCACGGAGGTCTGCGATCTTCTCTTCGGTGGCGTGCTGCCGGCGACGGAGGATCGTTTCGGCGCAATTGCGCGCACCAAATTGCCCTATGTCGGTTCGGTCGGAGCATTGGATATGGTGAATTTCTGGGCACCCGACACGGTGCCGAAGCGTTATGCCGGCCGGATCTTCTACCGCCACAACCCCAACGTCACGCTCATGCGCACAACGGCGGAGGAGTGCGCCGCGATCGGAAGGTGGATTGGCGCAAAGCTGAACCTCTGCAAGGGCCCACTCCGGTTCCTGATCCCGGAGAGAGGCGTGTCGGCGCTCGATATTGAGGGCGGCGCCTTCTTCGATCCTGCGGCGGATGCGGCGCTTTTCGAGGCACTGGAAGCCACCGTCGAAACAACCGACGCGCGCCGCATCGAATGGCTTCCGCTCCACATCAACGATCCGCAGTTCGCCGAGGCCGCAGTCGCCGCCTACCGAGACATCGCCAACCCCTGAAAGAGACGCCGATGCCAGTAATCCCCCGCAAGACCATTCTTGAAAAGTTCCACGGCATGATCGCCGCCGGCAAGCCGATCATCGGCGGCGGGGCAGGCACAGGGATTTCGGCCAAGGCCGAGGAGGCGGGCGGCATCGACCTCATCATCATCTATAACTCCGGCCGTTACCGCATGGCGGGCCGCGGTTCGGCGGCCGGTCTGCTCGCCTATGGAAACGCCAATGAGATCGTCAAGGATATGGCCCTGGAGGTGCTGCCGGTCGTGAAGGCGACACCGGTACTCGCCGGCGTAAATGGCACCGACCCATTCGTGTTCATGCCGCAGTTTCTCGCGAACCTAAAAGCTATGGGCTTTTCCGGCGTACAGAATTTCCCGACCATTGGCCTCTTCGACGGGCGGATCCGGCAGAGCTTCGAGGAGACCGGCATGGGCTACGGTCTCGAGGTGGACATGATCGCCGAAGCCCACCGGCTCGACCTGCTGACGACGCCCTATGTCTTCAACGAGGAAGAAGCGATTGCGATGACCAAGGCCGGTGCAGACATCATCGTCGCTCATATGGGCGTTACTACGGGAGGCGCGATCGGCGCCACGTCCGCGGTGTCGCTCGACGACTGCGTGAGCGAAATCGACGCGATAGCGGCGGCCGCACGTTCGGTACGGAAGGACGTCATCGTGCTTTGCCACGGGGGACCGATTTCGATGCCGGAGGATGCACGCTACATCCTGGATCGTTGCCCAGCCTGCAATGGCTTTTATGGCGCAAGTTCCATGGAACGCCTGCCGGCCGAGGTGGCGATCCGCAAGCAGACGGAAGACTTCAAGGCGCTTGCCATCAGTACGGTGGTCTGAAGCGAGCAAGATGCGGGAGGAGGCCGCGGCATGGCGAAGGACAAATATTTTCTCTATCCGAAGGATGTCGACAGCTTCGGCTTCGACTGGGGCCGCCTCGCACTGACGGTCGCGCCGGAGGTGAACGGGGCCGAGCGCTTCTCGGGTGGTGTGGTGGACTTGCCGAGCGGTGAGGGGCATGCGCGTCACAATCATCCCGGCTCTGAGGAGATCATCTTCGTCATCTCGGGCGAGGGCGAACAAATGGTGGAGGACGAGAACGGCAATCCGGTGACGCAGAAGGTCGGGCCGGGTTGCACGGTCTATGTACCGGAAAGCCGGTTCCACTCGACGAAGAACACGGGACCCGGGCCGATGCAACTGTTTGTCGTCTATTCGCCGGCCGGCCCCGAGCGTGCGCTTCGCGGCCTGCCGGATTTCCGATTAATCCCGGCTGGTGCCTGAGGCGCGCGGCAACGGCTTTTAGGAGAAAACCGTGAACATCAGTCCAAGCGAAGCGCGGGCGGTGGAACCGCCTTTCGATGCGGCTAAACTCGACAGGCTTATGGAGGAGGCGGGCATCGACGTGCTGCTCGCCACCTCCAAGCACAATACGCAGTACCTGCTCGGTGGCTACAAGTTCATCTTCTTCGCCGCAATGGATGCGATCGGCCACAGCCGTTATCTGCCGATCGTCGTTTATGAGAAGGGCTCACCCGACCACTCAGCCTATGTTGGCAACCGCATGGAAGGGGGAGAACACCAGAACAAGCCCTTCTGGACACCCAGCGTGCTTACGGCGACCTGGGGCACGCTCGATGCGGCAGAACTTGCCGTCGAGCACCTGGAGAAGATCGGCAAGGCGGGTGCTCGCATCGGCATCGAGCCGCCGTTCCTGCCTTCCGATGCGCGGGACCTGTTGGCTTCTCGCCTAGAAGAAGCGCGCTTCGTGGATGCGACGTATACGCTGGAGCGACTACGCGCAATTAAGACACCGCAGGAGCTTCAAAAACTCAAGCTTGCCTCCGAACTGATAACCGATTCCATGCTCGCTACCATCGCGGCGGCACGGGAGGGATCCACGAAGGGCGAGATCATCGAACGCCTCAGGCGGGAGGAGACCAATCGCGGGCTCCACTTCGAATATTGCCTGCTGACCCTCGGCGCCAGTCACAACCGCGCCGCCTCGCCGCAGGCGTGGGCGAAGGGCGAGGTGCTTTCAATCGATTCCGGTGGCAACTATCACGGCTATATCGGTGACCTTTGCCGCATGGGCGTTCTCGGCGAGCCCGATTCAGAGCTTGAGGACCTGCTGGCTGAAGTGGAGGCGATCCAGCAGGCGGCCTTCGCCAGGATCAGGGCCGGCGCTTTCGGCCGCGAGATGATCGCTGCGGCCGAAGCGGTTTTGAAAAGCTTGCCTTCGGCCTCTTTTACCGACTTCTTCTGCCACGGCATGGGTCTCATCAGCCACGAAGCACCCTTCCTGATGACCAACCACCCGGTCGCCTATGAAGGCGTGGACGCGGATCGGCCTCTGGAGGCAGGCATGGTCATTTCCGTCGAGACGACGATGCTTCACCCGAAGCGCGGTTTCATCAAGCTCGAGGATACGCTCGCCGTCACGAGTGACGGATACAAGATGTTCGGCAACAGAGGGCGCGGCTGGAATCACGGGGCGGCATAGCGGGCGGGCAACCTCCCGCGGCAAGACGAAGCCCGGCACGATCGTGTGCCGGGCTCGCAGTCTTATTTATTGTGGTAGATTTCGGTGCCGAGAACCTTAAGGCACTCCCGCATGAAGGCAGCAAGGGCCGTCCAGCCCTTTGCCGATACCATCGTGCCGTCGACATAGGCTTCGGTGGGGGAGAGGTCGATATAGGTGCCGCCGGCCAGCGTAACTTCCGGCTCGCAGGCGCCGAGAGCGCCGACCTTCCTGCCGCGCACGACACCGTCGACGGCAATCAGAATTTGCACGCCGTGGCAGATCGTAAAGATCGGCTTCTGCTTTTCGTGGAAGTGCCGCACGATCGCCTGCACGCGTTTGTCTGTGCGGATGTATTCCGGACCACGGCCGCCGGCGCAGTAAACGGCGTGATACTCGTCGAGTTGAGTTTCTGCTTCCGCGAATGTTTTGTTAATGACGACATTATGGCCGAGTTTCTCGGTGTAGGTCTGGTCGCCTTCGAAGTCGTGCAGGGACGTGCGCAGGATGTCGCCGGCCTTCTTGTCCGGGCAGACGATATGGACGGTATGACCGACGGCCTCCATGGCCTGCTGGAAGACGAAGATTTCGTATTCTTCGGTGAAATCACCGGTAAGCATGAGAATTTTCTTGCCTGGCATGTTTTCTCCTCCTCTGCCGCGGACGAACTTCTCATTCGACTGGATGGGTTGGTCTCTTGTTTCAGAGCGGCGTTAACCGCTTCTCTCCAGCTATCGGGGACCCCTCCCTCTGGGCTTCTTTGCCCTCTGCGTATATCATGGAGACATCAGAAGAGTCCTATGCGTTTCCGATCTAGAGTGCTGGATTGGATTCGGCGCTGTCGAGCTGAACATGACTTGAGTGCGCGTGCGTGATACGTCCGTACCTTTCGGCGCTCAAGACTGCAAGAATGACTGCACAAATCGATATGTTTTCCGACGATGTTGTCGCTCGACCCGAGAAGGCTGCGCGGGCGCTGCATCATAAGCGATCCACACCGCCGGCAGCGGTTGAAGAGGCAATGGCAGCCCATTTGATCTCTACAGGGCGGTATCGCATTCTGAGGAACTCGAACCCCGCCCGGTCATCACAAGCGTTCGGCCTGAATTTCCGCTGAAGGGCGTCATCCTCGACACCGAAACAACCCGGCTCAACCATCGCAAGGATGAGATCATCGAAATAGGGGCAATTGCCTTCACGTTTGACGAGCGTGGCAACATCGGCGACGTCACTGGCCTCTATGGTGGTTTGCGGCAGCCGAGCATTTCCATTCCTGGCGAAATCACCAGGCTGACAGGCATCACCGATGAGATGGTGGCCGGACAGCTCATCGACATGAGGGCATTGGGAACGCTTATCGACCCCGCCGACCTGGTCATCGCTCATAACGCGGGTTTGACCGCCCGTTTTGCGATGCTTTTTCGTCGACTTTTTCAGGCAAGGCATAGGCCTGTTCCAACTCCGAGATCGACTGGTCCTCACGTGGATTCGAGGGAACGAAACTCGGCTAACTGCTTGGCCAGGCTCGCTTCTTTCATGATGGCCATGGAGCGGTCGACGACTGCTTTGCTCCGCTGGAAGCACTCGCTCGGGAAACCGCTTCCCACTCCACGACAGCATTTGCGGAGCTCTACAGCTCAAGTCAGCGCTCACGGGTGCGCATTTTTGCCGAGAACAGCCCCTTCGACATGAAGGATCACCTCAAGGCCCGCGGTTACCGGTGGTCGGACGGGAGCGACGTGCGCCCGAAATCCTGGTGGATCGAGGTCAATGAACCGGAACTGGAAGGCGAACTGCGGTATCTCAGGTCCGAAATCTATCGATACCCTGAGGCAGACCCACCAACCAAGTACCTCACTGCTTTCGATCGGTTAGGGCCTGATGGCTGTAACGCATGTGTCCCAAAGACTGTTGCGGCTGATGCATACCTGCAGTGCAGCATAAACTCTGGCGGACGGCGCTTGTCGCAGTATGATCATTTTCACCGAAGCGATGCTCCTCCTCCCGCAACGCTTCGAATTTCAGACGGCCCACTCCTCCTCCCAGTAGGACGTCTGTTGGAACAGCGGCACTCCTCCTCCCAAGTCGCTGTTCGGTTCTTTTAGGAAAGCCTGCCGCACCTCCTCCCGCGGCAGGCTTTTTTATTTCGGGGCGATGCCCGTCAGAGTCCGAGGTCAAGTTGGGACTGTGATTGCGCATTACTGATTTCGGAGGCCGTCAGCGTTGAAAGCGCGACACCGAGCAGCCTCACAGGTCGCTTGAATGGATAGACGGTTGCCAAGAGGTCCGACGCCGCAGCAAGGATTTCAGGAATGCCCGCAAACGCTGCTGACCCGGTCCGGCTCCGCGTCGCCAAGGTGAAGTCCGAGTATTTGATTTTCACGGTGACCGTCTTGCCGCTGATGCCTTGCGCCTCGCAATAGCGCCAGACCTTCTCTGCGAGCGGTTTCAGTTCCGCGGTCGCCAGATCGAGATCATTGATGTCCTCGACGAAGGTATCCTCCGCGCCCACGGACTTGCGGATCCGGTTGGGCTTCACCTGGCGCTCATCGATGCCACGGGCGATGCCATAGAAATACGGACCCGACTTCCCGAAATGCTCCACCAGGAATTCAAGCGTCTTCTCCTTGAGATCGAGTCCGGTCTCGATGCCATATTTCCGCATGCGCTCCGCAGTCGCCGGCCCGACCCCATGGAATTTCTTGACGGGGAGGGCCTCGACGAAGGCCGGTCCGTTCTTCGGCGTGATCACTGCCTGGCCGTTGGGTTTGTTGAGGTCGCTTGCCATCTTGGCGAGGAACTTGTTGTAGGAGATGCCGGCCGACGCGTTGAGGCCGGTGACGGCCTTGATCTTGGCACGGATCTCCAGCGCGATCTCGGTGGCGATGTCCATGCCTTTCAGGTTCTCGGTAACATCAAGATAAGCCTCGTCAAGCGATAGCGGCTCGATCATCGGCGTGTATTCCGCAAAGATCTCCCGTATCTGCTGGGACACCGCCTTGTAGACGTCGAAGCGCGGCGGCACGAAAATCAGGTCCGGGCACTTTCGCTTGGCGGTGACCGACGGCATTGCCGAATGAACGCCATAGGCGCGCGCCTCGTAGCTCGCCGCAGCGACCACGCCACGCGCGGCGGAGCCTCCGACGGCTATAGGCTTTCCGCGTAAATCGGGGTTATCGCGCTGCTCGACCGACGCATAAAAAGCATCCATGTCCAAATGGACGATTTTGCGAATGGGGGTGGGGCTTATGTCGTTCATGACGGCTTCAGCGATGGCGAGGGGATCGGCGCATTACCGGAGGATCTGCGCCGAAACAAATAGGGAACATACCAGCCTTTACCGCGATATCAACTGTTCGACCGACCTGACCCACGCGCGCCCCGCGAAACTACGGACCGCCGGCCGCGTTGTCATCTGTGAACATCGACGATCGGGAGGCAGACGCCGGCGCCGCTCCTCGTACGACTGGAAGGGTCCGCGAAACCAATGGCTGACAATCTTTCGAAATACCGCGCCAAACGCGATTTCAAGAAGACCAGCGAACCGAGCGGTAAGGTGCAGGTCAAGCCATCGAACCGCCGCCGCTTCGTGATCCAGAAGCACGACGCCACGCGGCTTCACTATGACCTCAGGCTCGAGCTCGACGGCGTGTTCAAATCCTGGGCAGTGACCAGGGGGCCATCGCTCGATCCTAGTGACAAGCGGCTCGCTGTCGAGGTCGAGGATCACCCGCTCGACTACGGCGACTTCGAAGGCACGATCCCCAAGGGCCAGTATGGTGGCGGCACGGTGATGTTATGGGATCGCGGCTACTGGGAGCCGGAGGGTAGGAAGTCACCTGAAGAGGCCCTGAGGAAGGGCGACTTCAAGTTCACGCTTCTTGGCAAGCGGCTGCATGGCAGCTTCGTCCTGGTGCGGATGCGCAACGATCGCGATGGCGGCAAACGGACCAACTGGCTGCTCATCAAACATCGTGACGAACATTCGGTTGAGGGAAACGGCGCGGCGATCCTCGAGGAGAACGCGACTTCCGTCGCCTCCGGCCGCGGCATGGAGCAGATCGCGGAAGGCAAGGGCCGCAAGCCACGACCGTTCATGATGGCGAATGCGGATGTAGAAGCGGATGCCGTCTGGGACAGCAAGCACGGTCTGGCGGCTGACGAGCGCAAGAAGAGATCGCGCAAGAATATCGCGACTTCCACGACAATCGACCTGCCGGGCTTCGTCGCGCCGCAGCTCTGCGAGACGCTTGCGCGGCCGCCGGCCGGCGACGACTGGCTGCATGAGATCAAGTTCGACGGTTATCGGATCCAGATGCGCGTCGCCCAGGGCAAGGTGACGCTGAAGACGCGCAAGGGTCTCGACTGGACCGCGAAATATCCAGAGATCGCCGATGCTGCATCCGAATTGCCCGATTGCATCATCGATGGCGAAATCTGCGCCCTGGACGACAATGGTGCACCCGATTTCGCAGCACTCCAGGCCGCGCTCTCGGAAGGCAAGACCGCTAACCTTGTCTACTTCGCCTTCGACCTGCTCTTCGGTGGCGGCGAGGACTTGAGGTCGATGCGATTGATCGAGCGGAAGAAGCGGCTCGAAGACTTCCTCGCTGCCGGGAGCGATGATCCGCATATCCGCTACGTCGAACACTTCGAATCCGCCGGTGACGCGGTGCTCCGCTCCGCCTGCAAGCTGTCGCTCGAAGGTATCGTCTCCAAGCAGATGGATGCGCCCTATCAGTCGGGCCGCACCGATACCTGGGCAAAGTCGAAATGCCGGGCTGGTCATGAGGTGGTGATCGGTGGCTATGCCAGGACCAACGGCAAGTTTCGATCTCTTCTGGTCGGCGTTCACCGCGGCGATCACTTCGTCTACGTCGGCCGGGTCGGCACGGGCTTCGGCGCCGAGAAAGTCGAGATGCTGCTTCCGAAGCTGAAGGCGCTCGAGACGACAAGATCGCCCTTCACTGGTATCGGTGCTCCGAAGAAGCAGGCGGAAGTGGCCTGGGTGAAGCCCGAACTCGTCGCCGAAATCGAATTCGAAGGTTGGACGGCCGCCGGCCTAGTTCGTCAGGCAGCCTTCAAGGGTCTGCGCGAAGACAAGCCAGCCGCGGAGGTCGAGACCGAAAGGCCGGCATCGCCGGCCAAGACCGACACACCCGAGCCGGCGCCGAGCGCAAGGACGAGGGCGGTTCGCCGCAAAGGGGCGAAGGCCGAAGTGATGGGCGTCCTGATCTCCAGCCCCGACAAGCCACTCTGGTCGGACGCCGGCGATGGCGAGCCGGTCACAAAGGAGGACCTTGCCCGCTATCATGAAGCTGTCGGCACCTGGCTCATCGAGCATATCAGGGGCCGGCCCTGCTCGATCATTCGGGCGCCGGACGGCATTGGCGGCGAGCAATTTTTTCAGCGACATGCGATGCCCGGCACGTCCAACCTGCTTGAGCTGGTGAAAGTCTTCGGCGACAAGAAGCCCTACCTTCAGATCGACCGGATCGAGGGGCTCGCGGCGATCGCCCAGATCGGCGGTACCGAATTGCATCCGTGGAACTGCGAGCCCGGCAAGCCGGAAGTGCCTGGTCGTCTGGTGTTCGATCTCGATCCTGGTCCTGACGTGCCGTTTGCTGCTGTGACCGCGGCCGCGCGCGAGATGCGGGATCGCCTCGACGCGCTCGGCCTCGTCAGCTTCTGCAAAACCACAGGCGGCAAGGGATTGCATGTCGTCACGCCATTCACTGTGAATAAGCGCAAGCCTCTGTCGTGGACGGAGGCCAAGGGTTTCGCGCATGACGTTTGCGAGCAAATGGCGCGCGATAATCCCGATCTTTATCTCATCAAGATGAGCAAGAGCCTCAGGAGTGGGAGGATCTTTCTCGACTATCTCCGCAACGATCGCATGGCGACCGCCGTGGCGCCGCTGTCGCCGCGCGCGCGGCCCGGCGCCACTGTCTCGATGCCGCTCAACTGGACACAGGTGAAGTCCGATCTCGACCCGAAGCGCTTTACCGTTCGCACCGTGCCTGCGCTGCTTGCGAAAACCACTGCCTGGCAGGACTATTGTGATGGCGAGCGGCCGCTCGAACAGGCGATCAAGCGCCTTGGAAAATCCAGACGGGCCGCGTGAGCACTAGGTGCCGCCCGGGTCATGACCGATGGATGAAGAAACGAAAGACCAGGCTTCCAGGCCCGCCCGTGTGGGTGCGACGACCGACCTGCCGCATGACCGAATAACGGTGGCACGGTTTCGGGAGGCGTTCCCGCGGGCGCGCTGGAGCGACAGGCTGAATGCCTGGTTCGTTCCGGGCCGCACCGCCGAAAAGCGCATCAGCCGCTGGCTGGCCGAGATGGAGGCGGAGGCCGATAGATTCGCTGATGAGAAGGGCAGGGACGCGTTCGCCTTCGATCCGATCGAAAGCCGCTATCTCGAGGCGACGACCGCCACGTTACAGATCCAGACGCCCTATTCACGGACGGTCGTCAACGAGATCCGGGAAATTCCGTATGCACGCTGGGACGCCGATCGCCGGCTATGGACCGTCCCTTACCGCTCGTTCAATGAACTCCGGAAGCGATGGCCCACGATCGAGGCGGCGGCGGAGCGCAGTGAGCCGGAAGCACGGCAGGCACGGCGCGAAGCGATCAAGGGAACGCAAGAAGACGAGGCATCCAAGGCGAGGATGAAGGAGCGGCGTCGGAAACGCTATCCCGTTCCTGCCGATTATGCTCCGCCCTTTGACCGCGCCGTCGGCACGCATGTCGGCGTCGTTTTCTTCATCGGCACTGACGGCGAGCTGGCCGACCCGGCGACGATCAGCACGTTCTACTTCCCCGCCGAAGATGGCGAGGAATATGTGTGGACGTCGTGGCGATCGGGCTCGCTCGAAGAACTGGTGACGACCTGGCCCGCACGAACGCCGCCGAACGAGCGCGAGCTCGAACGGGGTTGGTGGATGCCTGATCTGGAGGAACTGCGCGTGGCGCGGCGCAACGCCAAATCAAGGCGACGGGCCAGAGAGCGCAACGACAAGAAGGAATGCTCCCGGTGAAAAATCAGCAAACCGCGCTTGAGGTCTTCCGGAGCCTGCCTCCCGTCGAGACGCGCGAACTGGCCGGGCTTTGGAAAGGACACGGCATCCCGACGGGGCATCCATTCGACGGTGTGCTCGAAAATCTCGGCTGGTTCGGCAAACGGTTCACGCCGGACATGCGCGCCGATGCCTTGCTGTTTCGATCGGGAGACCGGCGACTGGTCGCGATTGATCCGAAGTGGATCCCGTTTCGATTGGCGTTGCGTTTTCACGAGGTCGGCAGGATGCGCATCGCGCGCAACCTGTTTTCCTACCTGCAGCGTCGGCTGCGGGCGAGGGGTCCGGTCGCCTCCTTGAAGACAATGGTGTTTGGCGGCGTCGAGAGCGCGGCCATGGTCTATGACCATCAACCCATTGTCGATCATTTCCGACGGATAGATGCGGACAGGATCATGGGCGCGATGACGATCAATGGTGACGATCGGATCTACTTCTTCGAACTCCAGCGCGTCGACGGACCTTGAAATGCGGGCAGCCGGTGATCATCTATCGCTCACCACCCGTATCGATGACCGCTTTTGCGAGCAACTGTTCTGCCGCGCGGTCGTCCGGGTCCGACAGGGCGCTCCCCGAAAGGGTCGAGCGCCCTGTTCTTTCATCGGGCCGCTTTTCAAATCTCGATGACGTCATACGTAGAACCATTTTCCTCCGTAAGGGTTCGCTTCGTCAGGAGGTCCAAGCTATGAAGCCTGAACAATTCCTTGAACGCTGGAAATCGGAGCATATCGACAGCGGCACGCAGCAGAGCGACGCGTCGAGGCTGGCCGAGGATCTTCTCGCTGATGCGGAGAAGGAGGGCATCAGTCGCGACATGCTGGTGGAAGCGGCCGGCGGCGGGCTCGTCAATTATATCGTCGGCGCTATCAAAGAGGCGGTCGAGGAGGAGCTCTGGTAGCGGTCATCCGCGGTCGGCTCGCCACCCTGCCTTTCAGACTCGCTCGCTCATGTCAAACACCGCGGCATTGTCCTGAACCTCGCGAAGGCCCTTGTAGGATGCGTGGCGCAGGCTCCCGTCATGGGTCCAGCCGCGAAACTCGATCTCCGCGATCAAGGTCGGCTGCGCGAAGATCTGGTTCTTGCCCTTGAGCGGCACCGCCGGCCGTTTGGTCTTGAGCCTGTCGAGAGTGGCGCGCAGGTATGCTGCGTCCTTCGTATTAAACCCGGTTCCGACCGAGCCGACATAAACCCAGTCATGACCTTTGCGGCCGGCGAGAAGAAGGCTGCCAAGCCCGCCGCGGGCAGTCAGCGACTGCTCGTAGCCGACGATCATGAAGCTTTCGCTCTGGACGCATTTGATCTTCAACCAGTCGCCGGTGCGACCGGAGCGATAGGGCCGATCCCGATGCTTGGCGATGATGCCCTCGAGGCCCATGGAGCAAGCCTTCTCGAGAAGTGCGGCGCCATCCCCGAACACTTCCTCGGACAACTGGATCGCGCCGGCGGAGCCGTCAAGAAAGTCTTCGAGCAGATGCCGGCGCACGGAGAGTTCTGTTCCTGTCAGGTCGTGGCCATCGAAATAGAGAAGGTCGAAAGCAAAACACACCGACTCCGTCGATGAACGCTTGCCGCCGCGTCCGCCGAGCGAGCGCTGCAGCGCCCCGAAATCGGACCGTCCTTCCTCATCGAGCACGACGGCCTCGCCATCGAGGATGGCGGTCCCGACACCGAGCTTGCTGGCGGCCTCGGCGATTGCCGGGAAACGATGCGTCCAGTCGTGGCCGCCGCGAGTGATGATCCTGACACCTTTCGGCTCGATATGGATTGCCAGGCGATAGCCGTCCCACTTCACCTCGAACACCCAATCTGGGCCTTTCGGCGGGACCGGCTTCAGGAGCGCCAGGCAGGGCTCGATGCGCTCGGGCATCGGGTCGAACGGAAGATTGGGTTGTGCCGGATTGCGCGGCCGGGCCGGTTTGGACTTAGCGACGGAATCGTCCTGCAGCAAAGGTTTGGCACGACGGCTCATTTGGTCACCCGTTTCTCAGTCGCGACTGACTTCCGCAAAGCGTCCATGATGTTGACGACATTGCTCGGCGACGACGAAGGTGCCACCTTGCTCTTGCCCTTCTGCGGCTTCGACGCCTTCTTCTCGGCCGCGATTATCTCCAGCAGGCGCATGCGGCCGTATAAAGCGCCACCGGACAGGTCACTTCTCCGAACTTGATATAGCCTTTCCAATTCGCTCTTGGACCAACCATGACCCTGATAATCCCGACGCAACTCAAGCGATTCAAGCGAATCAGCGGCGAATCGTTCCGAGTCGAAACGAATCATTTTTCAATAACTTGGCTGCGATCGCGTGCTCGTTTTGCGAGTCCCACTAGAGTCCTGATTCGGTGCATCTTTTCGGGGTCACGCGCGTTTTCTTGGAGGAACAACCGCAAGGGAGTCTCGTCGTGAGCAAGCGCGAACTGATCGATACCGGAACCGACAAACGCTATGTCCGTCGCGACAAGGAGGGCAAGTTCAAGGAGAGCGACGACGTCTCGCGGTCGCTGGCGGCCGACGCCCGGAACGATGCCAAACATGAAACCAAACCGGGCCAGGGTGACAAAGGCGATCGCAAGCATTGAGCCCAGGTGAAGCCTCTCGGCTGGCCATCGGCTACTTTGTCGTGCCGTGCTTGTTCGCGCGCTCCTGAATGAGCGCGCATCGCTCGATCAGTTGCTCAATCTATTCAGAATCTCCAAGCAGAAGGCCGTCATCGACCATTTTTGCGGAGTCCTCACTGAGCGCGCGGAGACCATCTTCGGACGGTGTCAGAACCAGATTGCTATTGACGGCGGCCGCATAGTCGATCGGTGACCGGTCGGCCGCCAGGGCCGATCGAAACCAGCATAATGGATGCAGCGATGGTGATGGCGTTCGTGCGAGCAGCGGATGTCGGGCTCAGCGGCACGGAACTCAAGCCGGAAATCGATGGCAATGCCGCCGTCCTTGCTCGACTGGAGGCGGTCCGCGGCGCGGTCGCGGTCAAACTCGGACTCTGTGTAGATCCGGCAGAGGCGGCTTCACGTACGCCGGCCTTACCGAAAGTCGCTTTCGTCAGTACGCCTCGAAATCATCGTGTGGCGGATGGGCAAAAAATCGCTTCAACACAGATTGATCTGATCGCGCGAGGTGTGTCGATGGGTCGTCTCCACCATGCCTGCATAGTTGAAACGCTCCGACGCCCTGCCCTGTTCTCCTCGCAGGTGACCTACATGCCCAAACCGAGGCCCTTCTTCAGCCCACGTGTGACTTCGTATTTGCAGCTGAGCTCTGCCCGCCCACAACAAGGCCATCGCCGCCACATTCTCGACCCGACGCTGGTGCGCCGGCCGTTTGGAAGGCTCGCATTGATCGTAATAGGCACCCCGTACCAGTGACGGCAACTGTGCCGAAAGACGGGCTGCAAGGTCGGAGGGCAGGCGATCGCGCACGCTGTGAAGAACGGCACTCAAGATATGCCATGCACGCTGACGGTCCGGCCCCTGATGTTCCATGATTTCATAGAGCCGGACATTGGTGATCTGAAGCGTCTTATCGAAGACGGCAACGCCGGAAGCGCTCATGGTCCCCTCCTGCTTTCATGTGATGATCGCCGAACCACAAGAATAGCATCGACGTTCCGGCCGCTATCTTCCGCCGCTTCAGGTGGACTGCCGCGGTATGCACGGGCGAGATCACATAGCCGGTCGCCGGATCCACCTGACACCATGGGGCGCATCGATGGTGTTTGGCAAAGGAGCCTCAACCGGACTGATCCAGGGTGGTCAGATCATTGAGAAAATCCCGGCACCAGCGCGAGACGTCGTGCTCCAGCAGGTGATCCATCATCGTCTTCCAGCGCTCCTTCCGCTCTTCTAGCGGCATGCTGAGCGCGCGCGCGATGGCGTTGGCGGTGCCCTCTATGTCGTATGGGTTGACGAGCAACGCTCCCCTTAGCTCGCGGGCAGCTCCGGCGAAACGCGAAAGTACAAGGACGCCAGGATCGTCGAGATCCTGCGCGGCCACATATTCCTTGGCAACGAGGTTCATCCCGTCCCGAAGGGGCGTCACCAGCCCGACTTTGCCAAGCCGGTAAAGTCCGGCCAGAATATGCCGGCCCACCGAGCGGTTGATATAGCGTATGGGCACCCAATCAACGGCGCCGAGAGCACCGTTCACCCTGCCGGCCTGTTCGGCAACAGTACGCTGCATGGCTTCATACTCGGGAACTTCGGAGCGGGACTTCGGCGTGATCTGTAGATAGGTGACACGACCCTGCTGTGCCGGATTGGCCAGGATGAACCGCTCAAACGCGTCGATGCGCTGCGTGATCCCCTTGGAATAATCGAGGCGATCGACACCGATGATCAGGCTGCGGTGTTCGATGCTTTCACGCGCTTTCCTGACGGTCTTGTTGGTCGATGCCTTTTCGGCCAACTCGGCAAAGGCCGCGGTCTCGATGCCGATTGCATAAGTGCCGCCCTTGAATAAGCGGCCATAGGCAGTGAAGCGGCCTCCGCCAAGTTCGTCGCCACTGCCTTCCCGCCTAAGACAGCCGGCGAAGTTCTCAAGGTCATGATCGGTCTGAAAGCCGACGACATCATAGTGCGACAGGCCACGCATGATCTCCTCGTGAACAGGCATGGTGAAGAGCACGTCCGCGGGCGGCCAGGGGATGTGAAGGAAGAAACCGATGCGGTTCTTCAGGCCCATCTGCCGCAGTTCCGCTGCCAGAGGGATCAAGTGATAGTCGTGCACCCAGATGACGTCATCGGGTTTGACAAGGGGCGCCAACCGCCGTGCGAAGAAGCGGTTGACGCGGAAATATCCGGCCATTTCCTTGCGGCCATATTCGGCAAGATCAAGCCGGTAGTGGCAGATCGGCCAAAGAACCCGGTTGGCGAAGCCGTGGTAGTATTCCTCGACATCGGTGTCGGTCAGATCCGTCAGAGCATAGTTGATATTGCCCTCCTGCAGTTGCGCAAGCGGCTCCGGCTCTTGCTCGCCGCCCGATTTTCCCGACCAGCCCATCCATATGCCGCCTTGCTCTTCGAGGGCGGCTTTCAGCGCGACCGCCAGCCCGCCCGCCGGGGCAATGCCGCCTTTGTCCGGAACGGGCACGCGATTGGACACAATGACGAGACGGCTCATGCCGGATTCCTTTCATGCATGAAAATATGTCAGGTGCTTAAATATTTTAGGAGGCCAATTCGGCGATGATGTCGCGCAGGGTATTGGCAGAGCGAATGGAGCCAAGGGCTTCGCTTGCGGGCAAATGCGATCCGATGCGGATCGAATAGCCGCCGAGCCGATTGGCCGTTCGAAACATCGCTTCGTCTGTCACATCATCCCCGATCGCCAGCGCGCGTCTGCCGGCGAAGGCTCGCTGCGCGAGAAACGCCGCGACCGCGTGGCCCTTATCGGCGCGGGCCGGGCGGATCTCGATTACCATCTTGCCGTGCTGGATCGTCCAGTTTGGCCCTGCCCGGATCAACGCCCGCTCCATCAGCAGTTCAACTTCGAGTTTTCTGGCCGGCGCCAGCCGGTAATGGGCCGCGACTGCCGCTCCCTTGTCCTCGATTAGAACTCCCGCCCAGTTGGCAGTCCCGGCGACAAGATCGGCCTTCAGCCGCTCGAACTCCGCCGTCGCTGCGGCCTTATGTACGAAGCCGTCCGGATCGCGACGCTCGGCACCGTGAAGCCCGGCGACGGGAAAATGGGACAGTGAGAAAAGCTGGTCGACATAATCAAGAGCGCGACCGGTCACGAGCGCCAAGGCACCGCCGAGTTTTCTTGACAAGGCATCCAGATTCGCTGGCAGCGAAGGCGGAACGATCACGGCATCCGGCGTTGCGGCGAGGTCCAGCAAAGTGCCATCGATATCGAGGAACAGAGCCCAGTTGTCCAGATCCGTCGAGAGAGCGGAGAGAAAGTCCTCCCCTAAGGCGGCCTCCGAGGCGCTGAGAAGCTGCGTCTGGCATGACATGACGCTATGTCTACCTCAGATCGCTATTGCCGGCCAACCCCAACTTTCATCAATGACCGGCGATACTTGCGACTGCCGGCGAGCTCGTTTTCCTTGTCTTTGGCGCAATCGCCCAATTTGACCGACGACTGACCTCGAAGGACGGCATTGTCGCTGCAAGCGCACAAGGGCTCTGCCGTCAGCCTCTAGACCTGAAGAAGGTCGAGGCTGTGTTAGCAGTCATTGCGCTCCGGATATCGCCTGGCCGGCTGGATGACGGCCCGCATGGTGATAGGCGACATCATCTATCTGGCAGCGGCGCTCGCTGGCCTTGCTTGCATCGCTGAAACGTTTACGACCCTATTGATCGTTATCAAGTGGGCCGGGGTTGCCTACCTAAGCTGGCTTGCCGTGCAGTTCTGGCGCGCCAATCCCACGACAAAGCGGCCGGAGCGCGTTCATGTCCGGCATTCTCATTACGCTGGGCAATCCAAAGTCCGTCCTATTTATGTGTCCATTTTGCCCACGGTGATCGATGTTTTCGACGGTGAACATGGCGGACGCCTTGCTGCTTTTAGCTGTCACCTGAATAATCTTGTCGGTGCGCAATACCCCTTCGCGATGGCCGGTGCGCGGGCCCGGCACGCGCTGAGCTCTCCGCGCGGTGAAGTTGATGAACCGCGTATTCGATATAGCCGCTCTTGCCTCTCCGCCGCTGGTCGTCGCCTTCGCGCGCGCCGGTACGGTGAAGCTCGATATTCTGTCCGATCCGATCGGAACGACCGCCGACGGCCGGAAGATCACCCTCTCCATGCTTTGGCCGACCGGCGCCGAGATCGACGAGCCCTGGCGCAGGCTTCAAGTCCGCGCGACTCAACCTGATCGGCATGGGCATCCTGCCGTTGCGATTGCCCGCGGAGTTCTGTCCCGACCGGCTGAAGCTTCAGCTGGGAGACGTTGTCGAAGTTGCGGCGGATCCGGCGACGATTTCTCCGCGCTGCCCGGTGCCGGTGACGATCTTGAGGAAAGACGGCAGCAGTTTCTCGTTCGGGGCAGACGCGGCGGTAGAAACCAATGTCGAACTCCGGACGCTCAAGGCCGGCGGTCTCCTGCCTTTCATCCTCGATGAAGTGCTGAGATCGTCCGGTAACGCAAAGTCTGCGAAAACTTCGCTTCAGTGACGGTTGCCCACCCGAACGAAGTCGGGCGGGACACGCCGGCGGTGCATGTCGCCGGCTACGGAGGACCCGTGGCTTCTACGCTGTAGCCCTTTCGATCAGCGTCCAGAGCAGTTCCTTTTCCTTCGGCTTCAGATCGGTCAGCGGCGGACGCACCGGGCCCGGTGTCCGGCCGATGAGTTCGACGCCCGCCTTGATGATCGATACCGGATAGCCCTGCTCGCGGTCGCGCAAGGCCGCGAAGGGGAAGAAGAAGCTGTGCAGGATCTCTTCCATCGTCGCGCGATCGCCGGCACGCATGGCCTTGCAGAAGCGCTGTGCCAGTTTGGGCACGAAGTTGAAAACGGCCGAGGAATAGGTCGTCACCCCGACGCCGTTGAAGCCTTCGGCAAAGAGCTCGTGCGTCGGCATGCCGCCGATATAGCAGAGCCGATTGCCGAGCTTGGCGGTAACGTGGCGGACGAGATCGACCTTGCCGGTGCCGTCCTTAAAGCCGATGAGATTGGGGCATGCCTCGGCGAGACGGGCGACGGTTTCGGCATTGGCCACCGAGTTCGCCCGGTTGTAGATGATCACCCCCAGCCCGGTCGATTCGCAGACCGCCTTCACATGCCGGTAGATACCCTCCTGCGGCGCTTCCATGAGATAGTGGGGCAGCAGCAGAAGGCCGTCGGCTCCCGCCGCTTCGGCACGGCGGGCCGTCTCCCTGGCAAGCGCCGTGCCGTAGCCGCAGCCGGTAATGATCGGCACGTTTCCCGAGGCCTCCTTCGCCGCGCGTGTGACATCGCCGACCTCTTCCGGCGAGAGGGAAAAGAACTCGCCGGTGCCGCCGGCGGCGAAGAGGGCCGCCGCGCCGAAGCCGGCAAGCCACTCGACGTGGCCGCGATAGCTTTCGAGATTGAGGCTGAAGTCTTCTCGGAAGTGGGTGACTGGAAACGACAATAGCCCCGAAGCGATGCGAGACTTGATCTCATCTGGCGACAAAGGACCTTCTCCATGAATTGATATTATGTCATTTGCAGTCATATGATGACATCGAGAGGGAGTCAACCGCCCAACCCTAACCGTCGATCGGCGCCCCGCCCGTACCCGACGGCGCAGGATAGCGTCGAATCCAGAGCGGCGGTCTTTCATATCGGTCGCTGAAGGGACTTTTTGCGAAAGTCATAATATGTATTTCCGGGGGCGCGAAATGCTGCAGCCGATAGAAGAAACTGGTGAATATAACTACCGCAAAACTTGCGAAGCCATCGCCGGCTGTCTACTCAGCGGAGTCGATCAGATTGCGTCGGGAAAGGACGAAGAACCGTGGAGCAGGCAGGGAAGGAAGCCGGCCGCCGGAGGGCGCTTTGGGCGGCGGTTGCGATTGTCGCAATCGTTGCGGCGGGTGCAATCGGCGGCAAGATCGCGCTCGAGAGGAAGGTCAACGAACTGGTCGCAGCGCGCGGCGGCACGGCGGCCTCCGTCGATGTGGATCTCCTGGGACGCATTCATCTGCGCGACGTGACGCTGCCGCTCACCAACGGCGTGAATGTCCGTGTCACGGCGATCGACGGACGACCCAAGATCCTCTTCCTGAACGGGATGCTCGAGGTAAGCGACCTCAGCGTCCAGTCGTCAACGGGCAAGATCTCCGTGCCGCATGCAAGCGTCGAGGACGCCAATCTCGATCCTGGATTGCTGGCCGAACTCGTCAGCGGGAAAAGCACTGCCCCGCTGTCGAGGCGCATCGAAGGCCTTGCGGTGAGACGCGTTTCGGCGCCCGAGGTCACCGTCAGCCAGGCGATTGCCGGCAGCGAGCAGAAGACGGTCTACAGGAACGTGGCCCTCGCCGACATCGCAAATGGCCGGGTCGCGCGCTACTTAGCCGACGGCGCCAGCTTTGAATTTGCCATGGAAATCCCCGACGGGCTTGGAGGTACGAAGCAGGAGCGCATGACCGGTTCGATCGGTGCAATGGCGGGACAGGACTTCGACGCGGCCTATATGGCGCGCCTCTATACGGAAAAGGCGGGGCCAGAGGACAAGGAGGCAAAGCCGCTCTACGGTCCCCTTTCGGTCAAGGCCATCGCCTTCTCGAACAGCCAGACGCGTTTCGCCTATGACGAAATGCGCAGCAACGGGTTCAGCATGCGCATGCCGGCCGAGCCGCTTCTTGAATTGCTGGAGAAGTTGTCATCGGTCTCAAAGCCCGATGAGGTTGCTCCGGAGGAGCGGCGAGCCTTCTTTGCCCGGCTCCTGTCGCTGGCCGACGTGGTCGGCAAGGGCGACATGGAGATGCTTGGACTCAAGATCGACGCGCCGGAAGAGAACGCCGAAACCAAGGGCGAGAGAATCAAGCTTGCAATCGATCGCCTGGCAGTCCGGCTCGACGGCCGGACGTTCGATGCGGCGCTTAACGGCCTGTCGATGGGCGAGGGCGGCGACTACGTCAAGTTCTCCGAAGCGAGCATTACCGGCTTTTCGTGGGATTCGACGCTCAAAGCGCTGCAGAAGATGGCTGCGCTGGACGAGCAACAGCTCAGTACCTTCCCCTTCACCACGCTCTTGCCGGAGTTCGGCACGTTCCGCGTCGCAGGAATTGACGTCGACCTGCCCAACCCCGAGACGAGCACGGACAACGCCGATGCGGAAGGCTACGCCGAAACCGATGACCCGGACGCGCTTGCCGAAGAGGGGCTCGTGCCTGATACGGAGCAGGCCGACGTGGCGGATCAGCAGACGAATAAGCCTGCCGCCGCCGTTCTCGAACGCATCCGCTTCACGCTGAAGAATTATGAGCTAGCGCTCACCAAGCCCTATAACGGCATTCCGACCAATGTCCGCGTCAGCTACGAGGATCTGAGCGTGCCGCTCTCGGAGGCCGCGAAGGACGAGACCTTAGCGGAACTCCGCAAATTGGGTTTCGAAGAACTGGTCCTCTCCTCGAACATACAAGCGGCCTGGGATGAGCCCAATCAGGCGCTGGTGATCGAAGACATTTCGGTCAGCGGCAAGGATGTGGGCAGCCTCTCCCTTTCCGGCCTGATGGGGGGCTTCACCAAGGACTTCTTCTCTGGCAATCCGGCCATGGCCCAGGTGGCGCTCTTCGGCCTCACGGCGCGGGAAGTGAAGCTCAAGCTCGAGGACAAGGGCGGCATGGCCAAAGGCATCAAATTTTATGCCGGGCAAAACGGCATGACAGAGGACCAGGCGCGCGGCATGTTCACGATGATGGCAGCGGCGGTGTTGCAGCAGTTCGCTGCCGACCAGCCGAAGCTCAAGGGCACCGTCGACGCGCTGTCGCGCTTCATCGCCAAGCCCGGGATCTTCAGCCTGACGGTCAGGTCCAAGGCCGAAAACGGCGTTGGCGCGTTCGATCTCGTCGCGGCTTCCGAGAACCCGCTGCTTCTTCTCGACAAGGTCGAGCTCGAGGCGGCCGCGCAATAGGCCGCCTCTCCGGGCCCCGCCGCCGCGCAGGGCCCGCAGGTCAAGGCGCATAGTTCCCGATAAGAAGCGCCGCTCCTCGGGCCGCAGTGCCCTGGAGCCCCACTTGGAGAGCGTGCTCGGAAATGCATGGCTGCCTAAAGGCTGAAAGAGTGGTAAATTAGGCATTGCTTATGGAAATTCCTGCCCATGCTCGCCGCTGTAGGCCGAGCAGCTTCGTGGAAGGGGCGGCGTCGATGCCTTTCACGTCAGTATCAGTGCCGGTCATCGCCATTGCTCTTTTATCGGTGGTTCTTGTCTTGCCGAGCGACGCCCATCAGGCGGGCGGCGGCTGGGCCTATCCTCCGGCCTGTTGCAAGGCCAACGATCTCGGAGGAGACTGCGCCGCCATACCGGCTTCCGATGTAAGCAAGGGCAGACGCGGATTCTCCGTCACGCTCCGTCCTGGAGACCACCCCCTCGCCACCAGAAGCCACTGGTTCTTCATCCCCTATGGAGATGAAATCCCGTCAGGAGACGGCGACTATCACATCTGTCTTCATCCGACCGAAGACGACTTAAACTGCTTCTTCGCGCCACCGGACACCGTTTGACGAGGTCCTGCATCAGCTGCACCAGAGCCAAGAACTGGACTGGCTGAAATTAAATCAGCGTTCAACTTTCGGAGTTATTCGTGCGGGTATTGTCGATTTCTACCCGAGTTGATTTTGATGAGCGAATTTCAAAACAAAGCTGTTCGGCTGATGGCTGCCTTTGGAGAAGACTCGCTGAGTGATCTCGAAGAGCGCCAGAGAATACTCCTGCTTACGTCCCTGGAACTCTACCGCGCCCTCGGCGGGTCCTTTGATCAGCTCGAGGCGCTCATCATGGGCGATGAGCAGGAAACGCCTCGGCGCGTCGATTTGGTCATAGGCGATCTGATGGGCGAACTCGCGGCCATCGGTCACCTGTATGACCTGGACATCATGCAAGCCGCCCATAACACGCTCGACAGGAGACTCCGAGAGGGGCTGTCTTTCACTGATTCTTAATCGGCTAATATTACTCTGAGTTGTCCGACCGGGTGCACTGGCGCCAAATACAACCGCATGCATGCGAGGTCGGACACGACAATTCTGCCGCCGCAAATTCTAAGGTCCTGACCTCACGCCTCACTATTCGACGTCGTCACGGGCGCATCGCCTGCGACGTTTCTTTGAAAGGCGCTGCATGATGGCAATTGTGAGTTCGTCCAAACAGCTTGCACTACAAAATCGCAAGGAACTTTTCTACAATGTATTTGCGACCCTGAACCGCCTGGGGATCGACGCATCTCCGGTGAACTACGAGCTCATGTACGAGATCGTCAGCGGCAACAACCCGGAACTTCGCGAAAAATTTGCGCGGCTTGCAAAGCCGATCTCAGAAGAGGAGCTCGATGCGCTGGCACGGACCTACCTGCCGCATCACTTCGGCACGTCGATCCATGACCAGTCCGCAAATCGCCTGCAGGGCGAATTGACGACGCTGAAGGAGTCGCTGCTGTCTGGTCAGAACTCGCTGTCCAACTACACCAGCATGCTTGGCCAGGCGACCGGCAAGATATCCTCGGCCGATCCGCGCGACATGAACACGATCCGGTCGCAGCTTCGGGCGATCCGCCAGATGACGGAAGTGCAGCACTCGGCGAGCACGCAGATTCTCGAGCGCGTATCGGACCAGTTATCGTCCGTCGCGGCGATTACCGGCGACGTGGAGGCGTTCGAGCGGACAAAGTTCACGCACCTCGTCACCAATCTCGCCAACCGGCGCGGCTTCAACAAGAGGCTGGCTGAACTCTATGGCGTCGAAACCTGTCCTGATGGCGTGTCGCTTCTTCTCTGTAACCTACTGGTCCTCGACCCGTTCGAAGCCAAGGAACTCATCAAGATCAAGGAAGCCATTCTGGAGCGCCTCGGCCTTGCCGTAACGCGGGCCGTCCAGGCGACCGACTTTGCCGCCTGGCTGGAGCGGCCGCAGATCGGCATGCTCGTTTGGACGACGGCGGAGGCGGAGATCCAGAAGATGGCTGACCAGCTTCGAAAGAGCTGCCTTGCGACCTTCGACAGCCGCCAGGCGAAGATGCCTGCCGTCGTCGCCCGGTTCGGCTGCAGCAACACCTATGATGCAAGCACGGCCGCGGAACTTGTGGGGCAGGCGGAAAAAGCGCTGCAGGCTGCCACAGACACGACAGGCGAGAAGGTCGTTTTCTTTTCAACGGGCGGCACCAGCGCCCGCAAGGATTGGATGCTCTATCGCCGCTGACCAGCAGGCTATGTTGCCGCTATATTGAAAAAGCGCCGAGGGCGAGAGGATTGGCGAGGGTAGAGGGACGTCTCCGAGCCAGGAGTGGACGTAGACGGAAGTATATACTGACAAATTCCTGGTGTTGTATAGAATGATGCTATCCAACGTATACAGTACCTTGCTGTAATTATAAGTTGATTCATATTTTTCAGGTACAGATAAACAGTAAAGACAACGTCGCGAGGAAGCTATGCCGTACAAGGACAGTGTTCAGCGTGTTTCTGCGAGAACGCAGACCCAGATAACCGGAAACGTCAGCTGCAAGACAGGATCGAGCAACGGGGTCGTCAAGGATCTTTCCGAAGAGGGGATATGCTTTCAGCTCTTTTTCGACATCGGCGCGCGCACCGGACAGGAGGTTACGATCCGCAGCCAAGAGCTTGGTCTCCTGACCGGCATTGTCCGGTGGAGCCGGGGAGACCGCATCGGCATCAAGCTCAAGCTCTCATCCAACACGGCCGCCCAGATCGCCTCATACTACAAGTTCTTCCAGGGCTGAGCGCCTGCCAGTGCCGCCGGCTTACGGACCCGCAAAAAGCGGCGTAGCACTGCCGCATGGTCCGCTCATTGCCTGCTGCATGTTTCCTCAACCGTAGTCGATTTGCGGGCAAAAACATGCAGCGGTTCAATGTGCTACAGCGTCCTTTGTGCGTCTGATAAGACGCACGGCGCTGCAGTCACCCGTAGCCCCTCGAGCAGCGCCCGGAAGCCGTCCACCGCTCTTTGAGATGTTTCCTCGGGCGCATCGGAATTGGCGATCCACAGGGCCGCATGGCTGCTGGCGCCATTGATCAGGCGTGCCGCCACCTCCTCGTCGATGTTGATGATGGCGCCCTCTGCCTTGAGTTGGCGCAGGCTTTCGCTGAGAGCGGCGATGCAGCCGTTGTTGCTTGGCCATTGCGAGATGTCTCCGAGGACCGCCGGTCCGTCGCGGAACATGATGCGTTGGATTTCCGGCTCGAGCGCCATCTGGATATACGCAACACACTCGTCCATGAACCCCTGCCAGCGGCTCGGCGCGGCAGCCGAGATGCTATTCAGCCGGGCGGTCATCTCGGCGTCGATTTCCTCGATGACGGCTTGCAGCAGCCCCTTCTTGTCGCCGAAATGGTGATAGAGGGCGCCTCGCGTCAGCCCCGCCCCGGCGGTGAAATCGTCCATGGAGGCCTCGGCATATCCGACCGTCCCAAAGGCCTGTCGGGCGGCCGCAATCAGCTTCGCCCGGGTTTCGGCAATCATGTCGTGGCGCGGTCTGCGCATGCGCTCTCCCATTTACATACGTCTCGTATTTTATTTGACATACGATGCGTATGCAACTAACTAAGGACGTACGCCACGTATGTAAGTGGTGAACCGGGTCCTTACAAGGAACGTCTCATGTCCAATCCTTATGCAGAGATATTCAGAGCGCCGGGAGCCAAAGGCTTTTCAGCCGCCGGCTTCCTCGCCCGCCTGCCGATCGCCATGGCGCCGATCGGCATCGTCGCGATGCTGTCGCAGACGCACGGAGAATACTGGTTGGCGGGCGCGGTGTCGGCGACTTTCGCGCTGACCAACGCGCTGATCTCTCCCCATATTTCCCGGATGGTGGATCGCTACGGCCAGACAGCCGTCGTCATCCCGACCACGACGATTTCGATCTTTGCCTTCCTCGCCCTCATTGCGGCGGCCAATCAGAATTGGCCCGATTGGGCGCTCTTCGTCTCGGCCTTCCTGGCCGCTGCCATGCCCAGTATGCCGGCATTGCTGCGCGCCCGTTGGACCGAGATCTTCCGTGACCGGCCCGAGTTGAACACCGCTTTTGCCTTTGAATCATCGGCAGACGAGCTCGTCTATATCGCCGGAGCGTCGCTCTCGGTCGGATTGGGGGTCGCTCTCTTCCCCGAGGCGGGCATGCTGGCGAGCACGATTTTCCTCGCTCTCGGAACGCTGGCATTCATCATGCAGCGCTCGACCGAACCGAGGCTGCGCCGTACGGATGTCGAAGCATCGCAAGGCTCGGCGATCCGCCTGCGTGCCGTTCAGATCATCACGCTCGCCCTCGTATTCGTAGGCTCCACCTTCGCGACGGCGGAAGTGAGCGCCGTTGCAATCACCAAGGAACTCGGCCAGCCGAATTGGGCAACCGTCGTCATCGGCGTCTATGCAATCGGGTCCTTCGTGCTCGGCCTGATCCTCGGCGCCCTCAACCCAACGATGCCGTTGCACCGACAGCTCCTGATCGCCGTGAGCGCCCTTGCCTTCACCTCCTGGCCTCTGCTGATGGCCGGCACTGTCCCCCTCCTGGCGCTCGCCGTCTTTGTCAGCGGCATCGCCATTTCGCCGACCTTCATCACGGCCTTCGGCCTGATCGAGCGCCGCGTACCCGCCTCGATGCTGACGGAAGGGGTGACGTGGGTGACGACCGGCATCGGTATCGGCATGGCGCTCGGTGCCTTCGTCGCAGGCTGGGTGGTCGACAGTTTCGGGGCTGAGAACGGCTTCTGGGTGTCCGTTGTCGCAAGCGCGGCGACCGTGGCTATCATCGGTCTCGGTCAGCGGAGTTTGGCCGGAACCACGGCGGAATGCGCCGTAGGTCCGCTTGCCCAACCGGCCGAGTAGCCAGGGCGCAGGCGTAGCACGCCATACTGCTCCGTAGGATGGCGAATTTGGTGGGAACATGCCTCGCTCTCCTCGGCGCGGCATGTTCTTGTGCGATCATTCAGGTTATCAACGTCGGACGAAGAGCGACATATTGCGACGGGAGGCGATCATGAAGGCGCGCATCAAATGGGTCGAAGGGCGGACCTTCGTCGGCCAGTCCGGCAGCGGCCACAATGTCGTGCTCGGCACGGCTTTTGGGCAGGAAGGGAGCACGCCCGGGCCGAGCCCGATGGAACTGGTGCTGATCGGCACCGGCGGATGCTCGGCCTTCGACGTCGTCCATATTCTCGAAAAGGGCCGCCAGCCGGTCGAGGATTGTATCGTCGAGCTCAGCGCCGAGCGGGCGGACCAGGATCCGCGCGTGTTTACCCGCATCCACATGCATTTCGTGGTCAAGGGGCGCGGGCTTGCGGAAAACAAGGTCGAACGCGCCATTGCGCTGTCGATCGAGAAATACTGCTCCGCATCGGCAATGCTTGCCAAGACGGCCACGATCACCCACGACTTCGAGATCGTCGATACTGCTGCCGCCTCGCCGGAGTGATGTGCAGGGCCTGGCCGGTCGGGTCCGAGCCCTGCAGCCCGGACCGGAGTCCCCAGGACCATTTCCTAAAATCTCCAGAGATATTCTTCGGGAACAACTGATTATCTCAGCTACGACTTGGCATTTGCCATTCGCGTGCAGATGAACATAATTTCATGAATGAAATTTAATCTGAAGAATGAGGCGAATATCACATTTTGACTGTTGTCGTGGCGCTATCTGGTGGCGACGGCGCGGTGGATCGGCCGGAAGACCAGTATTTGTTCTGGGAAAGCTGATGTAAATCCACCGTCGCCGCGTATCAAACCTCCGGATTTTAGAAGGAGACACGCCATGGCCAACTCTTCAGAACAAAAGGGCTCGCGCGCGGGCCGCTTGACCGCCGTGCTGGCGGCTCTGTCCTCCGTTTCCGCGCTCAGCCTCGCCGCTCTCGTCGCGGAACCTGTTGCCATGCACGCAACGCACAACCAGAGCTCGACCGTGCGGGCGGCTCCGAATGCCGTGCAGCGGCCATCGGCGGCGGAGCCCGGCGACTTTGCCGACATCGTCGCCCAGGTGAAGCCGGCGGTCATCTCGGTGCGCGTCGAGATCGACGCGGCGCAGCAACAGGCCGCAGCCCAGGATGACGATGGCACTGCCGATCCCGATGACGGGCAGGGTCCCCTCATGGGTGAGGGCTCGGGCTTCTTCATCTCCGCTGACGGCTATGCAGTGACCAACAATCACGTCGTCGACCATGCCCATTCCCTCGAGGTGATGACCAGCGACGGCCGGAGCTACGAGGCGAAAGTCGTCGGCACCGATCCGAAGACCGACCTTGCCTTGATCAAGGTCGACGGCCGCGATCTCCCGCATGTGCGCTTTGCCGATCAGCGGCCGCGTGTCGGCAACTGGGTGATCGCGATCGGCAATCCCTATGGCCTCGGCGGCACGGTTACCGCCGGGATCGTTTCGGCCGAAGGCCGCGACATCGGCGCCGGTCCCTATGACGACTTCATCCAGATCGATGCGCCGATCAATCGGGGCAATTCCGGCGGGCCGGCCTTCGACGTCAACGGCGATGTGATCGGCGTCAACACGGCGATCTTCTCGCCCTCCGGCGGCTCAGTCGGCATCGGCTTCGACATCCCGGCCGACACGGCAAAAGCCGTCATCGCCGAGTTGAAGGACAAGGGCCATGTGACGCGCGGCTGGCTCGGCATCAAGGAGCAGCAGGTCACTCCCGATATCGCCGAAGGCCTCGGCCTGAAGGAGGCTAAGGGCGCGCTCGTCGACGAGGCGGATCCGGCCGGTCCGGCCGGCAGGGCTGGTATCCGGTCCGGCGATCTCATCATGGCGGTCGGTGGGGCGACGATCAATGACCCGCGTGAACTGGCTCAGAAAGTGGGCGCGATGGCTCCGGGCACCTCCGTCACGGTGAGCATCCTTCGCGATGGCGCGGCAAAGGACGTCACCTTGACACTCGCCACAATGCCGGAGGACCGCCCGGCGCCGGTGGAGGCGGCAAGCGGCGGCGGTGCTGCCCCTAGCAGCGAGCAGGACTTCGGGCTGCTGCTTGCGCCGGCAAGCAAGGTGGTCAGTGCCTCGGAAACAGGCATGGTCGTCGTCGCCATCGATCCGAAGGGAGCGGCGGCGCAACATGGGCTTGAGGCGGGCGACGTCATTCTCGACGTCGGCGGCAAGGCGGTTTCGAACGCAAGCGACTTCCGCCGCGGTCTCGTGTCGCTCCGCAAGGAAGGCAAAGTCGCCGCGCTGCTCCGCATCCAGTCGGGCGGCGTGACGCGCTTCGTCGCCTTGCCGCTCGGCCACGCATGACGAAGCAGGTGGCGAAGGCTTTGCCGGATAGGATCGGGAGTGGGGAGACGAGCATACTCGTCTCTCACGTCAACGGGTTAGGTTAGCTTATCAATGTGCCCCAGCTGGGATCCCATTGAACGTCCTCGACAAGCTCCACATAGATCGGCGCCTCACCCTCGCTATGGGTCCTTGCAAGCCGGAAGGCGGCTTCCGGCTCCATTTCCTCGCCTGGGAAGATGACGTCGTCCTCCGACGGGTCGACGGCCTGACGTACATAACCCCTGATCTCGTCGCGGTAGCGGTAGAGCTTGACGATGATTGCGCCCGGCACCGGCTTTTCAGGCAACCGTCGGATCAGCATGCGGATCTCTCCTCTCAAGGAGGCATCTATATTTCCCGCAACCGGATCGGCGGCATCGGCTAGGCCATTCCGGCCGGGTCGCCGATCGGCAGAAGCGCCGGGTCGGTCGGGTCTTTGGTGTCCTCCGGCTTCTTGACCGGCGGATCGGGGGACTTCTCAAGGCCGCGATCCGGCCGGCCGGGGATTCCTTGCGGCTCTCTCGGCGTTTCGCCAGGTGCGGGTATAGGATCTTGCTTCGGCATGGCGGTCTCCTTTCGAAGAGACAACGACCATGGGAGACGATGGTTCCTGACCTTGCTTTCCTCGAATGACACGGGAAACACTGGTCGGCGACCAAGCGAAATTACTGAGGGTCGCGCGGAATTTCAGCCCGCGCTAGCGCCGCCGAGAAAAGCTCGTCCTGTGTGAGCAATTTCCTGCGCCGCTTTTCAGCCCGTCATCGACTAAGCGCTGCATGGTGGCAATCTTGTCATTCCGCTCTTGATCCCTACGGATGAGATCGCGCACATCGTCACTGGCGTTCGCATAGCGGCCAGTCCGCGTTTGTACTTCCACCCAGTCCTTCATGGCGTCGGGCAAAGATACGTTCATCGTGGCCATGTCAGTCTCCATACTACGGCCAGGATGACGCTCTTTGGCAAAACTTTGTCAAATCCGAATTCCCTCGGGAAAAGGCAGGTTATCCTGCCCCGTCTTTCTTCCTGGCGGTGGCGAGCGGCTGCGATGTCAGCTTGAACTTGGCCATTTCCGCGGATGTCAGATAGTAGAGCCGGTCCGGCGGGGTTTCGAGCGCGGTGATCCAAAGGCCGGCGCCGATCCCCATCGTGTCGAGATGGCGGGTCACCCGGGCCGTGGTGGATTGTGCCGCAGACATCGCTTCATCCGCCGTTTGCCGGCCGCTGCCGCCATTGAAGACCTGGTGCACGCCGACGATGGCATCCTTGTCGGCGATGCGGCTGACGCCGCCAGCAAAGATGATGGGACAGGAGGAGGCGCAGAGCGCTCTCGACGCCACCCTGGTCCCAAGCTTCCTTTCGCGGATCAGGCTCGAAATCGCCAAGGCGTCGTCCACCGAACCGCCGGGAGAATTGAGCGCTACCGTCTTTACATATTCGCCGCGCACCGCAATCTCCTCGGCGAAACGTCCGCTTGCGCCGGGATCAATCGTGCCCTCGGCGAGCAGGACGCCGCCGGATGCGAGTTCGAATGTCATCGGTCGTCGCAGCACGTCCTCCGGGCTTGCGGGCTGTACGTGCGGAGTCGGCCCGCCTTCGGTCAGCGCCGGCGGCAGGATGGGCCGGTTCTCATGGAACGGATCGAAGGCCGGCAGCTCGACATTCATCGCCGTAAGGTCGCGCACGTCGATCAGCAGAAAGATTGCCGCAGCCGAGAGCAGTGCGTAGAAAGCGCCGCGCATCAGCACGCCGTCGTCGAGGCGCATCAGCGCCTTGAAAGTGTCATCGATCCTCATGCGACCGATCCTTTGTACGCGTTCTCTGGTCGAGATTGGTGATGTTGTTCAGCTCCTCCGCTTTCCCTTCGAGCTCCGCTTGCGTGACCATCTCCCCGAGATTGGCGCCGTTCGCGGTTACCGCTCGCTGCACGTCCAGCGCCTGCAGAAGTTCGGCCGCCGTGATGCGCTCGGCAAAGGGCAGCTTCTCCTCCTGTTTGCGGATCGCCCCGTGCACGGCAGCGAGAATGAACACCAGCACGCCCGGCAGGAGGTCGATGGAAATCGCTCCGGCCCAGGCCGGAATGAAATCGGCCGCATAGCGCAACACGGCTTCGGCGGAGGAGAGCGGGACGAAGCGCCGCTCGGCCACCGGCGCCCGGGCGAGGATTTCGTCGGCCGCCTCGGAGAGCACCTTGGACTGCGCCGCCACCGAAGCCCGCACCGTCTCCATCACCTGGTCCTGACGGTTGACGAGATCGGCGTCGCCGCCATCGGCCACCGGGGCGATGAAGCCGAGCGACAGGTCGTCAGCCGCGCGGCGGATCGACGGCGCGATCGAGGTCTGGCCCAGCGAGGCTATGACGCCTGTGAGTGCCACCACTTCCGAGGAGAACTGGTCGGCACGCGGTTCGATCGCGCCCGGCGCGGAGACCAGCGTGCGCATCGTCTCGAGCCGCTTCTGCCCCTCGTTGAACAGCGTCGTCACCTGTTCGCGCGAGGCGTTGATGCCGTTTTCGAGTTCCTTCATCTGCGCCGACATTTGCGACAGAAGCTGCACGACGCTTCCCGAGCCCGTCGTGCCGGTGAGCGCGCCCGTCTGCCGCTCCGAGGCGGCAAGCTGGGCGAAGCGTTCGGAGGCACGCTGGATGTCGGGCAGCAGGCTCTGGGCGGCAAGGGCGTTCTGGTGCGCCTGGTCGAGGTCGGCCGTATAGTCCTCCACCGTTTGCGCCAGATGCTGTTCGAGCGCGGCCGATCCGGCCAGTGCCGCCGCATTGAGCCAGCTCGACATGGCGATGATCATGGCCGCGCCCAAAGCCATGACGCCAAGCATCGCGGCCCGGCCCGTATGGGTGATCACATGCGGATAGAAGCGGGCCATATAGGTCCAGAAGGCGTAGATTCCGACGGACACCGAAGCCGAATAGATCATCGCCGCGAAGAAGACAGCGGTCGCCGAGCCGTCGAGAATGCTGCGCACGCCGAGATAGGTATAGACGCCGGAGGCGAGCGCCAGCACCGCAAGCGCAAAGCGCGTCATGGTTTCGACAGCCACGACGCCGTCGTGCAAACGTTGGGATGCGCCGACTGCCATGGGCAAGATCTCCGCGAAGGAATGTATTCCTTAACAGAGAATTAAGAAGCGGGCGGAATAAAGGCCGCCGCCTACCACCAATGGCGTAACGGGAGCGGGACCTTACGCTCCGTTGGCGCCACCTCGCCGGGCGGGTATGCTCGCGTCCTCCACCTCCGGCATGTCTCGGATGGCCGACAAGCAGTCGGTCGCTTCGGAATGTCTTCTCAAACGAGCGAAATGAATCCGCCGCAAGGCCTCGCTGCGGCTGTCTCGTTTGACGGGGGCCGCCAGCTCGACACCCGGAATGGCTTGAATCCTGATCAACAGGCGTTCGCGCTCTTCGACGCTAACGCCGGCGCGGATCGTGAACATGATGTCAGTCATTGCCCGAAATCCCTGGTGCCTATGCTGCCAATGAGCTGCTCCAAGTTCAGACGACCATAGCCGAAATCGGGCGTGAAGTCTTGGCCGCTCATGGCCGGCACCTTGTCGGCGCTCGAAGCCAGGGCGCCGCGGATCACTGCGGGATCCCTCGCGCCGCCGTTCGCGATAAAGAGCGCCGCGGCGGCAGCAACATGCGGAGACGCCATCGATGTTCCGGGCCATGCATCATAGTCCGTCTCGCGTATGTCCGGCTTTCCCTGCCTCCAGCGCCCGTCGGGTCCTCGCTCCGCTCTCCAACGCATTTGGCCGGGATAGGTCGGCAGCGTCGACCAGATCGCGTCGCCGGGGGCCGTGATCGTTATGTGGTTGCCGCGATTGGAAAAGCTGGTGATCCGGTCCTGAAGATTTGTTGCGCCCACGGCGATGACGCCCGGTATCGCCGCAGGATAGGAGATCGGACTACCGTCGCGCCGTTCGTTCCCCATCGCAGCAACGACGGTCGTGCCATTGGCAAGCAGCGCCTCGAAGGCTGCACTCTCCGTCGGGTCGGGCGCGCCGCCGCCGCCGATCGAGAGGTTGACGACGTCAATGCCGGCATCGGCGCAGTCGAGCAGCGCCCGCAGATACATCACCGGGTCGACGAAATAGGCGAACTCCGCCGTGCCGTCAGGATAGGTCAGCAGGTCGGGGCGATCGTCGAAAATCTTCCAGGCGTGGATCTGGGCTCGCGATATTCCGTTGATCCCGAGATCGTTGTTGATGGTTGCCGCGATCGTCCCTGCCACATGCGTGCCGTGGCCGACCAGATCCTGGGCCGAGCTCGCCGCCGGAAGATCGGGGTGCTCGTATACATATCCACCAATCTGGTCTTTAAGGTCCGGGTGATCCGCGTCGATTCCGGTATCGAGCACTGCGACCTTGATCCTGCTTGCGTCGTCGAAGCCGCTTAGATTGCGGGCCTCGTCCCATCGGACTTTGCGGAGATTCCACATCGTATGGGCAGGCGGCGGTTCCGTCGCAATGTGCCCGCGAGCCCCGGGTTGAGCTGCCTTGGAGGCGCGCCGAGCGGGTTTTCGCGGCGATTTTGCCACCAGATAGCGCAGCGGCACCCGCGCCACGGATGCAACGGTCGGATCTCCCGCGAGCGCCAACTGAAGTTGCCGCAAGTCGACGTCACTCACCAACTCGACCAGGCTGGCGGCCCCGCCCGGTGTTCGCAAATCGATGGCGGCGTTCAGGTTCAGGGCAGGTGCCGACCACCCGTCCCCCTCGTTTTCGGGTACCCCGAGCAGTTCCGGCTTGGCGCTGCCGTCACGGCTTGGCCGCACCAGCATCCGGCTGGCGTAATGGGGAGACTCCCGTGATACGGGCGTAACGCGTTTCACCAGTCCCGCTCGCTCGTAAAAGGACAAGGCCTGAAGCCCGCTGCCGAATGATGCGCGTGCCGCCTCGAAGGTCGCTTCGAAGCTTGGCTGGCGCGGCTGAGGCTTCATGCGGACGAACAGCATTGCTTCATGGTAGGCCGGGAGCCCGGCGTTCCTGAACAATGGTCCCATCATTGCCTCGCACTTACTTAGGATGGCGCCGCCTATTTTTGACGCAATGCAGGGTGGATTTCAACGGCACCGGAAGTGTGGCGCGGGACCTGACAGGCAATATCTGGGCGTGGGTCGACCGGCAGGTGTCCGTCAATCCGGAACGACCACCAGCTTGCCGACGAATTTCTTCGCCATGAAGTCCGTCTGCGCCCGATGAAATTCCGACAGCGGATAGACGCCGCCGACAAGAGGGCGGATCTTCTTCTCTTCTATGTAGCCGACCAGCCTCCGGAAATCGGCGCGGCTGCCCTGGCTCGAACCGTGCAGCTCCAGTTGCTTCAGATACATGGTTCTCAGATCAAGCTGGACGACCGGACCGGCGATCGCGCCCGCCGTCGTGTAGCGGCCCTCCGGACGCAGGATTTTCAACAGATCGTTGAAGAGGGGACCGCCGACGAGATCCGCGACGACGTCGATCGGCGCGCCGTGCACGGCTTCGTTGACGGCTTCGAAGAGATCGCCCCTGCCGCGGGTGACGACCGCCTCGGCGCCAATGTCGAGCATGGCGGCTTCCTTGCCCGGACCGGCAACCGCGATCGGAACGGCGCCGCGGGCGCGGGCGAGCTGGATGATCGCCGAGCCGACGCCGCCGGAGGCGCCGGTGACCAGGACGCGTTCGCCGGCCGCAAGCCGCGCCCGTTCCAGCATGCGTTCGCCGGTCAGATAGGCGCAGCAGAAGGTGGCGAGTTCGACATCCGTCAGGTCGGTTGCCACCACATGAGCGTTCTCGGCCGGCAGCGCCATGTACTCGGCATAGCCGCCGTCACTGCCGTGGCCCATATAGTCGATGTCGGCCAGACTATCGTCGTCGCGGTTGTAGATCGAGAAATCGACCATGACGCGTTGGCCAATGCGGACCTTGTCGACGCCCTCGCCGACGGCGACGATATGCCCGACCGTGTCGGTGCCCTGGATGCGCGGGAAGGTGAGCGTGTTGCCGTGCCGCCTCCAGGTGGAGACGGCGCCGGGATCGTCCTCGGTGCCATAGGCGCCCTCGCGCACCCAGACGTCGGTGTTGTTCATGCCGCAGGCCCTGACCTTGATCAGCACCTCTCCAGGAGCTGGAGCCGGGACTGGGACGTCCCGGCTATAAACGAGCTTGTCCAACCCGCCGTGGCCGGTGAGCAGCACTGCCGCCATGGTCTTCGGAACGGAATGCATCATGGGCCTTCTCCTTCAGCGGCCGAGCACGGACTGGATCGCGTCGGCCGCCGCCTTGACGACGATGTCGGCCTCCTCGCGCGTCAGGCAGAGCGGCGGGGCAAAGCCGAGAATGTCGCCCTGTGGCATGGCGCGGCCGATGACGCCACGCTCGAGGAGCGCTGCCGCGACTTGCGGGCCGATCTTGCGGGCCGGATCGAAGAACTTGCGGTCGTCGCGGTCCTCCACAAATTCGATCGCCGCCATCAACCCATCGCCGCGCACCTCACCGACATGGCGATGGTCGCCGACCGCCTTCTGCAGCTCGGCGCGGAAATAGGCGCCCGTCGAGCCGGCATTTTCGACGATGCCGAGCTCGTCGATCAGTTCAAGATTGGCGATGCCGGCGGCCGCGCAAATCGGATGCGCCGAATAGGTCCAGCCATGGCCGATGGCGCCGAGCTCGTCCGAGCCCTTCACCAGCACCTGCCAGACCTTGTCGGAGACGATCGTGCCGGAAAGCGGCGCATAGGCGGAGGTCAGGCCCTTGGCGATGGTGATCAGGTCCGGCTTGATGCCGTAATGGTCGGAGCCGAACATGGTGCCGAGACGGCCGAAACCGGTCACGACCTCGTCGGCAACGAGCAGGATGTCGTATTTCTCAAGCACCGCCTGAATCTTCTGCCAATAGCCCTTCGGCGGCGGCACGATGCCGCCGGTGCCGAGAATCGGTTCGCCGATGAAGGCAGCAACGGTGTCGGGCCCTTCGGCGAGGATCATCTCCTCCAGCTTCTCTGCGCAATAGTCCGAGAACTGTTCCTCGCTCATGGAGCGGTCGGGGCGGCGGAAGTAGTAGGGCGCCTCGGTGTGCAGGATCGGCGCACGCGGCAGGTCGAAGGCATTGTGGAAGAGATGCAGACCGGTCAGAGAGCCGGTCATCACACCCGAGCCGTGATAGCCGCGCCAGCGCGAGATGATCTTCTTCTTCTCCGTCCGGCCGAGAATGTTGTTGTAGTACCAGATTAGTTTGATGTTGGTTTCGTTGGCATCCGAACCCGAGAGGCCAAAATAGACGCGGCTCATGCCTTCCGGCGCGCGATCGATGATCATCTTCGAAAGCCTTATCGACGCTTCCGTGCCGTGGCCGACATAGGCGTGGTAATAGGCCAGGTTCTTTGCTTGGCTCGCGATCGCCTTGGCGATCTTCTGGCGGCCGTAGCCGACATTGACGCAATAAAGTCCGGCGAAGGCATCGAGGCTGCGCTTGCCGCCGATATCGGTGATGTAAACTCCTTCGCCGCCGCCGATGACGCGCGTCGGGCTCTCGCCGCGCGCATGCGTTCCCATGTGGGTCGAGGGATGGAAGAAGTGGTCGCGGTCCCAGGCGCTGAGTTCGTTGCTTCTTTCGAGCATGGTCGTTCCTTTCGTCAATCCGATCAGGCGGCGGTGTCGATGCAGAGATATTTGAGCTCGGTGAAGGCCTCCATCCCGTGGCGAGAGCCCTCGCGGCCAAGACCGGACTGTTTCCAGCCGCCGAAGGGGATCGGCCCGCCGGTGATCTTCACTCGGTTGATCGCCACCATGCCGTATTCGAGCGCGCGGGCGAGCCGCATCTGGCGGGCGCCGTTTTCGGTGGCGACATAGGCGACGAGGCCGTATTCCGTGTCGTTCGCCCGGGCGATCACCTCGTCCTCGCTATCGAAGGCGGTGACGGCGGCGACCGGGCCGAAGGTTTCCTCGCGCATGATCAGCGCCTCGTCCGGCACATTGGTGAGCAGCGTCGGTTCGAAGAACAGCGGCCCCGCCGGGTGGCGCTTGCCGCCGGCGGCAAGCCCGGCGCCGCGTCTTAGCGCGTCGGCGACCTGCTCCTCGACCTTGGCGACGGCGCGCTCATGCATCAGCGGGCCGATCTCGGCGCCCGGCTCGAGCCCGGCTCCAACCTTCAGGCGCGCCATGCGGGCGGCGAAAGCCTCCTGGAAGGCTTTGAGGATCGGCCGCTCGACATAGAGGCGGTTGGCGGCAAGGCAGTCCTGTCCTGAGGTCGCGAACTTCGCGGCGATGGCGATATCCGCCGCCTTCTCCACATTCGCATCGGCAAAGACGATCAGCGGCGCATGACCGCCGAGCTCCATCACCAGTCGCTTCATCGTCGGCGCGCATTGGCCCGCGATCAGCCGGCCGATCTCGGTCGAGCCGGTGAAGCTCACGGCACGGACGCGTGCGTCTTCGCACAGGCGCCCGACAACCGTCGCCGCATTGCCGGTGACGACGTTGAAGACACCGGCGGGCAGGCCGGCGCGTTCGCCGAGTTCGGCGAGGGCAAGAGCGGAAAGCGGGGTCTCGGAAGAGGGATGCGCCACGACGGTGCAGCCGGCCGCGAGCGCTGCAGCCGCCTTGCGGGTGATCATGGCGGAAGGAAAGTTCCAGGGCGTGACGATGCCGACGACACCGAGTGCCTCACGGCGGACGATCATCTCGGCGCCGGCGAGATGGCTCGTCACGCTTTCGGCATTGAGACGCTTGCCCTCCTCGGCATACCACTCGAGGAAGGAAGCGGCGTAGTCGATCTCGCCGCGCGACTCGGCAAGCGGCTTGCCCTGCTCGAGCGTCATCAACAGGGCCAGGTCTTCGCGGGCCGCGAGCATCAGTTCGTGCCACCTGCGCAGGATCGTGGCGCGTTGCTGCGGGAGCATGTCGCGCCACGACTTGGACGCCTTCTCCGCCGCATCGACCGCTTCGGAGGCCTGCGTCGCATCCAAGGAAGCGACGAAGGCGAGAGCGGCACCACTCGCGGGATCGCTCACTTCGAGGCACTTGCCGTTGCGCGCGGCCACCCAGCGCCCGCCGACATAGGCGAGCTCCCGCAGCAACTGCCGGTCGCTCAGGTGTTTCAAGGCTTCGTGGAAGGCGGTGCGCGCAAAAATAGCGGTCATGTGCAAATCTCCTCGTCGGTACGAAGAGATTGACACCGTTAGCGCGAGAGATTGTCCATTCCCCCGCTCTCCGGTAGAGACTTTGGCCAAAGGAGCGTCCCCCGCGAGAGAAACTGTCTAACCCCAGCGATCGAGGCACCCCCTCTGCCCTGCCGGACATCTTCCTCATAAGGGGGAGATTGGGCTCCGCATCAACTGCTAAACTTGTGGCTTCGGCGTTCGCAAGTTGCCTTTTGGGGCAGGTCCATCCTCCAGCCGAAATCTCCCTAGGGTTTGGCTGCGGGGGAGACGACTCGCGGTAGCCGCTCCTTTCATGAAGCTGACCCAGTCGGAACTCCCATAGGCACCGAACGCGCCGCTAGCTTTCGCGGCACTATCGAGAACACCAAAGCTTTGATGAAAAAATGAGCACGTGGCGATTTTGATCGCCATTGAGACCAGCGGCAGCTACGCAAGCCATTGATAAAGAACACGTGACGCTCTTGGCACAAGGCTTGCAAGCCTGTCTTGTATGCAAGATTTGTCGCCACAACAGAACGATCAAAACGAGATAGGCGAAGCCATCGTCTCCGGTATTCTTTCGGCCCGCATTCGCCCCGGAACGCGGCTCGGTGAGAGCGAGGTCGCGAGCCTTTTCAGTGTTTCCCGCACCAGGGTGCGCGAAGCGATGATGCGGCTCGAGCAGCGCGGCATCGTCAAGGTCAGCCCGCGGCGCGGCTGGTTCGTCGTCGAACCCTCGGCCGAGGAGGCGATGATGGTCTATGCGGCGCGGCGGGTCATCGAGGCGGGGCTGCTGCGCAGCATGGAGGCGCTGACGCAAAGCGGCCGCGACAAGCTTCGTGCGCATCTGGCCGAGGAAAAGCTGGCAATTGCCGCCGGCGACCGGCAGCGTCTCACCTGCCTGATGGGCGACTTCCACATCCGCATCGCCGAACTTGCCGGCAATACTATCCTTGTCGAGATCCTACGGGACCTGACGGCGCGCACCATCCTGATCTCCTTGCTCTATCAATCCGATTTCCACGCCATGCAGTCGCATCTCGGCCATTGCCGCATCGTCGCGGCGATGGAGGAGGGGAATTTTTCCAAGGCGGCGGAGCTCTCCGTCGAGCATCTGGACGAGGTGGAAACGGGGCTCGACCTCACTCGTCGCCCCGATCCGCTCGCCGATCTTCGGCACTCCCTTTCGCTGCCGCCGCAGAATGCGGCCGCGTCGTCAAATGCACACCCCGAAAAGCCAAATCATGACATCAACAGAGGAGAATGACCCAATGCTTTCAAGAAGAGTTTTCGTCGCCATGGCGGCAATGGTCGCCGCGATCGGCTTCGGCTCCATGGCGCAGGCCGATGCACTCGGCGACATCACCGCCCGCGGCACGATCCGCGTCGCCGTGCCGCAGGATTTTCCGCCCTTCGGCAGCGTCGGCCCGGACATGGCGCCGGTCGGCTACGATATCGACATGGCCAATCTGATTGCCGAGAAACTCGGCGTGAAGGTCGAGCTGGTGCCGGTGACCAGCGCCAACCGCATCCCCTATCTGCAGACCAACAAGGTCGATCTCGTCATTTCGAGCCTCGGCAAGAACCCGGACCGCGAAAAGGTCATCGACTTCACGGCGGCGTACGCGCCTTTCTATAACGGCGTCTTCGCCCCGGCCGATTTTGCCGCCACGAAGCCAGAAGAGCTTGCCGGCAAGACCATCGGCGTCACCCGCGGCGCCGTCGAGGATCTGGAACTGACCAAGGTCGCGCCGTCCGATACCGTCATCAAGCGTTACGAGGACAATAACGGCACGATTTCGGCCTTCCTTTCGGGCCAGGTCGAGGCTGTCGCGACCGGCAACGTCGTCGCCGCGGCGATCCTTGCCAAGAACCCGCCGAAGCGCCCGGAACTCAAATTTCTGATCAAGAACTCGCCTTGCTATATCGGCCTTTCCAAGGAACAGCCGGCGCTGCTCGAAAAGGTCAACGGCATCATCGCCGCCGCCAAGACCGACGGCAGCCTGAACGCCATTGCGCAGAAGTGGCTCGGCGCCGACCTGCCGGCCGAACTCTGATTACCCCCAAGCCACTCCGCGCGAGCGGGGTGGCGTCACCGCCGTTTGCAAACAGGGGTGCGCCTTGAACTATCACTTCGAATTCGGCTGGCTCTTCGAATACTACCCGCAGATCGTAAAGGGGATCGCAATCACGATCCAACTGATCGCCGTCGGCGCCGTCGCGGGCATTTCGCTCGGCATCGTCTGCGCCTGGGTGCGGGCGCTCGGACCCCTGTGGCTGAAGCCGGTGGTCGCCGCCTATGTGGAGCTGATCCGCAACACGCCGTTCCTGATCCAGCTCTTCTTCATCTTCTTCGGCCTGCCGTCACTGGGGCTGCAGCTCAGCGAACTGCTGGCGGCAAATATCGCCATGGTCGTCAATCTCGGCGCCTATAGCTCAGAAATCATTCGGGCCGGCATCCAGGCGACGCCGAAGGGCCAGTTCGAGGCGGGCGCCAGCCTTGCCATGACCCCCTTCGAGACCTTCCGGCATGTGGTGCTCATCCCGTCGCTTCAGCGCATCTGGCCGGCGCTGTCGTCGCAGGTCGTGATCGTCATGCTCGGCTCCGCCGTCGTCTCGCAAATCGCCGCCGAGGACCTGACCTTCGCCGCCAACTTCATCCAGTCGCGCACCTTCCGCGCTTTCGAGGCCTATTTCGTCTCGACCGCCGTCTACCTGCTGCTAGCCATCCTGCTCCGCCAGGTCCTCGGCATGGTCGGCCGGCTCATCTTCCCGAGGAGGGCGGCCAGATGATCGAGTTCACCATCTGGGACATCCTGCGCAACCTGTTGCTTGCCACCCGCTGGACGCTCCTGCTCTCGCTCGTCTCCTTCGTCGGCGGCGGCATGGTCGGGCTGTTGCTGCTCTTCCTGCGGATCAGCCGGCGCAAGTGGGCGCGGGCGGTGGCGAAATACTATATCGAGCTGTTCCAGGGGACGCCGCTCCTGATGCAGCTCTTCATCGCCTTCTTCGGGCTCGGCCTGTTCGGTATCGACGTGCCGGCCTGGCTGGCGGCGGGCGTCGCGCTGATCCTCTGGAGCGCCGCTTTCCTCGGCGAGATCTGGCGCGGCTGCGTCGAGGCGATCGCCAAGGGACAATGGGAGGCCTCGGCCAGCCTCGGCATGGGCCGGCTGCAGCAGATGCGCTACGTCATCCTGCCGCAGGCGATGCGGATCGCCGTGCCGCCGACCGTCGGATTCTCGGTGCAGGTGATCAAGGGAACGGCCCTGACCTCAATCATCGGCTTCGTCGAACTGTCGAAGGCCGGCACCGTCGTCACCAATGCCACCTTCCAGCCCTTCACCGTCTACGGTCTCGTGGCGCTCATTTATTTCGCGCTCTGCTGGCCCCTGTCCAAGAGCAGCCAGATCCTCGAAAGGAAGCTCAATGTCGCTCATCGAAATCACTGACGTCCGCAAGAGCTTCGGTGACAACGAGGTGCTGAGGGGCATTGATCTCGATGTCGCGCCGGGCGAGGTGATCGCCATCATTGGCAAGAGCGGCTCGGGCAAGTCGACGCTGTTGCGCTGCATCAACGGGCTCGAGACGATCAGCGACGGATCGATCTCGGTCGGCGGCACCCAGCTTCTCGACGACGAGGCGCATCTGAAGGCGCTGCGGCTGAAGGTCGGGATGATTTTCCAGCAGTTTAACCTCTTTCCGCATCTGACGGTCGGCGGCAATGTCATGCTGTCGCAGATGGTCGTGAAAAAGACGCCGAAGCCGGAGGCGGAGGCGATGGCTCGCAAGATGTTGGACCGGGTCGGCCTCAGCCAGAAATTCGACGCCTATCCGGACGAGCTCTCCGGCGGCCAGCAGCAGCGTGTTGCGATCGCTCGCGCGCTTGCGATGCAGCCGATCGCATTGCTCTGCGACGAGATCACCTCGGCGCTCGATCCGGAATTGGTGGCGGAGGTGCTGGCGGTGGTGCGCGAGCTTGCCGCCGAAGGCATGACGCTGCTGATGGTCACCCACGAGATGAAGTTCGCCCGCGACGTCTGTTCGCGGGTCGTCTTCATGCATCAGGGCCGCGTCCACGAGATCGGTCGGCCGGAGGAGGTTTTTGCCAATCCGCGGACGCCGGAGTTAAAGCAGTTCCTCGGGGCCCACTGAGGAGCCGCCGCGGATCAGGGCCGCACGGTGATGCGGCCCTTCATGTTCGGGTGGTAGCGGCAGATATAGTCGAAACTGCCTGACTCCTTTAGCAGGAGCCGGCCCGATCGCTTTGCCGGAATGAGCACGTCGGCGCCGCCCTTCACCGTGGCGGTGTGGACGAGCGCATCCTTGTTGATCCACTCGATCTCGTCGCCAGGCTTCGCCTCGATTTCCGTCGGCACGTAGACGAGACGGTCGATCATCACCTTTATGGTTTCTGCCTGCGAAGGAGCGGCGGTCGCTCCCAGCAACAGAGTTAAAAGGGCCGCTCGCACTCGCACCGCACTCATTTCAGCTCCGTCGCGACATGTTCGGCGTGCTGCTGATGACCCTGGAAGAGCTTCAGCCCGGTTTCGAGCAGGCTCTTGAGCTCGCCGTTCTGGGCCGCCGGAATCAGCATTGTTTCGAGCGCGCCATTGACCTGCTTGTGGTAGGCGACCTCGTGCTCGACATAGGCCTTGTCGAACTCGGCGCCCGTCAGCTTTGCCAGTTCCTGGCGCTTCGCTTCGGCCGCCTGCGACAGTGCCTTGCTGGTGTCGTTGTCTTCCGGCGTGACGTTCAATTTCTTGACGAGGTCGAGGGCTTGGCTGTTCACCGCCTCGTGGTCGCGCACCATCGTCTCGGCGAATTCGACGACGGCCTTGTTCTTGGAGGTGGCGATCGCCTGTTTCGCCGCTTCGATGTCGAGCACGCCGGCCGTATAGGCGATATGGGCGATCTGCGGATCGGTCGGCTTGTCGGCGCCGAGCGCGCCGTTGGCGGCGAAGATGAGCGCGATTGCCGCTGCCGCGGTCGTCAGTCGGATGGTCATGGGATGTTCCTTTCCTCGAAGATCAAAAGGCGTTTTCGTTGACGCGCTTTGGATGCTTCGGCGGGCGAAACGTTCCCGCTTATTCGTCGGCTTCTATCGTTTGGCCGGAGATGCGGGCGAGGACGGCCTCGGTCAGGCGCTCGCAGCGTTTCCCGGCGAAGGGGAAGGCATCGAGCAGGACTGGGCCAATCTGCTTTTCTAGTTGCTGCTTCAGCAGCTGGCGCGCCCGATGCAGCCGCGTGCGGACGGTCTCGGGGCGGAGCCCGAGCAGGGCGGCAGTTTCCTCGTTGTTGAGGCCTTCGATGACGCGCAGCACGAAAACGGTCCGGTAGGCGTCCGGAAGGTGATCCGTCAGCCGTTCAACAAGGTCGAGAATCTCTCGCTGGGCCATGGTCTTTTCCGGGTCGCTCGTGTTTGTGTTCAGCGGGAAGGCGATGATCTCCGCCTGATGCGATTGCCGCATGCTCTCGACGAGCGCCATCTGGCGCCGGCTCTTGCGCAGGCGGCCGAGCGCCTCGTTGATGACGATGCGGGCAAGCCAGGTCGTGATTGCGGCGTCGCCGCGGAATTCGGCAAAATGCGTGAAGGCGCGTACATAGGCCTCCTGCAGCACGTCTTCCGCGTCATTGTTGTTGCGAACGATGCTCCGCGCGATCCGATAGAGCTTGCGGTTATGCGCCTGCATGACGGCGCGAAAGCTTTCGATATCCTCCGCACTGGGCGGGCTTTTCAGGCGATGGCGGATATCAACGCTGGGCATGATCGGCTCCCCATGGTCATGTTGTTGCGCATTGGATGCCGCATCGCGCGAAACGTTCCCAAATCCGATGGCGGCATCACCGAATATAGCGCGGCGATGCCCCAATTCGAGCATCGCCGCGCGGGCCGTCTTCGAACATGCTGTGTGGAAAGGGCGATCAAAAAGAGAAAGCCCGGCGCGGGAGGAGGTGCGCCGGGCTTTCGATCCTGATCGGCAACTGGGAGGAGGAGGGTCGCCGATCCCTCAATAGAGCTGGGAGGAGGAATGCTCTATCGATAAGTCATACAATAATGTTGCATCGCAGCAATTGCAAGCCCTAAATGCAAATTATTTTGTCTGACCGGTAAAAAATGATCTGTAACTGCGACGCCGATAGGGCAAGCGGCAGGCGATCCGTTTCAGCAGCTTGCCTTCGGGGCAAGCTGCGCCAGATTCGGACAGAACGAACGAGGAGGCGGCCATGGCGGACGAACGCAAGGCGGCTTTGGTGCGGATCACCGGCAGGGTGCAAGGGGTGTGCTTCCGTGTCTGGACGCGCGACGAGGCCGAACGCCTCGGACTTGCCGGCTGGGTGCGCAACGAAAGCGACGGTTCGGTGACCGCCCTGATCGCTGGTACTGGTCCGGCGGTCGACACGATGCTCGGTCGGTTCTGGAAGGGACCCCCGGGTGCCGCCGTCGCCAGCGTTGCGAGCGAGGATGCATCTTCCACTGAAGCGCCGGCGGGGTTTCGCATTACCCGCTAGCTGCGATGACCTTGGGTTGGGGCAGAGGGAGGCCGTGGGCAAGTCCCCTCCCCACAGGTGGGAGGGGCTTACCGCGGCGCGCCCGCTCCGCCTATCTCGACCTTTGCCCCAGAAGCTGTCAGTTCAGTCTATCGAGCCTTGCACTGACTGGGAAAAGTGGCGCGACATTGCGGCCAGAAAAGCCCCCCCTTTGTGGGGAGGGGTTGGGGAGGGTGAAAGCGGAGGGCGCTAAAGTGCTAAACCCGTTCCAGCGCTACCGCGATGCCCTGGCCGACGCCGATGCACATGGTGGAGAGCGAATAGCGTCCGCCCGTTTCGGCGAGCTCCAGCGCCGCGGTGCCGGTGATGCGGGCGCCCGACATGCCGAGGGGGTGGCCGAGCGCGATCGCGCCGCCGTTGCGGTTGACGCGCGGGTCGTCGTCGGCGATTCCGAGTTCACGCAGCACGGCAAGCCCCTGGCTGGCGAAGGCCTCGTTGAGTTCGATGACGTCGAACTGGTCCTGCGTCATGCCGAGCCGCGCCATCAGCTTCTGCGAGGCGGGCAAAGGACCGATGCCCATGATGCGTGGCGGCACGCCGGCCGTGGCGCTGCCGAGAATGCGGGCGATGGGCTTCAGGCCGTGTTTTCTTGCCGCCGCCTCTGAGGCGATGATCAGTGCCGCCGCGCCGTCATTGACGCCGGAGGCATTGCCGGCGGTGACGGAGCCGCCGGCGCGGAACGGCGCCTTCAGCTTGGCAAGCGTTTCGATCGTCGTGGCGCGCGGATGCTCGTCCCTGTCGACGACGAGCGGCTCGCCCTTCTTCTGAGGTATGGTGACGGCGACGATCTCCCGGGTGAGCCGGCCGTTCGCCTGGGCGGCCGCAGCCTTTGCCTGGCTGCGCACGGCAAAGGCGTCCTGGTCCTCGCGCGAGATTTTAAAATCTTCGGCAACGTTCTCGCCGGTCTCCGGCATCGAATCGACGCCGTATTGCGCCTTCATCAGCGGGTTGACGAAGCGCCAGCCGATGGTCGTGTCGTGGATTTCGGCGTGACGCGAAAATGCGCTGTCGGCCTTTGGCAGGACGAACGGCGCCCGCGACATGGATTCGACGCCGCCGGCGATCATCAGTTCGGCCTCGCCGGCCTTGATGGCGCGGGCGGCTGCGATCACCGCATCCATGCCGGAGCCGCAGAGCCGGTTGATCGTCGTGCCGGGGACGGCGACCGGCAGTCCGGCGAGAAGCGACGACATGCGCGCGACATTGCGGTTGTCTTCGCCCGCCTGGTTGGCGCAGCCGAAGATCACGTCATCGACCGCCTCCCAGTCGACCGAAGCATTGCGCTCGGCAAGCGCCTTCAGCGGGATGGCGCCGAGGTCGTCGGGGCGCACAGAGGAGAGCGAACCGCCGAAGCGGCCGATCGGGGTGCGAATGTAATCGCAGATATAAGTGTCGCGCATCAGGCGGCCTCCTTGCCCGGCCCGGTGCCCTCATGGGCCTTCTTGGTGCGGGCGTTGATGTCGCGCAGCACCGAGAGCTCCGTCTCGGTCGGCGCAGGGGTTTCGATAACGGTCTCGGCGAATTTAATCGGCCAGGCGCAATTCTCGACGATCCGCTCGCGGCTGACGCCCGGATGGATCGAGACGACGGTCAGTTCCTTCGTCTCCGAATCCGGCTCGAGGATGCACAGATCAGTGATGACGCGCGTTGGCCCCTTGGTCTTCAGGCCGAGTTTTTCGCGGGTGTTGCCGCCCTCGCCATGGCCCATCGAGGTGACGAAGGGGAGCTTCTCGACGAAGCCGCGCTTCGAAAGCGCCATGGTGATGAAGATGCGGCCGCAATTGGAGGCGATCTCCGGCGCGCCGCCGCCGCCCGGCAGGCGGACCTTTGGGTGGTCGTAGGGGCCGACGACGGTGGTGTTGAGATTGGCGAAGCGGTCGATCTGCGCACCGCCGAGGAAGCCGGTCGTGATGCGGCCACCCTGTAGCCAATAGCGGAACATTTCCGGAACCGAGACGGTGAAGAGCGCGGTATCGCAGAGCTCGCCGTCGCCGATCGACAGCGGCAGCACGTCCGGCTTTGTGCCGACGGTGCCGCTCTCGTAGATCAGCGTGATGCCCGGCGCATGCGTCAGCCGGGCGACGTTGCAGGCGGCCGAAGGCGCCCCGATGCCGACGAAGCAGACGTCGTCGTTGGAAAGTTCGCGCGCCGCGGCGATGGTCATCATTTCAGTGGGGCTGAAATCCGTCATCCTTGCCTCCTCAAGCGACCTTGGCCGCAGTCTTCGCGGCATGGCGGGCGTAGTCTTCGGGCCGAGCGTCGAGCACGTTTTCCTTAATCCAGGCCGTGAACGTCTCCCGGTCTCGTGCGATCTCGTCCCAGCGTATGTAAAAGGCATTCGACCGCGGATAGTAGCCATGCGCGTAGGAGGGGAAGGCGCCGCCCGGCACATGGGTGACGGCCGTCACCGCCCAGGTCGGCAGTACGACGGAATTGGGAGAGGGCGGCGAGAGTTCGTCGACGATCTCCTCGACGGTGACGATCGAGCGCCTGGCGGCAAGCACCGCCTCCTTCTGGACGCCGACGATGCCTTCGAGCAGGACGTTGCCTTTGCGGTCCGCGCGCTGCGCGTGGATGATCGTCACGTCCGGCCGGATCGCCGGCACTGCAGCCAGAACTTCGCCGGTGAAGGGGCAGGTCACGCTTTTGATGTTCGGGTTCACCTTCGGCAGGTCGGCGCCGATATAGCCGCGCAGCATGGCGAAGGGCAGGTTTGCGGCGCCCGCCTCATAGGCGTTCGCCATCGCCGCATGCGAGTGCTCCTCGATCTCGAGTGGCCGCGGCCATTGGTTCTCGACCGCATCGCGGAATCGGTGCAGCGAGCCGACGCCCGGATTGCCGCCCCAGGAGAACTTCATGCCCCGCGCGGCACCGACACCGATGAGCTGGTCATAAAGAATGTCCGGCGTCATGCGGACGAGGAACAGATCCTTACTACCCTGGCGGATCACCTCGTGCCCGGCGGCATAGGGGATCAAGTGTGTGAATCCCTCCATGGCGACGGTATCACCGTCGCGGACATTCTCCGCCACCGCCTCGGCGAGCGACATTATGCGAGCCATGCAACTCCTCCTCTCTTAGCCGGCCGGCAATACCTTGCGAGTGGCAAGCTCCGTTGCCCGGCAGCGGCGACTGCCGGGGAATAAGCGCCTCTTTCCGCCAACCGTCAAATATTTTGTGCGATATTTGACATTTGTTCGCATATCGCACAAGCTACAGCTGATCTGAATGAGGGAAGAATTATGCGGGAAACGGATTTCGTCAGCGGTTTTGCGCGCGGCTTGAAGGTGATCGAGGCCTTCGGCGAGACGCAGCCGCGACTGTCGATCGCCGAGGCATCGAAGCTCACCGGCCTCGACCGCGCCACGGTCCGGCGCTCGCTGCTGACGCTATCGGAACTCGGCTATGCGGATTACGACGGCAAATTCTTTAGTCTCACGCCGAGGGTCCTAAGGCTCGGCCACGCCTATCTCTCGGCGACGCCGCTGCCGGCGATCGTCCAGCCTCATCTCGACCAGCTCGCGGAAAAGGCGGGGCAGAGCGCCTCGGCCTCCGTCCTCGACGGCACCGAGGTGGTCTACATCGCCCGCGCCTCGCAGCGCCGGGTAATGTCGATCAACCTGATGCCCGGCTCACGTCTGCCCGCCTATTGCGCCTCGATGGGAAGGGTGCTGCTTGCTGCCCTCCCTGAGAGCGAGGCACGCGAAATCCTGGCGCGCACGGAACTCAAAGCCAACACGCCGCGCACGAAGACTGATCCGGAGGAATTGATGGCGGAGCTCCGCAGGGTTCGCGAGCAGGGCTATGCGATCATCGATCAGGAATTGGAGCTCGGGCTGTGTTCGATCGCGGTTCCGCTGATGAACGCGCGTGGGCAGGTGGCCGCCGCGCTCAATATCGGCGCGCCTGCCGCCCATGTGGCGGTGGCTGAACTCGCGGAACGGTATTTGCCTCTGCTCAAGGAGACGCAGTCGGCACTCCGGCCGCTGGTGCAATAGATCGCATCGCGTCGCATCCATTTAGTGGGACCGGTATGCCTACCGTTTGGCCAGAGGCGAGCGGCCATCATCGACGGCGTTGCTTTCTAAGTCTTTCCATTCTTTTCGGCGGGTCGACGAATAACACCAGCACAACCGCCGCTGCTACCAGGATGTAGGGCGGAACACCGGTCGTTGCGCTGACAAAGGCAGCAATCAGCATGGCGGCCGCAATATAGATCCCGATCGAGAGAGGACTGGATAGCACGTTCCAAGTGGAATCGGACATACGATCTTTCCAACTGCCGTCGAACGCTGCCATGACTGAAGATCCCCATCGAATGGACTGCCGCTATACGTGTGGAACGAACCACACGGCAAACGACGTCGCAGCGGATCAGACCTTGGCGGCGGAAGCGCCTCCCGGAGCCGGACCAAAGTCCCTGTATTGCCGGCGAAATGTGCGCTCCGATGCCGCCTCATCGTCAATCATTTGCGTCGATGCTGCAGTGCGGCAAAAATCCCCCGCGCGGCCATGAATTCACCAAAACTTCGCGACAGAACGCTATTGCGGGTTGTCCGTGGGATGCGGACGACACCTCTTGCAAGCGGCAAGTCGGCGACATTTCTCCCATGTCTGCCGGCTTTACACACGGGGATGACGGACCATGAAAGTTGTAGTCGAGAATACCGTCTGCTTGAACACCGGCGACGCGGCCATTCTTCTGGCGATCAGGCACATCCTGAAATCGGTGTCGGACGAGGACCTGGAATTCCTGGTGTTCGACAGCCAGCCGGAAGTCGCGGCGCGGCTTTATCCGAAGGAGCAATATCCAGACATCGAGCTCAGGAAGCTGCCGTCGGAATCGATCTTCAAGTACAAATACGACGACAACACCGTCAAGAATGCCTTGAAGCAGGTCTATAACCAGGCGGTGTTTCAGGCGCTGCGCCATCTCGGCAGCGGCAACTATCTCGACCGGCGTTTCTTCAGCGATGCGGACCGCAAGAGCCTCGCGCTCTACAAGGATGCCGATATGGTGATCACCACCGGCGGCACCTATCTCGTCGAAAACTATTCGCTCGAACGGCGCATCAACCAGTTCAAGCTTGCCGAGATGCTCGGCAAGAAGACGATCTTCTTCACCCAGTCGCTCGGCCCCTTTTCCAAGCCCTATAACCGCCGCAACCTGCCGCCGGTTTTCAACCGCAGCCCGCTGATCCTGTTGCGCGACGTCCGTTCGCGCGATCACATCCTCGATCTCGTCGACGATCCGTCGAAGTGCCATGTGGTGGCCGATTCCGTCTTTGCGCTCGCCGACGTGGAGCGGATCAAGGCGCTCTTGACGATCGGCCGACCGGCACCGACCGGCCGCGTCGGCATATCCGTGCGGCACTGGCACTACGTGCAGGGCGGTGGCGGCGGCATGAACCGCTATATCCAGTCGATCCGCGAGATCGCGACGAGGCTCGTGCGCGACCACGGCAAGCAAGTCACTTTCATTTCGACCTGCCAGGGCGTGCCGGAATATGCCCATGACGATTCGAAGACGGCGAAGCTGATCGTCTCCGGCCTCGCGCCCGAGATTGCCGAGCACGTCACGGTCGACGCGGCGTTCCACACGCCGGAACAGCTGATGGCGACCGCCAGGGAGTTCGATTTCGTCGTGGCGACGCGCATGCACATGATGATCATGTCGCTTTGCGTCGGCACCCCGGTGCTGCCGATCGCCTACGAGTTCAAGACCAAGGAAGTCGCCAAGCGGATTGGCGTCGAGGATGTCCTGCTCGATATCGACACGGTGACCCCGGAGGAGGCACTCGGCAAGCTCGACCGCTTCGCCGGCGACCTCGACCGCTATCGCGCGGTCAGCCTCAAGGCAGTACTCGAGGAGAACGCCTCGGCGATGTCGGCGGCGGACCTCATCCGCCCGCTGGTGGCAGGTTCATCGGCGAACGGCGTTCAGGCCCTTCGCCAGGATCTCGAAGAGGACTTGGCGCGGCGCGCGTAGGGCAAGCGCGAAGAGCAGCGCCAGCCCGTAGTTGAGGCAGATCGCCAGAGCCAGCGCGACGACGTTCGAGGAACCGGTCAGGGCTGTCGGCAGCAGCCGGTAGCCGAACCAGGCGATAAGCGCCGAAAGAACGAAGAGGCCCTGGACGTAAAGGAAATCCCGCGCCGAGACAGGCCCGACCCGCTGCAAGAGCCAGGCAAGCACCGGGACCCGCAGAAGGTAGCCGCTGATCGCATAGGCGGCTGCCACCCCGATCGCACCCCATTGCAGACCGACGACGAAAGAAAGCACCGTCGTCAGCGACGAATAGATCCCCCAGCGGAACATCGTCTTCGTCTCGCCCTGGCAGATGAAGATCCAGCCGGTGGTGCTCGAAACCGGCTGCATCAGGCTGGCGACCCCGAGCCAGGCGAAGATCGGCGCGACCGGCAGCCATTGCGCACCGAAGAGGAGGCTGACGGTCGGCTCGGCGGCGCAGGTCAGCGCCGCAATGCCCGGCATGGTCACTGCCGCCAGCAGCCAGTTGGTCCGCATATAGATGTCGCGGAACTGCGGCTTGTCCTCCTGGATACGGCTCATCAGCGGGATCATCACCCGCGACAGGGGCTGGGTGATGTTTTGCAGCGGAAAGAGCAGAAGCTTGTAGGCGCGGTCGTAATAGCCGAGCTCGACCGGTCCGGAGAACTTGCCGATCAGGATGTTGTCGAGATTGCGCGAGAAGAAATTGACGAGGTTGAAGCCGGTGAGATTGGCGCCGAAGGAGATGATCTCACGGTCGATCCGGAAGGCCGGCCGGGCGGGCATCCATCGTGTCGCCCCCCACGCGGCGAGAAGTGCCACGGCGGCCGAGGCCGCCGGGCCGATCACCAGCGACCAGTAGCCCATGCCGAAATAGGCCGCAGCGGCGGTGACGAGGAGGCCGACGACCGCCGCGTAGACATCGTTGAGCGCCAGTTGCCCGAACTTCAAATGCCGGTTCATCAAGGCGAGCGGCAGGGCCGCGAGGCTGCCGAGCAGCAGCGGCAGCGCCGCGGCAATCGCGATCGCCGTCATCCGCTGGTCGCCATAAAAGGCGGCAATGGCGGGGGAAAGGGCAACGACCACAAGGGTGCAGAGAAGGCCGACTAGGGTGCTGATCCAGAAGACCTGGTTGAGCTCTTTCTCGCCGATCTCCTTGCGCTGGATGACGGCCTGCTGCAGGCCGAGATTCTGGAACAGCCCGACGAAGGCGACAATCGGGCTCACGGAAGCGACGAGACCGAAATCCTCCGGCGCCAGCAGCCGGGCGAGCACCACGACTGAGACGAACTGGATGACCATGCGCAGAATTTGAGCGCCGCCCGTCACCAACCCGCCGCGAAGGGCGACGCGGCCGACCTGAAGGTTTTCCTTGTTCAAGCGACAAGCCTCGTTTGGGGGAACCGGCTGAGAATCCGCGCAAAATCATCGTCGAGCGCCTGCATGTCGAACTCGGCTTCGACCTTCCTGCGGGCGTCCCGGGCAATGATCTCGCATTCGTCCGGGTGCTCGGCGATGAAGCGCAGCCGGTCCGCCAGCGTCTCGACATCCCTTTCGGCGGCGAGAAAGCCGGTCTTCCCGTCCTCGATCAGTTCGGGGATACCCGAATGGGTGGAGCTGACCACCGTCAGCCCGGCCGCCATCGCCTCCATCAGTGCCACCGGTATCCCCTCGACATCGCCGTTTTCGGCGGTGACGCTCGGCAGCACGAAGGCATGCGATCGCCGCAGCCATTGCTTGACGTCCTGATGGGGGAGACTGCCGAGGAAGGAAATCTGGCTGGCAATTCCGAGTTCGGCGGCGAGCGCCTCGAGTTCCGGCCGCAGCGGACCATCGCCGATGATCGTATAGCGCCAGTTGAGTGCGGGGGCGGTGCTGCGCAGCCTGCCGAGCGCCCGGAGCGCGAATTCGATGCCCTTCTTCTCGGCCAGCCGGCAGACCGAAATCAATTGCACCGTCGCGCCGCACCAGGATTTCCATTCATAGGGGATCTTCTTGAGGTCGATGCCCATATGGTGGACGGCGACCTTGGCCTCCGGCGCCCCCGCCTCGATCAGCACGCGGCGAAAATAGTCGTTTACCGTCAGGTTGAGCGCGCCGTGCTGAAACAGGTCGTCATAGCGGCCGAGGCCCCGCTCCTTGAGAGGAACGCCGACGTCATAACCGTGGAAAATCGTCACGATCGGCGGCGTTAGCCGCTTCCATTTCTTAAGCCGCGCGGCGCGGGCGCCGTTGTGGCCGAAATGGGCGACGATCACGTCGCATGCGTTCAATCGGGCGACCGAGGACATGTCGAGCGCGGTGGAGGCCTTGTCGCGGAGCTTCGGCGGCAGTCGCCCGATGGCCGGACGGAGGCGCGACGCCGCACCCCACCAGTCGCGCGTGCGAGCCAAGAGCGTCGCAAGCGGCTCCTGCCGGCGATCCGCAAAATTGTAATCCGAAATACCGTTGCAGACGACCTCGACCTGAAAGCCGCGCCGCAACAGGCCGGCCATTTGGCCGATGACAAACGTTTCCGAAAGCATCGGAAACTGACCGACGACGAATCCGACGCGCATGCCGGGCGGTCTCAGGAGGCCTTGAGCTGGGCAGGGCGGCTCGCGGCGGCGCGTTCGAGCAGTTCCAGGAAGGCCGCGAATTGCCTGTCTGGCTGCATCAGCGGCCGCTTGGCGAAGGCGGATGCTGCCTGCGACAGGCGCTGATATTCTTTGTCGTCGCTCCAGAGCCTGCGGATGGCGCCGGTCCAATCCTCGAGCGGCGCGTCATAGTCGAGCACGATGCCGCCTTCGCCGATCGCCTCCGGCAAGCCGCCGCGCCGCGATCCGACCACCGGAATGCCGCTGCAATGGGCCTCGGACGCAACCCGTCCCCAGGCCTCTTCCCACTTGCTCGGCGCAAGCAGGATTTTCGTCCGGCCATAGACGGTCTTCATGTCGCTGGTGCGGCTTTCTAGCCGGACATTCTTCAGGGGCGCGATGATCTTCTCGATTTCCGCCCGATGATCATCGGAAAGCTTCCAGCTTTCGACGAACAGGAAGGGAATGTCCGGGCAGTGCTCGGCGATTCGGACCGTCAGCTCGAAGCCCTTCTCCTTATAGGGATTGATGAAGGTCACATATTCGCCGGTCGTGCGGGTCGTGTAGGTTTCGGGATTGATCGTCGGCGGAATAACCACCGAATCGATGCCGAATTTCTGCTTATAGGCCCGGGCGGTGAATTCCGAATTGGCGATGTAATAGGCGGAGGTCAGTTCGCGCAGATCGCCGGCGAGCTCGTGGAACTCGACGTTTCTAAGATAGATCACCAGCGGCACGTTGTGCGCCTGCAGCGCCTTGCCGATGGGCACGGATTTGTGGCACTGCACAACGGCGACGTCGGGCTGCAGCTTCTTCACCGCAAAGGCCGCCGCTTCCCAGGGGTGCCAGGCACGCACGACCGGATAGCCGGGAAAGCTGTCCATGACGCCGCGTTCGCCGGACAACTTAAGCTTGACGCGCTGCTTGAAGCCAAACATGCCGTCGCCGAACAAGGCGGCGAGCACGCCGGCCTCATGGCCGCGCTCGCGCAATTGCTGAACCAGGTGGTGGGTGCTCGACTGAACGCCGCCGCTGAATTCGGGATAGTAACCGTTTCCGCCGGCAAACAGAACCTTCATACGCTGTTCTCCTTCATAGAGACGTTTCGTCGTGACCGATTGGCGCGTCACCCGATCGGGTGAGGGTGAACGCATCAACTCCAGAATGACGGCAATTGTTGGGTCGGCCGTCCATGGGCCGGCGCAACCTGCGATTTAGAGCGCATGAGGCTGGCCCAAGCGGCTGGGCAGACCGGAAGAGGCAGCCCGAATCCGTGTTCATCCAGCCGCAAGAGCGTGATCCTCCACCGAGCAGGGTGACCGTGTGAAAGCGCGCAGCATTGCTGCACTGCAACAAAGACTGTCATGGCGCGTTCTGATAGTCAACTGAGCCTCATACTTCTGGGCTAGTCCGAAAGACGTACGCCCTGTTTTGGTCGGATCCGCTCGCTTGACGCGCCGGCTGTCCGGGCCTCAAATCAGTTTCCAAGACCAAAACGAGACGGGTGAATCATGGTGGACGACGAACCGGTACCGGAGACGAAGTTGACATCCACCAAGCGGCGCTGGGCGGCGGACGGCAAGTTCCTGACTGGCCGGATTGCTCGACCCGGGGCCGATCGCCTCCCGCCCGGTCAGCATCTCGTCAAGGAATGGCCCGTCCTGGACCTTGGGCAGCAGCCGCATATCGCGCTGGAAAACTGGCGACTCGACGTGACGGGTGCGGTGGAAAATCCGGTTTCGCTCGACTGGGCGGACTTCCAGTCGATGCCTCAAAGCGAGAGTCTCTCCGACATCCATTGCGTGACGACGTGGTCGCGCTACGACAATCGCTGGCAGGGTGTCGCGACGCGCGACCTGTTAGACCGGGTGATGCCCAAGCCGGAGGCGGAGTATGTAATGCTGACGAGCTTCGACGGCTATTCAACCAACCTGCCGCTCGCCGATTTCGCCGCCGAAGATGCTATTCTTGCGACGACCTGGCAAGGCGCGCCGATCACGCGCCCGCATGGCGGGCCGATGCGTCTCGTCGTTCCCCATCTCTATCTCTGGAAAAGCGCCAAATGGCTGTCGCGCATCGATTTTCGCAGCCGCGACACAGCCGGCTTCTGGGAGAAGAACGGCTATCACATGCGCGGCGACCCATGGCGCGAGGAGCGCTATTCCGGCGATTGAGGCGAGAATCCCCGACTATCCGTCTTTATCCTTGATGCTACAGTCCACGGTTCGAGAAGCGAATTCCGCCCAGGAGGAGAGCATGCGCAATTCCGCCTTGACGAGCCTGTCCTTCGCCTTGTTCATCGCATGCAGTACGGCCTTGCCGCAGATGGCTGGCGCCGCCTCGCCCGAGCCCGTCAAGGCCGAGCACGGCATGGTAGTGACCGCCCAGCATCTTGCCTCCGACATCGGCGTCGAGGTCCTGAAGAAGGGCGGCAATGCCGTCGATGCGGCGGTCGCCGTCGGCTATGCGCTCGCCGTCGTCTATCCGACCGCCGGCAATATCGGCGGCGGCGGCTTCATGACCATCCGCTTCAAGGACGGCAGGACGACGTTTCTGGATTTCCGCGAGCGCGCGCCGCTCGCCGCCACCAAGACCATGTACCAGGATGACAAGGGCGAGCTTGTCAAAGGCCTGAGCACCGACGGCTATCTTGCCGTCGGCGTGCCGGGTCCGGTGGCCGGCTTCGAATTCGCCCGCAGCCGCTACGGCACGCGGCCGCTGAAGGAGCTGATCGAGCCGGCGATTACGCTGGCGCGCGAAGGTTTTCAGCTCGAGCAGGGCGATGTCGATACTTTCGACGGCAGGACCGAAAGGCTGGCCAAGGATCCGGCAGCCGCGGCGATCTTTCTGAAAGCGGGAAAACCGTTCGAGGTGGGCGACAAGCTCATCCAGGCTGATCTTGCTACTTCGCTTACAAGCATTGCCGAGAAAGGGCCGGACGCCTTCTACAAGGGTGCGATCGCCGACGCGATCGTCAAGGCGAGCGCGGAAAAGGGCGGCATCCTCGCCAAGAAGGATTTCGAGCAATATCAGGTGCGCGAGCTCGAGCCGGTGAAGTGCAACTACCGCGGCTACGACATCGTCTCCTCGCCGCCGCCATCCTCGGGCGGCGTGATCATCTGCGAAATCCTCAACATCCTCGAAGGCTATCCGCTCTCCTATCTCGGCTACGGCTCGGCCGAGACGGTGCATGCGATGATCGAGGCGATGCGCCATGCCTATGTCGATCGCAACACCGCGCTCGGTGATCCGGACTTCGTCGAAAACCCGGTCGCCAAGCTGACCGACAAGGCCTATGCGAAGGAAATCCGCGACAAGATCGATCCGTTCAAGGCCGGTACCTCAGAGGCGTTGATGCCCGAGGGCTTCGGCGAGAGCAAGGAGACGACCCACTATTCGATCATCGACGTCGAGGGCAATGCGGTTGCCGTCACCTATACGCTGAACGGCTCGTTCGGCGCAGGCGTCGTCGCGCCCGGAACCGGTATCCTGCTCAACAACGAGATGGACGATTTCACCGCCAAGCCCGGCGCGCCCAATCTCTACGGTCTTGTGCAGGGCGAGGCGAATGCGATCGCGCCCGGCAAGACGCCGCTCTCCTCGATGAGCCCGACGATCATCTCCAAGGACGGCAAGCCCTTCATGGTGATCGGCAGCCCCGGCGGCGCACGCATCATCACCATCACGCTGGAAGCGATCCTCAACGTCATCGACCACGGCATGAACATCCAGGAGGCAGTCGACGCGCCGCGTCTCCACCACCAATGGCTGCCTGACAAGGTGTTCATGGAGCCCTACGCGCTTTCGCCCGACACGCTGAAGCTGCTCTCGGCGATGGGCCATGACGTCGAGATCGACAAGAATTGGACCATCTGGGGCCAGGCGACCGGCATACTCGTCGGCGGCGAGAGTCTCGCCGAGATCGCCGCTGGCGGCGGCGCGCGCTACAACGGCGCCGCCGACAGCCGCATCGGCGCCGGCGCGGCGAGGGGGTATTAGGGCCTGCTCTCATTGGGGCCGAACCCCTCTGGCCGCCATGCTCGCCACAACGGGAAGACGACCCGCGGCTCCCTCCGTGTTTCGCGGGAACGCTTCGCCACGAGAGAAATCATGAGTGACCAAAAGATTCGAGGAACAAGGGCGCCACCTCGCGATAACGGCTTGTTCCTAAGCGCGATTGACAAGATGGATCCTGGCGAGAACAACAAGTTCAAATGCAAGGCATTCCGCTTTTCCAAGCGCAATCGAACCGCCGCGGCAGGCGCGGTGCAAAAGTCGCGGTTTATCGTATGACGGAAGACGAGGATCCCGCGATTGAGGCCCGACTAAGTGCAGTAGACGAGAGGCCAAACGTCCGACGCACCAAATCACCAGACATTTCTCTGAGTGAGGGACTGGAGATTGCGAGAAGCACCGTTGATTGTGGTGCCCCATAGTGCGTTACATCCTCGGGGCCACCGCCTCGGCGGCCTCGCGGATCGTCTGCATCAGGATCGACAGCGGCAGCGACGGGATCGCGTCGGTGCGCATGGTGAGGCCCACCGGTCCCTTCGTCTCGCTGGTGTCGATCGGCAGCGCCGTCAGCAGCCCGTCGTCGATGTCGGTGGCGACGACGCCGTTCGAGATGATCCAGATCGCGTCGCTCGAACGCACGAAGGCACGGCCGAAGGAATCGGAGACGGTTTCGATCTGGTTCGGCAGGCCGGCAATGCCATTGGCGATCAGGAAGCGCTCGACGAACGGCCGGATGATCGAGGCGCGGGTCGGCATTAGCACTGGATAGTCGCCGAGATGCGCGAAGAGGGACTGCTTGCCAGACAGCAGCGGATGGCCGGCGCGCACGGCGAAGACCACCTGCTCGGAATAAAGATGCTCGAAGGAGAAGCCGGTCATCCGGTCGGGTGCGGCGAGCCGGCCGACGACGAGGTCGAGATCGCCGACGCGGAGCTGCTCCAGGAGCACGGCATTCTCGCCGGTGACGATCTTGAGCCGGGCGTTGGTCTTCTCTTCGAGGAAGAGCGCGATCGCTCGCGGCATGATGCGCGTCGACACCGTCGGCAGCGCCCCGACGCGGATCGGCGGTCCGTCGCCGGAGCGCTCCTGCGAAACGGAATCGAGGCCCTGCCGAAGCGCTGTCAGAGCCGCGCCGGCGTGGCGCAGGAATACCTCGCCGTAACGGGTGATCTTGATGCCGCGTCCGTCGCGCTCGAAGACCGAGACGCCGAGCACCTCCTCCAGCTCGCGGATCGTCTTGGTGACCGCCGGCTGCGTGACGTTCAAGAGATCGGCGGCCTTCACGACGCTCTTCTGGCGCGCGACCTCGACAAAAGTCTGCAGATGACGAAACTTGATGCGCGCGTCGATCATTGAAACATAACCCAGGAGTTAATGGTTCGGCGCAAAATATCATTTTACCTAACCAGATGAAATCGCCAATTTGGTGGGGAGGAGACTTATCGTGCAATTCACCCGGATTAACGACATTGCCATCCACTATCGGTTGATTGGCGCGGTTGCCGAGAAGCCGGTGCTTGTCTTCGTCAATTCGCTCGGCACGGATTTTCGCATCTGGGACGACCTCGTGCCGCGCCTCTTCGATGCGTTTGCCATCGTCCTCTACGACAAGCGCGGCCATGGTCTCTCGGATATCGGCCAGGGGCCCTATGCGATCGAGGATCATGCGAGCGACCTTGCCGGCCTGCTCGATCGCCTCCAAGTCAAGCGCGCCATCATCTGCGGACTCTCGGTCGGCGGCCTGATCGCGCAATCGCTCTACCAGCGCCGGCCGAATTTGGTGCGCGCGCTCGTGCTTGCCGATACGGCGCACAAGATCGGCACGGCCGAGATGTGGGACGCCCGCATCGCGGCGATCGAGGCGCATGGCATCGAGGCGGTCGCCGACGCGGTGCTCGAGCGCTGGTTCACGCCGGCCTTCTGCCGGCGTGAGAACGTCGCCTTCGCTTGTTACCGCAACATGCTGATCCGCCAGCCGGTGCCGGGATACGTCGGCACCTGCGCGGCAATCCGCAATGCCGACTACACCGAAGCGGCCGGAAAGATTTCCGTGCCCGTGCTCTGCGTCGTCGGCGACCAGGACGGTTCGACGCCGCCCGATCTGGTGCGCTCGACGGCCGGGCTCATCCCCGGGGCGCGTTTCGAGGTGATCGGCGATGCCGGGCATATACCATGCATCGAGCAGCCCGAGGCGCTGGCCGCGACCCTCCGTGAATTTTTCATCTCCCTGCCATGAGACAAACCGATGAGTAAAGCCCGATGACCGACAGCTCCGCCTCCGACCGTTATCGCCAGGGCATGGTGACGCGTCGCGCCGTTCTCGGCGACAACCACGTCGACCGCGCCCAGTCGGCGGCGACGGAATTCGACCAGCCGTTCCAGGAACTGATCACCGAGGCGGCCTGGGGTCATGTCTGGTCGCGGCCGGCCCTGACCAAGCGCGAGCGGTCGATCGTCACCATCGCGCTGCTCGCCGCGCTCGGCCAGGACGAGGAGGTGGCGATGCATGTCCGCGCCACGGCCAATACCGGGGCGACCCGCGAGGACATCCGCGAGGCGCTGCTGCATGTGGCGATCTATGCGGGCGTCCCGGCCGCCAACCATGCCATCAAGATCGCCAAGCGGGTGTTCGCCGAGATGGATGCCGCAAGGCCGAAGGGGGAGTGACGATGTCCGAGACAGAAAACCGCAGGCCGGAAACCGGCGCTTTCTTCCAGCGCGACCGGGATTGGCACCCGCCGGCCTTCGCCCCCGGCTACAAAACCTCGGTGCTGCGGTCGCCGCGCAAGCCACTGCTTTCGCTGGACAATACGATCTCCGAGATCACGGGTCCGGTCTTCGGCCATTCGATGCTCGGGGAACTCGACAACGACCTGATCCACAACTTCGCCAAACCCGGCGAAAGCGCCATCGGCGAACGGATCATCGTGCATGGGCGGGTGCTGGACGAGCGCGGCCGGGCGGTTCCCGGCGCGCTGCTCGAATTCTGGCAGGCCAATGCCGGCGGGCGCTACCGGCACAAGAAGGAAAGCTATCTTGCGCCCCTCGACCCGAATTTCGGCGGCTGCGGCCGGGCGATCACCGACGAGAACGGCTATTATTGCTTCCGCACAATCAGGCCGGGAGCCTATCCCTGGCCGAACGGCGTCAACGACTGGCGTCCGGCCCATATCCATTTTTCGGTCTTCGGCCACGGCTTTGCCCAGCGGCTGATCACTCAGATGTACTTTGAAGGTGATCCGATGATCTGGAAATGTCCGATAGTCGGCACAATCCCCGACCGGCGGGCGATCGAGCAATTGATCGCGCCGCTCGATTGGGCGAATACCATCCCGATGGATGCACGGGCCTATAAATTCGACATCGTGCTGCGCGGTCGCCGCTCGACGTTCTTCGAGAACCGGCCGGAAGGCAATTGAGGGAGGGAACGATGGTTCAGAATCTGGGCTACCTGAAGGAAACCGCCTCGCAAACGGCCGGGCCTTACGTCCACATCGGCCTCACGCCCAATTTCGGCGGCATTTCCGGTGTGTTCGAAAGCGACCTTGGATCGGTAATGGTCAATGACAAGACGCTTGGGCAACGCATCGCCGTGACCGGGCGGGTAATCGACGGCGCCGGCGCGCCGCTCAAGGACGCGCTGATCGAAATCTGGCAGGCGGATGCTGCGGGGCTCTACAATTCGCCTTCGGAAACGCGCGGCGCCGCCGACCCGAATTTCACCGGCTGGGGCCGCTCTCCGACGAGCGCCGAGGACGGCACCTTCCTTTTCGAGACCGTCAAGCCCGGCCGCGTCCCGTTCAGGGACGGCCGCCTGATGGCGCCGCACATGAGCGTCTGGATCGTGGCGCGCGGCATCAATATCGGGCTGCACACGCGGATGTATTTCCCGGACGAGGCGGCGGCGAACGCCGAGGATCCGCTGCTTCAGCGGATCGAGCATCGCCATCGCGCTGAAACGCTTGTCGCCGGCGGCCAGGCGCCTAATTATGTTTTCGACATTCATCTCCAGGGGGAGAAGGAGACGGTCTTCCTGGATATCTGATCATTGGCGACTCATCCCGCGTTGCCGCGCGCTTGTCGGCTCCCCTGGTTCAGGGGAAGCCAGATCCAGGAGACGTGGAATGACCTACTCGGCCTTTGATCACCCATATCTGTCCGGCCTGCTTGGTGACGAAGCGGTAGCGGCTGAGTTTTCCGCGGCCGCGGATATCCGCGCCATGCTCGCCTTCGAGGCGGCTCTGGCGCGGGCCGAAGCGCAGCACGGTGTGATCCCGCATGCGGCCGCCGACCGGATAACCGAGGCATGCCGCGCCTTCTCCCCGGATGTTGCGGCCTTGCGGCGCGGAATGGCTACCGACGGCGTCGCCGTGCCGGAGCTGGTCCGTCAATTGCGGCGCGCCGTCGGCGAAGAGACAGCGGAATATGTGCACTATGGCGCCACCAGCCAGGATGTCGTCGACACCAGCCTGATGCTACGCCTGAAGGCGATCGGCGAGCTCTTCTCCGGCCGTCTCGGCGAGATTGTCACGATACTGGAGGAGGGCGTCCAGCAATGGGGCGAGCGTCCGCTGATGGGCCGCACCCGCATGCAGGCGGCCATTCCAATCACCGTAACGGACCGGATGCGGAGCTGGATCGAGCCCCTGCTCGACCACCAGGACCGGCTCGACGCGATGGATATCGACCTGTTCGCCGTGCAATTCGGCGGTGCCGCCGGCACGCTCGACAAACTCAAGGACAAGGCGGATGCGGTCCGCGCGACGCTGGCGGAGGAACTGGCGCTGATCGACTGTCCGCAATGGCACAGCCAGCGCGCTGCGATCGCCGATTTCGCCCACCTTCTTTCGCTGATCACCGGCAGTCTCGGCAAGTTCGGCCAGGACATCGCCCTGATGGCGCAAACGGGCGACGAGATCGTGCTGGCCGGCGGCGGCTCGTCCTCTGCCATGTCGCACAAGCAGAACCCGGTCGCCGCCGAAGTGCTGGTGACGCTGGCGCGCTTCAATGCCACGCAAATCTCGGGCATCCACCAGGCGATGGTGCATGAGCAGGAGCGTTCCGGTTCCGCCTGGACGCTCGAATGGCTGCTCCTGCCGCAGATCGTCGGGGCGACCGCGGCGGCACTGAGGCTTGCTGCGGAACTTGCCGGCAATATCAAGCGCCTCGGTGCCGCTTGACTGACGAAAAGTCCGGGCCGCTTCCTGCGAAGCGGCCCGGCAATCAGTGGCGAGACTTGAGCGGTGTCGGACAGTCACGCCGACCGGGCAATTTGCCAGTCGAGCCGGCGTACGTCCCTCTGCAATTGGGCATAGGACGGGCCCGGAATCCTGCCGTTATGCATCGCCGCTACGTGCGTTGCGTCGGCGCGGATGTTTCCCTCCTCGCGACGCAACCTGTGGAAGGCGACGGAACTCAGCTTGCCGGAGGCGCGCTCCGCATCCATGCGATGATTGGCGGCGCGAAGTTCGTGGAGGATCGCGGCAAGCCGCGGCTGCTGAACGACGATGGCGGAGGTCATCGGCCGGGCGTCCGAGGCGGGCGGGGCTACGTCGTCGTTGCCGAATATGCCCCGGTAATAGTCGCCGTTCTCGGGACCGGTTGAGTTTGGACCTTCCTGCCGCCCGGCAGCGAAGGCGCCGCCTATGGCGAGCGAGAGAGTGAGGGCAGCGATTGCGGATGTCTTGATGAGCGAGCGCATCTTTGCGTCTCCTTGAACTTGAGGAAGCGGAGCGCTTCCGACCGGGGCTGTCTCATACCGTCGTGTCGCGACCCTTTCGATCGCCGGCAGTATTCAGCCTCGAGTAAAGGAATAGGCCAGGAGACGGCGTAAGTCACATTAACAATAAATAAAGTTCTGCTAGCATTCTTGACATAGTTTTGTCCAATTTCGGACGGGTGCAGCGTAAAATGGGGAGAAACTATTAAGGGAATAAATGTTTTTTGGGTCGATATCCCCCCCAGTAACTATGGTGCCGACCGGCGTTCATGAACTATCTGTAATATTTCAGGCGTGCCGTCCGTTCAAGGCGTTGCCCGCCGGCCAAAATTCTTAGAGCAAACGCCGATCCGGTTGAATCGTTGCTGCGGTCGCAGACACCCCCTCTGCCCTCCCCGGCATCTCCCCACAAGGGGGAGATTGGCTGGAAACGGCGTTCTGCCCCACGCCATCCTACGTTTGCCGAAATCAAGGCACCTGCAAATTTCCATGCATGGATATTCGATGGGCGGGACATTCGTTTTGGCCGATCTCCCCCCTTGTGGGGGGCCCGGCAGGGCAGAGCGGGGTATCACGCCGTTCCAATCGGATTGAATTCCGCCTCTAGAGCGCCGCGCGTTCATTCGAACGCGCAAAGGACGCTCTAGCACTTTGAATCTAGAGCATCTTTTCTGCTTTCGGTGGTTCCACTTGAAAGCAGGATGCTCTAGGCGGAGCGGAGCCGCTCGCGTTCGCGTTCGTAATAGCGCTCGAGCGAGGGCAGCGCCGATTTGAGCTCGTCGAACTCAGCCGCGTCGATGCCGCCGGGGTCGCGGTACTTCGCTTCGATATAGGCGAGATGTCGGCCGAGTGCTGCCTCGGAGGCACCCTCGGCCAGCGTGGAGACCGGCGAGACCGTGTTCCGTCCCTTAACGGTGATGCGGTCGATCTCGACCACCGGGAAGCTGGCGGCGGCGAGTGCAGCCGTCCGTTCGCCAAGCAGAAGCGGGATGCCGTAGTCCTTCGAGGCACCTTCGAGGCGCGAGGCGAGGTTGACCGCATCGCCCAGCGCCGAATAGTCGAAGCGGCGGGCGGAGCCCATGTTGCCGACGACGCATTCGCCGGTATTGATGCCGATGCCGATGCGCAGCGTCTTCGGCTGCCGCCCGGCCGCGACCGCCTCGGCATCGAGCTCGGCATTGATGCGGGCGAGCGCAGCGAGCATGTCGCGGGCCGCGGCGACGGCGTGAAGGGCGTGGTCGGGATCGTCGAGCGGCGCGTTCCAGAAGGCCATCAGGCAGTCGCCGATATATTTGTCGATCGTGCCGCCCTGATTCAGCACCGCCTCGGAGAGCGGCGTCAGCAGCCGATTGACGAGCGTCGTCAGCCCCTCCGGGTCGTCCTTCATGTCTTCCGCGATCGTCGTGAAGCCGCGGACGTCGCAAAAAAGGATCGTCAGCGTGCGCCGCTCGCCGCCGAGTTTCAGTTGCGATGGGTCCTGCGCCAGCCGTTCGACGAGCGCCGGCGAGAGATATTGCGAGAAGGCGCGGGTGATCTCGCGGCGGCGGCGGCGTTCCTCGGCATAGTCGATGCCCGCCTGGCCGACCGCGACGCCGAGGAAGGCAAGGCCAGGTCCGAGCGGCGAGACGAAGACATGGCCGAAACGCATCAGGCCGTAGCTTGCGAGAAGGATCAGCGCGAGTGCGAAGGCGCCGTAGCCGAAGGTCCTCCAACTCGTCGATTTTAGCACGACAAGCGCTGCGGCTAGCGCGGCCAGCAGGATTGCCGGCGTGGAAGCAGGCGCACCCGCTAACTTGATGGCGAGCCGGTGAACGAGATTGTCATAAATGGTCGCCTGGATCTCCGCGCCGGCGACGAGGCCGCGCGAAAAGACGGTGTCGGAGGTGGCGAAGGCATCGGCGCCGCCGTCGGCGATCGACGGGGCGTTCTGCAGGCTCAGGCCGACGATGACGACGCGGTCGCGGAACGTACCTTCCGGCAGGAAATTTATGGGATCGAGCGCCTGGTAATAGGAAACGGTCGGATAGGTGCGCGCCGGGCCGAAGGTCTGGATGAGCCTCTGCGCCTGCGGCTGCTCCGGGTCCGCTCCGGCGACTGTCGCGAGCGTCACGGCGAACCCGTCCGGATAGGACGGGATTTGCCGGAGCGTACCGTCGCCGCTGAGATTGACCGAGGCGATGCCGACCTTGGCGCCTCTCTCCGTGAAGAGGGCGAGGGGTTCGGTGCGGACGAATTGTTCGGCCTGCGGCGTCTGGATCAGCGTCTGGTCGCCGGCGAGCACCACGTCCGGCCTGAGGACTGCGGCGAGCGCCGCGTCGTTTCGCGGATCGGCGGCCGGCTCGGCAAAGATGACGTCAAGCGCGATCGCCCGCGCGCCGGCCTTTCTCAGCGCCTCGATCAGCCTGGCATGCAGCGCGCGAGGCCATGGCCATTGGCTGCCGACCTCGGCCATCGACGGCTCGTCGATCGCGACAATGATGGGGCTGTCCTCCGGAAGCGCGGGGCGGCCGATGATCGAGAGGTAGTCATAGGCTCTGAGATCTGCGAGCGACCAGGACCCGGTCAGCGAGGCGAGCGAGACGAGGGCAGCGACGAAGGCGGTCAAGATGGCAAGCTTTGCTCGCCGCGGGGAAAGGCGAATGCGATCGATTGCCGAGGACACGCGCTGACGGGTGGGCGCTGGACGCGGGGCGTTCATCAGAACCGCACTTTCACCGTACCCTTGACCGTGGGGCCCCAGCCGGGCAGGCCGTCGCTGAGCTCGAACTCCTCGTCGAGCAGGTTGAAGCCGGCGAGTTCGACCTCGATCCGCTTGTCGAAAGGCTCCCATAAGAGAGATGTGTCGAGGGTCCAGAAGTCGTCGAGGGTCGCGCCAAGGTCTGTCGTACGCTCGCCGACATAATTGGCAGCCACGGTCGTCTTAACGTTGGCGGTGTTGACCCAGGTCAGCGCCACCTGGCCGGAATTTTCAGGCAGCAAGGGCAGATCGCCGCTGCTGCCAGCCGACAGATTCTCGCTTTCGATGCGGGCCGCGGTCGCCGAGAGACCGAGCCCGTGGCCAAGCGCCACATTGGCGGTCAACGCAACGCGGTCCACTCTGCCCTTGTCGAAATTAAAGTCGAACGGGCCGCCGACAGTGGTGAACGGGAAAGCAATGGACCCGTTGCGGATTTCCTGGTGCTGGTAGTCGACTGCCGTGAAGAGCCAGTCGTTCCATTCGGCGTCCCATCGGAGGGCCAGCGTGTCGGCATAGCCGGAAGTGCCAATCAGGAACTGATTGGGTTGCAGCGCGACAATGCCAACGGGGGCCAGCGTGGCTGCGCCGAAATTGTAACCTTCACGCTGAACGGCTGCGCGCAACCAATGACCTTCGCCCGGCGCCCAGGCGATGCCGAGTTTCGGTTCGATCCGGATGTCGTTGTCGTTGACGTCCTCGATATAGCGAGCGAACAGCGCACCTTCGACCTTGAGATCGGGGGTGATCTCGTACAGGCCGTCGACATAGGCTTTGGCCACTGTTTGCACGGACGATTCATAGTCGGTTATTGTTGCTGAAGGAAACGGCGGCGACGCGGTGAAGCTGAAATGCGTCCGGCTGTCAGACCGCACTTTCCCACCCTCTGCGCCGTAGCGCCACGTCAGGTCTCCTTCCCCGTAGGTGTGACTCAAGGCAGCAATATAACTTCGCTCTTTGGTGTCCAGATCGAGATTCGTTTCGGTGCCTGTGGCATCCACAGCAGTCAGGCTATCACCGGTTCGAACTTCTTTGAAAAACAGAGCAGCGTTCCCGACATTGCGGTAGCCGAATGTGTGACTCCAGGCGAGACCGGAAATAAGCGCGGAAGAGTCGTCTCCGAAACCTAGGTCCGGCGGTGTAGGCAGAACTTCCCGGGATTCATCGACATCCGCGTAGTTTGCGAAGGCGACAAAACGGTCGTCGGGAGTTGGGCTGGCCGTGAGATAGCCGCTGCCGCCGATGATCCGCCGTTTGCGATCGATGGGCAGTCCTGCAGATTCGATCGTGTCCCGCGGCTCTTCCCACTCGAATGTACCGAAGACGGTGATCGGGAATGGAGACGCCGTAAATCCGCGGACAGCCGCTTCTCCCACCCGCCCGGTGTGATCCTTGTTGGCGATGAATCCGCCGCCGAGTTCTGCTTCAAAGAAAGGCGAGCGCAGCAAGTTGACGGTTCGCTCGCGGCTAGCGAGCATGTGCGGCTCGATCAGCAGCCCCTGCAAGAGAGCGGAGAAGCTGGTGGTGTTGGTCGTGTTGGTGATTGCGTTGGCGGCGAAGTCGTAGTTGTTGAAGAATGGATTGACGCTGCCGCGCACCGCCTGGTCGACGTAGCTCGCGCCGGTGAACGGGTCGAACACGGCATCGCCGTAATATTGGCCCCAGGCGTCGAGGCCTTGCAGGCGGAAGGCGTCGTTGAGCGTCGAGCCGGCCTCCTGGTTGGCGCCGAGCGCCGCTGTGTCGCCGCCGCGCGCCCGGGTGCGGCGCATCGCTTCCTGGGCGTTGCGGATGGCGGCGTCTGCGTCATAGGCGTCGATGGCGATAGCTGTTCGGACCGTCGCCACGACGGGATCGTTCGGATCCAGCCTATCGGCATTGTCAAGCGCCTGTCCGGCCGGAACCCGGTCGTGCTTTTCATAATGGGCGGCCGCAAGCAGGAGCTGGGCGTTGGAATAGGCGGGATTGGCCGTCGAGCCGGCGAGCAGGTCTTCGACCGCCTTATCGACCTCGCCGTTCTGCAGGTGATAGCGCCCGCGCGCTACAAGCGCCACGTCGAACGAGGGGTCCACGGAGAGCGCAGTGTCGATTTCGCGTTTCGCTTCGGCCATCCGCATCTCATCCATGTATTGGATGGCGAGGTTTGCATGAGCGACGGGATCGAGAGGGTCCAGCGCGATCGCTTCCTTTAATGCGACCTCGGCGGCGCGGTTGTCGCCGCGCTCACCCTGGAGGAGCCCCAACGAATTCCAGATGGAGGATGAACCCGGGGCCGTCTTCAATGCCTTGTTGAGATCGGCAAATGCGCCTTCGAGATCGTTTTCGATGTGGTAGCGGTAATGGGCGCGGGCCTCGAGCGCGGTCGGATCGCCCGGATCGATCGAAAGTGCGCGTTCGACGCCATCGCGAAGTTCGTCTCTATCGTCGAGCAAGAGGGCGAGCTGGGCGCGGGCCGCCGGCAAGGTCGGGTCGTCGGGGTATCTCCGCTCGGCCTTCTTGATCACCGCGATGGCTGCGGGGATGTCTTCCCGGAAACCAGCGGTCCAGGCCTGCGCCATTCCAGCATAACGGCCCGCCGCGGCGCGTGGGGGTGTCTCTACACGATCGGGGTCCGCAAGACCGCGGGCAAAATATCCCCCGTAGGCTGCTATGGTCCGGCGGCTCGGGTCGAGCCCCCGTTCGGCTTCAGCGAATAGCCGTGCTGCCTCCCGATATTGATTTGCGGAGCCGGCGATCAGCGCCCGGATGAGTTTGGCGCGCGCGAGCTGAGAGCCGGTCAGGCCATGCCTCTCTGCCTCCGAGAGTACCGCCTGAGCCTTCTGACGGCCGTTGAGGGCTAGATAAATCTCGGCAAGGCCGAGCCAATCCTCGGCGGATCGGGAGGCATTGGGCTGCGTCTCGATCCGCGCGCGTTCCCGACGCATCTCCGGAACACTGAGCGGTGTCGCGGGCATCCAGGCGAAGGCATTGCGAAGCGACAGATGGAACAGCATCTGCTCGCGGTCCTTCGGCGTGACGATGACGATCTTGGCGGGCGCGCTGCCGATTGCGGCGACGGCACCTTCGCCCTGCTTCACCCTCACGCTGCCATAGGCGTTCTTGAGCTCGACGACACCTTCGAGGACGGTGAGCGACGTCTTGCCGTCGCCGCCGACGGTCATCGTCCAGTCGGTGCCGCGGATTGCGGCGGCAGCCGCCGGCGTGTCGATCACCAGCCCTTCGCCGCCGCGTTCGGCGCGGGCCCAGATCGAGCCCGATTCGAGTTCGAGGTTCGTGTCGCCCCCGCCGATCTGCTTTACGCGCAAGGCGGTGTTACGCCCGAGCCGAATTTGCGTGTGGTCCCGGAAGAGTACGGCCAGTGAACCGGTGGCGTTGGTGCGCAGCACGTCGCCGGCAATCAGGTCCTGGGCGAGGTCGACGAACCGCCAATTAGATACATCGACGAAGCGCACCTCCTCGCCGGACTTGCGGGCAATAACCGATCCTGCCGCGGGCTGATGCCGCGGCACCGGCTCGGCAAACGCGAGCCATGGCGCAAAGAGCGCCATTGCGATCAGCAATGCCCCCGTTCTTCTTCGCCGCATTCCTGCAACTGCCCCTCGTTACACGGAATCCAGTGGATTTTCGGGCTGGAAAAGTCAAGCGCCCAGTTTTGGGCATATATTGTTACCGGCCCGGTGTAATAAAGAGGAGACACGGAGCAAGGGGACACACATGGATCTCGGGGGAAATCTGTACAAGCTCGAAGCCTCAAGTGAAGGAGAGGGCCGGGAGATCGCGCCGGCCGCCTATTACGATCACATCCAGAAGATCAATGATGTCTTCTCCGATCAGATCAAGATGTCCGATCAGAAGGCGGCCTATATCTTTACCTTCATGTTTGCCTTCTTGGTCTCGTCCGAAGAAGGGCGGAGCGTGTTTACTTGGCAGCGATATACGGAAGGGGAGATGCTGCCGATGATACTCTCGGCTGCCATGGCGCTGGCCTCGATATTCTCGTTGCTTGCCGCCATTCTCGTTGTCCTGCCGAGAAAGGGCGCCACGTCCACGACGCTCTTCTGGGGTGCGTGGCGCGCCCACCGCGACGAGTTCATTGATGCGGCAGGCCGTGGTGATTCGACCTATCTGTTTCGGCAGTATGTGGACAACGCCGACGTGCTTTCGGCGATTGCCTGCAGCAAATATCGCTTCGTCATCGCCGCTTTCCGCGGCCTGCTGATCACGGTACTCGCCTATGTGTGCCTGCTGGCAATCCCCTGAACCTGGCTGAGCCGTCACTGACTTCCGCCACGGAGAAAGCGGCAGGCGCTACCTCGCCGCGCCTACACCGAGTCGCGCACCCGCTCCCAGGCCTTCGTTAGGTGCCGCCCCAGCACCTCCGATAGCTTGCCCTTGTCGCGGGCCTCGAGCGTCGCGATCATCTCCTCGTGCTCGGCGACGGCGGCAGCCCATTTTTCCGGGCCTTCGTGGCCGATGAAGCGGATGCGCTTCAGCCGCGTCTGCAGCATGGCGTGCATGTCGGCGAGCGCCGCGTTGCCGGAAAGCTGAGCGATCGCCGTGTGGATCTGCTGGTTGAGCTTGTAATATTGCAGCCGGTCGCCTGCCTTGTAGCGGGCGACCATTTCGTCGTGCAGCGCCCTGATTTCCGCAATCTCCGCGTCGCTTGCGGCTTCGCAGGCAAGTCGGCCGGCAAGCTCCTCGAGCGACTGCAAGACGGTCAGCATGTCCTTGACGTCCTTGGCGCTGAAGCGCTTGACGACGGCGCCGCGGCTCGGCACGAGCTCGACCAGGCCCTCGCTCGCCAGATATTTGATCGCTTCGCGCAGCGGCGTGCGCGACACGCCGAGTTGTTCGCCGAGCTGACCTTCGTGCAGCCGGGTGCCGGGCGGCAGATCCCCCTCGATGATCATGTCGCGAAGATGGCTGACCAGCGTGTCGTGCAGCGCAGTGCGCCGGATCGGCCCCGGGCCGCCTTCGGGCCGCCGCTCCAATGATGTGATTTCGTTCATTTTCCCGTTCTGCGCTGCGACCGGTGACCGGTCGTAAGTTCTCTTGGTCGCCCCGATTGTATCAGCTGCGCCTCATTCAAAGCATGGAGACAGGCCCCGCCATCGTCAACAAAAAATGCTGCATACAGAATACAAAAGACTTGATGCAGAATATTGGAAGACGTATGACGGGGGCCAAGGCGTGAAAACGGAGGAGCATCGAATGACGAGCAACGGAGCGGCCGAAGCGGTGGATAGCCGGCCTGTCATCGCCCTTGCCATGGGCGACCCGGCAGGGATCAGTCCGGAACTCACGGCGCGGCTGCTGGCGCTCGGGGATGTCCGAGAAGCGGCGCATGTCATTGCCATCGGTGATCGCCGCATTCTTGACGAAGGCGTCAAGGTGGCCGGCGTAACGCTCGATCTCGAAGCGGCCTCGCTCGAGACGCTCGACCGGGCCGGCACCGCGCGTCACGTCTTCGTCGATCTCAGGCATCTCGATCCGGCCGATGTGGTGCGCGGCCAGGCGACGCTTGCCGGCGGCACCTTCGCCACCCGGAATTTTCGCGCGGCGCTGGAGCTGGCGCATGCCGGCAAGGCCGACGCGGTCTGCTTCACGCCCTTCAACAAGAAGGCAATGCGCTTTGCCTATCCGGGCTATGACGACGAGATACGCTTCGTCGCCGACGTGCTTTCCTTCACCGGCAAGGTCCGCGAGTTCAATGTGCTTGAAAAAGTATGGAACGCCCGCGTCACCTCGCACATTCCGCTCAAGGACGTGGCGCGAAGCCTTTCGGTGGAAGGAATTGTTGCCGAACTCGAGCTCACCCGGGCCTGCCTCACGAACGCCGGCCATGACGAGGCGCGGATCGCGGTCGCGGGGCTGAACCCGCATGCCGGCGACGGCGGCAGCTTCGGCATGGAGGAGATCGACATCATCGAGCCGGCCGTCGCGAAGGCGAAGGCGCTCGGCTTCAACGTCGAGGGGCCGTTTCCGGCCGACACGGTGTTCGTGCGGGCGCTGAAGGAAGGCTTCCACGCGGTGCTGACCATGTATCACGACCAGGGCCAGATCGCCATGAAGCTGATGGGCTTCGACAAGGGCGTGACGATGATGGGCGGCCTGCCTTTCCCGCTCTGCACGCCGGCGCATGGCACGGCCTACGACATTGCCGGCAAGGGCATCGCCGATGTCGGCGCCAGCCGCGAAGCGATCCTGCTTGCGGCGCGCATGGCGAAGAAAAACCGGGGGCTCTCCGCCGCCGCCTGAATTCGCACGCTTTCAAGACATACCGGCGCCAGGGGAGGTTTTGCGCCGGATCCAACTCAACGGGAGGACAAGACATGAAGAAATCCGTTTCTATCGCATGCATGATCGCCGCCGCGCTCGGCGTGGCCGCGCCGGCCGCGGCCTTCGAGCCGAACCGCCCGGTGGAATTCGTCGTCACCGCCGGTCCCGGCGGCGGCACAGACATTTTCGCGCGCACGATTCAGGCGATCATCGCCAAATACGAACTGATGAAGTCGCCGGTGGTCGTCACCAACAAGGGCAGCGCCGGCGGAGCGGAGGGCTTCGTCTACACGGCCGGCTACAAGGGCGACGCCCACAAGCTCGCCTTCGGCACCAACAACGCCTATCTGCTGCCCGTTCGCGCCAAGGTGCCCTACAAGGCCGAGGACCTGACGCCGGTCGCAGCTCTTGCATCCGATGAATTCGTCCTCTGGGTCAACGGCAAGGCGGATTATGCCACTGCCGCAGATTTCGTCGCGAAGGCGAAGGAGGGCGGCTTAAAGATCGGTGGCAGCCAGTCGAAGGACGTCGACCAGATCCTGACCTCGATGATCAACGACGCGACCGGCGCCAAGATCAACTACATCCCGTTTAAGAGCGGCGGCGAGGCGGCGGTGCAGCTTGCCGGCGAGCATATCGACGCCAATGTCAACAATCCGAGCGAGAATCTCGGCCAGTGGCAGGCCGGCATGGTGAAGCCGCTCTGCGTCTTCAAGAGCGTGAAGCTTTCGAGCGACACGAAGGTCGCCGGCGACAAGGGCTGGGGCGATATCCCGACCTGCAAGGAGGCCGGCATTCCGATCGACAACTATTCCATGCCGCGCACCGTCTGGCTGCCGGGCGGCGTCGAGCCGGATGTCGTGCAGTTCTATGCGGATGTGATGCGCAAGGTTTCCGAGACGCCGGAATGGGCGAAGTATCTCGCCGATACGTCGCAGTCGCCCGTCTATCTGAGCGGTGACGAACTCAAGTCCGCGGTCGAGGTGGACGGCGCCGCCGTCAGCGAAGTGCTGAAGCGCGAAGGCTGGCTTGCCAACTAAGACTCAGGCGGGCGCCGGGAGCGGACATGCTCTCCGGCGCTCGGCGCCTGCCACCGCTTTCGAAAGGTTACGGTCATGAGTGAGAACAGTGCGAATGGGGTCTCCCGCTTCGCGGTCGAGCTTGGCGTCGCGGCGCTGACCGCCGCCTTTGGCGCCGCCGTCTGCTACGGTTCGCTCGATATCGGCGCCGGCTGGACCGAGATGGGGCCGGATGCGGGCTATTTCCCCTTCTATATCGGCCTTCTCATCGTCTTCGGCAGCCTCGTCAATATCGCCCACGCGTTCCTCAAGCACCGCGGCACCGGAGAGATCTTCCTCGATGCCGGGCGCGCCAAGGTTGTTGCTTCCTTCCTGCTGCCGCTCGTTGCCTTCGGCGCCGTTTCCGCCTGGCTCGGGCTCTATGTCGGGACGGCTCTCTATATCGCCGCGACGATGCTCTTCCAAGGGCGCTACAGATGGTGGATCGCCCTGCCGGCAGGGCTCGGCGTCTCGCTCGTCTTCTTCGTCGTCTTCGAAATCGGCTTCCAGGTTCCGCTGCTGAAGGGACCGGTCGAGGCCTGGTTCGGGATCTATTGACCCGGGCGAATGCATTGCCTGCGGGAGGAATGACATGGAAAATATCGGTCTTCTGATCGACGGCTTCGGCCACATCCTGAGCTGGAACCACATTCTGTTGATGATGGTGGGCGTGACGCTCGGCATTCTTGTCGGCGTGCTGCCGGGGCTCGGGGCACCGAACGGCGTGTCGCTGCTCTTGCCGCTCACCTTCTCGATGGAACCGATCTCGGCGATCATCCTGCTCTCCTGCATGTATTGGGGCGCGCTCTTCGGCGGCTCGACGACGTCGATCCTCTTCAACATCCCGGGCGAACCCTCCTCCGTCGCCACCACCTTCGACGGCTATCCGATGGCCAAGGCCGGACAGGCAAGCCGGGCGCTGACGCTCGCCTTCGTCTCGGCCGGCCTCGGGGCGCTGGCCGGCGTCGTGATGATCACGCTGCTTTCCGGCTGGGTCGCGAATTTCGCCCTCCGGTTTTCGTCGCCCGAATATTTCGCAGTTTATTTCCTCGCCTTTGCGAGCTTCATCTCGATGGGCGCGCAGTCGCCCTTCAAGACCCTCGTTTCGATGATGCTCGGCTTCGCGCTCGCCTCGATCGGCATGGACACGATCTCCGGCAATCTGCGGCTGACCTTCGACATTCCCGAACTCATAAAAGGCGTGAGCTTCTTGATCGCCGTCATGGGCCTCTTCGGCATCGGCGAACTGCTGCTGACGACCGAGGAAGGCCTGCGCTTCGAAGGCATCAAGGCGCGCGTCAAGCTCGCCGAGATCGGCCGCACGCTGATCGAGATCCCGCGCTACTGGCTGACCATCGCCCGCTCGACGATCATTGGCATCTGGATGGGCATCACGCCGGCCGGCCCGACCGCCGCGTCCTTCATGAGCTATGGCATCGCCCGCCGCTCGGCACGCGACAAGTCCCTGTTCGGCAAGGGCGATCCGCGCGGCGTCGTGGCGCCGGAAACCGCCGACCATTCGGCCGGCACCTCGGCGCTGCTGCCGATGCTGGCGCTTGGCGTGCCCGGTTCGGCGACCGCCGCGGTGATGATGGGCGGCCTGATGATATGGGGCCTGACGCCCGGTCCGATGCTCTTCACCGACCGGCCGGATTTCGTCTGGGGCCTGATCGCCTCGATGTATCTCGGCAATGTCGTCGCCGTGTTCCTGGTGATCGCGACCGTGCCGCTCTACGCTTCGATCCTGCGCGTGCCCTTCTCGATCATCGGTCCGATCATCGTCGCGGTGATCTTCTCGGGGGCCTATCAGGTCGCAAATTCCGTCTCCGACATTTTCCTGGTTATTGGTTTCGGCCTGCTCGGCTACGTTTTCAAGAAGCTCGATTATCCGCTGGCGCCGCTGGTTCTCGCCATGGTGCTTGGCGACAAGGCCGAGGATGCATTCCGCCAATCGATGCTGATGTCCGGCGGCAGCCTCAGCATTTTCTGGTCGAACGGGCTCGTTTCCGCGCTGATGGCGCTCGGCCTGGTGCTGCTTCTTTCCCCGCTTGCCTTCTGGCTGATAGGCAGCCTGCGCAAGCGCCGGCACGACGTCGCTCCGCATGGCGACGGCAACGCGGCAGCCTGAATGGGCCGCCGCAGAAACACCTGATCAAATCTCTCCAATCTCGAGGAGTTCGCCATGGCGCCACGCAAATGGAACCGTGACAACTGGCCGATCGCGGCCGCGATGATCCAGTACCCGAACATTTTGCCGGACGGCCGATCCGTGCAGGAGCAGTCGGTGGAGGAATGGGCCGCAACGCTTCACGATGTGGTCGACGCCGGCTTTACCGAGCTCGACCCGACCGACAGCTGGATCCGGCTCGCGGATCTGTCGCGTGATTGGCTGGAAGAATTCGTCGGTTTGACTCAATCCCTCGGCCTCGCGATCCCGGCGATCTCGACCTCGCGGCGCAGCCTGATCGATCCCGAGCATGGCGAGGAATATCTCGCCTATGGACACCGGGTCATCGAGACTGCGGCGGCAGTCGGCGCGGGCTCTGTTTCCTTCGGCTTCTTCGGTCCGCTGACGGAGGCGCAGAGACAAGTGCTGTGGTTCTGGACCGTCGATGGACTGAAGAACCCGGACGACGCGGCGACGTGGAAGACGGCGGTTTCGCGGGTCCGCGAGCTCGGCCGGCATGCGGAAGAGCTCGGCGTCGAGGTGTCCTTGGAAATGTACGAGGACACCTATCTCGGCACGGCCGACAGTTCGGTGCGCTTCGTCGAGGAGGTCGGGCTCCAAAATGTCGGCATCAACGCCGATCTCGGCAACCTCATCCGCCTGCATCGGCCGGTCGAGCATTGGCAGGAGATGATGGCAAAGGTTGCGCCCTTTGCTAAATATTGGCACGTCAAGAACTACAACCGCACGGAGGATGCGGCTTCGGGGCTCATCGTCACCCATCCGGCCCCGCTCGAATTCGGCGTCATCAATTACCGCTCGGCGATCCGCATGGCCCTGGCGCACGGCTTCGAAAGCCCCTTCCTCTGCGAGCATTATGGCGGCGACGGGCTTTCCGTCAGCGCCGCCAACCGCGATTATCTGAGGCGCATCCTGCCTCGCGAACAGGGACATTAAAGCGATGACGACGATCTTTGACGCTCCGGAAGATTTTGCCACGACTGCGCTTGCCGGTTTCGCAGCGATCTATGCCCGTAATGTCCGCCTGGTGAAGGGCGGCGTGGTGCGCTCCACCAAAGTGCCTAAGGGCAAGGTGGCCGTGGTGATCGGCGGCGGCTCCGGCCACTATCCGGCCTTTGCCGGCTATGTCGGTCCGGGCCTCGCGGATGCGGCGGTTGCCGGCGACGTTTTCGCCTCCCCGTCGACGGCCGCCGTCGCCCGGGTCTGCCGCCATGCGAACCAGGGCGGCGGGGTGCTGCTCGGCTTCGGCAACTATGCCGGCGACGTGTTGAACTTCGGGGTTGCGGCCGAGCGCCTGCGCGCTGAAGGCATCGACGTGCGCTTCGTGCCGGTGACCGACGACGTGGCGAGCGCTTCGGTGGAAACGCCGGCCAAGCGCCGCGGCATTGCTGGCGACCTCGTCGTCTTCAAGATCACCGGCGCCGCCGCCGAGGCGGGAAAATCGCTCGACGAGGTGGAACGGCTGGCGCGCCTTGCCAATGAACGGACCGTGTCGTTCGGCGTCGCCTTCGGCGGCTGCACCCTGCCGGGCGCCGCCGGACCGCTCTTCACCGTCCCTAAGGGACAGATGGCGCTTGGCCTCGGCATTCACGGCGAGCCCGGCATCAGCGAGGAGACGATCTCCTCCGCCAGCGACCTCGCGAAATTGCTGATCGGGAAGCTGCTGGCCGAGCGGCCGGCCGGCACCCGCAAGGTCGCCGCGGTGCTGAACGGCCTCGGTTCGACCAAGTACGAGGAGCTCTTCGTGTTGTGGACGGCGATTGCCAAGGAACTGGCGGGGGCGGGGCTGGAAATCGTCGACCCGGAATGCGGCGAATTCGTCACCAGCCTCGACATGCAGGGCTGCTCGCTGACGCTTCTCTGGCTCGACGAGGAGCTGGAAGTGCTGTGGCGCGCGCCCGCAGATGCGCCAGTGCTGCGCAAGGGCACGATCATCGCTGCCGAACCTGCGACGGACGACATCGTCGATGCGGAAGGGCCGCAGTCGTTCGGCGCCGCCTCGGAAGCTTCGAAGGAGAGCGGCAGGTGTATCGCCCGGCTGATCGGCAGTGTCGCTGAAGCGCTGAAGGCGGCGGAAGACGAACTCGGCCGGATCGACGCTATTGCCGGCGACGGCGACCATGGCCAGGGCATGCGGCGCGGCTCGGCCGCCGCGCTAGATGCTGCCAATGCAGCGGTTGCGGCGGGCGCCGGCGCGGCGAGCGTGCTGGCTGCCGCGGGCGACGCCTGGGCGGACCGCGCCGGCGGCACGTCCGGCGCGATCTGGGGGCTGGCGCTCAGGTCCTGGAGCAATGCCTTCTGCGATGACGAGAAGATCGGCGAAGCGGCGGTCGTCAAGGGTGCGCGTCTCGCTCTCGACGGCGTCACCCGGCTCGGTCGCGCCCGCGTCGGCGACAAGACGCTTGTCGATGCGCTTGTGCCTTTCGTCGACAGGCTAGAAAGGGAAGCTGCAGCCGGCAAGCCTCTCGTCGAGGCCTGGAAGGCGGCGGCAAAGGCCGCGCAGGACGCGGCCGAGGGAACATCCAGCCTGACGCCAAAGCTCGGGCGGGCGCGGCCGCTGGCGGAGAAGAGCATAGGTCATCCGGATGCCGGCGCGACCTCGCTGGCGCTGGTGGCGAGGGTTACGGGTGAGTTCTTGGGAGGCGTTGGCGACGTATGATTTCGATCGCCTCGCGCACCGGACGGCGGATTTGCCCCTCACCCTAACCCTCTCCTCGCAGGCGGGGCGAGGGGACTTAGCAGAGCGGTACCGCGAGTCCCCTTTGCCCCGATTGCGGGGAGAAGGTGGCGGCAGGCCGGATGAGGGGGGTCTGCATCATCCGTACCGCACCAGAAACTCATCCGCCGTCAGTTCGCGAAAATCATCCAACGCCCGGCGCAGCTTGGCGTGGTCCCAATCCCACCAGGCGAGGCGGTCCATGGCCTCGCCGATCTCGGCGGTGAAGCGCTGGCGGATCAGCTTGGCGGGGACGCCGCCGACGATCGTGTAGGGCGCAACGTCTTTCGAGACGACGGCGCCGGCGCCGATGACGGCGCCGTTGCCGACCTTGACGCCTGGCAGGATCGTGGCGCCATGGCCGATCCAGACGTCGTGGCCGATCGTCACCCGGTTCTGCCGGCGCCAGGCGAAGAGGTCGTGATCCGGCTCGGCGTCGTCCCAGTACATCGGCGCGCGATAGGTGAAATGATGCAGCGTCGCCCGCCAGGTCGGGTGGTTGGTGGCATTGATGCGCACGGCGGCGGCGATGTTGACGAACTTGCCGACCGTCGCGCACCAGATAGAGCCGTCCTGCATGACGTAGGAATAGTCGCCGAACTCGACCTCGTCGAGACGCGAACGCTCCTGGATCTCCGTGTAGCACCCAAGCTTCGAATTTGTGACGCTGGCGGTCGGATGGATGAAGGGTTCGAGACCAAGCTTATGGCTCATGCGGCGTGCTTCCTCGGCGAGAATTCGGAGACGTCGATGATGCGGTCGGCGACCGCGTCGCGGACTTCGGCGTCGTGGAAGATGCCGACCAGCGCCGTGCCTTGCGCCTTCTTCTCGGCGATCATCTCGACCACAACGGCGCGGTTCTTCGCATCGAGCGAGGCCGTTGGCTCGTCGAGCAGCAGGATTTTGTGATCGGTGATGAAGCCGCGGGCGATGTTGACGCGCTGCTGCTCGCCGCCGGAGAAAGTGGCGGGTGGTAGAGCCCACAGCTCCTGAGGCAGGTTGAGCTTCGAAAGCAGTTCTGCAGCGCGCTCCCTCGCCTCGGCGGCCGCACCCCCGCGCGCCTGCAAAGGTTCGGCGACGATGTCGAGGGCGGAGACGCGCGGCACGACGCGCAGGAACTGGCTGACATAGCCGAGCGTGGTGCGGCGCACTTCGAGCACGGTGCGCGGTTCGGCATCCGCGAGGTTCACGAGCCGGCCGTCATGCTCCATCAGGATCTGGCCACCGTCGACGCCGTAATTGCCGTAGAGCATCTTGAGGATCGAGCTCTTGCCGACGCCGGAAGGGCCGCCGAGCACGACGCATTCGCCGGTCTTCACCGAGAAGGAGACGTTGGCGACGACCGGCAGGCGTACGCCGTCGCGCAGGTGCATGGTGAAGCTCTTGGCGACTTCTGAAACGACTAGGGGAGTAGCCATGGATCACACCTGCAGGATCGAAGAGACGAGAAGCTGCGTATAGGGCTCGCGCGGGTCGTCGAGCACGCGGTCGGTCAGCCCCTGTTCGATGACCGTGCCGTCCTTCATCACCATCATCCGGTGCGAGAGGAGGCGGGCCACCGCGAGGTCGTGGGTGACGATGATCGCGGCCAGCCCGAGGTCGTGGACGAGGCCGCGCACCAGATCGAGGAGGCGCGCCTGAACCGAGACGTCGAGGCCGCCGGTTGGCTCGTCCATGAAGACGAGGCGGGGCGAGGTGACTAGATTGCGGGCGATCTGCAGGCGCTGGCGCATGCCGCCGGAAAAGGCGCGCGGCTGGTCGTCGATCCGGTCCTCGCCGATCTCGACGCGCCGTAGCCAGTCGCTGGCGCTGGCGCGGATATTGCCGTAGTGCCGGTCGCCGACCGCCATCAGCCGCTCGCCGACATTGGCGCCGGCCGAAACCGTCATCCTCAGCCCATCGGCAGGGTTCTGGTGCACGAAACCCCAATCGGTGCGCATCAGGAAGCGCCGCTCGGCCTCGCCCATATGGGCCAGATCGCGGTACTGGCCGTCGCGCATGTGGTATTCGATGATGCCGGAGCTCGGCATTAGCCGAGTCGAGAGGCAGGAAAGCAGCGTCGTCTTGCCAGAACCGGACTCGCCGACGACGGCGAGCACCTCGCCGGGATAGAGCTCGAAGGAGACATTGCGGCAGCCGATACGGCTTCCGTAGAACTTCGAGACGTCCTTGACCTTGAGAAGCGGCAGGGCGCTCATTCTGCGGGCTCCTTGCGTTCGTTCTGGGGGCGACCGAGCATGGCGCCGGCATGCCCATTCGCTTGCCGCTCCTCGCAATGGTCGGTGTCGGAGCAGACGAACATGCGCCCACCCTTGTCGTCGAGCACCACCTCGTCAAGATAGACGTTCTCCGCACCGCAGAGCGCGCAGGGCTTGTCGAATTTCTGGATCTCGAAAGGGTGGTCCTCGAAATCGAGGCTGACGACCTCGGTGAAGGGCGGCACCGCATAGATGCGTTTCTCGCGGCCGGCGCCGAAGAGCTGCAGCGCCTCCGACATGTGCATCTTCGGATTGTCGAATTTCGGCGTCGGCGAGGGGTCCATGACGTAGCGGCCCTCGACCTTGACCGGATAGGCATAGGTCGTGGCGATGTGGCCGTTGCGGGCGATGTCCTCGTAGAGCTTCACATGCATGAGGCCGTATTCTTCGAGCGCATGCATCTTGCGCGTCTCGGTCTCGCGTGGCTCCAGGAAGCGCAACGGTTCCGGGATCGGCACCTGGTAGACGAGCGTCTGGCCTTCTCGAAGCGGCTCCTCGGGAATGCGGTGGCGCGTTTGGATGATCGTCGCATCCGTCGTCTTGGTGGTGACGGCGATGTTAGCGACCTTCTGGAAGAAGGCGCGGATCGAGACGGCATTGGTGGTGTCGTCGGCGCCCTGGTCGATGACCTTCAAAACGTCATCGGGGCCAAGGATTGAGGCGGTGACCTGCACGCCGCCGGTGCCCCAGCCATAGGGCATCGGCATTTCGCGGGAGGCGAAGGGCACCTGGTAGCCGGGAATAGCGATCGCCTTGAGAATCGCCCGCCGGATCATCCGCTTCGTCTGTTCGTCGAGATAGGCGAAATTGTAGGTGGCAAGGTCGTTCATTCGGCGGCCTCCTTCATGCCGTCCGCTTGGCCGGCGTGGGCGGCCTTGTAGTCGCGGCGCATGCGCCGCACCAGGTCGAGCTCGGCCTGGAAATCGACGTAGTGCGGCAGCTTCAGATGCTCGACGAAGCCGGTCGCCTGGACGTTGTCGGCATGCGAGATGACGAATTCCTGGTCCTGGGCCGGGGCGACGATGTCCTCACTGAACTCGTCGGTCCGGAGCGCCCGGTCGACGAGCGACATCGACATGGCCTTCCGCTCGCTCTGGCCGAAAACGAGACCGTAGCCACGGGTGAATTGCGGCGGCTGTTTGGCCGAGCCCTTGAACTGGTTGACCATCTGGCATTCGGTTACGCGGATGGTGCCGAGCGAGACGGCGAAGCCGAGCTCCGGCAGATCAAGCTCGACCTCCACCTCGCCGATCCGGATCTCGCCGACGAAGGGATGGGTGCGGCCGTAGCCGCGCTGGGTGGAATAGGCGAGCGCCAAGAGAAAGCCTTCGTCGCCGCGGGCAAGGGCCTGCAGGCGCAGGTCGCGGGCCATCGGGAATTCCATCGGCTCTCGCGTCAGGTCGCCCGCCACATGACCATCGGGCATCTGGCCGTCGACTTCGATCAGGCCCTCGCCGTCGAGAATGTCCGAGACGCGCATGACCTGTTCGCCCGATGACTTCATCGCCGGCGCCGCGACCGGTTCGTCGCCGATGAGCGACGGGTCGAGCAGGCGGTGGGTGTAGTCGAAAGTGGGGCCGAGAAGCTGACCGCCGGGCAGGTCCTTGTAGGTGGCGGACACGCGCCGTTCGACCAGCATTCCGGCAGTGTCGATCGGCTCGGAATAGCCGAAGCGGGGGAGCGTGGTGCGATAGGCGCGCAGGATGAAGATCGCCTCTATCATGTCGCCGCGCGCTTGGCGCACGGCAAGTGCGGCGAGCGAGCGGTCGTAAAGCGAGGCCTCGGCCATGACGCGATCGACGGCCAGACCGAGCTGCTCGACCACCTGCTCGATGGTGATCGAGGGCAGCGAGCGGTCGCCGCGCCGGCGGTCGGCAAGCAGGCGATGCGCATTGGCGATGGCGGCTTCCCCGCCCTTCACGGCAACATACATGGATCAGAACTCCTTCGCCGAGAGCTTCGTCGTGCGCGGCAGGCAGAGCACCGCGTCGCCCGACGTCAGCACCAGATCGATGCCGCGTGGGAAGGCCGCCCGGTTGGCCGCCCAGAAGTCGAGAAAGACGTCCGGCAGGCCCTTCGGTGCGACGCCGATCTCAGTTTTGATGCCCGGCCCGCGAGCGACGAGCGCCTCACCGCCGGTCAGTGCCTCGATCTCGACCACCAGCGTCGTCGAGCGGTCGGGATATTCCTGGGTGCCGAGGGCGAACTGATCGAAGCCCGGCACCGCGGCCCCCTTCTCGACGAAGGCGAAACGCGCCTCGTCCTTGGCTTCGGTCAGGGCGGCGCCGGTATGGAAGGCGATCCATTGCGGCACCGAAGATTTGGCGAGCGCCGGTGAGAGCCAGACGGGGGTGTCGTGATCGCAGAGCGTCAGTGCCACGGCGCCGCTGGCGTTACCAAGAGGCGAGGGTGGTGACGATTGAGCCGAGAGGCGGCCGATAGTGCCCGGGCGGGCAAAACTGTCCATCAGGGTGCGGAACACGGATTGCGCCGCGAAGACGGGATCGGCGAAGGCGCCGGCATAGATCTGCGACTGCGTGCCCATCAATCCTCTCCCCGGACCATGGTGAAGAAATCGACGCGGGTCGCCGCCGTCTCCTCGGCTTTCCGCTGGTCTTGCCTATCGAGGCGGGCGGCGATCAGCCGGTGCAGCGCTTCGACCGCCGGACGGTGCGCATCGTGCTGGAAAAGGGCGTCGAAGATCGCCGCGTAGCGGGCGCGCTCCTTGTCGGTGCCGAGCATCTGCCCGTGGCCGACCTCGCCGGTCGAGAGCCGGACGGTGGCACGTGACACTGTCGCCTCGCCCAGGTTGAAAGGATCGCCGCCGCCGCCGATGCGGCCGCGCACCATGACGAGTCCGGTCTCCGGACCGCGGACCGGCGCCACGTCCGGCTTGTCGGCTATGGCTTCCCAGGCGGCCGTCAGTTCCGCAAGGGTAGCGCGGGCCAGAAGCCGCATGCCTTCCTTGCGATCCCACGCCTCTGAGGCTTCAAATCTCTGCTTGGCGTCCATTTGCTTCATCCAAATGTCTATTGATCTAGACAACTATACATCTTATACCATTCTCTAACGGTCGGAAATGACAGGCTTGTGACGGTGGCAAAAACGGCAGTGAGAAAAACGGTCGAGCGGCAAACGGGTGTGGCGCTCTGGCGGCAGATTGCCGACCGCATACGGCTGGCGATCAGTAATGGCGACTACGACACGACCGGAATGGTGCCGCCCGAAACGGCGCTGGCGCGCGACTTCGGCGTCAACCGCCATACGGTCCGCAGCGCGCTGGCGGCCCTTGCCGACGAAGGGCTGGTGCGCGCCGTGCAGGGGCGCGGCACGCTGATCGAGCGCAAGGAGCGGGTCACTTATCCGATCTCGCGGCGTACCCGCTTCTCGCAGGGGCTCGGCCGACAGGTGAGGGAGATCGGCACCCGGCTGCTGGCGCACGGCCAAGTGCCGGCGAGCGGCGAGATTGCCACGGCACTAGGTCTTGCTCCGAGTGCGATGCTCGTCGAGCTCCACACCGTCAGCAGCGGCGACGGCCGGCCGCTCTCCATGTCGGTCAGCTATTTTCCCGCCGACCGCTTTCCGCGGATGGCGGAGGAATATGCCCGTCTCGGCTCCGTGACCAAGGCCTTCGCCGCCCAGGGCGTCTACGATTATGTCCGCGCTTCCACCGAGATCGTCGCGCGACATGCGGAGGCGGAGGAGCTGACGCTGCTCCAGCTTTCACCCGGGGCGATCGTGCTGGAGGCCCAATCAGTCAATGCCGACCTCGAAGGCCGGCCGGTCGAATATTCGCGGACGCGTTTTGCAGCCGACCGGATGAAGCTCAGGGTCGAGACTTAGCGCCGCCCAACGACAGCTTGATGCGCATCGTTTGACCGGCGGCCAGTTTTTCTCGCTGCCGAACCTCCGCCTTCACCGGCAGCAGGAACGAACCCGAGGCCTTGTCGGGGAAGATCGACGTGGTCCATTCCGTCTTGCCCGTGCGTGCGATCACAGCCTCGCTACCCCAGCCGCGTTTTCCCGGTTCGGCCAGGAACTTGATCTGCCGTGCAATCTCCCCTGGCAGGGTGACGAAGTGCCAGCCGCCCTTGCCGGGATAGAGCCAGAGCTCGCCGTCGAAATCGAATTCGCCCATCTGTCTCAGTTACTCTCGCTTGCCGCCATTCCGTTAAATAAGGCCAAAACGCCGCATTTCCGACGCGTTTTTGCCGCATCACCTAAGCTTGCATCAGGATCCACGCATTGTCTTCTCTGGGGGAGAAACGAAATGGCGACGTGGCGACCCGATCCTTCCTTCTATCCATCCCCACGCATGGCCGCCAAGGCGCCGAAAGAGACGCTTGCCTATGTGGCGGCCTTCGACCCGGACCGGCAGCGGCCGGACGCAATCGCCGTCGTCGACCTCGACCCGGCATCCGCAAGCTATTCTCAGATCGTCGGGCAGGTCGACATGCCGAATGTCGGCGACGAGCTTCACCATTTCGGCTGGAACGCCTGCTCATCCTGCCTGTGCCCCAATGCGCCGCATCCGCATGTCGAGCGCCGCTACCTCGTCGTGCCCGGCTTGAGATCATCGCGGCTGCATATCATCGACACGAAGCCCGATCCACGCAAGCCTGAGATCGTCCGCGTCATCGAGCCCGAGGAAGTCGCCGAACGGGCCAACTATTCGCGGCTGCACACGATCCATTGCGGACCGGAGGGCATCTACGTCAACGCGCTCGCCGACCGTGACGGCAAGGCGCCAGGCGGCATCTTCCTGCTCGACCACGACAGTTTCGACGTGCTCGGCCAATGGGAAATGGACCGCGGCCCGCAGAAGCTCGCCTATGACTTCTGGTGGCATCTCGGCCACGACACGATGATCACCAGCGAATGGGGAACGCCCGATACGTTCGAAAACGGCCTCGTTCCGGAAGTGCTGCTCGGCTCCCAGTATGGCCGCCGGCTGCATTTCTGGGATCTGCATACGCGCAAGCACCTGCAGGAGATCGACTTCGGCGAGGAACATCAGCTCGTCTTCGAATTGCGCCCGGCCCATGATCCGACCAAGGCCCATGGTTTCGTCGGCTGCGTCATCAGCCTTAAGGACCTCTCCGCATCGATCTGGACCTGGTATCGCGAAGGCAACCAGTGGGCGGTGAAGAAGGTGATCGAGATACCCGCAGAGCCGGCCGATCCGGACCTCTTGCCGCCCTTGCTCAAGGGCTTCCAGGCCGTGCCGCCGCTCGTCACCGATATCGACCTCTCGATGGATGATCGCTTCCTCTACGTCTCCTGCTGGGGCACCGGAGACATGATCCAATACGACGTTTCTGATCCGCTTGCGCCGAAGGAGGCCGGACGGGTGCGGATCGGCGGAATCGTCGCGCGCGCGACGCATCCGAAGGCATCGAATGGCCGCTTGAACGGCGGGCCGCAGATGGTGGAGATCAGCCGCGACGGCAAGCGGGTCTACTTCACCAATTCGCTTTATGGCGCCATCGACCCGCAATTCTATCCGGAGGGTCTCGACGGCTGGATGGTGAAGCTCGATGTCGGCGACAATGGCGGGATTTCCTTCGACGGAAAATTCTTCGTCGACTGGCCGAAGGGCCACCGGCCGCATCAGGTTCGGCTCGAGGGTGGCGACTGTTCGTCGGATTCCTATTGCTATTCTTGAAGTGAGCAGAACGATGCTCGCCGGAGCGGATAATGGATTTCTGGCCCTGGCTCTCGCTTGCCGGTCTCGGCGCCTTTCACGGCGCCAATCCGGCGATGGGCTGGCTTTTCGCCGTGGCGCTCGGGCTGCATCGGCAAAGCGCCCGCACCGTCTGGCTCTCGCTTGTCCCGATCGCCCTCGGGCATGCCGTTTCCATTGGGACCGTGCTCGCCGCGATGGTCGCCTTCGGGGCGGTCATGGACCTGCGCGGCCTGCAGCTCGTTACCGCCGTCTTCATCCTGGGCTTTACCGGCTATCTTGCCATCTACGGACACCGTCATCGCGTCAGGGTCGGCATGCAAGCCGGCATGGCGGGGCTTGCGGCCTGGTCCTTCCTGATGGCCACGAGCCATGGCGCCGGACTGATGCTCGTGCCCGCGGTGCTTAGCCTCTGCCTTTCCGATCAGGCGGGGGTGGCCGGCACCACCGACTCGCTCTCGGTTTCCCTTGCTGCAATTGCCGTCCATACCGGCGCGATGCTCGCGGTGATCGCCGCGATTGCCCTGATGGTCTTTACCTGGCTTGGCCTTGCCGGATTGCGATCCGCATGGATCAATTTCGATCGGCTCTGGATCGCCGCACTCGGCGCAACCGGCATCATCCTCCTCGTCTGGTAAAGCGCATTCTGCCTACAACGACTTCACATAATCGATGTAGCCGCGGACATCGGCGGCCGGCTCGTTATAGGCGTCGCCAAGCGACGTCTCCATGGCCGCGACATAGGTCTTGGCCCAGTCCGGCAGGGAATAGTCGATCGCCGCTAGGAATTCGAGTGTCGCGGCAAGCCTGATATCCGCTATCGACGGGCTGTCGCCGCCGATGAACGGCTTGTCGCCTATGTAGAAAAGGCGGAAGACCTCGAGCGGTTCGGCAAGCGCCTCAGCGGCGGCCTGGCGGGCCCGCTCCTTGGTTTCCGCATCCGCCTCGCTGAAGCCGACTTCGCCCGGATATTGCGGGAAATTGAGAGCCGGGTAGGTGGCGCGGGCCAGATAAGGATAGAAGGTGCCGATCAGGTAGAACATGGCGCTATCGATCATTGCGCGCGCTTCCGGGTCCTTCGGATAGAACCGATCGAGTCCATGCTTGTTGCAGAGATACTGCATGATCGCGCAGCTTTCCCAGAGCGCGCCCCTGGGCAGGTCCGCCGTTTCGATCATCGGCGTCAGATGCGACGGGGCGCGAGCCAGATATTCGGCGGAGCGGGTTTGTCCGTAGACGTCATGCTCGGCAAAATCGAGATTTGCCGCCCTTAGAAACACGCGCACCGTCATGTTGTTGACGCTGGGCTTGATCACGTTGAGCTTTATCGTTGCCATCTGCCTTCCTCCCTCTGCTTCCCTAAATTGATCCATATGGGTCCTTCGGCGCGCGGTCAGCCGAGAGCGTCGGCCGTACACTTTCGATCAGTGCCTCGATCGCATCGGCGAGATGCACCTCGGCGATGGCGTAGTCGCCGCGCGCCAGCCGGATGTTGTGCGCCTCCATCAGCACGTCGGCATGGGTGTGGCCGGCCGGCGGCTCGAAGCGGTAGGAGGCGAGCTCGACCAGGAGGCCGAGCGGGTCTTCGAAATAGATCGAGTCCATGAAGCCGCGATCCTTGACGCCGCTGTGGCGGATGTTGCGCTCATCGAGGCGCTCGACCGCCTGCTGGAACGTCGCCCGCGAGACGGCGAAGGCGATGTGATGCACGCAGCCGATATCGGTCGACGTCCGCTTCGGATCGGGCCTGCGGTTCTCGTCGGTGAAGACGGTGATCAGCCGCCCGTCGCCGGGATCGAAATAGAGATGGCTTTCCGAGGCCCGGTCGAGATTCGGCTGCTCGAAGATGAAGGGCATGCCGAGAATGCCCTCCCAGAAATCGATCGACGTCTGCCGGTCGGCGCCGACGAGCGTGATGTGATGGACCCCCTGCGATTGAAGCTTCCGCATTGCCGTCCTCCCTAATCTTCTTCCGCGGGTGAGCGCGGAAAGCCGCTTTCCTCATGCCGTTTGATGCTGCACCAGTTTCGACTTGTATTCGCTGCGCTGGAGAGTGCCCCAGGGCACCATTTTTATTCTTGTTGAAACGACGAGCACCTCACGGATACGCTTCTGGATTCTCTCGGCGAGCTCCGGGCTGCATTCGCCGACCCTGGCGAGTTCCACCGAAACTGGCAAGGGCGGCTTCTGTCGAGCACCCGCGGCCACCGGTGTTATCAGGATGGCGCCGCTGACGGCCGGGGCAAATTCGTTCACGACGTCGCGGATAGCCGAGGGAAACACGTTGACGCCGCGGACGATCAAAAGGTCGTCTGTCCGGCCGATGCAGCGCAGCCGCGGCGCCGTCCGTCCGCAGCGGCAGGGAGACGTCCACATCTCCACATGGTCACGCGTGCGGAACCTCAGCATCGGTGCCGCCTGATGGCGAAGATGGGTGAGCACCAGCTCGCCTTTCGCGCCGTCGGCAAGGGCTATCGGCGCTGCCGAATCGGGATCGATCAGCTCGGCGTGGACGAAGCCGCGGGCACCGAGATGCATACCGCATTGTTCCTCGCATTCGCCCCACAGCGACACGCCGATGTCACCGATGCCCATGGCCTCGGTGACCTTTGCGCCCCAGGCCTCCTCAAGGCGCGCCCTAAATTTAGGTTCGCCGCCCCCCGGTTCGCCGGCGACGAGCACCCGGCGGACGCTGGAGCCTTTGAGATCGAAGCCGCGGTCGGCGGCCCATTCGCTAAGATGGGCCGCATAGGACGGCGTCATCACCGCTGCCGAGGGCCTTAGGAGTCGGATGGCGGTCATCAGGCGTTCGGTGTTGCCGGTGCCGACCGGGATGTGGCACATGCCCAGCCGGTCGAAGGCGCCGAGTGCGGCGCCAGCAGCGAAGGGTCCGGCGTTGTAGGTCGAAACGATCGCCTCGCCTTGCCTGATCCCCGAGGCGGAATAGCTGCGCGCCGACGCCGTCACCCAATTGTCAAGATCCTGCGCCGTCAGCGGAATATAGCTCGGCGTCCCGGTCGTCCCGCTGGTGGAATAGATGCGGACAATCTGGTCCATAGGTGCGGCGACATGCGCACCCATCGGCTCTGCGTCACTGCAACTCGCCCGGATATCGCTCTTCTCGGTCAGCGGCAGATCGGCGATCGCATCGAGCCCGCCGATCATTTCGGCTGTGTCGAAACCCGCCTCGCCGAGCTTGCGCTGATAAAAACGCGAACGCGCCAGCAGGTATGCGATCTGCTTTCGGTAGAGCGCGTCATCCAACCGGATCTGGTCGCGCCAGGGCAGCGTCTCGACATCGGGCTCGAACATGATCAGCCGTCGCCCTTGTCGTTCTGGTAGGTGACAGCCGCTTCCGCATGCGCTGCCAAGGTGAAACCGATCGGGCGTTGCTGCTCCTCGGCGAGATGGGCAAGCAGGCCGCCGGCGCGGGCCAGCAGCGGCACCGCCTTGATCATCGCAACCGGAAAATCGAGATCGAGAAGCACGGCGGCGATCGGCATGGAAACGTTCATCACCAGGGGCTTGCCCCAGGCCTCGGCCGCAGCGGCGCGGAAGTTTCGCGCCATGCGGACATGCGGTCCGCTGACGCCGCGCGCGTCCGCGAGTTCGAGGATCCGTTCGGCGCGGGGATCGGTCGGGCGATGCACCGGGTGGCCGAATCCCGGCAGCTTTCCGCCGGCCCTACGGACGTCCTGCAGCATTGCGACGGCGACCAGCTTCGCCTCCTCGCCGGCTGCGACCCGGGCCTGCGCCTCGGCCAGAAGCTTGCCGCATCGCTCCGCTGTTCCGACCAGCACAGGGCCGCAGCCGAGAAGACCCGCCGCCAAGGCGCCCTGTAGGGAATCCGGGTCGGCGGCGAGCGTCATGCGCGCCGCCTGTACCGTCGGCATCATGCCGTGCTCGGCGATGCCAATGAGCAGCAGGTCGAGAAAGTAGCGCTGGTTATCCGTCGGCTCCCGCCCGGTCAGCAGCAGGTAGAAATACTCGGTAAAGCTCAGCCGTCCCATGAGGTCGCGGCAGAGATCGCGGCCGCGCACCTCAACGCTGTCCGCACTTGCCTGGCAAATGCGGGTGATCGCCTCGTAAGGTTTGCCGATCTGCATGCGGTTCCCTCTGGCGGTGTCTGCGGACGCTGTTGTCCGCGGGGCGCGCTACAGCGATGATAGTAGTTCAAAAAAAGCCGAGGTAAAGCGGCGCACGTTGCGCGCTCGGCGCGTGCAAAGGACGGCTCGCCTCGCGAGCCATCCTCGGAATGGCATCCTTGCCGATGGTCTTCAGACGTTGCGCCGCTTGCCTTCGATCAGGTCGAGCACCGCGCGCGCCGCATCGAGCACATGCGTGCCTGGCCCGAAGACGGCGGAGACGCCGTTCTCAATCAGATACTGATAGTCCTGTCGCGGGATGACGCCGCCGCAGACGACGATGATGTCCTTTCCGCCGCGCTTCTTCAGCGCTTCGGCGAGTTGCGGCATCAGCGTCCTGTGGCCGGCGGCGAGCGAGGAAACGCCGACGACGGTGACCTCCTCGGCAAGCGCCAGTTCGGCCGCCTCGTCCGGCGTCTGGAACAAGGGGCCGGCGACGACATCGAAGCCGATGTCGCCGAAGGCCGAGGCGATCACCTTGGCGCCGCGGTCGTGGCCGTCCTGGCCGAGCTTGGCGACCATGATCTTCGGCTTATGGCCAAGCCGTTTTGTGACCTCCCCGAGCCGTCCGGACAGCACGCCGAGCTCCGGGTCGCCCTCATAGGCCTTGCCGTAGATGTCGGTGACGACCTCGGGAATGGCTGCATGGTCGCCGAAGGCCTGCCGCATCGCGTCGGAGATTTCGCCGACGGTGGCGCGCGCCCGTGCCGCCTCGACCGCAGCGCCAAGCAGATTGCCCTTGCCGCTTCTTGCCACTTCGGCCAGCGTTTCCAGCATCTGCTTCACCTTCTGCGAGTCGCGGCGCCGCCTGGTTTCCTCGATCCGTTTGATCTGGGCCGTCCGGACGGCGGCGTTGTCGATCTGGAGAATGTCGATTGGTTCTTCGTTCTCGAGTCGATATTTGTTGACGCCGACGATGACCTCGTCGCCCCGGTCGACCGCCGCCTGGCGGCGGGTTGCCGCCTCTTCGATCAGCCGCTTCGGCAGGCCCGCATTGACCGCCTTGGTCATGCCGCCGAGCGCTTCCACTTCCTCGATCAGCGCCCAGGCCCTTTCGGCAAGCTCGTTCGTGAGACTCTCGACGTAGTAGGAGCCGGCGAGCGGGTCGACGACTTTCGTCACGCCCGTCTCGTGCTGCAGGATCAGTTGCGTGTTGCGGGCGATACGGGCGGAAAACTCGGTCGGCAGCGCAATCGCCTCGTCGAAGGAATTGGTATGCAGCGACTGCGTGCCGCCAAGCACGGCCGACATCGCCTCGAAGGCCGTGCGGATGATGTTGTTATAGGGATCCTGCTCGGCGAGCGAGACGCCGGAGGTCTGGCAATGGGTCCGGAGCATCAGCGAAGATGCCTTCGTCGGCTCGAACTCCTTCATGATCCGCGTCCAGAGAAGGCGCGCGGCGCGCAGCTTCGCGGCCTCCATGAAGAAGTTCATACCGATCGCGAAGAAGAAGGAGAGCCGGCCGGCGAAGTCGTCGACGTTCAGCCCCTTCGCGAGAGCCGCGCGCACATATTCGCGCCCGTCGGCCAGCGTGAAGGCAAGCTCCTGCACCAGCGTCGCGCCGGCCTCCTGCATATGATAGCCGGAGATCGAGATCGAGTTGAATTTCGGCATCTCCTTCGCCGTATATTCGATGATGTCGGCGCCGATCCGCATCGAGGGTTCCGGCGGGTAGATGTAAGTGTTGCGAACCATGAACTCCTTGAGAATGTCGTTCTGGATGGTCCCGGAGAGGTTCTCACGCGACACGCCCTGTTCCTCGCCGGCAACGATGAAGGAGGCGAGGATCGGGATCACCGCGCCGTTCATGGTCATCGAGACTGAGATTTTCTCGAGCGGGATGCCGTCGAACAGGATCTTCATGTCCTCGACCGAGTCGATTGCCACCCCCGCCTTGCCGACGTCGCCGACGACGCGGGGGTGGTCGCTGTCATAGCCACGATGGGTGGCGAGGTCGAAGGCGACCGAGACGCCCTGCTGGCCGGCGGCAAGCGCCTTGCGATAGAAGGCGTTCGAGGCTTCCGCCGTGGAGAAGCCGGCATATTGCCGGATCGTCCAGGGGCGGCCGGCATACATGGTGGCACGCGGGCCGCGCAGGAAGGGCTCGAAGCCTGGGAGCGAGTCGAGCACGCCGATGTCCGCGAGGTCGTCGCGCGTGTAGAGCGGTTTGACCTCGATGCCCTCCGGCGTATGCCAAGTGAGGCTTTCGGGGGAGGCCTTCAGCTCCTTCTCGGCGAGGGCTTCCCAGTCTTTGAGGTTTTTGTCAGGCATCGACGCCACTCCGTGCATATGCGTATTTCGCCGCATTTGAGGACACCCCCCCTCTGCCCTGCCGGGCATCTCCCCCTCAAGGGGGAAGATAGAGGAGGGACCGTTGCGCGCCACTCCAACTGGTGATGCGCAGTTAAGGCCATCGAAGAGGTGAGTGGCGAGCTCGCGTCTTGCCGATCTCCCCCCCTTGAGGGGGAGATGCCCGGCAGGGCAGAGGGGGTACCTGTACCCACGTCGCGACGATCCCCATCACTCGAACTCCATGATCAGCTCATCCACCGCCAGGCTAGCGCCGGCGGCGATCGCAACGCGCTTCACCGTCGCGCGCTTTTCGGCCCGCAGGATGTTTTCCATCTTCATCGCCTCGACGACGGCGAGCGATTGGCCGGCCTCGACCGCATCGCCGGCCTTCACTGCAATCGAGGTGACGACGCCGGGCATCGGGCAGAGCAGCATCTTCGAGGTGTCCGGCGGCGGCTTCTTCGGCATCAGCCGGGCGAGTTCGGCGACGCGCGGGCTTCTGACCCGGGCGACGACATCGATGCCGCGCCAGCGCAGTCTTAAGCCGGTGCCGGCGAGGTCGACCTTCACATTGATCGGCCGATTGTCGAGCTCGAAGGTGGCGAGCGTGCGGCCGGGAAGCCAGTCGCTGGCGACCGAAATGGCCGGTCCATCGGCGAAACGGATGTAGCCGCCGTCGGCCGAAAGATCCGCAGTCGCCTGGAATTCGCGCTCGGCAAGGTTCACCATCCACTCATGGCCGACGACCCGGCGGGGGTTGCCGATCGTCCCGGAAACCCGGCTGGCGCGCTCCTGCAGCGCCTGATTGATGGTGACGGCGATGGCGGCGAGTTTCATCGCCGATGCCTCGTCCGGCACGACGCCGTGGAAGCCATCGGCGAATTCCTCGGCGATATAGGCGGTCGTCAGCCGTCCCTCGCGGAAGCGGTCCTGCTGCATCACGGCGGAAAGGAACGGCAGGTTGTGGCCGATGCCTTCGACCTCGAAGGCGTCGAGCGCCTCCGCCATCGCCGCGACTGACGCTGCACGATCCGGCCCCCAGGTGCAGAGCTTGGCGATCATAGGGTCGTAGTACATCGAGATCTCGCCGCCCTCGAAGACGCCGGTGTCGTTGCGGATGACCGTGCCATCGTCCTGCCGGCCCTCTGCCGGCGGCCGGTAGCGCGTCAGCCGGCCGATCGAGGGCAGGAAGTTGCGATAGGGGTCCTCGGCATAGAGCCGGCTCTCGATCGCCCAGCCTTCGAGCTTCACGTCGCCTTGGCCGAAGGCGAGCTTCTCGCCGGCGGCGACGCGGATCATCTGCTCGACGAGATCGAGGCCGGTGACGAGCTCCGTCACCGGATGCTCGACCTGCAGGCGGGTGTTCATCTCGAGGAAATAGAAGTTGCGCTCGCCGTCGACGATGAATTCGACCGTGCCGGCCGAGTGATAGCCGACGGCCCTGGCGAGCGCCACCGCCTGCTCGCCCATGGCACGGCGGGTCGTTTCGTCAAGGAATGGCGAGGGGGCCTCCTCGATGACCTTCTGGTTCCGCCGCTGGATCGAGCATTCCCGCTCGCCGAGATAGAGCGTGTTGCCGTGCTTGTCGCCGAGCACCTGGATCTCGATGTGGCGCGGTTCGGTCACGAATTTCTCGATGAAGATGCGGTCGTCGCCAAACGAGCTTTTCGCCTCGTTCTTCGACGACTGGAAGCCTTCGCGCGCCTCGCGCTCGTTCCAGGCAATGCGCATCCCCTTGCCGCCGCCGCCGGCCGAGGCCTTGATCATCACCGGAAAGCCGATCGACGAAGCAATCCGCGCCGCCTCGTCGGCGTCCTCGATCAGGCCCATATGGCCGGGAACGGTGGAAACGCCGGCCTTGGCCGCGATCTTCTTCGAGGTGATCTTGTCGCCCATCGCCTCGATCGCCTTGACCGGCGGGCCGATGAAGGCGACGCCCTCCTTTTCCAACGCCTCGGCGAAGGCGGCGTTTTCGGACAGGAAGCCGTAGCCTGGATGGACGGCGTCGGCACCGGTCTTGCGGATCGCCTCAAGGATCTTGTCGATGACGATGTAGGACTGGCCCGACGGGGACGGGCCGATATGGACGGCCTCGTCCGCCAGGCGCACATGCATGGCGTCGCGGTCGGCGTCGGAATAGACGGCGACGGTCGCAATCCCGAGCTTCCTGGCGGTCTTGATGACGCGGCAGGCGATTTCGCCGCGATTGGCGATGAGGATTTTCTTGAACATCCGTTTCCCTTTGAACTCTTTCGGTCGCGTCATCGCCTGAATTTTCTGAAATAGGGCAGCAAGCCGATCGCGGCACCCGCGGCGGCGCCGACAAGGGCGAAGGGCGCAAGCACCGTCGCTGCGGCAAGCAACGGGTCGGTGGAGCGCGCCACCAGCGTGCCGATCGAGCCGATGTCGAGCATCATCAGCGTGCCGACAGCGACCGCCCCGGCGACGAGCCCGGAGAGGGTGCTCATCGCCAGATGCCGCAGCAAGCGGCGGTGACCGCGGCCGGCGGCGTTGGGCGTCATCCGAACCTGCAGTTTCTGCCCCATGGTGTCCATCAAAGCGGAATCGTATCGTGCTTGCGCCAGCGGGTCTCCACCTGCTTGTTGCGAAGCGAGGCGAAGGCGCGGGCGATGCGGCGGCGCGAGGAGTGCGGCATGATCACCTCGTCGATAAAGCCGCGCTCTGCGGCGACAAAGGGATTGGCGAAGCGCTCCTCGTACTCCTTCGTGCGCGCCGCGATCTTCTCCGAATCGCCGAGTTCGGAGCGATAGAGGATCTCGGTCGCGCCCTTGGCGCCCATCACGGCGATCTCGGCCGTCGGCCAGGCATAGTTGACGTCGGCGCCGATATGCTTCGAGGCCATGACGTCATAGGCGCCGCCATAGGCCTTGCGAGTGATCAGCGTCACCATCGGCACCGTCGCCTGGCTGTAGGCGAACAGGAGCTTGGCGCCGTGCTTGATGACGCCGCCATATTCCTGGGCGGTGCCGGGCAGGAAGCCGGGCACGTCGACGAGCGTCAGGATCGGGATCGAGAAGGCGTCGCAGAAGCGCACGAAGCGCGCGGCTTTCCGCGAGGAATCGATGTCGAGGCAGCCGGCGAGCACCATCGGCTGGTTGGCGACGACACCGACTGTCTGGCCTTCCAGGCGGATGAAGCCGGTGATGATGTTGCGGGCGAAATCCGCCTGCAGCTCGAAGAAGTCACCCTCGTCGGCAACGGCGAGGATCAGCTCCTTCATGTCGTAGGGCTTGGCGGCGCTTTCCGGAATGAGGCTGTCGAGCCGCATCTCGAGGCGTGCAGGGTCGTCATGGAAGGGCCGCACCGGCGGCTTCTCGCGGTTGTTCAATGGCAGGAAATCGAACAGCAGCCGTACCTGTTCGAGCGCCTCGATGTCGTTCTCATAGGCGCCGTCGGCGACCGAGGATTTGGTCGTGTGGGTACGGGCACCGCCGAGTTCCTCCGCCGTGACGAACTCGTTCGTCACCGTCTTCACCACATCCGGCCCGGTCACGAACATGTAGGATGAGTCGCGCACCATGAAGATGAAGTCGGTCATCGCCGGCGAATAGACGGCGCCGCCGGCGCAGGGCCCCATGATCACCGAGATCTGCGGGACGACGCCGGAGACCTCGGCATTTCGGCGGAACACCTCGGCATAGCCGGCGAGCGAGGAGACGCCTTCCTGGATGCGGGCGCCGCCGCTGTCGTTGAGACCGATCACCGGGGCGCCGTTGCGAGCCGCCATGTCCATGACCTTGCAGATCTTCTGGGCGTGGGTCTCGGAGAGCGAGCCGCCGAGCACGGTGAAGTCCTGGGAAAACACATAGACCTGGCGGCCGTTGATCGTGCCCCAGCCGGTGACGACGCCGTCGCCGGCGACCTTCTGGTTGGCCATGCCGAAATCGACGCAACGATGCGTCACATACATGTCGTACTCTTCGAAGGAGTCTTCGTCGAGCAGCACGTCGATGCGCTCGCGCGCCGTCAGCTTGCCCTTGCCGTGCTGAGCGGCAATGCGCTTCTCGCCGCCGCCGGCGCGTGCCTCGGCCCGCCGGGCCTCGACCTGTTCAAGTATGGCGCGCATCGCTCTCCTCCTGTTTTTTGCTGATTGTGCAGAGGCTTCGCTCCTGCATATCAACTCAAATCCTAGCGGATTTAAAGAAACATGCAGCAATTCAAAAGTGCTATGGCGACGCTTACGCGTCTGATCGGACGCGCGGCGCTGCAGGATGGCAATAGCGCCGAAGGTCGGATGGTAAAACGGCCGATGATGTGCAAAGGTGGAATATAGAAAATTGTAAAACGCAAATTGCGAAGTTGCGAAATGGCGATCGGCAAGCTCTATATCGGCCGCAAGGTCAGGGAAGTCAGGGAAGCAAACCGCGCCACCCAGGGCCAGTTCGCCGAGCGGATCGGCATCTCGACGAGCTACCTCAACCAGATCGAGAACAATCAGCGCCCGGTCTCGGCGGCGGTGCTCCTGGCGCTGGCGGAGAAATTCCAGATCGATATCGCCGAACTCTCCACCGGCGAGGGTGACCGGCTGCTATCGGCGCTTACGGAAGCGCTCAGCGACCCGCTGTTCGAGACCTATGCGCCGAGCCTCCAGGAACTCAAGCTGATCAGCCAGAACGCGCCGGGACTAGCGCATGCGCTGATCAAGTGCCACCAGGCCTATCGCCGCAATAGCGAACAGCTCGCCAGCATCGACGACACGATCGGCCGCAACGCTTCCTTCGTCGAGACCACCCCCTACGAGGAAGTGCGCGACTTCTTCCATTTCGTCGACAACTACATCCACGAGATCGACACTCTGGCCGAGCGCCTGGCGGGCGAACTCCGCCTGGGAGAGGGCGACAATCACGCCGCGCTCACAAGCTATCTCGAACAGCGGCACGGCGTGCGCGTCGTGCGGGGCGCCGCCGGCGACGAGGCGATCCGCCGCTTCGATCCGCGCGCCCGTATTCTGACCTTGAATCCCTACGCCCCGCCGCCGACGCGCGACTTCCAGCTGGCGCTGCAGATCGCCCAGCTTCACGCCCGCGAGGAGATCGATCGGGTGGCGGGAAGCGCCGGCTTCCGCACCGAGGAGGCCCATGAAATCTGTCGCATCGGCCTGCAGAATTATTTCGCAGGCGCGCTGATCCTGCCCTACCAGACATTCCTCAAGGCGGCGCGCGAGCTGCGCCATGATATCGAACTCATCGCCGCCCGGTTCGGCGCCTCGCTGGAACAGGTCTGCCACCGGCTGTCGACCTTGCAGCGGCCGGGCCAGAAGGGCATTCCGATCTTCTTCGCCCGCATCGACCGGGCCGGCAACATCACCAAGCGCCACAGCGCCGCCAAGCTGCAATTCGCCCGTTTCGGTGCGGCCTGCCCGCTCTGGAACGTCCATCAGGCCTTCGAGGCGCCCGGCCGGATCATCCGCCAGCTCGCCGAGACGCCCGACGGCGTGCGCTACCTGTGTCTCGCCACCCAGATCACCAAGGGCGGCGGCGGCTACCGCGCCGCCCATCCGCGCTATGCGCTGGCGCTCGGCTGCGAGATCTCCTATGCCGACGCCTTCGTCTATGCGGACGACCTCGATCTCGGCAACCGTGCCGCCTTCGATCCGATCGGCATCTCCTGCCGCATCTGCGACCGCACCAAATGCGCGAGCCGCGCCGTCCCTCCGCTGAAGCGCAAGTTGATCGTTGACCATGACATGCGCGGCTCTCTGCCGTATCGTTTGAGTGAGAGCTGATCTGCCTCGTCTCGCAGGTCTGTTCGATTTTGAACAGATGCTGTGAGAATTTGCGTCTGTGCCTGTGCGAGATTTGATGTAACTACAGCGCCATATCGTCAATATGCCGGTCAGGGAGGACATGCATATGGATTTTCGCCTGTCGGAGGAGCAGGAAGCCATCCGCGCGATGGCGCTCGATTTCGCCTGCGACGAGCTCGCGCCCCACGCGATCGACTGGGACCAGCAGAAGCATTTTCCGGTGGAGACGCTGCGCGCCGCCGCCGCCCTCGGCATGGCGGGCATCTATGTCCGCGACGACGTCGGCGGCACGGGGCTCACGCGCCTCGACGCCGCGATGATCATTGAGGCGCTGGCGACCGGCTGCCCGGCGATCGCCTCCTTCGTATCGATCCACAATATGTGCGCCGGCATGATTGATCGCTACGGGACCGAGGAGCAGCGCCAGCGGCTGCTGCCGCGGCTGCTCACCATGGAAATCCTGGCGAGCTATTGCCTGACCGAGCCCGGTTCCGGCTCGGACGCGGCGGCGCTGAAGACCAAGGCCGTGCGTGACGGCGACTCCTACCTGCTCACCGGGCAGAAGCAGTTCATTTCCGGGGCCGGCGAATCCGGCCTCTACATCGTCATGGCGCGCACCGGCGAAGAGGGGCCGAAGGGCATTTCCGCCTTCGTCGTCGACAAGGAGACGCCCGGTCTGACCTTTGGCGCCAACGAGAAGAAGATGGGCTGGCACGCCCAGCCGACGCGAGCGGTGATGCTCGACAACGTCCGCGTTCCGGCCGAGAACCGCCTGGGCGCCGAGGGCCAGGGCTTCAGGATCGCCATGGCAGGGCTCGATGGCGGTCGCCTCAACATCGCCGCCGCCTCGCTCGGAGGTGCACAGGCCGCCTTCGACAAGGCGCTCGCCTATGTCCAGGAGCGCCGCGCCTTCGGAAGAGCGATCGGCGAATTCCAGGCGCTGCAGTTTCGCCTCGCCGACATGGCGACCGATCTGGAAATCGCCCGCACCTTCCTCTGGCGTGCGGCCTCGGCCCTCGATTCGGGTGACCCGGAGGCGACCAAGCTCTGCGCCATGGCCAAACGTTTCGTCACGGATCGCTGCTTTGCTGTCGCCAACGAAGCGCTGCAGCTGCACGGCGGCTACGGCTATCTCGCCGATTACGGCGTCGAGAAGATTGTCAGGGACCTAAGGGTGCACCAGATACTCGAAGGAACGAACGAGATCATGCGGCTGATCGTGTCGCGCGCCGTCATGGGACGGAAATAGGAAGGACACTTCATGGAGATGCAGACCGCTCAACCGGAGGTCATCGTCGAACGTCAAGGCGCGATCGGCAGGCTCCGGCTCAACCGGCCGCGCGCGCTGAACAGCCTCAACCTGGCGATGATCCGGGCGATCGACGCGGCGCTCACCGAATTCGAGGATGATCCGGCCATCGCCGCCGTTCTCGTCACCGGCGAGGGCGAGCGCGGGCTTTGTGCTGGCGGCGATATCCGCATGATCTACGAGAGCGGCCGCGAACGCCCGCAGGAGGGAGCGCAATTCTGGCGCGAGGAGTTCATCGTCAACAGCCGCATTGCCGCCTATGGCAAGCCCTATGTCGCCATCATGGACGGCATCGTCATGGGCGGCGGGGTCGGCATCTCCTCCCATGGCGCCCACCGCATCGTCACCGAGAAAACGCGCTTCGCCATGCCCGAGACCGGCATCGGCTATTTCACCGATGTCGGGGCGACATGGCTCCTGCCGCGGGCGCCGGGCGAATTCGGCACCTATCTCGGTCTCACCGGCCGCGACGTTGGGGCTGCGGCGGCGATCTACGCGCGGCTTGCCGACAGTTTCGTTTCGTCGGAGAAGCTCGATCAGCTGATTGGCTCTCTCGTCGGGCTTTCGCCGTCCGCCACTGCCGAGGATGTTTCGGCCGCGATCCGCGCCGTGTCAAGCGAGGCGCCAGCCTCGGCGCTGCTCGCGCACCTTGCCCTCATCGACCGCTGCTTCGCCTTTGACACGGTCGAGGAAATCTTGGCGGCACTGGAAAAGGACGGTTCGGACTTCGCCCGCGAGACGCTTGCCCTCCTGAAGACGCGCTCGGCGATCAGCCTGAAACTCACCCTTTCGCTGCTGCGGGCCGGCCGCGAGAGCGTGACGCTGAACGACTGCCTCGAGCGGGAATATGCGGGCTGTGTCGCCATGCTGTCGAACCCGGATTTCTACGAAGGCGTGCGCGCCGCGGTGATCGACAAGGACCGCAATCCGAAGTGGTCGGTCGGGCTCAAGGAGGCCACGCCGCAGATGCTTGCGCGCTTCGGGAACTATAACGGCGCGCCGCTTTTTGCCGGTGGCTGACGCGGCCGCGCCAATCGCTGGGCCATGGGACGTGAGTTGAGGAGGAGGAGAGACAAGATGACCAAGATCGCCTTTATCGGGCTTGGCAATATGGGCGGCCCGATGGCCGCCAACCTGGTGAAGGCGGGACACGCCGTCACCGGCTTCGACCTGTCGGAGGCCTCGCGCAACGCGGCCGCCAAGTCGGGCGTTTCCGTGGGCGGATCGATCTCCCAGGCAGTCCGCGAAACCGAATGCGTCATCACCATGCTGCCGGCCGGATCGCATGTCATCTATGTCTGGGACGAACTGCTCGGCTTCGTCGATCCGGGCACGCTGATCATCGACAGTTCGACGATCGACGTCGAAAGCGCCCGCAAGGTCCACGGTTTTGCCGACAAGGCCGGTTGCCCATCGCTCGATGCGCCGGTTTCCGGCGGCACCGCCGGTGCGGCCGCCGGAACGCTGACGTTCATGGTCGGCGGCAGCGACGGGGCCTTTTCCCGCGGCAAGCACCTTCTCGAAGCGATGGGCAAGAAGATCGTCCATTGCGGCGATGCCGGTGCCGGCCAGGCCGCCAAGATCTGCAACAACATGATCCTCGGCGTCTCGATGGCGGCGGTCTGCGAAGCCTTCGTGCTCGCCGAGCGGCTCGGCCTGTCGCACCAGGCGCTCTTCGACGTCGCCTCCACCTCCTCCGGCCAGTGCTGGTCCCTGACCAGCTATTGCCCGGTGCCCGGACCCGTGCCGGCCTCGCCGGCCAACAACGACTATAAGCCCGGCTTCATGGCGAGCCTGATGCTGAAAGACCTGATGCTGGCCCAGCAGGCGGCGAGCGCGAGCGGCGCGACGACGCCGTTGGGCGCCCAGGCGGCGCAGCTCTACAGCCTGTTCGAGAAGCTCGGCCATGGGGCCGAGGATTTCTCCGGGCTGATCCGCATGTTGCGTGGGACGGAGGAGGCGAAGAGCGGGTAGTAATGCTCACGCATTTAGGAGCACACAGGTGGCTGTTGCCCCCTCTGCACTGCCGGGCATTAGCGTGGAGAGAGGCGGCACTTTAAGCCCTTGCCCAATCTGCGGAGTGGCCGACGGGCGAAAGCGCAGATCCTTGCCGATCTCCACCCTTTTGGGGGAGATGCCCGGCAGGGCAGAGGGGTATCGCCCTCGACTCAGAGCTTTACTTCGCGGGGAGATTCCCCAGTGGATCCAGTCAAGGTCGCTGTCGCTTCGCCGGCTTTACATCTGCACCGTCATGCCGCCGTCGACCGTCAGCGTGATGCCGTTGACGAAGCTTGCTGCGGGCGAGGCGAGGAAGACGGCGGCGGGCGCAATTTCTTCCGGCCGGCCCCAGCGTTTCAACGGAATGCGCACTTCGACAAAGGCCTGAAGCGCCGGATCGGCGGCGAGATGGGCATTGGTCTCGGTCGAGAACCAGCCCGGCGCGATCGCATTGACGGTGAGATTGTCGGGACCGTGCTCGACCGCAAGTGATCGGGTGAGCGCCGAAAGCCCGCCCTTTGCCGCCGTATAGGCCGGGTCCCCGGCGCGGGCGGCAAAGGCGGCGATCGAGGTGACGAAGATCAGCCGGCCGGCCGTGGAACGCTTGAGGAGCGGAAGGGCTGCTCTTGCGACGGCATAGGCCGCAGTGAGGTCGGTGTTCAGGAGCTGCGCAAAGTCCTCCGGCTCCATTGCCTCGGTGCCGCGCCTGTCGCGCTCGCCGACCGCATGAATGAGGATATCAAGCTGGCCGGTCTTGGCGATCGCCTGGGCGAGGATGGGTCCGACATCGCGCGTGATATCGCCTGGCGCGATACCGATCGCAATGCCTTCGCCGGCAAGCCGCTCGCACGCCTCTTCGAGGTTTTGCCGGCTGCGGCCGTTGATCACCGTCCAGGCGCCCGCCCTTGCCAGCGCTTTCGCCATTTCCAGCCCGAGCCCGCGGCCGCCGCCTGTGACAAGCGCTGTCTTGCCGGTGAGATCGAACATCGCTTGCCCTCGTCGCTCGTGGAGCCATCGATCCATGGGGTGGCTCCTTCGTCCCGAGGGACATTTGCAGCGAAGGGTTCTTTACGCAAGTGTTGCCGTGAACGCGTCGCGACACACATCCGGCAAGGCGATGCCTTGCCGGATGTGTCAGCCCTCAGGAGAAGCAAACGCTGCCGAAAGCACCAATCAGCTGGAGCCCAGAACATAGCGGCGGTTGCCGGCAACCGCCGGCCGCGCATTCATCGAGTAGAGCGCCGTGAACTTCTTGATGTCGGCCGAATCGACCTCGATCGGTTCCATCGCCACCATCCAGTCGACGATCTCGCTGCAGGGCGGGGTGGTGAGCGATCCCTCATAGGCCCAGTATTTGAGCGAGGTGGGCAGTAAGCCCTTCGGGTCGACGGCGTCGAGCGCTACCTCTTCGCCGGCCTTCTGCGGGAATTTGGCGGCGACGCTGGCGAAGGTCTCGTTGGGGGCGCCGGGAACCATGAACACGCCTAGGACACCGAGTTCGCCGGTCTCGGCGTGCTTGTGGACGAAATGCACTTCCATCGGGAAGCCCTTGCCGTCGACGAGATGCTCGCTCGGCGCGTGGAAGTGGTACTGCACCAGATCGTAGGTCTTGTCGCCGCGCTTGAGCGTGCCGCCGGCCGCCTTCACCTGGATCGTATGGCCGTTGTTGAGGATCGTGCCGCCGCTCTTCCAGTCGGTCGCGAGGTCCGGGATATCGGCCTTGATCGCGCCCGTGATGTCGATCGGCGATTGCTGCGAGCCGGCCGAGCAGGCACTGTTCTCCTTGCCCAGGGAGCCCCAATGCTCCGGGCCCTCTTCGCCTTCATAGCCCCAATGTACGCCTTCGGCGGCGTAGGCCGTCTTGACGCAGAGCGGGCAAGCGGCAAGCAAGGCCAGGCCCCGGAGGAATTCACGCCTTTCCATTCTTATTCCCTTTCGAATATTCGCGAGCGGATGCGCCCGCGGGGACGGGATGTTGTGCTTGCAAACCTGTCCAACAACTGTCCGAAACGCCGCAGCTCAAAATGGCTGCGCGAAACGGATATCGCCTGCGGGATTCGCCTGTTCGGGGAGGAGGATCTGGCATTCCGCCGGCGGCCGCCCAGGCCGACACTCTTCGAAAAGTTCGCCATTTACTTGTGCTCCAACTGCGCAGAAAATAGGCGGATGGGAGGGAGCCTTCGACGCGCCTCTCGCAAACCGCGCCCGAACCGCTTTCGCCCGCTGACACATGGAGGGGGAGGGGGCAAAATGTACGCGGTTTTCCACCTGATCCCGCTCTAGCCACTGGGAAATGATCACGCAGGCTTCGGTTGCGAAGACCGGCCCGAGGCGTGATCCAAGGGAGGAAAGCCATGAGGCGAGTTTTGCTCTCCGCGGTCTCGGCCGCGGCGTTATCAGTTGGCGTCACGTCTGCATTCGCGCAATCGGGCAGCGTGGAAAAGGCCGTCGGCGGCTACAATTTCGATGACGCCGCCAAGGAAGCGCCGGAAACCAAGGACTTCCATTCCGCCGACGGTCGTCTGACCTTCGCGATCGTCACCCACACGGCCGGCAATGGCTTTTTCGATCCGGTCTATGTCGGTGCAAAGGTGGCCGGCAACATGATCGGCGCCGATATCCTGCTGCTCGGCTCCGAATCGCCGGTGGACGACCCGGCCCGCGAAATCGAGATTCTTAATCAGATCGTCCGTGATCCGAAAATCGACGGCATTATTATGACGACGCCGCAGGTCGGCGCCTATAACGACATCGTCAAGGCGGCCGAGGCGGCCGGCATTCCGGTCGCCACCACCAATTCGTTCGATGGAACGCTCCTCAACCGCAGCGGCATCAGCCACACCGGCCAGGATGCCTCGGCGGCGGCGATCGGCGGCGAGGCGCTTGCCAAATGCGTGCTCGACAGCGGCAAGACCAGCGGCTCGATCCTGCTGCCGTCATCGACCGCCATGGGCAATATCGAGGTGAACAACCGCGTCACCGCCGCCTTCAACGCGATCGTCAAGACGCTGAAGGACGCCGACAAGCTCGAGGCCTTCAAGGTCGATGCCGGGCCGGAGAATGTCGGCATCGACACGAACCCGAACGATCCGGTCAATGCACTGGTGACGCTCTTCGAATCCCGCGGCGACGTCGTCGGCGCCTTCACAGCCAACAACGTCTTCACGCCGCCGCTCGTCAAGGCGGTGGAGCAGATGGGCTGGACGAGCAAGTTTTGCGCCTTCGGCTTCGACCTCGGCCCGGCACAGCAGGAAGGCATCGCCGCCGGCAACCTGACCGGCTCGCTCGGCCAGCAGCCCTTCCTCCAGGGCTTCTGGCCGGTCATGCAGCTCTATCTGCAGATCGACCGCGGCATCTCGGCCGCCAATCTCGACACGCGCGCCCAGCTCGTGACGAAGGAGAATGTCGCCAAGGTCGGCAAGCGATTCGAGAACTGAGCGCGAAGTCCGGCGCGATGAAGAGCGGATGATGGCGGCGCTGAACCCCCCTCTCACCTGCCGGCCATCTCCCCCACAAGGGGTGAGAACGCCTGAGGCACGCCCGGTGCCGCCATCAAAGGTCCGTCCATGCCGCACCGTGCCGTTTGTGCGGCTGGCTCGCCGCGAGTCGATCTCCCCCCTTGGGGACCCTCGGTTGCGGCGGCCTGACCCGCATGCGAGGAGCACGCGGAAGAAGCCGCCATGATACCGACCGCAACGACATCGCTCGGCCGCGCACCCTCCCAACTCGCGGGTAGCTGGGAGGGTGGGCTGCTGATCTTCATCGCACTGCTCTATCTTGCCGGAGCGGCCGTCAACCCCGCATTTTTCGGTTCGACCGAGGGCCTCCATGCGCTTCTTCGCGACACCTCCCGCGTCGGGATCATCGCCGTCGGGATGACCTTCGTCATCGTCAACAAGGATCTCGACCTCTCCGTCGGCTCGATCTACGGGCTGATCGCCGTCGTCTTCGCGAGGCTCTTCGCGTCGAGCTTTCTCGATCTCGGCATCGTCGCGGCCATCGTCCTCTGCCTGCTCCTTGGCGCCGCGATCGGCCTTCTCAACGGCGTGCTCGTCACACTCCTCAAAGTCCCGGCCTTCATCGCCACGCTGACGATGCTGTTCATCGGCCGCGGCTTCGTGCTGGCGCTGACGCATGGCCAGGCGATTTACTATTCGGGCAAGGCGAGGGAATATCCGACTTTCTTTCATCTGGGCGAGACGAATGGTTTTGGCTTCAACAACCAGATCGCCATCTTCGCCATCGCCGCAACGGTGGGGGCGATCGTGCTTGGCAAAACGCGGTGGGGATACGAGACCTTCGCCACCGGCGGCAACGAACAGGCTGCCGTCTATGCCGGTATCCCGGCGAACTGGGTGCGGATTCGCGCCTATCTGATCTCGTCGCTCTCGGCGACCGTCGCCGCTCTGTTGGCGGCCGCGCAGGACAAGGGCGTCACGCCGCTCTATGGCGTCAGCTGGGAACTGACCGTGATCGCCTCGGTGATCATCGGCGGCGCCTCGATCCTCGGCGGCCGCGGCCGGGTCGTCGGCTCCTGCCTCGGCGCTGCCCTCGTCGTGCTCATCGACAAGGTGCTACGCGAAGGCTGGCCGATCACCCGTACCGTTGTCATCGACGGCGAAAGCATTGCGGTCAGCGCCCGCTATACGCTGCCAGCGGGCGCGGTGCTGGTCTTTCTCGGCCTGCTACTCGTCGCCGCCGTGCTCATCGAACCCTATCTCATTCGCCGCCAGGTGCTTGCCCGCTTCTGGGCCTGGCTGCGCCGACGGCCGCCGCCCGCGGCCATGGAGATTGGCGGCGTCGCGCTCGAAGGCGTACAGACCAAGGGAGCGATGGCGGCGGACATGGCGCTGTCGGCGATCGGGTTCGGCAAGTTCCTGGCGCGTCGCGATGCGCTCGCCATCATACTTGCAGCTGTCTTGTGGCTGACGGGGCTGGCGCTCCGGCCCGACTATTGGTGGAATCTCTCCAACACATTCGCCATCCTGCTCAATTATACGGAGCTGGCGCTGATCACCATCGGGCTCACCTATGTGATCGCCGCCGGGGACATCGACCTCTCGGTCGGCGCGGTCCTCGCCCTTGCCGGCAGTACGGCCGCCTATTTCCTGAAGGTGCTCGGCGCCGATCCAATGACGGCGATCGCCATGGGGCTCGTCGCCGGCATGGCCGCCGGGCTCGTCAACGCCACCTTGACCGTCGGTCTCAAATTGCCCTCCTTCATCGCCACGCTTGGCATGTTCTACATCGCCCGTGGTCTCGCCGCCTGGTTCGTCGCTGGGCAGCAATTGACCGGCTGGACGGAGGCCTACAATCTGATCGGCCGCAAGGTTAGCGACGTGCTCCTCTACTTCGGCGTCTCGCTGCAACCGGGCATCATCCGGACCGTCGCGGAGGTCGTCAGCGTCCAGACCGTCTGGATGTTCCTCGTCTCCATCGTCGCCGGCATCGTGCTCGCCTATACACCGTTTGGCCTGAAGGTCTGCGCGACCGGCGGCAATCAGCGGGCCGCCGCCTACGCCGGCATCAACACCAACCGCATACGCTTCCTCTCGTTGATGCTGGCGGCGCTCTGCGCGACCATGGCCGGGCTGATCAACGTCGCCTATTTCCGCAGCTTCAATCCGGTCGCCGGGCAGTTCCGCGAGCTCGACGCCATCGCTTCGGTGATCATCGGCGGCGGGTCGATCTTCGGCGGCCACGGGACGATGATCGGCGCGCTCGCCGGGGCGGCCGTCATCACGCTGATTCGGGCGCTGCTGCAGCTGAACGTCCAGGGCTTTACGATGCCGCAGCACTGGATCAACGTCTTCATCGGCGTCATCCTGATCGTCGCGGTGCTGATCGACATATGGGTGCGTCAGGCCAACATTCTCGGAACGCTGCGGGCGCGCTTCGCGAGGCGAGCGCCAACAGGAGCGGGCAGTCATGGTTGATACGCAATCGCCCCGGCCGATCGTCGAGATGCGCGGCATCGAAAAGGCCTTCGGCGCCGTACAGGCGCTTCGCAAGGTCGATCTCGTCCTCTATCCCGGAGAAATTCTCGGCCTCGTCGGCGACAACTCGGCCGGCAAGTCGACGTTGATGAAAATCCTCACCGGGGCCTATCAGCGCGATGCCGGCGAAATCCTCGTTGCCGGTCAGCCGGTGCAGTTCAGGAGCCCGCACGAGAGCCGCGACGCCGGCATCGAGATGATCTACCAGGACTTCGCGCTCTGCGGAAACATGGATGTCGGCCAGAACATCTTTCTCGGCCGGTGGCCGCTGAAAGGTCCCTTCGTCGACCGGCGGGCGATGTATGCGGAAGCCGATCGCGTTCTGAAGCGGCTCAAGGTCGACGTCAACTCGGTCTACCAGAAGGTCGAAAGCCTCTCGGGCGGTCGTCAGCAATCGGTGGCGATCGCCCGCGCCATCTCCTTCGAGCCGCGGGTAGTGATCCTCGACGAACCGACCGCCAATCTGTCGGTGATGGCGACTGAGCGGCTGCTCGAGACCATGCTCGAACTGAAGAGGCAAGGCGTTGCCCAGATCATCATCTCGCACCGGCTCATCGACATCTTCGCCGTCGGCGATCGCGTCATGGTGCTGAAGCGCGGCGAATATGTCGGCGACCGCTTTATCAGGAACACTGACGAGCACGAGGTGCTGGAGATCATCGTGTCCGGCACCCAGGACACGGCGCTGACGGCAGACCAGGCAAGAGACCGCCGGTCATAGCATGGACCACAACGGAAACCGCTCCAGGCTTCAGATCAATTGTGCGGTCACGCAGTGGATCGAGTTGTTGCCGTAGCCCAGGCGGTTCCACTCGGCGTGCTCAGGCTGGGTCCGGCCCGCCATGTCGGTGGCGCGCGCCCGCACGATAAGCGGCCCCGTCTCGTCGAGGCGGGTGATCAGTTCCCACCATTGCCACGCGGAGCGCCGCCGTTCGCCGACGAGCCGCGCCTCGCGCCACGGCCCACCGTCCAGGCTGACGTCGACCCTCGCTATGCTGCCGGCGCCCGACCATGCGACACCGCGGATCGCCGTCTCGCCGCGCGGCAGGCTCTCGCCTTGAGCGGGCGTTGCGATCAGCGCCCTCACATTCATCAGCGTCACCGGCGCGCTCTCGTCGTGGCCGTTGCGTATCCACTCGTACCAGTACTTTTCCACCTGATAGTGTGCCTCGCAGGGCTTGTCGGTGACGATGATCTCGGTCAGCCATTTCGCGGACGCCACAGCGTACCAGCCGGGCACGACCAGCCGCAACGGGTAGCCGTGCGGCGGCGGCAGCGGCTCGCCGTTCATCTCGTAGGCGAGCAGCGCGCCCGCTTCGCGGATCTGGTCGACGGTAAGGCCCCGCTCGAAACTGATCGGCGCATCGTGACCCTCGACGAGCCCGCCGTCGGCGCCGCGGAAGGTGAGTTGCGTTGCGCCGGGTTGCAGCCCGGCCCGTTCGACCACCTCGACCAGGGGCACGCCGGTCCATTCGGCGGTGCTGACGGCGCCCATGCCCCAGGCCTCGCCGGCCACCGCCGGATCGAACAGGCTGCGGCCGTTACCGGCACATTCGAGGGTGACCACAAGGCTCTCGGCATGAAGATTGCGAAGGTCCCGCATACTCAGGCTCAGGGGTTTTTCGACCAACCCGCCGACCGAGAGGCGGTAGCGCTCGCCATCGAGGTGCGGGATATCGAAATGGTTGCGCAGGTAGAACCGACCGTTGGGCATGACGGCCCCGCCGGCGAGGTCCGGCACCGACGTCTCGCCGTTCAACGGGTAGGCCCGGTGGACGAGAAGTCCCGCCTCGATGGCTTCCTGGCAAGCGTCGGCCGGAGCGAGCAGCGCCGCCGAAATGTCTGCCGGGGGCGCATCGCAGCCGCCACTCGCGACTACCTCCGCGCAGGTCGACGCGGCCATCACTTCCACCTCGCCGACTTGCCGGAACGGCGTCAAGAACGCCTGGAGGGCGGCCTCATCCGCCGCTTCGGCGATGAAGAACAGCGTGTGTGCACCGCGAACGACTGCCTCGCCCTTGATAACGACCCCGTGGCGCGCGGCGCTTGGCCTGCTCAGATGATTCAGCAACATCCCGCCCATGGCCGGATCGCGCGCGGGGCAGGCTTCGGGCGAGTGCTGATGTCGCACAATGAACAGAGGCATCGGGACCCCCACGCCTTTCGGCAAGACCGGACGAGCATTCGCGGCAATATATCATGCGGCATCTTCGCTTTCGCCGGGTATCGCTGAAAAGCTCCTTTTGGAGGAAGCCTGTCCGCAGCCTGGGCACGCAGTTCCACGCCGGTCACGGGCTATATCGACAATTCCATTCAGCCGCGCACCGGATGTCGAGCTGTTGAACGCCTACTCTCGGACGGTGCGGCCGATCGCATCGGCCGGCGGGCAGGGATCCGTCTTCGCGATCTCTCCCGACGGGCTGAGTCGTCTGCTGTGTTGACTGGAGGCAGGACGGATCTATCCGCAAGTCATCCTGAGATCAGAGGGAGTCGCGCTCGGTGCGCAGGTTGGAGACAACGCGCCGGTTCTGCACCTTGCAGGAGCGGTCCGTGCAGTCACGGACCTCGCGCTCGTTGCCGTAACCCTTGGCCCACATGCGGTTGGCATCTACGCCCTTTGAGACGAGATAGGCCATCGCCGCGTCGGCGCGTTTCTGCGACAGCGTTGCCATATTTCCCCCGGACCCGGAATCGTCTGCAAATCCCTGCAGCTTGACCAGCCAACGCGGATTGCTGTTGAGCCAGATCGCCTGCTTGTCCAACGTTGCCATGGCGACGGAGTCGAGCGTGGCCGAGTCCTCAGTGAAATAAGTCCGTCGGCCGACATTCAGGATGAAGTCCTCTTCGCTGCCGGTCACGACATTCTCGAAACCCGGCGCTGGATCATTGGTCTGCCCGGTCATCGGCGCCGCAGTCGGCTCTTCCAACGCGGCGATTTCAGTGGTGTTGCAGGCCGCGAGCGTCAGCAGCATGGCCACGCCAACAAGCAGCCTCGTATATCCGGTCAAAGCAGACATGGGGTGATATTCCTCATTCGACCGGGCTTGCTTGGCTGACCTGAGCGGCGGCACTTTCAGCCTGGTCGGCAATATGCGGCAGGACTTGCACCGCGGTGCCGATGGGGCAACGCTGATAAAGATCGATTGCGTCTTCGTTGAACATGCGGATGCAGCCGCTGGAGGCATCCTTGCCGATGCTGCCCGGCTCCAGCGTACCGTGCAAACGATAGCCGGTATCGACCCCATCGCGAAGCAGGTACATGGCGCGCGGGCCGAGCGGATTCTTGGGCGAACCTCCCTCGACCGATTCAGGCAGTTCGGGGTGGCGCTCACGCATTTCCGGCGGCGGCGTCCAGCGTGGCCAATGCGATTTCCGGTCGATCGTGGCGCGGCCATACCATTTAAAGCCCTCTCGGCCGACACCGACGCCATAGCGAATGGCAGTCTTGTTCTCCATGATCAGGTAGAGAAAATGGTGCCTGGTATCGACAACGACGGTGCCAACCGGCTCGCTGCTGAAATATCTGACAACCTGGCGGCGCCACTTCTTGTCGATCTTGGCAAAGTTGGTGCTTCGGAATGTCACACCATTGTCGACGGCGGTGCCGGAAAAATAGGAAGACGCCGCTGCTAACGTGGGTTTCTGTACCGCCACGGTGCCAAATGACGCTAAACCGCCAAGCACAATATCCCTGCGCGTCCACCCCATCGGCAATATCCCCCGTAAAGCCAAGTAGCGAAGTGGCAGTAAATCAGATTTTTCACCTGCCACAACATAAAATTTCGCCAAGTTCCCAAGTAGAACGCGTTTTAGTTCTCGTGGGATCCGATACGCTCTCAGCCAACCCTCGAGCCTGCATGTTCGCGGACCTATGGCGCGGATTGCCTCATTTTGCGCCGCGCCGAGCGCCTCTTGCCGTGCCGGGCGAGTGCGATCTTCACGACGACTCGGCGAGAGGTGAGGGTCAACGACTACACCTCGCAACCCATGTATCAGGTTCACTCTGTTACCCATCTATCGGCTGGACGGAGAGTGCGGTATCGTCCTTTCTCTCTGTCTGTCAGGGAGAACGTGCAGCAGCCGATGAGGGGCGTATCAACTCACGCATAGGCGCGCAGCGTTGCCGCCGAGCCCTGTCCGAAGAGCCTCGTCAAAGCCTTGACAAGGACAAGGCGGAACGGATCACTCGCGGCCAGATCCGCATCGAACACGTCCTGCATCGTCAGATAGGCGTCGACGATCTGCTCAGGCTCGACGATGTCGCGGACGAGTGCGGCAATCCGGGCGGCATGCGGGTCGCGGACGTCGATCGCTTGGCCGCGCTCGTCGAGCCCCCGCGCGTAGCGCATCCAGGCGGCGACGCCGAGCGCCAGCCGCTCGTAGCCGGCCCCGGCTCTCAGGCGGTCGCGAATGGTGCCCAGCAGGCGTTGCGGCAGCTTCTGCGAGCCGTCCATGGCGATCTGCCAAGTCCGGTGCCGGAGCCGCGGATTGCGGAACCGCCGAAGGAGGTCGGCGCGATAGACGGCGAGGTCGAAACCGGAGAGCGGCGGCAAGGTCGGCGTCGCTTCTTCGCGCATCAAGCCCTCGATGAGCACCTCCATCCCGGGAAGGGCCATCGCCTCGGCCACCGTTTCGGCGCCCGCCAGATAGCCGAGATAGGCAAGGGTCGAATGGCTGCCGTTGAGCAGCCGAAGCTTCATCATTTCGAAGACGGCGACATCGTCGACGAAGACGGCGCCCGCATCCTCCCAGGCCGGGCGGCCGAGCGGGAAATCATCCTCGATCACCCATTGCTGGAAGGGTTCGGTCATGATCGGCCAGGCGTCCTCGAGCCCAAGCGCCGTCGCAATGGCCTCGCGGTCGCTGTCCGTCGTTGCCGGCACGATCCGGTCGACCATGGTGGAAGGGCATGAGACGCGATGCACAAGATCCGCAAGACCCGGATCGCGGAGTTCCGCGAAGCGCGTCACCACGCGCCTCAGTACGTGGCCGTTGGAGGGAAGGTTGTCGCAGCAAAGCAGGGTGAACGGAGCGATGCCGGCGGCCTCCCGCCTGGCAAGCGCCTCGACGATGAAGCCGATCGAGGAGCGCGGTCGCTGCGGATTCTCAAGATCGTGGACGATGTCGGGGTGGGCTTCGTCCAGCGTGCCGGTCGCGGGGTTGTGGCAATAGCCCTTCTCAGTAATCGTCAGCGACACGATGCGCGTGGTGGGATCGGCCATTCGGCGCAGAACGGCTTCCGGATCCTCCGGTGCGCAGAGCAGCTCGACGACGCTGCCGATCACCTGCAGTCGCTCGCCTTCGCCGTCCTGGATTTTGAGTGTGTAGAGCCCGTCCTGAGGCTCAAGGGCATCCCGCGTATCGGGGCTGCGGAGCGAGACGCCAGAGATGCCCCAGGAAGGATCCTCCGCCAGGATTGCGTCGGTAAAGGCCGCCTGGTGGGCGCGGTGAAAGGCGCCGATGCCGAGATGGACGATGCCTACGGAAATATTTGCCGGATCGTAGCCCGGCTTCTTCACGGCTTCCGGCAGACGGTCGAGCGTCATTCTTGAAAGCCGCATGGCCTTCCTCCCGCGTTGATTGGCAGTGCACGGAAATTGATATACTAGTATTACAAACACTGTCAAACATGGCGGCACGGGTCTTGCGGCATCAACCTTCAGATCGGACGAGCGGCATAAGGCTGCGCCGGGTGACGACGGCGGCTGCTATTTACCAGCAGCTCCATGCTGCAATCCTGTCGCTTGACTTGCCGCCGGGAATGCCGCTGCAGGAAAAGGTCCTTGCCGAGGAATTCGGCGTCAGCCGGACGCCGGTGCGCGAGGCGCTCCTGCGGCTTGCCGAAGCAGGCCTCGTCGAGATTTTCCCGCAATCAGGCACCTTCGTCTCGCGCATTCCGCTGTCGGCCATCCCCGAGGCGGTGATCATACGCAAATCCTTGGAGCGCACGACCGTCGAGCGTGCGGCGCAGGTCGCCGCTGCGGAGGATGTTGCACGCCTCGATGCGATTATTGCCCGCCAGCGGGCTCATGCAACGCTCAACGACGCTTCACTCTTCTACGCAGAGGACGAGGCTTTTCACGAGGCGATTTGCGCAATCGCCGGCTATCCCGGCATCTGGACTCTCATCAAAACGGTCAAGCTGCAGATCGATCGCGCCCGCCGGCTGACATTGCCTGTCCCTGGTCGCATGGCGACGGTCATGGAGGAACATACGGCAATCCGCGACGCGATCGCGGCGCAGGACGTCAAAAGGGCCTGCGAGGCGATGATGCTTCACCTCGGCGCCGTTATTCCCGACGTCACGGCCCTTCGGCAGCACCATCCGGACTATTTTGCATAGGATCTTGAGGGCCCGGAGGACCGGCAGAGACGCACGGCGCCGTAATGCATGTCACCCAAAAGTGTGCAGCGTTTTTGGAGATGACGACATGCACAAAAACAAGGACCTGAAGCGCGCCGCGTGAATGTGTTTGAACGCGACGCGCTTTACGGGTCATGCAAATGCCACAAAACTGGAGACCCTCGGAACCGGATCGAGAACGATCTTCGCCGCCCGTTGGCCCAATACGCCGAGGGCTCCGTCGCGCCGATAAGGGTGCGCTCTCCCGGAGCGGGCATTTCCCCAAGGACCCGAATGAGAAGGTTCGCCGCAACCAGAGCAGATCTGCGAGGTTCATGCGATGCATTCCAGTCAAGACCGTCTTCCAGTCTCCATCATCATTGCCAACTACAATTATGCGCGCTTCCTGCATCACTCGATCGACAGCGCGCTCGGCCAAGACTACGGCGAGGTGGAGGTGATTGTCGTCGATGACGCGTCGGCCGACAATTCCGCCGAGGTCATCGCTTCCTACGGCACCCGCATCAAGGTATGCCTGAGAGAGGCGAACGGCGGTCACGGCGCAGCGTTCAACACGGGCTTTGCGGCAAGCCGCGGGGCGATCGTTCTGTTTCTTGATGCTGACGACTACCTCTACCCGAACGCAGTCTCGGAAATCGTCGCGCGATTTGATGCCGACATGGCGCAGATGCAGTTCCGGCTGCACATCGTCGACGAGCGGCAACGCGTCCAGGATGTTTTTCCGCCACCCGAAGTGCCCTTCGATTCCGGCGACGTCACCCCGCAACTCTTGCGCCGGGCCCGCTACCAGACCACGGTGACCAGCGGACTGGCCTTCGCCAGGCCGGCGCTCGACAACATCATGCCGGTACCAGAACAGGAATTCCGCCAGGGTGCGGACGGTTACTTGGTCACGCTGGCACCGCTTCACGGGAAGGTCGGGTCGATCGATATCTGCCTCGGTGCCTACCGCATGCATGGAAGCAACCATTCGGTCTTCGCCGAGAAGCTGGGCCAGAGGGCCCGATGGCGCGTGGAGCACGATTTTCACCGTTTGCACGCCCTTTCGCAGGAGGCCGAGGAGGTCGGGCTGGAGGTGCCGCCTGACGCCAATCTGCGCGATCCGACGCATATCGAGGAACGCCTCGCGTCGCTCTGCGTAGACCAGCAGCGCCATCCGGTGGCGGAGGATTCGCGATTTTCGCTTGCCGCAGCCGGTGCTGCCGCCAGCATGGAAATGAATGTCTCGCTCCGCCGCCGGGCCATGCTGGCCGCCTGGTTTCTATCCGTCGGGCTCCTTCCGCAGAGGATGGCGCAGGCGGTGCTCTCATGGAAGCTTGTTGCCTCTTCGAGGCCCGCTTTTCTCACGCGGCTGTCGAAAACCATTCGCTATGTGATGGGATAGTCCGCTCGCCCCGCCGAATGGGCATCTGCGAGCTGCAACAAAAGCGGTAGCTAATACAACTCTCTTTAAATCCAGCGCAATGTGGTAGATTCGCGCTGGGAGCAACGTCGGCTTGTGGAGAAGCCCGATGAGGCCCGACCTGTTGTGGGGTCGGCCTCCATGGACGTTGCATCAGCCTCTCCGCCAGCCGGATCGGGCGGGACCTCCATGAGGTGGTCTCGTAAAGAGCTCGGATTGGGAGGTGTTCAATGGTGCGCAAATTCTGTCTGGCCCTTGCCGTCGCGGCATCCGCACTCGCGATCAGTGCGTCAGCCTGGGCCGACATCACGATCCTCGTGCCTTCCGGCAGCGAGGGTGACGGCCTCAGAGCCGCAGCCGCCGACTACGCGAAAATGAAGAATACGAAGGTTGAGACGGTGCAGGCGCCCTATGCCAATGTGTTCGAACAGGGTGCCAATGCCGGGGCAACCAAGTCCGGCGTTTTCGACATCGTCCTGATGGACGATCCGTGGATCCCGTTCTTCGCCGAGAACGGCCATCTCGAAGATTTGACGTCCTATTTCAAAGGCGCCGGGGTGGAGGGGCCGGACAGTGACTTCCTCTCGAAGTCGCTGGCGATCTGCCGCAATCCCTATAATTCAGGGCCCTATGTGTGCCTGCCTTATGTGGGCAACGCCCAGATGTTCTTCTATGACGCCGCCAAATTCAAGGAAGCGGGCGTCGAAGCCCCGAAGACCTGGGACGATGTGCTGAAGGCTGCGAAGGCGCTGACCGAGCAGGGCGGCGGCCGCAATTTCGGCTATGTCTTGCGCGGCGGCCAGGGTAATCCCGTCGTTGCCGACTTCATGCCGATCTTCTGGTCCTACGGTGCCGACATGTTCAATGCGGATCGCACCAAGGTGACGATCGACACGCCCGAGGGCGCCGCCGCCATGAAGATGTTCATGGCGCTGCGCGACGTCTCGCCGAAGGGCGTCGAGAGTTATAACGCCAACGAGGTCGGCACGGCCCTTGCGGCCGGCACTGCCGCCTCGTCGATCAACTGGCCCAACTGGGTAGCGACCTTCGAGGACCCGAGCCAATCGAAGATGGTCGGCAAGATCTCCTTTAGCCCGATCCCAGCCGGCACCAAACCGGGCAGCTCGGAGATCGGCCACTGGACGATGGGCATCATGGCGGCGTCCAAGAACAAGCAGGAGGCCTTCGACTTCATGATGTGGGCGACCACGGCCGAGCAGATCAAGATCTCCGCCGAACGCGGCAATCCGCCGGTTCGCACCTCGGTCTTCACCGATCCGGAACTCACCAAGCAGGAGAAGTTCCGCCATTACCCGGTGCTGATGGAGGCGATCCAGGCCTCGACGCCGCGGCCGCGCCACCCGAAATGGCCGGAGATCGAGAATGCCTTCGGCATCGAGCTTTCGAAGGCCGTCGCCGGCACGATCACGCCGGAGGAGGCGCTGAAGAACTCGCAGGCGGCGGTCGAGCAGATCACCGGCCTCAAATAGGTGGTTTGCCTGCATCGAGCGGGGCCTCGCGCCGGTCCCGCTCTCGCGGCCGCAAAAAGAACCGCTGCGGCGGCCGGTGTCGAGGTATGCAGGGAGAAGGTCTGCGGAGGGACCGATGTTGCAAACCGGCAAAAGCGCGTCGGTTCGACGGAGAGGGCCGCTGGAGCAATGGACGGAGCGCCATCTGCGCTACCTGATGCTCGCGCCGACGGTGCTCATCCTGCTGGCCCTGACGATCTTTCCGAGCGTCTACATGTTCTATGCGGCGGTCCACCGGATCAGCCCCAATCCCGACCTCCCCTGGGAATTCGTCGGCATCGGCAATTTCGCGCGGCTCATTTCCGATCCGCAGTTTCACGTGGCGCTCCGCAACACCGCAGTGTTCACCATTGTTGCTGTGACGCTCGAATTCCTTCTCGGCCTCGGGCTCGCTCTCCTTCTCGATCGATTCATCCGCCGGCTCAGCTTCTTGAAAACGGTGCTGATGATCCCGATGATGCTGCCGCCGATCGCGGTCGCGATCACCTGGAAGCTCATCTACGAGCCGCAATTCGGCGTTCTGAACGAGATCATGTTTCGTCTCGGTCTTCCATTGCAGGCCTGGGCCGGCGACGTAAACCTCGCCATGTTCTCGATCATCGTCGCCGATGTCTGGCAATGGACGCCGTTCATCTTTCTTCTGATGCTGGCGGGGCTCGCAAGCCTGCCGGTTGAACCCTATGAGGCGGCCGCGCTCGACGGCGCCTCGTCCTGGCGGCAGTTCTGGGATCTGACGTTGCCGTTCCTCAAGCCGGTCATCGCCATTGCGCTGCTCCTGCGCGTCATGGATGCGCTGCGCCTTTTCGACCTCGTCTTCATCCTGACGGGGGGCGGCCCGGCAGACCGCACCAAGGTCCTGAGTCTCTACATCTACCAGGTCGCCTACCGCTTCGCCGACCCCGGCTACGCGGCGGCGATGTCGCTCTTCGTGCTGTTCGTCACTATCGTGCTCAGCACCTGGTTCATGAAGCGCATGCGGCTGGCGGAGTGAGAGGATGGCGACGATCAGAACACGCAGCCGCACCCGGGAGATGCTTCTTCGCCTGTCGGCCTATCTGGCGATTCTCGTCGCGCTAATCCTGACGCTGTTTCCGGTCTACTGGATCGCAGCGAACTCCTTCAAGTTCGACATCGACATCTTCGCCGTGCCGCCGGAATGGGTGCCGCGCAACCCGACCCTGAAGCACTATGACGAAGCTTTCGTCCAACGCCCCTTCCTGCGCTATGCCCTGAACAGCTTCCTCGTCGCGATAGGCACGACCGTGATTTCGGTGACCTTTGGCACCATGGCCGGCTATGCGCTGGCGCGGTTCAGCTATCCCTGGCAGTGGCGCAAGCAGATCTCCTTCTGGATACTTTCGACGCGCATGATGCCGCCGATCGTCAGCATCATTCCGCTCTACCTGTTCTTCAACTATTTCGACATGCTCAACACCAAGTCGGCACTCGTCATCGCCTATACCGCCTTCAACCTGCCGTTTGCGACCTGGATGATGAGGAGCTATTTCCAGGATCTTCCGGTCGAGCTGGAGGAAGCGGCGATCGTCGACGGCGATACGCGCTGGGGCGCCTTCCTGCATGTCGCCCTGCCGCTCGCCCGGCCCGGACTTGCGGCGACTGCTATCTTCTGCCTGATCATCTCGTGGAACGAGTTCCTGCTGTCACTCGTCATCACGCTGACAGAGCAATCACAGACGCTGCCGATCGGCATTGCCGGCCGGGTGACGCAGTACAGCACCTATTGGGGCGAGATCAGCGCCGCGGGCTTCATGGCCTGCGTACCGATCGTCATCTTCGCCTTCCTCGTCCAAAAGCACCTCGTCCGGGGACTTTCGCTCGGCGCCGTCAAGGGTTGAGACCTGTGGCCTCCGTCCGGTTCGACAATGTCACAAAGAAGTTCGGCGAGTTCGTCGCCGTCCACGATTTCAACCTCGAGATCCGCGACAAGGAATTTCTCGTGCTGCTCGGACCCTCGGGCTGCGGCAAGACGACGACGATGCGGATGGTCGCGGGCCTCGAGGAGGCGACAACCGGGGATATCTACATCAACTCGGACCGGATCAACGACGTGCTGCCGAAGTATCGCGACGTCGCGATGGTCTTCCAGTCCTATGCGCTCTATCCTCATCTCTCCGTCGAGGACAATATCGGCTATCCGTTGAAGATCCGCAAAGTGCCGCCGGAGGAATATAAGCGCCGCATCGGCGAGGTGGCGCGGCGGGTCGAGCTCGATACGATGCTCAAGCGACTGCCCAAGGAGCTATCGGGCGGCCAGCGCCAGCGCGTGGCGCTCGCCCGCGCCATCGTGCGCACGCCGCGCGTCTTCCTCATGGACGAGCCGCTGTCGAACCTCGATGCGAAGCTCCGCACCCAGATGCGCGCCGAGCTGAAACACCTGCAGCACGAGCTGCAGGTGACGACGATCTACGTGACCCACGACCAGATCGAGGCGATGACGCTCGCCCATCGCGTCGCCGTGATGAACCGGGGCGTTATCGAGCAGCTTGGCACGCCCAGGGAAATTTATAACGATCCGCGCACCCTCTTCGTCGCCGGCTTCATCGGCTCGCCGGCAATGAACCTCATCCCAGGCGAGGTGAAGGATGGTGTGTTCGCCAGCGCCGGCCTGAGGGTCGGCGGGGCGGGCCGCATCAGCATCGCGCGCGCCGTGCTCGGCGTGCGCCCGGAGGACGTTCATGCGGGGAGCGCCGAAGATCCGGACGTCAATCTTGTCGCGCCGATTTATTCGGTGGAGCTGACCGGCGAGAACACGCTTGTCAGCCTGCAGCTCGGCGGCCGGCTTATGACGCTGCGCGCCGACAAGAACTTCGCCGGCCAGATCGATCAGCGCCTCGGCATCAGGATCGAGACAGACCGCATGTTCCTGTTCGATGCGGAGACAGAGCGACGTGTCGATTTCTAGACTCATAGGACATTGTGAGGGAGGTGCCGCGATACGTCGCCTTCGCCTTGCGGGAACCGCGGCAATCGCTCTCCTCACGGCATCCGCAGCGCTCGCGACCGGGGCCGGGCCTATCGCCGGCAATCCGCTCATCGCGGTTTCGGCTGGTCCCTTCGTCTTCGGCCGCGACGACGGCCCTGACAACGAACGCCCGCGGCGCGTGGTGCAGGGACGGCCATTCGCGATCAACCGCACCGAGATCACCAACCGGCAATATGAAGCCTTCGTGGCGGCGAGCGGCCACCGTCGCGCCTTTTATGCCGATCACCCGCTCCTGGGACTTCCCGATCGGCCGGTCGTCGGCGTCAGCTGGGGCGATGCGATTGCCTTCTGCCGCCACTACGGCCTCGCTCTGCCGTCGGAGCAACAATATGAGAGAGCGGCGCGGGGCGTGGAAGGTGATGCCTTTCCCTGGCAGGAGGGGCCTCGCGACGAGGCGCGGGCGAATGTCGGTGCCGATGTCTGCTGCTCCGGTGATGAAAGGGATGGCTATCCGATGACGGCGCCGGCAGAGTCCTTCGCCGCGGGCGCCAGCCGGGAAGGCGTGCTCAACCTCGTCGGCAATGTCTGGGAATGGACGAGCGACGTTTATGCGCCTTACGTAGGCGTATCGACTACCGCCGCGGGACGCCACCGCGTGCTCCGTGGCGGATCCTGGAACAGCGACGCACGCCACCTGACAACCACTTACCGGCTCGCCTATGATCCCGACTTCCGTTTCGCAGCCAATGGCGGCTTCCGATGCGTCCGCTCCTCGCCCTGATCATCGCTGCCGGGGGCCTGCTTCTGGCACATAGCGCGGTTGCCGAGCCTGTGGCGGCAGCGGGCTACCGCTTCGAGACGGTTCATGTCCCCGGCGCCGCCTTTGCCGGTCTTGCGCGCGACGGCGATACGTTGCTCGTCACCGATCTTGCGAAGGGCCGCCTTTATCGCCGTGACGCGAACGGGTACCTTGTCGCCTTCGGTCCCGTCTTTCCCCATGGCCCCGACGTGGTGGGCGACCCGACGGGGCCCTATCGTGCCGTTCGTGTCGGTGGCGAGTTCATCGTGGCCCAGGGATGGACGCCGACCAACGCCGATCAGAACCCGCTCGATCACAGCCTGGTCGCGATCGATGACGCAGGCAAGACGCGGGTCATCAGCAATGATTTCTGGAACCCGTTCGATTTCGTCGCCGTCGACCAAGGCTTCTACGTCGTCGACGCGGCGCGCAACAGCGTCGAGCATGTAAGACGCGATGGTCGAAGGAGGACGCTTATCAGTTTCCGCCGATTGCCTCAGGCGGCAGGAACCTTGCAGAGCCTTTCGCCGACGGAATTCGCGGCGGGCAGCGGCTACGAGGTCGATGCCGTACCGACCGGCATAGCTCTTCACAGAGGGCGCCTCTATGTCGCGCTCTTCGGCGGCTTTCCCTTCCTTGCCGGGGCAGGGAAGGTCGTTTCGATCCCCACCGTGGGCGCCTCCGAACCGCGCCTCGAGGCCGACGGACTGAACGCGCCGGTGGCGATTGCCTTTGCGGGTGACGGAGGCATGCTCGTGCTCGAACACGGGACCTACGATCAGAAGCAAGGCTTCGCAAAAGGCAGCGGCCGACTGCTGAGGATCGATGCTGAAACGAAGAGCAGAAGCACCATCTTCGACGGCTTGACACGGCCGGTCTCGGTGCTCGTCTTGGACGAGCGGCAAGTTATCGTTTCCGATCTTGCCGGCAACCTGCACGTTCTGGCGCGTCAGTAGCGCGCCGACAGCCCTGTTCTTCCCCCGATGCTGCTCCATATCTCCAGCGGCACCACAGGAAAGCAGGAGAGAAGACATGCGCATTGAACCGGCCTTCCTGTTCGATCTCGACGGCACGCTCGTCGACAGCGTCTACCAACATGTGCTTGCCTGGAAGGAAGCGCTCGAGGGCGAGGACATCGACCTCTCGGTCTGGCGCATCCACCGCAAGATCGGCATGAGCGGCGGCCTCTTCACCAACCAACTGCTGCGCGAGACGGGCGTGGAGATCAGCCCGGAACGGGTGGCGCGTCTGCGACAACGCCATGCCGAGGCTTACAAGCGGCAGGCGGATCGCATCCGGCCGCTGCCGGGCGCGCGCTCTCTTTTGCAATGGCTCACTGACACAAAGATTCCCTGGGCGATCGCCACCAGCGGCCGGATGGAGACGGCTGCCGTCAATCTCGCTGCTCTCGGCGTCGACCCGGCCGTCGTGCCGGTTGTGACCCGGGACCTGGTCAAATACGCCAAGCCCGATCCGGATCTCTTCGTTGCGGCCGCCGAGCGGCTCAGCGCCCCGATCGAGACGGCGGTCGTCGTCGGCGACAGCATCTGGGACATGCTGGCGGCGGTTCGCTGCCGCGCCTTGGGCGTCGGGCTATTGAGCGGCGGCTATGGACTTGAAGAGTTGCGGCACGCCGGCGCGTTCCGCATCTATGAGGATCCCGCCGACATGCTCATTCATATCGACGAGGTCGGCGGGCGTCGGTGATAGACGCCTGGAGCTCAGTGTTTGGTGGTCGTTTCCTCGCGAACCGCTTCCTCGTGGTACCAGCAGCCGTCAATGGCAGCCGCGCACACGTCCGACGAAGCGAGATCCGCTTGGCGCTGTGCTTCGGAACGACGATCTTCGGCCTTGCGCGAGATGCGTGTCGGGAACTGATAGATCGTCGCACTCTTGCCGTGGAAACTCGTGGCCATGCTCTGGTCTCCGGTGAGTCCTGTCGAGAAAAGATAGTACGCCGCGGCAGAAATTGCACATCATTTACGCGAATTGCCGAAAAATCGTTCAATTGAATGCCGGAATCGCAAGCACAGCACCCTCATTGCGCTTGAGGGAGCGTATTCAGTGCGATTTTTTAGGCAGCTGCGCGCAACTGACGCATTTTGGAGCAGGTGCTCCTTCGCCGCTCATGGCGGACCCTTGAACGTCAAGCGCAGGAGAGGCGCGGGATATCCAGCAAAATCAAGGCGGTGGAACGAAGTCAGCGCCTCGGGGGTCGTTTTGCCGTGCGCCGCGACCCTGACCGGCAGCCACTTGGAATCCAGTTTGAGTCCCCTGCGGGTCAAAAAAAGATTCGCACCCACCACCGAGTTGGCACGCTTGATGCTTGAAGGGAGTCGATCCCTGGTGGTCTGGCACGTTTTCCGTGCAAGGCCGCGCCAGGAATTGCTCAAACCTCGCAGCACCACGTTAGAGAGATTCGCTAATGACCAAGTATAAGCTCGAGTACATCTGGCTCGATGGCTACACGCCCGTACCAAATCTCCGCGGCAAGACGCAGATCAAGGAATTCGACGCGTTCCCGACGCTCGAGCAACTGCCGCTCTGGGGCTTCGACGGCAGCTCGACGAACCAGGCCGAAGGCCGCAGCTCCGATTGCGTGCTGAAGCCGGTCGCCGTCTACCCGGATCCGGTCCGCACCAATGGCGTGCTGGTCATGTGCGAGGTCATGATGCCGGACGGCAAGACGCCGCATCCGTCGAACAACCGCGCCACCATCCTCGACGACGAAGGCGCCTGGTTCGGTTTCGAGCAGGAATACTTCTTCTACAAGGACGGCCGTCCGCTCGGCTTCCCGGAGCAGGGCTACCCGGCACCGCAGGGCCCGTACTACACCGGCGTCGGCTACAAGAACGTCGGCAACATCGCGCGCCAGATCGTCGAAGAACACCTCGACATCTGCCTGGCCGCCGGCATCAACCATGAAGGCATCAACGCCGAAGTGGCCAAGGGCCAGTGGGAATTCCAGGTCTTCGGCAAGGGCTCCAAGAAGGCTGCCGACGAAGTCTGGATGGCTCGTTACCTGCTGCAGCGCCTGACGGAAAAGTACGGCATCGACGTCGAGTACCACTGCAAGCCGCTTGGCGACACCGATTGGAACGGCTCGGGCATGCACTGCAACTTCTCGACCGCCTACATGCGCGAAGTTGGCGGCAAGGACTATTTCGAGGCGCTGATGGCCGCCTTCGAGAAGAACCTGATGGAACACATCGAGGTCTACGGCCCGGACAACCACTTGCGCCTCACCGGCAAGCATGAGACGGCGCCGTGGAACAAGTTCAGCTACGGCGTTGCCGACCGCGGCGCGTCGATCCGGGTTCCGCACAGCTTCGTTAACAACGGCTACAAGGGCTATCTCGAAGATCGCCGCCCGAACTCCCAAGGCGACCCCTACCAGATCGCTTCGCGCGTGCTGAAGACGATAGCGTCCGTTCCGGCGCAAGTCTCGAAAGTAGCTTAAGCGTAAGACTCCCAAGACCTTGGGCGCCGACCTCGGTCGGCGCCTTTTTTCGTTCGGCTATGATAGATTCATTCGGTTCCGCCGCGCCTCGCAAGGATCCAGTCCACCGCCGCCGCAACGTCGGGCACCGTGGCGCTCGGCGCCGGCGCGAAGCGCGTCTCGTCGCGCTCGCGATATTTTCCCGTACGCACGAGCAGCGCGTGAGCGAGACCGGCGCTCAATGCACCGGCGACGTCTGTTTCCGCATCGTCCCCGACCATCACCGCTCGCGTCGACGCGCAGGGTATGGTGGCAAGGGCTGCGTGGAAAAAGCCGGGTGCTGGCTTGCCGAGGACGATGGCATGCTTCTGGCTGGCGAATTCCAGCGCGGTAACGAATGGGCCAGCATCGAGGCTCAACCTGCCGTCGGCGTCCCGGAAAGAGCGGTTCGGCGCCAGCGCCACCAATTCGGCGCCATCGACCAATTGCCGGAAGGCTGCATTCAGCGCCGCATAGTCAAAGGCGTCGCCGGCATCGCCGACAACGACCGCCATGCGGCCGCCGGCCGGCAGATGCTGGAACTCGCAAACGAGATCGGGATGGACGAGAAGATGAGCGTCGCGCTCGTGCCTGCGAAGCCAGTCGCAAGCAGCCGCGGCCGGGGTGAAGAGCTCGTCGTCTGTTACTGGAAGGCCCAGTTTCGCGAGCCGGGCAAGGATCGCCGGCTTGCTTGAGCGGGTCGTGTTGCTGACGAAGCGTATCGGGAGCCCGGCCTCGCGCAGACGGGCCACGGCCCCTGCCGCGCCAGGCACGGCCTTCTCGCCATCGTAGATGGCGCCGGCAAGATCCAAGAGCACAGCGCTGATCATCCGATGAGGATGACATGGGTGCGCTGCGGGTCAAGCTCTGGTGGCTTTGCCGCCAGCGACGGTCCCGGTGCTCCAAAAAGTTGCCGTGACAGCCGGACGACTGCTTCCGCCTGAAATTGGTTGTGTTTCTCCGAGCCTCAACTCACCGAGACATTGACATTCGTCCCAATCTCCCAGCATTTTAACGGCGGGGATTCATCAGACACTTCATCAATGCACAAACTGAGACTAGCGGTTGCAGCACTTGTGTTGCTGGCAAGCGGGCTGCCATCTGCGGCCGAGCTATTGCCGCGCGCGGCGTCTGCGGAGGGTTCCGTCATTTCCCGCAAGTCCGGTGAGGAAATTAGCTTCATCGACATCGAAGGCTGGCGCAGCGTGGAGGTCAGTCAGGACCTTCTTGCGGGCGACATACTGCGCACGAACGCCGTCGGTAGCCTTGCTCTGTTGTTCTCCGATGACACGCAGATGCGTATGGGGCGCAATACGACGCTTCTCGTCAAGAAAATCGGTCAGGGCTCCGATAGCGAACTTGAACTCAAGTCCGGGACCGTGTGGGCGCGAGCCAAGCGTGGGGGCAGCGGCCTCACAGTCGACACACCCTCAGCTGCCGCCGCGATCCGCGGGACGGATTGGACGCTTAGCATAGGTGAGAACGGCGCTACCACTCTCTCGGTGCTTGAGGGAAGCGTCGAACTCAAGAACGCGCAAGGATCGGTCGTCGTAAATCAGGGGGAGGGCGCGTTTGCGGCAATCGGACAAGCGCCCCGCAAATATGTCCTCGCCAATCTCAAGGAGCGCGAACAGGTACTTCTCTATTCGGAGCTGCGTGGCGTCTTCGCAGGTTTGCCGACAAGCGGGATGAGCGGCCGCCAGACTCGTGCCGAGCGGGCGCGCGTTCTGGCCATTCCTCCTGCTCGACGGAGCAGCGAGGATTGGGTCTCACTTGCCGAGGCCTCGCTATCGCATGACGGCCGGGCAGCTGCCAGAGAGGCTCTAGTTGGACTGAGGCGGCCCTTGCCGGCCCAGTTGGAGGCGCGTGCCAAGCTGGTCGAGGCGATGATCGCCGGACTGGAGCAACGCTATGGTGATGCGAACCGGCTGTTCGCCGCCGCCTTGCCAGCGCTGCCGCGCAATCGCAGAGCATCTGCGATTTACGGTCGCTGGTTCGCGGAATCCTTGGCTGAACCGGACCGCGATCGACCACCGCCGGCGGACAACGTCTATAGCGACGATCCGACGACGGCGCTGATGCGGGCTGCAACTGTGTCCCATGCGCTCGGCGCGGCCGAAGCGATCGAGATATTGAAGGCGGCCGAGCGCCGTTTTCCGAACGACGCGCGCCTGCCGGCAATGCGCGCGGATCTCGCCTTCCAACTCGACCGCCGCAACGAAGTGAAAGACGCGCTCGCCCGCGCGAGCGCCATCGATCCCAACGAGCCGGCGTATCTGCTCGCCAATGCGCGCTTCCGCGCAAGCATTTCCAGCGATCTCGATGGCGCACTCCGGGACCTGAAACACGCCGCGAAGATCGCTCCTGGCAACGATGCCATCTGGAACGAACTCGGCATCGTCCAGAGCGATCGAAATGCCATAGTTGAGGCCGATGCCGCCCATCGGCGCGCGGTAGAACTGAACCCGGAAAATGCCGCGTTGCACGCAAACTATGCGCGCTTCCTGATGGACAACGATCAGATCGCAGCGGCAAAGGCGGAGATCGACAGGGCGGAGGCGCTGGACGCGCAATCCTATGCGGTTTTGGCGGCCAAAGGCCGATATCTCTTGCGAATAGGAAAAACCGAGGAAGGCGAGAAAACGCTACTCGAAGCCTCCGCCGTCAACCCGACCTATGGGGACAGCCTCATCGGCCTGGCGATCGGCAGCTATCAACTGGGGGCGGAAGAGGAGGCCGCCCAGGCGCTCGACAATGCCGACCGGTTTGATCCGGACAACCCGTCAATTCCCTTGATCCGCTCCGGCATCGCCCTCGACCAGTATCGCGCCGAGGATGCGATCGTCGAGGCGCGCGAGGCACTGCGGCGTCGCCAGGCTCGCGGCGGGTACTACGGCGGTTACGATGCTAATCGCCAGGTCTCATCCTTCCTCGGCATTGCCCTCGACAATGTCAGTCTGAACGAATGGAGCCAGTATTACGCGGACCGCTCCTACGATCCTTTCAGATCGACCACTTATCTCGACGAGGCAGCGTCCGGTCGGATCAGTCCTTTTGAGGGATTTTCCCCTCTGCTTTCTCCAAGCCAGCGGACCGAGGCAGGCAGTTCAAGCGCTTCGTCGAACTTGCAGGCGCTACTGCTCGATCCTCTTGCGGTGGCGTCCGCCACCACCCGCAACTCACTCGAACGAACCAGCTTTTTTGAAACGGCCATTGGGGGCGGCCTGATCTTGCAGGATGGCGAGCTTGGCTGGAAGAGCGACATGCTCGTCCAGGGTACGACCTTTGCACCGCTGCCGATAAGCTATTATCTGCAGGCGGAGGCACTGCGGCCGGATAGCCCGCGCGCGAACGATCGCGATGATATCACCGGCGCAAATTTCTCTGTCGGCATACATCCGACCTTGGAGGACAATGTTTACCTGTTCGGCGATTTAGTCGATCTCGAAACGGGTTTTCCCGGGCAGACTTGGTTTCCGAAGCCCTTCGACACCAGAGAAACTCGATTTTCCGACCTTGGGATCGGCTGGAGTCATACGTTCGGCGATCGCAATCTGCTCCAGGCGTTCGCCGTCGTCGGCGACACGCATGTGGACCAGAGTATCGATCTGGTCGACACTATAGGGCCATACCGCGTCGAGCAAGAAACGGAAAAGGAGACCGCAACGATCGGCGTCAGCCATCTGTACGGGATCGGACCCGTCACGCTGCGATACGGCGTCGAAACCGGCCGGTTCCATACGCGCGACTCCGCAATCTACACGGATCTGCTCACGGGAGGCGTGTTCTTCGTCGATCGACTTTCCGAGAAGGGCAATGCAACGCGCGGCTATGGCGACGCCATGTGGGAAATTTCCGAGGATCTCACATTCCAGGGCGGTGTTTACCTCAATTGGTTGGACGACGTAACCGATGATTGTCCCTGCGTCGATCCGCGTGTCGGCGTCGCCTGGTCGCCGGTAGAAAATCACTGGCTGCGCGCATTTTATCGCGAAGATACGCAGTCTTCATCGAATTACACCCTCGCCCCGGTGTCGACCGTCGGGTTGACGCCACTGGAACTGCCGTTGTTCATCGGCGGCAGCGCAAGGACAGCGGCGCTGCGTTGGGAGGCGGAGTGGTCGGAGCGGCTCTTCACGTCGGTCGAGTACCAGCACCAGCGTTTCGACGGGCTTTCGTTGGATGTCCCCGAGTTGCTCGGCAGCTTCGACACGACGACCGGCGAGATCGACCGCATCAATATCAGCGGCAACTACTGGATCGGCGAAGGTCTCGGTGCCTTCGGATCGTTCACCTGGAACCACAGCGTCGACTTGACGCCCGGTAGCGGCGGGGAGTTCGGCGTGCCACTTGTGCCGGATTATCGGGCGCAGGTCGGGCTGACGATCGTTCACCCCTTGCGCGTCAAGGCCACTATAGCTCAGACCTTCGTCGGGGAACGGGTTGGGGCGCCCTTTGGCATCGAGCTGTCATCATACACGACAAGCGATGCTGCGATTAGTTGGGAGTCGCCGGGCGGACACCTGGAACTCGGTCTGCAATTGCTAAATGTGTTCGATGACGACTTCGATCTGGCTTTTGGCATTCCCGGCCCAGGCCGCACTGTCCTGGGCACCGTCAGGGCGAAGTTTTAGCGACTCGATCACCCGGAGTCACGCACGGCGTGTCGATCAAGCGTAGTTCGGCGTCATCAGCCGCGGCGGGTGTCCGGGAAGCTGGCCGGGTTGATGCCGAGGGTGTGGAGGTCGCGGGCGTTCGGGCGGCGGTGACCTTCGACTGCCGCGGCTGCGGCGGTCGCTGCGCCGAGGACGGCGAAGGCGCGACCGATGAAGCCCATGCGGTTCTTGCTAGTCATTGTCTTTGCTCACTTTCTTTCTCAATTCGATGAGCAAAAGATGGGGCCCGTCGGGCTTTTTTGCAATGCACAAATCCTCACCCCAGCCATGCAACGAAAGCAGGCCCGGCTGGCGGTCTGCCAACCGGGCCCGCGCCAAAGCGCCTTGGGAGGCGAAAGCGGTCAGTCTTCGCTGGCGGCAAGCTGGGCGAGCACTTCGCCGCGGCCGCGGGCTCTGAGGATCAGTGGCACGATGAAGGCCAGCGCCGCGATCACCAGGAGCACAGCGGCGATCGGCGAGGTGAAGAGCACGGTCACGTCGCCCTGGCTGATCGACAGCGCCCGGCGCAGCTGCTGTTCGGCGAGCGGTCCGAGGATCAGGCCGACGACAACCGGCGCAATTGGATAGCCGAAGACGCGCATGATGTAGCCGAGCAGGCCGAAGGCGAGCAGCATGCCGAGTTCGAAGACCGACGGATTGGCGCCGATGGTGCCGAGCGTCGCGAACAGCAGGATGCCGGCATAGAGCCAGGGTTTTGGGATCGTCAGCAGCTTCACCCACAGTCCGACCAGCGGCAGGTTGAGGACGAGCAGCATGAAATTGGCGATCAGCAGGCTGGCGATCAGGCCCCAGACGAGCTGCGGGTTGGTTGCGAACAGCAGAGGCCCCGGCTGCAGGCCATATTGCTGGAAGCCGGCCAGCATGATCGCCGCCGTCGCCGAAGTCGGCAGGCCGAGCGTCAGCAGCGGCACGAGCGTGCCGGCCGCAGAGGCGTTGTTGGCGGCCTCCGGCCCGGCAACGCCTTCGATCGCGCCATTGCCGAATTCCTCGGGATGCTCGCTCAGGCGCTTCTCGGTCGCATAGGAGAGGAAGGTGCCGATTTCGGCGCCGCCGGCCGGCATCGCGCCGATCGGGAAGCCGATGAAGGTGCCGCGCAGCCACGCCTTCCAGGAGCGCGCCCAATCCGAGGCGCTCATCCAGACCGAACCGCGCACCGCCTCGACCTTGTCGGGACCCTTGTCGCCCTGGGCGGCGATGTAGAGCGTCTCGCCGATCGCGAACATGGCGACCGCGAGCGTCGTCACCTCGATGCCGTCGAGCAGGTCCGGAACGCCGAAGGAGAGACGCGCCTGGCCGGTCAGCTGGTCGATGCCGATGCAGGCAAGCGTCAGGCCGACGAAGAGCGAGGTAAGGCCGCGCAGCGTCGAGTCGCCGAAGGCGGAGGAAACTGTGACGAAGGCGAGCACCATCAGCGCGAAATATTCGCGCGGGCCGAAGACGAGGGCCAGCTTGACGATGTAGGGGGCGACAAAGGCGAGGCCGAGTGTCGCGATGAGGCCGGCGACGAAGGAGCCGATCGCTGCCGTCGCCAGTGCAGGCCCGCCACGACCGGCGCGCGCCATCTTGTTGCCTTCGAGCGCGGTGACGATCGAGGAGCTTTCGCCGGGCGTGTTCAGCAGGATCGACGTCGTCGAGCCGCCATACATGCCGCCGTAATAGATGCCGGCGAACATGATCAGCGAGCCGCCGGGGTCGAGTTGATAGGTCACCGGCAGAAGGAGCGCCACGGTGAGCGCCGGGCCGATGCCCGGCAGGACGCCGACGGCCGTGCCAAGGGTGACGCCGATCAGCGCGTAGAGCAGGTTCATCGGTTGCGCAGCAACCAGCAGTCCCTGCAAAAGGAAGTCAAGAGTACCCATAACTGTCGGCCTTTCTAGAAGAGCAGGCGTTCAAGCGGTCCTGCCGGCAGCGACAATTGCAGGACTTTGGCGAAAATCGTCCAGACGACGAAGCTCGCGACGATGCCGAAGGGAATTGTCAGCCAAAGTTGCCGTTTCCCGAAGCCGCGCGCCGTCATGGCGAAGAGGATGCCGGTTGCGATCGAAAAGCCGAGCGTGTTGAGCAACAGCATCTGCGCCGCAAGCCCGCCGACGACCCATGCGACCGGCCCGAACTGCTGCGGTTCACGCTCGGCAAAGTCGCCTCTGAAACCCTCGACGGCCGTCCAGATGGCGAGCCCGATCAGACAGCAGGCGATCGCGTAAGGCACCGTGGTCGGACCGACCTGCGAGTAGCCGGCAAGGCCGGTGAGCCGGGAAACGTCCCAGAAGATCACGCCGGCAATGGCAGCCAGCACAACGGCGATGATGAGCGCCGCCCGATCGGGGCGGCGCGTTTCGACGGAAGGGCTATCTCCCCTGCTCATTTGACCAGTCCGATGTCCTTGAGGACGGCTTCCGTGGCCGCGACGTCCTTGGCGAGCTGCTCGTTGAAGGCGTCGCCAGCGAGATAGGTGTCCTGCCAGCCCTTGGTCTTCAGCACTTCCTGCCAGCCAGCGGACTTGGCGAGCTTCTCGATATCGGCGGAGACGGCAGCCTTCTGCTCGTCAGTGAGGCCCGGAGCGGCGGCGACCATGCGCCAGTTCTCGACGACGACGTCGAGGCCGGATTCCTTCAGCGTCGGGGCATCGATGCCGGGGATGCGCTCGGCGCTCGTCACAGCGAGGAGGCGGAGCGTGCCGGCCTTGACCTGCGACTCGAATTCACCATAGCCGGAGATGCCGGCCGTCACCTGGCTGCCGAGGATCGCGGCAAGCGCCTCGCCACCGCCGGAATAGGCGATGTAGTTGATCTTGGTCGGATCGACGCCGGCCGCCTTGGCGATGAGACCTACGGCGATGTGGTCGGTACCGCCGGCCGAGCCGCCGCCCCAGGATACGGCGCCCGGATCCTTCTTCAGGGCTTCGACGAGATCGGCCATCGTCTTGATCTCGGAAGCGGCCGGAACGACGATCGCCTCGTATTCGCCCGTCAGGCGAGCGATCGGCGTGACGTCCTTGAGGGTGACCGGCGAGTTGTTGGTGAGGATGGCGCCGACCATGACATAACCGCCGACGAGCAGCGCGTTCGGGTTGCCCTTCTGCTGGCTGGCGAACTGGGCGAGGCCGATCGTGCCGCCGGCGCCGGGTACGTTCTGCACCTGGACATTGCCGGAGATGCCTTCCTGCTGCATGACGGTCTGCAGCGAACGGGCGGTCTGATCCCAGCCGCCGCCGGGATTGGCCGGCGCGATGATCGTGTAGTCGGCGGCATAGGCCGGAAGCGCCAGCGCGCCGGCGAGAATGGATGCGAGGAAGAAGTGTTTCAAGGTCGGTCCTCCGTAGGCGCGGTTCGTCCGCGCGTTGATCGTTGTCGCGAACGGGAGAAACGGGCGGCTGACCTTGAAAGCGGCAGCCTCCGACCGGATTGGCAATTTCCTCCCGATGCGCTGCTGGCATTCCGCCTCCACGGGTCGCCAGCGGCCCTAAACCAACATAGAAAGCTGACATTAACCTGACATCAACCGGCTGGCTCGTAAACGGTTTGTTTCGGCTCCACAAATATCACTGGAGGAAGAATATTCACTGGAGTCTGAGCACCTCGTTCCAGCGGGCGATCAGCCGGGCGCGTTTGACTTGGTCGAGATAGACCATGAGTCCCGGACTGACCGGCACCGGCTTCAACTGGCCGCCGAGCATTTCCTGCATGGTGTTGGCGGTGTTCTCGCCGGCGACCTCGGGACTCACGGCCGGGATCTCAAGCTCGCGCGCCATGATCGTCTGACCTTCCTTCGACATGAAGAATTCGAGATAGCGGCGGCCGAGATCTGGAGAGGCGGCGGCCTGCGGAACCAGGCCGATTCGCGACATCACCACGGTATAGTCCTTCGGCAGCACGATGCCGACATCCGGATGCCTGGAGGCCCAGTCGGCGGCATAGGAGCCGAGGATATTGTAGCCGAGCACGAAGCGCCCGTCCGCCACCCGCTCGAGGATCGCCTGGCTGGTCGAATAGAGCTTGACGCCCGCAGCACCCATTGCCTGGATGACGCTCCAGATGTCGCCGAACTGTTCCTGGTCGCGCGCCATGAACAGGAAGCCGACGCCGGATCGCTCGATATCATAGGTGCCGATCCGGCCGAAGATCTCGCTTCCCTGACGCTTCAGATAGTCGACGAATTCGGCGCGCGTCGCCGGCGGCTTTTCTTTTGAAAAACTCGGTTTGTGATAGACGAACACGGCCGGCTCGAAGGTTAGCGCATAGGCCGTGTTGCGCCAGTTCGCCCAGGCCGGCCAGCGGCCGCTCATCGGCAGGTCGCTGCGCTGGGCATAACCGTCATTGCTGAGCTTCACCTGCAGGTCCATCGCGGAGGAGAAGGCGAAATCGGCTGTCCTCTGGCCGGCATCGGTCTCCTTGACGATCCGGTCGTAGATCTCGCCGGTCAGCATGTCCTCGTAGCGGACAGCTACATCCGGATTGGCCTTCTGGAAGCCGACGATCATCGGGCGCGCCAGCGGCTCGTCGAGCGAGGAATAGACGACGAGAACGGGCGCCGCCGCATCGCCGGAAACGGCCGGGAAGAGCACCGGCGCGGCGCAGGCGAACCCGACGAAAAACAACCAAAAAGCGAAGGAAATCAAGAACTGCATAATTTCACAATGCCTCACCCGCACGCCGTTCACAAGCAAGGTCGCGGCCGATAAGGTGAAGCGGGGGAGAGTGACGATTTGCGTATCTTGCTTGTTGAAGACAATCAGGCCCTGGCAGAGGGTCTCTCGGCGCTTTTGCGCGGCAGCGGCTATGCCGTCGACGTGGTGAACGACGGCGCCTCGGCGCATGCCGTCGCCGCCGCCGAGAGCTTCGATCTGGTGATCCTGGACCTGAACCTGCCGGAGATGGACGGGCTCGACGTGCTGCGCGCCATGCGGGCCCGGCAGAACCGGGCGGCCGTCCTGATCCTGACGGCCCGCGGCTCGCCCGAAGAAAGGATCAAGGGCCTCGATCTTGGCGCTGACGACTACCTGATCAAGCCTTTCGACATCGGCGAGTTCGAGGCGCGCGTGCGGGTCCTGCTCCGCCGTCAGGCCGGCCTGCGCAGCTCGATCGTCAGCTACGGCAATGTCTCGCTGGATCTGAACGCCCGCAGTTTTTCCGCCGGCGGCGTGCCGATCGAGATTCCGGCGCGCGAGCTCGGGCTGCTCGAGCTTCTCTTCATGCGCGCCGGCAAGGTGGTCGCCAAGGACGCGATCGTTCAGTCGCTGACCGGCCTCGATGACGATCTCAGCCCCAATGCGATCGAGCAATATGTCAGCCGCCTGCGCAAGCGCCTGGCGCCCTACGGGCTGACGGTGCGCACGGCCCGCGGCATCGGTTACTACCTCGACAAGGCGGCAAACCCCGAATGAGGACGGCCGTCTATTCGCTGAGACGCAGGCTGCTCGGCTGGCTGTTGATCTCGACCGCCGTGATCGGCGTGATCGCGCTGATGGACACCTATCGGGAAGCGGTCAAGACGGCGAATGTCGTCTCGGACCGGGTGCTCGCAGGCTCGGCACTGGCGATCGCCGAGCGCGTTGTCGTCGCCGAGGACGGCACGCTTCAGGTCGACATACCCTATGTGGCGCTTGAAATGCTGACCTCGGCCGCGCAGGACCGCGTTTTCTATCGGGTGGATGGCCCGCCGGGTGCGTTCATCACCGGCTACCAGACCCTGCCGTCGCTTCCCGAAGCCGCCGGCCAGTCGACCAGCTTTGCCGATGCGGTCTTCCGCGGCGAGCCGATCCGGTTGGCGGTGCTTCGCCGCTCCGCCTCCACCGGTGTCGATTCCGTCCCTTTCGTCGTCACCGTCGCCGAGACGACGATTGCGAGACGCCAGCTGACCCAGACGATCCTGCTGCACTCGGCGCTCCGCCTAGGCCTGATGATCGCCGGGGCGGCCCTGATCGTCTGGGTGGCGGTGACCTTTTCCTTACGGCCGCTCTACCGACTCGGCGACGCGATCGCCGAGCGCAGTCCCGACGATCTCCATCCGATCGGCGAGCGTGTGCCGAGCGAGGTGCAGGGGCTGGTCGACACGGTCAATTCCTTCATGGTGCGGCTGCAGTCGGCGCTCGATGCGCTTCGCCATTTCACCGGCAATGCCAGCCATCAGTTGCGCACACCGCTCGCGATTATCCGCACGCAGCTGGCGCTCGCCCGCCGGGCGGCGACCGTCGACGAGGCTCTCTCGGCCGCCGCGAAGGCGGACGAGGCGGTTGCGAACGCCGAGCGCATCCTGGCGCAATTGCTGCTGATGGCGAAGATCGATGCGGCGGCGAAGGAGGAGGCGCGCGGATCGGAGCGGATCGAACTTGCCCTCCTGGCCCGCAGCGTCACTGCGGAGCACGTGCCGGCGGCAGGCGAGGTCGGCATCGATCTCGGTTTTGCCGGCGAGGGGGAGCGCTGGATCCGCGCCGAGCCGCTGCTTGTCGGAGAGCTGCTGAAGAACCTCATCGGCAATGCACTGCTCTATGCCGGGCGCGGCGCGGAGGTGACGGTGCGCGTCACAGGGCTGGGCAATCAGGTCGCCCTCGAAGTCGAGGACAACGGTCCGGGCATCAGGCCGGAACTGCGCGAAGCGGTGCTGAAGCGCTTCCGGCGGGGCGGCGACGAGGCGCCCGGTACGGGTCTCGGCCTGCCGATCGTCGAGGAAATCGCCGCGCTCTACGGCGGAACAATGCGACTCGAGGGCGGCGATGGCGGCCGCGGCCTGAAGGTGGTCGTCACGTTCCCGCCGGGGTGAAGAGCCGCAGCCGCGAAGCCGTTACGAGCGCTCTTCGCTTTCCTCGCGGTCGCGGGCTTCGAGAAGAGATGCGGCGTCGCGGGTTTGAACCCGCAGCAGCTCGTTCCAGAGCTGGCGAGCGAAACGCGATTGAACCTGGTTCGCAGGCTTGCGCTGCGATGACATGACAAATCTCCGATAGGTTTGGAATGCCGTTCATATAGTCTATCGACGAGCCGATGGCCACGGCAGAGTCTACCGAGCTGCTTTGCAAGGGAAGCATATGTCGAGTAGCAAGAATATCGATAGATCCGCGTAGCAGACAACAAAAATGCCGGGATGAATTTCTTCATCCCGGCGAGCGGCTGCACTGGGAGGCAGTTTCTTTACGTCTTTTTCCGGCCTTTCTGGCGGTAGACGTCGACGACCACGGCGGCAACGATGATCACGCCCTTGACGATCTCCTGGTAGTAGGCGTCGACCCGGAGGAAGGTGAAGCCGGAGGTCATGACGCCGAGGATGATCGTGCCGATCACGGTGCCGGTGATGCGGCCGACGCCGCCAGTCAGCGACGTGCCGCCGATGACGGTCGCGGCGATCGCGTCGAGTTCGTACATGACACCCATGCCGGCTTGGGCGGTCTGGGCCCGGGCTGCGGTGACAACGCCGGCGAGGCCTGCGAGCATGCCGGCGATCGCATAGACCTTGATCAGATGCGCTTCGACATTAATGCCGGAGACGCGTGCGGCCTGGACGTTGGCGCCGATCGCATAGGTGAACTTGCCGTAGCGGGTGTAGCGGAGCGCAATATGGAAGATCAGCGCGACCACGAGGAAGACGATGACCGGCCAGATGCCCGTGCCGATAAAATTGAACTGCTCGGTAAGTCCGGAGACCGGCTGGCCCTTCGTGTACCACTTGGAGATGCCTCGCGCTGACACCATCATGCCGAGGGTGGCGATAAAGGGCGGGATCTTGGTCTTGGCGATCAATTGCCCGTTGATATAGCCGGCGACGAGGCCGATGCCGACACCAAGCCCGATCGGCACGATGGCCGGCAGGTCGGTCAGCGAGGGATAGAGCGCTCGCGGCCAGGTGGAGGCTTGCGCGACGCTCGCCGAAATCATTGCCGTCATGCCGACCACGGAACCTGAAGAAAGGTCGATGCCGCCGGTGATGATGACCTGCGTCACGCCGACGGCGATGATGCCGATTACCGATACCTGGAGGATCATGATCGTCAGGCGCTGCGGGTTCATCAGGAAGCTCTGGCCGACGAGAAGCCAGCCGAGAACTTCATAGACGAGCGCGATGCCGATCAGCACCAGGAAGATGTTGAACTCGGGCGGCAGGCGCCGTCTCGATCCGGCAAGCGGCGAACCCGCGCCCTGTGCAGCGATATTGGTTTCCATTGTCTTTCCTCCCTGCGGTCAGCATCTGCGCTAGCGCGCGGCAAGTTCCATGACCTTGATTTGGGTGGCTTCTGCCCTGTCGAGGAAGCCGGTGACGCGGCCCTCATGCATGACCATGATCCGGTCGCTCATGCCGAGCACCTCGGGCATTTCCGACGAGATCATGATGACGGCGACACCGTTGCGGGCGAGTTCGGTCACCAGGCGGTGAATCTCGGCCTTGGCGCCGACGTCGATGCCGCGGGTCGGCTCGTCCAGGATCAGAATATGCGGATTGGTGAGCAGCCAGCGGCCGATCAGCACCTTCTGCTGGTTGCCGCCCGAGAGGTTCTCGATGCGCTCCTGCAGGTTCGGCGTCTTGACGCGCAGCTTGCGACTCATCTCCTCGCAGGCGGCGGTGACTTCCTTCTCGGAGACGAAGCCGCGCTTGACGAACTTGTCCTGCAGCACGGCGATCTGCATGTTCTCGAGAATGTCGAGGATCAGCAGGCACCCGGTGTCCTTGCGGTCCTCGGTCAGGAACGCCATGCGGTTCTTGATCGCCGTATTCGGGCTGTCGATCACCACGTCCTTGCCGTCGATCGATATCGTGCCCGAGCTTGCCGGGGTGACGCCGAACAACGTCTCGGCGACATTCGATCGGCCCGAGCCGACAAGGCCGGCAACGCCGAGGATTTCGCCGGCGCGCACGTCGAAGGAGACGTCGTGGAAGACGCCGTTGAGCGTCAGGTTCTTGACCGACAGCACGACGTCGCCGATCGGCACCTCTTCCTTCGGGAACATCTGGGTGATCTCGCGGCCGACCATCATGCGGATGATGTCGTCACGGGTGACCTGGCTGGAGGCGTGCGTGCCGATATATTTGCCGTCGCGGAAAACCGAGAATTCATCCGCGATCTCGAACAGCTCGTTCATCTTGTGGGTGATGTAGACGATGCCGATGCCTTGCGAGCGGAGATCCCGGATGATTTCGAAAAGATGCGCCACCTCGCGTTCTGTGAGTGCGGAGGTCGGCTCGTCCATGATCAAGACGTCGGATTCGTAGGAGACCGCCTTGGCGATCTCGACCATCTGCCGGTTGGCGACCGACAAGTGGCGGACTTCGATTTCCGGATCGATGTCGATCTTCAGCCGCTCGAAGAGCTTGGCAGTCATGCGGCGCATTTCGCCGTGGTCGACGAAGCCGAAGCGGTTCTTCGGCTCGCGGCGGATCCAGATGTTCTCGGCGACCGTCATGAACGGCATCAGGTTCAGTTCCTGATGGATCATGGCGATGCCGTTTTCGAGCGCGTCGAGCGGCGATTTCAGCTGGACGTCGGCGCCGCGGAGCTTCACCTCGCCGCGGTCTGGGTGATAGATGCCGGCGAGGATCTTCATCAGCGTCGACTTGCCGGCACCGTTCTCGCCCATCAGCGCGTGCACGGTGCCGCGCTTCAGCTTGAACTGAACGTCGTCGAGCGCGACGACGCCCGGGAATTCCTTGCGCACGCCTTCGGCGGCCAGGAGATATTCGGCATTGGGTACGGCACCGCTGGCGCGCACGGCTGCCATCGTTGTGGGACTGAGCGTCATGGTCATTGCCTCCCGATCCTCCGGCCCCGGCCGGAACGTCCACGCGGCGGGCGGAACAGCCCTCTCTTAGGCCCAAGCGGGCTTCAGGCTGGACTCGCTTAGAGTGGGAGCGCGGCTGAAGCCGCGCTCCCCACGAGGAACGATCAGTTCTTGGCCTGGTACTTGGCTAGGTTTTCCTTGGTGACGAGCTCGAAGGGGATGTAGACCTTCTTCTCGACCGGTTCGCCCTTGGCGAGCTTCAGCGCGGCATCGACCGAGCCCTGGCCCTGGCCGGCGGCGTTCTGGAATACGGTCACGTCGAGGTCGCCGGCAGCCATGGCGGCGAGCGCGTCCTGGGTGGCGTCGACGCCGCCGATCACGACCGAGTCCATCGACCGGCCGGCAGCTTTCAACGCCTGGATGGCACCGATCGCCATTTCGTCGTTATTGGCAATCACGGCATCGAACTCAACGCCGGCGGAAAGCCAGTTGGTCATCAGGTCGGCGCCCTGGGTGCGCGACCAGTTGGCGGTCTGCTCTTCGACGATCTCGATCCCCTTGCAGGCGTCGGTGGCGAGAACGTCGTGAACGTCCTTGGTGCGCATGCGGGCGGCCTGGTTGGAGAGTTCGCCCATCATGACGACGGCCTTGCCCTTGCCGCCGAGCATCTTGCAGACTTCCTGCGTCTCCAGCGTGCCGGATTCGACTTCGTTCGATGCGACGAAGGCCTGCTTTTCCGGGAGCGAGTCGATGTTCACCGGCTCGCGGTTGACGTAGACGAGCGGAATGCCGGCGTCTGCGGCGATCTTCGACATGGCGGCGGTTGCATCCGTGTCGACCGGGTTGACGATGATCGCGTCGACGCCGGCAGCGATGAAGTTCTGGATCTGGCTCTGCTGCTTGGCGACGTCGTTCTGCGCGTCTTCGATCTGCAGCTCGACGCCGTTCAGCGTCTTGGCATAGTCCTGCATGCCGTTGCGCAGAACCGTCAGGAAGTTGTCGTCGAACAGCGCCATCGAGACGCCGATCGTCTCCGCATGCGCAGCCGTCGACAGCATAACAGCCATCGCAGTGCCCAGAATGAATTTCTTCATGTCTACTTCTCCTCCACTTTGGTGCCGGCCACACCTTTTCTTGCCGGAAACTCGATTCTCGTTGATCGAGCTCATCTCCTGTCAGAAGCAACACTCCCGTTGCGCTTCTGATGAAAACGGAACAAACAAACCAGTGGTTCGCAAAGACGGAATATGTATTCCATTTTATCGGGACGCCGTCAAGTGCATCTTGCGGCGCCGGGGCCAATTTCCGCGCCCTCACTCCCGTCAAGCGATCAGGCGCGGGATTGCAGGTAATCCATGCTCTTACGAACGGCCGTGGCCGGCTCGCTCAAGGCATGGACGGAAGGCGCGAAGGGCTCGAACGAGAAGGGACCTTCGTAGCCTTCGGCGCGAAGCCGACGGATCTGTCCCGCATTGTCCAGCCGGTCTGCAGCGTCGACCAGAATCCTGTGCGGGTCGCGCATTTCGGAGACCGCAACAGCCTCGTCGCTGACACCGGAAATGTGGACGAGGCCGGTCAGTTCCGGGAAGAAAGCGTCCTCGCCGGCGAGGTGATGGTGGAAGGTATCGTGGACGAGCCGGAAGGTCTCGCCGCCGATTTCCCGAATCGCCTCGGCGGCCTCGGTCTTGGAGCGCAGCGAGCAGATTTCGAAGCCGAGCGGCTCGACAAGGCCGATGACGCCGGCCGCATCGAGCAGCGGCTTCAGGGCTCGCAAAGCCCTACGAAGATTGGCCTGGCGCTCGCCGTCCTCCTGGCCGCTGCCGTCATTGACAGGCACCAGCACCAGAGCCTCGGCGCCGCAATCGCGCGCATAGGAAATGAGCTCGCGCGCCTCCGCCTCCCGTGCCTCGTTCCATTCGTTGAAGCGCTGCAGGGCGTTGATCGAAATGATCGTCAGTCCGTCTCTTTCCGCAAGCGCCTTCACCTTAGAGGGCGTCGTGCCGTCGAGAATGGCATTGCCCGAAAGGTCGTTGCGAATTTCCACCGCCGAGACTCCGAGCGATCTCGCCAGCGCGAAAAAGGCATCGAGCGGCAGCGCCGGAGCGGCCATATGGTTGAGGGCGAAGGGAAGGGCGGTCAATGGATGTCCTCCAGGAATGTTTGGAATGGCTGTCGCCGTTGTTCGGAACGTTTGTTCCATTTCGGCGACCACATTCACCGTGAAGACGCGTCCAGTCAAAGTCCTAGTCGTGCAGCGGCATTGCATTCCTGCAAGATTGCGCCGCGGCGATGAGAGGAATCTGTCAAAGCGCCGGAGCGATGCGCCGGCGATCGGTTTCAGGATTCGACAGTCAAGCCTAGATCGAACCAGGCAAATTCCGCCCGCGTGGGTTCACTTGACCCCGTTGGCCTCGGCAACGAAATCCGAGAGCATCGGCACATAGTCCTCGCCCCGCCCGGCCCCGACTGCCTGGGCGAAGGCGTTCCTGACGGCCGCGCCGATCGGATTGGCGACGCCGGCGGCATTGGCGAAGGCGGCGAGATAGCTCATGTCCTTGAAGCCGTTGCGGATGGCGAACTTGTGGGCATTCGGGTCGCGCTCCAGCACCCAGCGGAAGAAGGTCTGGTAGAAGGGGCAATCCATGCGGCCGCCGCGGATCACGCTGTCGAAGATCTCCGGTTCGAGGCCGGCCTTTCGCCCGAGCATCAGCGCTTCGGAATAGAGCGCCGCATAGCCCATCGACAGGAAGTTGTTGAGCAGCTTCATCGTGTGGCCGGTCCCCGTCGGGCCGGTGTGAATGATGCGGCCCGCAAAGCACTCAAGCACCGGCCAGACGCGACGCACGTCTTCGTCCGCCCCGCCGACCATGATATCGAGCGTGCCGGCGGCGGCGTCCGCCGGGGTGCGGCTCAGCGGCGCATCGACGAGCGTAATGCGCCTCGGGGCCAGGTCCGCAGCGAGCTTCGTCGTCACCGAAGGATCGGAGGTCGAGCAATCGACGATCGTCAGCGGCCTCCCGGCGGCGGCAATGCCGTCCGCGCCTTCGACGACGGCCAGCACTTCAGGCGAGCCGGTCACACAGAGCACGATGACTTCGCAGTGCTCCGCCATCTCGCGCGGCGTCCTCACCTCCTTCGCGCCTTCTGCAACGAGCGTCTCGACCGGCGCGCGGTTGCGGTGCGCCATGACCGAGAGCGGCCAGCCCTTTTTCAGGATGTTGGCGGCCATGCCCTGGCCCATCAGCCCGAGCCCGATGAAACCCACATTCGCCTTTGTCATGTTCGCCTCCATGGTGCTGACGCCATGGTGCACGATTGGCGCGGGATCGCCAGACCGAAATTCTGGCCGCTCCGCCTGCTAATCTCTCAAGGTGACCAACACCGGCGCGTGGTCGCTGGCATTTTCCCACGCGCGCACGTCCCGGTCGATGCCGGCGCCGGTCAGCCGGCGCCTGAGTTTTCGACTGAGCAGGATGTGATCGAGCCGCAGGCCGGCGTTTCGCTGCCAACGATTGCGGCGATAGTCCCAGAAGGTGAAAAGCTGCTCGTCCGGGTAGATCTTGCGCAGCGCATCGAGCCACCCCTGCTCGAGCAATTGCCGGAAGGTGGAGCGGCTTTGCGGCTGGATGAGGGCGTTGTCGTCGTAGGAGCGGGTCGGATAGATGTCGCGCGGTTCCGGGACGACATTGTAGTCGCCGGCAAGCACGACCGGCAGGCCGGTGTCGAACAGGTCGGCGGCGTGGCTGGCGAGGCGCTGGTGCCAGGCGAGCTTGTAGTCGAATTTCGGGCCCGGCTGCGGATTGCCGTTCGGGGCGTAGAGCGAGGCGATCAGGATGCCGTTCACGGCCGCCTCGATATACCGGCTCTGCGTGTCGGATGGGTCGCCGGGCAGGTCCGTGCGTGTCAGGACCGGTTCGCCGTCGCGGGCAAGGATTGCCACGCCGTTCCAAGCCGATTGGCCTCGCCAGACGGCGCCATAGCCTGCGGCCTCGATCGCCTGCTTCGGAAACTGCCCGTCCGTTGCCTTGAGCTCCTGCAGGCAGATGACATCCGGCTCGGCCGCTGCGAGCCAAGCCAGCAGGTTGTCCAGCCGCTTGTTGACGCCGTTGATGTTGAAGGTGGCAATCTTCATGCGGGCTCAGCGGACCAAGTCGCCGGCCCAGCGCGTGACAGCGTCAGCGAGCGTTTTCAGATGATCGGCCGCGGAGAAGCCGGAGATGCTCTTGCGCGGTTTCAGGTCATGGTCGCCGTCCTCCAGCCAGAGAACTTCGATCTGGTCGGACAGCGTATAGCCCCGAACCTCTTCGCGCGTGCCGAACTCGTCGCGGGTTCCCTGGCAGATCAGCGTCGGCGTCTGGAGCCCGGCGAGATGCCTGGTGCGGAGCTGCTCGGGTTTGGCCGGCGGGTGGAAAGGATAGCCGAGGCAGATGAGCCCGGCGACTTTACCCCCGGCATGAAGCTCGTCGGCGACCATGCTGGCGACGCGTCCGCCCATCGACTTGCCGCCGATGATTAGCGGGCCCTTCGCGCCGAGTTCGGCGACCGCGGCGCGATATTCCGGATTGAGCGTTTCGGCGCGGGGCGGGGGCTTGCGCTCGCCGGTGCGCCGCGCCGCCATATAGCCGAATTCGAACCGGACGACGCGGAAGCCTGCCTCCGCGAGCGCCCTGGCCGTGGCGCTCATCGAGGCCGAATCCATCGGCGCGCCGGCGCCATGGGCAAGAAGAATGGTGACCGGCGCGTCCTCCGGTCCGTCGAACAGGAACTTTCCGACCATTCAGGCAGCCGTCCTCTGGATGATTCCGTTTATCAGGCGATCTCAGGATAAGATCATGCGGCGATCCAAAGCGCCACAGGCCGCACCTGTTCAGGCGCTGGGCGCCGTCGGGAGAAGGTGAAGGTTCACGAACTGCACGCCGCGCTCGGCGGTTCGCGCCCATTCGGAATCCCTGTCGAGTTCGAGATAACGCTTCCACCAACGGCGTGCCTCGCCGAGATCGCCGGCATCGAATTCGAGCTTTGCCAGGTTGAAGATCGCATCAGCGTAATCGCCGCCGACGTCGATCGCCTTTTGAAGGTATCTGCGGGCGGTGTCGATGCGGCCGCGCTCGCCCATGAGCCCGGCGAGGTTGAACCAGGCCTCGGCAAATGAGGGGTCGAGCTTAAGCGCCCGGGCGTAGTCATGCGCGGCATCCAGTTCGCGGCCGGCAGCGCGAAGGCAGTTGGCGCGGTTGAAGGCGGCGACGGAGTCGGTGCGGTCGATGGCGAGGTAACGCTGATAGATGGAGGCTGCTTGGTCATATTCGCCTTCTTGCTCGGCCTCCTCGGCTTGCGCGAAGAGCTCCTCGAGTTCCGCCTCCTCGACGGCGCCGAGGTCGAGCAGTAACTGCCCATCGAGTTCGCTCAGGCCCTCGGCCCGCCGGGCATAAATCGTCCTCGAGCCTTCGTGATGGAGCGACAGCGTCGTCAGCGAAGCGACATGGCTGGATCGCTGGACGGAGCGCGCGATCGTCCCCCAGCCAGCGCCGCTTGAGATCAGTCCGGCATACTTGCGGGCGAGGATCACGTCGCGGAATGAGTAGGGTTCGCTGTCGTGTTCGAAGGCGTCGAACAGCGACAGCAGGTCGAAGAGGCGAGGCGCGATCTTCGCCTGGTCGATCAGCGGTTGCCGCGGCAGCGCCGACGTTTCCGGTGCGGTCGCGAGGCCCAGGAGCCGAAGGAAGCCGTTTTCGCTGAGCAGGCGCCGTCCGAAGACGGCCTCCCGTTCGAAACGCGCCTCGATGTCCGCATCGGTTGCCTTCAGGAGTAAGCCGCGGCCGAAGACCACATGGGTAGTTTGCCGGGTGACGCCGCGTCGCAGATGTCCGCCCTGGCGTTCGACCTCCCGTGCGATTAGCCGCCGCGGATAAGCGGCGAGCGGCCCGACGATGCCGAATGTCTTGCCGGCGACCGCCATCAGGCCTTCTTCTGTGTGGTCGTCTTCTTTGCCGCGGCGGGTTTGGCGGCAGCGCTCTTCGCTGCGGGCTTGGCAGTCGGCTCGGTTTTGCTCTTGCTTTTGGCCGGCGGCTTCGTCTGCGACAGGCTCGCCTTCAACGCATCCATCAGGTTGATGACGTTGCCGCGGTCAGGCGGCGCCGCGATGATCGGCTTATGGCCCTTCAATTTTTCGCGGATCATCTGCATCAGCGCGATCTCGTAGCGATCCTCGTAGTTCTTCGGATCGAAGGTCGTGGTCTTTTGCTGGATGAGCGCCTCGGCGAGCTGCAGCATTTCCGGGTCGGGACTGCCGACCGGAATGTTGCCGAAATATTCGGCCGTGCCGCGCACCTCGTTCGGGTTCCTGAGCGTGCAGACGAACATGCCGGTCTCGCGTGGGCCGATAGTGATCACTCGTTCACGGCTCGAGAGTACCAGGCGGGCGATGGCGAGCTTGCCGCTCCGCCGCAGGGCCTCCCGCAGGACGATGAAGGTCTCCTCGGCCATCGCCCCGTCCGGCGCCAGATAATAGGGCGCATCCTGGTAGATCACGTCGACGGAGCCTTCCTCGACGAAGGCCTCGATGTTCATCGTGTGGTTCGATTCGATCCTGACGCTGTCGAGGTCGGCCTCGTCGATGACGATGTATTTCTTGTCCTCGTATTCGTAGCCCTTCACCAGGTCGGATCGTTCGACAAGGCCAAGCTCCGGATCGACCGGCTTCATGTTGATCCGGTTGTGGGTATCCTTGTGCAACTGATTGAATGTAATGCGTTCGCTGCTGCTGGTGGCCGGATAAAGCCTAACCGGGCAGCTCACGAGACTGAGTCTGAGATATCCCTTCCAACTTGCCCTGGGTGCCATGGTGGTCTCCTACGCGGCACTACGATTACTTTTCCGTCCCGGACTGAGGCGGCAGTTCCCTGGCGAAGTCGCCGATGTCGGCCCAGGGATCGCCGGATGTGGCCAGAAGGCCTGGCAGCGAAGAATAGTTCAAATCCCCCGGAGCGTCGATAGCTTCGAGATCGGACCAACTGAGCGGCGTCGAGGCCGGCAGGTTGGTACGGGCGCGCAGCGAATAGGGTGCGGCCCAGGTATGGCTGCGCGCATTGCGGTGGAAGTCGATGAAGATGCGCCTTACGCGATTGCCCTTGCCCATGGTGGTGGTGAAGGTCTCCGGCGCGGTCGCCGCCAGGCGGGCGGCGATCGCGCTTGCCGCCTGGTGGAACTTCTTCCAGTTAAACTTCGGTCTGACCGGCAGGACGACATGGAGGCCGTTGCCGCCCGAGGTCTTGACGAAGGGGACGAGGCCGACCGCCTCGAGTTCGGCCTTGATGTGAATGGCCGCTTCGACCACTACCCGCCAGGCGACACCTTCGCCGGGGTCGAGGTCGAAGACCATGCGATCGGGCTTGTCGAGCAGCATGCGCGTCGTACCCCAATTGTGGAATTCGACGACGCCGAACTGCGCCAGCGCCAGATAGGATTTCGCATCCTCGACGGAAAGATAAGTTCTGGTTTCGCCGTCCGAGTTGGCGGTTTGGAAGGTCGCGACCGAAGGCGGCATGCCGGTGAAGGGGTGGCGCTGAAAGAAGCAGTCCGCCGTTTTTCCCGTCGGGCAGCGCACCAGAGAGACGGGTCGGCCGAGGATGTGCGGCAGCATGAAATCGCCGATCATGGCGTAGTAGACGGCGAGGTCGAGCTTGGTCGGGCCGGACTTGCCGAACAGGCGCCGGGTCGGATTGGTGATCGAGATGCTGGCCAGGTCCGCGTCGGAGATCAGCCGTTTTTGCCGCGGTGAAACTGGCGTCGAGAGGTCGACGTCACGGAGGCCCCGGAACACCGCATGGCGCAGAATATTGTCGGCTGTTCGATTCCCGTAGTGAATGCGCGCCCTCAATACCGGTCGGACCCAGATGATCTCCTTCGGAGCACCCTCGAGCTTCGCCGCACCTGCCCTCAGCGGCTCCAGCCGCGCCAGCAATTGTTTCAGCGTTTCGGCGTCAAAGCCGGTTCCGACCTTGCCGCGATATTGCAGTTCGCCGTCGACCCATTCGCCGAGCGCGAGCGCGGCAAGGCCTTCGGCGGCTTCCGACATGGTATAGCCGGCGATGACGAAATCTTCCGCCTTCAGCGCCTTGGTCTTGGTCCAGGTCTTGGAGCGGCCGCTCTGGTAGGGCGCCGAGGCGCGTTTGGAAATGACACCCTCGAGCCCCAGTTCCGAGGCCTGCTGGTAAAAGGCGCGCCCGTCGCCGATGACGTGATCGCTCAACTGGATGGCGGAGCGGCTCGACAGTTGCGCCGCGAGCACCTGCTTGAGCAGAGCCTTGCGCTTCTCGAGCGGGACAGCGGCGAGGTTCCAGCCGTCGAGATGCAGAAGATCGAAGGCATAGAACACCAGCCGGTTGCCTGCGCCGGCGGAAAGCGCCTCCTGAAGGAGCGCAAAACGGCTGATGCCCTCCTCGTCGAGCACGACGATTTCGCCATCGATGACGGCTTCGGGGCACGACAGCCGGCGAAACGCCTCCGGCAGATCACCGTAGCGTCGCGTCCAGTCGAGGCCGCCGCGGGTGATGAGGCGCACCTCGCCGCTGGATAAGTGCGCCATCGTGCGGTAGCCATCGAACTTGATCTCATGCAGCCACACCTCGCGCCCGGGGGCACTGTCCGGCGGTGCGGCGGTTGGCATTGCGAGTTGCGGTTCGATGCGTGTCGGCATCGGTGCCTTCGTCGCGCCGGGAAGAGCGCCCGGCTTGAGCTTCACCGTCTTGGCGGCTGGCGTCGGCTTTTCAACGAGCTCCTCGATCCGCCGCCCCGATTTGACGCTTTCCGGCCGGGCGGCAAGAATATCGATGGAGGGATCGGCGGCCGGATCGCGTTCCTTGAAGAGAAGCCAGTTGCGATCGTCCTCTTCGCCGGGCCTCGCCTTCAGCCGCGTCAGCATCCAGCCGCCGTTGAGCTTTTCGCCGGCCAGGCGAAACTTGAAAGCGCCCTTGCGCAGGCTCTCCTCGACATCGTCCATCGGCGCCCACACACCGGTGTCCCAGACGATCATCGGCCCGGCGCCATATTGGCCCTCCGGAATGACGCCTTCGAAGTCGATATAGTCAATCGGATGGTCCTCGGTCTCGACCGCCAGGCGCTTGTCGGCCGGGTTGAGCGAGGGGCCCTTGGGGACCGCCCAGCTCTTCAGCACGCCGCCGACTTCGAGCCTCAGATCGTAATGGTCTGCAGTCGCATGATGCTTGTGCACGACGAAACGGTTGCCGCCGCCGGCCGGGCGCCCGGCCGGCTCCGGCGTCTTCGAAAAATCGCGCTTCTTGCGGTAGGCCTCAAGCTTCGACGTCGCCATGCGACCAAGCTATGGCTTATCCATCGAACCCGCAATATCGGCTGACGCGAGCCGCAACGAAGTGCCCCGGCTCGCGTGGCTCAGCTCAAGCGCACCGACCCGGCGTGCCGAGCGCCATATGGCGGTTGACGTCCTTGTAGAGCAGATAACGGAACTTGCCCGGACCGCCGGCATAGCAGGCCTGCGGGCAGAAGGCCCTGAGCCACATATAGTCGCCGGCTTCGACCTCGACCCAATCGGCGTTGAGGCGGTAGACCGCCTTGCCCTCGAGAACGTAGAGGCCGTGTTCCATCACATGGGTCTCCATGAAGGGAATGACGCCGCCCGGCTCGAAAGTGACGATCGTCACATGCATGTCGTGGCGCATGTCGGACGGATCGACGAAGCGGGTCGTCGCCCAGCGGCCGTCCGTATCGGGCATCGGCGTCGGGGTGATTTCACGTTCGTTGGTGACGATCGGTTCGGGGAGAGGGATTCCATCGACCTTTTCGTAGGCTTTGCGGAACCAGTGGAATCGGGCCGGCGTGGAACCGTCATTGTGGAGGCTCCAGTCGGCGCCGGGCGGGATGAAGGCGTAGCCGCCGGGCTGCATCCGGTGGGTCTCACCGCCGATCGTCAGCCGGAACTCGCCGTCGACCACGAACAACACGGCTTCTGCGCGCGGATCGCTTTCAGGTTGGTCGCTTCCCCCAGAAGGCCCGACCTCCATGATGTATTGCGAGAATGTTTCGGCGAAGCCTGACAGAGGACGCGAGAGGACCCACAGACGGGTATTCGTCCAATGCGGCAGGTAGCTGGTGACGATGTCGCGCATCACCCCCTTCGGAATGATCGCATAGGCTTCGGTGAACACCGCCCGATCCGTCAGCAGGTTCGTTTGCGGCGGATGCCCGCCTTCGGGGAAATAGTAGTTGCTCTTCATCTTTCTCGCCTATCGGGGTGGCTGGTGAGCCGGGCTCTGCCGATCCCGGCGGTGGTAAATCGCTGTGGCGCCGTTTGTCGGCAGGCCAGGGGGTTTTACTAGCGCTCCTCCGGTCTGTGCCCGCCGATGGCGTGCGTCAACGCGTCGGCTGTCCGGCGGACGACAGGCCCGATGATCGTGAGCTTGGCGTCGTCGATGCGGACCGTGGGGCCGGAGATCGAGATGCCGCCGATCGCCTCGCCATATTCGTTGAAGACGGGCGCCGCGATGCAGCGCATGCCAAGCGTATGCTCCTCGTCGTCGATCGACCAGCCGCGAAAGCGGGTCTCCGTGATATCGGCGAGGAGCGCCGGGAGCGTATCGAGTGTGCGCTCGGTGAAGTGCGCAAGCGTTCTGCCGTTAAGTGCCTTGGCGATCTCGGTGTCCGACCATGTGGCGAGGATCGCCTTGCCGATACCGGATGCATGGATCGGCCCGCGGCGGCCGGGGCGGAAGAAGGCGCGCATCGGCGCGTGGCTCTCGACCTGGGATATGAAAACCACGTCGCCGTCGTCCTCGATGCCGATATTGGCCGTCTCGCCGCTCTTCTCCATCAGTTGCTTCAGGAAGGGCCGGCTGATCGTGCCGAGCTTGCGGAAGCGCAGGAAAGCATTGCCGATCTCGAAGGCCTTGACGCCGACGGTCCAGGTGCCGGTGTCGCCGTCGTTCGTCACCATGCCGTGACTGGCAAGCGAACTGAGCAGCCGGTGCACCGTCGAGGGCGCCATGCCGGTCCGCTCCGAGAGAGAAGTCAGGGTCGAGCCGTCACCCTCGGCGACGATGGCAAGCAGCGACAGGCTCCGGTCCAGAACCTGGACGGAGGAGGGGGCGGCATTCTCTGCCGCCTTGCGCCCGCGCTTGCCTTTGACTGTCGACTCCATCAGTCCGACTCCAAATCGCTTCTCATCATCATGCTCTATCGCGATTGCGTCTGATTTTCTCATATTTGTTGAAGATGTTTATTTCCACATGATGGGAATGATTTCCATAAATTTGTTGATCGCCGCGGCATATGGGTTAGCATCCCACTCAACAGGAGGAGTTCCCATGGCCAAGATGCGTGCTGTCGATGCAGCGGTTCATGTTCTGGAAAAGGAGGGGATCGATTGTGCCTTCGGGGTCCCGGGGGCGGCGATCAATCCGCTCTATTCGGCGCTCAAAGCGCGCGGATCGATCCGCCATATTCTCGCCCGTCACGTCGAAGGCGCCTCCCACATGGCCGAGGGCTACACGCGGGCAAAGCACGGCAATATCGGCGTCTGCATTGGCACGTCCGGCCCGGCCGGCACCGACATGATTACCGGCCTCTACTCGGCCTCGGCCGATTCGATCCCGATCCTCTGCATCACGGGACAGGCGCCGCGGGCGCGTCTCGACAAGGAGGATTTCCAGGCAGTCGACATCGCCAAGATCGCGGCGCCCGTCGCCAAGTGGGCGGTCACGGTCATGGAGCCGGCGCTCGTTCCCTTCGTCTTCCAGAAGGCGTTCCATCTGATGCGCTCCGGCCGTCCCGGTCCGGTTCTGATCGACCTGCCGGTCGACGTCCAGCTTGCCGAGATCGAGTTCGATCCGGAGACCTATGAGCCGCTCGCGCCCTACAAGCCGGCCGCGACGCGCGTCCAGGCCGAAAAAGCGCTTGCCATGCTGAACGCGGCGGAACGGCCGCTGATCGTCGCCGGCGGCGGCATCATCAATGCGGATGCGTCGGACCTCCTCACCGAATTTGCCGAGATCACCGGCGTTCCGGTCATCCCGACGCTGATGGGTTGGGGCGCGATCCCCGACGACCACCCGTTGATGGCCGGCATGTGCGGTCTGCAGACCTCGCATCGCTACGGCAACGCGACGCTGCTTGCCTCGGATTTCGTCTTCGGCATTGGCAACCGCTGGGCCAACCGCCACACCGGTAACGTCCCGATCTATACGGAAGGACGCAAGTTTATCCATGTCGATATCGAGCCGACGCAGATCGGCCGCGTCTTCGCGCCGGATTTCGGCATCGTCTCGGATGCAGGCGCCGCCCTCAAACTCTTCCTCGACGTTGCGACCGAATGGAAGACTGCCGGCAAGTTGCGAGACTGGTCTGCCTGGGCGGCCGAATGCCGCGAACGCAAGCGCACCATGCTGCGCAAGACCCATTACGACCAGACGCCACTGAAGCCCCAGCGCGTCTACGAGGAGATGAACAAGGCCTTCGGCCGTAACACCTGCTACGTCTCGACCATCGGCTTGAGCCAGATCGCCGGGGCGCAGTTCCTGCATGTCTACAGACCGCGCAATTGGATCAACTGCGGTCAGGCGGGTCCGCTCGGCTGGACGCTGCCGGCAGCGCTCGGCGTCCGCGCCGCGGACCCAAACCGCCCGATCGTCGCGCTTTCGGGCGACTACGATTTCCAGTTTCTGATCGAGGAACTCGCGGTCGGGGCGCAGCACAAGCTCCCCTACCTGCATGTCGTCGTCAACAACTCCTATCTCGGCCTGATCCGTCAGGCCCAGCGCGGCTTCGACATGGATTTCGAGGTAAGCCTCGCCTTCGACAACATCAATGCCAACGGCGACGCCGAGAAGGGTTACGGCGTCGATCACGTGGCCGTCGCCGAAGGCCTCGGCTGCAAGGCGATCCGCGTCAGGAACCCCAATGAGTTCGCCGATGCCTTCGAACGGGCGCAGGCGCTGATGGAGGAACACCAGGTGCCGGTCGTCATCGAATTCATCCTCGAGCGCGTCACCAACATCGCCATGGGCGCCGACATCAATGCGGTCGTCGAGTTCGAGGAGCTTGCCGAACGCGGCGAGGACGCGCCGACCGCAATCGCCGCCCTGCTCGATTGAAACCATCAACAGCAGGATGAGGGAGGTCTTCCGGCCGCATCCTGCTTCCCCTTCCAGAGGAGTAACCGCATGCCGAGATTTGCGGCAAACCTGACCATGCTGTTCAATGAGGCGCCGTTCCTCGACCGCTTCGCACTTGCCGCCAAGGCTGGCTTCGAAGGCGTGGAATATCTGTTTCCCTATGAATTCGAGAAAATAGCCTTGCGCAGCGCTCTCGATCGCTACGGACTGACGCAGGTTCTTCACAACCTTCCCGCCGGCGACTGGGCGCGCGGCGAACGCGGCATCGCCATCCTGCCGGATCGGATCGACGAATTCCGCAGGGGTGTCGCAACCGCCATCGATTATGCGATGGCGCTCGATTGCAAGCAGGTCAATTGCCTCGTCGGCATCGCGCCGGACGGAGTGCCGGACCGCGTGCTGCGCACGACCCTTGTTGCCAATCTGAGGCTCGCGGCGAGCGAACTCGGCAAGCATGGCATCCGCCTGCTGATCGAACCGATCAACCGCTTCGACATTCCCGGCTTTTATCTCAATACGGTTGGGCAGGCGGCCGCGATCATCGAGGAGGTCGGCAGCGATAACCTGTTCATACAGTGCGACCTTTACCACCAGCAGCGGACCGAGGGCGAACTGATCGGCACCTATAAGCGCTATTCGGACCGGATTGCGCATGTCCAGCTCGCCGACAATCCGGGCCGCAACGAGCCGGGCACCGGCGAGATTAACTACCCCTTCGTTTTCGATGCGCTGGAAGCCGCCGGCTACGAGGGCTGGATCGGTTGCGAATACAAGCCGCGCACGACCACGACGGAGGGGCTCGGCTGGCTCGGGGCCGAGCGCAAGCGCAACCGATCCGCAGACATCATCAAGATCAGGAGCTAAGCAAAAATGGCATCTATCGGCTTTATCGGACTGGGCATCATGGGCACGCCGATGGCGCGCCACCTGCAGGATGCAGGCCACACCATCATCACGTCGAAATTCGCGATCCCGCCGCGTCAGGAACTGCTTGATCATGGCCTACAGTTCGCCGAAACGCCGAAGGCGCTCGCCGAAACCGTCGACACGATCATCCTGATGCTGCCGGACACGCCGGAAGTGAAGGATGTTCTCTTCGGCGAGAACGGCGTTTCCTATGGCCTCGGCAAGGGCAAGCTGGTCATCGACATGAGCTCGATTTCGCCGATCGAGACGAAGGAGTTCGCCAGGCGGATCCGCGAAACCGGGGCGGAATATATAGACGCGCCGGTTTCGGGCGGTGAGGTCGGTGCCAAGAATGCTACGCTCAGCATCATGGCCGGCGGCACGCCGGACTCCTTCGAGCGCGCCTTGCCGCTGTTCAAGCTGATGGGCAAGAACATCACCCTCGTCGGCGATTGCGGGGACGGCCAGGTCACCAAGGTTGCCAACCAGATCATCGTCGCGCTGACAATCGAGGCGGTTTCCGAGGCGCTGGTCTTCGCCTCCAAGGCGGGCGCCGACCCGGCCCGCGTCCGCGAGGCGTTGATGGGCGGCTTTGCCTCTTCGCGGATTCTCGAGGTTCACGGCGATCGGATGATTAAGCGGACCTTCGAGCCGGGCTTCCGCATCTCGCTGCACCAGAAGGATCTGAACCTGGCGCTGCAGGGGGCGAAGAGCCTTGGCATCTCGCTGCCGAACACGGCGGCGACGCAGGAGCTCTTCAACAACTGCGCCGCCAATGGCGACAGCGGCCTCGACCATTCGGGTCTGGTTCGGGCGCTTGAGCGCATGGCGAACCACGAGGTCGCCTGAACTACAGCGCGGCGCTGTAACACGTTGAATCTAGGCATCGTGCTTTCCGAAAATCGATGCCGATTTCGGGCGCTGCGCTGGAGCGGGATGAGGAAAGTGTGTGCGGTTTTCCGCCCGCACCCCGCTCCATGCTTTAGAATCGCGCATGATCGGCCCGGCGGGCGTCCCCATCCACTGCGGCAATCATGCATCCGGGCGGCGGAAGGAGGAGCCGCCGCCCGGGCATTTGCGAACAGGAGGAAAAATGGCCGTCATCGCCGATCCGCGTCAATTCCTGGAATCGTTGTTCGCTTCGGCGGTCGCCGCCGCCGATCCGGCGCGCGTTCTTGCGGCCAATCTGCCGCAACGGCCTAGGGGCCGCACCGTGGTCATTGGCGCCGGAAAGGGTGCTGCACAGATGGCGCAGGCCTTCGAGGCACTGTGGCAAGGGCCGTTCAGCGGCGCCGTCGTAACGCGCTACGGTTTCGGTGTTCCTTGCAGACACATCGACGTGCTCGAAGCCTCGCACCCCTTGCCGGATGAAAGCGGGCTCCAGGCCTCGAAACGACTGCTTTCCGAGGTCGGCGGCCTGACGAAGGACGACCTCGTCGTGGCGCTGATCTGCGGCGGCGGTTCGGCGCTGCTGCCGCTGCCGCCGCCAGGGCTCTCGCTCGAGGACGAAATTGCCGTCAACCGCGCCTTGCTGGCTTCGGGCGCGCCGATCCGGGCGATGAATGCCGTGCGCAAGCACGTCTCGGTGATCAAGGGCGGGCGGCTGGCCGCTGCCGCTTACCCCGCGCGGGTCGTATCGCTCGTCGTCTCCGACATAACCGGCGACGATCCGGCATTGGTGGCCTCCGGTCCGACGATCGCCGACAACAGTACGCGTGCCGATGCGTTGAAAATCATCGAGCGCTACCGCTTGGCGCTGCCGGAACGCGTTCACACATGGCTGGCGGGTGAAGCGGCGGATGCACCAAGGCCTGACGATCCGCGTTTTGCCCGAAACGAGGTTCGGCTGATCGCCTCGGCCGGCGTCTCGTTGGAGGCGGCCGTGACCCAAGCGCGTGCCTCAGGCGTCGAGGCAATTATTCTTTCGGATTCGATCGAGGGCGAGGCCCGTGATGTCGGGCTGGTGCATGCGGCGATTGCGCGCGAGGTGGCGACCCGCAGCCGTCCCTTCGAAAAGCCGGTTGTCCTGCTCTCCGGCGGCGAAACCACCGTGACGGTGAGAGGCGCCGGCCGAGGCGGTCGCAACAGCGAGTTCCTGCTGTCGCTCTCTCTCGGCATTGACGGCGTCGGCGGCATTTCGGCGCTGGCGGCCGACACCGACGGGATCGATGGCTCGGAGGACAATGCCGGCGCTTTCGCCGACGCCACGACGATCGCCCGGCTGTTTCAGCAGCGGATCGATGCGGCGGCGTTGCTTCAGCGCAACGACAGCTGGTCGGCCTTCGATGCGCTCGGCGACCTCTTCAAGCCCGGGCCGACCGGCACCAACATCAACGACTTTCGGGCGATGCTGATCCAATGAGCGCGGCCGGGAGCAAACGACAACAAACGGGAGGAAATGCGATGAAATCCCTGCCGATCCGGCCCCTGTCGCGGGCCGAATTCGCCCCCTTCGGCGACGTGATCGAAGTCGACGAGGCAAAGAGCTTCCCCATCAATGCGGGCAAATGCATCCGCTACCACGATCTCGCAACGGTCGAGACGACCGGCCCGGAGGCGCGCGCCCTGATCAGCCTGCTGCGCGGCGAGCCTTACGAGATTCCGCTGCCGCTCAGGATGGTGGAGCGCCACCCCCTTGGCAGCCAGGCCTTCGTGCCGCTGACGGAGAACGCCTTTCTTGTCGTGGTCGCTCCGGATGAGGGAGGCAGGCCGGGCGAACCAATCGCTTTCGAGACGGCGTCCGGCCAGGGCGTCAACATCGCCCGCAACGTCTGGCACGGCATTCTGACGCCGCTCTACGGCGTCTCCGATTTCGTCGTCGTCGACCGCGGCGGCGAAGGTTGCAATCTGGAGGAGCATTTCTTCGATACGCCCTATCGGGTCGAGTACGCGTGACGGACATTGTCGCCTGCGCCCTTGTTGCGGGGCCATCAAGCTCTTAGGTTCGGGCGATCGAGTCCGTGATCCATTGAGCAATGCTGCAGACGGCCAGAACAATGTGGGGAGAAACCGGGTGGGGCATTCCGACCTCGGTCGCCCTGCATCTGGCGCTGGCCTTCCTGCTTCTCGTTCGGCTGCCGGAGCATGCGCCGCCTGCAAAAGAGCAAAGCATCAATGTCGAGCTTGTTCCGCCGCCGAAGCCTGAGGAAAAGCCACAGGAAAAATCGAACCAGCCAAGGCCTCAGTCATCCCGGGCGCAGCCACAGGTATTCGAATCCGCTTCGTCTGAGGTTGACAAGGAAAAGCCGCCGCAGCCGCAATTGCCGCCCACCGCGCCAAGCAGGATCGAGAGGCCCAAGACACCGGCTGAGCAGGCAAGTGCTCCCTCTGCCAGGAAGGACAACGCCGACAAGCCATCCGAAACTAGAACGGCATTGGCTGAGTTGCGCGTCGAAGCCAAGGACGCGGTAAACAAGTCGGACGAGGCTGCTCCAGCGCGTCAAGGAGCGCCTGTTCTCAGCGAGAAGCCGCTGCCGGAAGAAGCGAAGGCGGATGCGGCGCAAAAGCCGGCAGAGACCGCCTCCGAGCGCCAGTCGAGCAATCTGGTCGAGGCGAAGGAAATCTATTCCAAGGATGCCCTGTCGGACCCCCGCGTCAAACAGGCGATGGGACGGCTGCCGCCGAAGAGGCGGATCGTGCAGCTTTGCACCATCGAGGCGCTCGAACAGGTGCGCCGAGAGAGACCTGATGCCTTTCCGGACATGCTTGTCCCGTTTGGACCGATCGGCGGTATGGTTTCGGCTTCGGGTCTCAATGCCAGCGGCGGCGCCTTCCGCAGCCGGGGAAAATGGTACACGATCGACTTCAAATGCGAGGTCAACTCGGAGACGACGTCGGTCGCCTCCTTCAGCTTTGCGATCGGTAAGGCGATTCCCAGGGGCGAGTGGAGCACGCGCCAGCTGCCGAAGGAGTGAGAGCGCGGTGCGTCTTTCAGATAATGGCGAAATGAGCTTGACGGATTCCTTCCACCCGCACCCATCTACCACAGATCATACACACAGGATTCCTGTGACGAGCACAGGAATGAGGATCGAGGAAGGCCTGCCGGGTGGTTGCGGGCCTCAGCGCATCATCGCCAGCGCCGTGGCGAAGAAGTCGTCGCCGCCGAAATTGCCGGACTTCAGCGCCAGCAGCATGTCGCCCTGGGCATTGCCGACGGTGCGAAGAACCGGCACGCCGGGAGCGATCTCGGGGCCGATCAGGAAGGCGGGGATGGCGAGCCTGTCGACCGTTGCGCCGGAGGTCTCGCCGCCGGCGACGACGAGGCGCTTGACGCCGCGCGCCACCAGTTCGCTGGCGACGGTTGCCGTTGCGGTTTCGATCGCGTGGCCGGACGCTTCGCGCCCATAATGCGCTTGCAGGCGTGAGACCACATCGGGCGAGGCGCTTGCGGCAATGACAATCGGGCCTGCGGAAATCCGCTCGCCGGCCCAGGCGATCGCCGCGGAAATTTCGTCGGACCCTCTGAGCAGCTTCTCCGTGTCGAGCCGCAGCACCGGCATGGAGCGTTCGGCAATCTCGAGCTGCCGCAGCGTTGCTGCCGAGCAGCTGCCGGCGACAATGGCGGCAAGTCCCCCGACGGGGCGCACGGCATCCGTCGTGGCTGTGCCTGCCGAAGAAGCGCGACCGGAGCGCACGATGGCGCGGGCGAGGCCGAGCCCGAGGCCGGAAGCGCCGGTCGATACGGGCGTCCGCAGCGCCACCTCGCCGAGCGTTTCGAGGTCGCGCTCAGAGATCGCGTCGGCGATCGATGCGGCAATCCCCTCGGCGTGCAGGGCATCGAGCCGGGCCGTTACGGCGGCGGGGCCGGCCATGATCGTCGCCAGGTCGACGAGGCCGATCTTGCCCTGAGACTGCCGGCCCATGACGCGAACCAGATTGGCGTCATGCATCGGATTGAGCGGATGGTCCTTGAGGGGGCTTTCGTCGAGCGGCTGTCCGTTGACGAAAAGATGGCCGAGATAGACGGTCCGGCCGGTTTCCGGAAAGGCCGGGGTGACGAGCGCGATGCCGCCGCCCGCGGCTTTCGCCAGCGCCTCGGTCACCGGGCCGATATTGCCCTCATCGGTGGAATCGAAGGTCGAGCAGATCTTGTAGAGAACATGGGCGGCGCCGCGGTCGCGCAGCCACCGTTCCGCCCTGCTTGCCGCAGCGACAGCCTCGTCGGCGGCAACAGAGCGGATCTTCAGCGAGACGACCACTGCGTCGACGTCGGGCAGGGCGAGCGCCGGATCGGGAATGCCGACCGTCTGCACCGTGCGCAGGCCGTTCTTCGTCAACGTATTGGCGAGGTCGGAGGCGCCCGTGTAGTCGTCGGCGATCGATCCCAAAAGGATTGTCATTGGTCAGCTCCGTGCAAAGGGTTTGAACCAGGCAAGGCCGTCGAGCGTTCCGCCGCGCGGGGTGTATTCGCAGCCGACGAAGCCGGTGTAGCCGAGCCGGTCGATCTCGGCGAAGAGATAGGGGTAGTTCAGCTCTTCGCCGTCCGGCTCCTGCCGCGACGGCACGCTGGCGATCTGGATGTGGCCGGTGATCGGTATGAGACGTCGGAGCGCCATCGCGACATCGCCATGGATGATCTGGCGATGGTAGATGTCGAACTGGAGCTTCAGGTTGGCGAGGTTCAGCTCGGTGATCAACCGTTCGGCGGCGCCGAAGTCGTTGAGGAAATAGCCGGGCATGTTGCGGCCGTTAATCGGTTCGAGCAGCAGGTCGAGATCTTTCTCAGCGAGGCGCTCGGCGGCGTAGATCACGGAACGCTGATAGCAGGCTACGGCCTCCTCGTCTGAGGGATCTGCGAGACCCGCCATCAGATGCAGCCGCTTGACGCCCGTCGCTGCCGCATAGTCGAGTGCGCGCTCGACATCGACTTTCAGCGCCTCGAAGCGGCCGAGAAGGGCGGCGATGCCGCGCTCGCCCGCCGCCCAGTCGCCGGGCGGCAGGTTGAAGAGTGCCTGCTCAAGCTTGTTGCGAGTCAACCGTTCGGCGATCGCCTCCGGGGGTGCCTCGTAGGGGAAGAGATATTCGACGGCCGTAAAACCCGCTTCCGCGGCGGCGTCGAAGCGGTCTAGGAACGACCACTCGTTGAACATCATCGTCAGATTGGCGGCGAAAACGGGCATGTCGAACGTCCTTTATCCCTTGTCCATGCCGGGCAGCTTGGCGCCGGAAAGCTGGGCGTAGAGCCGCGCAAGCGAGGAATCGTCGTCGCGCCCCATGCCGGCGCCGGAAGCGGCGAGATACATTTGCAGGGCGGCCGCCACCAGCGGCACCGGGTAGCGCTCGGCGCGCGCCATGTCCTGGACGATGCCGAGGTCCTTGACGAAGATCTCGATGGCGCTGAGCGGCGTGTAGTCGCCGGCGAGCACATGCGAGACGCGGTTCTCGAACATCCAGGAATTGCCGGCCGAGGCGGTGATCACCTCGTAGACCTTGTCGAGGTCGAGGCCCTGCTTGGCGGCAAAGGTGATGGCTTCGCAGGCGGCTGCGATATGCACGCCGGCCAGAAGCTGGTTGATCATCTTGAAGGCCGCGCCGGTACCCGCAGCGTCTCCCAACTCGTAGACCTTGGCGGCCATTGCGTCGAGCGCGGGGCGGGCTGCAGCGAAGGCTTGCGGCGAGCCCGACGCCATGATCGTCAGCTCGCCCTTCGCGGCGCGGGCGGCGCCGCCGGAGATCGGCGCATCGAGATAGTGCAAGCCGAGCGCTTCGAGCTGCTCCGCCAGGCGGCGTGCAATTGCCGGATCCATGGTCGCCGACGAGACGAAGACCGCGCCGGGCTTCATGGCCGCGGCGATGCCGTCTGCGCCGAACAGGACGGCCTCGGTCTGGGCGGCATTCACGACCACCGAAACGACAATATCGGCATCGGCCACGGTTTCGCGCAGCGTATTCGCACCGCGGCCGCCTTTGGCGGCGAAGCGCTCGACCGCTGCCGCAGCAATGTCGTAGCCGACGACATCGAGGCCGGCGCGCTTCATGGACTGGGCCATTCCGAAGCCCATCGATCCGAGACCGATCACCGCCGCGGTGACGCGTTCGGGACTTTCAGCATGCGATGACATGAATAGACTCTCCATCCCTGATGTGGCAGGCGGGCACCGCCGGACCGAATCCGGCGGCGCGGTTGGAGCTTACCGGTTCACGGTCTTTGCGGGAACCGCCAGCACAGCCAGCGAACCGATGACCAGCGCCGCGGCAAGGAGATACATGCCGGCGCTGTTGCTGCCGGTGAAGTCCTTGAGATAGCCGACCAGGAATGGCCCGAGGAAACCGGCGAGATTGCCGACCGAGTTGATCCAGGCGATGCCGGCCGCTGCTCCGGTGCCGGCGAGAAATGCCGTCGGCAGGGACCAGAAAAGCGGTGCGCAGCTGATGGCACCGGCTGCAGCCAGCGACAGGCAGACGATCGCGAGCGTGGTGCTCGTCGCCGTCGTCGCCGCGACGAACCCGCCGGCGGCGATGAGGGCCGGAACGACGAGGTGCCAGCGCCGTTCGCGCAACCGGTCGGACGAGCGCCCGAGCGCCAGCATGGCGATGAAGGTGCAGATATAGGGGATGGCGGATATCAGGCCGATGTTCAGGTTTCCGGTGACGCCGGTAGCCTTGACGAGCGTCGGCATCCAGAAATTTAGGCCGTATTGTCCGAGCACGAAGCAAAAATAGATGAGGCACATCAGCCAGACGCGGCGGTCGGTCAGCGTGCCGGCGATGCTGTGTGGGCTCGACAATTTGGTCCGGTTCTCGGCGTCGATATTGGCGCTCAGCACCTTCTTCTCTTCCTTCGTCAGCCACTTGGCGTGGCCGATGGCGTCATCGAGATAGAAGAACGTGGCGACACCGAAAACGACCGCAGGAATGGCCTCGATCAGGAACATCCACTGCCAGCCGGAAAGGCCGTGCGTTCCGTGGAAACTGTCCATCAGCAGGCCGGAAAGGGGATTACCGAAGATGGAGGATATCGGGATCGCCGACATGAAGGTGGTGATGATTTTGGCGCGACGATGCGCCGGATACCAGGTCGTCAGGTAGAGAATGATCCCAGGGAAAAACCCTGCTTCGGCGACACCCAGCAGGAAGCGCAGGATGTAGAACACGGTTTCCGAGGTGGTGAACATGAAGGCAGCGGAGATGACGCCCCAGGTGATCATGATGCGGGCGATCCAGACCCGGGCGCCGACCCTGTTGAGGATGACGTTGCTCGGCACCTCGAACAGGAAATAGCCGATGAAGAAGATACCGGCACCGATGCCGTAGGCCGCTTCCGAAAGGCCGAGCTCGCTCGACATCTGCAGTTTCGCGAAGCCGACATTGACGCGATCGAGATAGGCGACCACGTAGCAGAGCATGAGGAAAGGGATGATGCGCCAAAAGACCTTGCTATAGGCGCGGTCCTCCACCGATCGAGCTGCATAGGCGCCGTCGATCGGCGCCTGGGTTTCCAGGGTCATGATTTTCCTCCTCCAGTAGTTTCGCCGGCGCCTCCCCTAGGCAATCCGACGATACGGCGCCAAGGATTGGCAGCGCTGCCACTTTTCCCTAGCGCAATTTGGCAGCGCTGCCAAGTTAAAAATGGTAGCGCTGCCAAAACAAATGGCGTATCTGAAAAAGACAAGGCGGTCCGTCAGCGATGAGGAGCGATGGGGCGGCCGCAGCGGGAGAGTGGAGTCGGACGTGGATTTCGATTTCAAGCACAGCACGGTCACGCTTGCCGAGGTCGCCGCGGCCGCCGGCGTAGGCGAAAGCACGGTTTCGCGCGTCCTCAGAAACGAGGGTTCGTTTTCGCGCAAGGCGAGGGAGCGCGTGATGGAGGCCGTCGAGCGGCTCGGCTATGTGCCGAACCGGATTGCCGGAACGCTTGCTTCCGCCGGATCGCGGCTCGTCGCCTTCGTCATTCCGTCGCTCTCCAACATCGTCTTCCCCGACGTGCTGCGCGGGGCAAGCGGCGTCTTGGAGGCGAACCGGCATCAGGCCGTTTTTTCGGTGACCGACTACGATCCGCAGCGCGAGGAGGGGCTTGTCGCCGCCATGCTCGCCTGGCGACCGACGGCAGTGATGCTCGCTGGCTTCGAACATTCGGAAGGGACGCTGAAGATGCTGCGCGCCAGCGGCTGCCGGGTGGCCGAAGTGCTCGATGTCGACGGCACGGCCGTCGATCTGGCAGTCGGCTTTTCCAATCGTGCAGCGGGGTGCGCCAGTGCCGAATTCCTGCTGAAGCGGGGCTATCGCCGCATCGGCTATGTCGGCCATGACCTCGAACGCGATACCCGCGCCGGCAAGCGCTTCGCCGCCTTCTGCGAAAAGCTCGCCTCTTCCGGCACGCCGCTGGTCGGGCGGGAAATCTGTTCGGGTGCGTCGTCGGTGGAGAGCGGACGGCTGGGCCTGGAGCGGCTGCTCGCCCGGCACGCCGATCTCGATGCCGTCTATTTTTCGAACGACGACATGGCGCTCGGCGGCTACTTCCATTGCCTGGCGCGCGGCATCGCGATTCCTTCGCAACTGGCGATCTTCGGCTATAACGGCCTCGATATCGGAAGGGTGACGCCGCAGCCGCTCTCGACCATTCGCACGCCCCGTGTCCGGACGGGGCAGTTGGCGGCCGAGCTTGTCGTTGCCAACGCGCCACCCCAGGTGGTCGATCTCGGCTTCGAGCTGGTCGAAGGCGCAACCGCCTAAATTGAAAGGATCTGCCCCATGTCCGAGAGCCGCCTGCGCGAGGAAATCTGCCGTTACGGGCGATCGCTGTTCGAGCGCGGGCTGACGCCTGGCTCCTCCGGCAATATCTCGCTGAGGCTCGACGATGGCGGCTGGCTGGTGACGCCCACCAACGCCTCGCTCGGCTTTCTCGACCCGGCCCGCATCTCGCGGCTCGATCCCGAGGGTAGGCTCGTCTCCGGCGACAAGCCGACGAAGGAGATACCGCTCCATACGGCCCTCTACGAGTCGCGCAGCAGCGCCCGCGCGATCGTCCATCTCCATTCGACCCACGCGGTTGCGCTCACCATGCTGCCGGAGATCGATCCGCGCGCCGCGCTGCCGCCGATGACCCCTTACTACCTCATGCGCGCCGGCGAAACGGCGCTGGTGCCCTACTACCGTCCCGGCGATCCGGCGGTCGCCGACGCGATCCGCGGCCTTGCCGGCAAGTATTCCTCCGTGCTGCTCGCCAATCACGGCCCGGTCGTCGCCGGCGACAGCCTCGAAGCGGCGGTCTTCGCCACCGAGGAACTTGAGGAGACGGCGAAGCTCTATCTGCTGCTGCGCAACCTCAACCCGCGTTATCTTAGCCCGGACCAGGTGACCGACCTCGCCAAGACCTTCGGTCTCGATCTTCCGTCCCTCCATGATCACGAAGGGCATGACCACGGCTGAGCTTGCGCCTGCCAACGTCGGTGAATGTCGGTAGGAAACACGAAAACTGCCATTGCCGCCTACGAGCAAGTGCGCCGATGCTCGTCTGAGCAGCCCCCGGGTTTATCGATGCGTCTCGTCCAGTTTGCGTGGCCGATGTACCAGCGTGACGAGCACGAAGGAAATGATCATCAACAGGTACCAGGCGCCGAGCTTGTTGATGGATACGGGCGTCCAGCCGTGCGATTGCGACGGATAGATCCACGCACGTGACCATGTGGCAATGTTCTCTGCGAACCAGATGAACAGCGCCACCAGCAGGAAGCCGAGCATCAAGGGCATGCGGTGGCGAAAGCGGAAGACGCGATAGTGCACCACAGTGCGCAGATAAATTATCGCAGTCGCCGCGAACAGCCCGTAGCGAACGTCTATGGTGAAGTGGTGGCTGAAGAAGTTGACATAGATCGCGACTGCCAGAAGCGCGGTCGACCAGACCGGCGGATAATGGGTGTAGCGCATGTCGAAGATGCGGCTGATGCGGGCGAGATAGGAGCCGACAGCCGCATACATGAAACCGGAGAAAAGCGGCACCGCGCCGATCCGGAAGATGCTTTCCTCAGGATACATCCATGAGCCTGCCGCGGTCTTGAAGACCTCCATGACCGTGCCGACGACGTGGAAGATCAGAATGACCTTCGCCTCGGACGAGGTTTCAAGCCTCGCTGCCAGCATTGCAAATTGGATGCCGAGCGCCGCCAGAAAGAGAAAGTCATAGCGGGCCAGGAGAGCATCTTCGGGCCAGAACTGATGAGAGGCGATGATCAGGGCGAGCAGCAGTCCGCCGAACAGGCACGCCCATGCCTGCTTCAACCCGAAGACGGTGAATTCAACCAAGGCACCTGCGAAGCCGTGCGCGGGCAGGGCGTCGAGTATTCGGTGAGCGGCCGCATCTATCTGCGCCTCAAGCGAAGTGAAGCGGCGTGCGGGCGCTACGTCCAAGGACGGTGTCGGACCATGGCCGAGATCGTCGAAACGTTCGAATTTGGGCTGATCTGTCATGCGTGCTAGTTGCTGGAACTACGCTACAACCGATGAGGAGAGTTTTGCGCTTTTTTGTGTCCAAGAGGCTAGCGGACGCCTATTTCTAAAGACCCCATCTCGGGGGCCCTCTGGCGCCTGTTCAATTTCGCATTGCACAACAGCAACCTATTCTTTTGATGCGTCGCCGCAACGAACTGGCCTTGACCGCCGCTCTCTTCCCGCCTCTATTCATATGACTGATCCGGTGGACCAACCAGTGGATCAGTCGAGGAGTGGCGCCGATGACTGGCAGTCCGATACTCACGCAGATGCCGAAAGTGGGGCGCAGCCTCGACCGCCGCACGGCGCGCGAGATGATTGCCGACAAGCTGATGGTGCTGGTGGCGACGAATATGCTCCGCCCGGGTGACGAACTGCCGGGCGAGCGGGAACTTGCCAACGTCCTACATGTCAGCCGTGAGACGGTGCGCGGTGCCATTCAAACGCTCGCGGCCCGCGGCATCATCGAGGTCTCCCAGGGAAGCCGCAGCCGCGTCGCCGATGTCGATCTCAGCGACGTCACCGTGACGATCGCTTCCCCCAACGCCATCGACAGCTATGATCTCGAGGACGTCCATGCCGCCCGCCAGCATATCGAGCTGAAGGTGGTGGGCGACGCCGCGGAAAACATCGACGAAGAGGCGCTGAAGAAGCTCGAAACCCTGCTCGAGGCGCAAAAACTCTGCGGCGACGATGCGATGCGCTTCCTAATCTGCGACCGCGAGTTCCACGTGGCGATCTACAGGGCCTGCGGCAATCCGCTGCTCTCGGATTTTGTGACGGACCTTTATACTTACATGATGGACTACCGGCGCAGCGCCATGTCGCGCCCGGGCGCGATCGAGGCCAGCTACAAGGATCACAGCGAAATCTTCGAGGCGCTGCGGCGGCACGACCGCGAAGCGGTCGTCGCGGCCTTTCACCAGCACCTCATGCGCATTTATCGGACGACGAAGGAACTGCTCGTCGACGGAAACGGCAGGAAACAGAAACAGAAGGGTACGCGCAATCCGGAGTGACCGGATGTGGCCGAACGAGGAGGTTCGCCGCGAATGCATGTCATGATCATCGGTGCGGCCGGCATGATCGGCCGGAAACTTGTCGAGAAACTCGCGGCGGAGCCGGACGCCCTCGGCTATGAGATTGGCCGGCTGACCCTGGTCGACGTGATCGAGCCGCCGGTCCCCGCGGCCTATTCCGCGATCTCGACGGCGCTGGCGCTCGATCTCTCGACGGAAGGCTGCGCCGGGCAGCTCGTCGCGACCCGGCCGGACGTTATCTTTCATCTCGCGGCGATCGTTTCGGGCGAGGCGGAGGCGGATTTTGACAAGGGCTACCGCGTCAATCTCGACGGGACGCGGGGGCTCTTCGAGGCGATCCGCAGCGAAGGTCAGCGCGAGCGCTATGTCCCGCGCGTTATCTTTGCTTCCTCGATCGCCGTCTTCGGCCGGCCCTTCCCGGAGAGGATCGGCGACGAGTTCTTCACGACACCGCTGACGAGCTACGGCACGCAGAAGGCGATCTGCGAATTGCTGCTTGCCGATTATTCGCGCCGCGGCCTCTTCGACGGCATCGGCATCCGCCTGCCGACCATCTGCGTCCGGCCGGGCAAGCCGAACAAGGCGGCCTCCGGCTTCTTCTCCAACATCCTGCGCGAGCCGCTCGCCGGGCAGGAGGCCGTTCTGCCGGTCGACGAAAGCGTCCGGCACTGGTTCGCAAGCCCGCGCTCGGCGGTCGGTTTCTTCGTCCATGCCGGTCGAATCGATACGAGCCGGATCGGGCCGCGGCGCAACCTGACCATGCCGGGATTGTCGGCGCTGGTCGGCGAGGAGATCGAGGCGCTGAAGCGCATTGCCGGCCCGAAGGCCGCGGGGCTCATCCGCCGCGAACCGGATCCGGTCACCGCCGCGATCGTCGCCGGCTGGCCGACGAATTTCGACGCGCGACGCGCGCGCGAGCTGGGCTTCACGGCCGAAAGCAGCTTCGACGAGATCATCAGGATCCATGTCGAGGATGAACTCGGAGGGAAGATCTGACATGGCACAAGGCAACAGATCGGGCGAGGGAAAGATTGCGCTGGTGACGGGCGGAGGGTCCGGCATCGGCCTCGGTATTGCCCGGCGGCTGAGTGGCGAAGGCTATCGCCTCGTTATCACCGGACGCCGTCCGGACGTATTGGAGAAAGCGGCTGCCGAAATCGCCGCGGAAAGCGGCGGCGTTGTCCGGGCAATCGCCTGCGATGTCGGCGACCCCGGTCAGGTTGCGGCACTGTTCGACGCGATCCGGGCCGAGTTCGGCCGGCTCGACCTGCTCGTCAACAATGCAGGTTCGAGCGTGCCGCCGCTGCCGCTCGAAGAGGTCACGTTCGCGCAATGGAGCGGAATTCTTGCCGCGAACCTCACCGGCGCCTTCCTCTGCACCCAGCAGGCTTTCCGGCTGATGAAGGCGCAGGAGCCGCGCGGCGGCCGGATCATCAACAACGGCTCGATTTCGGCGACGACCCCCCGGCCCAATTCTGCGCCCTATACAGCGACGAAGCACGCCATCACCGGGCTTACCAAGTCGACGGCGCTCGATGGGCGGCCCTTCGACATCGCCTGCGGCCAGATCGACATCGGCAATGCCGCAACCGACATGACGCAGAAGATGAGCAGCGGCGTGTTGCAGGCCAATGGCGAGATCGCGGCGGAGCCGACGATTCCCGTTGAACATGTCGCCGATGCGGTCGTCTACATGGCGAGCCTGCCGCTTTTGGCAAACGTGCTGACGATGACGGTGATGGCGACGAAGATGCCGCTGGTCGGCCGCGGATAGATCAAAGCCTTCGCCCGTCCACGAGGAGGGATGGTGGCGAAGCCAGGAATGAGTTCTGGGAGGAACGCGAATGGCAGGCGTGGATTTTGTCGATGTCCGGAAATCCTTCGGGCAGTTTCCGGTCATCAAGGGCGTCAACATCGAGATCGAGGACGGCGAATTCGTCATTCTCGTCGGCCCGTCCGGCTGCGGAAAATCGACCTTGCTCCGGATGTTGGCGGGCCTCGAGAACATCACTGCCGGCGAAATCCGCATCGGCGACCGCGTCGTCAACCGGCTGCCGCCGAAAGATCGCGACATCGCCATGGTGTTCCAGAACTACGCGCTCTATCCGCACATGACGGTCGCCGACAACATGGCCTTCTCGCTGATGCTGGCGAACAAGCCCAAGGCGGACATCGACAAGCGTGTTGGCGTTGCGGCGGAAATCCTCGGCCTCTCGAAACTGCTCGACCGTTACCCGCGCCAGCTTTCCGGCGGCCAGCGCCAGCGCGTCGCCATGGGCCGTGCGATCGTCCGCGACCCGCAGGTGTTCCTGTTCGACGAACCGCTCTCGAACCTCGATGCGAAGCTGCGGGTTGCCATGCGCGCCGAGATCAAGGAATTGCACCAGCGGCTGAAGACGACGACGGTCTATGTCACCCATGACCAGATCGAGGCGATGACCATGGCCGACAAGATCGTGGTCATGCATGACGGCATCGTCGAGCAGATCGGCGCACCGCTCGAGCTCTACGACCATCCGGCCAATCTCTTCGTCGCCGGCTTCATCGGTTCGCCGGCAATGAACATGATTCGCGGCCGGCTTCACTCCGAAGACCCGACGGCCTTCATGACCGCCGACGGCACGGCGCTTCCCGTCGCCCGGCCTGCTGCGGCCGCCCGCGGCCGCGATCTCGTTTATGGCCTTAGGCCCGAATACATGTCGCTCGACCCGAACGGTCTTCCGGCCGAGGTCGTGGTGATCGAGCCGACCGGTTACGAAACTCAGATGATCGCCAGGCTCGGCGGCCACGAGGTGACCTGTGTGTTTCGTGAGCGGGTGACTGCCAAGCCCGGCGAAACGATCCGCCTGGCGATCGATGGCGCCCATGTTCACCTGTTCGACGCCGAAACCGGACGGCGACTATTCGGCTGATGCCCGAGCGGACGGGGAAGGGGAGGAGCCTTCCTCGATGCCGCGCGGGTGATGCCAGGCAATGCCAGGCATCGGGGTCGCCGCATTCGCCAAGCGGGACGGCGAATGGCGGAAGAAATGCTCCCGCTGTTTTAAGGAGGAGTACCAAATGCCGATAAAGAGACGTGACTTTCTCGCAGGTTCCGCGGCGATTGCCGGTATAACGGGGCTTTCGCCGCTCGGGAACCGCCCATCCTTCGCGCAAGCCGCCGAGCCGAGCTACAAGCCGGAAGAAGGCGCAAGCCTCAGGCTTCTGAGGTGGACGCCCTTCGTCAAGGGCGACGAGGACGCCTGGCTTGCCAACACCAAGAAGTTCACCGAGGCAACCGGCGTCGAGGTCCGCATTGACAAGGAAAGCTGGGAAGACATTCGCCCGAAGGCGGCCGTCGCGGCGAATGTCGGCTCCGGCCCGGACATGGTGATGTGCTGGTTCGACGATGCGCATCAATATCCGGACAAGCTCGTCGACGTCACCGAACTCGCCAATTACCTCGGCAACAAATATGGCGGCTGGTACGACGGCGTGAAGGGCTATGCGACTCGTGACGACAAGTTCATCGCCATGCCGCTGACGGCGATCGGCAACGCCGTCTGCTACCGCGACAGTCATATGAAAGCGGCGGGCTTCAGTGAATTCCCCAAGGACACGGCAGGCTTCCTCGAGCTCTGCAAGGCGATGAAGGCCAAGGGCACGCCGGCCGGCTTCCCGCACGGTAAGGCGGTCGGTGACGGCAACAACTACGCCCACTGGCTGCTCTGGAGCCACGGCGGCAAGATGGTCGACGAAGGCGGCAAGGTCACCATCAACAGCCCCGAGACGCTGGCGGCGATCAGCTACGCCAAGCAGCTCTACGAGACCTTCATTCCGGGCACGGAAAGCTGGCTCGACATCAACAACAACCGCGCCTTCCTCGCCGGCCAGGTATCGCTGACGGCGAACGGCGTCTCGCTCTACTATGCTGCCAAGAAGGACGCGGCGCTCGCCGACCTGGCGGCGGATATCCGCACCACCAACTTCCCGATCGGCCCGGTCGGCCAGAGCGTCGAGCTTCACCAGACGAGCTCGATCCTGCTCTTCAGCCACAGCCAATATCCGGAAGCGGCCAAGGCCTATATCAAGTTCATGATGGAGGCCGACCAGATGAATGCCTGGATACAGGGCTCGAGTGCCTATTGCTGCCAGCCGCTGAAGGCCTTCGCCAACAACCCGGTCTGGACCTCCGACCCGATCCATGCGCCCTATGCCAAGGCCTCCGAGACCCTTCGGCCGAACGGCTATGCCGGTCCGCTCGGCTATGCCTCGGCAGGCGTTATGGCGGATTACGTCCTGGTCGACATGTTCGCAGCCGCAGTGACCGGCCAAATGACGCCCGAGGACGCCGTTGTCGAGGCCGAACGACGGGCGAACCGCTACTATCGCGTCTGATCCCTCGTGGCGGCTGTCGGCCGCCGCGACCACCGATGACGCCGGCGGCGAGGCCGCCGGCTCTGCTTCTGAACCCATTTCCTGGTCGGAGAAATTCGATGTCCATCACGTCGTCCGGAAAGGCGCCATCTGCCATGGCTTCGCTGATGCAGAACAACAATGTGCTCGGCCTGCTGTTCATGTTGCCGGCCGCCGTCTTTCTCATCTGCTTCCTCACCTATCCGCTGGGGCTCGGCGTCTGGCTCGGCTTCACCGACACCCGCATCGGCCGCGATGGCATCTTCATCGGCCTAGAGAACTATGAGTTCCTGGCGCGCGATTCGGTCTTCTGGCTCTCGGTCTTCAATACGCTGCTCTATACTTTCGTGGCGTCGATCCTCAAGTTCGCGCTCGGCCTGTGGCTGGCGCTGCTCTTGAACGAAAACCTGCCGTTCAAGTCATTCTTCCGCGCCATCGTGCTTCTGCCCTGGGTGGTGCCGACGGTGCTCTCGGCTCTCGCCTTCTGGTGGATCTACGATTCGCAGTTCTCGATCATTTCCTGGTCGCTGATGCAGCTCGGGCTGATCGACGGGCCGATCAACTTCCTCGGCGATCCGACCAATGCGCGCGCCTCGGTCATCGCCGCCAATGTCTGGCGCGGCATTCCCTTCGTGGCGATCTCGCTGCTTGCCGGGCTGCAGACAATCCCCGCCTCGTTGCAGGAGGCCGCCTCGCTCGATGGCGCCACCAGCTGGCAGCGCTTCCGCTACGTCACGCTGCCGATGCTGACCCCGATCATCGCCGTGGTGATGACCTTCTCGGTGCTCTTCACCTTTACGGATTTCCAGCTCATCTACGTGCTGACCAAGGGTGGGCCGGTGAACGCCACCCATCTTATGGCGACGCTCTCCTTCCAGCGTGGCATTCCGGGCGGCCAGCTCGGCGAGGGCGCGGCGATCGCCGTCGCCATGGTGCCATTCCTGCTCGCCGCCATCATGTTCAGCTTCTTCGGCCTGCAGCGTCGCAAGTGGCAGCAGGGCGGACAGGACTGAGGAGGAAAAGATGAACACGACCACGAGAATACCGGACGAGGTCCTCACCGATACCGCCGAGGGGATGAGCTATCTCAACCGTCTGCCGCGCCGGATCGTTACTCTCTACCTGCCGATGGCGGTCTTCGTCTTCGTGCTGCTGTTCCCGTTCTACTGGATGGCGATCACGGCGGTGAAACCGAATTCACAGCTCACCGACTACAACAATTACAGTCCCTTCTGGGTCGTCGGCCCGACGCTCGACCACATCAAATACCTGCTGTTCGAGACCTCCTATCCCGGCTGGCTATGGAACACGATGCTGGTCGCCGTCGGCTCGACGATCCTTTCGCTGGCGGCGTCGATCTTCGCGGCCTATGCGATCGAGCGGGTGCGCTTCACCGGCTCGCGGCCGGTCGGGCTGATGATCTTCCTCGCCTATCTGGTGCCGCCGTCGATCCTGTTTATTCCGCTCGCCTTCATCGTCTTCAAGTTCGGCATCTATGATTCCAAGCTGGCGCTGATCTTCACCTATCCGACCTTCCTCATCCCGTTCTGCACCTGGCTGCTGATGGGCTATTTCCGCTCGATCCCCTTCGAGCTCGAGGAAAGCGCGCTGGTGGACGGGGCGACACGCTGGCAGATCCTCGTCAGGATCATCCTGCCGCTTGCCGTGCCGGGCCTGATATCGGCCGGCATCTTCGCCTTCACGCTGTCCTGGAACGAGTTCATCTATGCGCTGACATTCATCCAGTCGTCGGAAAACAAGACCGTGCCGGTCGGCGTGCTGACGGAACTGGTGCGCGGCGACGTGTTCGAATGGGGCGCGCTGATGGCCGGCGCGCTGTTCGGCTCGCTGCCGGTGGTCATCCTCTATTCGTTCTTCGTCGACTATTACGTCTCGTCGATGACCGGCGCGGTCAAGGAGTGACGGTCTCACCTATCATCGCTTGCCCGCAACGAGGAAGACAAGGATGGCGAGAACCGCGGCAAACGGCGCCAGGGCGCCCAGGTCCTCCATGGCCCAAAGGGTGAGCCCGCTATAGAGACACCACAGGATCGGGATGGGCAGAAGCAGCCACAGCCTCTTTTGCCCGACCATCAGCATGGCGCCGAAGGTCGTCGCAACCGTCGGATCCGGCATCATCCCGAAGGTTTCCGCCGTGGCGGGCGGACGGCCTGCGACAAGGGCGATGAAGGGATAGGCGAGCAGCCCGCAAACGGCGAGGGCGATGCCGCCGTGATGACGCAGGCCGCCTGAGTTGGTGGGCGAGCGCGGCAGGAGGGCGGCCAGAACCAGCAATCCTGACTGGAGAAAAAAGGCAGCGGCAGCATAGGACATCGCCCAGTTGATGCTGGCATAGCGCGTCCACAGGAACTGCCAGGCGCAGAAGGCCCATGCCAGGGCGAAGAGCGGGAGAACCGCAATCCGGGCGCGGGACGCCTGCAGGGCTGCCGGAACGAGCAGGGCGAGCGCGCCTGCGATGAAGACAAGCTGAAGCGGCCAGAATTCCTGATTGTAGCGTTCGATGAGGCGGAAATAGACGCGCGGCGAGAACATCAGGAAGTCGGCGAGCGTGTAGGTCCCCCAGTCGGACATCAGCCACGCTTCCCGTCAGGAGCCGAGCGGCCGCTCACAGCGCTTCCACATAGTCGATCATGCGCCGGCGCAGCTTCTCGTCCGGCAGGACGCCGCCTGCGGCCTCGAGGTTTTCGCGCACGTGATCGACCCGGGTGGTCGCCGGGATGACGCAGGTGACCGCCGGATGGGAGATGATGAATTTCAAGAGGAACTGCGCCCAGTTGCGTGCGCCCGTCTCTGCGAGCCATTCCGGCAGCGGGTCGTCCTCGATCTGGCGGATCAAATTACCCTCCCGGAACGGCCGGTTGGCAATGACGGCGAGGCCTTTTTCCCGGGCCAGAGGCAGGATGCGCTGCTCGAGCTCGCGATCGAGGATATTGTAGGTCGCCTGGACGAAGTCGATTGGTTGGCTCGCCATGACCTTCTCGATCTCGCGGTGTCTGCGCCCTTCCGATGTCGTGATGCCGACATAGCGCAACTGCCCTGCCGCCTTCATTTCAAGGAGAGCCGGCAGGTGGTCTTCCCAGGAGACGAGATTGTGCACCTGCATGAGGTCAAACTTGTCGACGCCCCAATAGGCGCGCGACGCCGCGATCTGCGCGCTTCCCTGTCCCGCATCCGATATCCAGACCTTCTCGGCGGAAAACAGGCGCTCCGGATGGCCGAGCTTACGGAGACCGTAACCGATCGTCGGCTGCGAGGAACTGTACATCGGCGAGGAATCGATCATGCGGCCGCCGCCCTCGAAGAAGGCGGCCATCACCGCGGCGCATTCCTCCATGAGCACCGGGTCGTCGCCGACATTGAAGGTGATCCAGGTGCCGAGACCGACCACCGGGATCGGTTCTCCGCTTGACGGAATCGGCCTCGTGAGAATGCCGGCCGGCTGGCCAACCGCCAGTCGCGGCGCGAACGGCAGCAATGCGCCGATGCCAAGCCCCTGAATGGTCGCGCGCCGAGTAATCTTCATCGGTCGCCCCTTCGCAAAGCCTACTCCTGCATGCTTCCCTAGATCGTAGCCGATTTGAGGACAAAAGCATGCAGCCATTCAAGGTGCGCTGATAAGACGCGGCGCTGTAGCATCGGGCGCATAATGAACCCGCTTGCCACGGCGCTGAAGCCACGAAGTCGTGATCGGTGCAGAGAGCCGACGCTCAGGCGCTTCCGCTGAAGGCGCGTTCGAGCGCGGCGATGTCGAGCTTCACCATGCCGAGCATGGCCTCGGTTGCGCGTTTGGCCCGGTCGCGGTCGGGACTGGACATCATCTCTCCCAGGACGCGCGGTGCGATCTGCCAGGAAAGGCCCCATCGGTCCTTCAGCCAGCCGCATTGTTCGGCTTCGCCGCCATTGGCGAGAAAAGCGTCCCAGATGCGGTCGATTTCATCCTGGCTGTCGCACTCGAGCAGGATCGAGAAGGCGTGGTTGAAGGGATCGAGCGGCCCGGCTTCGAGTGCGATGAAATTCTGGTCCTCCAGCGTGAACTCGATCACCTTGACGCTGCCGGGAGGGCCGCTCGGGGTCTCCGCCGGCACGGCCGTCTCGCCCGAAATGGTGGAGTTCGGGATTGTCGAAACGTAAAAGTCGACGGCGTCGCGGGCTTCCTTGGCAAACCAGAGATGTGAGACGATCTTGGCCATCGAATAAGCTCCTCGAGATGTTCGATTGCCGAAGGACGTTCCGGTTTGCCGGAAGCCGACAGACTGAGCGCAAGAATCTTCGTCTGATCGCCCGTTGCCTCCGCCGGCAAGCTCCGGTTCCGCGGTCAATGGGCGTGGAGAGCCCTGCTACCAGGGCCGCCAGCCGCTCGACCAATAGCGCTCCTTCAATTCGCTCAGGCGATCCTCGATGTCGGAAATGACGTCCTCTACGCGTGAAGTGCGCCGCATGGACCAGGATGGGCGGCTGGTACTTGCCAGGATCAGGCCGACGAGGCCGACGAGCGCAATGGCGGTCCAGGCCGGATGCTCCCTCGCCATCTCTCCGGCCCTGCGGCCGGTGTCCCTGACGGTGTTGGCCACGGCCCGACCCGAGGGAATGCCGAGATCGGTGAGGGTGTCTTTCAATGCGTTGACCTGCTCACGAAGCCAGCGGACTTCCTCCTCCATGCTCTTTTGGTTCGGAACGCCAACCGTGCCGGACTTAGTATCGACGACGCCGCGCGGGACAGCCGAACCGATTGGTTTTTCTTGTGCCATTTTGCTGATCCTCCATATCCGGACCGTCAAGTGGTCCCCAGAGGAAACGGCGGCGGGCCGTTGGAGTTCCTTGGATCGGCAGGCGACAGGCATGCAGCGGGGGCCGGCTATTGCCGGCTTGACGTGCAAACGGTCAATCGCGGCTGCCCGGCCTGGGCGCAGCGCCGGGTAATTCGAACAGCAGTTGACATCGGAAAGGCGTTGCGTATTCTACGCGAATTGGTATGACCACTTGGCCACCAGCCGCGAGCGCTCGCGTGGCCTGCAGCGCGAGGATATGATGTTCTCTGCCGTGGAATCGCGCCGCCTGTACAGGCAGGTGGCGGACCAGATGCGAGGACTGATCGAGCGGGGCGAATTGCCCCCGGGCTCGCGGCTTCCGGCCGAGCGGGAGCTCGCGCAGAAGCTGGGCGTCTCGCGCCCGACGGTACGCGAAGCCCTGATCGTGCTCGAGGTCGAAGGATTCATCGATATCCGCATGGGGTCCGGCATCTACGTCACGGCGCGCAAGGCGCCGGCGGCCGATGTGCCGCCTGAAGATTTCGAAGGACCATTCGAATTGCTGAGGGCCCGGGCGGTCGTCGAATGCGCGATCGCCGAGGAGGCGGCGCGGCTGGCCCGGCCCGAACATATAGAAATCCTCGACGACAATCTGGCGCGCATGGCCGCCGCGCTCGAGGACCGGCGTGAGGCGCTGGCGATCGATCGCGAGTTCCATGTGATCGTCTCGAGCATCATCGCCAACCAGACGCTCAACCGCTTTGTCGGCAGTATCCACGACATGCGCATGACGCCCTATTTCGAGAAGCTCGCCAGCTATTTCGAAAACACCGACACCTGGCGGGCGGCGATGGAGGAGCATCGGGTCATTCGCGATGCGATCGCCGCTGGCGATCCGGCCGCCGCACGGGCCGCGATGCGCGCCCATCTCGATCAATCTCAGCTTCGCCTGTCGGCAAGCTTCGTCGAGGAGCAGTCCGACAGCACGTTACCGGCCGCCTGGAGGCGTGCCGAAGGACAGTAAAGCAGGCAGTGACTTCACTTTGGGAGGAGTAAGAAGATGAAAGTCAGACTGTTAACGCTACTCGGCGCAACCGCGGCCATCCTGGGTTCGGCCTTGGGAGCGCAGGCCCAGACGGCGCTCAAATGGGCGCATGTCTACGAGACCTCGGAGCCGTTCCACACGGAATCAGTTTGGGCCGCCGAGGAGATCGGCAAGCGCAGCGAGGGACGCTACAAGATCGACGTCTTCCCGGCCTCGCAACTCGGCAAGGAAGCGGATATCAACCAGGGTCTGAAACTCGGCACGGTCGATATCATAATTTCCGGCTCGAGCTTCGCGGCGCGCGAATATGCGCCGATCGGCGTCACCTATTTCCCCTACACGTTCCGCGACCCCGCCCATCTGATCGCCTATACCAAAAGCGACGTCTTCAAGCGCCTGGCGGCGGGCTATGAGGAAGCCTCCGGCAACCACATCACCGCCGTCACCTATTACGGTACGCGCCACACCACGTCGAACAAGCCGATCGCCAAATGCGCCGACATGCAGGGGTTGAAGATGCGCGTCCCAGACGTCCCGGCTTATCTCGCCATGCCGCGCGCCTGCGGCGCCAACACGACACCGATCGCCTTCGCCGAGGTCTATCTCGCTCTGCAGAATGGCACGGTCGAGGCCCAGGAGAACCCGCTGACGACCATCGAAGCGAAGAAGTTCTTCGAAGTGCAGAAGCATATCGTGCTGACCGGCCATATCGTCGATCATCTGAACACAGTTGTTTCGAAGAACCTGTGGTCGCAGCTCTCCGATGCCGACAAGCAGATTTTCACCGAGGTGATGCAGGAGGCTGCGGAGCGCGCCACCAAGATCATCGAGGAGCGTGAGAAGGCGCTCGTCTCGACCTTCAAGGAGCGTGGTCTCGACGTGGCCGAAGTCGACAAGGCCGATTTCGAGTCGACCGTCATGGAAAAGGTCGCGCTTGAGGACTTCGGCTACAAGAAGGAGGACTGGGAGGCCATCCGCGCCGTCAAGTGAACCGCCTTTGTCGGCTCGCTGCATGGCGGGCCGACATTCCGTTTCTTAAACGTCGGATGATCGCCATGTCACAGGAAGTCCATCTGCAAGTGACCCCGGAGGAAATCGCCCATTCCTTCGACGAGGCTCCGCCCGCCGCGGATATTTCCAGCTATGCCTTCGAGGACTGGGTGACGCTCGCCGTCTTCTGGGTAATGACGGGATGCGTGTTCCTGCAGTTTTTCACGCGCTACGTCCTCAACGATTCCTATGCCTGGACGGAGGAGATCGCCACAAACTGCCTGATCGCCGTGGTGTTTCTCGGCTCCGTCATGTGCGTGCGCGTCTCCCGCCACATCCAGGTCGACGTGCTCTACCACTATTTCCCGCGGCCGCTGGCGCGGGCGATGGCGATCTTCGTCGATCTGGTGCGCATCGGTTTCTTTGCCTATGCCTGCTGGCTGATGTGGCGCTATGTGGCGATCGTCGCCCATGAGCGCATGGTGACCGTCGATCTGCCGCGCAACATCGTCTTCTACAGCGTCATGGCCGGCTTCGTGATGATGTTCGTCCGCTCGGTTCAGGTGTTCATCGCCAATCAACGCCGCGGCTATTCGGTTCTCGAGAAGCCCGAGGAATTCCAGAAGGTCGAGGACTGATCCATGCTCCTGCTCGTCGGTTCGTTTCTGGTCTTGATGGTGGTCGGCGTCCCGGTTGCCATCTCGATGGCCGTGGCGTCGGTCCTCTATCTTGTCTTCTACAACGTCGCGCCCGACATCATCGCAGCGCAGCGCATGATCGCCGGCGTCGAGAGCTTTCCCCTCTTGGCGGTGCCGTTCTTCATCCTTGCCGGCAACCTGATGAATTCCGCCGGCGTCACCGGCCGCATCTATTCCTTCGCCGTCGCGCTCGTGGGCTGGATGAAGGGCGGGCTGGCGCAGGTCAACATCATCGGCTCGGTGATCTTTTCGGGCATGTCCGGCACGGCGCTCGCCGATGCCGCCGGCATCGGCACGATCGAGATCAAGGCGATGAAGGATCACGGCTATCCGGTGGAAACCGCCGTCGGTGTTACCGCCGCATCGGCGACGCTCGGGCCCATTTTCCCGCCGTCGCTCCCCTTCGTCATCTACGGCATGATGGCCAATGTCTCGATCGGCGCTCTGTTCATGGCCGGCATCGTGCCGGGCGTGGTGATGACGGTGCTGATGATGCTGACGGTCGCGGTTTTCGCCTATCGGCGCGGCTGGGGATCGGACACGCCCTTCGAGATCAGACGGCTGCTTTCTGCTTCGGTCGAAGTGCTCGTCGTGCTTTCGGTGCCGATCGTCATCTATCTCCTGATGTCGGCGGGCTTGTCGATGAACGTCGCCGTCGGCCTGGCGCTTCTCGTGCTTCTGGCGCTCGACTGGTATTTCGATTTCTCGGCAGTCATGGCGCTGATGACGCCGGTGATCCTGATCGGCGGCATGACGATGGGCTGGTTCACCCCCACGGAAGCGGCGGTCGCCGCTGTCCTCTGGTCGCTGTTCCTGGGCCTGGTCCGCTACCGGACGATGACGATGTCGACGCTGGCGCGGGCGACATTCGATACTATCGAGACGACCGCTTCGGTGCTGTTCATCGTCACGGCGGCTTCGATCTTCGCCTGGCTCCTGACGGTCAGCCAGGCGGCCCAACTGCTCTCGGGCGCGATCCTGACGATCACCGACAACAAGTGGGTGTTCCTGATCCTCGTGAACCTCCTGATGCTGTTCGTCGGCTGCTTCCTGGATACGATCGCGGCGATCACCATCCTGGTGCCGATCCTCTTGCCGCTGACGGCCCAGTTCGGCATCGATCCGGTGCATTTCGGTCTGATCATGACCCTCAACCTGATGATCGGCCTGCTTCATCCACCGCTCGGCATGGTGCTTTTCGTGCTCTCCAGGGTGGCCAAGCTTTCGGTCGAGCGGACGACGATGGCGATCCTGCCGTGGCTCCTGCCGCTCTTCATCGCGCTCATCCTGATCACCTTCGTCCCGGCGGTTACGCTGTGGCTGCCGGGCGCGGTCGGACTGATCCGATGATGGCGGGAGGAGTGCGCCATGCGCGAGCCGCCCGGCTTTATGGCCCGCGCGATATTCGGGTGGAGACGGCGGAGGTTGCCGAGCCCGGCGAAGGCGAGGTCCTCCTGAAGATGGCGGCCGGCGGTATTTGCGGTTCTGACCTTCACTACTATCAGGACGGCGGCTTCGGCCCCGTCCGGGTGCAGGAGCCGATCATTCCCGGGCACGAGGCGTCGGGCCATGTCGCGGCGCGCGGTGCAGGGATCTCAGGACTTGCAGTCGGCGAACTGGTGGCGGTGAACCCGAGTAAGCCATGCGGCACCTGCCGCTTCTGCCGCGAAGGACTCGCGATCCATTGCCTGAATATGCATTTCATGGGCAGCGCCATGCGCTTGCCTCACGCGCAGGGCATGTTTCGCGACTGGCTCATTGTCCCTGCCGGCCAGTGTTTTCCGGCCGGCAGGCTGGTCAGCCCCGGCGAAGCCGCCTGTGCCGAGCCGCTGGCGGTCTCCCTGCACGCGGTGGGGCAGGCCGGAGATCTCACCGGCAAGCAGGTGCTCGTCACCGGGGCCGGGCCGATCGGTGCGCTTGTCGCCGCGGCCGCCCGTCATTCGGGGGCGGAAACGATCGTGGTCACCGACCTCGCCGATGCGGCACTCGCGCGGGCCGAAGCTATGGGCGCGACGCGGGTTGTCAACATTCGTCGCGATCCGGCGGGTCTGGCCGAGTACGAGACCGACAAGGGCAAATTCGACGTCGTCTTCGAGTGCTCGGCCGCCGAGCCGGCGCTGCGCGGCGCGATCGCTGCGGTCAGGCCGCGTGGGTTGATCGTCCAGGTCGGGGTGACCGGCGACATCACCCTGCCGCTCAACGCGCTGGTCGGCAAGGAGCTGCGGTGGATCGGGTCGCAGCGGTTCGACGACGAATTCGCCCGGGCCGTCGCGCTCATCGCCGAGCGCAGGATCGATGTGCGGCCAATCATCTCGCATGCCTTTCCGGTCGATCAGGCGGTGCAGGCCTTCGAACAGGCCGGCGACCGATCGTCCGCCTGCAAGGTGCAGCTGACATTCATGGTCTGAATTGAATACGGGAAGCGGGCGGAAGACCGCTCGGAAGGAGTTGGAAATGCGACATACATGGCGTTGGTTCGGGCCGGTGGACCGGGTGAGCGTCCAGGACGCGGCGCAGGCCGGCGCGCAAGGGATTGTCACCGCGCTGCATCACATCCCGACCGGGGATGTCTGGCCGGTGGGCGAGATCGAGAAGCGCCAGCAGGAGGTTCGCAACGGCGGCCTCGAATGGGAGGTGGTGGAGAGCGTTCCGGTATCCGAAAGCATCAAGACGCAGACGGGGCCCTGGCGCGATCATCTCGCCAACTGGCAGGAGACACTGCGCCGCCTTTCGGCGGCAGGCATCCGGACCGTCTGCTGCAATTTCATGCCGGTGCTCGATTGGACGCGGACCGATCTGCGCTGGACCGCCCGTCACGGCGCCAAGGCCATGCGCTTTGACCGGATCGACTTCGTTGCCTTCGACCTCTATCTGCTACAGCGGCCGGGGGCTGCCGAAGACTACGACGCGGAGACGCGCGAGGCGGCGGAACGGCGCTTTCGCGCGATGACCGAGGAGCGCCGGCTTGGCCTCTCCCGCAACATCGGCGCGGGGCTTCCGGGCTCAGCCGACGGCTACAGCCTGCCTCAGCTTCGCGAGCGCTTGCAGACCTATGCCGGTATCAGCCGCGACAAGCTGCAGCGCCACCTCGTCGAATTCCTTGCCGAAGTGACGCCGGTCGCCGAGCGGGTCGGCATCAATATCTGCGCCCATCCGGACGATCCGCCGTGGCCGCTGCTCGGCCTGCCGCGCATCCTATCGTCGGCGGAGGACTATGGCTTCATGCTCAAGGAGGTCGACAGCCCGGCGAACGGTGTCACTTTTTGCACCGGTTCGCTTGGGGCCCGCGCCGCCAACGACTTGCCGGCGATGGTGCGGCAGTTCGCGCCGCGCATCCATTTCATCCATCTTCGCAATGTTCGCCGGGAGGAGGAGCGGACGCCGTGCTCCTTCTACGAGGCCGAGCATCTGGAAGGCCACACCGACATGGTAGCGGTGATCGCCGAATTGCTCACCGAGGAGAAACGCCGTCGGGCCGCCGGACGGGCGGATCACCAGATCCCGATGCGGCCGGATCACGGCCAGGAGATCCTCGACGACATCACCCGCGGCGCCCAGCCGGGCTACCCGGCGATCGGCCGGCTAAAGGGATTGGCGGAACTGCGCGGCATCGAAAGGGCCCTGTCGCACGCCACCTATGGGCTGTCATGATCAGGGAATGGCGGTCTGGGACGTCGGCTGCCTGGCGAACAGCCGCCTGATACGTACGGCGAGGGCCTCCATGTAGAGGTAGATAACCGGCGTCACGAACAGCGTCAGCGGCTGCGAGACGAGCAGGCCGCCGACGACGGCAACGCCGAGCGGCTGGCGCAATTCGGCGCTGGCGCCGCTGCCGAGCGCGATCGGCAGCGTGCCGATGAGTGCGGCCAACGACGTCATCAGGATGGGCCGGAACCGCATCAGGCACGCCCGGTGGATCGCCTCTTCGGCCGGCAGTCCGTCGCGCTGCAGCGAGAGCGCCACGTCGATCATCATGATCGCGTTCTTCTTGACGATGCCGATCAGCATCAGCAGCCCGATTACGGCGATGATCGACAGGTCGAAGCCGCCGAGGCTGATCGCGACAAGCGCGCCGGAAGCTGCCGATGGCAGACCGGACAGGATGGTCAGCGGGTGGACGAAGCTCTCATAGAGAATGCCGAGCACGATATAGATTGTCAGGATCGCGCCGAGAATCAGCCAGGCTTGGTTGGAGACAGCATCCTGGAAAAGCTGGGCGGTGCCGTAGAAACGGGTCGTGACGTCCGCCGGCATGCCGATCTCGGCCTTGAGACGGCCGATCTCTTCGACGCTGTTGCCGAGGGCGACGTCGGTCGGCAGGTTGTAGGAGATCGTGACGGCCGGCAACTGCCCGAGCTGGTTGACCGTCAGCGGCCCTGGAATCGTGTCGACCCGGGCAAATGCACCGAGCGGCACCAGCCTGTTGTCGCCGGTCGGCACCTGCAGTTCGGCAAGCGACGCTTGAGACCAGCTTCTTGCCGGATCGACTTCCATGATCACCTCGTAGCTATCGCCGGAGGTGTAGATGGTCGAAATCTGTTCCGAGCCGAATCCGCCATAGAGCGTGGAGCGCAGCACGTCCGTCGAGATGCCGAGTGCCGCGGCCTTGTCGCGCTCGATGACGAGGCGTGCCTGCGGGGCATTGTTCTCGAGATCGGTGCTGACATCGGTGAAGAAGGCCCGATCGTCCCGCATCGCCTCCGTCAGCTTGTCCGCCCACTGGTTCATAGCCACCTGGTCGAGACCTTGGACGACGAGCTGATACTGGCTGGCGGAGCTGCGCGCACCGACGGAGAGGTTCTGCACCGGCGTGATGTAAGCCCTGATGCCGGCTATGCTGGCGAGTTCCGGGCGCAATTTTGCAAGCACCTCGGGCAGCGCCGGTCGTTCGGTCTTCGGCTTCAATTCGACGAAGAGCCTGCCGGAGTTCAGCGCCGTGGAGCCTGCCCCGCCCGAGCCGATCGAGCTTGCCACATGCGCGACATAGGGCGAGCGGGAGAAAACGTCTTCGACCTTGGCCTGTAGGGCCGACATGGCGGCGAAGGAAATATCCGCCCGTGCCTGCGTCGTCACCTGAAGCTGGCCGATGTCCTCCTGCGGGAAGAAGCCCTTCGGTGTGGCACTGACCTGATAGACCGTCACGCCGATGCTCGCCAGGAACAGGAGGAGGACTGCAAATTTCGCACGGATGCACAGGGTCAGCAGCCGCTCGTAGCCGCGAAGCAGCGCATCGAATCCGCGCTCGAGCAGCGCGCCGACCCCGTGCCTGTCGTCCGGCTCGACGGACTTTTCGGGGAGGCGCGCCGCCAGCATCGGCGTCAGCGTCAAGGAGACGAAGGCGGAGGCGAGGATCGAAATGGTGACGACGATGGCGAACTCGTTGAAGATCTTGCCGATCACGCCGCCCATCAAGAGGACCGGAATGAAGACCGCGACCAGAGAGAGCGAGATGGCGATAATGGTGAAACCGATCTCCGTTGAGGCGGCGATCGCCGCCTCGAAGGCGTTCTGTCCCGTCTCCTCCATATGCCGGACGACGTTCTCCAGCATGACGATTGCATCGTCGACGACGAGGCCGACCGAGAGCGTCAGCGCCATCAGAGAAATGTTGTCGATCGAGAATCCCAGCGCATACATCACCGCGAATGTGGCGATGATCGAGATCGGCACGGCCAGCGCCGGAATGAGCGTCGCCCACAGGCGGCGCACGAAGATGAAGATCACCAGGATCACCAGCCCGATCGTCAGGCCCAGTGTGAATTCGACGTCGTCGACGGCAGCCCTGACGGAGACGGAGCGGTCGTTGAGCGTCTCCAGAGACGCTTCCGCCGGCAGGGAATGGCGGAACGTCGGCAGCATCGCCTTGACCTTGTCGACGACGGCCACCGTATTGGCATCGGGCTGGCGCTGAATGGCGAGAATGATCGCTCGCGAGCCGTCATGCCAGCTTGCGGTCTGGGTATTGGCGACGGAGTCGATGACCTTGGTAACGTCCCCGAGCCGAACCGCCTTGCCGTCGGCCGTCTTGACGATCAGCTTGGAAAATCCGGCTGCATTCTGCAATTGCGTGTCGGCAACGATCGTCATCTGCCGCCCGGTCGATTGCACCGTCCCGAGCGGCGAATTGTCGTTCGCCGCGGCGATGGCGGCCTGCAGCTCGGCGAGCGAAATGCCGCGCGCGGCAAGCGCGTTTGGGTCGATTTCGATGCGTACCGCGAACTGCTGGCTGCCGAAGATCGAGACTTCCGCCACGCCCCCGAGAGTCGAAAGCGACGGCGAGATCACCTGCTGGGCAAAGGCATCGAGCTTTGTGAGCGGCACCGTATCGCTCTTCAGGGCAAGGAGCAGCACCGGCGCGTCGGCCGGATTGACCTTGCGGAAGCTCGGCGGCGAGGGCATGTCCTGCGGCAGCGTCCGCAGCGTACGGGTAATCGCCGCCTGGACGTCGGCTGCCGCTGCATCGATATCGCGGTCGAGCGCGAACTGGATGGAGATCGAGGTCGCACCGAGGGAATTGTTCGTCGATACGCTGTCGATCCCCGCGATGGCGTTGAATTGCTTGATGAGCGGGGTTGCGACCGAGGTCGCCATCGTCTCGGGCGAGGCGCCCGGCAGCGACGCGGAGACGTTGATGACCGGAAAGTCGGTCCGCGGCAGGGCCGCAACGGGCAGCGCCGCATAGGCGAAGAGACCGGCAAAGACGAGCGCCAGCGACATCAGCAGCGTTGCGACGGGACGGCGGATGCAGAATTCGCAAATCGACATGACCCTTTTCCATGACTTGCCGGCTGGAGCATTTGCAGACAGCTGGGATCACCTGAAGCCGCACAGATGCGGCAAAAACAAACGAATAGAGCGGCGCGAACGTTGGGCGTCCCGCTCTACTGGACGACGCGTGCCTTGTCGCCTGCCTTGAGATGCAACTGACCTTCGGTCACGACCCGGTCGCCGGCGGAGAGCCCCGAGCGGATCGCGGCGTCCTGTCCGTTGTTGGCGGCGACGACGACCGGACGGAGTTCGACAGTGTCGTCGGCGTTCAGCCGGTAGACGAAATCCCCTTTCTGGCCGGCCTGGACGGCGACGGCGGGAATGACGGGCGTCTTCGAAAGCGTCGTCTCCTCGATATCGACGTCGACATACTGGCCCGGCCAGAGCTTCTCTTCGGCATTGTCGAACTTGGCGCGCATCAGCACCGTCCCCGTCGCCGTATCGACGGCGGAATCGATGAAATCCAGGACGCCCGTGCCGATGACCTCGCGGGTGCCGCTGAGCCGCGCCGTGACCCGAGGCGGGGCGCCTGACAGAAGCCGGTTCTTGAAGGCCTGCAGATGGTTCTCGGGCAAATGAAAGGCGACTTCGATCGGATCGATGGCGGTAATCGTGACGAGGCTCGTTCCCGAGGTGCTGTTGCCGACGAGATCGCCGATCGTGACCTCAACCGCACCGAGGCGGCCGCCGATCGGGGCGCGAATGCGCGTCAGGTCGATCGACACCTTGTCCGCTTCCACCGCCGCCTGGTCGGCCGCGACCGTGGCCTTGGCCGATTGCTGTGCCGAGAGCGCGCTGTCATAGGCCTGCTGCGTGCCGGTGTTGTCGTCGCGCAAGGTCCTCGCCCGGTCGAGCTCGATCGCGGCGTCGGCAAGCAGCGCCGTGTCCTTCGCCAAGATCGCTTCATCACGGCTGAGGTCGGCCTGCAGGGCGCGGTCGTCGAGCGAAAACAGGAGGTCGCCCGCCCTGACCGTCTGCCCGTCCTTGACGTGAATGCCGACGATCTGGCTCGATATGCGCGCCTTGACTTCGACGGTCTCCGGCGCCTGCACATTGGCGAAGGTGCTGATGACGACGGGAAAGTCTTGCTGCTCGACTTGCGTAACCTGGACTGCGGTGGCCTGAGAAGAGGCGCCGTGGGCAGCCTTGTCGGTTCTTCCGGCCACACCGTCCGCGTGGGCATCGGCCGCGTCGAACAACGCCAAACCGGGGACCTTCGTAACCAGGGGCGCAATGGCAATGCCGGCAAGCATTGAGCCCAAAGCAATCGCAGCAATGACGATCCGGCTGGACATAGGACGCGCTCCTCGCAAGAGCATCGGGGCCGCCCGGGGCCGCCGATCTTGCCACCAGCATCTAGAAGAAGCGGGGGGCGCGTCCAGTGTTATTTCAATAGGTTACGAAGATTTAATCCGGCCTGCGCAGGGGTCGGCGAGTTCGGAGCCAGCCATGGCTTGGATATTTTGCTCATCGGGCCGATTGGCCTCGATCTCCAGCTTTTGAGCGGCGCGACGCAGGTGCTGCCATTCCTTTTCAAAACGCAGGAACACTTCGGTCGACATAAACCTCGGCTGCATATGATCTCCTCACGCTGCGACTTGAAACACGCAGGCCGCGATTTTGGTTCCCCAGCCATCTTCGGATGCGGCCGATCATTGCTGACGACGCCGGAGGCGCACCTTAGCCGCAGGTCCCGATCAAATAGGTGAACCGCGCAGCTGCTGATCGGTTATACTGCGGGGTCCACCTATCGCCCCTCGAACTGGAGAGGCCGCCGCGCAGCTGGCTGCGAAACGGCGGCCTCAGGCAGTACGCCACAGAACCAATTCCACTCCTGCAGCAGGCACCCGTCAAGGTTTAGCGATTAGTTAATTCGCGCTACAGGTTACATCGGCCAGGGAGGTAAAGATGTCCGTAGGGACCCTGAAATCTCGCCGATGAGGCGGGACGTGCCGTCGTTAGATGGACTGCAAGGTCCAGGACGTGGCCGCGAGAATGAGGCCGATTGTCAGCACAATGCCGATGCCGTATTTCATCATCTTCATGCGGCGCGTGCGTTCGCCGGTCCAGTCGTAGCTCATCATGCGCTCCGAGCGATATTGCGCTTCGACCCGGAAAATTGAACCGAATTTGTTAATAAAACGGAAACCGAGGGTTTTCCTCAGTCGTCTGCCCTTACGATGAAAGCCAAACGTCGAATGCTTACAATCCGTCTGAGCGCAGATAAGTATAAGTTTAATAAAAAGTTCTGAAAGCTGCTGATTGAACAGATCAACAGTCTGCTTACGGCAGCTTCTCGCTACCTCTACCTTCGGAACGGCTCCTTTTGAATAATTTACCATCATTGGAAAAACCTTACGCGGGTTAACGCTTGCTCTCGGCATTCCGTCTATACACTCAGCTCAGATTGCGGGCTTCAGAGTGAATCTCAGATGTGTGGTTTTAGCGGCTATTTTGGCTCGATACGGGATGGAAGGGCGCTTCTCGAAACGATGACGGCCGCGATCGCGCATCGGGGACCGGACGAGCAGGGCATTTTCACCGCTCCCGAAGTCGGTCTCGGCCATGTGCGGCTCTCCATCGTCGGGCTCGGCGACGGCCAGCAGCCGATGTCGGATGCGAGCGGCGAACTGACGATCGCCTTCAACGGTGAAATCTTCAACTATGTGGAATTGAGGGACGAGCTTCGCGCCAGGGGGCGCCGTTTCCGCACCTCGAGCGACACCGAGGTCATCCTGCACCTCTATGAGGAGATGGGCGAGGCGTGCGTCTCGCTGCTCAATGGCGATTTCGCCTTCGCGATCTGGGATGCCCGCCGCCGCCGGATGATGCTGGCGCGCGACCGCATGGGGGTGCGCCCGCTCTTCTACACCGCGCATGCCGGCACATTTTATTTCGCCTCCGAGGTCAAGGCGCTCCTGAAGGTGCCGGGCATCTCGGCGGAGATCGATCCGATCGCGCTCGACCAGATATTCACCCTCTGGGCGCCGATCGCGCCCCGCACGCCTTTTCGCAATATCCTAGAGCTCGAACCGGCCCACCTGATGGTCGTTGAAGAGCGCGGCGTCACGACCAGACCCTATTGGCAGCTTCAATACCCGGACCGGGATCAGCCAGCTGGCTACGTTGACGCAAGGAGTGCCGCCGAGGAACTGCGGTCTATCTTGACCGACGCGATCCGCATCCGCATGCGGGCCGACGTACCCGTCGGCGCCTATCTCTCCGGCGGCCTCGATTCCTCGGTCGTCTCGGCTCTCGCGGCCGGCATGGCACCACAGGGGCTTCGGACCTTCTCCGTTACCTTCGACAGTGCCGAGCATGACGAGAGTGCCTTCCAGCTGGAAATGGCTGCGGCGCTCGGGACCGAGCACCATGCGATCGCCTGCCGCGAGGGCGACATCGCCAGGGTCTTTCCGGAGGTCATCCGCTTCACCGAAAGACCGATCATCCGCACGGCACCGGCGCCGCTCTATCAATTGTCCGGACTGGTGCGGGAGGCGGGCCTCAAGGTCGTGCTCACCGGCGAAGGAGCCGACGAGGTATTTGCCGGCTACGATATCTTCAAGGAAGCCCGGGTGCGTCGTTTCTGCGGCCGCCAGCCAGGCTCGCGCATCCGGCCACATCTCTTCCGCAAACTCTATCCCTATCTGCCGGGCCTCAAGCAGCAGTCGCCGGAATATCTCGCCGCCTTTTTCGGCGCCAGCGACGAGCGGCTCGACGATCCGCTCTTTTCGCATCGACCGCGCTTTAAGGGAACTGCCGCGACGAAACTGTTCTTCTCCGCCGACCTGCGCAGCCAATTGGGGGACTACGACGCCGCTGCCGAGCTTGTCGGCCGGCTGCCGCAGGATTTCGGTCGATGGCACCCGCTGCACCAGGCGCAATATCTCGAAAGCCGCTTCCTGCTGCCCGGCTACATCCTCTCCAGCCAGGGCGACCGCATGGCAATGGCCCGCGGGGTGGAGGGCCGCTTCCCCTTCCTGGACCATCGGCTCGTCGAATTCGCCGCGACGCTGCCGCCGGAGATGAAACTTAAAGGCCTGACGGAAAAGCACATCCTGCGCGAGGCGACGAAGGATCTGCTGCCGCCTGCGATCGGCAGGCGGGTGAAGCAGCCCTACCGCGCGCCCGACAGCCACTCCTTCACCGGCGCCGGCGCACGCGACTATGTTCGCGGCGCCCTCAGCGCGGAAGCGATTAGCGAAGGCGGCCTGTTCAATGCCGCGGCGGTGGCGAAGCTCTACGAAAAGTGCCGCTCGCGCCCGGCCTCGGGCTTCCGCGACAACGCCGCCTTCGTCGGCATCCTGTCGACGCAGCTGTGGCTGCGGACATTCACGGGGACCGGCTTCCGCAAGGCGGAAGCGGCCTGAAACGAAAGCAGTGAAAGGAAACCACATGACGCAGACGATCAAGGAGAAGGTCAGGACCTTCATCATCGATAATTTTCTCTTCGGCGACACCTCCTACGAACTCGGCGATACCGCGTCGCTGATCGAGAACGACGTCGTCGATTCGACCGGCGTCCTGGAGCTCGTCGCCTTCATCGAGGACCAGTTCGGGATCGCGATGACGGACGCCGATATCGTCCCGGCGAACCTCGATTCGCTGGCGCGAATTGCGGCCTTCATCGAGGTGAAAGCAGTGCCGGTCACGGCGTAAGCGGCGGCGGGGCGGGGGCACTACGAAGATGAGGTTCGAGCAATTCCTCACCAGGAACGCCGCGGCGCACGGGGCAAAGACGGCGCTGGTCACCGACCGTAAGCGGTTGAGCTACAGGGAACTGGACGATCTTTCGTCGCGGCTTGCCGCCGCGCTCGCAGCGAGCGGCGTCAACGCCAACGACCGTGTTCTGGTCTTCATGGACAATTGCTGGGAAGCGGCCGTGGCGATCTTCGCGATCCTCAAGGCCGGCGCGACCTTCAGCCCGATCAACGCCTCCACCAAGGCCGACAAGCTCGCCTATATCATTGCCGATTGCGAGGCGGCGGCGATCCTGACGCAGGCGAAGCTGATGCCGGTCGTCACCGAGGCGCGCGCGTTTTCTGCCGCCAGGCCGCTTTTCATCGCCTCGACCGCCGCGCCCGGCGGCAGCACGCCGGAGGGCGCGGCCTCCTTCGAAGAGTGCCTGACGGCCGAGCCCTTGCGCGTGCTTCACGGTGGCATCGACGTCGATCTTGCCATGCTGATCTACACGTCCGGTTCGACCGGCCGTCCCAAGGGCGTGATGATGACGCATCGCAATATCGATGCGGCGTCGGAATCGATCACCACCTATTTGCGCAACACGCCGGACGACATCATCCTGAACGTCCTGCCGCTTGCCTTCGACTATGGCCTCTATCAGCTGCTGATGACGATCCGGCTCGGTGCCACGCTCGTCCTCGAAAAGTCCTTCGCCTTCCCGCAGGCGATCTTCGAGCGAATTCGCGCCGAAGGCGTCACTGGTTTCCCGCTGGTTCCGACGATGGCCGCGATGATCCTGCAGATGCGCGACCTCGAGCCCGGCTTCCTGCCGAGCTTACGCTATATCTCCAATACCGCCGCAGCTTTGCCGCCGGCGCACATCGCCCGCCTGCGCGAGCTTTTCCCGTCGGCGCGGCTCTATTCAATGTACGGCCTGACGGAGTGCAAGCGCTGCACCTATCTGCCGCCGGACGAACTCGATCGCCGGCCGGGTTCGGTCGGAATCGCGATTCCGAACACCGAAGCCTTCGTGGTCGACGACGACGGCAAGCGCGTGCCGCCAGGTGTTCCGGGTGAACTGGTGATCCGCGGGGCCCACGTCATGCAAGGCTACTGGCGCAACGAGGCAGCCACCGAACGCATGCTGCGCCCGGGTCCGAACGCGTGGGAAAAGGTGCTCTATACGGGCGACCTCTTCCGCACCGACGATGACGGCTTCCTCTATTTCGTCGGCCGCAAGGACGACATCATCAAGACGCGCGGCGAGAAGGTGGCGCCGAAGGAGGTCGAGACCGTTTTGCACGCCCATCCGGGAATCGCCGAGGCGGTCGTCATCGGCGTGCCCGACCCGGTGCTCGGGGCTGCGATCGGCGCTCTCGTTGTCCGCTCCGACGCGGCGCTCACCGAGAAAGACATCATCCGCCACTGCGCCCATCATCTCGAGGATTTCATGGTGCCGAAGATCGTCGAATTCCGCACCGAGCTGCCGAAGACGGACACGGGCAAGGTAAGCCGCAGGCTGGCGGCCGAGACATTGGAGGCAGCAGAATGAACATCCGCCCCGATCAGGAGACGTTCGTTTTCTCCGCCGATAGCTTGAAGATCGACGACGCCACGGAGACCGAACGCATCGTCGCGGGCTTGCGCGCGCAATTGCGCGGCATGCGCAAGCGCGGGCTGGTGCTCGGCCTTTCGGGAGGCATCGATTCGAGTGTTTCGGTCGCGCTGGCCGTGCGCGCCGTCGGCGCTAAGAACGTCTTCTGCCTGTTCATGCCGGAAAACGATTCCGATCCGGAGAGCCTCCGGCTCGGCCGGCTGGTGGCGGAAACCTATGGTGTCGAGGCGATCGTCGAGGACATCGGCCCGACGCTTGCGGCGATGGGCTGCTATGCTCGCCGCGACACCTTCATCCGAGCACTCGTGCCGGATTACGGGCCGGGCTGGGCATCGAAGATCGTCATCGCCAATGCGCTCGAGGGCGAGGGCTACAACATCTCCTCGCTGGTGGTGCAGGACCCGGAGGGCAAGCGGACGAAGCTGCGCATGCCGCCCTCCGTCTATCTCGGCATCGTCGCCGCAACCAACATGAAGCAGCGCACCCGCAAGCAGCTAGAATATTACCATGCCGACCGGCTGAACTTCGCCGTGCTCGGCACGCCGAACCGGCTCGAATACGACCAGGGCTTCTTTGTCAAGAACGGCGACGGCGCGGCCGACGTCAAGCCGATCGCCCATCTCTACAAGTCGCAGGTCTATGCGCTTGCCGCTCATCTCGGCGTTCCGGAAGAAATCCGCCGCCGGCCGCCCACCACCGACACCTATTCGCTCGAACAGACGCAGGAAGAATTCTATTTCTCGCTGCCCTACGACCGGATGGATCTCTGCCTCTACGGCCTCAACACCGGCCTCACCGCCGAAGAGGTCGGCCGCGCCGCAAATCTCTCCGCAGCGCAGGTCGAGCGCGTCTGGGCGGACATTGTCGCAAAGCGCAAGGCGACTCGCTTTTTGCATCTCGGACCGCAGCTCGTGCAGCCCGTTGCGGAAATCGGCGAGTGAAGCGGCGCGCGGGGCGCCCTATTCGCCCCGGCAGCCTCTCTGAACGGGCCCTCTGACATTCCCCCGGCGGTTCGCTGCCGATGCGTATTTTTTCAAGTTAGCGCTGCTATTTCAAAGTTTACGTTCTGCAAGGCGATCGACGCGCGATCGCCCGCTCAGCGGCATGTCTGGGATATTTTTCGTCCGGTCTCAACTAATCTCCAGCCCCGGGCAGGCTAGGGGAATTAACCATTTGTTAACCGTGACTCGCCTACATCTGAGGCAACGAAAAATTAACGTAGATGACCAAAGTGCTAACAGACACCCGCTCGATCCGCATCAAGGGCCGCTCGTTCCTGGCACTGGTGCTTTCACCGGAGCCGCCGCTCGATGCCTGGCTCACCCGCCTCGACGATTTGGCCTCGCGCTCCGCCGGGTTCTTCCTGGGGCGGCCGGTCGTTCTCGACGTCGCCGACCTCGAAATCGACCGGGCCGAGCTCAAGAAACTGATCGACGAGCTCGGCAAGCGCAATGTCCGGATCATGGGCATCGAAGGCGGCCGCCCGTCGCTCTTCGAGCCCGGCATGCCGCCGGCGATGAAGGGCGGTCGCCCGGCTCCGGATATCGAGATTCCGGCCGAGTCGAGTACCGAATCGGCTGGTGCGGCGCCGGCCACGGCCGTGGCGCCGAGCGTCCAGGTGGAGCCGCAGGCGGCGCGGGCGATCTCGTCGATCGTCATCCGCGAGCCGGTGCGCTCCGGCCAGTCGGTGATCTTCCCGGAAGGCGACGTGACCGTGGTCGGATCGGTCGCCTCGGGTGCGGAAATCATCGCCGGGGGCTCGGTGCATGTCTACGGGACGCTGAGGGGTCGGGCGCTCGCCGGTTCGGTGGGCAACGCCTCGGCGCGAATCTTCTGCCGCCGGCTCGAAGCCGAGCTGCTGGCAATCGATGGCGTCTACAAGACGGCGGAAGACATGGCACCCAATCTTCGCGGACAGGCGGTTCAGCTCTGGCTGGAAGGCGATTCGATCATGGCAGAGAGACTTAACTGAGCCGATGACCGGCCAGCATACAGGAGCGGGAAGATGGCGAAAGTAATCGTTGTTACATCGGGTAAGGGTGGCGTCGGCAAGACGACATCGACCGCCGCGCTTGGCGCGGCGCTGGCGCAGAGGAACGAAAAGACGGTTGTCGTCGACTTCGACGTCGGCCTGCGCAATCTCGACCTCGTCATGGGCGCGGAGCGGAGGGTCGTCTACGACCTCGTCAACGTCATCCAGGGCGACGCCAAGCTGCCGCAGGCGCTGATCCGCGACAAGCGCCTCGACACGCTCTTCCTGTTGCCAGCCTCGCAGACCCGCGACAAGGACAGCCTGACGCCGGAGGGCGTCGAGAAGGTGATGGCCGAGCTCAAGAAGCATTTCGACTGGATCATCTGCGACAGCCCGGCCGGGATCGAGCGCGGCGCGACGCTTGCCATGCGGCACGCCGACATCGCCGTCATCGTCACCAATCCGGAAGTCTCGTCGGTGCGCGACTCCGATCGCATCATCGGCCTTCTCGATGCCAAGACCGAACGGGCCGAGCGCGGTGAGCGGGTGGAAAAGCACCTGCTGCTGACGCGCTATGACCAGGCCCGCGCCGAGCGCGGCGACATGCTGAAGGTCGACGATGTCCTCGAGATCCTGTCGATCCCGCTGGTCGGCATCGTGCCCGAAAGCACCGACGTCCTTAAGGCATCCAACCTCGGCGCGCCGGTTACGCTGGCTGACAGCCGAAGCGCTCCGGCGCTCGCCTATCTCGACGCCGCTCGCCGGATTGCCGGCGAAACGGTGCCGATGATCATTCCGGGCGAGAAGCGCGGGTTTCTTGGTAAATTGTTCGGACGGAGGGCAGCATGAGCATATTCCGTTTCTTCAGCAAACAGACCTCGGCGCCGACGGCGCGCGAGCGTCTGCAGGTCCTGCTCGCGCATGAACGCGCCTCGGTCGGGCACTCGGATCTCGTGGCGAAACTTCGCGAAGAGATCCTCGCCGTCATCGCCAAGCATGTGCAGCTGGACGGCGACAAGGTCACCGTCAAGATGGACCGCGGCGAAAACGTCTCGACGTTGGAAGTCGACATCGAAATCCCGCTGAACGCGGTGCGCGCGGCCTGAAGCGGAGGCGCGATCTTTACGAACCGTCGAAGGAGCCGCCGATCAGGCGGCTCCAATGCTCTCCGGCAAGGCCATTGACGAAGCCCTGCGCGTGGCGGAAGGCGTCGACGAGTTCCTCGTCGCGGGAATGGACGACGGTCGAGGCCGCGTGGACGAAGCCGATGCGGCGACCCATCATCGCTTCGAGAAGCGCCGGTTGGGTGCGACCGCGCAGCGCCGCGGCGCCCCGGGCGGCGGCATGATCGATCAGGCAGTCGAGGACGGGACCTGCCTGGCCGGGCATGGCGAGCAGCTGCAGGACACGGGCGGTCCCGCCTGGCTTCATATGGTAGAAGAACGCCCCGACCGGAGCGCCGGTGCGCGTCTTGACGGCAGCGAAGTGCGGCGCGCCGAAGTCGGGCTTCTCCGTTGCGTTCCGCAGAATGTGGTTGAACTGGCCTTCGGTCCAGGCGGGCTGCACGGCAAAGTGCCCAATCAACGGTGCGAAAAGTTCGGCAAAGGACCCGGCATCGATGTCGGCGACCTGAAACATCGCCGGAACACTGGCCTCCTTCGGAACCGCCGACCAACGCAGATCGCCGCGAGCCATTTTTCCGCGAAAGCGCTCGTCGAAGGCCCGTGCCAGGGGGCGAAGCGCGCGAACCGGCCCGATCCGGCCGGAGAGAAGCTCGACCGCAAAGCTCGCCGGGCGAAGGACGCGGACCCAGTCGAGGCTGTATTGCGGCAGCACGATGCCGCGCAGCCGCGTCCACATCTGCGTCGAGGTTTCGCTTGCCGTCTCGCTGAAGGAGAGGTCCTGCGGCCCGGCCAGAAAGGCCTTCAAGAGCCGGGCGCCGGCCATCGGGTCGCTCTCGCGGCCCTCGACCATCAGCGCGCCACAGATGGCGGCGCGCAGCTGCCGGTCCTTGTAGCTCATCGGCAGCGCGTTAACGCCGACGAAGCCGGAAATCCGGCCGCCGTCATTGACGTGGACGAGCGGCGCGACCTCTGGATCATACCCGGGCGCTTCCAGGTAAAGGTGGCGAAGATAGTCGACGAGCGCCGGCGGCGCAGCCTGGTCGCTGTGGCGGAAGATCCTTTGGAAGAGCCCGGCAACGGCCGGAATGTCGGCGGTCGTGAGCGGACGAATGTCGCTCATCGCGCCGGTCCCTCCTTCAACCTGCGCACGATGGCGACCCGCGCCTTGCCGTGCGCATCGTGGGCGAAGCTCACGGCTTCATAGGCCTTGGCCCGGGCGATGAGGGCTGCGGCCTGCCGGTCCTGCCCCTCGCCGAACTCGAAGAGGAGCCAGCCGCCCGGTTTCAGGAAGGCGGCGGCCTCGCGGATCAGCCGCTGGTGGATGGAAATGCCGTAAGGCCCGCCGTCGAAGGCCTCGCGCGGCTCGCTCTCGAGGAGGTGGGCGCTATCGCCGGTGAGACGCGACGTCGATATGTAGGGCGGATTGCAGACGATCATGTCGACCCGGCCTTCTAGGCCGGCTCCGTCGAGCGCGGCAAAAAGGTCACCCTGGCGGATCAGCACGCGCTCTTGAAGCGACAGGCGCTCGGCATTGCGGCGCGCGAGTGCGACGGTGCTGTCGGTCAGGTCCGCCCCCCAGACCCGCGCAAGCGGAACGGCAGCGGCGATCCCGAGGGCGAGATTGCCGGAGCCGCAGCACATGTCGATGACCGTCACCGGTTCCGTCGGGCCGGCAAGCCGCGCAACGGCGTTCCGCCCGAGCAACTCCGTCTCCTCCCGAGGCACGAGCACGTCGGGGGCGAGTTCGAGTTCGATGTCCATGAAGCGGACGAGTCGAGGCGAATGGCGGTCCGCCAGCTCGGCGCCGGGAAGATAGTCGCGCTTCAGCACGAACGCTCCTTCGGGATGTTTTTCGGGTCCGCGGAGACTAGCGCATTCGGGTAAACGGAAGCTGAAAATACAATTGATGGGCGTATGTTAACCCCCCAATCATCTCTGTTCTCTAGTCTGCGGCTGGGAACCGGCGGATGGATTGCGGCAAGGGACGGCCTTTGCGACGCTGAATCCAGTGCGCAAGATCGACAGGGCAGGTCGGATGTCTTCGGAAGGCTTAACGGAAGCGCGTGGCTACAAGCCCTTCCTGCCGATGATCCTGTCCTATGTGGCGTCCGGCGGCAGCCTCGTCCTCGGATCCGCGGCGCAACTTGTCACCTTCGCGATCCTCGCCCGCTTTCTTGGCGTCGACGAGTTCAGCGTCTTCGTCGCCATCACCGCCGTCGCCAGCATCGCTGTCCATCTCTGCGGACTGGGCGCGATGGAATCCCTCGTGCGGCGCGTCGCGCGGGATCGCGCGATCTATCCCGAGATGCTCGGCCACAACATTCTGCTCACGGCCGCAAGCGGGCTAGTCCTCGTTCTTGCCGGCGCCGTAACGCTGCCGTTCTTCTTTGCGCTGTCGGCCGATGCGGTCACCAATTTCCTGGTGATTGCGCTGATGCTCGTTACCAACATCGTGCTCGTCCGGATCATCGTTCTCGCAGAACAGATCTTCATTGCCCATTCCGATTTCGCCTCCGCCAACAAGGTGGTGGTCGGCTTTGCCGCGGCGCGCACCGTGGCGGCGGCGCTCGCCTGCCTGGCCTTCGGCGTTTCGACGGTGGCATCCTGGGCCGTCTGGCAATTTGTCTGCCATGTTCTGGTCGCCGTCACCTGTCTCCGGGCGATCAAGGGGCTCGGTAAACCGCGCTACCGTATCGTGCGGGAGGAACTGCCGCAGGGTCTTTATTTCAGCATTCCATTCATCCTGCGTGCCCTGCGGCAGAATGCCGACCTCCTCGTCCTGAGCCTCGTCACCACCGCCGAGATCGTCTCGAGTTATAGCGTCGCACGGCGGATGCTCGAGAGCAGCTTCCTGTCAGTTGAGGCGCTGAACCGTCTCATCTATCCGGGGTCGGCGCGGATGACGACATCGGGACTGCATCACGCCTTGCAGCGGGTGCTGCGCGTCCTTGCCGCCGCATCGGTCATCGGCCTGGCAGCGGCGCTGACGGTCTTCGTGCTGGCTCCGGTCCTGCCTTACCTTTTCGGACACGACTATGTGTCGCTCGTCGGCTTCGTGCGCGGCCTCGCATGGGTCGTCATACCGCTCGCCGTCTGGTCGGTGGCCGTGGAGGCGCTCGGGGCCTCCGGCTACCACGCCGCCCGCGCCGCTGTCATGGGACTTGGAAGCATCGTTGGGGCCGGGATCGCCGCGGCGGCGAGCTGGTACTCCCCGCCTACCGGCACCTTCGTCTCCTTCTATGTCATCGAGATCGCCATGGTCGTTGCTGCATGGAGCGTTTTCCTGCGCCTCGTACGCCGCGACCGGGAGCGGGCAACTCGCGAATTTCAGGCGGGACCAGCGCATGGGAGTTGAGTTGCGGAAGATTGTGCCGCATCCGGCGAGCATCGCCGAACCGCCGTGCCCCGGCACGCGGGCGATGACGCGCACCGATATCCCCACGATCGCGCGATTGTTCAACAGGGTCTTCCGCAACCGTGAGGGCACGGCGGGCGAGGACCTGTGCCGCTACATCGAGACGGTTTTCTTTGGAAGCCCGTTCTATGCCTCCGAACAGGGCAGCATCGTGCACGACAATGGCAGCGGTGACGTCGACAGCGCCATTCTTTCCCTGCCTATGGAATTCGATGCCAATGGTCGCCGGCTGGTGGCACGCCTTCTCTGCGCCTTCATGGTCGATGGCAAAGCCGGCGCGGCCGGCGCGGCGCGGCTTGCCCGCAGCGTGCGCGCGGCTCGCCAGGATCTGTGCTTTTCCGACAGTTCTTCTCCCGTCAGCGCCGATCACTGCGTTGCCGGCGGGGGTGTCATCCTGCCGATCCAGAGCCTCGAATGGCAGCGCTTCTTCCGGCCGCTCGCTGCGGCTGCCGTTCTGGCCGGCCGGCGCATTCCGATTCTCAGGACGCCTCTGGTCGTTGGCGCACTGCGGTTGATCGATGGCGCGATTCGCCGTTGGGGCCCGTCGTCGGTACCTCCGGCGGCGCCGGGATGCCGGGTGCAGACGGCAAATCCCGATGAATTTCTCTGTTGCGCCGCACCGATGCTCGAGCGGTTTTCGGTTCGCCCCGCCTGGTCGAAATCCGAGTTCGATTGGCTCGTCGACGTCGCCTCGATGAACAGGAATCTCGGCGCGTTTCAGTGCCGGAAAGTGCTGCGCGAAGATGGCCGCACGATCGGGGCTTTCCTGTTCTTCGGAAGGTCTAAAAGCATGGCCAGTGTGCTGAACGTGATCTGCGACGAAGGCTGCGAAGCCGATGTCACCGCGGCAATGTTCGGCAGCCTCGACGCGGAAGGCTATGCGGTTGCGACCGGCATGGCGCAGCCGTTCCTAATGAATGCGATTTCGCGCCAGCGGTGGTTGTGCTTCCGCCACCGGGGCTATTTCTGCATGGTCACCCGGCACGCCGACATCAAGGACGCGGCGCTCAGCGGTGACATCTATATCGGCGGCCTCGCGTCGGAAAGCTGGAGCCGTTTGCTGACCGATTTCTGAGGCCGCGAAAGTTACCGGCCGCATGCAAGTCTTAACCGAATATTCACTCTGCACTCCTAATTCTTAGCAGCAGATCTTACAACGCAGGGCAGTGCTCTTCGGTGGCTTCAAGGGCATGCGTGGGGAAAACGGATGTATCGGCGGAGCGAGCCCTTAGAGCAAGGATTGCACCTGGAGGCGCGCAGTCCCTGGCGCGGGACCGGCGGCTCGCTGCTGGACCTTGTTCCGGCCGTTGACAGGGAAGCGCCGGTCGCGCCCGAGGAGCACGAGATTTCCGCCCCGGCGGCAACGCAGGATGTTTCCCCGCCGATACCGGCGGCAAGGCCCAGTCCGCCGACTGTCGGCGCTTACTTCCCGCAGCTTCCCACGCTCGGCAGCGTCGGCATAGACGACATCATCCTCTGGCTGCGCGACGGGATGAGATGGATCGTCCTTGCGCTTGTTCTTTGCGTCGCCGCTGCCTTCATCTATGCGGTTACCGCCACACCGCGCTACACCGTCTATACCGACCTTGTGGTGGACCCCTCCAACCTCAACGTCGTCAGCGATGACGTCTTTACCAGCAACCCGCAGCGCGACGCGCAGCTGCTGGAGGTCGAGAGCAAGCTCAGGATTCTCACGTCGCGAAATGTTCTGAAGCGGGTCATCGACAAGCTGCAACTGACGAACGATCCGGAGTTCGTCAAATCGTCGCCACTTGCGGTGCTGACGGCTTTGTTCTCACGGGGAGACAGCAAGGCCGACAAGGAGCTGACGGCCATTCGCGCCCTGTCGGAAAGGGTCGAGGCACGCCGCGAGGAACGCTCCTTCGTCGTCGTTCTCGAGGTTTGGAGCGAGGAGCCGGAAAAGGCCGTCACCCTTTCCGACGCAATAGTTGACGCCTTCGAAGCGGAACTCTTCCAATCGGCGGCCGAAAGCGCCGGCCGGGTGGCGCAGAACCTCAATGCCCGGCTCGATGAGTTGCGCCGCAACGTGACCGAGGCAGAAAAGAAGGTCGAGGATTTCCGGCGCGAGAACGGCCTGCTGTCGGCCAATGGCGAACTCGTCAGCAACCAGCTCTCGAGCGAACTCAATACTCAGGTTCTCGAGGCCCAGCAGCGCTTTATCCAGGCGGAGACGCGCTACAAGCAGATGAGTGCCGCGATCGCGCAGGGAGAGACGACCAGAGCCTCGGTCTTTGAGTCCGCTGACATGACGAACCTGCGCCAGCAATATAGTGCCGTGCAGCAGCAGATCGGTTCGATGCAGCTCACCTACGGCGAAAGGCACCCCCGTCTTGCCGCAGCACGTTCCGAGCGCGCGACGCTCGAGGCTGGCATAAACCAGGAAGCGCGCCGCATAGCCGAGCGCGCCAAAGCGGATTTCGACCGGGAACGCTCGGCGCTCGGTGCCCTGAGGACAAAGGCCGACGACGAGCAATCGAATGTCTTCACCGACAACGATGCGCAGGTCCACCTCCGCGACCTCGAGCGCGATGCGCGCACCAAGGCCGCGATCTATGAAACCCATCTGGCGCGCGCCCAGCAGATCACCGAGCGCCAGCAGATCGACACGACCAATATCCGCGTCATTTCACGCGCCATGCCGCCGAATTCGCGTAGCTGGCCGCCGCGAACCTCGATCCTGCTCATCGGCGGCGCCCTGGCCGGTCTCGCCGCAGGTGTTGCACTCGCGCTGGCGCTCGGCCTCTGGGGTTATATACGCGGTCAGCGCCCGGCGGTCGGATAGGAAGCCGGCCAATGACAACCGCCGCCTTTGCGGAGACCAGCGCGCCGGACATTGCGAGGGCGCGCGTCGGCGCCTTCCTCTTCATGGCGATGTTTCTGTTTCTTTGGGTATCGATCACGCCCTATGTCGACCTGACGGGCGAGGCGATCCTCGACCCTTCCGCCGGCAACTCCAACCGCCTGAACCAGATCCTGGCGCTGCTGCTCTCCGCCGGTATGCTCGGCTACGGGCTGCTGCATCCGATGCGCGACATCATCCTGCAGCCGCGCCTGCTTCTCGCCATCCTCTCCTTTTGGTTCCTCCTCGTCTCGCTGATCTCCGCGCATCCGATGCTCGGCATCAAGGGCATCGTTCTCTCCACGATCATGACGGTGAATGCCAGCATCTATCTGCTGCTGCCGGCCTCGGAGCGCCACTTCGCCAAGATGCTGGGGATCGGCAGCCTGATCATGCTGGGATTCGCCTATTACGGCATTCTCTTCAAGCCGACGCTCGCCATCCACCAGGCGTCCGAACTGCGCGAGCCGATGAATGCCGGGCTCTGGCGCGGTCACTTCCCGCACAAGAACAGCGCCGCCTCCGGGATGGTGCTCGCCGCCTTCTTCGGGCTGTTCGTCGCGAGCAGCTGGTCGCGCATAACGGGCCTAGCAATCTTCGCGCTGTCGTTCCTGTTTCTCGTCAACACCGGCGGGAAAACCTCGACGGCGATGCTGCCGGCAATCCTCATGCTCGGATGGCTGTTCGAAAAGATGCGGCCGCTGCGTGCGCTGATCGTCATCGGCGGCGTAGGCCTGTTTAATCTATTCGCCGTGGGTTCGGCGGTTTTCAGGCCGCTCGGAGAGTTCATCACTGGCCTTGGCATCGACGCGACATTCACCAATCGCTCCGACATCTGGCGCTTCGCTTTCTCGGCACTCGCCGAGCGGCCGCTGACGGGTTACGGCTTCAGGGCGTTCTGGCAGACGGAGGAGCTGGTTTACAGTGGCGGCTCGGTCGAGACCTGGGCGGTGGCCGCTGCAAACGGCCACAATTCCTATCTCGACATTGCCCTGACGACCGGCTTCCCAGGGCTGCTGCTGACGCTCGTCTGGCTAATCCTGCTGCCGCTTCGCGACATTTCTCGCATTGCGCCCGAGCGCGAGAAGGCGCCGCTGACGCGGCTTTACATCCGCATCTGGCTCTACACGATCTTCCACGCCGGTCTGGAAACTCTCTTCTTCGAGGGCGGGAGCTTTGTCTGGTTCACTTTCGTCTTCGCCAACTACGGACTGCACCTGCAATCGAGCGCCGTGCTGGCGAAAGGTGCCGTCCCGGAAAAAGGAAAGCGCGTTGCTCATGCGTGATGTTCAGGAAAAGATTGGCGGCCTCGTCGACCGGCTAGCCAACCGGGCGATCTGGCGGCTCGCCGGGGCGCGGCGGGATATCAAAACGGACATACCGCTCGTCTCCTTCACCTTCGACGACGTGCCCGACAGCGCCCTTTACGAGGGAGCCCGGATTCTCGAGCGGTACGATGCGCGCGGCACCTTCTATATCGCCGGCGGGCTGGGGGGGCGGGTGGAAAAGCATCGGACGCTTATCACCCCGGAGGGATGCGCGGAGCTGCTCGCGCGCGGGCATGAGATCGGCTGCCACACCTTTGCGCATCTCAGGGTTCGCAGCGCCGGCGGCCTCGCCGCCGACCTCGACCGCAATGCGGACTATCTGAAGAGCGTCGGGGTCGCCTCGCCGGCGCGGAACTTCGCCTTTCCCTATAACGCCGCCTGGCCGCTGGCGCGCTCCGAGCTGCGCCGCCGCTATCGCTCCTGCCGCGCCGGCGGCGAGGCCATCAACCGGGAATCCGTGGATCCACTGATGCTCAAGGCCGTCGAAATCCGCCAGCCGGAGCAGCATGCCGAGACCCTGACCCGATGGATCGACGCGCTCGTCAGTGAGCCCGGATGGCTCATCTTCTTCACGCATGACATCGCGCCGCGGCCGACGCCCCATGGCTGCACGCCCGAGACCTTCGATCGTCTCGTCCGCTATTCCGTCGAAAAGGGTTGTCGCGTGCTGCCGGTCGATGAGGTGCTCGACCGGTTCAATTGGTAGGGGGCTGCGGTGCCTGAGCATGGCATAGCCGGGAAGCGCCTGCTGGCGATCAACAACTACTTTTACCGCCGCGGTGGAGCCGAGGCGGTGTTCTTCGATCATATGGCGATGTTCGGCGAGCTCGGCTGGGACGTCGTACCGTTCGCCATGCGCCACGATCTCAACGAGCAAACGCCCTGGTCGGACTATTTCGTCTCCGAAATTGAATACGGCCGGAAGACGGGGCTGCTGCGCAAGGCGGTTCAAGCGGCGAGCGTCATCTATTCGCTCGAAGCCCAACGCAACATCCGCCGGCTGATCGGCCAGAGCCGCCCCGCGATCGCCCATGCCCACAATGTCTATCACCATCTGTCGCCGGCGATCTTCTCTACATTGAAATCCGCCGGCATCCCGGTGGTCATGACGGTTCACGATCTGAAGCTCGCCTGCCCCTCCTACAAGATGCTGCGGCATGGCAAAGTCTGCGAAGATTGTCGCGGCGGGAAAATCTATAACGTGCTTCGCCATCGCTGCGTCAAGGACTCAGTCCCGTTGAGCGCCGTGGTGCTGGCGGAAACGATGCTGCACCGGCTGCTCGGCCTTTATCGCGACAAGGTGGATCGGCTCGTCGTACCGAGCCGCTTTTACCTGGACAAGCTCGCCGATTGGGGCTGGCCGCGCGAAAAGATGGTCCACATAGCCAATTTCGTCGATGTGTCCACCTTTCGGACCGATTGGCAGGAGGCCGACTATTTTGTCTTCGCCGGTCGCCTGGCGCCGGAAAAGGGACTGGCGACCCTGATCAGGGCGATAGCTCTTTCGGGAGAGCGGCTGATCGTTGCCGGAACCGGGCCGGAAGAGGCGAGCCTTCGCCAGCTGGCGGCCGACCTCGGCGCAGACGTGACATTCGCCGGCTATCTTTCAGGCGAGAAGCTGCACCGGCTCATCGGCCAATCTTGCGCCCTCGTGCTTCCTTCCGAATGGTACGAGAATGCGCCGATCAGCCTTCTCGAGACCTATGCGCTGCAGCGGCCGGTCATCGGCGCGGCGATCGGTGGGATTCCGGAGATGGTCAGGGAAGGCGAGACGGGGCTGCTTGCCGCCTCCGGAAAGCCAGAGGACCTTGCACGGGCGCTCAGCGAAATGGCGGCGCTTTCGCCTCACGCACGCGCACGCATGGGCGCGGAGGGCCGATCCTGGATCTCCAGAGAATACTCGGCCGCGGCCTATCGGACGAGGACCCTCGACCTCTACGCGTCGCTCGGTGCTGCATAGGCTGAGCAAGGTCCGGCGACCGATTTCCGGCCAGTCTCGTAAAACTTTAGCGATCTTCTTACGCCCGGCGAAAGTGTTCTGCACGTAAAAGCTGCCGAAAGGCAACTTCCGGGGCAAGACAACCATGAGCAGTCAGACGGCAGTCTCGCGGGATCATGCTCCGCAGCAGACGAGGGGTTCGGCGACCCCGGTCAACACCGCTCGCGGCGGCGAGGGGCCTCTTCCCGAAAAGCTGCTCGCCGTCGACGCGCCGGCACTTGCGACGGCCGCGTTGCTCGAGGGGCCATTCTCCGGCTCAGGCACCGCACTGACCCGGGACGAACTTGACGGTTTTCACCGGTCCATTGAGACGACGGCCGCGCGTCCGCGCGTGATGATGCTTGGCCTGCGTGGGATACCCGACGTGCAGGGCGGCGTGGAAAAGCATGTCGAGATGCTCTCCACCAGGCTGGTGGCCCTTGGCTGGGGCGTCGATGTCATCGGGCGGCAGCGCTATCTCCCCAAGACCGCTTCCTATTCCTGGAGCGGAATTCGCGTCTTCCCGCTCTGGGCACCGCGATCGATGGCGCTGGAGGCGATCGTCCACACCTTTTTCGGCGTCTGTTTCGCGGCGCTGCGCCGGCCGGACGTACTGCATATTCATGCGATTGGCCCGGCATTGCTGGTTCCCCTCGCGCGGCTCCTGGGCCTGAAGGTGGTGGTCACCCATCACGGGTATGATTACGACCGGCAGAAATGGAGCAGCTTCGCCAAGCGCATGCTCAAGCTCGGGGAACGCATGGGCATGCGGCTTGCGCATGGGCGTATCGCCATTTCCAAGGAAATCGTGGAGACGATGGGCGAGCGTTACGGGGTTCCGGTGGCCCTTGTCCCGAACGGCGTCGCAATATCGCCGTGGAGCGGCGGAACGGGCATCCTCGACGAGTTCGACCTGACGCGCCGCCGTTACATTCTGCTTGCCGCGCGGCTCGTTCCGGAAAAACGCCAGACCGACCTCATCCGGGCCTTCGCGAGTCTCGGCGGTACCGGCGTCAAACTCGTCCTGGCGGGGAGCGCCGAATTCGAAACGCCCTATGCGGCTAAGGTGAGGGCGATGGCTGAAGGCGTGCCCGGCGTTGTCCTGACGGGCTTCCAGTCTGGCCACAGGCTGGCCGAACTCTTCGCCAATGCGGCTCTTTTCGTGCTCCCCTCGAGCCACGAAGGCATGCCGATCGCCCTCCTGGAGGCGTTGGCCCATGGCTTGCCGGTGCTCGCCAGCGACATCGTCGCCAACCGCGAACTCGCCCTCGCTCCCGACGACTATTTTCCGCTCGGCGACATCGACGCCCTTGCCGCCGCCCTCGCCAAAAAAATAGCAAATCCGCCGACCGACGACGCGGTCCGAACGCAGATCGCCCATGTGGAAGCGACCCATAGCTGGGCGAGCGTCGCGCAGAAAACCCTTTCGGTTTATCGGGCGCTGGCAAGATGACCTCCGCCATGCGCCGGGACGGCCGCAGAAAAGCGATCGTGAATTTCAGGCGTGCGGCCGCGATCCTCGCGTGGTTCCTCTTGGCGCTGATCGCCTTCTCGACGCTGTCGCCGATCGCCATGCGTCCGCATATCGGCACTTGGGTCCACGTCGAGCGGTTCGGTGCCTATGGGCTGATCGGCTTCCTCTTCGCCGCCGCCTATCCGCAGCGCATTGCCCTTGTCCTCGGCCTGGTGCTTGGAGCGGCTGTCGGCTTCGAATTGCTGCAGATGCTGTCGGCCGATCGCCACGCGCGCGTGACGGATCTTGCGGTCAAGCTGGCGGGCGGAGCATGCGGCGCCGGTGCCGCCTGGTACGCCCGCCCACTGCGGACGGCAATTGCGGGATTGGCAAAGTAAACCAAAATTCAAACCATCGCAGGTAGAAAGTTCCGCATAGTGCATTTAGACCGCATGGTGTGGCGAGCAAAAGCACGGCGCACCCTGCCAGGGGGCCATCTTGGCAATATCCGTCATTATCAAGACCTTGAATGAAGAAAAGCGCATCGCCGCGACGATCGAGAGCGCCTTGACAGCGCTTGAGCGCCAGGGCGGCGAGGTCATTGTCGCGGACAGCGGATCGTCGGACTCCACCATCGAGATCGCCGCCCGATATCCGACAGTCATTGCGCAGATCACGCCGCCGGCGCGTCCAAGTTGCGGCATAGGCCCACAGCTCGGCTTTCAGCATTCGCGTCACGACTATATCTGCCTCATCGACGGCGACATGCTGCTGGATGCGGACTTTCTCGACGAGGCCGTCGGCTTCCTCGAAGACCACCCGGCGATCGCGGGCGTGACCGGACACGTCGAGGAGATGCACGTCTCGAACCTGGAATTTGCGCGGCGCGTCAAACGCAACGCTCCGGAAAACCGGACGGGGCCGATCGACCGGATGAATGGCGGCGGGCTCTACCGGCGTAGCGCCATCGAGGATGTCGGCTACTTGTCGGACCGAAACCTGCACGGCTATGAGGAGTTCGATCTCGGCATCCGGCTGAGAAGCGCCGGCTGGGGCCTTTACCGGCTTGATCGGCGCTTCGTCCAGCACTTCGGTCACACGGTCAACTCCTACCGGCTGCTCGTGCGCCGCTGGAAAAGCAAATATCTCTACGGTATCGGCGAGCTCCTGCGCGCTTCGCTCGGCAAACCCTATTTCCTCCAGCTTCTGCGCGAACTGCCGGAACTCAGGCTTTGGGGGCTCGTGCATCTTTGGTGGCTGTTCTGCGTTGCATTGATCGTCTTCTTGCCGGACAAGCTCGTCGCAATCGCTGCGGTGCTCGCCACGGTTGCCAGTGTCGTTGCCATGGCAAGCGTCAAGAAACGCAGCCTAAGCATGGGACTCTACACGGTCGTCGCCTGGTTCTTCCACGCGGCGGCGCTGCCCGTCGGAATGCTCAGAAGCCGCCGACAGCCGGGCGACCCGATCGAGAGCAGAATCCTCGGGAAACCGGCTTGACGATGCGTTTACTGCTCACTGCTGCGGCGATCTTCCTCGGCTGCTTCACGCCGCCGGCGAATGCCTCCGACCAATGGGTGCCGGTGCGTGACGTTTCGCTGGAAGTCCAACAGGGCAGTCCGCTCGACTTTTCCACCTTTCTGCCCAACGGCGTGATCGACGCGGATCACCGGCTCGTCGCCGGGGAGGGCGGGCGGCTGGCGCATGCGGCATCTCCGGAAAAGCCGCTGCGGATGCTCTGCGCCTCGCTCGCCTGGAGCCCAGCCTCCGGCGGCTTTCCCGATCACGAGGGTGCGGAACGCTACGCACGGCAGCTGGCGCTTCACGGCTACAACATCGCCCGGCTGCATTTTACCGACGCGAGCCTGATGTTCGGCCGGCAGAAGGATTTCGCCTTCGATCCGGAGACCCTCGACCGCATCCACTACCTGCTCGCGGCGCTGAAGCGAAACGGCATCCACTGGATCATCGACGGGCTTTCTTCGCCGCGCGGAGCCTATGGCGGTCATGACGACCGTTGGGAGGCAAATGGCGATCTCAAGCTGCGTCTGCACTTGGATGAGGAGGCCTTCGCCCATTGGAAGACGCTGCAGGAGACGTTCCTGGCGCGGGTCAATCCCTATACCGGCGTCGCGCCCATTCGCGACGATGCCCTGGCGCTGGTGATCCTCGCCAACGAGAACGGCATCGAGTTCGACAGCGTCGTGCATGAGCGCCCGGGCGCACCCGCTTATGACGAGGCCCTTGTCGCACCCTTCAACCGGTGGCTCGTGAATCGCTACGCCTCGACCGACGAACTCACGCAGGCCTGGGGAGAGCTTGGCGACGACGAACGGCTGGAGACGGGCACCGTAAGGCTGCCGCCCGATCGCTACGCCGACAGCCCCCGCATCCGTGATCTGCAGGCATTCTTCACCGAACTGGAGCGGGCATCGGCCACCCGGATGAGCCAGATGCTGCGCGATCTCGGCTATAGGGGCCTGATCAGCACCTACAACAATTGGCCCACAGTCCAGACTGCGCTGAGCCGGCGCGATCTCGAAGCGGTGACCATGAACACCTATCACGACTGGGTCGGAGGCTATGCACCGGGCAGCGCCCTCCTGCAGGTGAGTTCCATTGCCGACGGCGCCAACTACTTCAGGATGATCGCAGCGGCGCGCTGGATCGGAAAGCCCTTCATCGTCAGCGAGTACGACCACCTGTTCTGGAACCGCTATCGCTACGAGGCGGGCCTCGTCATGCCGGCCTATGCGTCGCTGCAGGGCTGGGACGTGCTTTGCCGGCACGGCCATGGGCCGATCGTGCTTGCCTATGGCGAGCCCTATCCGCACAAGCGGGCGATGCTCCCCTATGCGATCGCGCTCGATCCGGTGGCGCGGGCCGGCGAAACGCTGGCGGCCCTTCTTTACCGGCGCGGCGATGTGGCGACCTCCGGCCTCACGATTCCGTTTGCGGTGCGCGGCGAGGAGGATCTTGGCGAGAATATGCAGGCGCGCGAGCCGGAGCGCCTCACCGAGCTCGCCTTGACCGGCGGCATCGGCCTCGTTCCTGCCGACAGCATCGACGACCGTGTCGGTGTCGCGCAGCCGCGGACGGAGGGAGCAGAGGAAATACTGACGGCGCTTCGCGACAGCGGCTCGCTGGCTCGCGACAATCAGACCGATACGGAAGCGGGCCTCTATGAGAGCGACACCGGCCAGATCCGGTTTGATCGCCGCATTGGGCAGTTGCGGGTCTCAACGGCGGCAACCGAGGCGGCGGCATTCTCCTCGCTGCGCGAGCCGATCGATCTCGGCATTCTCCGCATCGAGCAGGCGGATGGAGACGGGCTCGTCGCCCTTGCGGCGATCGATCGCCAGCCTTCGCTCGCGCAAAGCCGCCGCATGCTGCTGATCTTTGCGACGGACGCCCAGAACAGCGGCATGATCTTCAGAGACAGCGAGGAGAAAGTCATCGAGGATTTCGGCAGCCTGCCTGTGCTGATCCGCAAGGGCAATGTCGATCTGGCGCTGGAGAGAAAGGCCAAATGGAGGATATTTCCGGTCGGCCTGGACGGCACCGTTTATCCGCCGGTGCGCAGCGGTGCGGGTCCGGTCGCCTTCCGCCTGTCGAACGATACGCCCTATGGGCCGACGACTTATTTTCTTCTGGAGCTCGAGGACGGCTGAGTTCGTCGCGCACCGAGTTAGCGATTGCATTTCCCGGCTCAACCTGATTTTGGTCCGTGATCGGAAGGCGGTCGAACGATGCGCATCGGCCGTGGATGCATGGAGTGTTTCGAAGCGATGGACAGCTTGCCCGAGATCGGCGGCAAGACCTGGTGGCCGGAGCCACGCAGCCGTTTGGGTGCGACGTTCTTCGTACGTCAGGCCTTTCCCTGGCTCGGACGTTATTTCAGTGGCCAGCCGCTCGCCTCGACGCTGTCGCCTGGGATCGAGGGCGTCGTCTCCTGGGGCGGGCGTATCCCCGCAAGGACAGCGATGGCGGTCGCCCGCGCGCGGCGGCTGCCGCACTGGCACCTCGAGGACGGCTTCCTGCGTTCGGTCGGTTTGGGCAAGGACGGAGACGCACCGGTCTCGATCATTGCCGACGACCTGGCGCTGCCCGTCGACGGCGGCCGGGCTTCGCGGCTCGAGCTGCTGATTGCCGAGGCGGCGGGCGGCCGGCATGAGGGGTTCGGCCGGCGCATCCGCGAGCGGATGGTTGAATACAGGCTCTCCAAATACAACAACCTGCCACATCGCCCACCGTCGATCGAGCCGTGCAGCCGGCGGCGCATTCTCCTCGTCGACCAGGTCTTCGGCGATGTCTCGGTGGCACGCGCGCTCGGCAGCCGGCGTTCGTTCGACCGCATGCTGGACGACGCGCTGACGGGCGGCGCGCAATGCGTCGTCAGGACCCATCCGGACGTGATGGCGGGCTATCGCAAGGGCTACATCACGGAACGCGCATCCAGGACTCCCGGCGTCATCCTGCTCGGCGACAAGGTGTCGGTCGCCTCGATCCTCGATGTCGTCGACGAGGTCTGGACCGTTTCCAGCCAGGTCGGCTTTGATGCGCTGTTGAGGGGGTTGCCGGTGCGCTGCTACGCAGTGCCCTTTTACGGCGGATGGGGGTTGACGCAGGATCGGGTGAGCCCCGCGGCCGAATTCGCCTTGGCCCGCCGTGCACTGGCGAGGCCAACGGTCGACCAAATCACCGCTGCCGCCCTCGGGCTCTATCCAAGCTATCGCAACCCGGCAGATTGGCGGCCCATGGATGTTTTTGCCGCAATGGACCTCCTACAGCGCCGCGTGTCATTAGACGTGCAAAGGTCGCTCTAAGGCCTAATCGGTGCACTCAACCTCCGGTGCCTCCGACAGGCGTGAACCGTCGGGCAGTATCCGTTTTGAGCAAGCTTGTTTCGATTTAATCCGCCGCTGCTGCGTTCTTAACCATTCCGCAATCATGGAATGCAACTAATTATTGTGGGTAAAGCATATTGTTCCTGCGACAGAAGAGTTTTGCACCGAGAGCACTCTCGCGCTGCGAGACACTTTTCACGCGTGCCGCAAAAGATTTACGGCAACAGGATCGTTGATTTCTGCATTTTTTGCGAGGGGTTCCCCTGAGGGGCAGGCATATAGGGGCAGACATATGAAACTCAACATTGCACGCGGAATGATTGTGTTCGGCGGAATCATTGCGGCCGGACTGTTGGTCTCGATCGGCATCAAGACATACGCCTTCGACAAGCTCAGGGTGAACGGGCCGGTCTATGACCAGATCGTCTACGGCAAGGATCTGGTTGCCGACATCCTTCCGCCGCCGCTCTACACGGTGGAATCCTACATGCTCGCAATGGAGGCGATCTCCAGCCCGGAGCTTGCCGCCAAAAACCAGGAAAAGCTTGCCGCGCTGAAGCGGGCCTATGACGAGCGGCGGGTCTATTGGAAGTCTTCATCGGCGCCGGAGGCGCTGATGAAGAAGCTGGAAGACGAGGTGCTCGCCAGGGCCGACCTCTTCTGGCAGGTGATGGGCGAGCGGTTCCTGCCGGCGCTGCAGGCAAACGACCTTGCCGGCGCGGGTCAGGCACTGAGCGCCTTGAAGGACAGCTTCCACCACCACGAAGTTGCCGTGAACGAACTGGTGCAGATGGCTGTCGCCTTCCAGGCGGGCGAGGAAGCAGTTGCAGCCGTGGATACGCACCGCCTGTCCTTGGCGGCAACGGCAAGTTCGGCGATCTCGGTCCTGCTGCTTGCCGCCGGCCTCTGGTATTTCCGTCGCCGTGCGGTCCAGCCGCTGGCGGCGATGTCGTCCTATATGGAGACGCTCGCCGGCGGCGATTACAGCCGGGCGGTGCCGTTTTCGGATCGCGCGGACGAGATCGGCGCGGTAGCGAAATCGGTCGCCGTGTTCCGCGAGGCGGCGATCGAGCGCCGCAGCATAAGAGAGCGTGCCGAAGAGGAACGCCGCCGCCGGGACGAGCAAGAGACGGCGCTCCGCGAGCAACGGGCGGCGGAGGAAAAGGACAGGCTCACCGTCATCGATCAGCTCAGCGGGGGACTGGGTCGCCTGTCATCCGGCGATCTCACGGCGCAGATCGACGCCGGCTTCGCCCCGGAGTTCGACCGGCTCCGCAGCGAATTCAACGGCAGCGTCGCGCAGCTTGCCGAAGCGATTTCCGGCGTGCTCCAGGCGACCGGGCGGCTGCGCTCCGGTTCGTCGGAGATCGCCAGCGCCACCGACGATCTGGCAAAGCGCACCGAGCATCAGGCTGCGTCGCTGGAGCAGACCGCCGCCGCCTGTGACGAGATCACCGCCACGGTGCGGACCTCGCTGGAACGCGCAAGGGAAGCAAGCCAGGTGATGCGAACGGCAAAGGACGGCGCGGAACGCTCTGCGGCCGTCGTCCGCGATGCGGTCGCCGCCATGGAACGGATCGCCGGCTCCTCGTCGCGCATCCGGCAGATCCTCAATGTCATCGACGAAATCGCCTTCCAGACAAACCTGCTGGCCTTGAATGCTGGCGTCGAGGCGGCCCGCGCCGGCGAAGCCGGCAAGGGATTTGCGGTCGTCGCGCAGGAGGTGCGGGAACTTGCCAGCCGCTCGGCCGCCGCCGCCAGGGAAATCAAGCAGCTAATCGAAACTTCGGCCCGCGAGGTTGCCGACGGTGTCGAACTCGTCAACCAGACCGGTTCGGCACTGACGGGCATCGAAGGACATATGCAGCAGGTAAGCGGCCTGATCGGCGCGATCGTCACCGCGGCCGACGAGCAGTCCTCCGCCCTCGATGGCATCAATGCCGCTCTGCAGCAGATGGACCAGGTCACGCAGCAAAACGCAGCCATGGTCCAAGAGACGAATGCCGCCTGCCGCACCCTCAGCGAGGAGGTGCTTGATCTCGACCGGATTGCCGGACGGTTTCAGGTGAAGGCCAATGCCGGGCCGCTGCGCCGCGTTGCCTGATCGCGTTGGGGGCTGCGGGCCGGGAAGATCGTTATCGTTGAAACAGTCGGCGCGAACGTTCGAAGCTTAAAAGAGGCTTCGCAAACTGGCCGCCGGAGGCGGCACGTGCCAGCGGCAAGCCAAGCCGCTGGCACGATACCCAGGGCATCATGCCCAAGGCTGCCCTGCACCCACGAGAAGGAGTGTAAGGGGACCGGCCGGCGCTAGGCTACCGTTTCCAGGTGATATCCATATCCGCATTGCGAAGAGGGTATACGCTTCACGCAAAATAGCGCGGCGCGGCTGCCGACTGCACGAGGCGCATAGTCGGCAATCAACAATAGGATGTAATCTTTCGTTATATATGTTATTTCGCGCAAATAACTGCACCGAGACAAATGCTTGGCGCAAACATGGCTAGACTGTGTCAGTATTGTGGCCTCAAGACCTGTAGGGATTACTAGCATCTTTCCGCCGGCGCTCGGAACAGTTGCACTATTCAAGGAAGTCGAGGCGTTACGACGAGAGCCGCTTGGCCGTTAACTGTAGGTGATCCTGTTGCCGTTTCGCGGCCGGATGAAGAAATGCTGGTCGTATTCGTAAGAGCCGCCGCCCGTGAAACTCTCGAAAAGGCCGGAGAAGATCGTATCCAGCTTGTATTGGACCCGAGTCACCACCAGTTGCACGTCCGCGATTTGCAAATCCTCTGGCACCTCGACGGGCGAGTCCTGCCCTGAAGAGAGGGCTGTCGTGCCGTAGGCGGCAGACCAGTTCACGGTCGCCTTGCCGTCGCTGTCGATGTCGAGAACGCAAAGGAGGACCGTAAGTTCGTCGCTTTCATAGGGTTGCACGATGGTGCTGACCCCGTCGAGGATCGATTCGACGCTCGCCTCCGTCCAACTGCTTTGCATGGCGATGATCTCGCTGCTCGTCGAAGCGATCTGATTGATCTTCCTTCGAACCGTCAGGCCTTGGCCGAGATCGACCAGTCCGGCGAGCAGCAGCAGCAGGATCGGAAAGAGGAAGGCGAACTCGATCGCGGAAGCTCCGTCGCGGTTCCGCAGGCAATGCCGCAGAAGGGCGACTGTTCTCTTGGCAATCGGTGTCATGCGGGCATCCTCAGAACGGTTCGTTGTGCAGCAGGACGGCGGCGCCCATCAGATAGCTGCCGTCCGCGAGCGTGGAGCTCGAAAGCGAATAGAGACTGACGATCGGCTTCCACGGAAGGAAAGCCTGGACCATCACGTAGTCGCTGCCCTTGCCGATTTCGAAGCCTTCGGTGATCGCGACGGCGCCGCTGCTGTTGATCGCCTTCATCGCGCCAGAAGAGGAGGTGTCGGTGAGCGTGTCGACGGCGACCAGCAGCTTGCCTTCGCAGTCGAGCACATAGAGCAGGTTGCCGCAGACCTCCGTCTTGAAGCCGGTGAGCGTCATGTTCTCTGCAGTCGCCTGACCGGTCTTGATCAAGCGAGCGGCCTTGTGAACCGCCGCATCGAGGGCCGTGTCGATGAAGAACATCGCCGCACATTCGAGAATCCCGAAAATGATGGTGAACAGCGGCAGCGCGAGCAGCGCGAATTCGATGGCGGCGACACCCGACCTGTCGCGCAGCAGCCGGCACAGAAGCGTTATCTTCGAACGGCTTCTCATTGGGTCAGCCGTACCGAGGTCAGATATTGATTGAAAAGGGTGGAAAGGCCGGCGGTGATCTCGTCTTCCGAGGCGGCGGAGATGAAGAGGTCGGACGAGGAGGCGCAGTCCTGCAGCGCGATCGGGATATAGTCGTGTCTGGTGGTGCTGCTGCTCACGCCGCTATGCAGCGTGCCGCCCCAGGTGGACGTCCACCTGCTCTTCGCCATCGTGTCGTCGAGGGTGTCGTTATATCCCCAGTCCTCTGGGATGGCGAGGTACTCTGTGTAGAGGACGGCCACTGTGGCATCGTCATTCTTGAGATACCCACACCAGTCGGGGTTGAGAGGTGCCACAATTCCCCAATTCTTGCCGGAGTTGGAGGTGTGTCGGCTACAATTTCCCACGGAGTTAGTCTGGAGACATTTTGCTTTCTTCCAGTCGACGTTGTTGATGACCCAGTTGCGGCTCGACTGGACGCCATCGGTCAACAGAAGGACCAGTTTGAGCGGTGAAGCGGCCGACGTGCCGTCGCCGGCGGTCCCCACCTTCTTCTGAAGAGCCTTCAGTGACATCTTGAAATCGGTCGTCGAGGTGGACGTGGCGCTCGTTAGTCCACTAGCGTCATCGGAAAGCTTCTTTCGCGCGGTGCTGGTTGAGTATGTTGGGGCGAGGGCCTCTGTAATAGAGTCACCGAGACTGTAGAGCCCGACCTTGATCCTCGCATGGTCCTCGTCCGCCGCGTCGACCATGTCGAGCACCTCTTCGACGGCGTCGAGCGCCACGTCTGTTCGGAGCTTTACACCGAGGCTCTTAATGTAGTTGTAGTAGGTCGATGCGATGACGGAGCCGTTCTTCTTTACCGGATCCTTCGTGTCGTGGCAGGCGAACTCGCAGCTGATATTCTTGTCGGCCCGCAGCATTGCCTGGTCTTCGCTCGTCGCCGCAAGCAGCATCGACGGCGACTTGTCGATGACAATGTAGACTTCGAGGTGAGATGTGGCCGGCCCCTCGATGGCGCTGACGACGCCGACGGGAACGGTCTTGATGTCCGCCAGCGTCATCACCGTCGTCGGCACCGTCCCACTCGCCGAAGCGGTTATCGTGTGACCGGTTTTGTCGACCTTGATGTCCGTCAGGTCATAGGTCGCGTTCTGCTTCTCGGACTGGGCGTCGAACCATTCCTTGATCTTGTCGACGATCGCGTCCTCGTCGTAGTCGTCGATCTCCTTGATGGCGGCCACCAGCGCCGCGTCGAGGTCGGATTGCATTCTGCTCTGAATGTTGTAGGCGCGCGTATAGTCGAGCCCGGCGCCGACGGCGAGAAGCATGGGAACCATGCAGATTGCGACCGTCAGCGCGACATTGCCGCCCTTGTCGCGGATAATGTTTGCCATTCGGCCGGTGATCAGCTGACGGAATAAGCCGAAATCGAAACGCATGTTAAATGACCAGCTCCGTTACCACGCGGGCCGATCGTGCTTTCGAAATATTATTCGTGGGTAAATTAGCGTCGTCTCGGGCTAGCCGATTGGCGCGCTGCTATCCGGATTGCGCAGGAAAACAATGCGGGCGGTCAGAACGGCGCCGGCCGATGACTGAGATGGGCGGGCTCGCCGGGAGCCGCTCGGCGGTCAGCGGTTGCTGTCGGTCGATAGTGACGACGCCACGCCGGCGCCGCGCCGGCTATGGAGCTTGGCCGTTTCGGACGGTGTCTGGCCGAAGGCGTCATGGTAAACCGCGGAAAACCGCCCCATATGGGTGAAGCCCCAGGCGCGCGCCACCTGCGCGATCGAGAGCGCATTGGTACTGTCGGAAAGGGTCTTGCGAACACCTTCAAGCCGCATCTGGCGCAGAAAATTCAAGGGCGTCGTACTCTTGAATTGCTGGAAGGCCGTTTGCAGGGCACGCACGCTCGTGCCGGCCTCCCGGGCGATTTCGGCGACGCTCATGGGCTCGGCGATATTGGCAACCATGTATTCGATCGCCCGTTTCAGATTTCGCGGCATGGCGGGTGACATTGGTTTGTGCAATCGCGCGCTGTAGTTGTGAGGAACCGATTCGAGGATCATGACCATTGCTGCCTGGAAAAGATGTGTGGCCGCCGTCGTTGACACCCGGTCTTCGCCGTCGAAACAATCCCAGAGCAGGCCTCCGAGAGCTGCGAGCCTGGAGCCGACCGCCGAGTCGGTTTCCAGAGTCGCGCAAAGGTCGATATCTCCGAGAACCGGGGCATCGAGGAGCTGGCTCAGCTGGCCGACCATCGCTGATTTTTCGAACGCGATGCCGATATGGCCGCGGTTCTCGTGAATCGTCAGCTTTTCGAACTGCGCCATATTGCCGACCATGGCCGTGCCGGGTGTCGATAGAAGGCGTTTGCGGCCGACATCGATCTCCATGGCGCTCGAATGCGGCAGGTAGAGCACAAAGGCATCGGACGGTCGCGAGAATGTGACTTTCATGCCCGAATGGCACATGCCCGCCCAGATGCTGAACGGCCCGGCAGAATAGTGGCGATCCTCGACCGAGATACGCCCGCCGACTTGCAAGGGTTCAACCTTCGCGGGCGACAATGTCCTTGCATAATGCTCCGACATTTCGTCGGCATCTGCTTTGACGATGCGGAAGGCGGGTCGATGAGGAACGTACCTCATCTAGGCTCCGAGAAAGCGGGGGCGCCGTGCCGCTTGGCGCCTCGAATGACATTTTTTGGTCTCAGCTTCACGCCACCTCCCTTTGATGGGTACTCGCCGTGTCCGCATTTATCGTACAAATAGACCGTATATTAGCTATGGCGTAAACGATTATGTGTATACGTCTATCCAAAAAGCGAAAAACGCAGCCGGATTTCGCAGAAATTGACCGCGGGCGCCGGATGAGCATCGCGATTCACAGGTGGCGGGCACAATCGAAGCGCGGACGGCGCTCGCCCACTGATCGCGGGCGCGGGCGACGGAATGAAGCGACCGGCAGCGCGTGGGTATTGATCCAATCGCGGCACGCGACGCCCATCGCAGTTGACCGCCGCGGGGCCGGTTCATCCTCACTCCAAATCGGCAATCAAGGAACATTCAGCTCCGCGTGATGAGCGTCACGTTCACCCCCGAAGGATCGTTGCAGACGGAAAGCGTCGCCATCGGGATAAGCCCTGCGCTATGCGGATACTGGAGCAGTTGTTTCCGTATGTCTTTTGTAAGCCGTCCGACATATTCAAGGAAGTGGTGATTTTAAGTTGAAAACTACTCCCGCTGGCCCTGGCTTCTACTGAGCGTGGTGTCCTGCGGGGCAATCTATAGCGCTTGGGTCATTGAACGCAGGACGCTCAACAAGGTGGGAACGAGAACGAATGCAGGCCAGACCGAACAAGAAAGAACCACGCGCAATCGACATCCATGTGGGCAACCGCATCCGATTGCGCCGATTGGCTTTGGATTGGAGCCAAACGAAGCTCGGCGAGGCGCTCGACGTCAGTTTCCAGCAGGTGCAGAAATACGAAAAGGGCCTGAACCGCGTCGGGGCGAGCCGCCTTCAGCGGGCTGCCGAGGTCCTGAGCGTGCCGGTGTCCTATTTCTTCGAAGGCGGCCCGGAGAGCACGAATGGGCTGGAGCACAATGGCGCCGCGGTGACCTCCAGCGATGAAATGCTGCAGTTTCTCGCGACCGAGGAGGGCGTGGCTCTTAACCGCGCCTTTGCCCGGCTCAGCGATCCGCAGGTTCGACGGAAGATCGTGGCACTCGTCAAAGCCTTGGCGCCGACGGTGGAAGAGGCATCGATAGCAGCGGAATAGCGCTACCGGCACCGCGGCCGGTCACGACATTGTCGAGCACGGCGCGCGACCGAAGATGTGTGACGCCAGTCAGGCGTTTCGGCTCACCTTGATGAGGGCGTCGCCGCGACAGTGAACGCGGCGGCGTGGATGAGCCCGCAGGTCATTCGGCGGCGATCGGCGCAGGATAGGCGGAGTTGTCCTCGATCGCCGCCGTGGTCGCCTCGACGGTTTCGCCTTCGGGCTCGGCTGCCTTGGGCTCCCTGCCGAAAAACAACGCGTAGCCGGCCGGCAGCACCAGGATCGTCAGCACCGTCGCCACCAGGATGCCGCCCATCATCGCATAGGCAAGCGGTCCCCAGAAGACGCCGCGCGAGATCGGGATCAGAGCGAGCACGGCGGTCAGCGCCGTCAGCACGATCGCCCGGAAACGCCGTACGGCTGCGCCGATGATCGCCTCCAAGCGTTCCATACCCGCCGCAATGTCCTGGTCGATCTGGTCGATCAGGATGATCGAATTGCGGATGATGATGCCGAGCAGCGCAATGACGCCGAGGATGGCGACGAAGCCGAAGGGTGCGCCGCTGATGAGCAGCGCCGCTGCCGCACCGATGATGCCGAGCGGCCCGGTTGCGAGCACCAGCATGGACTTGCCGAAGTGCCGGAGCTGCGCCATCAGCAGGACGACGATGACGAGCAGCATGATCGGCGCCTTGGCGGCGATCGATGCCTGGCTCTCGGCACTGTCTTCCGCACCGCCCTGGATCTCGACCTTGTAGTTCGGGGCAAGGCCGTCGCGCAGGCCCTGAAGTTCGTTATAGAGCTTGAGGGTCACGTCGTTCGGCTGGATGCCGTCCGGCAGCGTTGCACGCACGGTGATGGTCGGCAGTCGGTCGCGCCGCCATTCGATACCCTGCTCCATGACCGGAACCACCTTGGCCACCTGGGAGACGGGCACGAAGCTGCCGAAATCCGTCGGCACATAGACCGATTTGACGGCCGAAAGCAGCTGGCGGTTTCCGTCCGGCTCGCGCGCCACGATCGAGACGGTCTCTTCGCCGTCGCGGAAATCGTCGAGCGGCACGCCGGACATCGCCGCCTGCAGCATCTGGCGGATGCGCTGCGAGGTGACGCCCAGCGCGCGGGCGCGATCCTGATCGATCACCAGCTTCATCGCCGGCACGGGCTCCAGCCAGTCGTCATGGATCGCACCGAGCAGCGGGTTTTCGTTAAACTTCGCCTTCACCTGATCGGCGATGCGCCGCACCTCCTGGCGATCCGGCCCCATGACCCGGATCTGCACCGGCCAGCCGGTCGGCGGACCGAGGAAAAGACGGTCGACCTTGGCGCGGATCGAGGGGAAGTCGTCGGCGAGGATCGACCGCAATTTGACGATCAGCCGTTCGCGGGCAGGCTCGTCCTTTGCCATAACCAGGAGCTGCGCGAAGTTGGGATTGCGCAGCTGTTGGTCGAGCGGCAGGAAGAAGCGCGGTATGCCTTCGCCGATATAGGTGGCGATGAAGCGCTTGTCCTCGTCGTCCATCATGCGCGCCTCGAGCGCCTTGGCCTGTCTTTCGACTTCCTGGATGCTCGTGCCTTCCGGCAGCCAGAGGTCGACCAGGATTTCCGGCCGCGACGACTGCGGGAAGAAGTTCTTCGGAATGAACTGGAACGCCCAGAGGCTTCCCATGAAGGTAGCGAGCGTCAGGACGAGCACGAGGACGCGATGGCGCACGGCCCAGCCGACGGTTGCACGGAGACGCCGATAGAAACGGGTGTCGAAGGCGTCGTGGTGGGTTCCCGCATGGCGGCGCTGCTTCAGAATCATGTAGCCGAGCCAGGGCGTGAAATAGACAGCTACGAACCAGGAGACGACGAGCGCGATGCCGACGACGTAGAAGAGTGAGCGAACATATTCGCCCGCGGTCGATTCCGCGAAGCCGACGGGAATGAAGCCGGCCGTGGTGATCAGCGTGCCCGTCAGCATCGGGAAGGCGGTGGAGGAATAGGCAAAGCTCGCCGCCTCGATCTTCACGAGCCCCTCCTCGAGCTTCCGCTCCATCAGTTCGACGACGATCATCGCGTCGTCGACGAGCAGGCCGAGCGCGATGATCAACGCCCCGAGCGAAATGCGCTGCAGGTCGATGCCGAGCTCGTACATGATCGCGAAGGTGGCGGCGAGCACCAGCGGGATGGCGACGGCGATTACCAGGCCCGAACGCCAGCCGATCGACAGGAACGAGACGACGAGCACGATGATCAGCGCCTCGACAAGCGCATGGCTGAATTCGCTGATCGCCTCGGTCACGACCTCCGGCTGGTTGGAGATCTGTTCGACCGACACGCCGTAGGGAAGGGAGGTTTCGAACCGCTCATAAGTCGCCTCCACGGCCTTGCCCACATCGGTGACCTTATGCCCCTTAGCCATCACCACGCCGATCTGGACGCTGTCGTGGCCATTGAAGCGGAACTTGCGCGAATAGGGATCTTCGAGCCCCGAGCTGACGGTGGCGATGTCGCCAAGCCGGATCGTCTCGTTGCCGGCGCGCAGCCTCAGCTCGCGGATATCCTTGGCGCGCCTGACATCGCCGTCGACGGAAATGCGAACCGAGCGGATGCCCGTCTCGACAGTGCCGGCGGGATCGACATTGTTCTGTCCGGCGACGGCGTTGCGCAGGTCGTTGAGCGTCAGCCCGCGTGCGGCAAGCAGTTTGGAAGAAACATCGATGTAGATCTTCTGCGGCTGGTCGCCGAGGATCACCACCTTCTCGACGCCCGGAGTCGTCAAGAGCATGTCGCGCCCCTCGGTCGCGAAGCGCTTCAGTTCGGGATAGCTGTAGCCGTCGCCGCTGATCGCATGGAGCGTGATGAAAGTATCGCCGAATTCGTCGTTGAAATAGGGGCCGAGGACGCCGTCCGGCAGCTCGTTGGCGATATCGCCCACCTTCTTGCGCACCTGATAGAAGGCATCGGCAACGTCGTCGGCGTTGGTGTCACCCTCGATCTGCACGGTGATGACGGCGCTGCCGGCGCGGGTGTAGGACCGGACGAAATCGAGATGCGGCGTCTCCTGCAGCTTGCGCTCGATCTTGTTGACGACCTGGTCCTGCATCTCCTCTATCGAGGCGCCGGGCCAGACGGCCTGAACCACCATGGTGCGGAAGGTGAATTCCGGATCTTCGCGCTGCCCCATGCGAACGAGGCCGAGTGCGCCGGTGATGATGATCAGTCCGAACAGGAAGCGCGCGATGCTCGGATGGCCGATTGCCCAGCGCGACAGGTTGAACGGTTTCTTGTCCCCGTTGGAGGCGTGCATCGGCGTATTTCCGTTCTGTTGATTGGTCTTAGCGGACGACTTCGCCCGTTTCTGCGCGGGCCGATTGCTGCTCGGCGAGGGGCAGCTTGACCTTCAGGTCTTCGGCCATGAATTGCGTACCGGCGGCGACGACGAGATCGCCCGGCCGCAACCCTTCGGCGACGCGCACCTGTTCGCCGGCGTAATCGGCGAGCGTGACGGGGCGGGCATGTACCGTCGAGGCGCTGCGATCGACTACCCAGACGATGTCCTTGCCGTCCTTCTGCGCGAGCGCGCTCAAGGGAATGGAGACGAGGCTCTCGGAACCGGTGGCAGCCGCCTCGACGGTCGCGGTCATGCCGAGCAGGACGCGCGGATCGCTGGGCAGGCTGACGCGTACCGAGAATGTCCGGGACTGGCGATCCGCGCTGCCCGAGACCTGGCGCACATGGCCGTCAAGGGTCAGCTTGTCGTTCGACCAGAAGCGCGCTTCGACCGTCTTGCCCGGCTTGAACTCGGCAATGTCCATTTCCGGAACCGCAACCTCGATCTCCTTCTCGCCGTCGACGGCGACGGTCACGACTGGGGTGCCGGTGCCGACGACCTGGCCGACATCGGCATTGATCGCCGTCACGATGCCGCTCTGGTCCGAATTGAGATCCGCATAGGCGACCTGGTTCTTCGCCTGGCTCAGGCTGGAGGCGGCCGCGTCGCGCGTGGAGACCGCCTGATCGTAAAGGAGGTCCGCCTGATCCAGCTCGGCCTTGGAGGAGAACGACTTGGTGAAGAGCTGTTCGGCCCGCCTCTTCGTCAGGGATGTCGTCTGCACCTGCTTTTCGGCGGCGAAGAGCGTTGCTTCGGCGCTCCTGACGGCAAGCTCATAGTCGGTCGAATCGATGCGCGCGAGAAGGTCGCCCGGCTTCACCCGGTCGCCGACATTGACGAGCCGTTCGGTGATTTTGCCACCGACCCGGAAGCCGAGATTCATCTCGGTGCGCGCCTTCACGGTACCGGCATAGTCGAGCCGGCGAGCCTCGCCCGTGGCGGCGATCTCGACCACCTTGACCGGCCGTAAGATCTCCTTCGTTTCCGCCTTCTCTTCCGAGCAACCCGAGAGCACGGCGGCAAGCGCGGCAAGGGCGAGCACATGGGCAAAGAGCGGCCGATTGTAAGCTCTCGGTGAAAACATCGTTCGGACTCCTGATCCGGTATCTGGCAGCGCGGCTGCCTTATTTCTTCAGCGCCTTGATGGCGAACTCGATCAGTTCGTCGGGTGTCGGGCGGTTCTCCTTCGCAAGACATTGCGCGACGATCTGCGGATGACAGAGGGTGACGATGCTCGCGCCGAAGCATCGGGCGGCGACCTCAGCGTCCTGCTCGGCGAATTCGCCGGCCTCGATGCCACCGCGGATGATGCCGGCGAGAAGCTTATCAATGCGGTCGAGATGTTTCTCGATGACGTGCCATTCCTGTTCGATCGCCACGACCACCATCTCGTGGACCTTTTGCTCGTCGAGCATGGTCTCCACGGTCGTCTTGTGCTGTGCCAGCACGTAATGTCGCAGGCGCTCGGTAGCACTCACGGGGAGGCGGGAAATTTCGTAGGCCTGCTGATAGCTCGCCTCCAGCATGCGCGCGCAAAGCGCCTGATGGATCTCCGTCTTGGAGCTGAAAAAACGATAGATGTTGGCCGGCGACATGCCGAGGTCGCGCGCAATGTCGGCCACATTCGTCTTCGTGTAGCCGTAATGCCGGAAAAGCCGCTCCGCGGCATCGAGAATGCGCGCGATGTTTTCCTGCCTGGTCGTGTCGATGCTGCTTTCTGCCGGGTCGGTCATGGGCTCGCATTCGTGATGAGTGACGATTTTCGAATTTCGTCAGTCATAATCCGGCAGGCGACACTTGTCAATCGTGCGCGCCGCGTGATTGCTGTGCAGGGACGGCTGGGGAGAAGCACGATTGCGGTGATCTGGCCTGAGCGAGCGCGGAGACAAAATCGTACGATGGATAAAACGGGAGGCGCTGCGGATGGTCGCTCTTAACGGAGGACTGGCAATACCGATTGCCGCCGAGGAGCGTCAGCTCCTCCGGCAAGGTCGCTTGCGAGGCAGTGCGCCGCCGTTGCGAGACAAGGGCTCGGCCGCGCAAGCGGGTTTCGCTGGCGAGCGGGGCTTACCTTCTCCCTAGAGGACGAAGTAGCCCTTCTGCAGCGTCACGGCATCATCGAGATGGATGGCTAGGTCGGCCTTCTTGTCGCCGTTGACGTCGCCGTAGATATAGGTGTCGGAGGCAGCGCGGTCGTAGCGCAACTCGCCCTTCTTGCCGCTGAAAGCGGCGGTTCCAACGAAGCTGAAGGCCTGGTTTCCAGTGGTGGTTGTGTTGGCGTCGATTGCGGAAAGATCGATCCGATCGGATGCCGAGGCCAGGAAGTCGTATATCGTATCGCGGCCCGACGTGGCAACGGTGCTGTCCGCCACTGACTTGAACTGGAATGTGTCGGCGCCGCTCACGCCGGTTAGCTTGTCGGCGCCGCCACCGCCATAGAGCACATCATTGTTCGATTCGCCGTACAAAGTATCATTGCCGTTGCCACCATAGAGCTTGTCGGCGCCCGAGCCGCCGTAAAGTGTATCGTTGCCGGAATCGCCACTCAGTGTGTCATTGCCACTGTTGCCCCACAGCCGGTTGGCCGCCTGATTGCCGGTGATGGTGTCGCCGGCCGAACCTCCTTTGACGTTCTCGATCAGCGAGCGCGTATCGCCGTGATAGAGCAGCGCGTTGAAGATGTTGCCGGCGGCAAAGCCGCTGTTGGAACCGCCACCGAGCCAGGCGAGCTGGTCGATGCTGAAGGTCGAGGCCTTGCCTGGACGCAGGTCGATCTTGAGGCCCGTTGCATATGCCGAGAGATCGTAGGTGTCGTTGCCGCCGCCATCCCATATGGTCGCGAAAATCCGATTGGCACCGGGAGCAATGCCGACTGCGCCATTCACGAGCGTCGCGCCGCTATTGGGCGTCCACTTGTAGACCGTATTGCCGCTGTTGGTGCTGAAATCCGCGCCGTACATTTCCTGCAGCGCCGCAATGTCAGCCATCATGAACGTTTGCGGCGCGCCGTATTGTTCGTAGTAGTAACCCTCGCCTGCTCCAACATAGCCGCTATAGGTCATGATCGAATATTCGATCGAATCGTACTGGTCAGGCAGAGGCTGGAAGGCTCCCTCTTGTTCATGCCCGTGCTTCAGGCCAAGCGCATGGCCGAGTTCGTGCATGAGCGTGTGCCAGGCATAATTTCCGGCAACCGGCTTGCTGTAGTCGTAGATGGTGCCGGCATAGGTCTTGCCAAACCAGATGTCGCCGGCTTCGGCATAGGCGCCCGGCAGATACGCCCAGGCGGTCGAGGGCAGGGTCGACTGCGCAAACCGGATTGTCGCGCTGGATGCGCTTCCGGAGGTGAAGTCGGCATTGGTGAAGCCCTCGACGGAGAAGCCGTCATTGGCGGTTGAGCCGAAGGTTTGCTCCATCGCGAACAGCGCGGCGTCTATCTGCGCCTGCGAGACCGCGGCAAAGCCATTGTCCTTCTCGCCGCTATAGCTGTAGCTGCTCTTCGATGCCGGGAAGGCATAGGTGATCGGCCCGGTCCAGGCGTAGCCCGACAGCACGCCGTCGATCAAACTGTTGCCGGTCGTGTTCAAGGTCTTGCCGGTTTTGCCGGTACCGCTCATGCTGAATTCCCACCAGAAAGGCGCGGGGCCGTTGTCTCGCGCTCATAAAATGCAGATCGTGCCGGCGACGTTAGGCTCCGAATGCCTACGATTGTTGTAACGAACTCGATAAGATTGGAGAGAAACGTGCCGATCATCAGGTTGCTGTCGTGTCTTGCCGCCGTGATTGTAGCGGCGCTGTGTGTTGCACCTATAGCGTCAGGTACGGCCAAAGCAAGCGGGGTGGACATGCAGAAGCCTCCGGATCACGAGGCGGCCGTCCGGGCGGAGTTCGAGACGGTGAGGGCGGAGGATACCGTGGAAGCCTATGAGCGCTTCATCCGGCGCCATCCGGATCATTCATTGGTCAAGGACGCGGCAGAAGCGCTGGCGCGGCTCAAGAAGCAGTAGCGCAGTAGGCGGCGAGGCCAGCTGTCGTTGCGTTTGTCCGCTTATTTCGCGCGTAGCAGCATGCCGAACAGGTCGCGGGGATCGTCCGGATCGGCGATCATGTCGAGATTTTGATAGAAGCCCGTGCCGGACAGCCGGTCGCGCACGTAGCGGAGCGCCGAAAAATCCTCGATGGCGAAGCCGACGCTGTCGAACAGCGTGATCTGCCTTGCATCGCGGCGGCCGGGTGCGGCGCCCGTCACGACCTTCCAGAGCTCGGTCACCGGGAAGTCCGCTGCCATCTGCTGGATCTCGCCCTCGATGCGGGTCTGCGGCGGATATTCAACGAAGACGTCCGAGCGGAACAGGATGTCGCGGTGCAGTTCCGTCTTGCCCGGGCAGTCGCCGCCGATCGCATTGATATGGACGCCGGCGCCCACCATGTTGTCGGTGAGGATCGTTGCGAACTGCTTGTCGGCCGTACAGGTGGTTATGATCCCGGCCCCCTCGATCGCAGTCTGGGCGGTCGTGCAGGAGACGATCTCGAGGCCCGAGCCAGCCAGGTTGCGTGCCGTCTTCTCGGTTGCGCGAGGATCGACGTCGTAAAGGCGGACGGTGTCGATGCCGCAGACGGCCTTCATCGCCAGTGCCTGGAACTCGGCCTGGGCGCCGTTGCCGATCATCGCCATGGTGCGCGCGCCCTTTGGTGCCAGGTGGCGCGCAGCCATCGCCGAGGTCGCGGCGGTTCTCAGCGCCGTCAGCATCGTCATTTCCGTGAGCAGCACCGGATAGCCGGTCGAAACTTCGGCAAGGAGCCCGAAGGCGGTCACGGTCTGCAGCCCGTCGGCGATGTTCTTGGGATGGCCGTTGACATATTTGAAGCTGTAGACGGCGCCGTCGGAGGTCGGCATCAACTCGATCACGCCGTCGCGCGAATGGCTGGCGACGCGCGGCGTCTTGTCAAAGCTCTCCCACCGGCGGAAATCGGCCTCGATTGCCTCCGTGAGCTCCGCCAGAACGGTCTCGATGCCCAGGTGGTGGACGAGATGCATCATGTTCTCGACGCTGACGAAGGGCACCATAGCCTTGGCTGACGGGAGCGGTGAAAGCATCGCGGTTCCTCCTGCATGTGCGGGCTATCCCGAGAGAGTAATGGCAGGCGCTGCTGGTCGAAAGCGCAAAGCTGTGCTATTTTCGTCATCCCACTGAGCAATTTTGCCGGCCCGATTGCGCAATTTATCCAATGACAGCGACAGACAGAGCAACCGCAAAATACGCGCCGGATGATCTCGACCGGCGGATCATCGCCCACCTGCGCGTCGATGGCCGGGCTTCGCTCTCCAAGCTGTCCGATGCGCTCGGCGTCGCGCGCGGAACGGTGCAGAACCGACTGGATCGGCTGCTGGAAACGGGAACTCTGATGGGGTTTACTGTGCGTGTCCGCGAGGACTACGACCGGAACACCGTCCAGGCGGTGATGATGATCGAGGTCGTCGGGAAATCGACGACCCAGGTCATCCGCAAGCTGCGCGGCATTCCCGAAATCCATAAGCTGCACACGACGAACGGCAATTGGGACCTGGTCGCCAATATTCGCGCTGCGAACCTTTCCGAATTCGACCGCATCTTGCGCGAGGTGCGGATGATCGACGGCGTCGCCAACAGCGAAACCAGTCTTCTCCTGAGCAGTGTTTGAGCGGGTCCTACGATATCGGCAGTTGAATGCCGAGCGCCCGCCAATTAGGTTCCGGCCGCAATCAACGGAAGTCCGGGGTGGGGAATAATCGCGTGAATACAGGCAATCGGCCCTTTCTCCTGCTGGCCTGTCTGGGATCATTGTCCTCGCCAGCCAACGCGGACTGGCAGGCGGTCGAGACGGTGAAGAACTACGCGATAACCGGGCAATCCGGCCCGGAGCTCTATGCATCGATCGGCGAGCACGGTCCGAAGCTCGGGCCAACGCGCGCCATCGCGCATACGAGCTTCAAGCTGACCTGGTCGCGAAAATACGAGGCTCACGGCGATGCCTGCGTTCTCGTGTCGGCGCTGCCGAAGCTTGCGATCACCTATACCCTGCCGAAACCCTCCAAGCCCCTGCCGGCAGGCACGCGGGAGCACTGGGAAACCTTCATCGACGGCGTCCATGAGCACGAATTGGTGCATGGCGATTTCATCAAGGACATGGTGAAGAAGATCGAGGCCGCAACTGTCGGGCTCACCGTTCCCGCCGACCCGCAATGCCGCAAGATCAAGTCGGAAATGACCAAGCGGCTCGGGGCGCTCTCCAACGCCCAGCGCCAGCAGAGCCGAGATTTCGACCGCGCGGAACTCAGCGACGGCGGCAAGGTTCACCAGCTGATCCTCAATCTGGTGAACGGCGGATAGAGGCTCGTCCGCCACGGGGCAGCGCGCGCCGTAAGCCGCAATAGATGCACGCAAAAAGCTGGTGACGGCCACAAACACGCCCCCGAATTGTCTCAATGGAGTTGAACTGTGCCGCGGCGTTACACGCGTGCGTCGTCCACCTTTCGTGGCGATGCGGGCTGTCCAATGCTGAATTTGTGTCGGAAGGGCGAGCCTCTCCGCCGGTCCGAGAAGGGAGTCATGCATGCACAGGAATCTTGTCGCCGCCCTTTCCGCAGCTTCTCTGTCTTTCGTCGGCTTCGCCGCCCATGCAGCCGACCTCGCTCCCTATCGAGAGCCCGCGCCACCCCCGGCGCTGGACGAGCAGGACGGCGTCAAGATCGGTTATCTGGAATGCGATATCGGCGGTGGCGCCGGCTATGTTCTCGGATCGTCGAAAGAGATAGAGTGCGTCTTCCGCTCCCTTGGCGGCGATGAGATCGAGGATCGCTATACCGGCGAAATCCGCAAGCTCGGCGTCGATATCGGCTTTACCATGCGCAGCCGGCTTCTCTGGGCCGTCTTCGCGCCGACGGCCGGCTATCACCACGGCTCGCTGAGCGGCCTCTACAAGGGCGCGACCGCCGAGGCAACCGTCGGTGCCGGCGTGGGTGCCAATGTGCTCGTCGGCGGCACGTCCGGCTCGATTCACCTCCAGACCGTCAGCGTCACCGGGCAGCTCGGGCTGAACGTCGCCGCCGCCGGAACGTCGATGACCCTCAACTCCGTCAATTGAGCGGCCTCAAGGTTTCGTCCCGGTCGCCTTGCGGCGACCATTCGATCATCATGGTTTACGGTCGTATCCACTGAAACCATGGTGATCGAACATGGCGCGGGGTGAAGCATGGCTGCTCTCGATCCGCTTGAACTCCTTTTCGGCGGGATGGCAAAGCTCGGGCCCGGCAGCGACGCCGACACGCTGCGGGCCCTGCATAGCCTGCCGAAAGGCCATTTCGGCCTCGTCGTCGACGCAGGCTGCGGCGCAGGTCGGCAGACCCTGGTGCTGGCCAAGGCGCTCGGGGTCACCATCCATGCGGTCGACTCGCATCGACCGTTCCTCGATGAATTGCAGCGACGCGCCGAAGACGCCGGCGTTGCACCGCTGATCCAGCCGCATTGCATGGACATGGGTGACATACCGGCCGTCTTCTCTTCGATCGACCTGCTCTGGTCGGAGGGCGCCGCCTACAATATCGGCTTTGCCAAGGCGCTTGCGCGGTGGGCTGCGGCGCTGCGTCCTGGCGGCTTCGTCGTCATCAGCGAACTCGCCTGGTTGAGCGAGGTGCCGCCGGCCGCGGCGCGCGACTTCTTCCGTACCGGCTATCCCGACATGAAACTGGCCACCGAGAACGTCGGCCTCGCCGAAGAGGCGGGCTACCGCGTGTTGGGGACCCGCACCCTGCCGCAGGCGGCCTGGATCGACGACTACTACGAAGTGCTCGAGCCGCGTGCAACGGCGCTTGCCGGTCATGAAGATGCCGCGGTCAGGGCCTTCGCGCAGGAGACATTGAAGGAGATCGAGGTCTTCAAAGCGGCCGGCGACAGCTACGGCTATGTTCTTTACCTGCTTCAGCGATTGTGAGGAGCGCGCCTTTGCTCACGACGCGTCACGGTTGGCTCTTGCAGCCGAGCGCCAGAAGAGGATCAGCATCGCGGCGCTCATTAGAGCCAGGCAGAACCAGGTGAGGGCGTAGATGAGATGGTTGTTGGGGAAGACGACGCGCGTCAGCCCGCCGACGGGAAGTCCGCCGGGGTTGGGTGAGGCATCGGCGTCGATGAAATAGGGCGCAACGCCGGAAAGGCCGCGCGCCGCGGCGATTGACCCAATATCGCGGGAATACCAGCGCCCCTCCTCAGGCCTGTTCGAGCGCAACAGCGAGCCTTTCGGTTCGTCCATGCGCATCAGGCCTGTCACCTCCGTATCGCTCTCGACTTGGCTCTGCGCCCGCGCCGAGGCCTCGCGCTTGTCGGTCGGCACGAAGCCGCGATTGATGAGCACCGTCGTGCCGTCGTCGAGCGCCAGCGGCGTCATCACCCAAAAGCCGGCGCCGAGCTCGGTCGCGGCATAGACCAGCGTCTCCTCGTCGTAGACGAAGCGCCCACGGGCCCGCACGCGGCGGTATTCGTCGCGGGCCTGGCTGACCTTCGGCCAATCGCTTCGGGACGGCGGGGGCACGGGTGCGGCGTGGATGCGTTGCTCGACCCGGGCGATCAGATTGAGTTTCCAAGAGAGGCGTTCGACCTGCCATGTCCCAAGCGCCAGCAGGCCGGCAATCAGCAGGAGCCCGATGAGGCTGATGAGGACAACATTAGGCCGAGAACACGGACGGGATGTGGTTTCGTTTTCGCGATCGCTCATTGCGCGCCACTTGGCATCAGATGACAAACAGATCGATCTCCGTCGAGACGGCCCCTCGTCCGGCCTGCCTGTTAGTCCTCGGGTTAATCCCGAGGAGAGGGGCTAGAAGCTTGGGGTGAGGCGCAAACGTTGAGATCATCCGTTCCCGTCAGGGCATGTTCCTCATCATCTCGGGGCTCATCGGCATCATGTTCACGTCGAGATGATGCATGACCCAAAGCGAACCGGAGAGCGTGATGGCGACCAGCACGATGGTGAAGATCAGCGCCATCATAGTCCAGCCGCCTTCCGAGCGCGTGTTCATGTGCAGGAAGAAGATCATGTGCACGACGATCTGGACGGCGCCGAGTGCCATGATGATGACTGCCGTCAACACCGGGCTGACGAGGACATCGGCCATCACCAGCCAGAAGGGAATGGCGGTCAGGATGACGGAGAGGACAAAGCCGGTGATGTAGCTTTTCAGGGTGCCGTGGCCGGCGTCGTGGCCGTGGCTGTGGCCATGATGGGCTTCAAATGCATCCTCGTGCGACGGTGCGTGCATGCTCATCCGAGAACTCCCATCAGATAGACGAAGGAGAAGACGCCGATCCACACGACGTCGAGGAAGTGCCAGAACATCGACAGGCACATTAGGCGACGTTTGTTTTCGGCGATCAGGCCGTGTTTCGCCACCTGGGCCATCAACACGAACATCCAGACGATGCCGGAGGTCACGTGCAGGCCGTGCGTGCCGACGAGCGTAAAGAAAGAAGACAGGAACGCACTGCGCTGCGGTCCGGCGCCCTCGTGAATCATGTGCGCGAACTCGTAGAGTTCGAGCCCGACGAAGGCGATGCCGAAGAGGGCGGTGACCGCCATCCAGGCGAGCGTCGAATTCCTGTTGGCCTTCTCCATCTCCAGCATGGCGAAGCCATAGGTGATCGAGGAGAAAAGCAGCATCGACGTGTTCACGGCGACGAGCGGCAGGTCGAAGAGATCGGCAGGCGAGGGGCCGGCCGCATAATTGCGGCCGAGCACGCCATGGGTGGCGAAAAGCACCGCGAAGATCAGGCAGTCGCTCATCAGGTAGAGCCAGAAGCCGAGCATCGTGCTCCCTTCGGGATGATGCTCCTCCTTCAGATAGAAGGTGGGCGCCTGGCCCTCGCGCACGGAGTGGTCGGTAAACTCGGTCATTGTCTTACACCTCGCTGGCAAGCATTTCGGTGCGCTTGCCCTCCGTTTCGGTGACGACATCAGACGGGATGTAGAAATCGCGGTCGTAGTTGAAGGTGTGGCCGATCGCGATCGCGACCATGGCGACGAAGGAGAGGCCGGCGAGCCACCAGATGTACCAGATCATGCCGAAGGCGAAGGCGACGCTGAGCGCGCCAAGAATGACGCCAGTGCCGGTGTTCTTCGGCATATGGATCGGCTTGAAGCCGGCAAGCGGCCGGCTGTGGCCGCGCTTCTTCATATCCCACCAGGAATCCTGGTCGTGGACGATGGGGGTGAAGGCGAAGTTGTAGTCCGGCGGCGGCGAGGCGGTAGACCATTCGAGGGTGCGGGCATCCCAGGGGTCGCCGGTCGTGTCGCGCAGTTCTTCGCGCCGGATGAAGCTAACGACGAACTGGACGAGGAGCGACAGGATGCCGAGCGCGATCAGGAAGGCGCCGAAGGCAGCGATCACGAACCAGATCTGCAGCGACGGGTCCTCGAACTGGCTGACGCGGCGGGTGACCCCCATCAGGCCGAGCACGTAGAGCGGCATGAAGGCGAAGTAGAAGCCACTCAGCCAGAACCAGAAGGACATCTTGCCCCAGAACGGATCGAGCCTGAAGCCGAAGGCCTTCGGGAACCAGTAGTAGACGCCGGCCATCAGCCCGAAGACGACGCCGCCGATGATGACGTTATGGAAATGGGCGATGAGGAACAGCGAGTTGTGCAGCACGAAATCGGCCGGCGGGACGGCGAGCAGGACGCCGGTCATGCCGCCGATGACGAAGGTCACCATGAAGCCGACGGTCCACAGCATCGGCACCTCGTAGCGGATGCGACCGCGATACATGGTGAAGAGCCAATTGAACATCTTCGCGCCGGTTGGGATCGAGATGATCATCGTCGTGATGCCGAAGAAGGCGTTGACGCTGGCGCCCGAGCCCATGGTGAAGAAGTGATGCAGCCAGACGATATAGGAGAGGATGGTAATGACCACCGTCGCATAGACCATCGAGGCGTAGCCGAAGAGCCGCTTGCCGCAGAAGGTGGCGACGATCTCCGAGAAGATGCCGAAGGCTGGCAGCACGAGGATGTAGACCTCCGGGTGGCCCCAGATCCAGATGAGGTTCACATACATCATCGGATCGCCGCCGAGGTCGTTGGTGAAGAAGTTCGTGCCGGCGTAGCGGTCGAGCGTAAGCAGCGCGAGCGTCGCGGTCAGCACCGGGAAGGTCGCGACGATCAGCACGTTGGTGCAGAGCGACGTCCAGGTGAAGACCGGCATCTTCATCATCGTCATGCCGGGGGCGCGCATCTTGACGATGGTGGCGATCAGATTGATGCCGGAGAGCGTCGTACCGATGCCGGCCACCTGCAGGCCCCATATGTAATAGTCGACGCCGACACCGGGACTGTAGTCGGCGCCCGAGAGCGGCGGATAGGCGAGCCAGCCGGTGCGCGCGAACTCGCCGACGAAGAGCGACAGCATGATGATGATCGCGCCGGCGGTCGTCATCCAGAAGCTGAAATTGTTGAGGAACGGGAAGGAAACGTCGCGTGCGCCGATCTGCAGCGGCACGACGAAGTTCATGAGTCCGGTGACGAAAGGCATCGCCATGAAGAAGATCATGATGACGCCGTGGGCGGTGAAGATCTGGTCGTAGTGATGCGGCGGCAGGTAACCCTCCGAGCCGCCGAAGGCGATCGCCTGCTGCAGGCGCATCATGATTGCGTCGGCGAAGCCGCGCAGCAGCATCACCAGCGCCAGGATGACATACATGATGCCGATCTTCTTGTGGTCGACGCTGGTCAGCCAATCGCGCCAGAGCGTTCCCCAGAACCGGTAATAGGTGATCAGGCCGAGGAGCGCGATGCCGCCGATGACGACGGCGGCGAATGTCGCGACGAGGATCGGCTCGTGATAGGGGATCGCCTCGAGGGTCAGCCGGCCAAAGACGAACTTCAGGAGATCTGGATCGGAGAACATGGGAAACCCGTTCAATGTTAGCGCAAGCGGCCAGAGTTAGTGGTTGAGTTGCGGCGGTGCGGGATCGCCGCCCCCGTCGGGCATCGAATGCCCCTCGTGCCCTCCCATTCCCGGCATGTCGTGCTGCATCGGTTCGTTGGCGCCGCCGGTACCCTGCGGTTCCGCCTGGCTGCGCGCTGGTGTTCCGGTGGCCGGAAAGGTCGCAGCCGCGGCGCCCTCTTCGAGGGCGTGCCTGTTGTCGTATTCAAGACGCCCCCGGTTCTCGACACTTTCCTTGCCCGCGCCGCCCATGGCGTCGATGTGCATCATCTCGTGCATGCACATCTTGCCGGCCGTCACGCACATGTTGAGGATCGCGTCGTAGAGGCCCGCCTCGACCGTGGCGAAATAACGGACCGGCTCCCGCTCGCTGGGCTTTTCAAGCTTCAGATAGGCATCGCGGTTGAGCGCCGTGCCTTGCGATTTTACGCGGGCGACCCAGGCGTCGAAGCCCTGCCGGTCAACGCCGTGGAACTTGAAGCGCATGTGCGAGAAGCCGTCGCCGCTGAAATTGGCCGAGAAGCCGTCGTATTCGCCAGGCTTGTTGATGACTGCATGCAGCTTCGTCTGCATGCCCGGCATGGCGTAGATCTGGCCGGCCAGGGCGGGGATGTAGAATGAGTTCATCACCGAGGATGCGGTGATCTTGAAATTGATCGGCACGTCCACCGGTGCGGCGAGCTCGTTGACGGTCGCTATGCCCTGGTCCGGGTAGAAGAACAGCCATTTCCAATCGAGCGCGACGACCTCCACCGTGAGCGGCTTCGCGTCTGCCGGGATCGGCCGCGCGGCGTCGAGCCGGTCGAGCGGCCGGTATGGATCGAGCTTGTGGGTGCTGATCCAGGTGACGGCGCCGAGCGCGATGATGATGGCGAGCGGTGCCGACCAGATCACCACTTCGAGCGCGGTCGAATGATGCCATTCCGGATCATAGGTGGCATTGGTGTTCGACCGGCGGTATCGCCAGGCGAAGAGAAGCGTCAGGAAGATGACCGGCACGATGATCAGCAGCATCAGGACCGTGGAAATCACGATCAAATCGCGCTGTTGCGTCGCTATGTCGCCGGAGGGCGCCATGACCACGAGATCACAGCCCGCAAGCAGCAGCAGCGGCGGCACGAGGGCGAAGCGGCGGGGAAACTTCAGAAATGCTGACACTTTCTGAGCCCTTTCTGATGACGACCGCCCTGCGACTAAAGTAGGAGTGAGTCAAACGGTATGAGGTTTTTGGTCGCACCGCAGCATTCTTGTGCATTGCGGCGTAGAGTCGAGGCATGTCGGCTGCCGGTGATCGTGTCCCGGAGGACCCGGATTTTTACTACGGCAAGCCGCAATTTCGCAATTCAAGACTTGATATGATCCGGTCTTTGATCAACATCGCCTTGAGAGGCGCGCGTCAGACCGGCGCCGAGCAGCGGGAGGCTTTGTTTATGAGAAGTGTGACGCAGCAGTCCCTCGGCCCGTCGTCTTCCTCGATGGAGCGAGACGCGCGGCGCATGCACGACGACCGGCCCGTATCGGCAGGCAATATCGCCATCGGCGTCGTCATCGGCCGGGCCGCCGAATTCTTCGACTTCTTCGTTTACGGCATTGCCTCCGTTGTCGTCTTCCCGCAGCTTTTCTTTCCGTTCGCGCCCGACCGGCTGACCGCAACGCTCTATTCCTTCGCCATTTTCGCGCTGGCCTTTGTCGCCCGTCCCGTCGGCTCCCTTGTCTTCATGGCCGTCGACCGGACCTATGGCCGCGGCGTCAAGCTGACCATCGCTCTCTTCATTCTCGGCGGCTCGACCGCTTCGATTGCCTTCCTGCCGGGTTATGCAACGCTCGGGGGCTGGGCGATAATCATGCTGGCGATCTGCAGGCTGGGGCAGGGATTTGCGCTCGGCGGCGCCTGGGACGGGCTCGCCTCGCTGCTGGCGCTCAATGCGCCGCAGCATCACCGCGGCTGGTATGCAATGATCCCGCAGCTCGGCGCGCCGATCGGCTTCATGCTGGCGAGTGCGCTCTTTGCCTATTTCCTGATGTCCCTGTCCGAGGCCGATTTCCTCAGCTGGGGATGGCGCTATCCGTTCTTCGTCGCCTTCGCGATCAATGTCGTGGCGCTCTTCACGCGGCTGCGCCTGGTGATGACGAAGGAATTCGGCACCCTGCTTGAGGAGCACGAGCTGCAGGCAAGGCGGGTCACCGAAGTGCTGCGATTACATGGGCGCAACGTGCTTATCGGCGCCTTCGTGCCGCTTGCGAGCTTCGCACTCTTCCACCTCGTCACCGTCTTTCCGCTCGGCTGGGTGGAAATTTACACGGATCACGGCGCGAGCTCGTTCCTGATGGTGCAGTTCGTCGGAGCCATCTGCGGCATTCTTGCCATCGTCACCTCGGGTCTCGTCGCCGACCGCATCGGCCGGCGCTATCACCTCGGCGTCTGCGCCGTGCTGATCGCGATCTTCAGCTTTGTCGCGCCGATGCTACTCGAGGCGGGCGTCGCCGGCAGGAATGCTTTCGTGATCATCGGCTTCAGCCTTCTGGGCCTGTCTTTCGGCCAGGCTGCCGGTGCCGTCGCATCGCGCTTCGGCCGGGCCTATCGCTACACGGGTGCCGCGCTCACCTCCGACCTGTCCTGGCTGATCGGCGCGGGCTTCGCGCCGCTGGTGGCGCTGGGTCTGACCAGCCGTTTCGGTCTGGCTTTCGCTGGCTACTACCTGCTTTCGGGCGCCCTTTGCACCATCGCCGCGCTGGTCTTCAGCAAGACGCTCGAGATCCACAACGAATAGCAGATAGCACCCGGTCCGATCCAGGCTTACGAGATTCTGGTAGAGCTGCCGTGCCGGCTGGAAACGGCGTGCTACACTCCCCGTTCGGTGAAACGGCTGGGCCCGCTAGGGCCTGAAAGGAGAACATGCCCACCCCTGACAGTAGCCTGTTCGATTTTCTCGGAATCATGGCGGTGTTCCTGCTTGTGGCTGCCAACGGCTTTTTCGTTGCGGCCGAATTCTCGCTGGTCTCGGTTCGGCGTAGCCGCGTTGCGGAACTGGTGACGCAAAACCGGATGAATGCGAGCGCGTTGCGCCGCGCCGTCGACAATCTGGACGCCAATCTCGCCGCGACGCAACTCGGCATCACCATCTCGTCGCTCGCTCTCGGATGGATCGGCGAGCCGGCTCTCGCCCATCTTATCGAACCCTTGCTGTCGATCCTGCCGCAGTTCTGGGCCATCGCCGGTTCGCACGCCGTCGCCGCCGTGATCTCCTTCGTGATTATCACCGCGCTCCATATCGTGCTCGGAGAATTGGCGCCGAAGAGTTTGGCGCTGCAGCGCAGCGAGGGTACGGCGCTTGCAGTCGTCCGGCCGCTTGGTCTTTTCCTGTTTCTGCTCAGGCCGGCCATCCTGGTGCTGAACGGGCTCGGCAATATGGTCCTGCGTCTCGCCGGCTTGAGGACGGGAGCAGGCGAGGCCTCGCTGCACTCGCCGGCGGAGCTGAAGCTCATCGTTGCGGAGAGCCACGAGGCCGGGCTTCTGGATGTCGCCCAGCAGGAGCTGGTGCAGCGCATCTTCAGCATCGGCGATCGGCGGATTTCCGATTTCATGACGCCACGGGTCGACGTCGACTGGATCGATGCCGACGATACGCCGGCCGATGTGCTCAGGACGATCCGCGACTGCCGGCATGAGCAATTGCTGATTGGCAGGGGCAATATCGACGAGCCGATCGGCATGGTGCTGAAGAAGGATCTGCTCGATCAATTGCTCGACGGCAAGCCGGTCAACCCGTTCGGCGTGATGCGCGAACCGTTGATCCTCCACGAGGCGACCCCGGTTTTCCGCGTTCTCGAGCGCTTCAAGTCGGCGCCCGTCCGTCTCGCGACGATCGTCGATGAATATGGAAGCCTCGAAGGCATCGTCACCCAGACGGATCTCTTGGAGGCGATCGCCGGCGAACTGCCGGATCTTGAGGCGGAGGAACGCTCGGTGATTGAACGCGAGGACGGGTCCCTACTCATCGACGGAATGATGCCTGCCCATGACGCCTTCGACCGGCTGAAGCTGCGCGACCGGCCGCAGGACGGCGGTTATCATACGATCGCAGGCTTTGCGCTGCACATCCTCGGGCATCTCCCCGAGGCCGGGGAATGTTTCGAGTTCGATGGCTGGCGCTTCGAGATCGTCGACATGGACGGCAGACGGATCGACAAGATCCTGGCGACGAGCCTCGCCGAGCCGCAATAAAAGCCTCTCCAATCCGGCGCAGTTCGCGGAACATAATCCGATCTCGCCGGTTCCGAGGGCCTCGACATGGCCGACGGCCCGGAGCCGAATGATGCGTGATCGCCAGGCTTTCGGGCCTCTCGGTTCGCGTGAGCGGAGGAAGAGAAATGCCAGCAAAATCGAAGGCTCAGCAGAAGGCGGCCGGTGCCGCGCTCGCCGCCAAGCGCGGCGACATGAAAAAGAGCGAGCTCAAGGGGGCGTCCAAGGGCATGGCCGACTCCATGAGCGAAAAGGAGCTAGAGGAGATGGCGTCGACCAAGCGCAAGGGCAAGAAGGAACACGTGTCGAAGTCCTGAGAGCGCACCCTGGAGGCCGATCTGCCGCCACACTTCTGGCGCCGTCAACCTTCGGCCGGTGACGATCCGGCTGCGCCGCTTGCGGCAAAGTTGTTCCAATTCAAGGGGATAAGGTTTTCGTGTCGGCTTCGTTTTGGTGATTTACACCAGGAACCGGGGACCATATTTTAGGTTCGGCACCCCGGTAAGAAGGACGGACGAATGAGCGAACCAAAGGCCCGTACGGACGCGGACGCAGACATGGCCGTCGAGGAGCGGATCGCATTTCTGTTGGGCAAGATCGAAAAGGAACCGGTGCCGCAACGTCTGCTTGAACTGGCACAGCGGTTGCAGGAGGCGCTCAACGCCCGCAAGAAGTGACGGGCCGGGGGTGCATTATCTAGTTCAGGGGGTTTCCGTGCATCTGCACGGTCAACTCATCGCGCGCGCGGCTTAGTCGGCTCTTGATCGTTCCGATCGCACAGTCGCAGATATCGGCTGCCTCTTTATAGCTCATGCCAAAACCCGCAACGAGCACCAGCACTTCGCGATGCTCGGGAGAAAGACACCCCAAGGCGGTCCGCAGCTCGCCATTGAGCACCGACCACTCCTGGGAAGGAGCCATTGGGATCGGCAACTCCGCGCAGTTCGTGCTTCCCGGGCCTTCACGCGTGCGAATCTTGTACTGCGTGCGGAACGCATTGCGCATGATCGTGAACAGCCAAGATTTGAGGCTCGTGCCCGGTGCGAACTGATCGATGCTGCGCAGGGCGCGAAGCAGCGTTTCCTGGACGAGATCGTCGGCCTCGAAGGACGCCGACGTAAAAGTCCGCGCAAAGGCCCGCAACGCCGGGATCAGGTCCACGACCTGCTCTTCAATGTGCGGTGAGGGCTGCGACGCGTGACCGGCGGTGGCAGGCATATCAAATATCGCCCTTCTGGACCTGAGTACTTTTTTGGTGACGCGAAGGAAAATGCCTGTCTGCGGTTTTGGTTCCTGGAGAGCCGGACAATTCGCGGCGTTTGGTACGGGAGCAGCGTCGAAATCGCTCATTCGCCGGTGCTCGCATCGATCGCCCCCGTCTCTCCAGGTCGGGCCAGAATCCGAGTATTTCTGCTTGGCACGATAAAGATGTTCGCCAGGAGGGGCCAAACGGTTTGCGGGAACCAAATGCTGTCGCACTCGGTTAGGTGGGTCCTAGAAAGGAGAAAATCATGAAGAAGTTTGCCTTGATTTGTGCCGCCCTGATCCTCCCGGCATCAGCGATTGCCCAAACGACTGTCGTGCTGCCAGGTGAGGTCAGGACCTATGTCATGGAGCAAAAGACGCCATCCGTGGCCTTTGAGGGGGAGATCGTCGTGGGACAGCCCCTGCCGGAGACGGTGGAGATCCATACCATTCCTGATCAGCCGGACTTTGCCTATGCGATCGTGAACGAAAAGCGGGTGATCATAAATCCCAAGACCCGCGCGGTCGTGGAGGTCGTTCAGTAATAATTCAAATTGCGGCATGGCGGACTTCTTCCATGCCGCACTTCTGGTCTGTGAGGCGACCATGCAGGATGTTGAATTTCAGCTGGCAGCCCACCGGGAAATCCTAATTGCCATCCTTTCGGCGCTGGCGCGCCACGAGGATGTTTGGCCGGAGATCAACCGTGTCCTCGACGAGGTCCGGGTTGTCCAGGATCATGAGGAAGATCCCGGAATCGTCCCCTCGGAGGCCTTCGCGAGGCAAAATGCAATGACGGAGGAGATCACCGCCATTCTTCGGGCCGCCACGATGCGCGCCGCGCTCGATCCGGATTCACCGCGACGCGGTTAAACAGCAAAGCCGAGAAAATTTGTAGGGAACCGCACTCTCTGTTGGCGCGTTAACCGAAAGTCCGCGCGTTTGCGCGGAGGTCCACGTCAACAGAAGGGATTGAATCGTGCGACAGCGAGTGAAGAAAATGCGTCCGAGGGTCGCCCGGCCGCCGGAAAATCCAAATCACAGCAAGAAGGCGCAACGGAACGCATGGCAACCGCAAGTGGCCGTGCCGCATCAGGTCGACCTGCCGCTCAAGAAATCGCCGGATGAGGAAATCGCGGTGCCGGCCTCCGTCAATGGCAGGAGCCTTGTAGATGGCCGGCCCTGAGGAAAAGGCCCTTATGGATAAGGCGTCGCGCGTCCGCGATGTGATGTCACGCCAGGTTTACACCGTTTCACCGACGGATACGGCGCAGTCCGTCGCCCGGCTGATGAAGGAGACCGGAGTGGGCGCATTGCCGGTCGAAGTTCCGGGGGTGGGTACGATCCTCGGAATCGTCACCGATCGCGACATCCTGATCTCGGTCGTCGCCCAGGGATTGTCGACATCGACGGCCGTGTTCGAGTTCATGACGGTGGCGGCCGAATCCTGCGAGGAAGGAGACAGCATCCTGCTCGCGGCCCAGAAGATGCACGATCTGAGGATTCGGCAGCTCGTCGTCGTCGACGAAAAGCGTCACGCCGCCGGCATCATCGCGCTCGCAGACATCATTCGCGTTAACCCGGAACTCGGCGGCCTCGTGCTGGACGGCATGTCCCGCCACGAACCGGAAAGACAGCAGCTTGAAGGAATGACGCCATGCCCGGCCTGACGCAGGACCGCCTGTGGAGCGAAGCGGTGATACTCGAAGGAGAGAACCGCGTGCTTCGGGTTCAGAGCACGCGTGACGCATTGCTTTGCCTAAAGAATCATTGGCCATTGGCGGACGGAGAGGGGACTGCGAGGAGCGAGGCGCTCGCCGCCTGCGATCGGGTGATCGACGGACAGGACGAGCCGGATATTGCTCGCGGCGCCTTCATCAAAGCGGCCGAGGAAGCCCGGTTCACCGTCCATAGCTGGACAGAGTGAGAGCGCCGGATCGGCGACTGCTCATGTCCTGCTGTCGGATCGGTTCTTTCCGGCGGCAGGCGGCTCGTAGCGGCGCGCTATGGCGGCCTGAACTTCGGCCTGGAAGGCGAGCACTTGGCCGCGGATTTCGTCTTCCCTGAGGCCAAGCTGGGAAAGCTCATCCGCAAGCTTGCGGCATTCCATTTTCCAATATTGCAGAGCGGCGTTTCCGTGTACCCGGTCAAGTTCCCGGGCGCAACGATCGACGTCCCCGCTACGCGCCTCGAGAGGAAATGCGACAATCCCGCCGGCCTTCAACATGCTCGTCCGCTCGTTCACTTCGGCTTCCATCGAATCACCCTGCACTCGCCTTAGGGGAAGCTCTATCGGCAAGATAGTTAATGATTTCCTCGTCCGGTCCCCGAAGGCAGCCCCTCAGCCGAGGAGGACAGATTATTTCCGCTCGCCGGGAACAAATCGGAGCGGTTCCGGTTTTCCAATCGGAATGCGCGGAACAGTTCCCTCTCCGCAAGCCCCTTACGGATCCGCGCTTTTCCATAGTGCTGATGCGAATAATGGGCCCCGCCGCCCGGCGGGGCTTTTTCCGTCACCGAAGCGGGGATCAGTCAGCGCAGCAGCCCCTGTCCGCCGTCGACCCAGACGGGACTGCCGGTGATGTGCCGTGCCTCATCGGAGACCAGGAAGCGGATGAGTTCGGCGACGTCTTCGCTGCGCCCGGGCCTGCCGCCGGTGATCGGAACCTGTCCCTCCGGCCACTCGACCGCGATCGCCGTTTCCTGCTCGTGGCGCAAGCTCGTATTCTCGGCAATGCTGGTGTCGATCTCGCCCGGGCAGACGGCGTTGACCCGGATCTGGTGCCTCGCCAGTTCGAGTGCAAGTTGCTGGACCATGGCGACCTGGGCAGCCTTGGTGGCCGTATAGGCCGTTGCGCCCGGTGTGGTAAAGGTTCGCGTACCGTTGATCGACGAGACGACGACGATGGCGCCACCACCGCTTCGTTTCAGATGGGGGACTGTCGTGTGCAGAGTGAGAAAGGTGCCCCGCAGGTTGACGGCGATCGTTTCGTCCCATTCGAAGGGCTTGAGATCGTCGATTGGCGCCCAGACGCCGTTGATGCCGGCATTCGCGACGACGATGTCGAGCCCGCCGAAGTCGGACACGAGCTTGTCCACCGCCTCGCGCATCGGTGCTTCCTCGGAGACGTCTGCCTCGAGGACCAACGCCTGTCCGCCCTCGGTGCCGATTTCTCCGGCGACCTCCTCAAGCTCGGGCCGTGTGCGCCCGAGCACGCCGACCCTGGTGCCTCTCCTGGCGAGCGCACGTGCCGTGGCCCTGCCGATGCCAGATCCCGCGCCGGTGACGAGCGCGACAGAGGAGACGCCGCCCATGGCTAGTGCTTTTTCGCGCGGTCTGTCGGAATCGTTGAAACCGTCACCGAGACGGGGTCGCTCGCCGGGAAGCTGTCCTCGAGCCCCTCGTCGAGTTGCCGTTCCATCTCGTCGGTATCCTTGTTGTGACGCGCACTGCGGCGCATGTTCGCCTGGTCCGCTTGGCCTTCGCCATTCTCGAGGACATCGGTCGCGGTGTTGGCGAGTTCCATCATCACCTCTTTGGCGCGCTCCACTGCATTCATGCGGTTGAGGCTGCGGGCGGCGTCGTTGCGCAGGGAGACGGAGACGATCTCGCCGCCCTCTCCGACGAACTCAACGGTGAAACCGGCCCTTCCGCCCTGTTCCGGGATAACCTGTGTGCCGACAACGTGCATATGCTCATCCTCCTTGTCGCGGTTCCGAGCCGGGTTGGGATGAAGACCTCATCAACCGGGCAAATTCTGACTCGCGCTTCCTCTGTGCCTGCAGGCAAACGGCCCTGCGTTGTTTTTAGTTCCACCCGGCGAGGGCGCGGACTATCGGATCCCGGCGCGCTTCGGCTTTCGGTCGGCGGCCTTAGTGATCTTCCGATGCAGCGCCTGATCGCCCTCGCTCGCCGCATGCTCCTTCAAGAGTTCGCTAAGACGCTTCAGTTCCCCGTCATCGAGTTTTTCAATTCCGATGAAACGGTTCTCGGCCTCGCTCGTCAGGATGAGCTCATCCAGTTTCGCTTGGAGCGCCGTGCCATCGCGATTCTGCGAATTCTGGAGAACGAAGACCATCAAAAAGGTCACGATCGTCGTCCCGGTGTTGATAATCAGTTGCCATGTCTCGGAGAAATCGAAAAGCGGTCCGGTGAGACCCCAAAGCGCGACCGTTGCAACTGCGACCACAAAGGTGACCGGCCTGCCGGAATATTCCGCGACGGCTGTTGAAAATCTGCTGAAGTTGCTCGCCATCCGAGAGACCGTTCCTTTCATTGCGATAATCACGGAATTGTCCCGGCCGCAGCCGGCCAATCCGGAAGCGGAAATCCGCTTCTCGTCGGCTCGCGGTAAATGCCCGAAACCAAAAAAGAGTTCCCGGAGGTCGATGTCGCCGTCGGAAGCTGGCAACGCCTTGAGGTGCGGATGAAGACGGGTCAGGTCACTCCAGCCGCCGATGTGGATCGCCGGCGAGGTCCACGCCGGCGCGCGCGGCGATCGTCAGGAAGGCTTCGCGGGAAGCGGCGAGGAAAGCGGCGCGAGCTTCCTCCGGTCTTTTGCGATGCTTCAGCGCCGCATTGCAGGTGCGCACCGCGCAGCCGTAATAGGCGCCGTGGCGGACCGGCCACTCGCTTTGCAGACACTTTATTGCGTCGAGCGGCCCAACGACGGTGCGGCACTTGCCGTCCAGCATGTTCAGGCTGACGGGTTTTTCCCAGGGGATCTCGATCATGGCCGCTCCTTTCGCCCCCCTGCGTGTCGGCGCTCTCGCGAAGGCGGGCTTCGACTACATCAGAATATGCGCCACTATTGACTGCGAATCGATATGTGCGCTTCCTCCGCCGCCTTGATGAAGGCCTTGCGGGCTTTCTCGGTCGCGATCTTGCCGTCCAGTGCTTGGAGACAGGTCCGCTTGGCGGCCGCCAGCGCCCGGCCGTGGTTTTGCGGCCAACGCGACGACAGGCATTCGACAGCCTCCCGCGTACTCTTCACGGCCCGATAACCACCCGTTCCGCCGAGCTCCAATTCGACGGTCTTGTCCCACCAGAAACAGTGCATGACGCTTTGCCTCGCCCGCTGGTTTGCCGATGGAAATCAAACTGGTGGAGCCGGTCTTTGGTTCCCTGGCGGCGGCGATGTCGCCGCAACAGCGGCGCGTGTGAAAGCCGCAGGGAACCCGATGGTTGCTGCCTCTTGCGTCTTGACGCCAAGCTCGATGTCGCTAAGTAAAGAAACGCTCCCGCTCTCAGACATCGGATCGCGGGAGGAACATTGGTGCCGGGCCCCTCTGGCGAGAGTTATTACGGCGCTCTCGTGATGTCGGTACCGCCAGCAAATCAGCCGGCGGATAACGCTACCATGAAAACTCCACTCATGCTCCACGCATGTGGCCGTTCGGCCGTGCGTTCTTTTCTATCCAACAACCTCCCGGTTGCAAACGCGACGAAGTCGCGGGCAGGGGAGGGTCGCCAATGACACAGTCTCACTCGCAGTCGGCCGCACTTAACTATTTCAAGTGGGCCTTTCTCACCACGGCCGCCGGTCTGGTTCTCGGCGCCTGGGTCGGTTGGCAATCGACCGGTACGCTCAGCGGCATGCTGACGGTCTTCTTCGTCTGTACCGTCCTCGCTGTTCTCGAAATCTCTCTCTCTTTCGACAATGCGATCGTCAACGCCAACAAGCTCAAGGACATGACACCCGTCTGGCAGCAGCGGTTCCTCACCTGGGGCATCCTCATCGCTGTCTTCGGCATGCGCATCGTCTTTCCGCTGTTGATCGTGGTGATCGCGGCGAATATCGGGCCGATCGACGCGGTCATCCTCGCAGCGGCCCGGCCGGAGGAATATGCCCGCATCATGCATGAGGCGCATCTGCCGATCGCCGCTTTCGGCGGAACGTTCCTGATGATGGTCGGCCTCAACTACTTCTTCGACCATGAGAAGGACGTCCACTGGATCGCCTGGATCGAGCGCAAGATGGCCCGCTTCGCGACCATCAGGGGCATCGAGATCGCCTTCGTGCTCGCCCTCATTCTCGGTTTCTCGACCTTGCTCGAGGGGGAAGAGGCGATCGCCTTCGTGCATGCGGCGGTCTACGGCCTGCTGACATTCCTCGTCGTCGAGATCGTCGGTGGCCTTCTGGATGCCACGGAGCAGACGATGAGCGCCGCCGCCCGCGGCGGCTTCGGTGCCTTCCTCTATCTGGAAGTGCTCGATGCGAGCTTCTCTTTTGACGGCGTCATCGGCGCCTTCGCCCTGACACAGAACCTGTTCATCATCGCCATCGGCCTCGGCATCGGTGCCATGTATGTCCGCTCGATGACGGTGATGCTGGTCGAAAAGGGAACGCTCAGCGAATATCGCTATCTGGAACACGGCGCTTTCTACGCGATCCTGATCCTCTCCGTGGTGATGTACTTCCAGACCCTCATCCATATCCCCGAGGTCATCACCGGCCTTGGCGGCGCTGGCCTGATCGGCCTTTCGCTCTGGTCGTCGATTCGCCACAACAGACGCCAGGCGCAAGGCGAGGCTTTGGCGGGCGAGCCGGACGGGCGGCTTCGAGCCTAGTTCCGAACGCCACTTTTGAGATGGACGGCCCGGCAATCCCATGCCGGGCCGTTCCGTTTTGGTTGATTGCCTGCAGCGCCGCAGCCATTATGCGGCAGCGGCGCGCCCCTTCTACAGCACAGGCCGAAAGGTGGAGCAAGCCGGCGCTGCCTCCTCATTTCGGGTCAGCCGGAGCGACGCGGATGTCCTCCGCCATCCATCGAAGTGCCGTGCGCGAAATTTCGCTTCATGCCTTTCTTTGCCGGAAAAGGGTCACAGTTTCGGGGGAAGGCCGAGCACGCCGGGCGCGCTTCCCGGAGGCTTGGTTATCAGGAAACGACGCGGAGGAACGCTGTTGAACGCCAGCCCGAACGATCTTGCGCTGATTGCCGTCATGCGCCGCTATTTCCAATTGAAGGACGAGGCGAGCGCGTTGAAGCAGCGGTTGGAGGCCGCCCGCAGGGATGCCGGCGAAGAAATCACCCGCTTCTACGATCCGCGGCTGAATGCCGCCCATGCCGACGATATTCTCGCCTGGCATCGGCTCCGGAAGGAGCAGGAAGAACTGATGAGTCTTGCCGCGCGATGGGGACGGGGCGGCAGCATCGAAGACTACCCTGTCGAAAGAGAGGCGCCCACGAAAGCCGAGGCGGCGGTGGAAGCCGTCCACATGCTCGGCATCCACGCCTTGACGGACTGATGGACTGCTGAGCGACAGTCTCAGACACTCGCGCCCGGCAGGGGGCGCGAGGTCTTCCCTACGCGATAGCCCGAAGCGCTATTGCGGCGTAGCGGGCGCGGGCGTGGTGGGCGCCGGGGTCGTCGGTTCTGGTGTCGCCGGTGCCGGCGTCGTCGGTGCGGGTTCGGGTGCCGGCGCGGGAGCGGGTTCGGGTGCCGCGGGTGCGGGAGCCGGTTCTGTCGGGGCCGGTGCCGGGGGCGTCTCGGCGGTCTGTTCGGTGCCACCCGGCATCAGAAAGATTACCGCGAGGATGACGATCGCGACCACTATGATACCGATGATCACGTTTCTGTTCATTGAAGAATTCCTCCGATACTGGAGACCCATCCTGGGTTGATGGTCTCGACTCGATTATTGGAGCGGCCAGTCTGCTATGCAATCAGAGATCAGTGAACACGGCCCATAATCACCCTTGAACGGGGTGATTCGCAACCCGACTGCCTGTTTTCCCCGACGCGAGAGCCGTTGACGAACGGCTGCATCGGCATTGCTGCCAATTGGCGCGGCTGCATTAGAAAACCGCGAGATACCGCAGCAGCGACAGGACGCCGATGATGATCACGATCACTTGGACGATTTGCTTGGTTCGTCCGTCCAGCGGCAACCGGTTAACGAGGTAGAGCACCAGGATGACGACGAGGAAGGTCACAAGCACACTGATCAGTAAGGACATGTATTTCCGCTCCCGTTGCGTTGCTTACAAATCTTTACCTATGGGAGCCGAAGCGGAAGGAAAGACCTGAGCCGCCAGATTGCAGATGCCGCTTTGCGTGCAAGGGAGGATCGGCGCTCAATTCGCGCGTCTCGATCGGCCGTGGCGCGAAAATTTTCGAGCACGTCGGCGGCAACGGACCAAGCGGCACGGCTGGTGTTGCGTTCCGACCTTCGAAGATGTCCAGAAACGCCGGCAGTGAGAAAACGTTTTCTCACGTTGACATCTGTCGTGCGAAAAGGTTTTCTCACCTTTATATCTAAGGCGGAGGCTGATTTGACGACGCAGCGGGCCAGAGGCGGACGCGTGACCATTCACGATCTGGCGCGGGTGGCCGGGGTCAGTGTCTCGACGGTGTCGAAGGCGCTGAACGACAATGGCCGCATGGCCGCCGAGACGCGGGCGCGGATCAAGCGGATGGCCGCTGAAATAGGCTTCCGGCCGAACGCATTGGCGCGGGGGCTGCTCTCGAGCCGGTCGTTCACCATCGGGCTTCTGACCAACGACACCTATGGCCGCTTCACCCTGCCGGTCATGGCCGGCGTTTCGGAGGCGTTGGTCGATCACGGCGTCTCGGTCTTCCTCTGCGCCATCGAGGACGATCCGGTCCTCGGCAAGGTCCATGTCGACGCCATGCTGGACAAGCAGGTGGACGGCATCATCGCGACAGGCAAGCGGATCGACAGGTCTCTCCCGGTCGATCTCGCTGGCCTGCCGGTGCCCGTTATCTATGCCTTCACCGCCGGAGCGCCGGAAAGTGTCACATTCACGGCCGACGACGCGCAGGGGGCGACGCTCGCCACGGCCTGGCTCAAGAAGCTCGGTCGCCGCAGGCTGGTGCATATCACCGGCCCCGAGGATTTCGTTTCCGTACGCGAGCGCGCCTCCGCCTTCATAAACGAGGCGGGCGAGGCTGGCTCGGTGCGCTATGGCGTCTGGTCGGAGAGTTGGGGGCACCAGGCGATTGCCGATCTGTGGGGTGCCGGCGGCGTGCTGCCGGACGGCATCTTCTGCGGCAACGACCAGATCGCCCGCGGCGTCATCGATGCGCTTCGGGAGCGTGGCGTCCGGGTGCCGGAGGAGGTTTCCGTCATCGGCTTCGACAATTGGGAAATCCTGGCCGAACAGACCCGACCGCCGCTGACGACAATCGACATGAACTTGAAGGAACTCGGCAGGGAGGCCGGGTTGATGGTGCTTGCACTTGCCGAAGGACGCCCGGCCGAGCCGGGCTTGCGCAAGCTGCCCTGCAAGCTGGTCGTCCGGCAATCCTGTGGTGGCGCCCAGACCAACTGAATGAGCGCGCCTGGTTAGGCCTCGCCGGCCGAGTGCGACTGAGCGAGGAGGAGGGGGCCTGCATTGAGGCGACTCCGGTCAAGAGGAGGAATGGAAAGTGTTGAAGAGATTACTTGCCGCAACGACGCTTGCCTACGGGCTGGGGCTCTCCGTTGCTTCCGCCGAAACGATCAGCATGTGGGTGCGCTCTGGTATCGGCGACTCCTTCAAGGAAGTCGTCAAGGCCTATAATGCTGCCGGTGAGGACAAGGTGGAACTCACCGAAGTTCCCTTTTCCGAACTTGTGCAGAAATATGCCACCGCCATCGCCGGCGGCGAGGCGCCGGATGCGCTGTCGCTCGACCTCATCTATACGCCGGCTTTTGCGGCCGCCGGGCAGCTCGAGGACCTCAGCGAATGGGCGAAATCGCTTCCTTATTTCAATTCGCTGTCGCCGTCGCATGTCAAGCTCGGCACCTATGAGAACAAGATCTACGGCCTTCCGCTTTCGGTCGAGACCTCGATCTTCGCCTGGAACAAGGAGCTCTACCGCAAGGCAGGCCTCGATCCGGAAAAGGCGCCGAAAACCTGGGAGGAGATCACCGCCAATGCCGAGAAGATCCGCGCGCTCGGCGGCGACACCTATGGCTTCTACTTCTCCGGAGGCGGCTGCGGCGGCTGCATGATCTTCACCTTCACGCCGCTCGTCTGGGGGGCGGGCGCCGACATCCTCTCGACCGACAGCAAAAAGGCGACACTCGACACGCCTGAAATGCGCAAGGCCGTCGACATTTATCGCAACCTCGTCGCCAAGGACACGGTCCCCGCCGGTTCCGCCAGCGACAACGGCGTCAATTTCCTGACCTTCACGAACGGCAAGATCGGCCAGCAGAGCATCGGTGCCTTCGCCATCGGCACGCTGGTCACCCAGCATCCGGAGATCGACTTCGGCGTCACGCTGATCCCGGGCGTCGACGGCAAGCCGTCTTCCTTTGCCGGCGGCGACAACTTCGTCGTCACCAAGGGCACGCCGAAGCTGGAAGCGGTCAAGAAATTCCTCGAATATACCTATTCGATGGAGGGCCAGAAAATCATGGCGAAATACGGCAGCCTGCCGACCCGCGGCGATATTGCCGGTGAGGTTCTCGAAGGGCTCGATCCGCGCCTCAAGGTCGGCATCGAGGCGATCGCAGTCGCAAAGACGCCCTACACGCTGCAGTTCAACGACCTGATCAACTCATCGAACGGCCCGTGGGCAACCTTCATCAATGCGGCGATCTATGGCGACGACGTCGACGGCGCCTTCTCGAATGCGCAATCCGAGATGCAGTCGATCATCGACGCCGGACAATAAGTCCCGTACCGCTGGGAGGGCAATTTTGCCTTTCCAGCACCCGCACCTGGATCGAAGAAACACGCATGACGATGTCGGGCATCGCATTTCCGTCGCTGCATCACCGCAAGAGGAAGCGGTCCGGCTGGCGCGGCCTCCTCTACATCGCACCCGCGATGGCGCTGGTGACAGTGTTCTTTGTCCTGCCGGTGGTCTTCACCGTCTGGATGAGCCTGCACAAGTGGCCGCTGCTCGGGAAGCCGGCCTGGATCGGTTTCGGCAACTATGTCCGCATGGTGAGCGACGCGCGCTTCATGGCGGCGCTCGGCTTTACGGCGCACTATACGATCATCGTCACCATCGCGATCTTCGCCGTCGCCTTTCCGCTGGCGATGTTCGTCGAGAAGCCGCGGCCGCTGGTTTCCGCCTATCGAACGATCATCTTCCTGCCGGTCGTCGTCGGGCTCGCCTCGGCCTCGCTGCTGTGGGTGTGGCTTGCCAATGTCGACAGCGGCCTCTTCGCCCCGCTCATTCAGCGGCTCGGGTTAACCGGTGGCCGCATCAATCTGCTGGCCGATTTCGATACGGCATTCCTGACCATCATCGTCATGGTCGTCTGGAAGATCGCCGGCTTCACTATGATCATCCTGCTCACCGGGCTGCAGGCGATTCCGGCGGAGCTGACGGAGGCGGCCCGTATCGACGGCGCGAGGCGGTGGCAGCGCTTCCGTTACCTGACGCTGCCGCTGATGCGTCGGACCATGGCGCTGGCGCTGATCCTGTCGGTCACCGGCTCCATCCTCGCCTTCGACCAGTTCTATATCATGACCAGCGGCGGCCCGCAGAACCGCATGATCTCGGTCGTCTACTACATCTTCAACCAGTCCTTCGTGTCCTTCAATCTCGGCTATGGCGCGGCGCTGTCGATCGCGCTCCTCGCCATTCTCGTCACCATCAGCATTTTCCAGCTCTGGCTGCTCAAGGTGGGGGATGAGAGGCCATGAGGACGCGCCGGGAAATCCGCGCCCGCAAGGCGCTGCGCGACCGGGTCGCCTATCACGGGATCGGCATCGGTACGGCGTTCTTCTTCCTGGCTCCTTTCGGCATCGGCTTCCTGGCATCGTTCCGGCCGAACAGCGAATCCGGTCTGCCGCCGCTGCCGCCATGGCCGCTGTCGGGTATCAGCTTCGATGCTTATCGCATCCTCGACGGCTTCGGCTCTGGCGTCTGGCAGCACACGATGAACTCGCTGGTGGTGTCGCTTGGAACGGTGGTCTTGACCGTCGCGATCAGCGTGCTTGCCGGCTATGGCTTCTCCCGCTACCGCTTTCCTTTGAAGAATGCGCTTTTCGTCCTGATCATCGCGACGCTGATGATCCCGTTCCAGTCGATCCTGACGCCGCTTTTCATCATCCTGGCGCGGCTCGGACTCAACAATTCGCTGTTCGGCCTGATGCTCGTCTATGTGACGCTGCAACTGCCGTTCTCGGTCTTCATGATGCGCAACGCCTTCGATGCGGTGCCGAAAGAGATCGAGGAGGCGGCCCGCATCGACGGCGCGCGCGACCTGAAGCTGCTGGTGCGGGTGCTGTTGCCGCTTGTCATGCCCGGCGTCGCGACGGTGTCGATCTTTGCCTTTCTCAATGCCTGGAACGAGTTCTTCGCGGCCCTCGTGCTGCTCTCCAGCAATGACAATTATACGCTACCGGTGCTGATGACGGCCGTCCGCGCCGGTCGCCTCGGAGCGATCAACTGGGGTGCAGTCCAGGCCGGCGTTGCCGTCATGGTGGTGCCGTGTCTCATCGTCTTCCTGCTGTTGCAACGCTACTACATGCGCGGGCTGATGGCCGGCGCGGTCAAATGACGAGTGAAAGGGATATCATGAGCAAGAAGGACCGTCAGTTCAGGCCCGTGGCCGTTCCGGATGTGCAAGTCGGGGGATTTTGGGGCAAGTGGCAGGACGCTGTCTGCAACGCCACGGCCGAGATCCTGCTCGACCGTTGCGTCGAGGCGGGGATGTTGCAGGCGCTCGACGTGAGGCGCCCGGGACCGGGGATCATCATCCCCATCCAGCCGTGGGGCGGAACGACCCAGATGTTCTGGGACAGCGATCTGGCGAAGTCGATCGAAACCATTGCCTATTCGCTCTACCGCAAGCCCAATCCGCAACTGGAGTCCAGAGCCGATGAGATCATCGACATGTATGAGCGACTGCAGGACAAGGACGGCTATCTGAATTCCTGGTTCCAGCGCGTGCAGCCGGAGCGGCGCTGGACGAACCTGCGCGACCATCACGAGCTCTATTGTGCCGGTCATCTCATCGAAGCGGCGGTCGCCTATTTCCAGGCGACCGGCAAGCGCAAGCTGCTCGACATCATGTGCCGCTTTGCCGACTACATGATCGGCAAATTCGGCCATGGCGAGGGGCAGATCGCCGGCTATTGCGGCCATCAGGAAGTCGAGCTTGCGCTTGTCAAGCTGGCGCGCGTCACCGGCGAGAAGAAGTATCTCGAGCTTTCGAAGTTCTTCATCGATGAGCGCGGCCAGGAGCCGCACTTCTTCACGGAGGAGGCGATCCGCGACGGCCGTTCGCCCAAGGACTATATCCAAAAGACCTACGAATACAGCCAGTCCCACGAGCCCGCGCGCCGGCAGAAGAAGGTCGTCGGCCATGCGGTTCGCGCCATGTATATGTATTCCGGCATGGCCGATCTCGCCACGGAGTACAAGGACGACACGCTCACAACAGCACTCGAGACATTGTGGGACGATCTGACGACCAAGCAGATGTATGTAACGGGCGGGATCGGCCCGTCGGCGAAGAACGAAGGCTTCACCGACTATTACGACCTGCCGAACGACACGGCCTATGCCGAGACCTGCGCCTCGGTCGCGCTGGTCTTCTGGGCAAGCCGTATGCTAGGGCGCGGCCCGAACCGGCGCTTCGCCGACATCATGGAACAGGCGCTCTACAACGGCGCGCTGACCGGTCTTTCACTGGACGGCAAGACCTTCTTCTATGACAATCCGCTGGAAAGCACCGGCAAGCATCATCGTTGGAAGTGGCACAATTGCCCCTGCTGCCCGCCCAATATCGCCCGGCTCGTCGCCTCGGTGGGTGCCTATATGTATGGCGTCGCGGCCGACGAGATCGCCGTTCATCTCTATGGGGAAAGTACCGCGCGGCTGGAACTGGGCGGCTCTGGCGTCACGTTGCGGCAAGTCACCAATTATCCCTGGGACGGTAAGGTCTCGATCCGGCTCGAACTCAAGCAGCCGCGGCAATTCGCCTTGTCTTTGCGCATTCCGGAATGGGCGGATGGCGCCAGCCTTTCGGTCAATGGCGGCCGCATCGATCTCGATGCCGTGATGCTGGACGGCTATGCCCGCATCGAGCGAACGTGGACCGATGGCGACGAGGTTTCGCTCGACCTGCCGCTGACCCTTCGGCCGCAATACGCCAATCCGAAAGTTCGGCAGGATGCCGGCCGTGTCGCGCTGATGCGCGGGCCACTGGTCTATTGCGCCGAGGAGATCGACAATGGCGGCAATCTCAGTGCCATCGTCGTGCCGAAGGACCTTCCTGAAACGAAGACGTCGATCATGAAAGACCTCGAAGATGCGATCGCCGTGGAGTTGCCGGTCGAGCGCGAGGACCCGACGGACTGGGGCAAGGCGCTGTATCGCGCCACACCGCCGACCAGGCACCAGGCAAATCTGCGCCTGGTGCCTTACCACCTCTGGGACAACCGCGCGCCCGGCGAAATGCTCGTCTGGCTGCAAGCCGAGAAGCGTGGCGCCTAGATGACCGAACGAGATAGGATCGGTGTGGCACTCAGCGACGTGCGCAAGAGCTTCGGTGCGCTGCAGGTCGTCCATGGTATTGATCTGACGATCAGGGACGGAGACTTCGTCGTCTTCGTCGGCCCGTCGGGTTGCGGGAAATCGACGCTGTTGCGGATGATCGCCGGGCTCGAGGAGGTGACCGACGGGGAAATCGCCATCAAGGGTCGCGACGTGACGGATCTCGATCCGTCCGAGCGCGGCATTGCCATGGTCTTTCAGTCCTATGCGCTTTATCCGCATATGAGTGTGCGAGACAATCTCGCATTCGGACTGAAGATGGCCCGTACCGAGCGTACCGAAATAGAGCGGCGCGTCGGGCAAGCGGCCGGGATCCTCAAGATCGACCATCTGCTCGACCGGCGGCCGGGACAATTGTCGGGCGGCCAGCGCCAGCGCGTGGCGATCGGCCGGGCGATCGTGCGCAAGCCGGACGTCTTCCTGTTCGACGAGCCGCTCTCCAATCTCGATGCCGAGCTGCGCGTCTCGATGCGTGTGGAGATCGCGCGGCTGCACCGCGAACTCGGCAACACGATGATCTATGTGACGCATGATCAGACCGAGGCGATGACGCTTGCCGATCAGATCGTCATCCTGCGGGACGGCAGGATCGAGCAGACGGGGGCGCCGCGCGATGTCTACGAGAATCCCCTCAACACCTTCGTCGCCGGCTTCATCGGCTCGCCGCGCATGAACCTGCTCGACGCGGAATGGCGAGGCCCGGGAAAGATGCGGCTCGCCGCCTGCGAGATGGACGCGCGCCTGGATGGACTTCGACCCGGCGATAGGATCGTCTTCGGCATGCGGCCCGAACATATTAGGATCGTCGCCAGCGGACCGGATGCCGTGCAGGCGACCGTGGAATTCACCGAATATCTTGGTGGCACGCGCTATGTCTATTGCAGGCTCGGCGACGGACAGAATGTCGTTGTGGAGTTGCGGGAGAGCGACGACATTCCGTCGGGATCGACAGTATGGCTGACAGCGCCGCGCGAGCGCAGGCGGTATTTCGATGCGAGCGGCGCGCGGATTGCCTGAACCTGGCGGACCGGACGGAAGCCGCAGACATCCCGTCAAAACTGCGCAAGGTCGCGATAGCGGATTGGAATGCCCGCCGCCTCATGGAATTTCGCAAGGCTTTCCAGCCAGCAGGCCAGGTCTTCCGGGATTTCGGCCTGTCCGCTTTCCATCGCCTCGATCCAGGCGAGCTGGCATTGGAGTGCGGATGTCAGGTCGATCGTCGTCCATCGCAAACTGGCGAGACATTCGGCAAAACGTTTAGGCGTCATCGGCAGGTTCTTCGTTCGGATGCTGGCGCGTCCAGTTGCGCCGCTCCTTTTATCGACAGCTCTGCCGTAATTCGGCGTTCCCATGGTAACAGGCTGTTGTCGGGCGGCTCTCCTGCGGCTCGACAGGATGGTAGCGGCGTTGCGTCAGAGCCGGCCCTGCCTTTGCCGCCTGCCCTCAGCGCTTTCCGCCTCGCATCGTTTGCGAAGGCAGGACGCCGAAGCGCTTCTTGTAGTCGGCTGCGAAGCGGCCAAGATGGGTGAAGCCCCATTTCAAGGCGATATCGGCGACGCTATGGGTCTCATGGGTGTTGATGAGATCCTGGTGGGCGGCGGTCAGCCGCATTTCGTGCAGATAGGCCATGGGGGTGGTCATGCGGAACTGCCGGAATCCCTGCTGCAGCGTGCGGACGCTGACCTTCGCCGCCGCGGCGATATCCGCCAGGGTAATCGGCTCCGCGATATGGGCATGCATGAAATCGATCGCCCATTTCACATGCCTCGGCGCCGGCAGCGGCGCCGTACTGGCAAGCTGGTCCGAGTAGCGATGCGGAACGGCTTCCAGTATGAGATGGGTCACCGCATCGCCGAGCGACGCGAGAGCCAGCGGCGATTGCCGCAAAGGGGCATCGCCCCGCAGCCCCTCGCAGGTGGTTTCGACAAGTTGTGCCAAAGCCAGCCCCGGCCCGGCGCTGAGATCCATATGCGGGTAGAACTCGATATTGCCGCTGATGGTCCGCTCCAGAATGCTGATCAGGTGATTGGCAATCTTGCGCTGGTCGATGAACAAGGTGAGGTGCCGGCGCGGGCCATATAGCCGAACGCCTTCACTGCGCGCTCCATCGACGATCGTTCCCTGTCCCGGCCGCGACCAGATTTCCCTGCCGCCGGGCTCGAACAGGGCAGCTCCTCGTGTCGGCAGGAAGATCAGCAGCTTGTCGCTCGGCGCCTGCCGCCTGCATTCCATTTCGCCTTCATAGGCGCAGCTGCCGAAGGATATAACCCCGGTGGAATAGAACTCGCAGTCAAACGAAAGTGCTTCACCACTCAGCCTGTTGACTTTGATTGGAGAAGCAGGCGTGGACAGGACGGCTGCAAGTTCATCCGGATCGACGCCGCGAAATGACGTGGCTGCAATAGAGATCCTGTCCACTTCGCTGTTACCTTCCCCAAGCGGAGGCGGGTCTGGCCACAGGCAAAGCGAAAATAGAGGCCGCCGGCTGCAGCTGCCGGCGCCACCTGTTTTCCGCTTCCCGGGGTGTGCGAAGCTATCCCGCCATCCCATTCTCGCGAATGAAGAATCGCACGGCGCTATTCGTCCTTCCGGACGGACTAAAGCTCCACAAAAATATCGCGCGGCCAAGACATCTCGGCGTCATACGGACAGAAGTTGCGCGCTATGGATATTGCGTTTCATGAGGTCGGCAAGGCGATCTACCTGCGATCGAACTTGCTCTGCGCCACGTGCTTGCCGCGTCGATTCGGCGCCGAAGGTCGGGTGATTTCTGCCTGACTGCAACAACACTCTACCCTTGGCCTTATCGCAGGACGGCAGAAGCGATGTCGCCTCATTCGCGCTTGTCGGAGCCGCGATCGTCCGCGCTCGTCACACGTGGTTCCTGTGAGGGGTGATCCGGAAACAGGTCGTTGATCTTGTAGGCGACCTCGGTCCTGTTGGCCGCCTTGATCTTCTTCATGATGTTGCGGACGTAGACCTTGACCGTGCTTTCCCGCAGGTTGAGCTCGTAGGCGATGACCTTGTTTGCCTTCCCACGCCGCAGGGCCTCCACCACCTCCGCCTGGCGGTCGGTGAACAGACCGGCCAACGGTCGCTCGGCGGCGCCCTCCGTTTCGAACAGGTGGCGCATCGCGAACACGCTGCTTGCGGGAACGAAGATGCCGCCAGCCAGGGAAAGCGAGATAGCCTCGATGCAGACATCGACGCTTACCGAGGAAGGAATATAGCCTTTTGCGCCACATCTCAGCGCTTTTACGATCTGGGTCAGGTCGTCCCTGTCGGACAGGACGATCACCGGAACCGGGGCGACCTCTGATGCGAGTGCCGTGATGTCCTGTTCGATAGCCGGATCATCAATCTTCTTGTCGGCGATGTTCAAGAGGATGGCCGACGGCGGCGCAGTTTCCTCGCGTTGCCGTCTCCATTCGGCGGAGGACTCGAATGTGAGGATGGGCTTGCCGGGATGGTCGGCGGCGATGTTTCGTGCAAGGCTGTCGCGCCAGAGCACCCGCCCGTCGATGACCACAAGGTGCCGCTCTTGCGGCAGGCGCGCTTCCGTTTCCGTCTCGTGCGGTGTTTCACCGGCGTCGTCGGGAGCAGCGTTGGCCTGGGCCTCCCCGCGGTCGATCGGGCCGGAAGAGCTCACGGCCGGTTCCCCTCCGCCGCTCGTCAAACTTTCGTTGGGGTCGAGGGAGCTGTTTTCTGGGCTATTGCGAAACGCGCTTACTTCGTTAACCACATTTGCCTCGAAACAATAATAATTACTATAAGAATCTGAGGATTCTGAAAAAGTGCGAGATAATATCAAAAATATATCGGCAATATCGTTATCGTAGTCTCTGTCATTTGTTCGCGTCTGAACAGTGCAGAAAAATGTGTACACTTGAAGCATATGGCGAGGAAAGAACATACGCCTTTTGGCGCAGCTTTCTCTATCCTCAAACCCTTCTTTTAATTGACCTAGTTCGCGTTCCAAATGCCGTGGCGATCGGTGCATGAGCAACCGCAGCTGCTAGAGAAAGGCACTTCCGGACTTATTCCGTTGCGAGATCGATCTGAGGTCAATCCTTGGGGTCCGTCGAGCGATACATCACTGGTCTTGGACGACATCCCAGGACTTCGCGAGTGTTGCCAATTCCTCAGCAAATATATCGGTGCAGGACGGAACGGAACAATGGGGATCAACGTCTGCGATCTCACTTAGCTTCGACGCTTGCTGGCGCCCTCGTCATGCGGCTGCGCCCTAGCGCGCGCAGAGGGCTCTCAAGGCTTCACTAGATGGATGCTGTCGCGGTACTGCTCTCGTTCATTTGGATGAAGCAGGGCAGGGCAAAGCTTCGCCGACCAGTAAACTTTCAATGGATAGGTCACACTTTTTGCTTCGTCGCTACTGGGTGCGCCCTCAGCTAGAGTTCGCGTAAGCGACGTGAATTGCGCAGGTTCGATCGACCAGCAGTTGCCGATCGATGGAGCGGGTGAGGGGTATGGCGTTACGGAACGTGGCTGATCAGGGTAGAGTTGGAGCCCCAGGCTTTGCGGAGGGTAAACGGCGGGCAGAGCCCCGCCGCGTCATTCTGATCGTATCGAGCGTCGGAAGCGTTTCGGAGCGGCTAATCGAGGCGATGGAACGCGAATTTCCATGGGTGCTCGTCGACCAGGTCGACGACGTCAATGCCGCATGCCGGTCCTTCCTGTATCCAGTCGCCTTGATTCTTGTCGACATCGGCCTGATGAGGGCACTCGAGGGAGCCGCTACCCGACTCTTGCACCTGCACCCTCAAGCCCTCACGGCGGTCATTGAACCGCATAGACAGGGCCAGAATACGTCCTTCGCCGACCTTCTGAGGTCGCCCCTCGTCCGGGGCATGCTGCCCATGAACGTCAGACTTGACGTATGGCTGTCGGTGATCCGGCTGATGCTCTGCGGCGGCGCCTATTTTCCGCCGGAACTGATCTTCCAGGCCAGCAAAGGCGCTCACCACTTGCCGTCCGACAATGGGATCGCCACGAACGCGCGCAGCGAGGTCGAGGGAGTTGCCGACCTGACCGCCCGCGAACTGCAGATTCTCGAGATGGTTTCCCGCGGGCTGCAGAACAAGCTCATCGCGGCTGAAATCCGCCTGTCGGAACATACTGTGAAAATCCACCTGCACAATATCATCACCAAGCTGGGCGCTCACAACCGGACCGAGGCGGCGGCTCGTTATCGCAGCTTTCAGGACCGGAAGTCATCGGCGCTGAAGGAGTTCCGCTCCACGACCTGAGCGCCTCCGGCAGGGCTGGGCCTGCCGGAAAGCCGGTCCGCTGCGGTCGCATCATCGGCCGCTTGCCGCTTCCAATTGCGCCGTGAATACTGCGAAAGGCGGATGGGGGAGACCGGTGAGCCGTCTAAGGCGGTAGCCATCCCCTCTTTTTCTGCAATTGTCAAATGCGATCAGGCGTCACCTAATCCGATGCTTCGCCTTACTGCATGTCTCCTTAAAGACATGCAGCGTCTGATAAGACGGCGCTGTAGGGGGCGGAGCCTGGGCTTGTGGCGCTGCTCATTCGGGAAAGGAGAAAGCTTGTCATCCGCTCGGAAAAAACCCGACCCCGTCAGCCGCCACCGGGCGGAAGGAGACGGGCAACAGAGCCGCAGATCATTATCGCCCATATGTGGGCGACGGCGCGGCCTTCTAGCGGGCTCTCTTCCTTTTTCGGTGATGCTCTACTAGACTATTGTGTATTACGTGTTTATTTTTGATGATGCAGTGTCGAGTTTAAGTTTTTCTCCTGAAGAGCGACGCCGATAGTATTAGTTCGAAAGTGGTATTTTGAGTATTTCCAGAAACTTTTACGGGTCAGGACCTTCGGGGTTGTGGCGCTTGTATCTATAGAGATCTTTTTTAAGGGGATTTTGCAATGGCTACCTTGATTTCGAGATTTGAGAAAATGCCGGCGTTTGCGCAGGAGACTCTCGGTGCAAACAGCCTCGCCCAGCTTGCGAGAGATGGGGAAATGCAGCAGGCGGAGGGGGTCGACAAACGCTGCCTGCTTCTGCTCGACAGCCGCGCTTTGGATCGTGAATGCTTGGCGAGGACCTTAACCACCCATGGGCTCGGCATGGAAGTCGGTGCCTTCGGTTCCATCGATGAATGGAGGGCGAAGCAGAGCAAATGCCCGCCGATCGGGGCCGTTCTCCTCAATATCGGCGCGCGCAAGGTTGCCGACGTCGCCGCCGAAATCGCCAAACTCGCCTCCGAGTTCCGGCCGGTGCCGATCGTCGTCCTCTCCGATATCGACGACCTCTCCCAGATCCTGCGGGTGCTCGAATGCGGCGCACGGGGATATATCCCTACCTCCGTTGGCGTGGAGGTCTGCATCGAAGCGATCGGATTGGCGATAGCGGGCGGAATCTTCCTGCCGGCGAGCAGCGTCCTCGCGGTCCGGCATTTGATCGAAAACCAAAGGCCGGAGGCGCCGCCGCTGGCCGGCATGTTCACGCTTCGGCAAGCGGAGGTCGTCCAGGCGCTTCGCAAGGGCAAGGCGAACAAGATTATCGCCTATGAGCTCAACCTTCGCGAAAGTACCGTGAAGGTCCATATCCGCAACATCATGAAGAAGCTGAAGGCGACGAACCGGACCGAGGTGGCATACAAGCTGAATGATCTCTTTACCGGCGAGGCGGGCTATCATTGATCGTCCCGACCTGTACAGGGGGATCGGCTCGCACGAGCCGGTCCATGCCTGTTGCGTTATGCCCGTGGAGCGGTGACGTTGCCGCATGTTTCCCTGAGCCGTCGCGGATTCGACGGTAGAAAAATGCAGTAACTGGAAGCGCCGCTCGCCTAAACACAGTACGTGACGGTGGCGTATTGGGCGGCGTCTGGCGGCTGCGTTTTTCTGTCTCATCAGCAGTCGGTCGTGGCCCGTGCGGCGCCGCCGCGCATTTTTCAATCACCCGAATCCAAGTGAAGGGGCCGACCCCTTCGCGATTCCGAAGGCGGGCACCCGTAGCATTTGCGGTATTCGGTCGCGAAGCGACCCATATGCCTGAAGCCCCATTTGCGGGCGATTTTCGCCACTGAAACCCTTTGGCCGGCTTTCAAGAGATCCCGATGGACCGCTTGCAGGCGAAGCTGGGCGAGGTAGCTGATCGGCGTCGTGCCCTTGAAGCACTTGAAGCCCTCCTGCAGGGACCGAACGCCGATACCGGCCGCCTCCGCGATCTCGGTCATCGACATCGGCCTGTCGAGATTGGCGTGCATGAAATCGACTGCACGCTTGACGTGCCTCGGTGACGGCAGCCACTCGCCCTGATTCAAGGCGGTGGAGAACCGATGCGGCACCGTATCGACAAGCAGGTTGACGATGCTTCCTGAGAGATGGGAAAGCGTTTCGGGCATATCACGCATCCCGCCGTCCGCGCCGAGGCAGGTGGCCATGATCTGCGACAGCCTGAAGATGATCTGGCCCGCCCCGGCTGCGAGGTCGAGTTGGGGGGTGAAGTCGAGCGAGCCGTAGACCGGCCGTTCCAGGGAGCCACGGAGGCGCTGGAAAATATCTTCCTGGTCTATGACGAAGGAAAGGTGGCTGCGGCTTCCCTCGATCTGCAGTTCCGACAGTCTGTTGCCGTCGAGGATCGCAGCTTCGCCCGGCTTGGAAATCAGATTCTCGCTCCGTCCTATCTTCACGCAGGCGGAGCCGTGCAGGGGAAGCAATATCAGCAGCTTAGGCACCTCGTCCTTCTGTCCGATGCTAAGAGTGCCCCGCGAAATCACGCGGCTGAAGGCGACCCGTCCGGCGGCGGCGAACTCATAGCTGTAGGAGAGGTCCGTTTTCAGCGGCCTTTGCACCCGGACAGGCCCGATGCAGCGCGTCAGAACTTCGGACAGCTCTTCGGCGTCGCTGCCCAGATATGAGAGTTTCATTCCCTGCCTTTGCCCTTGCATCGTCAGTTTCCCGATGAGAAATCAAGACATCTCGACCCGGCGCATCCTCCCGTTGCGCCCGGCCGCGTTTCTAATGCATGTCGCCCAAAACTGTGCAGCGGTTTTGGGATGACGACATGCACAAAAACAAAGACCTAAAGCGCGCCGCGTGAATACGTTTGAACGCGACGGGCTTTAGCACCTTATGGGTCCATTGCTCTGACACCCGCCGCAGTCCCGCGAGCGACTTGATCGAATAGACGGGCCAAGGCGTGCGAGCCACGCAAAGTCGCTGACGTCTCCTCCCGGTTTTGTTAGCGCGCGCTTATGCAACAAGACGGCGGCTTACAAGTAGGAAGATTGAAATTTCCGATTCCTTCCCTTCGAGTGACGCCGCCGCCTCCTACTGCTGCTCAAATGTTGTGCGGAGTGCCGCGCGAAGTGGCAGAGTCCCCTGAAGTTCGATGCTGCTCCTAAGACTGGAATCCTACCGTCCTCGCTTCCGCAGGGAACAGTTAATTCGCGGTAATCTTCAGCCGCCCTTGAGATCGGAAGTTCTAGATCGGACGGGGGAGTTCTCTCTTCCCAGGATGTTAAGAGATGCTCGAAGAGCGGGGTTATCCGCCGCGCTGGATCAAGGCGTCGGGATACTGGATCCTGGGTCAGGCCACGAGAAGTTCGACGAGGCTTAGGCCGCATCGAAATTTCCACGTGCCGTAGCTCATCCGCCGGTTTGTCATGGATCGTCCTTAATACTGCCACGACCGGTGCGGGAGACGGAGCACGGATTCACTTCGTCGTGAGTTTTAGGTGAAGGTAATGACTTCGGCGCCCGTTCGCCCTAGGTCGAGCCGATGATCAGATCTCTGGCCGTCGTTCTATTGCTCTTGCTGCCGCTTGCCTCCAGCGCAGCCGCGGAGTCTCCTGCCGTTCCCGATCTGGTGAAGGGGCTTGCCGATCGGGAAGAGCTGAAGCCGCTGAAGACCGTCATAGTCGCGCGTGACGGTGAGACAATCGCCGAGCAGGGCTATCGCGGCCACTCTCCGGGCGAATCGACCAATATCAAGTCCGCGTCGAAGTCGATCATATCGGCCCTGGTCGGGATCGCGATCGACAAGGGCCTCCTGGACGGTCCTGAACAGAAGATCGCACCGCTGCTGAAGGAGGATCTGCCCTCGCCGGCGGATCCGCGGATCAATGATATCACCATCGGCAACCTGCTTTCCATGCAGGCCGGACTTGGCCGGCTGTCGGGGCCGAATTACGGCCGTTGGGTATCGAGCCGCAATTGGGTTCGCTTCGCGCTCTCGCAGCCTTTCGCCGACGAGCCTGGCGGCCGGATGCTCTATTCGACAGCCTCGACGCACCTGCTTTCGGCGATCCTCACCAAGGCCGGCGGCAAGTCGACGCTCGCGCTCGCGCGCGATTGGCTCGGTCCGCTTCAGGGTTTCAGGATCGGTGCCTGGGAACGCGATCCCCAGGGCATTTATCTCGGCGGTAATCAGATGGCGATGAGCGCAAGATCGTTGCTTGCCTTCGGAGAACTATACCGCAAGGGCGGCCGGGCGTCCGACGGACGGCAGATCGTTCCGGCGGACTGGATCGATCTTTCGTGGCAGCCCCACACGAACTCCTATTTCTCCGGCGACGCCTATGGCTATGGCTGGTTCACCCGCCGGATCGGCGGCGAGACGGTCCATTTCGCCTGGGGCTATGGCGGCCAGATGCTCTACATCGTCCCGGCGCTGAAGCTCACCGTGGTCATGACCTCCGAGGAGAGCGGCCCGTCGGCGCGCAACGGCTACCGCGACGCGTTGCATCGCGTCCTGGCGGAAATCGTCAGCGCAGTGAAAGCGGATTGAGTTGGGGAGGACTATCGAAGCCGCGAAAGGCTAAACGGAGCCCTTCGCGGCTGTTGGTCGTTACGCGCTGCCCAGGGCCTCATGCCGTCGGCTGCTTCGTCTTCCTGAGATAGGGAAGAACGGTGTCGAAGGAGCCGAAGCGCTGGATGGCGTCCTCGTTCGATACTGCGGCCGTGATGATGACATCTTCGCCCTGCTTCCAGTTTGCCGGCGTTGCGACCTGATGCTTGGCGGTGAGCTGGATGGAATCGATGGCGCGCAGGATCTCGTTGAAGTTGCGGCCGGTGGTCATCGGATAGGTGAGGATCAGCTTGATCTTCTTGTCGGGTCCGATGACATAGACCGAGCGCACGGTGGCGTTGTCGGCGGGCGTGCGGCCCTCGGACGTGTCGCCGACGCCGGCGGGCAGCATGTCGTAGAGCTTGGCCACCTTCAGATCCCGGTCGCCGATCAGCGGATATTCGACGTCGAAGCCGGTCGCGACCTTGATGTCGTTCTTCCACTTGGCGTGGCTGTCGACGGGATCGACCGAAATGCCGATGATCTTGACGCCGCGCTTGCGAAACTCGCCTTCGATCCCGGCCATGGCGCCGAGTTCGGTGGTGCAGACGGGCGTGAAATTCTTCGGATGCGAGAAGAGCACCGCCCAGCCCTCGCCGATCCATTCATGGAAATTGACGGTGCCTTGTGTCGTCTCGGCGGTGAAATCGGGGGCGGTGTCGTTGATGCGGAGGCTCATGGCTTGCTCCTTTCGGGTCGACGGGAATGGGCCCAAGAATAGCGCAATCAACGGAGTTTTCGAGGACGAAACGCGCCGTCGCGACGCGCAAGAGAAACGTCTGCAGCGTGTTTCTGCCGCTTCAGAGAAAAATCTTCCATCGGCAGATGGCGGGTCCGCAAGCAGTCGCTCGCAGGTGGCAGCGTTGACACTGCCGCATGCTTGCCGCATAGAATGTCGGCATTCCGAGGGGAGCGCCGAGCGGCGCTGAGACGGCGGTGAGCCGGACCCTTGAACCTGATCCGGGTCATGCCGGCGTAGGAACGGAAAGAGGCTACCCTCCGCCACGTCTTCGCCTTCACCTGGGTCTCCGTGATTTTTTCACCAGGAGATCGACCAATGCAGCCTCATGCGCCCGTGCCGCCGATCGCGCTCACCATTGCCGGATCGGATTCGGGCGGCGGGGCCGGTATCCAGGCGGATATCAAGACTTTTTCGGCCCTCGGCGTCTACGGCGCCAGCGTCGTGACGGCGATTACCGCGCAGAATACGAAGGGCGTCACCGCCGTCGAGGACGTCTCGCCGGAGATTGTCGCAGCGCAGATAGACGCGCTTTTTTCCGATCTCGACGTGAAGTCGATCAAGATCGGTATGGTCTCGCGCCGGGAAACGATCATCGCCATCGCCGAAGGCTTGCGCCGCTTCGAGAGGCGCGCGGTTGTCGACCCGGTCATGGTCGCAACCTCCGGCGATCCGTTGTTGCAGCCGGATGCGATGGCCGCGCTCACGCATGAGCTTCTACCCTTGGCCATCGTCGTCACACCCAATCTGCCGGAGGCGGCACTTCTCACCGGCCGCCCGGTTGCAGAGGACGACGCCGAGATGACCCGCCAGGCCGAGGCCCTCATGACGTCGGGCGCCCGCTCGGTGTTGATCAAGGGAGGGCATCGGAGAGGCAGCGACGCGACCGACCTCTTCTTCGACGGCGATCGGCTCGTCCGCTTCCCGGCGCGGCGCATCGAAACACGCAACGATCACGGGACCGGCTGCACGCTTTCGGCCGCCATCGCCGCCGGTCTTGCCAAGGGACAGCCGCTCGCCGAGGCGGTGGGCGCCGCGAAGGCCTATCTGCACGCGGCGATTTCCGCCGCCGACCGGCTGAAGGTCGGAGGGGGCCGGGGACCGGTCCACCATTTCCACGAATGGTGGGGGCGCTGAGGCGGATTCATATTAGGCGGGATTGCCGCCACGCCCACCGGCAATTGCAGCAGCTATAGGCGAACCCATTCAGGGCCGCCTATAGCACCGCGCAGGAGTTCGCGGTCAGGCGGCCGTGTGCCGGCTCGTGACGCCTTCCTCGATATAGTACTTGCCGTAGCGGTGCCGATATTTCTCCGCACCGCCGAAGTCGCTGTATTTCTCGAGTTCGTCCATGTCGGTCTTGTTGAGGATCACGCCCAGGACCTTTGCATCGATCTGCGGCTCGGAATTCAAGAGGTCCCGAACGAGCCTCGAGGGCGTGCGGCCCCATTCTACCACGAAGAGGACGCCGTCCGCGAGCGGCGTGAAGGCCTTCGCGTCGACCACGGGAGCAAGCGCGGCGAGATCGACGACGACGTAGTCGAAGGAATTGCGGGCATTCTCGATGAGCCCCGCCATCGCCTGGGAGGCGAGCAGTTCGTTGCTCTGATGCCTGCGATCCGACGCTCCGCCGCCGGCCGGCAGGATCGCGAGCTTTGTACGCTGATCCACCTTGATGCCGGCGGGCCAGGTCGCTTCTCCCGTCAGCGTCTCGACCAGCCCCGTGCGCGGAGCCGGCGTGATCATCTGGGTGAGACCGGGCTTGCGGATGTCGGCATCGATCAACAGTGTCCGCTTGCCGCTCGAGGCCAGCAGCGCCGCGAAATTGGCCGCGACGATCGACTTGCCCTCGTCCGGAAGGGCCGAGACGATCGCGATGACGCGGCTCTCGTTTCCGGGCAGCATATGGTCGCAGGCGAGCTTGGCATTCCGGAATGTCTCCGCGAAGGCGGAGCGCGGCGCATCGAGCACGATCCGCGAAAGGCGTTGGAATGGCGTGGCGCCCTCCGAAGGGTCGTGTGGTTGTCGGTCCGATCCGAAACGGGCACGCACGAGCTGCGTTGTTTTCTTCGTCCGCGAGCCGATCAGCGGAACGTAGCCGAGCGATCGGTGGCCGAGCATGGAGCGCACCTCGCCTTCAAGCCGGAAGGTTCTTTCGCGGAATTCGAGGAATGCGGCATAGGCGCCGCCGAACATCAGGCCGAGCACGGCCGAAAGCGCCAAGGTCATGGTCTTCTTCGGGCTCGACGGCGCCGTCGGGACGCCGGCTTCGGAAATGACGCGCGCCTTGGCGATCGGGAAGGACTGTTGCTGCGTTGCCTGTTCGTAGCGGCCGAGATAGGATTCGTAGAGCGTCTTCAGCGCCGCGGCCTTCTGCTCGAGGACGCGCAACTGCACCAGCGACTTGCTGGCGTCGGAATTCTTGCCGGCGATCCCCTCGATGCTCTTGCGCAGCGAGGCCTCGCGCGAGCGGGCGACTTCGAACTCGTTCTTGTAGCTTGCCGTCAGCTGCTGCAGTTCCTGATAGATCTGCCGGCCGATGTCCTCCTTCTCGGCCCGAAGCGAAACCGCCTGCGGATGGTCCTCGCCGAAATTCTGCGCCACCTCCTGCTCCCGCTTGCCGATGCCGAGATAGCGGGTGCGCAGGTCCCGGATCACCGAATTGTCACCCTCCTTGGGGGATATGGTGGCATTGTTGACGGCGGCCTCCGGCCCCTGGTCGATGATCGACTTGAACTGTTCGTAGCGCGCCGAGGCACTGGCCGTATCCGCCTGCGCGACGATCAGCTGACTGTTGAGATCGGCGAGCTGCTGTTCGGACATCAGTTCGCCGCGCGCCGCGGTCAGGCCGTTCTCGCTGCGGAACTGCTCGACCTCGAGGGCGGCCGCCTGCGAGCGCTGCCTGAGATCGTCAAGCCGCTCCTGCAGCCAGACCGAAGCCCGTTCCGTCGCTTCGAAATTGGCGTTCAGCTGGTCGGTCAGATAGGCTTCAGCATAGGTCCTGACGACACCGGCGGCAAGCTGCTGATCGCTCGATCGGAAGGAAAGCGCAATCACCGAACTGCGGCCGACGCGTTCGACATAGAGCGACTGCTGCAAGATTGCCGAGGCTTTCAGCCGGCGGCCATTGCGCGCCGCTTCCTCCGAAACGCCCGGCCCGCCCGAGAACAGGCCGGTCGCCGTCTTCAGCCAGTCCTTGACGACGGCGGCCGGCGAACGGGGCGGATTGACGATGGTATCGTTCTCCGAAAGGTTGAGCTTGTCGACCACCCGCAGCGCCAGCTCCCCGGACTTTAGGATCTCGACCGCGCTGGCGATCTGCGTGTCGAGCATCTGGCTGTTGGTCGGCACCGGTTCTTCCTCGGCATATTTCGACAGGTTGTCGTCGAGGAGGATCTGCGTCAGCGAGGTGTAATAGGGGGTCGCGAACAGCAGATAGGCGGCCCCGAGCAGGATGAAGAGCACCACGAACGCTGCAACGAGCCTTGCCCGGCGGACGACGACGGCCAGCAGACGGTCGAGATCGATAAAGCCGTCCGATTGTTCCTCGCGGGGCACGATGCTCAAGGGTACACTTCTCTGTTTCATGGGGGCCGTTCTGTTCATCTTTTTCTCCGGTCCTCCTGCCTGCTTCCTTAAAAACATGCAGTATTTCAAAGCGCTGCAGCGATTTCTCCGCGTCCTGCAGGACACGCGACGCTCTGCTCCCGGCGGCCTCGCGCGGCCGCCGGGAGCTTGGGCTTATGCCGCGCGGATGCGGCTTTCGTGAGACAGGACGATCTCGCGGACGGATTCGAACACGACGTCGCCGATGTCGGCGCGGGCAAGCGCGAAGGCGACATTGGCTTCGATGAAGCCCTGCTTCGAACCGCAGTCGAAGGTCCGGCCCTCATAGGGATGGGCATGGAAGGACTGGTCTGCTGAAAGCTTCAGCATGCCGTCGGTCAGCTGGATCTCGTTGCCGGCCCCGCGTGACTGGTGCGCGAGAATGGAGAAGATCTCCGGCTGCAGGATATAGCGGCCGTTCAGATAGTAGTTGGACGGCGCCCGCCCCGCCGGCGGCTTTTCGATCATCTCGGTGACCGAGAAACCGTGGCGCACCGTATCGCCCTTGCCGACGATGCCGTATTTCGAGGCCTCTTCGGGGGCGCATTGCTCGACGGCGACGACATTGCCGCCGACCTCGCGGTAGAGATCCATGAGGCCTGCCATGCAGCCGCGTGCGCCGAAGGAGACCATGTCCGGCAACAGCAGTGCGAACGGCTCGTCACCGATCAGGTCGCGTGCGCACCAGACGGCGTGGCCGAGGCCGAGCGGCGCCTGCTGGCGCGTGAAGCTGACGGAGCCGGCCTTCGGCAGCATAGCTTCGAGCTCGGAGATCTGCGCATTCTTGCCGGAGCGCGTCAGCGACGAGATGAGTTCCGGCGTGTCGTCGAAATGATCCTCGATCACCTGCTTGTTGCGGCTGGTGACGAAGACGATGTGCTCGATGCCGGCCTGGCGCGCCTCGTCGACGGCGTACTGGACGACCGGGCGGTCGACGATCGTCAACATTTCCTTCGGCACGGCCTTTGTCGCGGGAAGGAACCTCGTTCCGTTCCCGGCAACGGGGATCACTGCTTTCCTGACGGTCCTGATGCGGTCCATTTTGTTATCCTTTGCTTGTGTGAGGATCATTGCCCAGCGGGGATCGTTCAGCCGCCACCGGGATCGGGGCGGGTTGCGGCGCCCGCGCCGCCAGGCGGCGCAATCGCGCGGCGATCGGCATCCGGAGATGCCGAAGCGCTAGCGGGTCGGCGAGCGCTGTCTTCAGCGCGCCAGCCAACGATCTCTTTTTCAGGTACTCGACGAGCAGAAGAAACGAGCGCGCCTGGCGGAAGCCGCGCGCACGCTTGCGCTGCATCCTTCGCGATAGCGGGTCAAGCGCATATCGCTGCAGGAATGCCTCGTCTGCCGCCATCATCGCATCGATGTGCTCGAGTTTCAAAACGCGCGAGATCGAGCCTTCGCGGATGTGATAGGTATAACCGGCCGAGGGCTCCACCGCGCAACGCCCGCCGCATGCAAGCGCGGATGCGAGCAGGATGTAATCCTCGCCGATCCTCAGCGACTCGTCGAAGGCCAGGCCATGATCGGCGAGGAAGCGGCGCTCGAACAACGGCTTCATGTAGCCGAAGTTGTGCTCGGAGCGGAAAATCACGTTCGATTCGATGAAGGCCGGCAGCGTCAGTACCTGCAATGCATCGAGGTCGGCATCGTCGAACATCCGGACATTGCTTCCGTCGAGCGACAGCACGTCGAGATTGTCGACGACCAACTGCGCGCCTGTCGCTTCGGCGCGCGCAATCATCCGCGCCAGTCTTGCCGGGCGTACCGTGTCGTCCGAATCGAGAACAGCGATCCAGCGGCCGCGCGCCGCCGCGAAGCCGGCATTGCGGGCCCCGCCCGGGCCGCGATTTTGCTCAAGCGAAACGAGCCGGACCCTCGGGTCGTCGATCGCGGTGACAAGAGCAACTGTGTCATCCGAGGAGCAATCGTCGACGACGATCGCTTCGACCGCGACGCCTTCCTGAGCGAGGGCGCTACCAACCGCACGGGTGATCGTGTCGGCGGCATTATAGGCGGCGATGACAAAGGTGACGTCCGGCGTGGATTCGTTCACGGTTGTGTGCATGGGAGGGTTGACGGGCGCGGTCATCGGGAGGTCACCTCGGCGGCTCCATACTGCTCGAGCTCCTTGTGACCGAGAAGGCCGCTGATCACGCCGGCATGCAGCACGGCGCGCAGCGCATAGCGATTTCGCCGGACGGCTAACGGCAGAAAGAGAACCGCGGCGCATCCGCAAAAGGCGGCCTTGGAGGCGGCGAGCGCAAGGTTCAGCGGCTGGCCCGCACCGCGCGCCTTTTCCGTCAGCAGCCGTCCGTGGGTCTGGCCGGAGCGGAAGCGCCGTTTGGCGAGCCAAGCAAACGAGGCCCGGCCTTCCGGCACCGGCTCATGCACCCAGGCCTCCTGAGCAAAGGCGATCGTTCCTCCTGCCTGGTGCATGCCAGTGAAGAAATCCGTGTCCTCGCCTCCGCTGCGGCCGAGCGCGAGCTTGAAGCGGCGGCCATGGAGCGACGGGGCCCTGATCCGGAGCAGCGCATTGCAGGTATAGCCCGTGCGGATTTCGCCCTTCACCCACACCGGCAAAGTGGAGTGGAAGTCGCCCTTGCGCATCCAGGCGGGCGCCGACGGGGCGTAGTGGGCCCGGACCGGGCCGAGGACAGCGTCCGCGCCGCTCGCCTGCGCCTCTTCCAGCAGGCTGACCAGCCAGTCGCTCGAGGCGGTCTCGTCATCGTCGATGAAGGCGAGCAGGTCGCCGGTGCTGTTGTCGAGGCAGGCGTTGCGGGCGATCGAGATGTTCGATGCCGGGCAATGGAGATAGGTGACCTCGAACGGCATTTCCGGCCGCAGTCTCTCAACGAGCGCCCGGGCGCTCGGCGTGGAATCATTGTCGGCGACGATGACGCGAAGCGTCGCCCTCGCGGGCAGCGTCACCGCCGCAAGCGACCGAAGCGTCGCGGCGAGTTCGGGCCGACGGAACGTGCAGACGCCGATGTCGATATGAAGGGCCGCGCTCATTGCTCCACCCGACGCCGGAAATCGAGGAGTTCGCGCCAGAAGCCGGCGGACCAGGCGAGATGCATGACCATGGCCGAGAGCGCCGCCAGCGGCCCGTAGGGGTTGCGCTGGCCGACCGCCATCCAGACGCCATAGCCGAGGCACGCCGCTGCCCAGACGCCGAAGGGGATGATCGCCGCCCAGTTGATGATGGCAAGAAGTGCGCCGAAGGCGACGGGCGCGACGCCAAGCGGCAGCATCTGCCGGAGCCCGGGCATCGCGCGGTGCTTGAGGATGTTCTTGGCGCGGCCGCGGCCATAGCCGAAATACTGCTTGAACAGCGGCACGATCCGATTGCGCGGATAGTAGACCATGCTGGTCCTGTCGGTCATCCAGATGCGATAGCCGGCTTTGCCCAAGCGAAAATCCAGTTCGGCATCTTCATTGTGGCTGAAGGTCTCGTCATAGCCACCGACATCGGTGAAGGCGGCAATGCGCATCAGGGCGTGATGGCCGTGCTCGGCCCAATGGCCGGCCGCACCGGTCCGGTGCTTGGAGCCGCCATTGCCGAGCTTGGAGTTCTGGGCATAGGCCGTCGCCTTCTGGAAGGTGCCGAAACCCTCGGTCTGCATGGCGACCACGACAGAGTCGGCTTCGGTTGCGAGCGCTTCCTCGACGAGTCGCTCGCAATAATCGTCCGGGTAACTCGCATGCGCGTCGATGCGGATCAGGTAGTCGAAGCCCGAACCGAGTTCGGCGACGGCGCGGTTGATGGCGGCGCTTTGGATTCGCTTCGGATTGTCGAGGAAGAGGACGCGCGGGTCTTCTTCGGAGAGGCGGCGCGCGATCTCGCGCGTGCCGTCGTCACTGCCGCCGTCGGCAATGACGATCTTCGCGTTGAGGACGCCAAGCGACGGACGCAGCTTTGCGACAAGCGCTTCGATATGCAGCGCCTCATTGAGGCAGGGGATGACGATGAGGGTCGACGTCGACGCCGGGCTCTCCGCAGTCATAGCAATCCACTTTCGTTGTGACGGGCTTCCGCAAGGGCAGCGGCCGGAATGATCGTTTGCGTTGCGTCGTGGGTGAGCGTTGCCAGCCGCCGCACGAGCGTCTCGCAATCCGCGCGGTCGAACACCCAGGTGGCGGGATGACACCGGCCGATCCGGTCGGCGGCTTCGGAAAACGTGTCCGCCGTCATCGAGCCCAGGAGCGCGGCGAGGGCGTCGGCATCGGCTTCCTCAATGACGAGGCCGATCCCGCGCACGGCGAGAAAGCGGGCCGTCTCCGTACCCTTCATCGCAATCGGAACGCGGGTGTGGCGGCATCCTTCATAGAGCCGGTTGGGCAGTAGCCAGTTGGAGTTCTGGCCCTCCTCGAAGAAATCGATCGCCCAGGTGAAGTGGACGGCGCCGTAGATCTCGGCGAGGTCCTCGGGGTTTCGATAGGGGCCGTCGAACCGCATGAACGGCTCGTTCTGCACGAAGCCGTCAAAATCCCTGAATTCCGAATAGGCGGGCCTGCCGCGCAGAACGACTTCGAAGCGGCCTTCCATCCTGCGGGAAAATTCGGCGAGGAGGTGGAGCGACTTGCGGCAGCGAAGCGCTCCGAACCAGCCGATCCTCCAGGGCGCACCGGGCTGGGGATATTGGGCTGGGACGCCCGCCGGCAGCGTGCTCCCATCGATTTCAAGCACCTTGTTCTCGAGCAGCATCGGCGGCGCCTCGAGGCCCGAAAGGGGGCGGAAGTAGTGCTCGATGAAGGCCGGCGAACTGGTGATCAGCGAGCGGGCGTCTCGGCCGAGCCGGGCCTCGGCGGCGCGGAGCGCCCGCCCCACCATGTCCCTGCGCAGCATCAGCCGGTGAATGTCGAGGCACTCATAGACAATCGGAACGTCGCCGCCGAAGAGCGTCACGGCGCGTTTGGCGACGGCGAGCATTTCGAGATTGCGGGCGATGATGAGGTCGGGCTTGCGAAGATGGCCGAGCCTGCCCTTCAGCGACAGGCAGGCGGCGGCGACGGCGCCGAGCCGCTGGGCGAAGCGCCCGTCCGCCGTCGTTCCGAGTTCGATCGGCTCGACGCCGCTCACGGTTGCAAGCGGGTTGCCGCCGCGGCGGAAGCCCGCCAGCGTGACATGGGCACCGCCGGCGACCAGTGTCAGCGTTCTTCGCCGCACCGCGGGGTCGGCAAGATCCTGTGCCAAATAGAGTATCTGCAGCATGAAAACATCCGTTTCCCTGCTCAGCCCGGGCCGAGCTTAGTTCAGTTTTTTGTGCACCGCAACAAGTTGTTGCAATTGCTCATAAAATGGTCAGTTGCTCAGATTGCGGTCAGTCCAGTCGGCAGGCGACCGACTCGGGGAATTGGCACTTGTCGCCGGGGGCCGTGAAGGCGACCCGATCGACCTGGAGCTTTGTCGGCTCCTTGTAGGAGAAGGTGCCCATCCAATCGCTGAGCGTGTCCGTTCCCCACAGGCTGAAGAAAATCTTCTGGGCGTTCGCCGGGATTTTGGCGGGATCGGTGACTTCATGAACGAGCTCGCCGTTGATGTAGTAGCGCAGCCGGTCCTTCTCCCAGACGAAGGCATAGTCGTTGAAGCCCTGGTTGGCGCCGCCCGGCACATCGGCCAGAAATTCGTTGCCACCTTTGGCCGCCACATATTGGTTGATCTGCACCTTCGCGGTGTTCTTGCCGAGCACCTCGAAATCGATCTCGTCATGCGGCTTCTTATCGGTCGGGCCGATATAGGTGAAGAAGGCCGAGTTCAGCCCGGAACCGTCCGCCGCCTTGATCCTTGCCTCGTAGGTGCCGTAGCCGAAGCGCTTGCGCGTCTGGATTTCGCCGCAGGCGAAATTACGCTTGCCTTCCTTGCGTTCTTCGAAACCCAGTTCGAGAACTCCATTGACGATCTTCACCTGCTTCTTGGACCAGGTGCAGTTCTGGTGCGCGCCGTTGTCCCAGCCATCCGAGACGTACCAGACCTTTTTGTCCAGCTTGTCGAAGTCATCGATGAACGACGTGCCTTTGGCACCGTCCTGCGCTGTGGCACTGCTCACATTGCAGGCGAGCGGGGTGATAAGGGCGAGGCACAACAGGCGCCCGTAGCGATCGGATTTCATTGTCTTGCTGCCTTTGCTGCGGAGTCGCGTGGGGGCATGGGAGCCCGGGCGAGGCTCGACTGAGGGTTGTGGGAAGGGCGCGCAAGCGCAGCACCCCGGAGCAGCGCAACGCGCGCGAGGTCAATCTGCGTCGAGACATAAGCGCCCATACTCACGATATCGGTCACTCCTATCGGGCGGCGCCTCGTGGCGCCGTTTTAACGAAGCAGACTTAAGCTCACGGCGACAAACTAGGGCATTTGCAAAGAGAAAATATGGCAGTGCAGCAGAAAATCGAACGAGGCTATGCTGCAGCGCATCCAAGCGGCGAAGTTTTCGCGAGCGGGTCGACATCGGCTCAAGAGGGTCATCCGGGTTAAATCCCTGTTTCCCCGCATGTTGAGAAAACTGTGCCCTGCAAAATTTGGGGGCAATCGCGAGTTGTGCGGTGCGGCTGTGAATTTTGCACGAGAGACGTAATTTTTTTGGCTCCATCCCGCGCTTGGGGCAATTGCCGAGTGGAAATGCGGCAAGGATGAGGCGGGATTTACCCCCGGGGGTTGCTGCGGCGCCGGGCTAACCGATTCGCATCTCGATCGGTTGAGCCGGAGGCCGGCGCCGTTCCGCCGGCGGCCTGCAATGTCAGACGACCCCTAAAATGTTACTGGAAAATTGCGGCCCCCCAGACAATAGTGTGTCTATACTTTAGTGCTTTCAGTACCAAAGCAAGCCCGCCGCGCAATCGGCGGGTTTTTCGCGATGAGGGGAGCCGCTCTCGATTACATGCAGCAATTGAGGCGAACGGACTAATCGTCCCTGGGCTTGGCCGAGATGGTATCGCGCTCGTTCCCCCGGAGCGGCCTCTTCATGTCGTCAAGTTCGGCCTGACGCTCGGCCGCGACGATCGGCTCATTCGATTTCAGCGAAGGCTTCAGGATCGCCACCACCGGGCCGACGGGGCCCAGTACGCAGCCGATTATCAACCAAAGAAGACTATGTCCGCCCCTAACCGCAGCGACGACCGCGGTCGCGATGGCGCAGAATATCCAAAACTCGACGATCATCGACTCTCACTTGACACCTGCCGAGGAAACCCCTCGGCTTACTCTTCCGCCACGTGGCTGGAGGCTTCTGCCCTGGCTTGCCCGCTCCACATGCCGGCTCCAAGTGATCGTGCCATTTCCTGTGCGGCGGCGTACAGTCCTTTGTCGTGATTTTCTTCACGGCTGACGGCGTGGCCGGATTCAACCAGCCACCGGTTGACGTCCTTGCCGTCCGCTCGGAAGCATGCGCCGATATAGCGGCCGTAGCGGTCACGGCCGGCGAATGTGCAGCGGGTGGGGCGGGATGCCGACAAAAACGCCTTGAGGGCCAGCGCCGCTTCCTTGCCGCAGTGATAGTCTGCCCCCGTCTCGTCGAGGCAGAACTGCCAATCCTCGGGTGCATCCACTCCGTAAAGCTGGATGCGCTCGCCCGCAATTTCGATCGTATCGCCATCAACCACGGAGGCGTCGCCGCCGACCGGGCCAGCCGCCGCGGCCGCGTCCGGCGCGGCCAGCAGGACAAGCACGATGGGAATCATCCGCATTGGAGGGGACGGCGACGCCGAACGGGCGCGCGGCTCGGCGAGGGTTGTTGCGGCGATCCGACTGCCGATCATGCGTCCATCCAGCCCCTGTTGTGGTGCTGAATCTAGCGCAAGCGGCTCGCGGTTCGCATCCCTGAAAAACTAGGGGAACCAGTTCGAGATCGGTGGATACTGCGCTTTCGACATTGAAGGGGCGCCAGCCCCTTCAGCAGTCGTCACAGCCTCGCAAGGCTTGCGATCAAAAAACGAACATATAGAGCAGGACGATGACGATCAGGGGAACACCCATCAGCCAGAGAACGATGCCTTTCATTTCGCTATCCCGGTAGTTGTTGACCATGTCGGGGTAACGCTGCGCGGGGAAAAGCGTTCCTGCTGGCTTCCATGATACAACAGGGCCCTCTGGGTCGGCGGGCCGCCTGGCAGAGGGCTTTGGTTTATTCCGCTCGCTCCAGCGCAAAGGCCTCGAGCAGGTAGCGGACATCGCCGGATCCGCCGAGCGCCACCGGTGCGGGCGTCCGGGAGCGCCGCAGGTGTTCGGTTTTGTCGGCAGCGATTCCCCGGACGATCGCCGGGAGGGCGCCGGGGTGCGTCAGCGCATAGGCAAATGCGGCCGCGATTCCTTCGTTGCGCTTGAGGTCGAGGAAATGCCGCAACTCGTAGCGGCCGCGAATATGGTGCTCGTGCCGCCGCAGCGCCGCGGCAGATTCGGTGCTCAGACGGGCCTCGGCGAGGATGGCGCGATCGGCCTCATAGAGACGTCGCAAGTCGATCGTCCGGTGGCTGCCGCTCAAGGAGTCGCCGCGAACCACCGCCGCATAGCCGCAGCTATGGATGATCTTGTAGCGCGCCCCGAGCGCTAGCGCCCTGGCATAGAGGTCGAAATCCTCGCCGAGGCGCAGGGTCTCGTTGTAGCGAAGGTCGAATTGATCCAGGAACGAGCGCCGCATCAATGGCTTCAGGAAACCGATTTCGCCCCGCCGGACACCCCGGCGCGAAATATTGCCTTCGACGAAGCCGACGAAATCGATCAGGCGAGGGCTGGGCGCGAAGCGGTCGATCCTGCGCGCAGCACCCATCGCTCGCGCGGCGTCGATGAAGGCGATATTGTCGGCGATGAAATCCCAGCCGTCCTGAGCGAGCAATTGGCGCATCCGCCCCGGGAAGAAGAAGTCGTCCGCGTCCAATATACCCACGAACGGGGATTTCGAAACGGCAATCGCATGGTTGCGAGCCGCGGCAGGCCCGCGGTTCTCTTCGAAGCGGACCACGTTCAAACGTCCGGAGCCGTCGTCGGCGGCGCACGCCACGGCTGCGGTCTCATCGGTCGAGCCGTCGTCGACGACGACGACTTCTGCGACTTCCGGCTCTGCGAGCGCCGAGTCGATAGCCCGGGCAATCGTTTCGGCGGCGTTCTTGGCGGCAATGATAATGCAGACATTCGTCGGCGCGGCTGCGGTCATAAGGGCCTCCAGCGGTCATCGGATGGGTCTAGTTTCGCGGCTCCTGCTCGTTGCCTTCGAGTCACCGATTCGAGGGCGTACGACGCGCTACAGGTCCCTCTGCACCGGGGAGGGCAGGTGGGGCCCTGGAGCGGGTACGCAGGACCATGCATGGCGATCGTGTCGCAAGCGCGTCAAAGAGCAAGATTTTTTCGCAGCTGCGAAGGGCCGAGAAAGCGGTCAGGAATTGAAGTGACCGGGACGGTTCAGTCGGCGCAGCGGAACCTTGTTCGCCTGCTTTTCGTCATTCGTCGCATCGGCCGGCAGCTTGCCGGGGGATAACTTTCGGCGCTCGCGCGCTTCCTTCCACACCAGGAAAAGCACGGCGAGAAAGTATCCGACCTGTATCAGAACGGCACAGAGCATCGTCTGTATGGCCGTCGAGGCGAGCGAACCGGTCAGAAAGTAGGTGGCGATGGCAAACGCCGCCAGCGCGCCGAACATGCTCATGACGAAGCGTGGTGCGAACATTGCCTACCCCGCTTTCCGATTTGCTCGTGGAACCGTCATTGCACTCCCGCCCTCGCTCCTGTTTACCACTATATTAGCGGTCGCTTTTCTCTTCAACCTGCAAAATGCAACTTTGTCGCTACAGTCCGTAACGGGAAAAGCTTTCCGTCATCTTTAGGTAGACTCAGCAATTCGAATGGGTCCGCCGGTTAAACGGTACAATCACCGATAGGTTCGACGGATTTGGGGGATTATTTTTCCGCGAAGTGCGGGGTCAAGCTGACTCGCTGGAACGGCCCCTAAATTCACAGGGGGAAAGGCGAACTCGTTCTGTTTGTTGCGACTTTTGCCGCTGAAGCAGCCGTTTTTTCCGATCAACTTTTGTTACAGGCAACAGGGCCTCGGCTTGAGAATATGTGCAGCGCAACAAAATGATGCGATGCAAAATTACCCTCAAAAGTCCGACTTTTAAAATCTTCCCGCCGGAGAGCCGTGGTAGCCGCTAGTGAAAAATTGCTGCGTCAAATACAATACTTTAGCCATCGCAAATAATGAACGCGCGCCGATGTTTGAAGTGCGAGATGACGAACGCAACTATTTTAGCGGTGAACTCCAAACCGTATACTTAAAATCTCGTAATAGTCTCTGACCGGCACGCCCGCTAAACACCCTCGCGTCGGCGTCCGCTGACGCTGCCATCATTCCGCCTTCAAAAATCAAATTCTCACCATACACTCGCGCTAGATGACGCTCCGTCCCTCGGGACCGACAATCGCCAACGTAAATGGAGTCACCTCTATGAAGTCCGCGACTCGCTCGGCCAGTACGGCTTTTTTTATTCCCCAGGAGACCGGTGCGATCCGGCCGATCGGCGGGATATCAAAGCGAAGCTTCGACATTCTCATCGCCATTCTGGCACTGATCGCCCTCAGCCCGCTTTTCCTGCTCGTCATGGCGTTGGTAAAGTTTTCGGACGGCGGCAGCATTTTCTACGGTCATCGCCGCATCGGCCATAACGGCCAGACCTTCAAGTGCCTCAAGTTCCGCACGATGATGGAAAACGGCGACCGGGTCCTGCAGGAATACCTGAAGGCGAATCCCGCCGCCTACGAAGAATGGCGCACCACCCGCAAGCTGCAGGACGATCCGCGCGTTACCGTGGTCGGAAGCATTCTTCGCAAGCTCAGCCTCGACGAACTGCCGCAGCTCATCAACATCATTCGTGGTGAAATGAGCATCGTGGGTCCGCGTCCGGTCGTCGAAGACGAACTGGAGCTCTACGACGCGGCTGCCGAGTTCTATCTGCGCTCGCGTCCCGGCCTGACCGGGCTCTGGCAGATCAGCGGCCGCAACGATGTGTCCTATGCCACTCGGGTGGCCTTCGATACGCATTATGTCCAGAACTGGTCGCTCATTGCCGACCTCGTCATCGTCTTCAAGACCATCCCCGCCGTCTGCCTCTCCCGCGGCAGCTACTGAAACCTTGGCGTCGGCTCGCGGCTGAGCACAACGTCAAGCAACGGGAAATCCCAGATGCAATCGATCAGAGTTCCAGGGGTGCCAGCCGGCTCCCGCAAGCGTTTCCATTTCGCCCGCCTCGCACTCTGCGCGGCGCTTGTCTTATCGGGTGCGGGCATGGCTCGGGCGGACGATTATCGCCTCGGCGTCATGGACAAGTTGCGGATTCGTGTTGCCGAATGGCAGACCGCCGAAGGCGCGGTCCGGGATTGGTCGGCTGTCGGCGGTGAATACACGGTCGGCGCCTCCGGCAAGGTGTCGCTGCCTTTCGTCGGCGATCTGCCTGCATCCGGCCGCACGACCACGGAACTCGCCGAAGAGATCGGCATCAAGATGCAAAAGCTCTTCGGGCTTCGCGACCGGCCGTCAGCCTCGGTTGAGATGGCGCAATACCGTCCGGTCTATCTCTACGGCGAGGTCGAGACGCCAGGCGAATATCCCTATGCCCCCAATCTCACCGTGCTCAAGGCAATCAGCCTTGGCGGCGGACTGCGTCGGGGCCCGACCGGCCAGCGCTTTGCACGCGACTATATCGCCGCGAACGGCGATTCGTCGGTTCAGGTGGCGGAGCGCAACCGACTGCTCATTCGCCGAGCCCGCCTTCAGGCGGAAATTGCCAAGCACGACAAGATCACGTTGCCGGAGGAGCTCAAGAACGTCCCCGGTGTCGACAAGCTGCTCGAAAGCGAGACGGCTCTGATGGTGTCGCGCGACAAGCGGCAGGAACGCCAGCTCGACGCACTGGCTGATCTCAAATCGCTGCTGCAGAGCGAGATCGACTCGCTGGCGAAGAAATCCGAAACGCAGCAGCGTCAGCTGGAGCTCGCCACCGAGGACCTGGACAAGGTCGACAGCCTTGCCGAAAAGGGCCTGGCGCTCAGCCAGCGCAAGCTCTCGCTCGAGCAGCGGGTGGCGGACGTCCAGTCGCAGCTTCTTGACATCGATACGACCTCGCTGAAGGCCAAGCAGGACGTCAGCAAGGCAACGCAGGACGAATCCAACCTGCGCAACGACTGGGATGCGCAACTCGCCCAGGAACTGCAAAATACCGAAGCCGAACTCGACACGCTGACGCTGAAGCTCGGCACCAGCCGCGATCTGATGACCGAGGCGCTCATGCAATCGGCCGAGGCGGCACAATTGGACGAGCAGGCTGCAAACATCACCTATTCGATCATTCGTGAACAGGACGGAAAGTCGAAGGAGATCGCGGCGACCGAAACGACGCCGGTGCTTCCCGGAGACGTGATCAAGGTCAATGCCGCAGTGGCGATGCGGTGAATGCATGCGGATCCGCAAGGCGAGCCTCATCGACCCTGACGCGAATGGGCTCTACGGCACCGCGGCCGTGGCCCTTTCGCTGTTCGTCTTTGCCTATTCGACCCGTTTCGGACCGATTTCCATCCTCGCCTATTACGGCCTGTGGCTGCCGCTTGTTCTCGTCGACTACCGCAAGGTCCTCGGCAATTACGGCAGGTTCGTCTGGATCTTCGCCTTCGTGATCCTTGCCTGTCTCTCGACGTTCTGGTCGGCCGCGCCCGGCGTGACGGCACGTGCCGGGATCCAGTATCTGAGCCACATCGTTTGCGCGCTCATCGCCATGCGGGTGATCGACATCGGCACGCTCACCCGCGGCGCCATTGCGGGCGTCGCCATCGTGCTCCTCTATTCGCTGCTCTTCGGCGTCCACCATTACGATCCGCTCGACGGCACCTACAGCTTCGTCGGCGCATTCGCTTCCAAGAACCAGCTGGGCTTCTATGCCTCGCTCGGCATCTACTTCGCCTTCATGGCCGTCGTCGTTCTTGGCGAGCGCGGCGTCTGGCGGGCCGCCGCCGGGGGCGCAGGCGCAATCGCCGGCTATTCGCTGTTCGCCTCCCAATCGGCGACCTCGGTGCTGACGACTGTCGCGATCCTCGGGCTTTGTGTCGCCATGAGAGCGATCACGGCGCTCAGGCCCGCGAGCCGGAAAGGGCTCTTTATCGGCGTGGCGGTTTTCGGCGGTGTCGCCGCGGTTGCACTCATCTATGCAGGTGTCATCGATCTCGTGCTGGGCGCATTCGGCAAGGATTCGACGCTCACCGGCCGCACCTATCTGTGGCAGCAAGGAATAGAAGCGGCGCAGGCTTCACCGATCTTCGGCATCGGCTATCAGGCCTATTGGGTGCAGGGATTTTCCGAGGCGGAGCGTCTGTGGGAAGAGTTCTACATTACCGCCCGCTCCGGATTCCACTTTCACAACACCTATATCGAGGCCGCCGTCGAAACCGGACTGGTAGGCCTGATGCTGTTGACGATGCTGCTACTCACGGCGGTGTTCGGGCAATTGAAGCGTCTGCTGTCCGAGGACCGTGACGCGGAGGCCATGGTGCTGTTCGGCATCGCCATGCTCCTTCTCATCCGCTCCTTCGTCGAGATCGACATCATGAACCCGTACCATGTAGGATCCTTCCTGCTTTACTTCACCGCAGGGAAATTGACGGTCGCCCGCCGCCGGCAGGCGGTGACCTGGCTTTGGCCGGGCGACGGGCCCACTCCGGCGTATCGGCCGCGGCCCAGCATGTGACATCACGGTCAGAGGGGACGATGGGGACGATCCGGGCGATTCAGTATCTTCGGGCGGCGGCGGCGCTCGCAGTCGTGATCTTTCACGCCGCCGAAAAGACCGGCCACGATTTTACGATCGGAGCGGCCGGTGTGGACGTCTTCTTTGTCATCAGCGGCTTCATCATGTGGGTCATCAGCGACCGGCGGCCGGTGACCCCCGCGAAATTCATCTCCGACCGCCTCCGCCGCATCGTCCCGATCTACTGGTTTGCGACGGCCGTCATGATCACCGGGGCGCTCGCCGGCTTGTTTCCCACTTTGGTGCTGACCCTCGACCACGTTCTGGCCTCGCTGGTTTTCTTTCCGGCCCGCTCGCCGAGCAGTGGCGAGATTTGGCCGGTGCTCGTGCAGGGCTGGACCCTGAATTTCGAGATGCTCTTCTACGTCGTGTTCGCGGCCTCCCTGCTGCTGCCGCGGTATTGGCGCCTCCCGGCGATTACCGGCCTCTTCGTGGCGCTGGTCAACGTCGGGTTGGTTGCTCCCAGCGAAAATGCTCTCTGGCTGACCTATACGCGGCCGATCATCCTCGAATTCGTCGCCGGCATGATCCTCGGCGAGTTCTGGCCCCGCGGGAAGGTTCCCGGGGCGGCAATCGGTTCTTCATTGATCGCCTGCTCGCTCGGCGGTTTTGCCCTGATCGGGGGCCTTCATCTTTCCTTCGACGAGCGCACGACCGGGCCGCTCGCCGTCCTCCTGGTTCTTGGCGCGCTGTCGCTCGAGGCAAGCGGACGGATGCCGATGCTGAACCTGCCGGACCTGCTCGGCAATGCTTCCTACTCGATCTATCTATGGCATACCTTCGCGATCTCGGTCGTCGCCAGGGCCGGCGGCCTATTGGGCATGCCCGCGGCGATTTCGATGGGCCTGGCGATCCTGGCGGGGACGGTCGCCGGTATCGCAGCCTACGGCCTTGTCGAGCGCCCGCTGCTGCAGCGTGCACGGACGCCGGTGCCGGCCGTCGGCCTTACCGGGCCTACCGCCCAATAGGCCGGCGAGCCTGCAGGCCTGCTCAGCCGTTTCGGCGCGAATGCCAGTTCCAGGCCGATTCGGTGATTGCCGCCAGGTCGTATTGCGGCTCCCAGCCGAGCACTTGCCGTGCCTTGTCGTTGTTGGCGACGAGCGTCGTCGAGTCGCCCTCGCGGCGGCCGACATAGCTAACATCGAACGGCCGCCTGGAGACCTTCTCGATTGCCCCGAGCAACTCTTTCACGGTTGTCCCCGTGCCGGTGCCCAGATTGAGCTCGACGCTGTCGCCGCCCTCGAGCAGGTAATCGACGGCGCGCACATGCGCATCGGCAAGATCGAGAACATGGATATAGTCGCGCACGCAGGTGCCGTCGCGCGTTTCATAATCCGTTCCGAAGACCTTGAAGCCTTCGCGCCGACCCAGCGCCGCGTCGATCGCCAGCGGAATCGCATGCGTCTCCGGTTCGTGCCATTCGCCGATGCGGCCCTCGAAATCGGCGCCAGCGGCGTTGAAATAACGCAGGATGACGGAGCGCAGGCCCTTGTAGAGGCCGTAGTCCTTGAGCGCCTGCTCGCAGACCCACTTGGTCCGGCCATAGGGGTTGATTGGAGCCTGCTTGTGGGTTTCGTCCATCGGCACGCTGTCGGGCAGGCCGTAGGTGGCGCAGGTGGACGAGAAGACGAAAGCCTCGATGCCGGCGGCAAGCGTCGCCGACAAGAGGGTCAGCGTTCCGATGACATTATTGTCGTAGAAGGCGACCGGATCCTTGACCGATTCGCCGACCTCGATCATCGCCGCGAAATGCAGCACCGCCCGCGGCTGATGGCGGGCCAGCACTTCGTCGAGGCGCCGCCGATCGCGGATGTCGCCCTTCTCCAGAACGCCCCAGCGGACGAATTCCTCGTGGCCGTTGGAAAGATTGTCGTAGACGACCGGGTGATAGCCCTTTTCGGCCAGTCGAAGGCAGGTGTGAGAGCCGATATAGCCGGCACCGCCGACGACGAGGATATTGTTGTTCTGCACGGGCAACCTCAGGAATGACTTTCAGAAACCGGAATGGAGCGCCGTTCGCTTTCGCAACCAATAGCGGCGATTTTTCAACACAATATGTAAGTTCTGCAAAAGATGGCACTCCACACAACGTCGAATGCCGCTTTGCTTCGCAGGCGTCGGCGAAGGGAGTAGGTGACTGTGGCAGACATGCAGCACTTTGCTGTCTCCTGGCCGGAGCACAATATTTGCGCTTGGCTCGATCGGTGTCTTCAACTATAAGCAGTCTTCCGGCAATCAGAACAGGGAGGTTACGATGACAGCCTATTGCTTCTCCCTTAGGGACGGTCCACGATCCTGACCTCGTGACCGGGAGCGCCCGCGCTTCCTGATTGCCGACGGATCCCGCACCGTCCGGCCCCTCCTTTTCCGGAGACGGCGCCGTTTCATCAATGTCGCACGCGCATTCGTTCCGGGCGGCATTCCCTTGCTGATCAGATCTCGGGGCCGGTGCGTTGCCACCGGGCAAATCCTATGGCGTTCACTCGTTTTGCGGCGCGCGATCGTGCCTTCCGCAATGTTTTTCGCTTTTCCTGGGCGCACTGGAAGAAGCAGCCGATGCGGCTTGCCGGCATCCTCGGCGCAGTGCTCCTGGCCACGCTTGCCGATGTGCTGACACCGCTCTATGCTGGCCGTCTGGTCGATGCGATCGTCTCGGGCGCGGCGAGCGATGCAATCGCTTGGAATGCCGCGCTCTCGGCCTTCCTGATCATGATGGCCCTTTCGCTCGGCGCCATCGTCTTCAAGCACGCCGCCATCATGATCATCGTCGACCTGACGCTGAGGATGATGTCCGACATCGCGGCTGCCGCGTTCCACCACATTCAGCGCTTCTCCAGCGATTGGCACGCCAACAGCTTCGCCGGCTCGACCGTGCGCAAGGTGACGCGTGGCATGTGGGCAATGGACCTCTTCAACGACACGCTGCTCGTCGCGCTGTTTCCCTCGGTCGTGATGCTCATCGGCTCGACGGCGCTGATGGCCTGGCACTGGCCGGTTATGGGCGCGATCGTCGGCCTTGGGTCCGTCCTCTTCATAGCGGTCACGGTCCTGCTGTCGCTCGGCTATGTGGCGCCGATGGCAAGCCTCGCCAACAGCTGGGACACGCGGCTTGGCGGCGCGCTTGCCGATGCGGTCAGCTGCAACGCCGTCGTCAAAGGCTTCGGCGCCGAGAAGCGCGAGGAGGCCCGCCTGGCGAAGGTGCTCCGGAAGTGGGAGAACCGCACCCGGCGCACCTGGTCGCGTGCGACGCTGAACGGCACCGCGCAAGGCGCGATGCTGCTGGTGGTCCGCGCAGCCATCATCGGGTCTGCCTTGCTGCTCTGGGCGAAGGGCGAGGCGAGCGCCGGCGACATCACCTTCGTGCTCACCTCCTTCTTCATCCTGCAGGGCTATCTGCGGGAGATCGGCATGGATATCCGGCACCTGCAGCGCTCGGTCAACGACATGGAGGAACTCGTCGCCATTCATGCTCAGCCGCTCGGTGTTGAGGATCGTCCGGGAGCGCGGCCGATTCAGATCGCCGACGGCAAGATCGAGTTCCGCAACGTGACCTTTCATTACGGCGCCCATCGGGCTCCGCTCTATGACGGATTCTCGGTCACCATCCGCGCCGGTGAGCGCGTCGGCCTCGTCGGACATTCCGGGTCGGGGAAGACGACCTTCGTCAAGTTGATCCAGCGGCTGCATGACGTGAAATCGGGCCAGGTTCTGATCGACGGCCAGGACATCGCCGGCAGCATGCAGGCGTCGCTCCGCCAGCAGATCGCCATCGTCCAGCAGGAACCGATCCTGTTCCACCGCTCGCTCGCCGAGAACATCGCGTACGGGCGGCCCGGCGCGACGCAGCACGAGATCGAGGAGGCAGCGCGTCTGGCGAGCGCGCACGACTTCATCTCCGGGCTGCCGAAGAGCTACGCGACGATGGTCGGCGAGCGGGGCGTCAAGCTGTCCGGCGGCGAGCGCCAGCGAGTCGCGATTGCCCGGGCGTTCCTCGCGGATGCGCCGATCCTGATCCTCGACGAAGCGACGTCGAGCCTCGATTCCGAATCCGAGGTGCTGATCCAGAAGGCGATGGAACGGCTGATGACCGGCCGCACGACGCTGGTGATCGCCCATCGGCTGTCGACCGTCAGGGCGCTCGACCGCCTGCTTGTCTTCGATCGGGGCCGCATCGCCGAGGAGGGCGATCACGACACCCTCATCCGCCTCAAGGGCGGCATTTACCGGAGCCTCTTCGAAAGGCAGGCGCTGGAACTGACGAAGGGGCTCGTGCTCAGCGACGGCTGAGGGGGCCTTGCGGCAACCGCCGGCCGGGCAAGGGAAATTTTCTTGCCCGGCCAACAACGCGAACTCGCGGCTGCCGTTCGGCTCGAAACCAGAGCATATCAATTTGACGCGGCGTCGATCCGGGGCGCCAGGCGGTAGATCAGCATCGTATCGTCGTCGACTACGCGTTCGGCGGTCCTGTCGAGGTGGGCTATCAGCGCTTTGTTGTATTCGATGAGCTTGCGCCGCTGCATGTCGCGCGCGTTCTTGGTGATCCCGAACCACGTGGCGTTCTGGGCGCGCAGCGCCTCCAGCGTCGGGATCGCGTCCTCATCCGCAAGCAGCATCGACCAGTCGTTTTCGCCGCCGCCCGGCGGGAAAACCCAGCCGCGGCGACGGCTGTAATAGATCGCCACCGGATCGCCGATCGTGGGGGTAGCGGTGACGACGAGTTCGCCGGGTTGGCTGAGTTCGCTGAGCCGCTCGCCGAGCTTATGGCCGGAATCCGCATAGGGCGTCTTCATCAGCGTGAGCCCGGGTATGCTGCCGCCGACAATGACGACGGCTGTGATCGCCGCCAAACGCAGCGCGCGCGATCGAATACCCCCTGGCCGTTCGCCGCCTATACTGCTCAACAGGATCAGCCCGCGCCCGGCAAGTGCGGCCATCGGCACGTTGAAGATGTGAAAGTTCCAGGGATTGGTCTTGATCTCGCGCGCGGCGAAGAAATAGACGAGCGCCGCGCCGGCGAGCCAGACATGGAAGAACCAGGCCGCGCGGCCGGGTGCCGTTTCAGGTGTCGTCGGCGGTGCGGCCAAGAGTGCGACGCCCGCAAGCATCATCACGGGCAGGGTGAAGAGCCAGTTGCTGGCGATCTTCCAAGTGGCGGGAATGTAGAACCCTTCGCTGACGAACTTGGCAACCCCATCGCTCCAGAGATAACCGCTGCCGGCGATGTGATAGGGCGGATAGTTGGTGCCGAGATAGTGGGCCCAGCGGTAGTAGACGAGAATGAGCGCTCCGGCGATGAGCGAGACAGGTAGGATTTGCAGGATGCGGCGAAGACTGAGCTTGCCTCGCCGCTGCAGGATGAGAAATGTCGCATAGGTCATCGGCACGACGGCTGCGATACCCGGCAGCTTGGCAAGTACGCCGATGGTGGTGATCAGCCCGGCCGCGAGGAGCAGCGGTATTCGGTCGTTCTGCAGATAGGCCACATAGAGCCAGGCGCCGGTTGTCACCAGCGACAACATCGCCGGATCGGGCAGGAAAGAGCGGTCGATCATCACGGCGCCTGGCATGATCGCCAGCAGAAAGGCGCCGGCATGGGCATGGGCAGCGCCCCAGATGCGTTCGATCAGCCGGTGCAGGGCGAAGACGCCCCAGACCCCGAAGGCGATGGCGACGAGCCGCCCGAACATTTCGTCCCAACCGAACACGGCATAAAGCATGGCGGTGATATAGGAGATCACCTGGAGCTCGCGACCCTGGTAGGCGGGTCCCGGCCCCGTCCAGCTCACCTCCGGAAAGAAGATGTTCCAGCTCCGCAGGAAGAAATTGTCAGCCATCATCGCCGTGCTGGCTTCGCGCCAACTGAAGGCGTCGACCAGTGGCTGCTGCACGTCGTGCAAACGGAACAGGGCCGCCAGCACCAGAATCGCGCCAAGAACCACGCCATTGCTGGGCCTGAGACCGAAACCCGACATATACCTTCACCGGCCGAACGATGCAAAACTCTGTATGCGACAGGGACATTTGCGTGCCTCGCTGATTTGGAGCGGCAGCTTCGGTGTCCACAGTCGCGGACACTATAGCCAAGCAATCTCTGATTGTCGCCAGGGTAGCAGCAGAACGAATTGCCCTGGTGCCGGATCCTGGACCTTGTGTCACTGCGCTCATGGTGGAAGTGAATTTCGCTGAGGCGGTATCGAGCTTCACACACACACACACAGACAGAGACCTTTCATTTGGACATAAAAGGCTCTAAAAAACCGGCAGGTAACTCCCCGGTCGCAGCCTACCCGGTCAAAACAAGGACACCTGTCATGAAAACCATCGTAATCTGCTCCGGCGGATTGGATTCCGTTTCGCTTGCGCACAAGATCGCGACGGAACATGAGCTCGTCGGCCTCCTGTCGTTCGACTACGGCCAGCGGCACCGCAAGGAACTGGACTTCGCCGCCGCCTGCGCCAGGCGCCTCGGCGTGCCGCACCAGATCATCGACATTCGCGAGATCGGCCGCCATCTCACCGGCTCGGCGCTGACCGACGACGTCGACGTGCCGGACGGCCATTATGCGGAAGAGACGATGAAGACGACGATCGTGCCGAACCGCAACGCCATCATGCTGGCGATCGCCTTCGGCGTTGCGGCTGCCCGCAAGGCCGACGCGGTCGCGGCCGCGGTGCACGGCGGCGACCACTTCATCTATCCCGATTGTCGGCCAGGCTTCATCGCTGCCTTCCAGACGATGCAGAACCATGCGCTGGAGGGATATGCCGACATCACGCTCCATACCCCTTATGTCAACGTCTCGAAGGCCGATATCGTCGCCGATGGCGCGAAGCACGGCACGCCCTTTGCCGAGACCTGGTCCTGCTACAAGGGCGGCGCGCGCCATTGCGGGCGCTGCGGCACCTGCGTCGAGCGCCGCGAGGCCTTCCATCTCGCCGGCGTCGCCGATGCCACAGAATACGAGGATCCGGATTTCTGGGTCGCGGCGACGCGCGCCTTCGCTGCCGCGGAGGTTCGCTGATGTTCCGCATCACCAAGGAGTTCCACTTCTCCGCCTCGCACCAGCTCACGAGCCTGCCGCCCGAGCATCAATGCGCAAGGCTGCACGGGCACAACTATGTCGTCGAAGTGGAGCTTTCGGCCGAAACGCTGAACGAGCACGGCTTCGTGCGCGACTATCACGAGCTTGCGCCACTCAAGCACTATATCGACGAGGCATTCGATCACCGCCATCTGAACGACGTGCTCGGGCACGACCGGGTAACGGCGGAGTGTCTGGCACAGCATTTCTATGAGTGGTGCAAGGCGTGGCTTCCGGAGACAAGCGCCGTGCGCGTCAGCGAGACGGAGAAGACCTGGGCGGAATACCGGCCATGACCGTCACGCGACCGGCCGAGATCCGCGTCAGCGAGATCTTCGGCCCGACCATTCAGGGCGAAGGCGCGCTGATTGGCCTCCCGACGGTGTTCGTCCGGACCGGCGGATGTGACTACCGCTGCTCCTGGTGCGATAGCCTGCATGCCGTCGACAGCGCCTATCGCGACGAGTGGCGGGCAATGACGGTCGAGGAGGTCTGGAGCGAGGTCACCCGGCTCTCCGGAGGCGTGCCGGTGATGGTCTCGCTGTCCGGTGGCAATCCGGCGATCCAGCCGCTCGGGCCGCTGATCGACCGGGGGCATCGGGAAGGCTATCGTTTCGCCCTTGAGACGCAGGGTTCGGTTGCCCGCGACTGGTTCGCCAATCTTGACATGCTGGTCTTGAGCCCGAAGCCGCCCTCGAGCGGCATGGAGACGGACTGGGAGGCCTTCGATGCCTGTCTCCGCTCGTCCAGGGGCAAGCCCCAGACGGCCCTTAAGATCGTCGTCTTCGACGAGGTCGACTATGCCTATGCGCGGTCGGCGGCGGCGCGCCATCCGCAGTTGCCGGTCTATCTGCAGCCGGGCAACCACACGCCGCCACCTCCGGATGACGAGGTTGCGCCGATCGACATCGAGGGCGTGATGGAGAGGATGCGCTGGCTGGTCGACAGGGTGTCCGCCGACAAATGGTTCGAGGCGCGCGTGCTGCCGCAGCTGCATGTGCTCATCTGGGGCAACAGGCGCGGCGTATAACGATACCCAATCAAGACGCGCCCTGTGTAGCCAATTCCATCTCGGGCACGTCCTCTGCGAGGCGGACCGGTTTCAAGGCCGGGCCTTCGGCATCCTTGACGAGATGGATCACGCGTGAAAACAGGGCGCCGTTGCGCGGCGTGCGGCCGATCTTGACGACCGCCGTTTCCCTGAGGTCGGTCTCGAAGATCGAAAGCGCCCGCTTCAGCGCGTCGCTGTCCATGCTCTCCAGGGCTTCGTCGATGATCACCCAGCGCGGCCGCTGCAGCAATATCCGGGCAAAAGCCAGGAGGCGCTGGTCGTCGTCGCTGAGTTCGCGCTCCCACCGCGCCTCGCGGTCGAGCGATGCCGAAAGATGGTCGAGGCCGACCTTCGAGAGGGCGTCGACCATCTCCTGTTCGGCAAAGCCGTCGGCGCGAGGATAGGCCAGCGCATTGCGCAGCCGGCCGCGCGGGAAATAGGGGGCGCGCGGAATGAAGGCGACGGAGTCGTCGGCGGGCAGACCGACGCGCCCGCTGCCCCAGGGCCAGAGGCCGGCGAGGGCGCGGAAAAGCAAGGTCTTGCCGGCACGCGGATCGCCGCTGATGATGACGCGCTGGCCGGCGCCGATCTCGATATGCGGCTCGGCGAGCCGCGTTCGCCCGGAAGGGGAGACCACTTCGAGGTTGTCGAAGGTCAGGCTCGCCTTGTCGTTTTCGACGAATTCGATCCGCTTCTCCCTGTCGTGGAGAGTGTCCGCGATCATCAATGCGCGGCGGAAGGCGGCAACCCTCAAGAGCGTCGCACGCCAGTCGGCAATCGCGCCGATATTGGCCACGAACCATTTGAGCGAGGAGTGCACCTGATTGAAAGCGCCGACGGCCATCATCAGGCCGCCGAAGCTGATGTTGCCGGCGAAATAGACGGGCGCGGCGATCAGGATCGGTGCAACGACCGTCACCCAGCCATAGCCGTCCTGCACCCAGGCGAGATTGATCTGGGCGCGATAGATCTTGCGCACCGCACCGAGCACGGAGGAAAGATCGAGTTCTAGACGCCTGCGCTCGCCCGCTTCGCCACCCGCTAGCGAGATGGCGTCGATATGCTCGTTGACGTGCATCATCGAGAATCGCAAATCCGCCTCTCGCGCATAGCGCTCGCCGTTCAGCCCGATCAGCGGCCGCGCCACCAGCCAACTGAGGCACGAGGCCGAGCCGGCATAGAGGATCGCCGCCCAGACCATGTAGCCGGGGATCTCCAGCGACCGGTCGCCAATCTGGAAGGCGAAACCGGCCGAGAGCGACCACAGCACGCCGACGAAGGAGGCGAGCAGTATCGAGGATTGCACGAGGCCGAAGCCGAGATCGGTGGTGAGATCGGCGAGGTGGCCGGCATCCTCCTGCATCCTCTGATCCGGATTCACTCCGATCGCGCCGCCATTGGCCATGCGAAAGGCGCGGCGCGGCCGCATCCACTCGCCGATCAGGTCGAGTGTCAGCCCTTCGCGCAGCTTCAGCCGCACCATCTGGTTGAGCCATTGCTGGGTGACGTTGAACACCAGGAGAACGCAGGCGATGACGACGAACACCAGAAGCTGGTAGAAAAAGGCGTTGAGGTCGCGTCGCTCGATCGAGTCGAAGAAGGGTCGGTACCAGCGATTGAGAACGATTTGTCCGACGGCCGTGGCGATGATGACGGCGAGGCTGCACGCGGTTAGCCACAGGATCGCTTTGAGAACCGGCGAGGCGACGAAGGCGCGCCGCATCATGTCGAACTGCTGCCAGATGCTGCTGCCCTCTGGCGGTGCGGCCGGCGATCGGGGTGCGGTCTTCTTGCCGGTCGGTTTCTTCATCCTCAGTTCCTCCCTTCGAAGGGCACAGCCTGTCGGGCCTATCCCGACGGTCGGTACACCGCGCTCGTCGGCAAGCACGACGCATCAACAGACGGTTCAGGGTCTTTGCGATCTCGGTCGGTCCTGCTGAAGGTGCAGGCTCGCGGCGATACCGAATCAACGAGGTCGATGCCCCGCTCCAGGATCGGCGGCAATTGCTCGTCCTGTAAAAGTCGGAACGGTCGGAGACTGCCGTTGCTAGGCCCGCATTCGGGGGCGGGCGGCAGCCCGGGAAAGGCAAGTATACGACTGAATATCCGTAAATGCTGAAATGCAGCCAAATCAGTAACAACCATGTCGCCAGTGTACGGGCAACCGGCCCTCATGGAAACAGGTTTTGATATCAATTGGGGACGCGCAAGGCCGCTGCCGTGATCGCCTTACGAGCGCAATCGTCGCGGTGCGGCGTATTTCGGCTTGTTCATGTTACAACATTGACATAAAACGTTACCGCTTGTCCCAAGGCGCGTGTCACCCGCACTCAACCGCGAATTCGCATAGAATTTAATGCCTAGAGAAGGAGACATTTATGTCCATTTCACCCTCCAGCATTGGCCACAAGCCCGCCTCTGCCATAGTCGGCGGCGATATCGCCGCTCGCGTCAGGGCCGCTCGTGAGGCCGTCGGCTACAGTATCGAAGATCTTGCCGTCACCTGTGGTCTCGCCAATGCTGAAATCAGCGAAATTGAAAGCGGCATGGATAATAGTCCGGCAAAACTGAAGCGAATCGCCATAGCCCTTCAGGTGCCGATTTCGGACTTCCTGCCCGGCGAAATCTGATTGAACGACCGGCCGGCGAGATGCGTCGGCCGGGTCGCCCTCCGTTCCCCAATTCTTCTGAGATCGCTCATCGCCTCCGGCTAATGCAGGTGCCGGAGCTTGTCGGGGTTGCGCACGACATAGATCGCGGCGACGCTTCCGTTTTCGATTTCGAGTGCGGTCGTCTGGAGTTCGCCGTCGGCTTCGAGCGTGACGAAGCCCGGCAGACCATTGACGAAGCCGGCGCGAACGAGTTTCGAGCCGTTCTTGCGGAACAATCCCGCCAGATATTCGTGCACCTTCATCACCGCATCATACCCGATGATCGGCCGTATGGCCGCCGACCGCTTGCCGCCGCCGTCGGAATGGAGGCTGACATCGGCCGCCAGCATGGTGCCGAGCGCCTTCATGTCGCCGCTGCGCGATGCGTCGAAGAATGCCTTCGCCAGCTCGAGGCCGCGCTCCTTCTCGACCCGAAAGCGCGGCCGCGCCTCGCGGACATGGGTGCGCGCGCGGGCGGCGAGTTGCCGGCAGGCGGCCGGATCGCGCTTTATGGTCGTCGCGACCTCCTCGAAAGCCAGTCCGAACACGTCATGCAGCAAAAAGGCGGCGCGCTCGAGCGGCGAGAGGCGCTCCAGCGCCAGCATCAGCGGCAAGGTGACGTCCTCCTCTTCCTCCTCTTCCACGACAGGATCGGGGAGCCAGGGCCCCACATAGGTCTCGCGCTGGCGCCGGGCCGATTTCAGCTGATCGAGGCACAGCCGCGTCACGGTGCGACGCAGGAACGCCTCGGGCTCCCTGACCGCGGCGCGGTTGGCCCCCATCCAGCGGATGAAGGCCTCCTGCAGCACGTCCTCGGCATCGGCAACGGAGCCCAGCATACGATAGGCAACGCGCATCAGCTTCGGACGCAGCGGGTCGAAACCCGCCGCTGCATCTTCGTGCCCGGTGACGGCCATCAGGCGACCGCCTTGGCAGCGGCCGCTGCCGCGGCCGGATCGACCCATAGGCCGAAGCCGACCGCGAGGCGGTTCCAGCCGTTGATGACATTGACCATCAGCGTGAGCTTCACCTGCTCCTCCTCCGTGAAGTGAGCCTGCAGGGCCTGGTAGGCGCTTTCATGCACATGTCCTTCCGACAGCCGCGTCAGCGCCTCGGTCCAGCCGAGCGCGGCCCGTTCGCGATCCGTATAGCACGGCGCCTCGCGCCAGGCCGACAGCAGATAGATCCGCTGCTCGGTCTCGCCCTTCGCGCGCGCTTCCGCCGTATGCATGTTGATGCAGTTGGCGCAGGCATTGATCTGCGATGCGCGGATCTTGACGAGTTCGATCAGGCTGGCCTCGAGGCTCGAAGCGACGGCGAGCGAGGTGCTCATCCAGTTCTTCATGAGGGCGGGGGCGGCGGCGAAAGGATCAAGTTTGGCAGTCATGATGGCTTCCTCTTGTTGGTTACCACATCATGACGAGACGGGACCCTGCAAGTGTGACATGGACGCCGACTTTTTTATCTCCCATTGACGGCCTTAGACGTCGAAAAGCGTTAAGGCCATGGGATCGCTCGGATCCCATGGCCTTTGGCACTGGTTCGACAGGGGCGTCTATTCCGGCATATGGCCGTCGGCCAGCCGTCAAAACTCCTCCCAGTCCTCCGCCGCGGCTGCGGCCGTCGCCTTGCCGCCAAAGGCGCCGGCGATCTTCCGGCCGAGGGCGCGGGCAGGAGACGCGACCGGCTTGCTGTCCGGTGTTGCTGCACGGGCTGTCTGCGCGGGAGCCGAGAGCTGGGCGGCGGCGTCGAGCCGGAACTGACCGACGAGGTCGCGCAGTTTCGACGCTTCCTGCGCCAGCGAGACGGCAGCGGCGCTGGACTGCTCCACCATCGCCGCATTCTGCTGCGTCGTCTGGTCCATCTGGTTGACGGCGGTGTTGATTTCGGCAAGCCCGGTCGACTGTTCCCTGGCCGAGATTGCGATTGCTTCCATATGGGCATTGATCTCTACGATGAAGCCGCCGATCGTTTTCAATGCCTCGCCCGTGTCGCGCACCAGCTTGACGCCGCTCCCGACATCGGCGGAGGAGTTCTGGATCAGGCCCTTGATCTCCTTGGCGGCTTGGGCCGAGCGTTGGGCGAGCTCCCGCACTTCCTGGGCGACGACCGCGAAGCCCTTGCCGGCCTCGCCGGCGCGGGCGGCTTCGACGCCGGCATTCAGCGCCAGGAGGTTGGTCTGGAAGGCGATCTCGTCGATCACCCCGATTATGTTGGAGATCTGCTGCGAGCTCTCCTCGATTTTCTTCATCGCCCCTTCTGCCTGGGAAACGACCTCGGCCGAATGAACCGCCGAGTGATTGGCCCGGCTGGCGACGGTGCGGGCTTCCTCGGTACGCTTGGTCGAGTTGCCGACGTTCGCTGTGATCTGGTCCAGGGCCGCGGCGGTTTCTTCCAGCGAGGCGGCCTGCTGCTCGGTGCGCTTGGAAAGATCGTTCGCGCCGGACGAAATCTCCCTCGTGCCATTGTCCATGCTGTGCACCGAGACGGCGACGGCGCTGATGGTGCGGCTCAGTTGATCGACCGTCGCGTTGAAATCGGCGCGAAGCGGTTCGTATTCGGCCGCGAAAGCCGCATTGATCCGGCAGGCGAGGTCGCCATGGGCGAGCCGCTTCAATGCGTCGCCAAGCGTCGACGTCGCGAGACGCAATTGCTCCGCCTCGCGAGCGGTCCGCTCCTGCTCCGCCTGACGGTTGCGCTCGGCCGTGGCCCGCATCTCCTCGGACTGGCCCTCCAGTTCGCGAGCCTTGAGGCCATTGTCCTTGAAGACCTGAACGGCCGCGGCCATCTTGCCGATCTCGTCGCGGCGCTCGGTTCCCTCGACGTCAACGTCGAGATTGCCGCCGGCGAGAACCGCCATCAGGTCGCGAAGGGCGTTGATCGGTTTCACGATCCACGAATTTACAGCAAAATAGGAGGCTGTCAGAACAAGGGCGAGCCCACCGAACAGGATCAGGAGCGTATTGTTGCTGGTTGATGTCGAAACGATCGTGAGGTCGTCGCTGGCCTTGAGTGCGGCCTGCTCCAAAGTCCGTGTCTCGGTGACGATTTGCTCGGCCAGTTGTGGAAAGCCGGGTTGGCATTCGGTCGCGAATGTCTTGACCGCCGACATCGTTTCCATGGCATTCGTCGTTTTCGATCCTTGATCGAGGGCTCGTGCGCACTGCTTTTCAAGGATGTCCAGACCAGCCTGCTTGAATTCCGGGATATGTTTGTTCTCGGGACTTGCCTGCGCGGCGACGTCCATCAGTTCCGAGAAAGTCTGCTTGGCCCCGGCCAGTTCGGAGTTGGCTTGCTCGACCGCCTTGGGATCGGTCAGCATGATGCTGTCGGCAATCGCTGCTCGGGCTCGCTGCAAGGCCCGGCCCGCCGAGGCCATGTTTTGCGCTGCGCGAACCTGCTCGACGAGCAAATTCGAATAGCCGCCGTCAATCTTCATGATCTGTATTGAGGCGTAGAAGCCGGTGCCTAACGAAAACAAACCGAAGGCGCCGAGGATGACCAGCATCTTGAGAATAATCGACCAATTTTTCATTGCCTTGTCCTGAGCACGAATGAGAGAGGTTGGAGAGGCCCCTCAAATCATTCGAGCGGCAGGAGTCGCGAGAGGCTGCCTGAGGCAGCATTGGCGCCACGTTTCTGCATCAAGAGGTTGCGAAGATTAATGAAGCTTCACAGCTTTACCGAGAAGGCAGCGAAACCCTCGCGAATTGGATAGGAATGCGGAAATCGGATAGCTCCCTGTCTTGCCCCGCCGCCTGCAGTGGCGGGGCAGTGTCTCCGAGCGCTCGGGCGGCTCACTGCGATTTTTGCGGGTCGTCAGCCGGATTGACATACTTGATGCCCCACGGACCGTTGGTGGTAATCTGCACCACGGTCTCTTCATCGAAATAGGCAAAATGGGCCATGTTGGGCGGCAAGGCGAAGAAACTGCCTGCCGGCAATGCCTTGGCGGCACTCCGATCGGCCGTTTCGCCCATTCCCAGATTAATGGTCCCTGATATGACCGTGACCACTTCGTCCGCCGGATGCGTGTGCGGTGCGACCACATAGCCGGACGGGGCCTTCAGCCGAAGGGCGAACAAGCCTTCCTTGCTGGGATCGCCGAACAGGACTGCAATTTCTGCTCCGGCGGGCAATATCTTTGGCGCCGGCGCCCACTTGACATCACCGGGAGCGATCATTGTGTGCGCATCCTCTGCCGAGGCAAAGGTGACGATCCCGAAGAATACGGGCAATCCGACTGCACATATCGATGCGATTTTCATGATGGACCTCCCTCTGGCGCAGCCGCCTCGGCTGGGCGCCGGGCGGGCTCGCGAAACGTTTGAGGGTAAGCCCGCAGGCACCCTCCGGGCAAGCGTTCCCGATCATCGAGGAACCTTGCGCAAACGCCAGGCCGTCGCCTAACCTGTAGTAAGCGGCAGGCGTTGTGTTTACAGACACGACAAATAGGGATATCTATTATCCGTAATAGCTGTCGATCAGCATCGACCCGGTAATTCCCGATGATCCTGAAAAGTCAAGTGGAATGGGCACTGCATTGTTGCGCCATTCTCGCCGGCCTGCCCAAGGGCCGCTATCTGTCGACCAAGGCACTTGCCGAATTCCATGGGGTCCCGAAGGAATACCTATCCAAGGCGCTGCAAAGCCTGTCGCAGGCCGGGCTTGTGCATACGACGCTCGGACCTTCGGGCGGCTACCGTCTGGCCAGGACACCGGACGAGCTGACGTTCCTTGATATCGTCGAGGCGGTGGAGGGCAAGGCACGCACCTTCGTCTGCAACAATATCCGCGCCAACAACCCGTGCCGCCCGCAAGGCTATTGCGAAAGCGCCCCTTGCGCGGTGGCGCGCGTGATGTGGGAGGCAGACGAAGCATGGCGCGAAAAGCTCCGAAGCGTGCAACTGTCGGATCTCATCGACACCTTGGCGAAGGAGGTTCCGGCGGAGCTTTGGAAAAAAAGCTTCGAGTGGGTTCTAGAGCGTGCCGGTTGAGCGCGAACCCATGACGGCCTGCGGTTCTTTGTCCGGCGAAGTGAGCGCGTAGAGATAACTCTGGGGCGGCAGTGCGAAGGAGAGGCCACTTTCCTTGCAGTGACGGTCGACCTGATCGATGACTTCGTTTCTCGCCGCCGTTCGGTTGGCCGGACCAGCTACGCGAAACAGCAGCTCCGCTTCGATCGCCACAGCGTCGATTGCCTTGAGACCGACGCTGGGCGGCGGGTCCTGGACGATCCGCTGGCAGTCTTCGAGCGCGGTTCGCAGCACCTCCTCGACAAAGTGCGGCACATGCGTTGCCGCGATACGGACGGTCACGAAGATCTGATGCGTCTCGTCCGGGCGGCTGAGGTTGGTCAATCCAACCTTCGCCAGCGCGCTGTTCGGCAGGACGATGACATTGTTGGCGAGCGTGAGCAGATGGGTGGAACGCCAATTGTTTTCGACGACACGCCCTTCGGTTCCGTCGTCGAGCTCAATCCAGTCGCCAATGGCGAAGGGACGGCCAAGCGTCAGTGCGACGCCGGAGAACAGGTCGCCAAGCGTATTCTGCAGGGCAAGGCCGAGGATAATGGCGACTACGCCGGAGGTTGCCGTCAGCGTGCCGATCGGCGCACCGAAGACGAAGCCCATGATGGACAGTGCCACACCCAGATAGACGATGCCGATGATCAGGTCCTGAAACAGGCGCGCTTCTCGCGGCCTGCGGTCGAGCACGATGTAGATGCGCACGAATCCGATGGTCGCCCAGGCGAGATGCGTCCACCAGAGAACTCTTGCAGACGTCGCCAGGAATGCAGCGAGCCCGTTCAGATGTGCCTCGTCCACCCGGTGCGGCTGGATCCCGCTGAAGCCGAGTGTGGCGGTCATGGCGGTGAAAAACAGAATCTGGACGATCAACCGCGCGGTCGGACGCCCGCGCCCCTGCAGATGCCACACGACAATGCCGGCAATCCCAAGCAGATTGATCAGCAGGAACGGCAGAGAAAGAGGATCGGCGAACATGGCGGGCTCACTTGCAAGGATGTCCGGATCAAAAGCGGGGCCGGATGCGCCGCATGCGGCCCCACTTCAAGTCATTTCTCGATCGGGAAGGTCAACTCCTTCTGAGCGGTATCGACGACGAAGACCGCCAGCAGTTTGGCCGGCTTCGTCTCGCTGCCGTTTGCGCTCACGTCGTGACGGTCGCCGGGCATCTCAGAAAAACTCTCACCTGCCTGGTAGACCTTGGCCGGTCCGCCATTCACCTGGCTGCGGATGGATCCTTCGAGAACCGTTGCGTAGATGAAGGCGGAGCTCGGATGGGTGTGGGCTTCGGAAAACCCGCCGGGACCATATTCGACCAGAACGCCCCTGATGCTCTTGCCCGGAACGTTCGGCAATTGATGCTCATAGACGAGCGTAACCTTGTTGGCCTTGCCGGCGGGAGTGTCGTGGGCCGCGGCAGACCCGGAAATCACTGCCGTGGCTGTCACGGCGGCGACGATCGACTTCATCATCTCAAAGCTCCTGCATGGGTTGGACAGTGCGCCCGGGGGGGGCACGGCGCACCGGCATCCGGTCATTTCCGTGCCGAGGTTGCGAACCAATGTTCGAAATTGATCCGGCCAAGACGCGGATTGTTATCGGAAACGAGCGAGCCGTCCTCCAGCCGGGCTCCGAAGTAGCGTGCCTCGGGATCCGGCGTGACCTTACGGGCGTCGCCACTTGCCTTGAGATAGCGACCGACGAGGTCGCTCAGCCGCGACCGCTCGGGGCCGGCAATCTCAATCGTGCCGTTGACCGGCCGAGCAAGGGCAACGTCCGCCATGGCATCGGCGACGTCGTCGGAGGCGATCGGTTGCACATAGGCTGGCGACAGATGCACCGTGTCGCCGACGGTGCCGGACTGGGCGATACCGCCGAGGAACTCCATGAACTGAGTCGAGTGAACGATCGTGTAGGGAACGCCTGAACCCTTGATCAGCCGTTCCTGAGCAAGCTTGGCGCGGAAATAGCCGCTCTCCTGCAGGCGTTCCGTACCGACAACCGAAAGCGCGATGTGGTGCTTGACCCCGGCCGCTTTTTCCGCCGCAAGCAGATTGCGGCTAGACGTCTCGAAGAACTCCATCACCGCCTCGTCTTCGAAAGACGGCGAGTTTGCGAGGTCGATCACCACGTCGGTGCCCGCAAGCGCTTCGGCAAGTCCTTCGCCGGTGATGGTGTTGACGCCCGTGTTTGGAGAGGCGGCGATCACCTCATGACCCTGCTTGCGCAGGCGCTCGACTGTCTTCGAACCGATGAGGCCGGTTCCCCCTATGATGACGATTTTCATAAAAACACCTCCGTTGCGGCAGCATTCGCGCCGCGTGCTAGACGGGTCAGCGAAGGGCACAGAGTTAGTTCAGGCCGGCCTTGTCGAGACCGTAGAGCTTGTCGGCGGAACCGGGCACGTTCTTGAAGGAGATGCTGGCGCGATTCCATGCATTGATGACCATGATCGAGAACGTCAGGTCCGAGATTTCCTTCTCTGAAAGCTGGCCGCGCACCCGCTCATAGAGTTCGTCGGGGATGCCGCCTTCGGGCAGCCTCGTTACGGCTTCGGTCCAGGCAAGTGCGGCGCGCTCGCGGGGGATGAAAAGGTTCGACTCGCGCCAGATTGCAATGTGGTAAAGACGCAACTCGCTTTCGCCGTGAATTTTAGCTTCCTTCACATGCATGTCGAGGCAAAATCCGCAGCCGTTGATCTGCGATGCGCGGATATTGACGAGATCTCGGATCGTCTGATCGATGACGCTGTCTTTCAGGGTTATGCTGAGTTCCGAAAGCTTCTTGAAAAGCTCCGGCGATTGCTGGGCGTAGTTCAGGCGCTGGGGCATTGTTCTCTCCTCAATCAAGGATACCTGATATCCTTATGGATAGAGAATATCCGTAATATCTGGACAGTAAAGCCCTCGCCCCCTAAGCTGCCGACATAAGGCTTATGCGGGAAAGTATGGGGACGAGGATGGACATCGTATCCGCACTGCGAACCTTCCTCCGGGTCGCCGAGACTGGCTCGTTTTCCGCAGCCGCGGTCGACCTTAATCTGACGCAGCCGGCCGTCTCCCGGCAGGTATCGGCACTGGAAGCGCATTTGCACACCCGCCTTCTGCACCGCACGACAAGCGCAGTCGCCCTGACGGCCGAAGGCGAGCAGATCATTCCGATGGCGCTCAAGGTGGTCGAGGCGGTGGACGCGCTCGGCGACACCACCGGTGCCGATGGAACGATGGCTTCTGGCAAGGTACGGCTCACACTACCCGCGCCGCTCGGGCTTTATGTGAGCGACCGCCTCGCTAGCCTTATTGCCGGCCATCCCGGGCTCGCCGTCGAAATGATCTTCCGAGAGGAGCCGTCGGATCTGGTCGGGGAAGGGATTGATCTCGAGGTGCGCCTGGGGCCGGTCACGGACAGCAGCCTGGTGTGCCGCCGGATCGGCTGGACGACTGCCTTCCTCGTCGCAGCGCCCACCTACCTGGAAGGCCGAACGGGACCGCAATCGCCAGGCGATCTCACCGCCCATGAATGCATCTGCTACCGCCGGGCCGGCGACGGTCGTACCTGGTCGTTTTCCAACGGGGCGGACGAGATTGCCGTACGGATTGCACCTCGGTTGATCGCCAACAATGCAGTGGCCGTCCATCGCGCGACGCTGGCCGGCAGCGGCCTTGCGGTGCTTTCCCATATCCTCGCTTGCCCGGACATCGAGGCGGGCAGGTTGGTGAATGTGATGCCGGAGTTCCCACCGACTCGCCTGCCGATCAATGTCGTCTATCCATCGCGCCGCAACATGCCGCTGCGCGTCAGGACCGTCCTCGACTTCCTGATCGAGGCCGTCCGCCAAGATCCGTTGATGGTGTCCTGATTCGCCGGGTGAGTGCGGGCCTCCATCGCCCTGCGTCCAGGCCGAAGACGCGGCAGGGGGCAGGCCAAATGAACGGTGGGAGTGGCGCGCCACACCCACGTTTTCGTGGTCTTCGAGACAGGCTTCGACGGGGCTCTATTGCGCCGCGATGTCGTTCGCTGTCGGCAGGCCATCGTTCGCGCCCGCTTTGACAAGCCCTTCGCGAATGTGCTGCGTGTCGGCTTCCTGAGCGTAGTGCAAGGTGGCGAGGAAGGATTCGAGGCCAAAGTCGGGGGCGAGCGCCTGGACCTTTTTCATATGCGCAGACGCGGCAATGTCGTCGCCGAGCCAGCCGTAGCAGGCGGCAACGAAAGCGTGCTGCACGTGGTCCATTGCCGAAAGGTGCATGAATGCCTCGATTGCTTCGCCATATTGCCGGGCCGCGAAAAACGCCTTTCCGAGGTGGCTCCAGAACCGTTCCGGATGATGGGGATTGAGCCGCATTGCCTTGCGGATCCACTCGACCCCTTCTTCCGGTCGGCCGAGCCAGGTCAAGAGTTCGCCCTGCTGGACCACCACCAGATCGTAGTTGGGGTTGAGCGAGAGGGCGCGCTCCTGGTGATAGCGGGCCGCCGTCAACGCGTTGTTGTTGACGTTCACCGCCGCGAGGATGCGGTGCACGTCGGCGTCGTTGTCGTCAAGCGCCAGCGCGCGTTCGAGTTCGGCCACGATTTCGGTCCAGGTCGCGTCCTTGTCCTCGCACCAGCCGTAAACCCAGGCCTGTCCGAGAATGCAGGCCCGCCAGGCATGGGCATGCGCATAGCCGGGGTCGAGCTCGAGTGCCCTGTCTATCAGGGCTCGGGCCTGCTCATTATCCGCAATCGTGCCGCGGTGGTGCAGCACCTTGGCCGTAAGCGCGCATTCATAGGCAGCCATGTTCGCCGGCTTCGTGCGGGCGAGTTGATCTCGCTGGGCCGCCTCGACACGCCCGGGCAGCGTCGCGGCTATTGCCGCCGTCACCTCATCCTGGATGGCGAATATGTCGTCCAGTCTTCGGTCGTATTTGTCGGCCCAGACATGAGCATCGTTGATCGCGTCGATGAGCTGGACCGTCACGCGCACCCTGTCGCCGATCTTGCGGACGCTGCCTTCCACCAGATATTGCGCTCCAAGCTTCTCGGCCACCTCCCGCGCGTTCACAGGCTGGTTCTTGTAGACGAAGCTCGAGTTGCGGGAGATGACGAAAAGCTCGTGGCGGCGCGACAGCTCGGTGATGATGTCCTCCGTCAGACCGTCCGCGAAAAACTCCTGTTCGGGGTCGCCGCTCATATTGTCGAAGGGCAGCACGACGATCGCGGGCTTTGAGACCGCTCGCTTCGTATCCTTCTCTTCCGGCGGGGCCGGCAGGACGGAGCCCTCGATGCCGATCCGAAAGAGATGCACGGGACGAGTGATGTTCTTCAGCGTCTTCTCGCCCAGGTCATCGAGAGAGACTTCGAGGCGGTCGGCAATCTGCGTTGCCACCGCAGCGGTGACGCAGATGCCACCCACATCGGCGAGCTGTTCGATACGGGCGGCGATGTTCACGCCATCGCCGAAGATGTCGTCGTCGTCGAAGATGATATCACCGAGATTGATGCCGATCCTGAATTCGATCCGGCGATCCTGGGGCACGTCCGAATTGCGCCGCTTCATCCGCTGCTGGATTTCCACGGCGCATTTCACCGCGTCGGTCACGCTCTGGAATTCGACCAGCATGCCATCTCCCGTCGTTTTGATGATCCGGCCTTCGTTCTTGGCGATGGCGGGGTCGATCAATTCTATACGGTGCGTCCTGAGGCGGGCGATCGTTCCTGCTTCATCGGCTTCCATCAGCCGACTATAGCCTGCCATATCGGCCGCCAGGATTGCGGCTAGTCTCTGTTTCATCGAGTTGCCACCGATGATCTGCTCGGGGGGCGATTCTAGCGCAGCCCGGTGCGATCGGCTACCTTGAATTAGCGCCTTCTTAAGGTGCCCAGCGAAGAGCCGATCGCGAGTTGCCTGGTTGTCGCCTACATCGCCCTGCCGTCCAGGCCGAAGACGTGACAGCGGGCGGGATCGAAATAGACCGAAAGATTGGCGCCGCGCTCCACCTTTTGCTGACCTTCGAGCGCGATGGTCAGCTGCTGGCTGTCGGGAGTGATGCCGTAGAGCATGGTCTCGCCGCCGAGATTCTCGACAAGCTCGACATTGACGGCCGCAAGCGCGATGCCGCTGTCGCGGGCCGAGAGATGCTCGGGGCGGATGCCGAAAGTGACTTCCTGCCCTTCTGTTGCGCCGTTGAGGCGACGCGGCAGGCGGATCGTGCCGCCGCAGACTTCGATTGCCGTTTCGTTTTCGCTGACGCCGCCGATCCGCGCCTTGAGGAAATTCATTTTCGGGCTGCCGATGAAGCCGGCAACGAAGCGGTTGACCGGGTTGTTGTAGAGATCGAGCGGCGCGCCGACCTGCTCGATGCGGCCGGAATTCAGGACGACGATCTTGTCGGCCATGGTCATCGCTTCCACCTGGTCGTGGGTCACGTAGATCATCGTGTTGCCGAGATCGCGGTGGAGCCGGGAGATCTCGACGCGCATCTGGACGCGCAGTTCCGCATCGAGGTTGGAAAGCGGCTCGTCGAACAGGAAGATGCGCGGTTCCCGCACGATCGCCCGGCCGATGGCGACGCGCTGGCGCTGGCCGCCCGATAGCGCCTTCGGCTTGCGGTCGAGGAGCTTCTCGATCTGCAGGATCTCGGCGGCCCGGCGCACCTTCGGCTCGATGTCGGCCTTCCTGTAGCCCGCCGTTTCGAGGCCGAAGGCAAGATTCTTGTAGACCGACATATGCGGGTAGAGCGCATAGGACTGGAACACCATGGCGATGCCGCGCTTGGCCGGCGCCACCTCGTTCATCCGGTCGTTGTCGAGCATCAGCGTGCCGTCGGAAATCTCCTCGAGCCCGGCGATCATCCGAAGCAAGGTGGACTTGCCACAGCCGGACGGACCGACGAAAACGGCGAATTCGCCGGGATCGATGGTGAGGTCGATGCCGTGGATCACGTCGAGCGCGCCATAGCGTTTCTCGACCTTCTGAAGAACGACGCTGGTTGCCATTTCCAATTCCTCCCCTGCGCCTATCGCGTATTGGCGCGCCAATCGGCGTATTTCGGGCTGTCCGGGCCGATCGGCAGTGAAATCTCACGCCCGGTATCCGCCGACTGGTAGATCGCCGTCACCAGTTCCAGCGCCCGCCGAGCATCCTTCGTCGTCACCGGCAGCGGGGCCGCTCCGTTCAAATGGGCGTGGAAATGCGCCATCTGGGTGGTGAAGCGCGGCGACACCGGCTGCCAATTGCCGATCACCTCGTCTATCTGAGATTGGACCGCCTCATTGGCCGCGATGATCTTCCAGGGATCCTTGCCCGGCGTATAGGGTTCATGGCTGCTCTCGAAGGTGACATTCTCGAAATGCAGCCTGAGCCGGCTGATCTGCTCCTGCGACCCGAGCGTGCAGGACAGCGACACGAAGGCGCCGTTCCGCATCAGCAGGCTCGCCGAGGCGCAATCCTCGACCTCGATGTCGTTGACGCGGGTCGCGACTCGGCCGAACACCTTGGAGACCGGACCGAGGAGATGCAGCAGCATGTCATGCAAATGCAGCGCATGGGTGACCAGCACGCCGCCGAGCTCGGTCGCCCATTTGCCGCGCCAGGGGACGGAATAATATTCAGGCTTGCGCAGCCAGTACGTCTCGACCGAACCTACATAGGGTTTGCCGGCAATCCCGGCCTCGATGATACGCTTTGCCTTCTCGATGCCGTCGCCATAGCGATACTGGAAGATTGGCATCAGCACGCCCCGGGCGCGTTTTTCCGCTTCGATGATCTTGTCGACGCCGGCGAGCGAGCCGGTCAGCGGTTTCTCGCAGATGACGTGCTTGCCGGCGGCAAGCGCCGCGATCACCTGCTCGAGATGGATGCCGGGCGGCGTGCAGATGTCGACGATGTCGATCGTCTCATCGGCAAGCACGTCCTCGAAGGAGGTGGTGCGGCTCTCGATGCCGAATTCGTTGCCGAATTCGTTGAGGCGCTCTTCGTTGAGATCGCAGATCGCCTGGACGCGGAACTTGTCCGGATGCGGCAGGTAACCCTCGATCATGTGCAACCGGCCGATGCCGCAGCCGATGATGGCGACTGTCTTTACGCTCATGTCAGTTCTTTTCCCGGTTCTGTTCGGCGATCGCCTGGGCGCGAAGCGCAAGTTCCATGGCCTTGAAGCAGCGTTGCTGCGGCATGGCGGTTTCGGTTCGGTCGCGGATGTCGTCGAGCAGCTGGCGGCCGAAGGGAAGCTCGACTGCCGAGCAGTCGATGTGCTCCACACCATAGCGACCTGCGAGGAAGAGGTGGTTGCCGCCTTCGCGACCGGCGAGGTCGACAGTCTTGCGCACCTCGATCGTTCCGGTCGTGCCGACGATGAAGAGCCGGCCGTCGCCCCAGGTCGGCATGCCGTCCGGGGTCAGCCAGTTCACATGGATCATGCCGGTGGCCTCGGCGGTCGAAAGATGAATGTTGCCGGTATCCTGCAGCTCGGGCTCGTCGGGGACGCTTCGGCTGTCGACGCTCGCCGAAAGGATGGCCGCGTCGTCGGCGCCGGTGAAGAACAGGAACTGCTCGCACTGATGCGAGGCGATGTCGGTGAGGATGCCGCCATATTCTGAGCGGCGGAAGAACCAGTCCGGGCGCGTATCGCGCCGCAGCCGGTGCGGTCCGAGGCCGACGAGGTGCACGACATCGCCGATGGCGCCGGCGGCGACCAGCTCGCCGGCCTTGACCGTCGCCGGGCTTTCGAAATGCTCCGAATAGAGGATCGAGTAGATCCGTCCGGTCTCCGCCTGGACCCGGCGCACCTTGGCGAGCTGCTCGAGGCTCGTCATCCCCGGCTTGTCGGCCAGCACGTCCTTGCCGAGCTGCATGGCGCGGATCGCCAGTTCCGCCCGCTCGGCGGAGACCGCCGCCGTGGCGATGAGGCCGATGCTCTCATCCTCGAGGATTTGGGGGAGCGTCGCGATGCGCGGCGCATCCTTGTAGACGCCGGCAAATTCCGCCGCCAGCGCATCGTCCGGCTCGTGGAAGCCGACGAGGCGGGCGCCGGCGCGCAGCAGGCAATTCACCTGGCCGTAGATATGATTGTGGTTGAGGCCGACGGCGGCGAAACGCAATTCGATCATGATGGTCTTTGAACTCCGTCGGTCAGCGTTTCATGCCGGTGGTGGCGATGCCTTCGATCAGCAGGCGCTGGAAGAACAGGAAGAAGAAGAACACAGGCACCAGCGACAGCGTCGACATGGCGAAGAGGCCGCCCCAGTCGGAGGTGCTGCTCGAATCGACGAAGGTTCTTAAGCCCAGCTGGATGGTGTAGGTGTTCATGTCGTTCAGATAGATCAGCGGCCCGAAGAAATCGTCCCAGGTCCAGATGAAGGAGAAGATCGCGGCCGTCGCCAGTACGGGAAGCGACAGCGGCAGCATGATCTTCCAGTAGATGCGCCACGGCCCGCAGCCGTCCATCATCGCCGCCTCGTCGAGCTCGCGCGGAATGCCGCGGAAGAACTGCACCATCAGGAAGATGAAGAAGGCGTCGCTCGCCAGGAACTTCGGCACGACCAGCGGCAGGATGGTGTTGACCCAGCCGAGGTCTAGGAACAGCACATATTGCGGGATGAGGGTGACGTGATAGGGGATCATCATCGTCCCGAGCATCATCGCGAACCAGAAATTGCGGCCGGCAAAGCGCAGCCGCGCGAAGGCGTAGGCCGCAAGCGAGCAGGCGATGACATTGCCCATCACCGTCAGAACTGCGATCACCACGGAATTCCAGGTGAACCGTCCGAAGCTGACGTCGAGCCCGAACCAGCCGCGGACATAGGAGGCAAAATCCACCGACGAGGGCCAGAGCGTCGTCGAGGAGAAGATCTCGTCCTCCGGCCGGACCGATGCCGAGACCATCCACAAGAGCGGATAGAGCATGGCGAAGGAGGCGGCGATCAGTCCGGCATGGATGAGAACAGAACCGAGGGGGCTGCGGCGATTGGCCGTCGGCGGGGGGGGTGCGGTGATCGAGCTCATGGTCGCGTCAGTCATCGTAGTGCACCCAGTAACGAGAGGTCAGGAACGAGAAGGCCGTGAACAGTCCGATGATCAGCACGAGGATCCAGGCGAGCGCCGAGGCATAGCCCATGCGGAAGTTCCCGAAGGCCTCCTGATAGAGATAGAGCGTGTAGAACAGCGTCGAGTTGATCGGCCCGCCGGTGCCGCCGGAGATGATGAAGGCGGGGGTGAAGGCCTTGAAGGCCTCGATCGTCTGCACGACCGCGTTGAAGAAGATGACCGGGGTGAGCAGCGGCAGGGTGATCTTGTAGAACTGCCGGAACTTTGACGCTCCGTCGAGGCTTGCCGCCTCGTACATGTCGGTCGGGATCTGCCGCAGCCCGGCGAGGAAGATGATCATCGGCGAGCCGAACTGCCAGACGCTCAAGACGACGAGCGTCCAGATCGAATAGTCCGGATGCGAGATCCAGCTCGGGCCCTCGATGCCGAACTGGGCGAGCAGACTATTGATCAGGCCGTCGCCGGCAAAGAGCTGCCGCCAGAGCACGGCGATCGCCACGCTGCCGCCGAGCAGCGACGGCAGGTAGAAGATGGCGCGATAGACCGTGAGGCCCTTGACGCCGCGATCGAGAAGGATGGCGACCAAAAGCGCGAAGGCCAGCTTGAAGGGGACCGACAAGACCACATAGAGGAACGTCACCTTCAGCGAGGCCGCAAACTTCGGATCGGCCGTGGCGATGCGGACGTAATTGGCCGTCCCGACCCACTCCGGAGAGCGGATCAGGTCGAAACTGGTGAAGGAGAGATAGAGCGAGGCGACGGCAGGCCCGAGCGTCAGCCCGAAGAAGCCGACGAGCCACGGCAACAGGAACATGTAGCCGGCACCATGTCTTGTCAAGATGGCGGCGAAGCGGCCCTGTCCGGCGGGGCGCCCCCTGGCGCCCGCACCGACGGCTACGGCGGAATCCTGCACGGCAGCCATAGCCCTTACCCTCGCGACAGGATCTGCGTGACCTCGTTCACCAGCGTCTCGCCGCCCTGCTTCACATCGAGCTGGCCGAAGCCCACCTGTTCGGCGACGGTACGCAAGGCGAACTCGGCCTCGCCGGCGCCGCTGGGCGGAGGGGGTGGCAGGTCGCCGGCAAGTGCGCCGAGGCCGGAGACGTAGTCGAGCATGGCGCGTCCCAACTCGTCGAGTGTCGGCGCGAGCTTCTCACGCACGGCCGCCGACTCCGGTACGCCACGCTCGACGCCGAGGATTTCGGCGGCCTTGGGGTCGGTGACGAAGAAATTGACATACTTCGCGCCGAGCTCCGGGTCCTTCGTCTGAGCCGAGACCGAGAAGAACATCGACGGCTTGCGGTAGTGGCCGCCTTTGGCATCGTTGCCGATCAAGGGAAAGTTGCTGAGCGCCAGCTTGTCCTTGTTGATGCCCTGATAGGTGACGAACTGGTTGGAATGGGCATAGGAGGCGGCAGCCTTGCCGAGCGACAGCGGACTCGTCTCAGGGGTATACTGATCGAGCGCCTGGATATCCGGCGGCACGCAGGCCTTGGCTTCGCGCATGGCCGCCCACATGACGAACCAGTCGGCGGCGTCGTTCGCGTCATAGGCGATCTTGCCGTCGGCCGTGAAGAGCGCCTTCCCACGCTGGCGCAGCCAGTTTTCCAGGAGCGGTTCAACGCCGCTGCCGTCGGCGATACCGTAGAAGCCCTTGCGCTTGCCGGCCTTGGTGATCTCGGCGCCGATCCTTGCCAGATCGTCCCAGGTGGTCGCCGGGGTCGGTAGATCGATGCCGGCTTCCTCGAAGGCGACGGTGTTGACCATCATCGCCGCCGAATTGGCGCCGAGGCTGATGCCGTAGAGCTTGCCGTCGACGCTGCCGCCCTCGATCTGCACCTTGTCGAAATCCTCGACTTTCAGCACCGAGCCGAGATAATCGTTGAGGGGCGCCAGCGCGCCGCGGCGGGCGTATTCGACGATATAGCGATAGTCCATCTGGATGATATCCGGCGCGTTGCGGCCGGCGACTTGGGTCGCAAGCCGGGGCCAGTAATCGCTCCAGCCGAGGAACTCGCCGTTGATGGCGACGCCCGGGTTCTGTTCCTGAAAGAGCTGGTTGACCTTGTTGGTGCGGTCGGCGCGAGCCTGCGAGCCCCACCAGAGCATTCTGAGCCGCGCTTCCTGAGAAAGCGCGCTCGACGCCAGCATGGAATATGAAAGAAGTGCCGCCCCTCCGGCGAGCACGTTGCGTCTGGTCATGCGCATTGTCATCGGTTCCTCCTCCCTCAGGAACGCCTCACAACGTTCCGGTCCCTGGTTTCGTTACGCCGTCCTCTTGCAACAAATAACTAATTGGTTACAAGCTATGGACAAGCAATGAGCCTGTCAAGCAGTTGTGTGCGAAGGTATCATTATCTTGTAATATTTATTTACAATGTCGCACCGATCGCCACGGCTGGCAAGAGGTGCCGGAGGTGGCGGAATGGACAAGGGTCAGGCGGAAGGGAAGGCGAAAAAGGCAGGCAATGGCGGACGGGCGGAACGGGCCGGAAGTCGCGACCCGGAGCGCACGCGCGCCTCGATCCTCGCCGCCGCGACAGTGGAGTTCGCCGAGAACGGCATCGGCGGCGCCCGGGTCGATGCGATCGCTGAGCGGGCCGGCACCAACAAGCGCATGCTCTATCACTATTTCGGCGACAAGGAGCAACTCTACCTTGCCGTTCTGGAGGAGGCCTATATCGGCATCCGAACGGCCGAAAGATCCTTGAATCTGAGTGACTTGGCACCGGAGCAGGGAGTGGCGGAACTCGCCATGTTCACTTGGAAATACTTCCGCGAACACCCGGAATTCCTGAGCCTGCTCGGCACCGAGAACCTGCACGGCGCCCGCTGGCTGCGCCAGTCGACGCGGCTCAAGGAACTGCATTCGCATTTCATCGACAAGCTTGCCGAGTTGCTCGATCGCGGCAAGGCGAAGGGGCTGTTCCGCGTCGAGGCCGATCCGTTGAACGTCTATCTGACGATCGCCGCACTCGGCTATTTCTACCTCTCCAACCGGCACACGCTGACGACGATCTTCGGCCGCGACCTCATGGACGAGGCCAATCTCGAGGACTGGAGACGTCACATCGTCCAGGTGACTCTGGCCTCCATCCGCCGCTGAATCGCTGTCATGTCGTTTTTAATGTTGACAAGCGGGAATTTTCTCTGCCACAAAGTAACCGTTTAGTTACTCGACTGGGAGGGCTGGCTCACTCCCGCGAGGCCTGTCAGGGAGGAAACTGCATGCCACGTTTGGGGATAATTCTGCACGGTGTCACCGGCCGGATGGGCTACAACCAGCATCTGGTGCGCTCGATCCTGGCCATTCGCGATCAGGGCGGCATCACGCTCACATCCGGCGAACGGCTGGAGATCGAGCCGATCATCGTCGGGCGTAACCGCGACAAGATGGAACAACTGGCGAAGCGCCATAACATCGCCCGCTGGTCGACCGACCTCGACGCGGCGCTATCGGATCCGAACGACCGGATCTTCTTCGATGCCGGCACGACGCTGATGCGCGCCGAACTGATCGGCAGGGCGCTCGATGCGGGCAAGCATGTCTATTGCGAGAAGCCGATTTCCGATGATCTGAAAGTCGCCGTCAAACTGGCCCGCAAGGCGCGTGCCTCCGGGCTGAAGCATGGCGTGGTGCAGGACAAGCTGTTCCTGCCCGGCCTGCGCAAGCTGGCGCTGCTCAAGGAGTCCGGCTTCTTCGGCAAGATTCTCTCGGTGCGCGGCGAGTTCGGCTATTGGGTCTTCGAAGGCGATTGGGGCGTACCGGCCCAGCGGCCCTCCTGGAACTACCGCAAGGACGATGGCGGCGGCATTATTCTCGACATGCTCTGCCACTGGCGCTACGTGCTCGACAACCTGTTCGGCGAGGTCACGGCGGTATCCTGCCTTGGCGCCACCCACATCCCGAGCCGCGTCGACGAACAGGGCCGGATCTACGATTGCGACACCGACGATGCGGCCTATGCGACCTTTGAACTCGAAGGCGGGGTGATCGCGCAGATCAACTCCTCCTGGGCCGTGCGCGTGCGCCGCGACGATCTCGTCACCTTCCAGGTCGACGGGACGCACGGCTCGGCCGTCGCCGGGCTGACGAAGTGCTGGACCCAGCACCGCGTCAACACGCCGAAGCCGGTCTGGAACCCGGACCAGCCGCAGACCATCGATTTCTACAAGACCTGGGACGAGGTTCCGGACACGCAGATCTTCGACAACGGCTTCAAGGCGCAGTGGGAAATGTTCCTGCGCCATGTCGCCGAGGACGCCCCGTGGCCCTACGGTCTCGAGGCAGGCGCCAAGGGCGTGCAGCTCGCCGAGCTCGGGCTGAAGTCCTGGGAAGAGCGCCGCTGGCTCGATGTTCCGGAACTGGAGTTCTGAGCCATGGCGAGCATCGATCTTCCCCTCGAAGGCAGGCTCGTCCGCTACGAGCTCAGCGGCCGGCCGGTTCCGCTCAGGAAGCGGGATGCGGCGGCCTTCCCGCGCGTAGCCTTCGCGGCGGCACATGTCGTCGCCGATCCGCTCGCCGACAACGATCCGTGGCTCAATCCGGCAATCGATTGGGAGCGGACGCTCGCCTTCCGCCACCGGCTCTGGGACCTCGGCCTCGGGGTCGCCGAAGCGATGGACACCGCCCAGCGCGGCATGGGGCTTGGCTGGCCGGAGGCCCGCGAGCTCATCCGCCGGGCGCTTGCCGAAGCCCGCGGTCGGCCGGGTGCGCTTATTGCCTGCGGTGCCGGCACAGACCATCTGACGCCCGGCCCGGAGGTGACGATCGACGACATCCTCGAGGCCTATGAGAGCCAAATCGAGACGATCGAAGCCGAAGGCGGACGGATCATCCTGATGGCGAGCCGTGCGCTCGCCGCGGCCGCCAGGAGCCCGGACGACTATGTCCGTGTCTATGACCGGGTCCTCTCGCAGGTGAAGCAGCCGGTGATCATCCATTGGCTCGGCGAGATGTTCGACCCGGCGCTTCAAGGCTATTGGGGCAATGCGGACCACATGGAGGCGATGAAGACCTGCCTCAAGGTCATCGAGGCGCATGCGGAAAAGGTCGACGGCATCAAGATCTCGCTGCTTTCCAGGGAGAAGGAGATCGCCATGCGCCGGCAACTGCCGAAGGGCGCGCGCATGTATACCGGCGACGACTTCAACTATGCCGAACTGATCGCCGGCGACGACCAGGGCCATTCCGACGCGCTGCTCGGCATCTTCGACGCGATCGCGCCGGTGGCATCGGCCGCGCTGGAGGCTCTCGGCCACGGCCGGAACGGCGACTTCTTCGAACTGCTCGAGCCGACCGTGCCGCTGTCTCGGCATATCTTCAAGGCGCCGACGCGCTTCTACAAGACCGGGGTCGTGTTCCTCGCCTATCTGAACGGCTTGCAGGATCACTTCGCGATGATCGGCGGTCAGCAGAGTGCCCGCTCGCTTGCCCATCTTGCCGAACTCTTCCGGCTGGCGGACAGGGCAGGCGCTCTCGCCGATCCGGAACTGGCGCTCGCGCGCATGAAGCGCGTACTCGCCGTTCACGGCATTGACTGAGGCGGGCATGAGCGAAGTTCCTCGCATCAGGCTCGTCGAAGCGGAAGTCTTCGAGCGGCCGGTCGACTTCCGTTTTCCCTTCCGCTTCGGCGCGGCGCATGTCGAGAACGCGCCGCAGGTTTTCGTTCGGGTGCGGATCGAGGATGAACGCGGCCGCTTGGGCGCCGGCTGGTCGGCCGAGATGATGATGCCGAAATGGTTCGACAAGAACCCGGAATTGTCGCCCGGAGAGAATGTCGAGCAGCTCCGCATGTCGCTTCGCCTGGCGATTGGGGGGTTGCGGTCGCTGAAGGCTGATACGGCATTCGGCTTGCATGCCGCCGCGGAGGCGGACCATCACCGAAATGCGGCGCGGCACGGCCTGCCGGCGTTGGTCGCCTCCTATGGGCTGGCGCTTGTAGACCGCGCCATCATCGATGCAATGTGCCGCATGAACGGCGTCAGCGCCGCAGAGGCAGTCACGCGCAATCTGCTCGGGATATCCGACGCCACCGCGCCCGATCTCGCCGGTTTCGATTTGCCTCGCTTCCTGTCGCGCCTGGCGCCTTCGCCGACGCTGGCCGTCCGCCACACGATCGGCCTTGCGGACGCCTTGGGTACGGCCGACCTGGAACCCGGCCAGCGGCTCGAAGACGGGCTGCCGCAGACGCTCGACGAGGTGATCGCCGCCTATGGCCACCGCTGGTTCAAGATCAAGGTTTCCGGCCGTCCCGCCGAAGATTGCGAGCGGCTCGTCGCGATCGCCGCGGTGCTCGATCACAATGGTGAAGATTATCGCGTGACGCTCGACGGCAACGAGCAGTTCGAACGCGGCGAAATGGTCGCCGACCTTCTCGACCGGATCGAGAAGGAACCCCGCCTGAAAAGGCTGCGGGCATCCGTGCTGTTCTTCGAGCAACCGATCGCGCGCGCCGAGGCGCTGTCGAAACCGGTCGCGGCGATCGCCGAGCGCCTGCCGATCGAGATCGACGAGTCCGATGGCGATGTCGGATCCTTTCTGCGGGCCCGCGAGCTTGGCTATGCCGGCATCTCGTCAAAATCCTGCAAAGGCTTTTATCGCTCGCTGATCAATCGCGCCCGCGTCGAGAAATGGAATGGCCATGCCGGCAACAGCCGCTACTTCATGTCCGCCGAGGATCTGACGACGCAGGCCGGTCTTGGCCTTCAACAGGATCTCGTGCTGGCAGCGCTGATAGGCGCCGGGCATATCGAGCGCAACGGCCATCACTATGTCGACGGCATGGGGCGAGCGCCGGCAGCGGAGCAGGGCGCCTATCTTGCCGCTCATGGCGAGCTTTACGAAAGCGCCGCCCGACGGGCGCGTCTCGCCATCCGAAACGGCGAAATCACCTTCGCATCCGTCTTGAGGGCGGCCGGCCTCGGCTCCTCGGTCGAGCCGGACTGGGCGTCGATGACGGGCTGAGAAACCGGGAGGAGAACAGCATGCAGGTCGAGGGTCTTTCCATCAATCTGGCGACGATCCGTCAGCAATGCGGCTTCGCCGAGGCTGTGGATGTCTGCCTGAAGCACGGCATCACGGCAATCGCGCCCTGGCGCGACCAGGTAGCGGCGATCGGTCTTAACGAGGCCGCCCGCATCGTCCGTTCCAAGGGGCTGAAGCTGACCGGCCTCTGCCGCGGCGGCTTCTTTCCGGCGGCGGATGCCGCCGGCCGCGAGAAGGCGCTTGACGACAACAGGCGCGCCATCGACGAGGCGGCGGCGCTCGGTGCGGACTGCCTGGTCCTCGTCGTCGGCGGCCTTCCCGACGGATCGAAGGACATCGATCGAGCGCGACGGATGGTCGAGGAGGGCATCGCCGCCGTGCTGCCGCATGCGCGCGCCGCGGGCGTGCCGCTGGCGATCGAGCCGCTCCACCCGATGTATGCGGCCGACCGGGCCTGCGTGAACACGCTCGGCCAGGCGCTCGACATCTGCGAGACGCTGGGCGCGGGCGTCGGCGTCGCGATCGACGTCTACCATGTCTGGTGGGATCCCAATCTCGCCAACCAGATCGCCCGGGCCGGCCGAATGAAGGCGATCCTCGCGCATCACATCTGCGATTGGCTGGTGCCGACGAAGGACATGCTCACCGATCGCGGCATGATGGGCGACGGCGTCATCGACCTCAGGGAAATCCGCGGCATGATCGAGGCGGCGGGCTTCCTTGGAGCCCAGGAGGTCGAGATCTTCTCCGCCGACAACTGGTGGAAACGCCCGGCCGAGGAGGTGATCGCCACCTGCGTCGAACGCTTCAGAAGCTGCTGCTGAGAAGGTGAACTCGGATATGCATCTTACAAGTAGAAGGCGGACGTCCGGGTTTCTCGGTTGACTTTCGCCGATATCGGCCGCTAACATGTATTCTAAATTTACATGTTGTTCTTTCTGCCGCCGGTCGCGCGGTGCCACTCCAGACAGGATTGCGTGAGAGATGATGGATGACAAACGCCGTTTTGCGCTGGTCGGCACCGGTAACCGCGGCACCACCATGTGGGGCAAAGACCTTCTCGCCGGTTGGCGCGGGTTCGTCGATCTGGTTGCCATAGCCGATACCAATGCGCTGCGGGCGGAGCGTGCCCGCACGATGATCGCCAGCAATGCGCCGATCTATGGCGACGTCGACGCGATGCTGACTGAGACGCGGCCGGACCTGGTGATCGTCTGCACCCCGGACGACACCCATGACGACATCGTCGTCAAGGCGCTCGAATCCGGCGCCGACGTCATCACCGAGAAGCCGATGGCGACGACGGTCGAAAAAATCCGCCGCATTCTCGATGCGGAGAAGCGCACCGGGCAGCGTGTGGATGTCTCCTTCAACTACCGCTTTGCGCCGACGGCGGCGCGCATCAAGGAACTCATCAATGCTGGCGAAATCGGCCGCGTCACCTCGGTCGACTTCCATTGGTATCTCGATACCCGCCACGGGGCCGACTATTTCCGCCGCTGGCATGCCTATACGGACCGCTCCGGCAGCCTCTTCGTCCACAAGGCGACGCATCACTTCGATCTTTTGAACTGGTATCTCGACAGCGAGCCGGACACCGTCAGCGCCTTTGCCGAACTGCAGATGTATGGCCGAAAGGGGCCGTTCCGCGGCCCTCGCTGCAAGCTCTGTCCGCACAAGGCAAGCTGCGACTTCTATCTGGATATCAGTGCCGATCCGTTCCTTGATGCGCTTTACGAGCAGCCTTCGGAGATCGACGGCTATTTCCGCGACGGTTGCGTCTTCCGCGAGGATATCGACATTCCGGACACAATGGTCGCAAACATCCGCTACGGCAACGACGTCCATGTCTCCTATTCGCTGAACACCTTCCAGCCGATCGAGGGCCACCACATAGCCTTTAACGGAACGAGGGGCCGGATCGAGCTTCGCCAATACGAGGACCAGCCCTGGGAGACACCGCCGGAGGACGTTATACTGCTCGTCCGCAACTTCCCGAAGGGCCAGCCGCCCGTCGAGCGGGTCAACGTGCCGCATTCCTCGGGCGGCCACTATGGCGGCGACGACCGCATGCGCAATATGATCTTCAAGCCCGGCATCGCCGACCCGCTCGGACAACGAGCCGGTGCACGGGCAGGGGCGCTATCGGTTCTCTGCGGTATCGCCGCGCTGGAAAGCTCGCGCAGCGGGACACAGGTACGGCTGGCCGATCTTATGCCGGATCTCTTCGAGAAGCGGTCCGTTGCGCGGTTTGCGGCGCAATCCTCGGCCTCCGGCGGACGCCAATAACGTTGGGCTGGAGAGCTTCCGCTTCGTTTCGAGACCGGATTACGCTATCGGTCGGCTCGCACCTCGACCTCGTAAATGGAGCGCTCCGATGCCGATGAAACGAAGAACGATCATTCTCGGCGGCGGCGCCATTGTTGCGGGAGCCGGGATCGCCTTCATGGCCCGCAGCCGCGCTGGGGAGCCGATCTCGCTCCAGAGCTTTGATTGGCAGGCGTCGGACTTCCGGGCGGGCGGCACGGCGGGGATCAATGGTGCCTTACCGGAGCCGATCTTCCGGGCCGCGCCGCAATGCATCGCGACGCTCGCCCAGACGCTCGGCCCCTGCCACACAAACGACGTGCCAATCCGCAGCGATGTCACCGAGGGCGTGACGGGATTGCCGACCCGCATCAGCCTTCGCCTAGTCGAGGCGTCGATCTGCAAGCCGGTCGAGGGAGCGGATGTCGAGATCTGGCATGCGGATGCGCGCGGCGTCTATTCCGGCGAGGCGGCGGCGATGTGCAATGCCGACGATGCCGAGGCCAGAGCCACCGGCTTCCTGCGTGGCCGGCAGGTCAGCGATGCCAATGGCGTCGTCAGCTTCCTCACCGTTTATCCCGGCTGGTATCCGAGCCGTGCCGTCCATATTCATCTGCGCATTCTGCTCGGCGACCGCGAATTGCTCGTCAGCCAGCTTCTCTTCGACGACGCCTTGAGCAATCTCGTCTATCAGGGGCATCCGGACTATGCGGCGCGGCCGGTGCGCGCCACCATGAACGGCGGTGATACGGTGTTCGCCTCGAGCGATGCCGCTCGGTTCATCTTCGATTTCGAGAAGCTCGATACCGGCGTGCTGCAGGCAAGCTATACGATCGGCGTTGCGGCCTGATCCCGCTGCTCCACCCGCTGAAAGAAGCCCGCGAGCCAAGCTCGGCGAGATCGGGGCGACTGGAACGCTTTTGATCCTTGCTTTGTGCCTGTCGTTGTCCCAAAACGGCTGCACAGTTTGGCGACAAGCATTCGAAAAGGACCTGACGTCGATGAACGATCCCGTCGATATTGTCATCTACCACAATCCAGCCTGCGGCACATCGCGCAACACGCTGGCGATGATCCGCAATGCCGGCATCGAACCGCAGGTGATCGAATATCTGAAGACGCCGCCAAGCCGTGTCGAGCTTCAGCAGCTGATCGCACGCATGGGCATTTCGACGCGTGAGCTGTTGCGCGAGAAGGGGACACCCTATGTCGAGCTCGGCCTTTCGGATAGGAACCTGACCGACGACCAGCTTCTCGACGCGATGCTCGCGCATCCGATCCTGATCAATCGGCCGATTGTCGTTTCGCCGCTCGGGGTAAAACTGTGTCGCCCGTCGGAATCGGTGCTGGATATCCTGCCTAGCGGGCAGCAGGGCGCCTTCGCGAAGGAGGACGGCGAAGTCGTCGTCGATGCGAGCGGCCGCCGCGTCCAGCCATAAGAAGAGCGCTGCTCGCGCGGCGGGCTTTCTGGCCAGTTTTGCCGGGATCGCTCAAGTTGTAAGTATTTTCTGCACGGCGACTTAAAGCCTCGCCGGTACGGTGCTCCCATCTGATCGGAGGGGAGTGCGAGCCGTGAAAGTGCAAGGGAAGATTTCGTCCGGGTCATTCGGCAGCGGGAACTTGGTGCGTTGCGCGCTCGCCGTGCTTCTGGCCGCGACGCTCACTGGGTGCTCGACCACTGCGGACCAAAGCATCAAGACCGCCTCGCTGACGAAAGAGGTCGGCTATGCCGTGCCGGCCAAGAAGACTGCCAGGATCAAGCCTGTTATCGCAACCCAGCGGGCGGCCAAGGTTGTGCGCACCACCTATCTCGGCCGCGCCCCCTATATCTGCACGCCGAGCGGGTTCGGCAGAACGTCAAGCTGCTTCTTGAGATAGGGGCGGAGTTGCGCGCCGAGGCCGTGGGCTCATCTGCGGAGCCGGATTTTGCGCCGGCTCGGGAATGCGCAACTCCTACTGCATGTCTCCGGTGAGACGCGGACATGCAGATTCTAATCAATTGGATGTCTCTCGAACGACGCGCCAGTCCGGCCGGCCATAACCGTCCGGCCAGTCATAGATTTCACGATCGTTGAAGTAGACGACGGCGGTGAGCGCGGGGAATTCGGTGTGGCGCTTTGCCACGTTTTCGGCCCAGCCGTTGACATAGGAGGCATCGCCTTCATAGCCGAGTTCGGCAACGATGATCGGTTTGCCGTAGGTCTTGACGCGCTCGTAGCCCGGCGCCAGTCGCTCGACGAAGGTCTGATCGCGGCCGGTCTTGTCCTGATCGTATTTCTGATAGCCGAAGACCGAGAGGCCGATGACGTCGACGACGTCGTCACCGGGATAGAAGGCCTCGAGTCCCTCGTTGCCTTTGGGCGACCACATGAACTTCGCATCTTTCAAATGCTCGCGGCAGACCGTGACTATCCGGCGAAAGGCGGCGGCGAATTCCGTGCCCTGCCAGTGCGCCCAGGAGAACTGGTTGTCTGTCTCGTCCATTTCCTGGCCCCAGCGGATGATGAGCGGGCTTTTCAGCTTGGCAGCCGTTGAGCAGACCGCAGCCATGTTCTGGTCTCGCTCCCCGCCGAGAATGCTTTTGAGCAGCCCCTGCGACGACAGGCGCCATTTGGGCGACCAGGACCAGGGCTCGATGGTGATCATCAACGTACGTCCGCGCGCGTGGGCGTATTCATCGGCTATGTTCAAGGTTGTGAGATCGACGTCTTCCCAGGGCAGGAAGAGGTGTTCAATCCTGGAAGCCGACTGCTCCTCGAAGTCTCCATGCGGATCATAGGCACCGAAGGTGATCGAGTCTTGGGTGAAGATCGGCCGCTTGTCTATTGTTTCGGCTGCATTTCCGGCACGACCGCCGGGGGAGCTCGCCGCCAGCACGGCCCCTGAGAGCATGAGGCTGGCAAGGGCGAAGCCGATTGTCCTTGATGTCCTGTTCATCCTGTCGCTCCATCTGCGGTCTGTTTCATGGTCCTGGTTCGACGAGCCTTGTGAGGTCGAGCCGAACCGGCGAAGTCGAATTCGTCCTGTCATTACCTGGCCTCCGCATGCGGCTGATCGTCCGGGAGAAAGATCCACCGAGGTCGGAACACGGTCTTGCGCGAGGTCGCTCCGCCCGCACCCGCCACCGAGTAGCGCTCCTCGAAAAGGCGAAGGTGATCCGATCCCCAGGAGAGCGCCTCGAGGCTGTCCTTGCCGTGCTCGGCGGTTGCGATGCCGGGCAGGATGACGAGCGACAAGAGGCCCGCCGCCATCGCGGGACGATAGAAGCGCCGTGCCGAGGCGATCCTGTTTTCCCGCCCATGGCGGAGGACGATGACGATCAGGAGCAGGGTGTAGATCGCCGCATTCATGATCGCCAGCAGGTAAAAACCCTTGGCCTCGCCGACATCCCCGATGCACAGCACCGGAAGGACCGCCGCGAGCGAGAGGACGCCATAGGGTGCGAGAACACGCAGCGGTAGCGGGTCGACTTCCGACGTTGCCTTCGGGGTGACGCGGAAATCGACGAAGGATCCCGTGAGCCAGTCGCGAACGGCAGCCAGCGTGCCGGCCAGCGCCCAGGGCCAGCGGGCAAAGAGGAAGAGCATGCATTCCCAGCTCAGGATCTTCGCGTCGAAGGGCCGGAAGGTTCCGGTTGCCCGCCAGCGATGGGCCATCAGGATCAGGACGATCGAAAGCGGTGCGAAATGCGCCAGGAAATCGGGGTAGGTGACGGCGATGAGGCTTTCGCCGCGGGCAAGCGCGATGACCGGCATCGCGAACATAAGCGCCATGAAGAACGCAAAGAGCGGATACCAGAGCTGCGAGAACAGGAACTGGAACTTGAGCCGCAGCGGCAGCTTGCCAACGAGGCGCGGGGAATACTGCAGGAGCAGCATGACCAGGCTGCGCGACCACTGGAACTCCTGGGTGACCAGATCGGCGAAGGTGCGCGGCCCATCGCCGTGGGCGATCGCCTCGAGCGCATGCACGCCGCGCCAGCCGGCCGCATTCATCATCAGCGTCGTCGAATGGTCTTCGGCAAGCTCGGGGCCGAGGCCGCCGATCTGCTTGAGGGCGGCGGTGCGGACGGCGTAGTGCGAGCCGATGCAGAGCGGCGCCAAGCCGCCATTATAGCCGGCCTGCAGCGCCCCGTGCATGCTCGCCTCCGCATGGAGCCTGCCGCGCGCCGCCCAGCTTTCGGCGGCGTTCCTGTCGCAGATGCTCGGAGCCGAAACGTAGCCCACTTTCGGGTCGGCGAAGGGACGCAACATTTCGAAAAGGTAGCCGGGTTCCGGAACATGGTCGGCATCGAGCTGGGCGACGAAGTCGTAGCGGCCGTAGCCGTAATGATCGTAAAAAAATGTGAGATTGCCTTCCTTGCAGCGCGTGCGCCGCGGCCAGGCGGTGCGGTGGTAGTCGGCGCGGTCCTTGCGAGTCGAGACGAACACGCCTTGCCTTCGGCACCAGTCGAGTGTTTCTGGCGAAGGGTCCTCGTCGGCAAGCCAGGTGTCGTGCGGCACATCCTGGGCAAGCATTGCCCTGAGAGTCTCGGCCACAACGGCAAAGGGTTCGGAGGGCGCTTTGGTGACGACCATGGCGACGCGGCTTTCGACCGGCAGCCGCAGCAGGCCGTTCGGCTTCCTCGCGCGATAGAAAATCGCGATGAAGTAGCCCGGCAGAAGGGTGATCCAGGCGAGGGTCGCCGTCGCCATGAGGCTCCCGACGATGTCCCAGTGGTGGCGCGGCTCCAGCCACCAGGCCCACAGATAGGCGAGCGCGGCAAGCCACATCGCCGCCCCGAGAAGGTATTCGGCCCGGCGATATCCGGTCAGCACTGGCACGAGCAGTGGTTCGTCGACCGTGTCCTCAGCGGCCATGCCGCCAGTCTTGACGTGGCGGGTCATTGACGCGCCTCGAGTCCGAAGAACGGGGCGGCGGTCCGCACAATGGTCTTTAGGTCGGAATAGCGCGGCGAGAAGCCCAGCACTTCGCGGGCGAGCTTCGAATCGGCGTAGAGAACCGGCGGATCGCCGGCCCGACGGGGACGGATCGCCACCGGCACGTTTTTTCCGGTAACCTCGCCGATCGCGCTCAGCACTTCCCGGACCGAGAAGCCGCGGCCGGATCCGAGATTGACGGCGAGGCTCCTGCCGCCCCCGGCAAGATGCCGATAGGCGAGCACATGCGCCCTGGCGAGGTCGGCGACGTGGATGTAGTCGCGCACGCAGGTCCCGTCGGTCGTCTCGTAATCATCACCGAAGACCTCGAGCTGGCCGATTCGGCCGGCCGCCGCCATCAGCGCCCTCGGTATGAGATGCGTCTCCGGATCGTGCCACTCGCCGAGATCGCCTTCCGGATCGGCGCCGCAGGCGTTGAAATAGCGCAGCGCCACGTAGGAGAGGCCAAAGGCGCCAGCGTAGTCCGACAGCATGTGCTCGGCGATAAGCTTCGTCCGGCCATAGGGATTGATCGGTCGCTGCGGCGTCGCCTCGTCGATCGGCAGCACGGCTGGCACGCCATAGGTGGCGCAACTCGACGAGAAGATCAGGTTGCCAAGCCCCGTCCGCCGGCAGGCGTCGAGCAGCGACAAGGTTCCGCAGACATTGTTGTGGTAGTATTTCGCCGGATCGGCGACAGATTCGCCGACATAGGCGGAAGCGGCGAAATGGATCACCGCATCGGGCGCATAGCGCTCGATGATCTCGATGAGATGGGCCGAGTCGAGGATATCTCCCTCGATGAACGGTCCCCAGCGCACCGACGAGCGGTTGCCGGTCGTCAGATTGTCATAGGTGACGGGCTCGAAACCCTCAAGCCGAAGCAGCTTCGCCGTATGGCTGCCAATATAGCCGGCGCCGCCGGTTACGAGGATGCGGGGGATATCCATCAGGCAACCTCCATGAGTTCGTTCGCCTGGGCGAGGAGTGCATCGAAATGGCTGATCGTGTGAACGAGGCCCGCTGCAAGTTCCACCTTGGGGCGCCAGCCGAGTTCCCGTTCGGCAAGCGAAATATCCGGCCGTCGTTGGCGGGGGTCGTCGACCGGCAAGGGTCGGTGGACGATCTTCGACCGCGAGCCGGTGAGTTCGATCACCTGTTCGGCGAGCGCGGCGATCGTGAATTCGCTGGGATTGCCGAAATTGATCGGACCGGTGAGCGATGTCGGCGAGGCCATCATGCGAATGAAGCCGTCGATTAGATCGTCAACGAAACAGAAGGAGCGGGTCTGCGAGCCATCGCCGAAGATCGTTATGTCTTCGCCCTTGAGTGCCTGGACGATGAAGTTCGACACGACGCGGCCGTCATCCGGGCGCATCCGCGGACCATAGGTGTTGAAGATGCGGACCACCTTGATCTCGACCTGACGGGTTTTGTGGAAGTCAAAGAATAGGGTTTCGGCGCAGCGCTTACCTTCGTCGTAACAGGAGCGCGGGCCGAAGGGATTGACGTTGCCCCAGTAGCCCTCCACCTGGGGGTGAACTTGCGGATCGCCATAGACTTCCGATGTCGAGGCCTGAAGGATGCGCGCGCCGTTGCGGGCCGCAAGCTCGAGCATGTTGAGGCTGCCGAGCACGCAGGTCTTCGTCGTATGGATGGGATCGGCCTGATAGTGCGGCGGCGAGGCCGGGCAGGCAAGATTGTAGATTTCGTCGACTTCAACATCGATCGGCTCGATGATGTCGTGGTCGACGAGACTGAAACCGTTGAAGCGCGTCAGAGATTCGATGTTCCGGCGCAAACCGGTCGAGAAATTGTCGGCGCAGATTACCTCGTGCCCTGCCTCGAGAAGCAGTTCGCAAAGATGTGACCCGAGGAAACCTGCGCCGCCAGTTACCAGAATCCGTCGCCGGATAGCCGGACTACGCAATACTTTATCCTGTTCGTCAAATTTATCTGAATTTCCACTGATTACATTTTCAAAATATTCCATACGTGTCCCCAAAAACCAATAAACTAACCTTTATAATAATTTCACTCGGACAGTATGATTTGGTAATTTAAATTATATACAAGCAATATGGTTTCACCGCTTTTACTCAATACTTAGCGATGACTATGAATGTATGATTACAACCGCTCGGGGCGATTGTCATTATCCTGCAATCCCGATAGTTATCGGGCCGTGCATTTCTACTAAAAATGGCGTAGAACTGGGTTCTGCTAAGTGCTGGGTGGGCCCTGCACGACGCCATACGACGATGCGGCCGTGTAGGTAACTACCCTCAAGACGTGTAATCGCCTGCATTCGAGGGCGGGAGAGTCTGTATGCGTGATCGTCCCACGGGGCCGGGCTCGGAAGAGGATGAAGCTGTCGCGCCTGCAACGCAGCCGCAGCCGGAACGCCGCCGTTGGCCGCGCGACGCTCCCATTGAAGCGTCGCGCTCCGCAGCGTCGCCGGCATTGACGCCTCTGCATTTCTCGACTCGAAACCTGCGGTCGGACGAGCAGTTTCAGGCCTGGCGAGCCCACATGGCGCCCTTGGTCGAGGTCAGATTGCCGGACAATATTCCGCCCGAGGACGGGTTTGTCGCGGAACAGACCGCATGGCATTGCGGCAATCTGCTCATCGTCCAACAGCGCGCGCCGGGGCACAGCTACCTCCGCCCGCAGGCGATGTTGCGCGCCAGCCCGATCGACCACTGGTATGTGGAACTGCTTCGCAGCGGCATGACCTGGACGGAGGTTGACCGCCGCGTTGCCGAGAACGGGCCCGGCAGGCTGGTGTTCCGCTCGCTCGGCTACCCGTTCCGCGGCCGGGCGACGGCGGCGGAATCCGTTCTTCTCTTCATGCCCTACGAGCTATTCGCCGACGATGCCGCCGTGTTCGGCGAAACCAACAATCTGGTCTTGTCGGGCAACCTCGCCGATCTGTTGATCAACTACATCAACGGCATCGAGCCGCGCCTCGATCGCTTGACGGCGGAGGAGATACCGCGGATCGTCCACACGGTGCACGACATGGTCGTCGCCTGCGTCGCTTCGTCGGCGAGACCCGATGCCGGCGGGTTGCAGACCAACAAGGGAATGATGGAGCGGGCCCACCGCTATATTCATCTCAACCTGCACTCCGCCGAGCTTACGCCGGATGCAATTGCCCGGGCGATCGGCGTCTCGCGCACCCGGCTCTACCAGCTCTTCGAAGCGAGCGGTGGCGTTCTCAACTATATCCGCAGGCGCCGGCTGCAGCAGGCGCATGCAGCACTCAGCGATCCGGCCGACAGCCGGCCGATCGCCGAGATTGCCCAGGCCGCCGGATTCGACGTTGCCGCCAATTTCACCCGCGCCTTCAGCCACGAATTCGGGGTGAGCCCGCGTGAAGTCAGAAAGGCCGCGGCGACCGAGCGCCCCGTCGCGCCGACGGCGCCGGCCGGGCGACACCGCGGATCGACGATCGGCGACTGGCTGAAGGCGCTCGGCAACTGACAGGATATCGAAGGGTGAGTTCGAGCTGGCCCGGGCGTGATGCGATCCTCCTGCCCGGGTCAGCCGAGCCGGAGGTCAATGCCGGGGTGTAGCTTCTTGAGGTTCGGCAGCGACTTCGACTGCCAGGGGAACTCCGCGCTTCCGCGCACGGTGAACTGGATGTTCGGCCGCTTGCGGGCCTCGATCGTCAGCTTGGCAAGCAGATTGATGCCGGACGAGTTGAGAAACTGCAAGCCGGTGACGTCGACCGTCAGGCGGTCCGGCTCGGTTTCGAGAATGTTCATCACCAAGGAATATATAGGGGCATAAGCCTCCGTGCTCGGCAGCCGCATGGTGCCGTCGAAGTATATGTCCTTGCCCTCCGACCAAACGCGATACTCTTCTTCCTTGATTTCCATGTTTTTCGTTGCCCATCAATTCGAGGGTTCGGGGACTGTGATGGATGCATAGGTCTCCAGCGGGATACGGCTCTCCTTCTCGCCGGCTCCGAAGACCCAGGCGAAATGAGCGCCATAATCGCTCATGAGCGTCAGAAGGCCAAGGCCCGAGCCGCTGGGGCTACCCCCGGATGCATTCTCTTCAATCCGTTTGATCAGAAGCTCGCCCGGATCTCCCGTGGTGATCTCGGACAGCAGGTGCTGAAAGCGCTGCGCCGTGTCCTTGTCGACGAAATTGGAGACCTTGGCGCGAAAGGCATTTGAGGCGACCGCGGCCTCGACGACGATTTCTCCCGCGGCCCGGAACTTCACCGCGTTCTCGATGAGCTCGTTCGTCAGATAGCCGACATTGTGGCGCACTTCCTTGTAGAGGTTGCGAGATGTCCGATAGCGCAAGGCGACGAATTCGGCGACGAAATCCGAAGTCATAGCGCAGTGCTTCCAGCTCAAGTCGAGCGGGCCTTCGAACAGGCGAAGCGTTGTCACGTTTTCGCCCGTACCGATGGCGAGGTCTGCCATTCCATATAAGGTCGTCATCCGCTTACCTGTGTCTCATCACTACGACTGTTATATCATCGTGGATCTTCTGTGTGCCGATGTGCGCCATCAGATCCTCGATAATTCCCGCTTTGACGTCCTCGGCGCTCTGGCCGTGGCGGCAACGCGCGCTCTCGCAAAGCCGCTCGATGCCGAAGAGCTCTCCGTTCAGTCCCTCGGCCTCGGTCACGCCATCGGTGTGAAGAATGATCATGTCGCCCTGTGAAAAGGCGATCTCCTGCGTCGCCACGAAGGGCGAAATATCGGGCTCGAGGCCGATCGGCAGGCCGAGATCGAGCGTGTCGATTCGCTCGACGCTGCCGGTGTTGCGCACCACGATGAGTTCCTCATGCTGGCCCGATAGCATCAGGCTCTTGCCGTCGTAGTCCAGGAAGGCAAGCGAGAGGTGCTTGTTGGCGTTGGTTCTGACGATGTTCTTGTAGAGGGCGCGGTTCACCCGATTGAGGAATAGCGCCGGATCCATGTCGCCGGCCTCCTGCAAAGCCCGCGCCACTGATTGAACCATCAGCATCAGCACGCCGCTTTCCAGGCCGTGGCCGGTCACGTCGCCGATGCCGATCTTCAGCCGCTCTCCGTCCCTCAGGACATCGTAGTAGTCGCCACCCACTTCGTCGGCAGGGCGCATATAGGCGGCAATTTCCAGGCCGGAAATCTCCTCGAGCTCGCCAGCCCTCGGCAGCACCATCAACTGGATGCGGCGGGCGACGTCGAGTTCGGCGCTCAGGCGCACGTTCTCGCTCCGCAATTGCTCATTCAGCGCCGAGATCTGCAGGTTCGCCTCTTCGATTTCTTTCGTCCGGTCCTCGACGAGCTGCTCCAGGTTCTCGGTGTGGTAGCTGATCTGCTCGGCCATGCGGTTGAAGGCGGCACCCGCTTCGCCGACCTCGTCGCGCGTCGGAATATCGACCCTGACGGAATAGTCCTTGGTCTGGATGCGCCGGGCCGCGTCGGCGAGCGCGCTGACGCCGCCGGTGATGCGCTTCGATATGGCGAACACCGCCGAGGTGACGAAGAGCAGCGACACGAGCAGCGCCAGGACCTGATAGATCAGGATCCGGTTGGTCGCTTCGGTGATGCCGGCCTGGGCGGCGAAGAGCGAGGCGTAGATCTCTCGCTCGGGCACGACAATGCCAAGCAGCATGGATTCGCGCCGGACGGGGCCGGAAGACCAGAGATTGGTAGGCTGCAGCTGTTTCAGGACGACGAGATAGGGCACCTTCTCGCCGTTCTCGTCGAGCAGGACGTGCTGCAGCAAGCCATCCTGGTTCAGCGGCAGTTTGGCGATCGCGGCTTGCGCACTGTTGCGCAACGAGCGATCGAGACCGGTCACCCCCTGGCTGCTGGTGTCGCTCGACGACTGAAGGCCGATCACCTTTTCGCCGACCGGATTGATGGCGACGACATTGCCGTCCGACATGGTGAGGAAGCCGAAGCCGTTGTCGGCGACCCGGACACTCTCGACGATCTCCGCCAACTGGTCGAGGGTGATATCGGCGCCGGCGGCACCCGCGACCTGGTCGCGACCGCGCGACCACAGCGGCTGGAAGAAGCTGACGATCAGCTTTCCGGTGATCGCATCCGTATAGGGCGCCGTCTGGGTGATGTCGCTGTTCACCGGACGCGATGCGGGATTCTGCGCCCATTGCTCCCACGATTCGTAGAGGCCCGGGAAGAAAAACGGCCAGAACTCGGCCTGGTTATGGCCCGGATACAGCCGGTCAAAGGTCTGGGCCTGTTCCGTATAGGGAGCCGTGCGGAAGATCGGCCGCTCCTTCGGGCCGATATAATACATCTGCAGCTTCGATTGACCGTTGGCCAATAGGCTCGGAGCGACCAGGTCGAGGACGGCGCTGTTTTCGATATCCGTCTGCACCTCAGGCAGGGGAACGTGGTTGGCGTCGAGCAGATATCCCCAGACGCTGACGACCGATAGCGGCCCCGGCAGGTTCTGCGCCCATCCGCCCTTCGCATCATAGGTGACGGTCACGGCGCCGGGGGCGCCGCGCGACATAGCTTCGCCGATCTGTGACTTTCTGACGGGGCGGTCGATCTGCGCCTGTAGCACGCCGGCGAGCGTGCCGACGTCGGAATGAACCTGGTTAAGAAGCAGGTTGACGCGTGCGGCAGTCGTTTCCGCATAGGAACGAATATAGTCCTGATTGGCCTTCTCCAGGCCCTGGCCGACCTCGGTCGTCGCATCGCGCGACAGGCGCTGCACGTTGAAGAGCGCAAGTCCCCCGGTGACGAGCAGGTCGAACAGCACAGCGCCGCCGACCACGAGGATGAATTTGGCGCGGAACGAACGCAAACCGAAGCGGCTGATTTTGAACTGGTTCATAGCGGCTTGCGCCCTGATGCTGCCCAGATCGGCCAGCCAGCGTAGCCCTTGGGATGGAGGGCCGCAAAGATGTGGTCTCGGAAGCCCTGGCGGAAGCGCTCGATGAACTCCGGAGGATCGCCGCGCTTCACGGCCATCTCGCCGGCATAGACGTTCTCCCAAGCGGTGATGATGTCGGCGAAGTCCTGCGGGTCGCCGTCCTGGTTGGTGACCATGAAGGACTCGACGAGAATGTCGTCGAAGCCGGCATCGGCGAGATAGCGGCGGCTCTTCGGTCCGAGCTCCACGTCCATCTCGAAATGGGCGAACAGCTTGGCGACCTCGTTATAGGTCCACTGGATGCTCTGCGCCCGCGGTTCGCCGAGGCAGTGCGAATTCTTCTCATTGGTGATGTAGACGCGTCCGCCCGGCTTGCAGATTCGGTAGAGCTCCTTCAGCAGGAGGTCCGGTTGATTGAAGATCTGCAGCGAATGGCGACAGGTCACCAGGTCGAACTGGTTGTCCTCGAGCAGCATTTCGGACGCGTCGCCATAGGAATATTCGATATCCGAGATGCCGAAATTCGACGCCACGTCGCGGGCATAGGCGAGGCTTGCCTTCGAGTGGTCGAGTGCCACGATACGTGCCGGCTGGAACTCCTTGCGCACCAGCACCGCGAAGTCGCCGATGCCGCAGCAGATGTCGGCCATGGTGATCCCCGGGCGCATGCCGTGCCGCGGCAGGATCTTGCGCTCGTGGCGCCACGTCATCTTGGTTTGCGTGCGCAGGATCGGAATGAAGCTGGTGTCTTCGACGAAGGCCTGGCCCGGATAGAATTTCGAATCATAGACCTCGACGCTGATCTGCGGCTCGATCTTGCCGAGATGGCGGAACATCCGTTCGGTCCAGCCGACGACGCTCGAGGTGACGACGACGAAGCGGATGTCCGAGCGCGTGCGGCAGGCGTCCAGAACCACGCGCGAAAAGGCGTGGAAGGCCGTATTGTTCATCTGCGCGAGGCGCTTCACATTGATGTAAAGGACGCCGCGGGCCTCTTCGATGGCGTTCCTGAACATCGAAATGCTTTGAGCAATCTCGTCGACCGAGCGCGGCCGGACGACGCCGGCAAAGGAGAACTCCTGGCTGTTGGCATCGAATTCTGCCTGGAAGGGCGCTGCGAGCATTGCCGTACTCAACTGACAATTCCTTCAAGGGGGAGATCCACAACGATGGTAATCGACGGCGGGTCCTGTTCCTCGAGACGAATCTCGGCATCGAAATTGATCGCCAGGTCCAGGAGCACCACCTCCCGGCTTGGTGCGAGATCGGTTGAAAGAGCGTCCAGATAACGGGCGTATGCGTCGTTCGCGTTAGTTCTGGCGACCGCCTCGCGGAAGAACTGCCGCTGGCCCGGCGGGCACGGAAAGGAGAGTTTCACACGCTCCTTCGGGCCTTGCCGATAGACTGCGCAGCCGATGCGGCCCTCCGGCGAGCCGCCGCGAAACGACACTTCCAGGAGTTCGTTGAGCGCGGAGGAGAAGAAGTTCGAATGTCGCAGCGGGTCGGTACGGTTGTGGCTGATCATCCGTGCCATGTAGGTCGACAACTGATCGCAATGGTGCCAATCGGACAGGAAGGTCCCCATCTCCATCTCGAACTGAAGCAGGGGCTCGAACTTCGTTTCCGTTGGCTGCCTGTGGGCTGCGTTCATGCTGCTTTCTCCGACTGCATGAGCGAATCCTGATTCGCTCACTCTCCCATGACTATAACGGACGGGCGTCGATCGCCAGAATACTCCAGGTTGCGTCGAGCCCCGTCAGGTCCTGAGAGCGCCTGCCAGGGGGATCGCCCCCGACTTGCGCAGGAAATCGCCGATAGCCGCTGCAGGGAGCGGGAAGCCGAGGAAATAGCCCTGCAGCCGGTCGCAGCCCTCCTTCTGAAGCCAGGCGGCCTGGCCTTCCGTCTCCACGCCCTCGGCCGTCACATCCATGCCAAGGCCGTGGGCCAGCGCGATAATCGAGCGGACGATCGTCTGGCTCTTCTCATCGTGCTCAAGATCCTTGATGAAATACTGGTCGATCTTGATCGTGTCGAAGGGGAAGTTCTTCAGATAGCTCAGCGAGGAGTAGTAGGTGCCGAAATCATCGAGAGAAATCTGAACGCCAAGCAGACTCAAGGTGTTGAGCGTATCGAGATTGTTGATGGTGCGCTCGAGCAGCACCGACTCGGTGATTTCCAGTTCGAGGCGGTCGGCGCGGATTCCGGTCAGATCGAGGATCTGGGCGACGCGATCGGTGAGGCCCTCGTGGAGGAATTCCGCCGGCGACAGGTTGACCGCGACGGTGAAATAGGATGGCCAGGTCATGGCGGCCCGGCAGGCCTGCTCCAGCATCCACTGGCCGATCTCGCTCATCAGGCCATCGGCTTCCGCCATTGGAATGAAGACGCTCGGCGGGATGATGCCGACCAGCGGATGCCGCCACCGCAAAAGCGCCTCGAAGCCGACGACTGAGGCGCGCGGCTTCACGAAAGGCTGGAATTCGATGAAGAATTGCCCCTCCTGGAGGGCAGTCCGCAGACTGCGACGCAGCATTTCGCGTTGCTCGAGCACGATCAGCATCGATCGTGTGAATGTCCTTGCCCGCCCGCGACCATCCTTCTTCGCCGCATAGAGCGCGATGTCGGCGGCTTTCATCAGCTGTTCGATTTCGTTTCCGTCCGCTGGGGCGATGGCGATGCCGACGCTTGCTCCGACGAACAGGCTGATGCCGTCGACGGCGAACGGATCCTTGAAAGCGTTGACGATCGCTTCGGCGAGGCGCTCGGCCTCCCTCGGCTGCTCCAGCTTCCACTGAATGACGGCGAACTCGTCGCCGGCCAGCCGGTAGGCAAGCTCTCGTTCCCCGAGCACGCCCTTGATCCGTTCGGCCGCCATCTTGAGAACCGTGTCGCCAGCGCCGTGCCCGAGCGTGTCATTGATCGGTTTGAAGTCGTCGAGATCGATCTGCATGAGCGCCAGCTTCGCGCCGGTCGGCACCGGCAGAGCGGCCCGCAGCTGATCGCTGAACTGCCGGCGGTTGGGCAATCCGGTCAGAACGTCATGGGTCGCCTGGTGGAGCAGGAGTGCGCGGTCGCTTTCGCTCTGGCTGGATGTCTCACGGCAGGTGGTGTCGCTTTTTGCTTCCGAGACACCGATGCCGCGGTCGGTGCGAAAGACGACCAGGGTGCGGTGGACGCGGCCTTTGGCATCGGTGATCTCGATGCTGCGCGGAATTCCATTTGCCACGACGAAATCGACCGCGGCCTTGGGCCGCGGCGCCAGCAGCTCGGGGTAGACATGCCACAGGGTTGCCTCGACCAGCGAGTCGACCGAGGAGGCGTTGCGTTGCGGCATCGAGCAATCGAGGAGCTGGAAGCTATCGTCGTAGAAGGAGATGAGCTCGTCGGTATGGGCTAGGAAGTCGCTCTCGATGGAAGATGAGGCAGACTTCGTCGCATCCGCGTCAGGCATGCTGGCCTCCGATCCCTCTCCACTGCGCTCGCGTAAATGGTGCCGCTCTAGTGGCCGGCGATGATGTTGCCTTGACCGAACGCAATCCTGTCACTCGATGCAACCCTTCGTTCAGAAATTATCGCGGCCATTTTCCTGGTCAATGCCGCGCGCGCGTCGAGCAACCGTTTTCTGAACGTACTTGCGCCAGAGACACCGTTCAAAAAGCCAAGGGTCTTGCGACGCTAAACATTGGTTTTTTTATGATCTCCCTACCGAAACCTGCAATTTTTAGGGTTGTTCAACGCTGAATGACACTAAATTCTAACGTGCAGCATGGAGGGAATCGTGCAGGCGAGGTGTGCCTAAGGCAACCGATGGACCGTTCCGGCTGCGTCAGCGTGGAAACCCGGTCCTGATATGAATAAGGGCGGCCAAGGTGATCCTGAACCATCGTGTTACGCGTATTTCGGTCGGCATTCTACTCCTGGCCGTCGCCATTGCCGTTCTGCTGCCGGACCTGACCGGCTATACCAGCCTCGACGGTACGGTCAACGCCCGCTTCGCGATCATCAACTCGCCTATCGATGGCGAGATTTCCAAGCCGCCGCCGCGAATCGGCACGCCCGTGACAGAAGGCGAAACCCTTGCGGTCATTCGCAACGATCGCGTTAACCGCGCGATTCTTGCCTCGCTTCGCGCCGAGCATGGCACGGCCGTCGAGCGCGTCGCGGCGCTGCGCCGTGAGCGCGACGAACTCGCCCTGCTGCGCGACGAGCTTGGCCAGCGTATGGGTGTCTTTCAGAGTGCGACGATTGCCAGCCTTGAGCGCGAGCTAGCAATTCTGCAGAAGCGCGTTGAGGTATCGCGTGCTCAGGACGTGGTGGCGAAAGTCGACCTCGATCGTCGCCAGGAGCTGGAATCGAAGGGGATCTTCACGCGCAAGATGGTGGAGGCGGCCGAGGCAGCCGGCGCTGCAACGGGGGGCGAGGTCGAGATCAGCAACCTGACTGTCGACTTGCTTCAGCAACGCCTCGAAGCTGTGCGACAGGGCATTTTCGTGATGGGAGACGGCCAGAACGACGTGCCTTATTCCAGGCAGCGTCAGGATGAGGTGATCGTTCGCATCAACGATCTCGATACCCGCATTGCCGAAAATGAGACGCGGGCCAGTCAGGCGGCGCAGCAGCTGACTGAGGAGGAGAAGCGCGTCCGCAGCCTTGAGTCGGCCACGATTCCTTCGCCGTTCGGCGGCGTCGTCTGGAGCAGGAACGTTGTCAGCGGTTCCAACGTCGTTCTGAACAATGAAATGATGCGCATCCTCGACTGCCGCGAATTGTTCGTCGATATTCTCGTCCCCGAGGTCGACTACGATGAGATCTATCCCGGCCGCGAAGCTGAGGTCCGCTTGTTCGGTCGCGGAGACGTCTTCAAAGGCAAGGTACAGGCCGTCAAGGGCAGTTCCGCGGTTGTCGAAAAAGACTCGCTCGCCGCCAACGAGCCGGAAACCGAGGAGCGCAGTGCACGAATCCGCGTCGCGCTGGCGCCGTCTGCGCTCAACGCCGACTTTGCTAATTTCTGCCAGGTGGGACGAACGGCGCAGGTGCGCTTTTCCAAACGCAACATCCGTCTGACGCGGTGGTTTGAAAGCCTGTGGTTCAATCTCTTCTAGCACTCGCGCCGACCTTGCTGGTCATCGCCTTCTTCCTGCTCGGACCATCCAATTGGTCGCGTCATCAAAGCTGGGCGCGGGCGACTGCCTGTGCGTTCGTCGCGGCCGTGGCACTACGCTACATAGTCTGGCGTTTCACCGAAACGGTTCTCCCCTATCCGAACGACGGCGCCAATTTCTATTGGGTCTGGTTCGTGTTCATCGTCGAGCTGCTCGCCTTTTCCGAGGTCGTGCTGTTCCTCATCCTGATGAGTCGCTACATCGACCGCAGCGTCGAGGTGGATGAGCTTGCGCGGTCGTTCTTCGCGCGGCCGGAGAGCGAGTTGCCAAGCGTCGACATCTTCATTCCCACCTACAACGAACCGCTCGACGTGCTGGAACGAACGATCGTCGGGGCGCTGGCGCTTGACTATCCGAAAGACAAGCTCGCGGTCTATGTGCTCGACGACGGGCGGCGCGATTGGCTCAGGACCTTTTGCGAGGGGCGCGGCGCCATTCACGTGACACGCACCGACAACGCTCATGCCAAGGCCGGCAACATGAACAATGGCTTGCGGGTCAGCTCCGGAGACTTCATTGCCGTCTTTGACGCGGACTTCGTCCCCTATCGCCGTTTTCTGCGCCGGACCTTGCCGTTCTTTTTGGACGAGACAATCGGCATCGTGCAGACGCCGCAGCATTTCTTCAACGTCGATCCGGTACAATCGAACCTCGGTCTCGAGAGTATATGGCCGGATGAACAGCGGCTGTTCTTCGATGAGATTGCGCCGAGCCGGGACGGCTGGGACGTGAGTTTCTGCTGTGGTTCCTGCTCGATCGCGCGTCGCACGGCGGTCGATATGATCGGCGGCTTCCCGACCGAGTCGATCACCGAAGATCTGCTGACGACGCTCTCGATGCTCAACAAGGGCTACAAGACCCGCTACCTGAACGAACGGCTGTCGATGGGCCTGGCGGCTGAGAACCTCACTGGCTACTTCGTCCAGCGCGAACGCTGGTGCCAGGGCGGAATCCAAACGCTCTACCTGCATAACGGTCCCTTGCGTGGGCCGGGCCTCTCGCTCTTCCAGCGCATCATGTTCCTGCCGATGTCCTGGCTGGTGCAATATCTGGTCCGTTTCGCCGTGCTTCTCGTCCCGATCGTCTATCTCTGGTCAGGCGCCCTGCCGCTCTATTTCACCAATGTTGCCGACTATGTTTCGAACCAGATACCGCTGCTGACCGCCTATTTCCTGCTGATGCTCTGGCTGGCGCCGACCCGCTACCTACCGCTGGTCTCCACCGCCGTCGGCACATTCGCCACCTTTCGCATGCTGCCGACGGTGCTTTCGAGTCTGGTGCGGCCGTTCGGCAAGCCTTTCAAGGTGACCCCGAAGGGCAGCGGCAACGAGGCAAACCAGTTCGATGCCTATACCTTTACCTGGATCGCAGCCTTCATCGTCGTCACGGCGGCAGGGCTGCTGATCAACATCGTTCCGGAGACGGCACATATCGAGGGGTCCTTTTCGACAATCGCAGCGCTCTGGTCGGGCCTCAACGTCGTGGTCCTCGTCATTGCCTCGCTGATTTGCTTCGAGAAGCCGCGCCGTCTTCTCCAGGCGTTCAAGCTCGATGAGGCCGCGGATGTCGACGGCAGCGCCGGGCGCCTGGTGAGCCTTTCGCTCGATAAGGCAGTTGTAGCGGTTCCCACCGAAACAAGGTTCAAGTCGACCCGCGTTACGTTGAACCTCGAAGGTTTCGCGCCGCTTCAGGCGGAGCTCAAACAGGTGACCCAGCGGCGCGGCGACATCAGCCGTTCCGGTGACCAGCGGCGCTATTACCTGCATCTCCACTTCGATCTGCGTGGCTTCGAGCGCGACAAGATGATCATCAAGCTCTATACCGGCAACTATTCCCAGGAGGTTCCGGATATCGACAAGGTGGCAGTTTCCGTAAACCTGATGCTGCGCGCCTTCGGCAGAACGCGCACGGCTTAGGCACAGGACCTAGCTCGCCGCCATGCCACGGCGCTGCCGCCTTTCTTCCAACTCCAATGAAAGCTGCAGGCCGCGCTTGAGCGTGGGCAGCGGGAGCCCCAACTGGATCCGCCCGAATGCCTGTCTTCGCCGCTCCTGATCACGCTCCCGCTGGCGGCGGACCGCGGCAACCGCAGCCATTGCGCGCTCGATGACTTCTTCCGCATGGGTCATGGAAGCCTCCGGTTTGTTCATGGTATGTTCTCATTTGCGGATAGGCGTGTCAAGGGAGTTTCGCTCAAGTCCGACGTCGTTGCGGGAAGGTAACGTCGATAAAACATTGGCGATGCCTCGGGACCCGGCAGCCGATCCCTTTGAACGTCAAGGCTTTAAGGCTTGCGGGATGGCGCGCTGGTATGGTTTGAGTGGGCTGCCCGCGGCGCCCTGCATCGGGGACCGTGCACAGCACCGCAGCAGCGGAACGGGATCGGATCGTGGAACGGAAAACCAATCTCAAGGACGTGGCGCGCGAGGCGGGGGTCTCGCTTAGCACGGCCTCGCACGCGCTGAACGGCACGGCGCCGCTGACCGTCGAGGTGCGCGAACGGGTGCTCGAATCCGCGCGCAGGCTCGGATATCTCGAGAGCCGGCGAAAAAAGGCGACGATCGCCACAGTGCGTGTCGTCCTGCTCGCCCTGACGAGCGACGCGGCGCCGCAGAGCGACCTCAACATGGTGAGCTGGACGATCCTCAACGGTGTGCGGCGCGAATGCGAGCGGCGCGGAATCCGCATCGTCCCCTTCGTCAGCGCCAACACCCGCCTCGATCCCGCCGAGGTGCGCACCGCGGCGGAGGAGGAGAATGTCGACGGCATCCTGGTGCTCAATGATGACAGGCCGGAGCTCATCCGGGCGCTTTCGACGCTTGCCAAGCCGATGGTCATCCTCAACGGCGAGGATCCGTCGATGCTGGTCGATACCGTCACGGTCGAAAACCGGTTCGGAGCGCGGCTCGGCACCGAGCATCTGCTCTCGCTCGGCCACCGCCGCATCCTGCACCTGACATGGCAGGGCCGCACGACGATCCGCCGGCGCTATGACGGCTATGTCGATGCGCATCTGGTTGCCGGCCTGCCGGCCCCGGAGAACATGGTCGTGGTCGCCGAGAGCTATGTGCCGCGCCACGGCGAGCAGGTGATCCGCGCTCTCCTGCAAGCGGATGGCAAACTCAGGGGCGCCACGGCGGTCTTCTGCGCTGCCGACAACCTGGCGCTCGGCTGCCTGGACGCGCTCGCCGGGGCCGGTATCCGGGTGCCGGAGGATATGTCGGTGCTCGGCTTCGACGACATCGTGCCGGGCGAGTTCAGCGCGCCGCCGCTCAGCACCATCCAGATGCCGGCCGATCGCCTGGGCGCCGCGGCGCTTTCGCTGCTCGAGCAAAGATTGATCGCCAACGATCCGTTGCGCCCGGCGCATCGGCTCGAACTCGGTTGCCGGCTGATCCTGAGGGGCAGCATCGCGCCGCCCCCGAGATCGGCGAAATAGTCCCTATTTCATGCCGGTTCCGGCGATGCCGGTGGTGATGTAGCGCTGCAGGAAGAGGAACACCAGCGTCACAGGTATGAGGCTCAGGAAGGTCATGGCGAGGATATAGTGCCATTGCACCGAGAACTCGCCCTGGAAGGCGTTGAGCCCGACCTGGAGGGTGAAGTTCTCGCGGCTGCTCAAGACGATCAGGGGCCAGAGGAAGTCGTTCCACCGCCAGAGCACCGAGAAGATCGCCAGAACCGCGAGCGCTGGGGCCGTCAGCGGCAGGACGATGCGCCAGAAGATTCGGAACTCGCTTGCCGCATCGACCCGCGCCGCCTCGATCAGCTCGTCCGGAATAGTCAGCATATATTGCCGGAGCAGGAAAACCCCGGTCGGCGAGGCGACCGTCGGGATGATGACGCCCCAAAGATTGTCGACGAGGCCGACGCCGACGATGACGAGATAGGCCGGCACCATCACCACGGTGAGCGGGATCATCAGCGTCGAGATGATCAGCACGAAGATCGCCTTGTCGCCGCGGAAGCGATATTTCGAGAGCGCGAAGGCGGCGAGTGCATTGACGATCAGCGTCAGGAGCGTCGCGACGAAGGTGACGAAGACCGAATTCTTGAGGAAGGTCAGGAAGTTGAAGCGGGTCAGCGGATCCGTATAGTTCTCCGTCGCGACCGTCAGCCGCTGCACCGGTGAAATGCTCCTCGTATCGACGCTGACGGGATCACCCGGATTGTCAGGATCGACCATCTGCGCCTTGAGGCCGATGCGGCGGACCATCGCCATTTCCCGGACCTCGCCGTCGACCGTGACGTTCCAGAGGCTCAAGGGCTTGTCGAACCCCTGAACCTCCACCTGCACGGCGGCGCGCGGCAGCAGTGTCGGCGGAAAGCGAGTGATTTCCGCCTCGGGCTTGAGCGACGACATGCCCGCCCAGAGCACCGGCACGAGCACGGCGAGCGTCCCGCCGATCAGCCACAGCCAGGAGAGAATGTCGGTAATGTCGATCCGGCCGGCGCGCCGGGTGCGGGTGAAAAAGCCGATGGCACTGACATTGGCGGACATGATCAGGACTCCACGTTCTTCCCGAGGCGCAACTGCACCAGGGTGAGCACCAGAAGCACCAGCCCCATGAGGACGGAGGCAGCCGAGGCAAGGCCGTAGAGCCTCAGGTCGCCGGCAAACGCCATCTGGTAGATGTATTGGACGATGAACGTGTTCGCCGTGCCCGGGCCGCCGCCATTGGTCAGCACCCAGGCCTCGTCGAAGATCTGCACCGAACGGATCATCAGCAGGATCAGCACGACGAGCAGGTTCGGGCCGAGGAGCGGCAGCGTGATGCGGAACAGGGTGCGCGACGGCGTCGCGGCGTCGATTGCCGCTGCCTCGTAGAGATCCTTGGGGATCGCCTGGAGGCCGGCGAGCAGGATCAGCGTATAGAAGCCCATGTGGAACCAGACCGAGACGACGACGACGAAGAAGCGCGACCAGCCGACGTCGAGGAGGAAGATTTCCGGCGGTACGCCGAGCATCTGCAGGAAGGCGTTGAGCAGCCCGTTGCGATCCAGGAACCACTTCCAGATCAGCCCGATGACCACGGGCGACAAGAGAACTGGATAGAAGAACATTGCCCGGAAGAAGCCGCGCGCCGCTATCGCCCGGTTGAGGATCAGTGCGGTGACGAGGGCGACCAGAAGGGTGGCGGCGACATTGAAGCCGACGAACCAGAGCGTGTTCCAGATCGCCGTCCAGAAGAGCGATTCCTCGCAGCTTCCCGGCACCAGATAGCTGTCGCAGGTCAGCAGCTTGCGGAAATTGTCGAGGCCGACGAAGGGCCGGTTGGAGATCAGCAGATCGGCACCGCCGGTGAAGGCGTAGCCGATGGCGATGGCGATCGGCAGAAAGGTGAAGATTCCGAAGAGCACCAGGTTCGGCGCAAGGAAGAGATAGGGCATCCGCGCCTTGCCGATCACGCGCTCGACGGCGTTGATCGGTGCCTCGAAGAGCGCCATGACGAGGTCGAGCCCGCGGTCGGCGAGTCCTGCTGCTCTCGCCATGGTCAGGCCCTCCCGCTGATGCGGCCGAGGGCGAGCTCGCTTGCCGGATCGAAGACATGCAGGCGGCCATCCTGCGGCATGATCTTCAGAACGGCACCTTGCGGCGGGGCGAAGTGGCCGGGCCGGTGGACGATGACCTGCTCCGACTGTCCCTGGAGGTTGCCGTAGACATAGGTCTCCGTGCCGAGGCTCTCGTGATATTGCACCTCGAAAGGCAGGCCTTCGCTGTCGGAAAGGGTGAAATGCGCCGGCCGGATACCGGCAAGGACATCGTGCCCAGCTGTGACGGTGGCGGGCTCCACATCGCTCTTGAGCAGGGTCGGGTAGCCGACGTCGATGGCGACGCTGCGATCGTCGCCGATCACGATCCGGCCCTTCAAGATATTCATGCGCGGCGAGCCGAGGAAGCCGGCGACGAAGAGATTGCGCGGATGATCGAAGAGCTCGAGCGGTGATCCGACCTGCTCGATGCGTCCGGCCCGAAGCACGACGATCTTGTCGGCCATGGTCATCGCCTCGACCTGGTCGTGGGTGACATAGATCATTGTCGTCTGCATGTCGCGATGCAGCTTGGTGATTTCGGCGCGCGTCTGGACGCGCAGCGCCGCATCGAGATTGGAGAGCGGCTCGTCGAAGAGAAAGATGTCCGGTTCGCGGACGATCGCCCGGCCGATCGCGACGCGCTGGCGCTGCCCGCCCGAAAGCTGCTTCGGCCGGCGCTCGAGATAGGGTTCGATCGCCAGCATGCGGGCCGCCTCGGCGATCCGCGCGTCGATCTCGGTCCGTTTGAACTTCAGGTTCTCGAGGCCGAAGGCGAGATTCTTGCGCACGCTCATATGCGGATAGAGTGCGTAGGACTGGAAGACCATGGCGATCTTTCGTTCGGCCGGCGAGAGCGCCCCGACATCGCGGCCGCCGATCGCGATCGCGCCGGAGGTGACGTCCTCAAGACCGGCGATGATGCGCAGCAGGGTCGACTTGCCGCAGCCCGACGGGCCGACGAAGACGACGAATTCGCCATCGTCGATCTGAAGGTTCACGTCGTGCAGGACGTGAACGGTGCCGAACGCCTTGTTGAGGTTCGTAAGCTTGAGATCTCCCATCGCCTGCTCCCGGTAGATCGCCATGCTTCGGGTCGCTTCGCCCCGAAATCATGGATGTGATCGAGTCTGATAAATTCGAGCGGGATGCGGACATCCCGCTCGGTCATCTCGTCTCTTCGACGATATCCTGTGCATTCCAGCCTTCCGGCAGACGCACAGGACGCTTCACCGCCACGTCCTCCGCGACCAGCCCGTCGACGCCTTTTAGAAAGATCGCGGGCATGCCGCCCGGGTAGTCGAGGACCCCGATGATCCGGCCGTCGGCGCCGCGCGTCCAGGCATTGGCCCGCCCCGCCGCCTCGGCACTTGGAGCGATGTCCGCAAAGGTTGGCCGCAGGTCGTAGCGCAGGCCGGTGCCGAGCCGTCCGGGCTGCTGCGCAAGCGTGATCCGGTTGAGCTCGACATTGCGGATGCCGGCGTCGGAGGTGGAAACGAGGTTGATCGCTCCCTCCATTCGGCCGCTGATCTCTTCGACAAGAAGGTTTTCGACGGTACCGGCCCGGCGCTCCGGGCGCCGGTCGACCACCGTCACCGTCAGGGCTTCGCCCGAGCCCCAGAAACCGTCGAGGGTTTCGTGGCAATCGACCCCGATCCGCGAAAAACGGATGTTTCGCATGTGGCCACCGTCGCGCGAGAACAGGCCGAGGCCGCGATTGGACTCGCTGACAGTGCAGTCCTCGAAGGCGATATTGCAGAAATCGCCGAAGGACTCTGTCCCGAGCTTGAGCGCGCAGCTCAGGCTTGAGACGGTGCAGCGGCGGACCGTCACGTCCTCGCAGGTCCCGATCGCCTTGCCGTCCGGCCCGGCACTCGTCTTCAGGCAGATGCCGTCGTCGGCGGTGGAAATGATGCAACCCTCGATCAGCACGCGACGGCAGGCGTCGAGAACGATGCCGTCGGTGTTCGGTAGCCGCCGGTCGTTGGTGATCGTGACGGCGCGGATGACGACGTCGTCGCAATCGGCGAGGTGCAGGGTCCACATCGGCGAGCCGGTGACCTGGAACCCGTCGAGGCAGACGGCCCGGCATCCCTCGAAGACCACCACGCGGGGCCGGAACTCAGCCGGAATGAAGGTCCCGACATCCGGGTCGTCGCCGGTGATGAAATGCTCGCCGCCCGCCTCGATCCTTCCCGGACCGGTGATCCGCACATTCTCGGCGTTGCGTGCGACAATCATGCCCCTGTCGGATTTTTCGGCGATGACGCGAACGGCCGTATCGCGATAGGCGTGGTAGTCAGGAATGGGCCGCAGCAGGACGCCTTCCGCCAGATGCAGTTCGACGCCGCTCTTCAGGAGCAGCCCGCCCGCCACGTGCTCGCCGGCGAGCAGCGACACGCGGCCGCCGCCGCAAGCGGCGACCTGATCGATTGCCGTCTGGATCTCGGCGGTCGCATCCCGGCCGGTCGCGTCGATGCTGAGCAGCTGCGGCGTCACGATTTGGTATCCTCCTCGAGAAGCACGTCGATCAAGAGCAGCATGGTCAACGCCTGGCCGTAGGGGGTCGGCAGGTTGGGGATGCGCCGGTAGAAGTCGAGGTCGTGGCCCATCGGCGTTCCATCGGAGACGCCCTGGACGACGCCTTCCGCGTCGATCTGGCCGAGCACCGCCATCAGGGCGCGATCGGCGTGGACGCGGTCTTCCTGCCGCAGGATGCCGGCTTCGATGCCGCGCAGGAGGCCATAGGCTATGCCGGCGGTGGCGGAGGTCTCGACAGGCGAGGTCGGGTCGTTCACAAGCGTATGGAACATGCCGTCGTCACGTTGATGACGCTTCAGCGCACGGACCTGGCTGGCGAGCACGTTTGAGAGGAAGCGCTTGTCGCTGTGGTTCAGCGAGGGCACGAGCTCGAAAAGCTCGGGGATCGCCACGGTGATCCAGGCATTCCCGCGCGCCCAGAAGGCTTTGGCGAAGTTGTGCCGGCCGTTGAAGGTCCAGCCGTGATACCAGAGGCCGGTGATCGGGTCGGAGAGATAGCGGGTGTGAACCATGAACTGGTAGACCGCCTCGTCGATCCAGTCGCGGCGGTCGCAGATCACCCCGGCGCGGGCGAGGAACAGGCAGGCCATGAACAGCGTGTCGTCCCAGAGTTCGCCGTCGTTCAGCCGCTCCTTGACGACGTGCTGGAAGCCGCCATCCTCGGTCTTGGGCAGCTTGTGCACCAGCCAGTCGGCCCAGTCCTCGACGAGGGCGCGGAAATCTGGCCGGTCGACATGCTCGGTCAGGATGACCAGCGGCAGCATCGGCGCCGAACTGTTGATCTGGCGCGGCGGCAGGCCGCGTTCGATCTGCCAGGCATACCAGCCGACGAGATCGTCGATCGCCTTGCGATCACCGGTGGCGATTGCGCGGCGCAGGAAGCCGTAGAGACCGACGCCGACCTCCCAGTCCCACTCGTCGAACTGGATGCCGCCGGCATGATCCGCGCCGACGAGGCCTTCCTTGATGCCCTTGAGGCGGCTGAAGGCGGAGGCGACCTTGTCGATCTTCGTCTTGAGCATCGATCGCTCGATATTGATCTTATTCATCTGCATGGTCCACTCATGAATAGAAGAGACGGTCCGCCCGACCGGCGGGACCCGCACTGTCGAAGGTGATCTCGGGCTGCGGCTGCGCGTGGCCGAAGGTCAGGGGCTTCCCGCCGAGCGAGAAGGCGCCGTCATGGGAAAGCCGCAACGCCGGCCGATCCGGAGGCGCGACCGAAAGCAGGCGCCGATCGGCGTCGAAGCTCACCTCGGTCAAGTGAATGCGCTTGCGAAATCGCTCGAGATCAGTGCCGCTGCCGCAGCCGATGGCGCCGATCCAGCCGCAGAGGCGTCCCTCGGAGCGGAGCTCGCGCCCGGCCGTGGCGCCCTTGGTAAGCATGGTGAGGCCGTTGGTGGCGTAAAGAGCGGCGAAGCCGGCGCCCGAGCGGACGATCAGCCAGTTGTCCTCGATGAGGATCTCATCGAAACCGTCCCGTCCGAGATAGGCGTGCGTCCAGCCGTTGCGATGATCCTCCGTGTCGAAGATCATCAGCGCCAGGTCGCGGTGCTGGGCGACGCGCGGAAGAATGCCGCTGCCTGCCCAGTAGGAGGGCCGCTGCGTGCCCCAGGGATCGTCCTCGCCCGGGTGGTTCACCCAGAGCCGCGCCATCGGGTGGCCCGCCAGGCGGATGTCCATCACGTGCTGCTGGTGTCCCTTTTGGCCGGTCTTGTGGTCGACGACCGTCGATAGCTGCGCCGCCTCGTTCTTGAAGAGAACGAGCTTGCCGGCATCGAGCCCCTGCGCGTAGCGGGCCTCGATGGCTCGGCCGGGCTCCAGCCGCGCCAGCCGGTCGAGACGGGTCGGCGGGACATAGGCGGATGAGCAGAACATCGGCAGCGACGCGACGCCGCCGTTCAGCCATCCCTCGCCGAAGGCGACCGCGGCGAAAGGCGCGAGCTCGGTCAGCGGTCCGGCCCGCAGTTCCTTGTCGTAGGCGCGGCCCTGCGAGCCCGCGGGCACGCCGGCAAGAGTATGCAGCGCGATCATCTCGAAGATCAGGTCGAGCTGGCGCCGGGCGCGGCCGGCGAGTTCCGGCTCGGCCCAATGTTCGAGCGCCAAAAGGCCGATGAAGTCGATCGGGTAATAGGCCGCCGAGTTCCATTCCGCGAGCCCATGCGCCTCGACGCTGTCGAACCAGCGATGAAGGCGTGCCTTGGCGAGCGCCGCCTGCTCACGTCCGCTCCGCCCCGAGGCCGCGAAGACGGCGTCCGGCAGGAAGTCTCCGGCGAGCAACTGGCTCGTATGGAAGCACAGCACATGGTTCTCGCTCCAGAACCACATCACGTCATTGCCGGGCTCGTCCACCCAGTAGCGGTAGGCGAGGACCGATGTCCGGATTCTCTGGACGGTCTGAGGTCCAAGGTGCTCCCCGTAGGCGCGGACCAGCCAGAGCAGCGGCACCAGGACGAAGTCGGAACAATCCTCGCGTCGGTCGATCGACTGCAGCGTCACCGCGATGAGGCGGTCGATCGTTGTCCTGTCGTCGCTGCCGGAGGCGACCATGGCAAGCGCCCGGCCGATGCGTTCCGCCCCGTGGCGGGCACTGAAATCGAGTGCCGCCCGCTTTCGCTCGGTGATGCTGCCCGCCAGTGTGGCTGGCGAAAGCCGACCGAGGAAGGCGGCATCGATGACCCGGGTGACGGTGCCGGCGCCGGATCCGATCGTCAGCCGCACGCTGTGATAGCCATCGGGAATGCCGAGGGGTTCGGGAATGGAGAGCCGCGTCTCTGCTGCGCCGAGCGTCGTGGCGGCGCGCGTCAGGATCGCTCGATCGTGGCCATGGCTCACGACTTCGACGAGGAGGGGAAGGTCGGTTCCGGACGGGGCGTCGAAGACGAGTTCGAGCGCCGACCCGACGAAGACGTCGCGGCTGGGCCGGACGTCGCGCACAAGGGCGGCGAGGCGGTTGACCTCATCGCTGTCGAGAGGAACCGGCAGGACGACCGTCAGCGGCGCCTCATCCAGAAGCTCGAGCTCGAAGAACCAGATCGTGTCCCGTTCGGCGAGATCCTCCGCGTGAAGCAGGATTTCGTTGTCGCCCGGTTGAAGGTCGAGCGTTACGTCGGTCGTGCTCTCGACATTGCGCCGGAACGGTTCGAAGCGCACCTGCTCCGCGCCGTTCACCCAGATGCGCAGGCCGCCGCAGGTGCGGAGCCTCAGATGGAGCCGGCGCGGGGCATCGGTCCGGAACGTGCCCTTCAGCCACCGGCGGATATGGGTCGGCACATGCCAGAAGCCGGTGAATTCGACGTGGCGGTTCGAGCCCGGCAGGTTCAGATGCGCTGCCGGCCAGTCGCGCTCCGGTTCGATCGTCCGGCCGACCATCTCGGCCCAGAAAGCCTTGCGGCAGGGCAGGTCGCCGACATCGACGAAACCGTTGATGAAGCGGTAATTGACGCGATCCTCCGCCGGCGCCGCGGTGCCGGGGAAGCCATCGCTGATCAGCTCGGAGACGATCCAGGCGGTGATCGTCTCGCCCTTTCGGACCTCATAGGTCGGGTCGAGAGACGGCGCTTGCGTGGCGGAACTGTCCTTCATAGACCGCCTCCCGTCGATCGTATGAAAATTTTTTCACAAGTGGCGTTCTGACCAATTAGGACGTCCCGCCTGCGATATGCCCGGCAAAGAAACAGCTTGACCTTTGCGCTGTCAAGTCGCAAAAAGGTGAAAATCGAATTTGGCAGAGGAGTTCCGGTTCGATTTATGAAAATATTTTCATAGGGAGGATGAGCATGTCGAGACTCTTATCGGGCGTCAGCGCCTTTGTAATCGCCGGCTTCGTCGGCGTGGCTTCGGCTCAGGCCGAACCCAAGACGATCACATTCCTGTTTACCGATGACGATCAGGGCTACGTCCAGCGCATGGCCGAGCTCAGCAGGGAATTCGAGAGCACCCATCCGGATGTGAAGGTCAATTTCGTCTCGTCCGGCTACGACGCCGTGGCCAAGCAGTTGCCGGTACAGCTTGCGGTCGGTGAGGGCCCCGATCTCGCCAAGATCACCGATTGGCAGCTCGCTCCCTATTACCTGGACATGCGCCCCTACATGAAGGATCCGGAAGCTTACGCCAAGCTTCACGGCGCAAGCCTCGAACAACTGCGCCTGCCGAACATCAACGAGCCGAATTCCATCAACGGCTACGTGGCGTCGCAGACGCTCAACCTGCCCTTCGTCAACAAGACGCTGTTCGAGCAGGCCGGCGAGCCCCTGCCGGGGCCGAAGGCGACGCTCAAGGAGATCGTCGAAGCCTCGGCGCGGGTCGCGAAGGCAACGGGCGTGCAGGTTCCCTTCACCATGGACCGCTCCGGCCACCGCTTCTCGGGTGCCGCCTTCTCCTACGGTTCGACCTACGTGAAGGACGGCAAGTTCAACTTCCCGGACGAAGCAGCCAAGAAATATATCGCCGACGTCTATTCCTGGACCGAGAACAGCAGCTTTCCCAAGGAAATGTGGGGCGCGGCCGGCGGATCGCAGTACAAGAACATGGGTGACGAGTTCGTCAACGGCAACGTGGTGACCTATCTCGCCGGCAACTGGATGGTCAATCCGTTCCAGACCAAGATCGGCGACGCCTTCGATTGGACGGCGATCAATGCGCCTTGCGGCGAGGCCGGATGCTACGCCATGCCCGGCGCCACCGCGATCGTCGGCTTCAAGCGCACCAAGCACCCGGAAGCGGTGGCCGAGTTCATCGAGTTCCTCGGCTCCGAGAAGATCCAGCGGGAAATCGCCGAAAATTACGTGATCCTCACCGGCGCCGACATCAAGGACCCGCAGTACAAGCTTTCGAGCGAGAACGCCAAATCCGCCATGGCGGTGTTCCTCGACAACAAGAAGAACGTACCGCAGGCGGCGCGCGACTTCGAGCGCCAGAAGGGCGGATCGGCGCTCTACCAGCAGATCGTGCAACGCATGAGCCAGCTGATCGTCGGCGAATTGTCGCTCGATGAGACCTACAAGGTGCTGGAGGACGACGTGCGCAAAATAAACGAAGCGCGCGCCACCCAGTAAGCGCCACTCCCATAAGCCTCCCAGGCTGGACGGCGTGCCCGCTCCGTGGGCGCGTCGTCTCTCGCGCTCGAAGCAAAACGAAGAGGAACCTCATGCAGTCGTCGATAACTGTTCGCCACGCGGTTCACTACTCGCAGTCGGAAGCCATGACCGGGAGCGAGTTGCGGCAGAACTTCATGATCGAGGAACTGTTTACGCCCGGGCGCGCGACCGCGGTCTACACCCATTACGACCGGCTGCTCCTCATCGGCGTGATGCCGGACAGGCAAGCGATCGGCTTCGGCGAGGACTTGGCACGCGTCGTCGGCGGAGAATTCCTGCTTGAGCGGCGCGAGTTGGGGCTGATCAATATCGGCGGTCCGGGGATCGTCCGGGCGGACGGAGCGGTCTTCGAGATCGGCTTCCAGGACGCGCTCTATCTCGGCATGGGGACCCGAGACGTCTCTTTCGAAAGCGCCGATCCTTCGGCGCCCGCCAAGTTCTATATCAACAGCGCCCCCGCCCATGCCGCCTTTCCGGCCCGGCCTATCCGCAAGTCGGAAGCGATTGAGCTCAATCTCGGCGACGGCAAGACCTCGAACAAGCGAACGCTCTTCCAATATATTCATCCGGATGTCGTGCCGAGCTGCCAATTGCTGATGGGCATGACGCGGCTCGAGCCGGGCAGCGTCTGGAACACCATGCCGGCGCATACGCATGACCGGCGCATGGAGGCCTATCTCTATTTCGAGGTGCCGCAGGACGCCTTCGTGGTTCATCTCATGGGACGGCCGGAAGCGACCGGCCACCTCATCGTCAGAAACGAACAGGTGGTCGTCTCGCCGCCCTGGTCCGTCCACTGCGGCGCCGGCACCTCGGCCTACGCCTTCATCTGGAGCATGGCGGGCGACAACAAGTCGTTCAAGGACATGGATTTCGTGCCGATGGGGGAGATCCGATGACCGCCGCCGCCGGCCCTTTCGACCTCATCGGAAAGCGGGCACTGGTCACCGGCGCACACTGGCCTGGGGCAGGGCCTCGCTGTGGCGCTCGCTTCCGCCGGCACCGACGTCATCGGGCTGGGATCGCAGGAGATGCCCGAGACCCGGAGTAAGGTGGAGGCGCTGGGTCGGCGGTTTGAGGAGGTCGTCTACGATCTGCGCAATCCGCGCGGTATATCGGAGATGTTTGCCAGTCTTGTCGAAGGCGGACGAACGGTCGATATCCTGATCAACAATGCCGGGCAGATTCGCGGTCCGACTTCACCGAATTCACCGAAGAGGACTGGGACGACGTTCTGAACATCAATCTGAAGAGTGGCTTCGTGCTCTCCCAGGCGGTCGTCCGGCATATGCTCGAACGCGGCGTCAAGGGGCGCATCGTCAACATCGCCTCCCTCTTGTCCTTCCAGTGCTTGCCGTCGACGGCGGCTGGCTCGCCCGCTAGCTCGGAAGGCACCAGTTGCCCCGCTTCGGCGACCGCCTGCCCCATCTTCCTTTCGATCGCGTCCCATGCGAGGCTTCGGCTGGGATCGCCGCGGGCGGTGCAATTTCCGTTGCGGCCGGCGGCGCTAGCTTCCACCCGTTCCCCGACCGCCCCTCGGGCGTTATTTGCGGGAGTGCAGCATGCGGACACTCGAGCCTTTGCCGGTCGTCGCGATCATCGGAGGCGGTTTCAGCGGTGCCGCCGTTGCGCTGCATCTCACGCGCTCTCTGGGCGTGGAGCGAGCGGCGCGGATCGTCGTCTTCGAACGCCGCGCCAGGCTCGGCTCCGGCCTTGCCTATGACACGGCAGAGCCCGCGCATCGCATCAATGTGCCGGCCTTCAAGATGAGCCTTTATCCGGACGAGCCGGAAAGCTTCGCTGACTACGTCGTCCGAGCCGATACGGTCGCGACCGATCCGGGCTCCAATAGTCCCGACGGCATAGCCTATCCGCGGCGGTCAGTGTTCGGCGACTATGTCGCGGCCGAACTCGCCCCTTGTCTCGCCAGCGGGGCGATCGAGCACAGGCGCAAGCGCGTACTTGAAGTGAAGCGATCTGCAGGCCAGTGGACGATCCTTGCGGAGGATGGGGAGGCACTCGTCGCCGGCATTGCCGTTCTTGCCGTCACGCATCCGGCGCCGGCGCTGCCAAAGGCTCTGCTGCCGCTTTCGTCTTCCCCCAAGCTGGTTGCGGATTCAACGCGCGCCGATGCGCTGGACGGCATCGCGTCGGCAGATCGCGTGCTGATCGTCGGCAATGGTCTGACAGCGGCGGATGTGGTCGCCGCGCTTGCCGAGAGAGGCCACGGCGGGTCGATCGTTTCCATTTCGCGGCGCGGCCTGCGGTCTCGCGGCCACCCGGCGATCGCGCAAGAACCGTTTGGCGACTTCGTCTCCGATCCGGCCAGCCGCGCATCGGAGCTTCTTCGCCGTATTCGCCGAACGCTGCGGGACGCCCGGCAACAGGGCCTGAGCTGGCATCCGGTCATCGACGCGGTGCGGGCGCAGGGCCAGCAGATCTGGCAGGCCTTGCCGCTCGTCGAGCGCCGCCGCATTGCGCGGCTGGCGCGATCCTATTGGGACGTGCATCGGTTTCGCATAGCGCCGCAGGTCGAAACCGTTCTGGACAGGGCGATCGAGGAAGGCCGACTGGAAATTGTTGCTGCCTCCATCGCATCGGCGGCGATCGAGGACGGGGAGATCCGGGTCGATCTCCGGCAGCGCGGCCGCGACGCGCCGCGACGGATCGTCGTCGATGCGATCGTGGTAACCACCGGCCCCGCCCATGGAGAGATCCTGAAGTCTCAGCCCTTTCTGGCGGGACTTGAGAGGGACGGCGTGCTCGCTCCTTGCGAAACCGGTCTCGGGATTGCATGCGATCTTCGTTCTCGCGCCGTTGGCGCGGACGGCCGGGTGCAGCCGAACCTCTTCATCGCCGGACCGCTGGCGCGCGGCACCTTCGGCGAATTGATGGGTCTTCCCCAGGTGACGGAGCATGCGGTTTTCGTCGCCCGAGAAATCCAGGCGCTGCTCACGATGAACGAAGCGAACGGCTTCACCCCGTCTCCGGCCTGAGAATTCTCCCACCGACTCGGAGAAAATATTATTTTGATTAAAAACAGCGGCTTGATCGTAATTTCGGGCGTGCGCAGACGCCTTTCACGGTGAAATTTGGTTTTGCCATTGCATATCTCGAAGCAGCATCTATATATACCCCGTCGAACATTGCTTGTGACCTTTGTCTACGCGCTGATGCGCTTCGCCAGATTTCCTTTCAAATATCGATCAAATCGGGCGAATACTCGCCCGTAATCTCTACCATGAAAGGAAATCGTTATGAGTTCAGGCACCGTAAAGTGGTTTAACAGCACCAAGGGCTTTGGCTTCATCCAGCCCGACGACGGCTCCACGGACGTGTTCGTCCATATCTCCGCCGTCGAGCGGGCCGGGCTGCGCTCGCTGGCCGAGGGCCAGAAGGTGACCTACGACATCGTCCGCGACAACAGGTCCGGCAAGAGCTCGGCAGACAATCTGCGAGCTGCTTAAATTGTCATTCGCCTCCGCTGACCACGGATGTACTGGCAGGGAGCGTTTGAATGACAGGGCGCCGTTGCGCGTCTGAAAAGATGCGCGGCGTTCAAGAGGAGGTCGGGGTAATGCCCGGCCTTTTTTGCTTGTGCCACCTAAAGGGCACAGACGAAGGAGATGGCCATGAGCCGGAACACCTACAATGTTGGCGATACGGTCGTGCTGAAGTCCGACCTGATGCGGATGTTGGCGGCCGACAGGACCTGCCGTATCGTCGGCATCCTGCCTGCAGCCGAACACGGAGAAGCACAGTATCGCGTCCGGCTCGGGACCGAGACCTTTGAACGTCGAATTTTCGAACACGATATCGATCCTGCGGAAAGCGCCCTGCCGGTCAGTGAACGCGTTCCGGCGGCAACGGTCAGTGGCAGTCCTTGGCTTAAGCCGTTGAGCATCAGGACCGCCAAGTGAATAAGGGCTGGAGCGCGCACGCGCCTCTTATCCCCCCGCAAGGAAGCACTCGGAATTTCCCGCCCTCTGGTTCTGATCGAAGGAACCATGTAGCAACTCATCAAACGGAAAGGATGTATTTTGCAGGTACTTGTCAGAGACAATAACGTCGACCAGGCTCTCCGCGTTCTCAAGAAGAAGATGCAACGCGAAGGCGTCTTCCGCGAAATGAAGATGCGCAGCGCCTATGAAAAGCCCTCCGAAAAACGTGCTCGCGAAAAGGCCGAGGCCGTTCGCCGCACCCGCAAGCTTGCGCGCAAGAAACTGCAGCGCGAAGGCCTTCTGCCCTCGCCGAAAAGAGTGGCGCGCACGCGCTGAGCATGTCTGTGCGGGTCAGGGGCGAGAGCGTCCGCTCTATTTGCCCTCCCGCGCAGCCCTTCCGTCAGGCGACTGTCACGACGCGTACATGTCCGCGGCGCTCTAGCACGTCGATGACGACGCTGGTGCCGGAGTGGTTTGCCGCCACGTCGACGGAGCCGGAGCCGATTTGCAGGTTCCGGATCTCGAGCTCCTCGATGAAGCCGGGCAAATAGGGCGTATCGAAGGTGATCTGCATCTGCTTCGTAAAGAATTCTATTCCGAGGCACGACTGAAGCAGCGATAGCGGCGCTGCCGCCGCCCAGGCCTGGGGAATGCAGGCGACCGGGTAGAAGGTCGGGCCCTGGGCGCGCTGGCGCGGAAAACCGCAAAAGAGCTCCGGTAGACGCCGCAGATCGATATAGGTCGAGGCTGCAAACAGTCCCTCGAAGATCCGCGCCGCCTGCAGACGAAAGCCGTAGCGCGCCAGACCGAGCGCGATCAAGGCATTGTCGTGCGGCCATACCGAACCGTTGTGGTAACTCATCGGGTTGTAGCGGCTTTCGGTGACCGGGATGGTTCGTATCCCCCAGCCCGAAAACGAGGCGCCCGACATCAGCGTCTTTGCGACAACTTCGGCTCGCTCGGGAATCGCAAGTCCGGTGAGCAGGGCATGCCCTGCATTTGAGGAGCGGACCCGGCAGGGCTGCTTGTCGCCGTCAAGCGCCAGCACATAGGTGCCGAGTTCCGCATCGAAGAAGATCGCGTCGAAGCGATGCCGCAAGTCATCGGCGCGGCGCGAGAACTCGACCGCCCGGTCCTCGTGGCCGAGAACCCTGAGCATCCTCGATGCCGCCTCCCAGGCGCCATAGACGTAGGCCTGCACTTCCGCGATGGCGATCGGCCCCCTGGCGAGCGTACCGTCGGCGTGGAAGACGGAGTCGTGGCTGTCCTTCCAGCCCTGGTTGGCGAGCCCTTCCTCGGTCCGGCGACCGTATTCGACGAAGCCGTCGCCGTCGCGATCGCCGTGGACATCGATCCATTTCAACGCGGCCTCGATATTCGGCCAGATCGTCCGGATCGTCGAAACGTCGCCGGTGCGTTGCAAGTACTGCCCGGCCAGCATCACGAAAAGCGGCGTCGAGTCGACGCTGCCGTAATAGCGGCGGAATGGAACTTCCCGCAATTCGGCCATCTCGCCGAAGCGCACCTCGTGCAGGATCTTGCCGGGTTCGGCATCCGACAGGGGATCGAAATCGGTCGCCTGGTTGGCGGCGAGATGCGCAAGCACGCCGCGGGCGATCTCCGGATCGAGCCACAGGGTTTCGATCGCGGCAATGATCGCGTCGCGGCCGAAAACCGTGCTGAACCAGGGGATCCCCGCATAGGGGTAAGGTCCTTCATTGGTCTCGGTGATGAGCATGTAGAGGTCGGATATGCTGCGGCGCACGACCTCGTTGAAGACCTCGTTCGAACTGACGATCGCCGCCGCCCGCCCCGAAGAGGTGCGCAACGCACGACGCGCATCCCGGAGCGCAAAGAAGAACGACCTGTGACCGATGGTGATCGCCGGCTCCCGCTGGCAATTGACCTCAAGGAAAAGCGTTCGGCTTTGACCGGGTGCAAGACCGATCTCGAAAACGGCTTCGGTTGCAGAAAGGCGCGAGGGCGGCGGATCGAAGCCAAGCCGGGTCGTCCGCTTCTGAGCGTCCAGTCCGGTATAGGAAAGATGCACCTCGCTGGCCTTTGCCGTCGGCGGATGCATCTGGCCGCGCTTTTTGCGCTGCTTGCCGCGCACCTCGAACAAATCCGCGAAATCGGCTGCAAAGGCCAGCCTGATTTCTATCTGATGCGGCCTCTCATGAAAATTGCGCACCAGGATCCGTTCATAGCAGGTGCCGTTCCAGAGAAAGCGGGACCGCCTGAGATGGATCGAATCATGGGGAAGCGCCAGTGCGCCGCTCTCGTCCAGGAAGTCAGGATTGGTCAGGTCGCAGGTCAGCGTCGCGTTGTCGTCTCTCAAGGTGGAGGAGAGGAGCAAGGGTCGAGCGCCGTTGATGGTCACGGCGAGATGGGAGAGATGCCGTGTGTCGCGATGGAACAACCCTTCGGGGCTGCCGGAGCCCGAATAGGCGTCGCCGTTGTGGTCGAAGACGGCGAAGGTATCGCCGTGCTTCAAGGTGTTCGGACGTCGTTCCTGCAGGGAGGTGGCTGCAGCAACCGCATATTCGGGCGGCTCGGTGACCGGAGAGTCGACGTTCTCAGGGGACATGGCGCTTCCCTTGGCACGCACCGCGGGGCGCCCCGCGAAGATGTCCGTTTTAACAACACCCTGCTGATTTTGTTCCCAGTTTGAGGAAATAAGTGGGCAGCGTATGGACAATTGCGCAGGAGCCAACCGGCGTTGACGAGGCACGGCTTGGCAACCTCACCCGCCTCCATGGAACAAGGCTGCAAGTGGCTGGTTTGAATGACATAACCAGTCGCGTTCCACGACGGGAGGAGCCAAGATGAGCAATGACACGAGCGGACGCAACCTCGGGGGCCAGCCCGGTTCCCCCGCAACGACGCCGGACCGTGCGGGCAACCAGCCGGAAGCCGGAACAAGGGAAGGCGAAGGCGGCATGGACCGTTCCCTGCAGCAAGCCGTCCGCGAGGACCTCGACGAACTTCGGCAATTTGCCGATGAGCGGACGGAAGAAGCCAAGGAAGCCGTCAGCCGCGCTGCGGAGGACGAGAAGAATGTGGCCGCACGCCAGCTTGGCGGCATCGCCACGGCGCTTGAGAAAGTCGGCGGCGAACTCGAACAGTCGGATCAACGCGCGCTCGGCCGCTATGCCAAGCAGATGGGCAGTTCGCTGCAAGACTTGGCACGCGACATCGAGGGCCGCGAGCTCGGCGAAATTGCCGCCATGGCGGAGGATTTCGGCCGGAAGCAGCCGCTGGCCTTCCTGGGCATGGCAGCCATTGCCGGGTTGGCCGCCAGCCGTTTCCTGACGGCCTCGGCTCATCGCCGCAGCAGGCGGAGCGTTTCCCAACCGTCCTCGCCAACGCCATCGGGAAGCAGCCGACCAAGTGAAGGCGGGTGGAATTTTACGGAGGATCGGCGCAATGCTTAACCATCGGGACGACCGCCCCCTATCGGAACTGATGACCGGGCTGGTGGCGGATATATCGGGACTTTTCCGCAAGGAAATCGATCTCGCCAAGGCGGAGGCGTCGGAGAATGTCAACCGGGCGATAGGCAGCCTGGAGACGCTTCTAATCGGCCTGATCTTCGCCATCGGTGCCATTGGCGTGCTGTTGAGCGCGGCCGTCCAGGGACTGGCCGCCTTTCTCATCGCGCGGGGCATGATCGAGCCGAACGCCGACGCCCTTTCGGCCGTCATCATAGGCGTCGTAGTCGCGCTTCTCGCCTGGGCGATGATCTCGCGCAGTCTCTCGAACTTGCGCGGCAACAGCCTCAAGTTCGATAAGACGGCCAGCTCCCTGCAGCGCGACCTGGACGTCGTGAAGGAGAGAGTGCAATGAACGACTATTCCCACACGCACTCGGCTGCCGAACTGCAGCGCGAGATCGAGGCCGATCGCCAGCGGATCGAGGAAAAGCTCCACGCCATCCAGGAACGGATGTCGCCGGGCCAACTGATGGACGAGATGCTTGAATATGCCAAATCGAGCGGCGGCGCCGAATATATGGGCAATCTCGGCGCCGCGCTCAAGGCGAATCCCATTCCGGTCGCATTGATGGGAGTAAGCCTCGCCTGGCTCCTCGCCAATCCGGGCTCACGCGCGCCGAAATACCCGGATAACACCGCGGACGAGTATCCGCTCGCCACCGTGACCGGCCCGGTGAAACGCACCGGCCCGATCGAGGAGAGCTTCGGCGAGCGCTACAGCCACTTCGCGGACGAAAGCGGCAATCGCTTCCGGGCGATGACGGATGCCGCCGGGCGCCGCGCCGGCCACTTCATCGACCAGAGCGGCAAGATCTATCGCGGTTTTGCCGACGCAGCCGGCCAGCAGATCGAGGATATAAGGGACGAGACCGGTGCCCTGTTCGACGAGGCCTCCGGTTGGGCGTCGAGAACCTGGCGGCAGGTGAGCGCTTCGGCGAGCCGCATGTCCGAGAGCCTTGCGGACACCGGCCGGTCGCTCGCGGGAAGCGTGCAGTCGGCGGGAAGGTCGCTGGAAGACCAGGGCGCGCGATTGAATGCCGCGATCCTCCAGCATTTCCGCGATCAGCCGCTGGTCGGCGGCGCGCTCGCCTTTGCGGTCGGTGCGGCAATCGGCGCGACGCTCCCGCACACGGAGGCCGAAGACGAGGCCATGGGCGAGGCGGCGGACGAAATGCGCAGCAACCTCGCCGCAAAGGCAAATGCCGCAGTTGGCGAGGCGATCGGCACGGCACAGGAGGTGTTGGACAAGACGAGCAATGCCGCCTTGGAAGCCCACGACGCCGCCAGGGACCGTGTCCGCGAAACGCTTCGGGAGTGACGGCTCGCCTGCGGTGGCCTGATCGACGAGTGCCGCGATAAGCCGCTCCAATCGACTGGCGACAGTTTCCGCTGTCGCCCCTTGACCATGCTCACCTCGCCGGCATCGAAGTTCTCGCCACCCCACCCCTCATAGTCTGATCCTCCCAGCCACACGGGGGCCGGCAGCGGGCCGCATTTGCCCTTCGGCTGCGCTTCGGACGCCGGTCCACTTCCAGTCATCGTCATAACAGAGCCGCTGCAACCACCCCGTTGTTGACATTTTTTGCAGAACGTGAAATTTCTTTCAGTAGGCGATAAAAATATCATGCAATGCAAAAAGTCACGCGGCGCAGCATCGGACGGGAAGCGATGGCGATCATCGGGGGATTGGCGGTTCGGGATGATGAAGCCAGCATGGCGACGCGGGCGGCCTGGCTGCACTACGCCGGCGGCTTGACCCAGGCGGAAGTCGCCAAGCGCCTCGGCCTCACCTCGTTGAAGGCGCACCGGCTGATCATGAGGGCCAACCAGGAAGGCCTGGTGAAGGTCTATATCGACGGCGACGTCTCCGAATGCGTCGAGCTCGAACAGAAGCTTTCCGGCCGCTACGGCCTCGACTATTGCGAGGTCGTTCCGGATTTCGACAGCGACGACCTGCCGCTGAGGGCGCTCGGCATTTCGGGCGCGCAGTTCCTGAGGCGCGAGATCGAGCGGGGCGAGACGGCGCTGATCGGCGTCGGCCACGGGCGAACGCTTGCGGCGTGCGTCGAATACCTGCCGCGCACGCCCAGCAACAACACGCGCTTCGTCTCGCTGCTCGGCGGCCTGACGCGCAAGTTCTCAGCCAATCCGCACGACGTGATCCATCGGCTGGCGGAGCGTACCGGTGCCGAAGCCTTTGTGATGCCGGTGCCGTTCTTCGCCAACACGGTCGAGGACCGTGACGTGCTGTTCAGCCAGCGCGGCGTTCGCGAGGTCTTCGAGCTGGCGAAATCGGCCGATCTCCTGATGGTCGGCATCGGCACGGCCGAGCGCGAGGCATCCCTGGTTGCCACCGGCATGATCGAGATGAGCGAAATCGAGGCCATTCAGAAAAGCGGTGCCACGGGCGAGCTGCTCGGCCACTTCTTCGACGCAAAGGGCCGGCCGATCGAGACGACGCTTTCCAACCGCACCTTCACGCTCGGCCGCAAGGACCTGCGGGACCGCCGCACCGTGGCGGTCGCCGGCGGCAGGATCAAGACACGCGCGATCCGTGCGGTGCTCGAAAGCGGGCTCTTGAATGGGTTGATCACCGACGAGCGCACGGCGCAGGCGCTCGCTGCCTAGCGCATCGGCCCGAAAATCGGACCCGATTTTCGGAAAGCACGATGCCTAGGTTCAAAGACTTATAGCGTCCTCTGAGCGTCCCGAAGGACGCACGGCGCTGGAGAAACATTCGAGGCCGCGGCAGGGGGAGGAAACCACCGCGGCCGGGGAGGCAGTACCGGTCGGGTAGCCGGTCAGCTCATTGGAGCATTCTTACCCGCAACGGAGGAGAAAACAGATGTATGAGAAGGAGAAAGACCTCATAAGCGCATTCCTGCGCGGCGAGGTGGACCGCCGCGGGATGCTGAAGGGCCTCGGTGCGGCAGGTCTGACGGCAGGCACCGCCGGCACGTTGTTCAACATGATGTCGACCCGGGCGCTTGCCGCCGATTTCGACTGGAAGGCGCATTCCGGCAAGTCGGTGAAGCTGCTCTTGAACAAGCATCCCTATGCCGATGCGATGATCGCCAACCTGCAGACCTTCAAGGATCTGACGGGCATGGAAGTCACCTACGACGTCTTCCCGGAGGACGTCTATTTCGACAAGGTGACGGCGGCGCTGTCCTCGAGTTCGTCGGAATACGACGCCTTCATGACTGGCGCCTACATGACCTGGACCTACGGCCCGGCCGGCTGGATCACCGATCTCAACGAATGGATCAAGGATACGACGAAGACCAACCCCCAATATGGCTGGGATGATTTCCTGCCGGGCGTCAAGGCGTCCTGCGCCTGGAACGGCCAGCCGGGTGGCGCGCTCGGTTCGGAAGACGCCAAGCAATGGTGCATTCCCTGGGGCTACGAGCAGAACAACCTCTCCTACAACAAGGAGATGTTCGACAAGGTCGGGGTCGGCGTTCCGAAGAACCTCGATGAACTACTGACGACGGCCGCAAAGCTCACCAAGGACGTCGGCGGCGGGGTCTACGGCATCGGCGTACGCGGCTCGCGCTCCTGGGCGACGATCCATCCGGGCTTCCTTTCGGGCTATGCGAACTTCGGCCAAAAGGATTTGAACGTCTCGGCCGACGGCAAGCTTTCGGCCGCTATGAACACGCCGGAATCGAAGGCCTTCCACGCCAAGTGGGTGCAGATGATCCAGGAGAGCGGCCCGAAGGACTGGTCGACCTATACCTGGTACCAGGTCGGCACCGACCTCGGCGCCGGCGCCTCGGCGATGATCTACGACGCCGACATCCTCGGCTACTTCATGAACGGCGGCGATAACAAGATGGCTGGCAAGCTTGCCTATGCGCCGTTTGCCGCCAATCCGGCCGCCTCCGCACCGACGCCGAACATCTGGATCTGGTCGCTGTCGATGTCCAACTTCTCCAAGGACAAGGACGCGACCTGGTACTTCCTGCAATGGGCGACGGGACTTGAGCACGCGATCTTCGGCGCGACGAAGATGGATTTCGTCAACCCGGTGCGGGCGACCGTCTGGAAGGACGAAATCTTCCGCGAGCGGCTGAAGAAGAGCTATCCGGGCTATGTGGAGATGCACGACATTTCCGCGCCGGGCGCCAAGATCCACTTCACCGCCCAGCCCCTGTTCTTCGACCTCACCACCGAATGGGCGGCAACGCTCCAGAAGATGGTGGCGAAGGAAGTGCCGGTCGACGAGGGGCTCGACAAGCTCGCCGAGAGCATCAATCGCCAGCTCGCGGAAGCAGGACTCGGCTGATCGCCGGCGGCGCCGGCCCGCACGCCGGGCCCGGCACACCGCAACGAATGCGCATACGAGGAGGGGGTCTGGCTGCGCCGGCCGCGGCCGGCCCCTTCATCGCCTTTCGAAATGGCATTTGAACGGAGCTGGCCATGGCTTCAGTGACGCAATCCGGGGCAACGCCCCGCGGTTTCAGGATTAGCAAGAAGGTTCTGCCCTATGTGCTTTCCCTGCCGGCGCTTCTCGTCTGCATCGGCATCCTGATCCCGTTTTTCTCGGCGGTGGTCTATTCCTTCCAGCGCTACCGGCTGAGCCAGCCCTGGGCGCGCCAGTTCAACTGGGGCGAGAACTACCTGAATTTCTTCACCGATTCCGGCTTCTGGAATACGCTCAGGGTCTCGCTCGTCTATGCCGGCACCACGGTGGTCCTCGAACTGCTGCTTGGCCTCGGCATTGCCCTGCTTTTGCAGCGACGCTCGACCGTCAACAATTTCATCTCGATCATGCTGCTCTTGCCGCTGATGACGGCGCCGGCGCTGGCGGCTCTGATGTGGAAGCTGATGACCAATCCGGGCTTCGGCATCCTCAGCTACTTCGCCAGCCTGATCGGCCTCGAGAATTTCCGCTGGGCCTCCTCGCCAGACACGGCGCTCCTGACGGTCGTGCTCGTCGACATCTGGGTCTACACGCCCTTCATCATGATCTTGCTGCTTGCAGGCTTGCGTTCCCTGCCGACCCAGCCCTTCGAGGCGGCGGCCCTCGACGGCGTGCCGCGCAGCTTCGTGTTCTTCCGCATCACCCTACCGATGCTGACGCCCTATATCCTGACGGCGACACTCTTCCGGCTGCTCGACTCGATCCAGCAATTCGACATCATCTATGCGATGACGCAGGGCGGCCCGGGCGATACGCTGACCGTCTTCCAGGTCGAGGCCTATCTCAATTTCTTCCAGTCGACCAATGTCGGCCGTTCCGCCGCGCTGCTGATCATCCTGTGGGCGATCACCTACATTCTGTCGAACGTCTTCATCAAGAACTGGCTCCGGCTGCGCGAGCGCGCCCGCGGCGAGGCGTAGAGAGGTCAAGATGGAAGCCATGTCTCCGCTCGAACGGCTCCTGCGCGGCGTTGCCCTGACGCTGGTCGTCGTCTTCTTCATGTTCCCGATCGTCTGGATTTTCCTGATGTCCTTCCAGACAAACGAGACGATCCTCAGGATACCGCCATCGGTGGTCTTCACGCCGACATTGGACAACTATGCGGCGCTGATCACCGGAAAGCTGCAGACCGCCGCCGGCACGCTCGACATCGCCTTCATGCGCAATCTTGGGAACTCGGTGTTCTTGTCGGTCGTATCCGTCGCCGTGGCGCTCGCCCTCGGCGTCCCCGCCGCCTACGCCTTCGCGCGGCACAAGTTCAGGGGTTCGGAGGATATCGCCTTCACGCTGCTTTCCTTCCGTTTCGCGCCGCCCCTGCTGGTGCTGCTGCCGCTGACGCAATATTTCCAGTGGCTTGGCCTCTCGAACACCTATTTCGGTCTGATCTGGGTCTATCAGCTCATCTGCCTGCCGCTCATCCTCTGGATCGTGCGCGGCTATTTCGAAGACATCTCGGCCGATGTCGAATATGCCTATCGCATTGCCGGCCATTCCTGGTTCTCGACCTTCCGCAAGATCGCCTTGCCGCTGGCGGGGCCCGGGATCGCCGCCGCCGGCCTGCTCGCCTTCATCTTCGCCTGGAACAATTTCGTCTTCGCGCTGGTGCTGGCCTCGGCCGACAAGCAGCCGGTGACGGTCGGCGCGCTTGCCTTCGTCACGGCCTCAGGCATCCAATACGGCCAGATCGCCGCGGCGATCGTGCTGTCAATCACGCCGACGCTCGCTCTCGCACTCTACGCCCAGCGCTACCTCGTCGAAGGCCTGTCGCTCGGTGCGGTGAAGGGATAATCGCTGATGACGACACTGCAGTTGAAGAACATCGTCAAAAGGTACAAGGGCCAGACAGTCCTTGATGATCTGTCGCTCGATGTGACCGATGGCGAACGGCTGGTGCTCTTCGGCCCGTCGGGCGCCGGCAAGACGGTGCTGCTGAGGCTCGTTGCCGGCGTGATCGATCCGGACGAGGGCCGCGTGCTGATCGGTGGCGACGACCTGACCGACGTCGATGCGGAGCATCGCGGCGTCGGCATGGCCTTCCAGAATTTCGCCCTGTTCCCGCATATGAGCGCCTTCGACAATATCGCCAGCGCGCTGACAGCCCGCAGGTTCTCGAAGGAGGCGATCGCCGCCGGGGTCGAGAAGGTGGCAAAGCTCCTGAAGATCGACCATGTGCTCAGCCACCATCCGAAGGCGCTTTCCAATGGGCAGAAGCAGCGCACGGCGCTTGCCCGGGCGCTGGTCGGCTCGCCGCCGCTGCTCCTGCTCGACGACCCCTTGCGCAACGTCGATGCCAAGCTGCGCTTCGAGATGCGTCTGGAACTGCCGCGTCTTCTCGCCGCCCAGGGTGCGACCGTCGTCTACGTCACCCAGGACTATAAGGAGGCGATGGCGCTCGGCGACCGGATCGCCGTAATGTTCGAGGGACAGCTTCGCCAGATCGGCACGCCGGCCGACATCTACGACACGCCAGCGGAACTCGAGATCGCCCGGCTGTTCGGCGACCCGACGATCAACCTGCTCGACGTCGTGCCGCAGCGCGGGCCGGACGGCGCCTTTGCCGAACTGTCCGGCGTTCGCCTTAGGCTGCCGGGGTTCGGGCCCGAAATCGTCGGGAAGGCCTGCGTTCTCGGCATCCGGCCGGAAAACATCACCTTCACCGAGGCGTCCGCGCCCGGGGCAATCCCCGTCACGGTCGAGGCCGAAACGCCGCTCAACGAGAAAACCGTTACCCTGACGCTAACGGCGCGCCGCCGGGAAATCCTCGTTTCGCGCCCGGCGGGCACACCAGGCCCGCAGGCCGGGCCGGCGCACCTTGCGGTCAACAGCCGGGCGACCCTGCTGTTCGACAAGGGCAGCGGCCGGCTGATGCGGCCGTCGGAGCCTGCCTCCAAGCGGAATGGAGAAGCGGCATGACCGACATTGCGCTCCTGCTGAAGGATGTCGACAAGTTCTACGGGCCGATCGACTACGGCGTCCATGCCGTGAAGAAACTCAGCATGGATGTCAGGAAGGGCGAGATCATCGCGCTCCTTGGCTCGTCTGGTTGCGGCAAGACCTCGACGCTCAGGATGATCGCCGGCTTCGAGGCGGTGTCTCGCGGCAAGATCTCGCTTGGCGGCCGCGAAATCCAGACATTCCCGCCGGTTCGCCGCAACGTGGCCATGGCCTTCGAAGGCTATTCGCTTTATCCGCCGCTGACGGTGCGGGAGAACATTGCCTTCGCGCTCAAGGCCTCGAAGCTGTCGCAGAGCACCGTCGACGAGAAGGTGGCCAGCATCGCCAGGCTGCTCGAGATCGAGGACATACTCGGCCGCTATCCAAGCTCGATCTCCGGCGGCCAGCAGCAGCGCGCCTCGCTCGGCCGGGCGCTGATCCGCGACGCCAGCCTGCATCTGCTCGACGAGCCGATGGGGCAGCTCGAGCCGCAATTGCGCGCCGTGCTGCGCGGCCGCATCAAGCACTACATCAAGGAACGCGGGCTGACCGCCATTCTCGTCACCCACGACCAGACCGAAGCAAATGCACTTGCCGACCGCATCGCCGTCATGGAGGGCGGCGTGCTGCAGCAGTTCGACACGCCGCAGCGGATCAAGGAGCGGCCGGCCAATCTCTTTACCGGCACCTTCGTCGGCGAGCCGCCGATGAACGTCTTCGAGGCGAGCGTCACCGCCTCCGAAAGCCGCCTGGCCTTCGGCCTCAAGGACGGCATCCGGCTGGAATATGCCGCCTCCGATTTCTCGCATGCGGTGCGCGATGCGCTGAGAAAGCGCCAGCGGGTGATTCTCGGCGTCAGGCCCTATGCGGTGAAACGCAGCGCCGACGGCGTCACCGGCCGCGTCGCCGTCAACCAGTGGCTCGGCGACCAGACGCATATCGCCGCGGATTTCGCCGGCGGGACGCTGGTGCTGGTGGAGCACGATCGGGCGAGGCTCGAGGTGGGCCAGCCGATCGGCATTCGCCTCGAGCCGGCGAGCCTGCATGTCTTCGACGGCGAGAGCGGCGCGGCGATCTCGCATGGGGAGGAGCTCGCCTGATGCGCGACATCCTGATCGGCATCGATGCGGGGACGTCGGTCATCAAGTCGGTCGCCTTTGACCTCGGCGGCCGGCAGCTCGCCATGGCGGCCGTTCCGAACAGCTACGAGGCGGTGGGGCGAACCGGCAGCGTGCAGGACCTGCGCCGCACTTGGGCGGACACCGTGAAAACCCTGGTCGAGCTCTCGGCCAGGATCGAGAACCTCCCTGGCCGCGTTGCCGCGATCGCGGTGACCGGTCAGGGAGACGGCACGTGGTTGATCGACAGCGACGGCGAGCCGGTCGGCAAGGGCTGGCTCTGGCTCGATGCGCGGGCCAGCGAAACGGTCGAGCGGCTGCGCGGCGACAGCGGCGATGTCGAGCGTTTCGCGCATACCGGTTCGGGACTTGCCGCCTGCCAGCAGGGGCCGCAACTGCGCTGGATGCTGGAAAACGCGCCGGAGATGCTGGAGGGAGCCGCCACGGCCTTCCATTGCAAGGATTGGCTTTATTTCAACCTCACGGAAAGGCGCGCCACCGATCCATCGGAGGCGAACTTCACATACGGGGACTTCCGTACCCGGCAATATTGCGACGCGGTGATTTCCTTCCTCGGTCTCGAGAGGCTTACGCATCTGCTGCCGGAAATCGTTGACGGGGCGGCGTCGCATCATCCGCTGTCTAAGGCTGCCGCCTCGGCCACCGGCCTTCCGGCCGGGACGCCCGTGGTGCTCGGCTATGTCGACGTGGTCTGCACGGCGCTCGGCGCAGGGCTTTATGATCCGGGAACCGATGCAGGCTGTTCGATCATCGGCTCGACCGGCATGCACATGCGGCTGGCGAAGAGCGCCGACGACGTTCGGCTCAACCGCGACCTGACCGGCTACACCATGTGCATGCCGATCCCGAACACCTATACGCAGATGCAATCGAATATGGCGGCGACGCTCAACATCGACTGGATCCTTTCGATCGCCGGCGGCGTCCTAAAGGGGATGGGGGTCGAGAAATCGAAGGGCGAGTTGCTCGCCCATGTGGATGGCTGGCTTGAGGAGGCGAGGGGCACGCCGCTGCTCTTCGAGCCCTATATTTCCGAAGCCGGCGAGCGCGGTCCCTTCGTCGACGCTTCGGCGCGTGCCTCCTTCGTCGGCCTGTCGAGCACCCATGGTTTCGGCGACATGGTCCGGGCCGTCTTCGACGGCCTCGCCCTTGCCGCCCGCGACTGTTATGCCGAAATGGGGCCGCTGCCGGAGCGCATTCGGCTGACCGGCGGGGCGGCGCGCAGCGCCTCTTTGCGCCGCATCCTCGGCGGTGCGCTCGGCGCCAGTATCCAGACCAGCGAACGCGAGGAGGCGGGCGCCGCGGGCGCCGCGATGATCGCTGCCGTTTCGCTCGGCATCTACCCCTCGATGGCCGATTGCGCTGGCGATTGGGTACGGCCGCAACTGCGCCCTGCCGAGCCGGCCGACGAGGAACTGGTCCGGCGCTATGACGCGCTTTTCCCCGCCTACCAGCAATCGCGCCTCGCACTCAGGCCCGTCTGGCACGCGCTCTCCCACGCGGCCGGCTCGGGAGATCAACAGGACAAACCGAAATGAAGAAGATTGCCATCATCGGCGACCGGTTCATGCTGCCGGAGGTGTTCCGCGACAAGATCGTCGCGGCCTGCGGCGACGGACATGAGATCCGCATTCTTGAACAGCCCTGGCCGGATGTGCCGATGGAGCATGGCTATGCGGTCGAGGGGATGGACGGGCTCAAGGAATATCTCGGCAAGCCCGCCGAGATCATCCGCTTCGTCGGCGACGCCGAAATCCTGGTGACGCAGCTTGCGCCCTTGTCGCGGGCGATGTTGTCCGAACTGCCGAACCTGAAGCTCGTCGCCGTCTCCCGCGGCGGGCCGGTCAATATCGACATGAGTGCCGCCCGCGATGCCGGTGTGCGGGTCGTCAATACGCCGGGACGAAATGCGAGCGCCGTCGCGGAGTTCACGATCGGCGCCATTCTCGCCGAGACGCGGCTGATCCGGGTGGGCCACGAGGCGCTGCGAAGGGGTGAATGGCGCGGCGATCTCTACCGTGCCGACCGCACCGGCCGCGAGCTTTCGGAATTGACCGTCGGCGTCGTCGGCTACGGCAATATCGGCACCAAGGTCGTCCGGCTGCTGCGCGCCTTCGGCACCAAGGTGCTCGTCCACGACCCCTATGTGCAGCTCAGCGCCGAGGACCGGAACGCCGGCGTCGAGCATGTTTCGTTCGACGAACTCCTCGAGCGCTCGGACGTGGTGACGCTGCATCCGCGCGTCACCGGGGAAACGCGGAACATGATGAATGCCGAGAGCTTCGCGAAGATGAAGCCTGGGGCGATCTTCGTGAACACCGCGCGGGGGCCGCTCTGCGATTATGAGGCGCTCTACGGCAACCTCGTCAGCGGCCATCTGGCGAGCGCCATGCTGGAGACATTCGCTGTCGAGCCGGTGCCGGAAGACTGGCCGCTCTTGAAGTTGCCGAACGTGACTCTGACGCCCCATATCGCCGGCGCCTCGGTCCGGACCGTTACCTATGCAGCCGAAATGGCGGCGGAGGAGGTGCGCCGCTACATCGTCGGCCTGCCGCCGGTCAATCCGTGCTGAGGGGAGGGCGATGAGCGAGCCCGGGACATACGACCTATTCGTCATCGGTGGCGGCATCAACGGCGCGGGCATTGCCCGCGATGCAGCCGGCCGCGGCCTTTCCGTGCTGCTCTGCGAGAAGGACGATCTTGCCCAGGGCACGAGTTCGCGGTCCGGAAAGCTCATTCATGGGGGCTTGCGCTATCTCGAATATTACGAGTTCCGGCTGGTCCGCGAGGCACTGATCGAGCGCGAGGTGCTGCTCCGATCGGCGCCGCACATCATCTGGCCGATGCGCTTCGTGCTGCCGCACAACCCCGCCGACCGACCGGCTTGGCTTGTCCGCCTCGGCCTGTTTCTCTACGACCATCTCGGCGGCCGCAAGCGCCTGCCGGGCACGCGGACGCTCGACCTCAGGACGGCGCCGGAAGGCGCGCCGATCAAAACGTCCTATCGCAAGGCGTTCGAATATTCCGACTGTTGGGTGGACGACGCCCGGCTGGTCGTCCTGAGCGCCCTTGACGCGGAGCAGCGAGGCGCCCGAGTCCTCACCCGCACCGCCTGCACGAGCATCCGCCGCCGCGGCGAGCTCTGGCAGGTCGAGATGACTGATGCCGGGACCGGTGCGAGGACGGAGGCGCGGGCGCGCTGCGTCGTCAACACCGCCGGCCCCTGGGTCAACGACATGATCGGCCGGGTCGCCGGGCTCAGCTCCCGCCGCAGCGTCCGGCTCGTCAAGGGCAGCCATATCGTTGTGCCGAAGTTCTGGGAGGGGAGGCAGGCCTATCTCGTCCAGAATCCCGACAAACGGGTCATCTTCATCAATCCCTATCAGAACGATCTGGCGCTGATCGGTACCACCGACATTCCCTACGAGGGACGGCCGGAGGACGTTGCCGCCGATGCCGACGAAATCGTCTATCTCATGAGATCGGTGAACCGCTATTTCAAGCAGCAGCTCAGCGAGGCAGACATCATCCAGAGCTTCTCCGGGGTCCGGCCGCTCTATGACGACAATGCCGAGAATCCTTCGGCGGTGACGCGCGACTATATTTTCGAGTTGGATGCGGCGAGCGGCGAGGCGCCGCTGCTTTCCGTCTTCGGCGGCAAGATCACCACCTTCCGCAAGCTTTCCGAACATGCGCTGGAGCGGTTGAAATCTTTCTTTCCGAAAATCGGTCCGGCCTGGACCGCGGGTGCCCACCTGCCGGGCGGCGATATGGCGAATGCGGATTTCGACCAATTCCTTGGAGAGCTGCGCGCCTGCTATCGCTGGCTGCCGGCCGATCTCTTGAAGCATTATGCCAGGCTTTACGGCACGCGGACCCACGCGCTGATCGACGGGGCAACGTCGCTCGACGAGCTCGGCACCGGCTTCAGCCGGCTCTTCCGCGAACGCGAAGCCCGCTTCCTGATCGAAACCGAATGGGCACGGACGGCGGAGGATCTGCTCGAGCGTCGCACCAAGCATGGCCTGCATATGAGCGAAGCCGAGAAGCGGGCCTTCGGCGGCTGGCTCAAGGGTCAGCAGGCGGCCGCATGAGAAAGGGGCAGGCGATGTTGCGAAGCTCCGAATTCGAAGCGCTTCTGGATCTGTCGGCGCGGATCGGCGCCGATCCGGAGCTCGTCCAGGGCGCCGGCGGCAATACCTCGATCAAGGAGGGCGATACCCTCTGGATCAAGGCTTCAGGACTTTGGCTCGCCGAGGCTCGGGCGCGCGATATCATGGTGCCGGTCGCGCTCGATCCGCTGATCGACGCACTGGAGCGCGACGATCCGGCGGCGGAGAGGGCCCAGGACTTCGTCATCGAGGAGCTCAACCCATCCGGCCTCCGGCCGTCGATCGAAACCACGGTGCACGCGCTGATGCCGCAGAAGGTGGTCATCCATGTGCATTGCGTGGCGACGATCGCAGCCGCCGTGCAGACCAATGCGGCGGCCATCGCGGCCGAAAGGCTTGCCGGCATTCCCCATGCCTTCGTTCCCTATGCCCGCCCCGGACTGCCGCTCGCCAGAGCGATCGGCGAACGGATCGATGCCGATACGGCCGTGCTGGTGTTCGGCAATCACGGGCTGGCGGTCGCCGGCGATACGATCGAGGATGCGGCGCTTCTCCTCGTCGACGTCTCCGAGCGGTTTGCCGGCCTCGTGCGCCAGGCTCCGCCCGCGGACCTGTCGGCGCTGTCGCGCCTCGCCGTCAACAGCGCCTATCGTCTTCCGGAGGAAGAAAGACTGCATGACGCCGCAACTGATCTCGAAAGCTGCAGGATCGCCGCCGGCGGCAGCCTCTATCCCGACCATGTGATCTTTCTCGGCAAGGGTTCGGTGATCGCCACGCCGGAGGATACGGCTCTTGCGATCGAGGCGCGCTTTCTTGAAGCGCGAGAGCCTTTGCCGCCGGTTCTCCTTTTTCCGGGCAAGGGGGTGCTGGTCCTCAAGGATATAACCGCCGGGGCGCTTGCGATGGCCCGCTGCCTTTCCGACGTGGCGGCGCGCATTCCGGCGAGCGCGCGGCTGCGCTACCTGACGGATGCCGAGAATGCCGAGCTTCTCGGCTGGGATGCGGAAAAATACCGTCAGCAGCTGAACCGCGCCGGGCAGGTGCTGCAATGAGCGGTGGAGACGGGCTCGTCCTCGGCATCGATATGGGCACGTCCGGTGCCCGCGCCGTGGCAATGGACGAAGCCGGGAACGTCGCCTCCTCGGGCGCCGCCAAGCTCGGCGCCTTTTCCGAGGACCATCGCGATCCGATCGGCTGGTGGAAGGCGGTACAGGCAGCACTTCTGGAGGCGCTTGCGGCAATCGATCCGGTGCGCGTGCGTGCAATCAGCATCGACGGCACGTCCGGGACGATGTTGCCGGTTGCGGCCGACGGAGAGCCGCTTGCGGCGGCGCTGTTGTACAATGATCCGGTCGGCGACCCGGCCATTGTCGACCGCATCGCCGCACATGCGCCGCTGGAAAGCGCCGCGCACGGCGCGACCTCCGGTCTCGCCAGGCTGCTGGCGTTTCAATTGTATCCCCGTGTCTTCCGCGTGGTCCACCAGGCCGACTGGCTCGCAGGGCATTTGACCGGCCTCTACGACGTCACCGACGAGAACAACGCGCTGAAGACCGGCTACGATCCCGTCCAACGGTGCTGGCCGGACTGGTTGGCGCGGACCGGTGCGCGGGTCGAGCTGCTGCCGGACGTCCAGCCGGCCGGAGCGCCCATCGCGACGATTTCACCGGCGGCGGCGGACGCCTTCGGCCTGCCGCGCGATACGGTCGTCGTCGCCGGCACGACGGACGGCTGCGCCTCGTTCCTCGCAACCGGCGCCGACGGGCCGGGCGATGGGGTCAGCGCGCTGGGCACGACCCTGACGGTGAAGATGCTGTCGGATCGGCCGCTGTTCGCTCCGGAATTCGGGCTCTACAGCCACCGGATCGGCGACATGTGGCTTGCCGGCGGTGCCTCCAACACCGGCGGTGCAGTGCTTGCCGCGCATTTCAGCCCCGAGCGGATCGGCGAACTTTCGGCGGAGATCGATCCGGCAACCGCGACGGGTCTCGATTTCTATCCGTTGACGAGGCCCGGCGAACGCTTTCCGATCGCCGATCCCGCGCTGATGCCGCGCATGACGCCGCGTCCGGCAGATGACGCGGAGTTCCTGAAGGCGATCTTAGAGGGGATCGCGGCCGTCGAGAGCCTCGCCTATCAGCGGCTCGCCTCACTCGGCAGCCCACCGCTTCGGGCGGTCCGCAGCGTCGGTGGCGGCGCCGGCAACAGGGCCTGGACGGCCATCCGCGCCCGCAAACTCCGCGTGCCGTTTCTGCCGCCGCGCTCCGAGGAAGCGGCGGCCGGCACGGCGCGGTTGGCACTGTCCGGTGCAAAACAAGCGGGGGTGCTATGAGTGCCGCCCGCACAATCCCCGGCCTCTCGGCGATCGCCGAGGCCTATGATGCCTTCCTCATCGACCAGTTCGGCGTCTTAAGAGACGGGCGCGGGCCATATCCGGGTGCCGCCGAGGCGCTTGTCCGCCTCAGGCAGGCCGGCAAACGCATCATCATCCTTTCGAATTCCGGCAAGCGCTCGGCGGAAAACGACCGCCGGTTGGCAGCGCTCGGCTTCGAGCCGGGTAGCTGGGACTGGTTCCTGACCTCCGGCGAAGTTGCCTGGCAGCTCCTGAAGCGGGAAGAGGCAGCCGCAGCGGGAGGGATGCGCAAATGCCTGCTGATCAGCCGCGACGGCGATCTGTCGCCGCTGAATGGCCTGGATCTCCTTCGGACGGAGAGCGGCGAGGAGGCCGACATCGTGCTGCTCGCGGCAAGCGAGGGCGACGCCCATCCGCTTGGCTTTTACGAGGATCTGCTTCGGCCCGCGGCGCAGCGCGGTGTCCCCTGCCTCTGCACGAATCCGGATAAGGTGATGCTGACGCGGACGGGGCATGCCTTCGGCGCCGGACGCATTGCCGAGCTCTATGAGGAACTCGGCGGCAGGGTGCGCTGGATCGGCAAGCCGTTCCGCGACATCTACGATTTCGCGCTCGATTTCCTCGGCAAGCCCGATCCGGCGCGGGTCTGCGCGGTCGGCGACAGCGTCGAGCACGACATTGCCGGCGCGGCAAACGCCGGGCTCGGCTCTGTGCTGGTCACGACCGGCATCCTCGAACGGCAGTCGGAGGAGGGGCGCCACGGGCTGTTCGCGGCACACGGCGCCATGCCCGATTTCCTCCTGCCGAAATTTCTCTGGTAGCCAGGAGCCCGGCCATGGCCTTCACCCTGTCGCTCAACACCAATCCCCTGGTCAACCGCTTTGCCGAGCCGGACGATCTGATCGACGCGATCGCCGAGAGGATCCGGATCGGCCACGTGCAACTCACCCACGAATTCGTCAATCCGAGCTGGCCGGCGGCGACCATCAGCAAGGTGACCCGGCAGTTCCGGGCGGCGCTTGCCCGCACCGGCGTGAAGATCACCTCCGGCATGACCGGACCCTATGGGCGGCTCAACCATTTCGGCCATCCCGACCCGGATGTGCGCCGCTATTATGTTGATTGGTTCAAGACCTTCGCCGATATCTCGGCGGAACTCGGCGCCTCCGCCATCGGCACGCAATTCGCGATCTTCACGCTGAAGGATTATGACGACCCGGTGCGGCGCGAGGAGCTGATGGCGATCGCCATCGACTGCTGGCGCGAAGTGGCGGAGCACGCCAAGGCGGCGGGGCTCTCCTATCTCTTCTGGGAGCCGATGTCGGTCGGCCGCGAATTTGGCCACACGATCGCGGCGTGCCGGGAACTGGACGGTCGCCTCGCCCGGGCCGAGTTGCCCATCCCGTTGAAGATGATGGTCGATATCGACCATGGCGACGTGGCGTCCGACAACCCGGCCGACATCGATCCCTACGCCTGGGCGGAAGCCTTTCCGCGGCGATCGCCGATCATTCACGTCAAGCAGTCGTCGATGAACAAGGGAGGCCATTGGCCCTTTACCGCCGCTTACAACAAGAATGGCCGCATTACGCCCGAGCGCCTGCTCGATGCGGTGAGGAGGGGTGGGGGAACGGACAACGAGATCTGCCTCGAACTGTCGTTCCGCGAGCGCGAGCCGGCCGATCACCAGGTGGTCCAAATGATCCGGGAGTCCGTGGAATACTGGGAGCCTCATATCGATACTGGGCTGAACGATGAGAAAAATCACACATCAATATAACAAAATACCGCAAACCACGTTGAAAAATCACATAATCATGTTATCTCTCTGTTGAGATGCGTAGCGAAAGACCGCGGGCCGAGAGGATGATGGCAGTGAAACCGGAAGACAGGCGACAGGCGGTTATGGACGTCCTAATGGAGGCGGGCACGGCCACCGTCGAGGACCTTTCCATTCGCTTCGGCGTCAGCAAGATGACCGTGCATCGCGATCTCGACGACCTGGAGCAGGCCGGCCTCTTGCGCAAGGTCCATGGCGGCGCGTCGATCCAGTCGAGCTCGCAATTCGAGAGCGACTTCCGCTACCGCGAGAAGATCGCCACGGCGGAGAAGCGGCGGATTGCCGAACATGCCGCGACTTTGATCGAACCCGGCCAGAGCATCATCATCGACGACAGTTCCACTGCCGGTGCGATTGCCGCCTGCCTCAAGGACATCCGCCCGCTCACCGTCATCACCAACAATCTCGGCGTCATTGCCGAGCTATCGGGCGCACCGGGCATCAACCTGATCGCGCTCGGTGGCCAGTATAGCAAGAAATTCAACGGCTTCTTCGGCATCGTCACGGAGGAAGCGCTGCGATCGCTCAGAGCCGACGTCGCCTTCCTGTCGAGTTCGGCAATCGAGGGCGCCACGGCGTTCCACCAGGACCAGGAGGTCGTGCAGACAAAGCGGCAGATGGTGAAATCGGCGACGCGCAAATACCTGCTCGTCGATCACGGCAAGTTCGGCCGCTCCGCCCTGCATTTCCTGACCGGGCTCGACGTTTTCGATGCGGTTCTGACCGGCAGCGAGGTTTCGAAGGACCATGCCGCCACCCTCGGCGAGGCCGGCATCAAGCTCATCGCTGTCAGTGATCAGAAAATAGCGGAGAAGGCATGAGCAAGTCGCAGGTCTGGGTCGGCACCAGCTGGAAGATGAACAAGACGCTGTCGCAGGCGACGGCCTTCGCCGAGGGCCTGGCGGCTGCCGATGCGGAGCGCGACCCGCGCATCCAGCGCTTCGTCATGCCGCCGTTTACGGCGGTCCGCGAGGTGAAGGAGAGGCTGAAGGAGACGAGCGTCAAGGTCGGCGCCCAGAACATGCATTGGGACGATGCCGGCGCCTGGACCGGCGAGATTTCTCCCTTGATGCTGAAGGATTGCGGGCTCGATCTCGTCGAGCTCGGCCATAGCGAACGCCGCGAACATTTCGGCGAGACCGACCGCACCGTCGGGCTGAAGACGGCAGCGGCCGTCAGCCATGGTCTCGTCCCGCTGATCTGCATCGGCGAAACGCTTGCCGAACGGGAGGCGGGCGAGGCCGATGCCGTTTTGAAGCGTCAGGTGGAAGGGGCGTTCGCGCTTCTCGAAGGCGACGCCAGAAGGGCGCCGGTCCTGCTCGCCTACGAGCCCGTCTGGGCGATCGGCGTGAACGGCATACCGGCGACCGCCGACTATGCCGACGCCCGCCACCGGCGGATAGCTGAGGCGGCCGCGGCGGCGCTCGGCGTCGCGGTGCCGGTGCTCTACGGCGGCAGCGTCAATCCCCAAAACTGCGAGGAGCTGGTCGCCCAACCGCATATCGACGGCCTCTTCATCGGCCGCTCCGCCTGGGAGGTCGGCGGCTATCTCGACATTCTGAAGCGTGTCGCCGGCGCGATCTGACCGGCAAAGGTTTGGAACAAGTGCGGAAAGGAAGCCCCATGAAAATCGCAATCGGTGCAGATAGTGCAGGCAAACCGTTGCTCGATGTCATTGCCGCTCATCTCGCCGGCCGGAGCGACGTCGAGGTCAAGGATCTGAGCCAGGCAGGCTTCTACGCCGAACTCTCGGAGCATCTGGCAAAGACGATCACGGCCGGCGAGAACGATCGCGGCATCCTGATCTGCGGCACCGGCATCGGCGTCTGCATCTCGGCCAACAAGGTGCCCGGTATCCGCGCGGCGCTCACCCACGACACCTATTCGGCCGAGCGAGCGGCGAAATCCAACAACGCCCAGATCATCACCATGGGCGCGCGGGTCATCGGTCCGGAATTGGCGAAATCGATCGTCGATACCTGGCTCGCATCCGAGTTCGATCCGCAAGGTCCGTCGGCCGGCAATGTCCAGGCGATCGATCGTCTGGATGCAGGCAAATAAAGCTCCGTTTCCGCATCGCCCCGTGATCCTCCCTCGGGAAGTGCGGCGTTGACGCCCGGCAGCAATGCCGGGTGTTTTCGTTGCGGAGTTACTTTTCACTGCGAATACCCATCCCGGGCTCCTCGGCGCCCGGTAGTGGCTCGGCGGAGCGCCGATGACGCGCTTGAAGGCGCGGCTGAAAGCCGCCTCCGAATCATACCCTCACGGCTTATCTAAGAGAACTCGGATCGTTGGAGATTGCTTTGATGACAAAGCATGCATGCTCCCCTTGTGGCCACTGAGATCGAAGAACGCAGCGAGCCGGCCTGGGCCGGCGTCATCTCGCTAGCGCTCGGCGTGTTCGGCCTCGTCACCGCGGAGTTCCTTCCCGCAAGCGTGCTGACTCCGATGGCGGCCGATCTCGCTATCAGCGACGGTACCGCAGGGCAGGCGGTCACGGCGACCGCCGTGGTCGGCGCCATCGCTGCGCCGACGATCGCGATCGTCACCCGCGGATTTGACCGCCGGCTTGTGCTCTGGGGTTTTACCCTTGCTCTGATCCTCTCCAGCTTGCTCGCCGCCATGGCCACCAACCTCACCATGCTGCTTCCAGCCCGCGTCATCCTCGGGATCGGGCTCGGCGGCTTCTGGTCGATGATGGCGGCGATTGCGCTGCGCCTCGTTCCGACGCGTCTCGTGCCGCGCGCCATGTTGATCATCTTCACCGGCGTCTCGCTCGCGACCGTCTGCGCAGCGCCCGTCGGCGCCTATATTGGCGATCTTTGGGGCTGGCGCGTCACTTTCCTGGTGGCTGCCATGCTCGGCGTCGTCACGCTCGCGGTGCAGATGACAAGCGTGCCGCGCCTGCCGCCGCAATCGGTGCCGAGCATCAGGCTGCTGTTCGATCTAGTACGCCGCCCGAGCATCAGCATCGGCATCATCACCGTCCTGCTCTTTGTCTCGGGTCATTTCGCCGGCTTCACCTATGTCCGGCCGTTCTTGGAAAAGATACCCGCCTTTGGCATCGAAGCGATCTCGCTGACCCTGCTCGCCTACGGCGTCGGCGGCTTCTTCGGCAATCTGGCCGGCGGCTTCGTCATCGAGCGCAGCATCACGGCCGCCGTCAGTCTCGGCACGCTTCTCATCGCCGCGACGGCGCTGGCGCTGGTGGCCTTCGGTGCGAACGATCTTGTTTCGGCGGGCGCCGTCACCCTCTGGGGCTTCGCCTTCGGAGCCCTGCCGGTTGCGGTCCAGACATGGATGGTCCGGGCGGCACCGGACCACGCGGAAAGCACCGGCGGACTGATCGTCGCCACGTTCCAGTTGGCGATTGCCGGCGGCGCGGTTCTAGGCGGCCTCTTCGTCCACGGCTTTGGACCGCTCGGCGCCATCAGTTATTGCGCCGCCGCAACGCTCGCCAGCGCGCTCTTCGTTCTGGCCTCCCGGCGCAGCATAGGGGTGTGAACATTGACTCCGCCGGAGCAATTCCTAGATGCCCCCTAAGTTTCAAAGGTCCTTGGGAGTATTGCGTGGCTGGTAGGTCCTTTCGCGCGGCAATGGCGCAGGTAATGAACGATGCGGATGTCGACGCGATCGCAGCGTCGGCAGCCGCGAAGGCGCCGACATCATCGTCTTCCCGGAGATGTTTTCGAACGGTTACAGCCGCTTCGATCCTGAAGATCCGGTCGCCCGGCAGGCCTGGATCGATGCGGCGGTGCCGATCGACGGCGCCTTTGTGAAAGGCTTTCGGGAGGCGGCGCGCAGGCACGGACTGGCGATGGTGGCGACCTTTCTCGAGGGCGGCAGCCCCAAGCCTTTCAATGCCGCAGTCCTGATCAACAGTCGAGGCGAGGTTGTCCTCCACCAGCGCAAGCGGCACGTCTGCTTCTTCGACGCTCCGGAAGAAGCCTGCGCCGCCGGCGAGACTTCCAGCGTGGCGCGGCTCAGGACTGAGGCGGGCGAGGTCACGATCGGCATCATGATCTGCATGGACCGAGAATTTCCCGACGTCACGTCAGACCTCGTGCGGGACGGCGCCGAAGTCATTCTCGTTCCGAACAGCTGTCCCTTGGTTGATGATCCCGCGGTCGGGGACGTCCGGATCGAAGGCGTGCGGGCACTGGCGTTTCAATCTGTCCTCGGCGTGGCGGTAGCGAACTATCCGGCGCCGAAGGACGACGGGCGGTCCTTTGCGGTCGATGCTCTGGGGAGGATCCTCTCCATGGGCGGACCGCAGCCGGAACTCGTGTTCGCGGATTTTGATCTGGACCGGATCAGAGTTTTGCAAACAGAGGACTGGTTCCGGCGGGTCCGTTGAGGAGCAGCACCCGGGTCATTCCGGAACAAGGAACGCGACCGGGAAGCCGTGGAAAACCTCCGAGATCACAATGCGTCGCTGCGAGTCGACGGTCGCGCCCGTTGCGAGGTTTCGCAATCGCCTCGGTTCGCACTCCTCCGGCCACAACAGGTAGGTGTCACGCCAAAGGTCGGAACGAACGGACAGCCCCTCTCCAAGATGCCTGAAGACGAGCCGTGGGACGAGGGTGACCGAAAGCTGATCCTCCCTGCGGCGCATGAATGCGGCGGCGTGTCGGGAGGCAGGGCCTTGGATATCCAAGGGGAGGTATTCGCCGCTCGCCAGCAGCGCCGCGCCTCGGCCTTGGCGATGGTTCAGGCAGAGCCTGATCAGCCACTGTTTGCAGTCTTCGAAGTCGCCGGCTGTCGGCTGACGCCGCAGGTCGCGCAGCGAGGGCCGCGGTGAGAAGCCGCGGCGGTTGTCCGGATCCACCAGCGAGAGGTCGAGGCGCTCGCTGCCCTGATAGATGTCCGGAATGCCCGGCGCGGTGAGTTTCACCAGCGTTTGCGAGAGGCTGTTGATCAGGCCGGCGCGGATGAAGGGCGCGGTCGTATTCTCGAAGTCGTCGAGAAAGGCTCGATTCTGCCAGTCGAGGATGCCGCGAAGAAATCCGGTGACCGCCGCTTCATAGGGCTCGTTCGGGGCATCCCAGCTTGTCCGGAGCTTCGCCTCGCGCAGCGCCTTCACGGCGAAGTCTTCCATACGCTCGCGCAGGGAAAGCAGATCCTTCTCGTCAGCGTGGGGTTTGATCGGCCAGGCGCCGAACAGGCTCTGATAGAGAAACTGCTCGACGGAGGTTTCCGGGGCAAAGGCGCCAGGCTGGAGGCCAGCCCGGTTCATGTCGCGCCAGCGGTGGACTGCCGCCGCCCAGAGCTCCAGTGCCTCGCTGATCACGTAGAGGCGGGCGCGAGCGTCCTCGCCCCGTTTCGTGTCGTGGGTCGCGGTTGTCGACAGGCCGGCCGGGCTTCTGCTTCCCCGTTCCCGCATCCCCTCGTGGAACCGGAGGACGCCACACGGCGCCCAGGAGGGCGCAGCACCCACCTCATTGGCGGCGAGATAGTCGCCGCGGCGGTAGAAAAACGTATCTTCGACCGCCTTGGCCATGACCGCGCCGCTCAATTGCTGAAAGCGCGCCCGCAATTCGGTCGCCGCCTGTCGATCCGTTTCGGCATCGTTCGACCTCAGGCAAGCCGTGATCGTCGCGATCTCGGCGCCGACCTCCGGTGCGGCAGCGCGTGACCGGGACTCGATCCCGTCGAGCATCCGCCGATCGTGCTCGCTTGCGCCACGGTCGCTGAGATAGGTGCGGTAAACCGGCATTGCTGCGATCAGATGGCGAATGGCCTCGGCGATTTGCTCGCTTCCGGCCGGTGCGTTGTCATAGCCCCGCGCGCGCCCCGCCAATGCGGCGAGCCGTCGGACTTCAGCGTTGAAATTGTGGCTCAGCACCTGCAGCTTGCTTTCGGTAACGGCCCTCTCCGTCGCGGATCGGTGATCTTCTCTCCAAAGCCCGGAAGATTCGTCGGAGAGCAGATCGGCAAGTGTCGAGATGAACTCGTAGCCCGTGGTGCCGTCGACCGGCCATTCCTCCGGCAGCACCTCGTTCGCCTCGAGTATTTTCTCGACGATGATATAGGTGTGCTCGCCGGCGCGTTCCCGCAGCCTGTGAAGATAAACCTCCGGATCGGCAAGGCCGTCAATGTGATCGACGCGCAGTCCGTCGACCAATCCTTCCTCGACAAGGCCGAGGACAAGCCTGTGGGTGGCCTCGAAGACCGCTGGATCTTCGACGCGAAGGCCGACGAGGCCGGCGATCTCGAAGAACCTCCGATAGCTGAGGTGGTCCCGAGCCGCTTTCCAGCTCATCAGCCGCCAGCTTTGCATGTCGTGAAGTCGCTGCAGCAACGGCTTGTCGGCGGAGACCCGCTGAAGATGCGCGTCGAGAGCGGCGGCAACAAGGGGCGTCTTTAGGAGAGAAGCCACTTCGGAGTGAAAGCCTGCGGCATTGTTCGCTTCCGCTTTCTTGGCGCCGCCGATCAGCCTGTCGAGAGCGAGGTTGCAACCTTCAAGGGCCGCCGGGTAGGAGGCGGGGTTGAGAGGGTAGAGGGCGTCGTAATAGGCAAAGGCCAGGCAGTTTCGGTCATGATCGAATGTCAGCCGTATGCTGCCGTCCGCCAGTTCCTCTTCGAACTGCCGGCCAAGAAACGGAAGTGTGAGCGGCGCACGCCAGTCGATGTCGAAATGGCCGGCGAACGCACTCGCCTGTCCCCATTCGACGACGCTGTGCCACCAACGGTTCTCGAGATGCGCGGCCATGTGGTTCGGCACGATATCGAGGATGATCCCGAGCCCATGCGCTCTCAGTTCGCCGACGAGCCGGCGTAACCCTTGGATACCGCCCAAGGCTGGGTCGATCTCGTTGAAGTCGATTATGTCATAGCCATGCGTCGAGCCGCCGACCGCGGAAAAAATCGGCGAGGCATAAAGGTGTGAAATGCCGAGATCGACGAGATGCGGGATCAACTCCGCGGCTTTTTCGAAGTCCATCCCGTTTCGAAATTGCAGTCGGTAGGTCGCTTTGGGCAGGGGCATGGCAGGTCGTTTTGACATCTATGCGGGCACAACACGCTGCGGCCGAGCTTTGTTCCGCGGGCGTGGCGGGAACAATCTCGGTTGAAATGGATTTTTTTGCAGTCGCCACCCACGGGAAAAGAAGCTTGGCCTGGAAGACCGTTTTCACTGGCACCCCGCCCAGCCGATTGCGCCGGGCCCGCCGACCGATCATCAAGGAAGCCGAGAATATCTGGCGCAGCGCGCCGGCCGAGCGGGTGTCCTTCCTCGTGGACGGGGAAGCCTATTATGCCTGCCTCGATCGGGTGCTCGAACAGGCCGAAGAGCAGGTCTGGATCACCGGATGGGATTTCGATCCGCGCATCAAGCTGCGGCCGGACGATCCGGACGCAAAGGCGCTCGGCACCAAGCTCGAGGCGCTGGTCGCGCAAAAGCCGAATCTCAGGATCCGCATTTTGATCTGGGCGATGGGGCCGATCTATTCGGGAAAGTCGTTGCGACTGTTTCGCGGCCAGCAATGGGCTTCCCATCCGCAGGTCGAGCTCCGTTTCGCCAGCCACCACGCGCTGCGCGGTTCGCATCACCAGAAACTCGTCTCCATCGACGACCGGATCGCTTTCGTCGGCGGCATCGATCTGACCGCCCGGCGCTGGGACACGCCGGACCACCTGGCCGAGAATGACCTGCGCCGCGATCCGGACGGAAATCCTTACGATCCGGTCCATGACATTCAGGTGGTGCTGGAGGGCGAGGCGAGCCGGGCGATCGGCGATCTCTGTCGCTCCCGCTGGAAGTCCTCGGTCCGCGAAGGTGTCGGCGCTCCAGGTTCGTCGGCGGTCGCTTGGCCGCCCGGCATCGAACCTCTCCTGACGAATTGCCGGATAGGGATCGCCCGCACCGAGCCGGGCTTCGGCAAGAGGCGTGGGCGGCAGGAAGCGCTGCGGCTCACCCTCGACGCTTTGCGCAGCGCCCGGCGCCACATCTATATCGAGAACCAGTATTTCGCCTCGCATCGGATCGGCAAGGTTCTGTGCGAGCGGCTGCAGGAGCCCGACGGACCCGAGATCGTGGTCATCACGACGCGCAGTTCGCACGGGTTTCTCGAAAGGGTGGTGATGGGGGGCAATCGCGACCGCCTTATTCGGCGGCTGAAGCGGACGGATCGCTACGGCAGGCTGCGGGTCGCCTATCCCGTCGTCCCTGCGGCGGACGGCTCCGAACAGGAGGTGATCATCCATTCCAAGGTGGTCGCTATCGACGAGCGGTTTCTTCGGGTCGGGTCGTCGAATTTCAACCACCGTTCGGAAGGGTTCGATACCGAGTGCGACGTTGCGGTGGAGGCGGCGAACGAGGAGCAAAGTGCCGCGATCGCAGGCTTTCGCAACGCGCTTCTGGCGGAGCATCTGGACGTCGAGGCGGCGAAGATCGAGAGCACGCTGCAGGAAACAGGCTCCCTCGTCGCCGTCGTCGATCGGTTGAACACGCGCCGGCGCGGTCTGCGGACCTTCGACAGGATCGAGGGCCACGGCGAGACCGCGCTTGTCTGGGCAACCGACATCGTCGATCCGCGCGGTCCGTTCAGGCCCTTCCGCCGCACAGGCGCTCTGCTGCGGCGATGGATCGGTCAGCTTTTCGCCCTGGTATCCAGGCTTCTCGCATCCCAGCGGCGGACTTCCGCGATCGACAGCGAAATCAAGCCGAGCGGCAGCGGCAGGAAGAAATAGATCGCCCTGAAGGCAATGAGGGCGCCGATGCTCGCCGACTGTCCGAGCAGGAAGGCGATCGTTGCCTCGAGCACACCGATGCCGCCCGGAACGTGACTGACGAGAGCCGTCAGGTTGGCGCCCACATAGGCCGTCGCGGTTTCGAAGAAGCCAGGAGTTCCGAACGCCAACACCAATTGATGCAGGCAGGCGCTGACGCAGAGGAAGTTGGCCGTGCCGACCAGGACCTGGCCGGCGGCGATCCGCAGCGGCGGCATTTCGAACGACCAGCGGAACAGGCGAAGCGAACCGCGCAAGAAGCCGGCGAGCACGACATAGCCGGCCGAGGCGGCAAGGCAGGTGATGCCGAGAAGACGGGCGCCGCCTTCCGACAGGCCGATGATCGGCGCGGCGCTCTCCGGCATGATCAGGCAACAAAGGCCGGCAAGGGTCAGGAGGCCGACGCCGACGGTGACGCCGCAGAAGAGGATGATTTTGGCGATCTGCTCGACACTCAATCCCCAGCGCGAATAGAACCGATACCGGACCGCGCCGCTGCTCAAGGCCGCCACGCCGACATTGTGGCCGATCGACAGGCTGGTGAAGGAGGCGAGCGCCACCTGACAATAGGGAAGCTTGTGGCCGACATAGCGCACCGCGAGCGTGTCGAACAGCGTCAGGCAGAGATAGGAGAGGACGACGAAGCCGATCCCCGCAAGCAGATGTGCAAATGGGATCTGCAGGATGGAGCCGACGATCTCCTCGAACGTGTATTGACGAAGCGTTCGATAGATCAGCCAGGCGGCGACGCCGATGGCGGCGAATATGAATAGTCTGGCAATAATTTTCTTCGGCATCGGCCTCGTTCCTTTGCGCGCGCCCACCGGAACGAAAAGCGGGTCCCGTGTGTTCCCGAACGCGACCCTCAAGCTCGAACAGGCGCCATGCATCGACCGCTTCGTTTCCTCACCTACAATGTCCATAGTTGCTTCGGGACCGACCGCAGGCTCGACCCGGCGCGCATCGCCGCGGTGATCGGCGAATGCCGGCCCGATATCATCGCCCTGCAGGAGGTGGACGTCGGACGCGCCCGCAGCGGCGGCACAGATCAGGCGCATATGGTCGCCACCCACCTCAACATGGCGGCGCATTTTCATCCGGCTCTGCACCTCAAGGACGAGCGATACGGCGACGCGGTGCTGACCGCCCTGCCGATGCGGCTCGTCAAGGCGGGTGTGCTGCCGTCGACCGGAGAGCCGCGCGGGGCGCTCTGGGTGGAGATCGACCTCGCTTACGCCAAGCTTCAGGTCATCGTCACCCATCTCGGGCTGCGCGGGTCGGAGCGGGTCCGCCAGGCCACCGCCTTGCTCGGTCCCGGCTGGCTCGGCGGCATAGGGCAAGGAGACGCGCGTGTGATCCTTGCAGGCGACCTCAACGCCATCGCCCGCTCGGCCGCCTACAGGCTGCTGGCGACACATCTCAAGGACGTGCAGGTCCGATCGAATGCCAAGCCGCGCCCGACCTTTCCCTCCCGCTTGCCGCTGCTGCGGATCGACCATGTCTTCGTCGGCGACGGGATCGGTGTGCGCGAATGCAAGGTACACAGCAGCGCCCTTGCGCGGGTCGCTTCCGATCATCTGCCGATCCTGGTCGAATTAGACATCGAGCCGACTGCCAAAGGATGCCTGACCGAGGCGGACGATCGCCTGGAAGGGACGCAACGCCGGTGACGGATCTAGAGTGGGGGAGGCGGCGATGAACTGTCGCTTTCCCTCGCGTAGGCGCGCCATATATCGAGCAGCAGCAAAGTCACCGTGAAAGTCACCGGTCCGATCACCAGCCCTGCCGGTCCGAACACGATGATGCCGCCGATCATGCTCATGAATGCCACCACCGTGTGCAGCTTCAGCCGTTCCCCGACGAACATCGGATAGAGCAGGTTGTCGACGGTTGCCACCACGCCGGCGCCCCAGACGGTCAGGATCAGCGCCTTGCCCCATTCGCCGGTCAGGGCAAGCGACAGCGCGGCCGGAATCCAGATGATAAAGGCGCCGAGGACCGGCACCATCGCCAGCAGACCCATCGCCAGACCCCAGAGGAGCGGCGACGGCAGACCAAGCAGCCAGAACATCAGGCCGCCCAAGGTGCCCTGAACGATGGCGACGGCGAAGGTCCCGAAGACGATCGCGTAAACCGTCTCGCTGACGCGCAGGAACAGCTTGTTCATCTCTGCGGAGGTCAGTGGAGAGAAGTTCTTGAGCATGGCCAGGGCTTCGCGGCCGTCACGCAGGAAATAGAACAGGAAGTAGAACGTCAGCACGAGGTCGATAATCTGCACCACCGATCGGCGGACCAGGATTGCGCTGAAATTGGTGAGCAAGGTCGCGGCGTTGCCTGCAAGCCCTGCGAGGTCAAGCTGGGTCTCGATCCAGAGCAGAACCATCCCGATACGCGGATAGTTGGCAATCGCGTCCCGCCAGCTTCCCGTCCTCAGCGCTTCCGCGATGATCTGGGCGCCCTTGGCTGCCTCGTTGACCAGCCGCTCGGCAATCAGCATGAGCGGCACGGCAACGATGAAGGCGGCAATCGCCACCGTCGCCGCAGCGGCGATTTCCGGGTGGCGGAGGTCCTTTGCGATGCGGCGGTGGAGCGGGTGGAACATGATCGCGAGGACCAGCGCCCAGGTCAGCGCCGGCAGAAAAGGCACGGCCAGCAGGTAGCAAACGACGATTCCAGCTGCGATTGCGATCAGGATCACCAATGACCGCGAACGTCGCGCGGTCAGCAATCGATCTGGAGCTTCCTGTTCTGCCTCGGCCGAAACGTTCCTCGCCACGTGAAATCGCTCCTTTGTGAACAATCTGGCGCCACCCGAACAGACTTGTCAAAAGATAGGTTCCACCTCCGCTACGCCCGTCCGCCTCAAGGAACCTTCGGACGAGCCGCGGGTTCGATCCTGGAGCAGGAAAAGGATCGTTACGATGAGCAATCCCAAGGACGAAGCCCTCAAGAATCAACCCATGCCGTCTCCTACCTGGAAGCCTGATCCGAAGGAAATGAATATGGATCCGAAGCCCTTGCCGGATCAGGTTCACCCAGCCGGCGAGGAGGCTGATCAACCGCCGGCCAGGAGCGGAACGTCGGAGCGGCGCGAGAAGCCGACCGAAGCAGCCGGAAAGGACAACCCCGTCCACCATACCGGTCGCGTTCCGCCGAAGGTGACGGACGACGAGCTCTGATGTGCCGAGGAGGGATTGATATGCGCGGCATTCTTAGCCGGACGGACACATGATGGTGGGCACCTTTGGGTTTCGGGGATGCTTCTCCTCATCCCTTGTGCTCGTCATAGGGATCCGGCAGCGCCGCTTCCGCGGCGCTGAAGAGTCTTTCAGCCCAAGGACTTGGGCGGGCGGGATTCCTGTGACGAGCACAGGAATGAGGGGAGAAGAGTACACGCTGTGATGACATACCGTCACCGCATCATCTTGATTTTCGCTTCCTTGACCGCACCGATAAAAGCCTGGCGCGCTTGATCCTCTGAGGCGGTTCCGAGCATAGCGTCGGTGCAGGCATTGAGGGCGGTGTTGTAGGCGCTGCCATGGGTGACCGGCCAATGTTCGCTAAGCAACCTTGCCGCTTCGGCCGGGGTCCAGACGATCTGGACACCGTCGAGATCGGGCAAGTCCACGATGACGCATTCGTTCCATGACTTGAACATGCCGGCGTCCCTTGGCTTCTGGCCCACCTAACTGCCTCTGAACCCTTTCGTTCCCGTGCTTTCCATCTTGGCTTGCATCATTGATGCGGGAACGCGGCAATGATGGATCACTTGTTGCTGTGGGCGGCTCGGCCCCCGGTCGCACGAGGAGGCTCTTCCGTTTCGCGTCCGGGAGTGCCGGGTTCTTCCTCGGGGAGCTTTTTGGGTTGCGGTTCTTTGGTGGGCGGGTCGGGGATGCCGAGCGGAGGGACGGGATTTGGCGGGATGATGCCCGGTCCGGGACCGGGGCCGGTGGGGTCGGGTTTCATGGCGGAACTCCCTTGATACGTCCGGACAGTCCACTGGTGTGACGATTGTTCCTGCTGACGAGGCTGAGGCAACATTAAGACTGCGGACCGCTCGCCTCCTCACAAGTCGCGAATGCGGGCGTCAGCCGGCGCGTTCGGCCGATCAGCGCTGCCCCGCCGAGTCGGCGACCTGCGGCGTATAGACGACCGTGTCTGCTCCGCCATCCAAAAAGCCGCCGCCGATCGTCAGGTAGACGAAAATGGCGCAACAGCAGGACCGCGACCGGGAAGGTGGCTGAGGCCTGCTTCTCGGGCGCCAGGCGCTCATTTCTTCGGGCGAACATATCCATTACTCCCTTGATCATAGGAGAACGAAATCGCGTCGCCGGGGTTCCCTGACACGCCTGGATGCGGCGCTAGCGGCCGGCTATCATTCGAGGTTTGAAAGTCACTCTCGGAAAAACTGACTCTTCACTCAAGGAAATATTGATGGTCCTGCGCCCCACGCTCGTCCATTTCCTTGCGCATGACCACCGAGACCGACCTCGGCGCGTCCGAACCGGAGAAGCACACGCCGGTGATAGGGCCATGCAACTCAGTTTGATTGAACAATATATCAATCTTGCTGCATTGCGGCAGGGGACAGAAAAAGGACGGCGAGACGGTCACGGCGAAGAGCAGTTCCGGTGCCAGTAAGATCAAAACGCCGCTGATCGTAACGACGATCGGCGACTACAAGGGCGGCCTTCGTCAGCCCTATATTACGGCACCTTTCGGCCTACGGCCGGTTGCTCGCCTTCGGCATCGTTTTCGGCCTGCTGCAGACGCTTTGCGATTTCGTGGCGATCGCCCAGGGCAACAGTCGCTTCTCGATGACGGTGAGGTCGACTATATAGACGGTACGGACACGGATCGTATGATCGCTGCAGGAACTGCCGGCGATCACCAAGGCCTCCCGCGACCACGGCGTCCTGACGATCGTCGCGCGCTTTGGCGTCAGCGACCGCACGATCCGGCTGAATGTCGGCCTCCACAGGCGGAAGAGGTGATTGCGGACCTTCGCCAGGCGTTCTTCGTGGCGGCGCGCTAACGGCCAGCTGGGCGCCACGGCTGGATCTTGCAATGTGATCCGGCTAAGGGGCAGCGGTGTTGCCGCTGCCCCTTAGCCGGATCGCCGGCCCGCTCAGCGCATCTCCCGCGCGGCCCTACGTCCAAGAGGCCGTCTACCCGTTGCGGATAAATCGCCATCGGACATGCCCATTGTTTCATCAGACCTACCCCGGCAGGCTAATTTTTGGTCACCTGCCCAGCGAGACGGTAGAGCTTCTTCGAGCAAGCCACTGCTTTTGCAGCGCTTATGGCAAATCGCTTTAGTTGGCATGTCCCTTGCTTCTCATCTGGCGAGCCCGAGCTGACCGCCGGCGGTGCCCAATGTCGCGCACCAGGAGCAAGGTTGCTTAAGCAGGATGGAAGCGGCGATCGCTGAGAAGCGACGCGCGTTGTTCGGGGCATTTCCAGGATCAACGATCGAATGGCGCCTTTGCGCCGGGAGAAGCTATGTCCGCTGTTCACCAGTCACAGAAGATCACTGCCGGGGAGCAGGGCCGCGCCCTGTGGATCTCGACGACCGCTTTCACCATCTGTTTTGCCGTGTGGACGATCTTTTCGATCATCGGCGTGCGCATCAAGCAGGAACTGGGACTAAGCGAAGCGCAGTTCGGCCTGCTGATCGGCATGCCGATCCTCACCGGCTCGCTGATCCGCATCGTGCTCGGCATCTGGACCAACCGCTACGGCGGCCGGCTCGTCTATACGGTCACCATGCTGGCGGCCGCGCTTTCGACCTTTCTCCTCGCCTACGCCACCACCTTCCCTGAAATGCTGCTCGCCGGCCTCGGCGTCGGCATTGCCGGCGGCTCCTTCGCCGTCGGTGTCGCCTATGTCTCCCCCTTCTTCCCGCCGGAAAAGCAGGGGACGGCGCTTGGCATCTTCGGTGCCGGCAATGTCGGCGCGGCGGTTACCAAGTTCCTGGCGCCGTTCGTTCTCGTCGCCTATGGCTGGCAGACGGTCGCGCAGGTCTGGGCGGCCGGGTTGTTGCTGACGGCCATCGTCTTCTGGTTCACGACTGAGGACGATCCGAAGTTCCGTGCCCGCCGCGAGGTGAGCCAGCCGCGCAAGAGCTTCCTCGCCGAATTCGCGCCCCTCAGGAACGTTCAGGTCTGGCGCTTCTCGCTCTACTATTTCTTCGCCTTCGGCGGCTTCGTCGCGCTAGCGCTGTGGCTGCCGCGTTACCTCGTCGGCGTCTACGGTTTCAATCTCGAGACGGCGGGCATGATCGCCGCGGCCTACTCCATTCCCGGCAGCATTTTCCGTGCGTATGGCGGCGCTCTTTCCGACAGGATCGGCGCGCGCAAGATCATGTATGCGATGTTCGCCGTGTCGGCCGTCGCAACGCTCATCCTCTCCGTGCCCGAGGGCGGCGCGTTCCAGATTACCCCGGTCGTGTTCGTCGCCGTTACCTTCGTGCTCGGCTTCGTGATGAGCCTCGGCAAGGCGGCCGTCTACAAGCACATTCCCGCCTATTATCCTGAGCATGTCGGCGCTGTCGGCGGCGTCGTCGGCATGATGGGCGGCCTTGGCGGCTTCATCCTGCCCGTCGCCTTCGGTTTCCTCAAGGACTGGACCGGCCTCTGGTCAAGCTGTTTCATGCTGCTCTTCGTGATCGTCGCCGTCTCGATGGTCTGGATGAACGCCTCGATCCGCCAGTTCAAGCGGCGTGCCGACGAGGGCGCGCCGGTCGGTGCCTACGGGCGATAGGCTTCGACGGTGGCGCGATCGCAGGAACTGACCGCGCCGAACGGCATCCGCCTCCATACACTCGCTTCCCCGCAGGGATTGCCAAAACCCTGCTTCCTGCCCGGCACTCCTGTGCCGGGCTTTTTCGTTCCCTTTTGGGAGCCCTGAATTTAGAAGGAAAGGTCGAGGACCTTGCCCTCGAAGAGCCGGTCGCGCGAACCTTCGAGGTGCTTGCGCATCAGGTCGCGGGCCTCTTCGGCGTGGCCCTCCTGAACGGCGCGGTAGATCTGCCGATGTTCTTCATAGACCTGTTCCAGGCCCGGTCGCGGGCCCATCAGCGAAAGGCCATGAAGGTGCATACCGACGGCGATATGGGCGCGCAGGGCCTCGAGCGAGGCGGTGTAGTAGTGGTTGTTGGCCGCTTCGGCGACCGCCTTGTGGAAGAGAAAATCGGCATCGGTGCGGTGCAACTGATGGCTTGTCGCTTCGCGCAGTTCGGCAAGCGCCGCGGCGATCCGAGCGATCGCCGCCTCGTCGCGTCGCTGGGCGGCGTAATAGGCGGCGGCGGGCTCGATCGTCAGGCGGAATTCATAGCAGCGCTGAATGTCGGCGATCGACTTGACCGGCGAATAGGCGAGCTGCGCGGCGGCCGAGACCTGGGCGCTGACGAAGGTGCCCGCACCCTGGCGCGAATAGATCAGGCCCTGCTCGCGCAGCCTCCCGAGCGCATCGCGCACGACGGGGCGGGAGACGCCCAGCATCGAGGCGAGCTCATGCTCGCCCGGAAGCCTCGAATCCGGTGCGTAGTTGCCGGTGCGGATCCGCTCGTGCAACTGGTTGAAGACCCGATCGACGAGCTTTACCGATTTGCCGCGTTCGCTTTTCGCTTCGGCTGCCGCCTCATGGCCAAGGCCGCCATTCTCCGCCATTCGCTTACCCATCCTGTTCATCGGCCGCATGCCGTAATTCTGGCGCGTCTCGCAGAACCTTTAGCAGAGATTGCGCATTGCCGAAGCCCCCCGACTTCATCGCTGACCGCATCCTCCCGCCGCCCCGGCGCTCCGTCTCGAACCAGGGGATTCCCGCCTCAATCTCGCCCCTCGGCAACAGCACGCGAGCCCCCAGCGTATGCAGGATAGCATAGGCCGTATCACCGCCGCCCATCATCAGCATGTCGGGCGCCATGGCGGCGACGAGACGGGCAACGCCTGCGGCGAAGCGTTCCGCCACAATCTCCGGTGCCTCGGCCAACGTCCCGGTGCATCTCAACAGTGCCGGCAGCCGCGCCGGTCCGCGCTCACCAGGCACTTCGCCGGCCGGTGCATCGACGTGACTGGCGATGTGACCGCTTTCGAGCAGCACCGCCATCTGCGTCTCGGTGATCGGATCACGCGAACCGAAAGCAAAGAGCGTGCACGGCGACGGCGCGAAAGGTGCCGGCGACGAAGGCCGGGCGAGCCGCCGGGCAAGCGCACGCCCGAGGCCGCGCGCTCCAACGCCGATGCTGGTCGACCAGTCGAGGCTTTCGACTAGCGCGTCGAGATCCTCGTCTGAGGCCGCGTCGGCGATCCGAACGTCGATGGCGCTGCCGGAAAAGAGCGGCTCGATCGGCAGCGGTTCGCCGACGCCGAAACCGGCGACACGGGCTTCGCGGGTGTAGCGTCCCTGGTCGGGCACGGCAGGAGCGACAGCCAAGCGCCGGCGGCCGACGGCAAAGGCCAGCGCTTCGCTCTCCGCCCCGACATTGCCCTTGAGGCGCGAGTCGATCTTCTTCAGCACGAATACGGGCGAGGTTCGGCACAGGGCGGCGGCGGCCCGCCTGACGCGATCCGCAGCCCGGAGGGAATCGAGCGCGCGCGACACCGTATTGACCACGACGACCTCCGCGCCCGTCGCAATCGCGGCCTCGACTGCCTCGACGTCGAGCGCCACGGCGACGCTCAGGCCTGCATCGACGAAGGGCGTTCCGGTATCGAGGGCGCCCGTCAGATCATCGGCGATGATGGCGACTTTGAGGGTCATGCTATTCGCCGTTTACGGCGTGGCAGGCGACGAGATGCCCCGGCCGCGCCTCCTTCCACTTCGGAACCACCCGGCGGCAGACCTCCATGGCGATCGGGCAGCGGGTGTGGAAGCGGCAGCCGGAGGGCGGGGCAAGCGGGCTCGGCACGTCGCCTTCGAGGATCTGCCGCTTGCGGCTGCGCTCATGTTCGGGATCGGTTTCAGGCACCGCCGAGAGCAGCGCCTTGGTATAGGGATGCAATGGCGTCTCGAAGAGCGCGTCGCGGCTGGCAAGCTCGGCGAGCCGACCGAGATACATGACGCCGACGCGGGTCGAGATGTGGCGTACGACCGCCAGGTCGTGGGCGATGAACAGGTAGGTGAGGCGGTACTTCTCCTGCAGATCGAGCAGCAGATTGATGATCTGCGCCTGGATCGAGACATCAAGAGCCGAGATCGCTTCGTCGCAGACGATGAACTTCGGCTGGCAGGCGAGCGCCCGGGCAATTGCCACACGCTGGCGTTGGCCGCCGGAAAGCTCGTGCGGATAGCGTGAGGCGAAGCGCGGCGGCAGGCCGACATCGGTGAGCAGTGCCGCAACCTTTGCTTCGAGTTCCGCCTTGCTGGCGAGCTTGTGGAACAGGATGGGTTCGCCGATCGCCTCGCCGACGGTCATACGCGGGTTGAGCGTCGAATAGGGATCCTGGAAGACGATCTGCAGGTCGCGCCGGAAGGGCCGCATCCGCTTCTCGTCAAGCGCCGTCAGGTTCTGGCCCTTGTAGAGAACCTTGCCGGAGGTCGCCCGATGGAGGTTCAGGATGGTGAAGCCGGTCGTCGACTTGCCGCAACCGGACTCGCCGACGAGGCTGAGCGTCTCGCCTTCGACGATATCGAGGCTGACATCGTCGAGCGCGTGCACTGTCGCCGCCCGTTCGCCGAAGGCGCCGAGCCGCACATGGAAGTGCTTGACGAGGTTTTCGATCTTCAGCAGCGGTTCTGCACCCATCAGGCGGCCTCCAGCGCTTTTTCGACGGCGAAGCAGGCGGCGCGGTGGCTTCCTGCAGCGGAAACGGGCTCGAGCTTCGGCACATGCGAGCGACAGATGTCCATCGCCAGCGGACAGCGCGGCGCGAAGGGACAGCCCTCAGGCCTGCGGCCCGGTTCCGGCGGCGTGCCGCCGATCGAGTTCAGCCGCGAGGCCGGAGCATCGGAGAGTTTCGGAATCGAGGCGAGCAGCCCGCGCGTATAGGGGTGGCGCGGATTGGCGTAGAGCGCGTCGACCGGGGCATCCTCGACGACGGTGCCGGCGTAAAGCACCACAACGCGGTCGACGAGGCCGGCGATCAGCGCCAGGTCATGGGTGATCCAGACCACCGACATGCCGAGCTTTTCGCGCAAGCCCTTCACCAGGTCGACGATCTGCGCCTGGATCGTCACGTCGAGCGCCGTTGTCGGCTCGTCGGCGATCAACAGCTTCGGCTCGCAGGCAAGCCCGATGGCGATCATGACGCGCTGGCGCATGCCGCCGGAGAGTTCGTGCGGATAAGCCTGAATGCGGTCCTCGGGCCCCGGAATGCCGACGAGGCGGAGTAGCTCGATGGCACGTTCGCGGGCTTGTTTCTTGTTCATGCCGCGATGGTAGATCAACGGCTCGGCGAGCTGGTCGCCGATCCGCATTACCGGGTTGAGCGAGGTCATCGGATCCTGGAAGACGAAGCCGATGTCGCCGCCGCGCACCTTTCTCAGCTCCCGATTCGACATCTTCTGCAGGTCGTGGCCGTCGAAATGCGCCTCGCCCTTGGCGACGCGGATCTTGTTGGGCAAAAGCCGCATCAGGCTCAGCATGGTGAGGCTCTTGCCGCAGCCGGATTCGCCGACGACGCCGAGCGTCTCGCCCTTGTCGACATGCAGGTCGATGCCGTCGACGATGACCGCGGGGCCGCTACGCGTTTCGATTTCGACCGTCAGTCCCTTGACGTCGAGCAGGCGATATTCCGTGTTCGCGCTCATCATTTGCTACCTCGCGGGTTCAGGGCATCGTTGAGGCCGTCGCCGAGGAAGGAGAAGGCGACGGATGCGAGGCCGAGGACGGCCGCCGGTGCGGCGAGCAGATGCGGGTAGTGTTGCCAGACGCGCAGTCCGTCCGAGATCATGTTGCCCCAGCTGGGCGTCGGCGGATTGACGCCGACGCCCAGGAACGAGAAGGCGCTCTCGAGCACCATTGCCGTGCCGAGGCCGGCGCTGACGGCGACAATCAGCGGCCCGAGCGCGTTCGGGATCACGTAGCGCGTCAGGATGATGCGGTTGGAAAGCCCAAGCGCCTGGGCGGCGGTGATGTAGGGGCGGCTGCGGATGGAGAGCACCTGGGCACGCACCAGACGCGCATAGGGCGGCCAGGAGATCAGCGCCATGGAGCCGAAGACGAGCAGGAAATCGATCCAGACCGTCTCTCGGTAGAATGGGTTGAGCGTTTCGAGGTAGCGCGCCTCCATCCATTGCGCGATCGGCGTCTTCAGCGATGCGTTGATGACGACGACGAGAAGCAGGTTCGGCACCGACATGGTGATGTCGGTCAGCCACATGATCACCCGGTCGAAGGGGTTGCCGAAGAAGCCGGCGACCGCGCCGAGAACCGTACCGATGACAAGCGCGATTGCCGTCACCACGACGGCGACGACAAAGGCGGTCCGCGTGCCGTAAACGACGCGGCTGAAGACGTCGCGGCCGAGATCGTCGGTACCGAAGAGGTGGGCGAGGGACGGCGCCTGGTTGCGGGCCTCGAGATCCTGGCTGAGGAAGTCGTAAGGCGTCAGATAGGGGCCGAACAGCGCGACGAAGGCGAGCAGGATGATGATGCCGAGGCCGAAGATCGCCAGGCGGTTTCGCTTCAGTCGGTACCAGGCATCGCGCCACAGGCTGACCGGCGCTTCATCCATAAGAGGGGCGGGCTGGGCTTGAACGCTAGACATGTCAGCGGCTCCTCTTGGCATCGACGGCGCGCGGATCGAGGAACGGATAGAGGATGTCGACCAGGAGGTTCGAGATCATCACCAGGAACGAGCCGATAAGGGTGATCGCCAGGATCACCGGATAGTCGGAATTGGTCAGCGCCTTGACGGTCAGCCGGCCGAGGCCCGGCAGGCCGAAGACGAGTTCCACGAAGATCGCGCCATTGACGATGGTGATCATGATGAGGCCGAGTTGGGTGACGACCGGGGTCAGCACCGGCCGCAGGATATGCTTGAGCGCCACGACGATCTCGGGCACGCCCTTCGCCCGGGCGGTCCGGACGAAATCCTCGGAAAGCACCTCGATCACCGCGGCGCGCGTCTGGCGAATGATGAGGGCGATCGGCTGGAAGGACAGCACGACCAGCGGCAGGAGGATGCGGATGTCGAAGACACCGCCCCAGCCGTAGGGCACGTTGACGCCCGGCAGAAGAACGATGAGGGCGACCATCAAGAGCGGCCCCGCGACATAGGCCGGGATCGCCCAGAGGAAGAGCGCCGAGCCGAGGATGATGTAGTCGAGGCGGCGGTTCTGGTTGAGCGCCGCGATCATCCCGAGCGGAATGGCAATGAGCGCGGTGAGAATGATCGAGCAGAGCGCCAGCTTGAAGGAGACGGGTGCGGCCGCCTTGACCATCGCCCAGACGGAGCGCCCGGAGTTCAGCGAGTTGCCGAAATCGCCCTGGAGCAGGTTCCAAACATAGTAGCCGAACTGCTCGATGAAGGGCTTGTTGAGCCCGGCGCCTTCGCGGATCGCCTCGATGCGTTCCGGATTATAGGCGACGTCTCCCGGCGCACGCAGGAAGATCAGCTTGATCGGGTCGCCGGCGCCGTAAAAGGCGAGGGCATAGACAGCCATCATCACCAAGAGAACCGATGGTATCCAGATGGCAAATCGTGTCGCGACGTAACGCAGCATGTCGCTCATTCCTCCCGCATGGTGCCGGCCAACCCGCCATGGCGATCTCCGGGCGTCATGCTTTGCCTGAGCCGCCCTGGGTCCGTAAAGGGCGCTGGCGTGCCGGCCGTTATGGGCGCCAGGACCGCCACGGAAGCCGAAGCTTGCGTTCCATGCGCCTATTTGAGCGCGAAGGCCCGGAAGCCTTCGCGCGACTCGTCCTGTTTAAGGTCGACAGCAGCCGGCCGTATCAGCCGACCGAAATCTCCCAGGGCTTGGCAACCTGCCAGTCGAGGTTCTTGTCGATGCCCTTGACCTCGGCGGTCGCCCAGCGCGACATCGCCTGAGCATACCAGGGGATGAAGGTCCAGTCGTCGCGGAAGGCCTTTTGCGCCTCCTGGGCGAGCGCCACGCGCTGCGGATCGTCGGCCGCCTTCGTTGAGGCCTCCTTCAGCAGGCTGTCGACCTTGTCGTTCTTATAGCCGCCGAGCTTGTTCTGGGCATTCGAGGAGGTCGAAGCGATGGAACCCTGCAGGTAGGAGACGGCATCCGGCACGCGGGTGCCGACGTCGTCGCGGAAGATCTGTACGGCATTCTGGTCGGGGCCGGCATAGGCGTCCTGCTGCGGCTTCATGTCGACGGCGGAAATACCGAGATTCTGGCGCCATTGTTCGGCGATGAACTGCGCAGCCGCCTCAATCGCCGGGCCGGATACACCGACGAAGAGAAGCTTCGGCAGCTTCTCCGGTCCGCCATAGCTCGACTCGGCAAGCAGCTTCTTGGCGCCTTCCGGATCGTAAGGGTAGGGCTCGAAGCCGGAATTGTCGGCGCCCGGCACGGAGTTCAGGATCTGGTCCGTCTTCTTGTGCGGACCGTCGGGGAAGGAGGCCTTCATCAGCCCTTCGCGATCGACGGCGCGGATCAACGCCTCGCGCACCTTCGGATCGTCCATCGGCTTGCGCGCCGTGTTGAACCAGAAATGCTGGCTGGTCGGGATGATTGGGCCGGAGGCGAAGTCCGCTCCGAGGTCCTGGATGATCGTCGAGGTGACAAGTTCCGTATGGGCGTTGAATTCGCCGGATTTCAACAGTGACGTCGCGGTGACGTTGTCCTCGATCGAGCCGATCTCGATTCGCGCCAGCTTCGGCTTCGGGCCGAAGAAATTCTCGTTGGGCTCGAAGGTGAGCGTGCCGGCATCGATGTCGATCGCCGTCAACTTGAACGGACCGGAATAGACGGCGCCGCTGTCCGGTGTGTACCAATCGGCGATCTCCTCGCCGTCTTCACCGCGCGACTGCTCGGCCTTGGTGATCGGCGCGATATGGTTGGCAAGGCGCATGAAGAAGATCGGGTCGGCCTCGCTCAGCGTCACGACGACGGTGCCTTCGTCCGGCGTGGCGATGCCGGAAATCTCTTTGGCGCTGCCGCCGCTTAACTCCGCATAGCCGGCGACCTTGCTCAACACTTGGTCGGCGCGCTGGTTCTTGGTGTTCGGCATCGCCGAGACGTTCCACGATCCCTTGACGTCCTCGGCGGTGATCTTGCTGCCATCGGAGAAAGTGGCCTTCGGATCAATCTTGAAGGTCCAGACCTTATCGCCCTCGGAGGACTCCCAGCTCGTGAAGACATAAGGATTGATCTTGCCTTCGCTGTCGAAGAACATCGGCGAGGCCCACCAGATGGAGTTCCAGCGATAGGGGACGCCGCCGCCGCGCAGCGGCGACCAGTCCTGGTTGAAGGCCGGATTGGCCACCTTCAGCACCTGGCCTTCCTGGGCCATCACGATGCGCGCGTTCATGCCGGCGATCGTCAGCGCCACCGTGGCGCCGAGACCGAGCTTCAGCGCCTCCCGCCGCGAGATGCCCGCCGTTGCGGAGTCGAGGTCATTCCGTCTGGTCATTTCTTCCTCCCGTGCGTGAAATCGAGCGCCTCCGCTCTCCCCGGATCATGGTGCTCTGATTGGCCCTACACTGGACCATATTGTAAATATGTCAACTAAAATTGCACGTCCGTTCAACAGCGAGGTCGGCGTTGTTGAAAAAATCACGTATAATCAATTGGTTGCAGATGCGCGAAAATTGGCGCTCCGTTTTTCATATTGACAACATGAGTCATGTTGAACCAAACAGGAGCGATGAAGCGCATCGGGAAGCGGCGAAAAGCGGTCCGGAAGGCCGCATCTGACAAGTTCGTCAACCGTTTGCGGGACCGCGGAGGAGGCGCAGATGAACGGACGACATGTGGTGACCGGCGTTTATTGCGCCGCTGCGACGCCGCTTAAGGCCAGCGGCGATCCCGACCTCGCGCTCTTTTCCGATCATTGCGGCAGGCTGCTGGCGGAGGGGTGCCATGGAATCGCCCTCCTCGGCACGACCGGCGAGGCCAATTCGTTTTCGCAGGACGAGCGCAGGGCAATCCTGGAGAGCGCCCTCGGAACCGGCATTGCCGCCGACCGGCTGATGCCCGGCACCGGGGTTGCCGCCATACCGGAAACGGTTGCGCTGACGAAGCATGCGCTCTCGCTCGGGGTGACGAAGGTCGTGATGCTTCCGCCCTTCTACTACAAAGGCGTCAGCGACGAGGGGCTCTACGCAGCCTATTCGCAAATCGTTGAAAAGATCGCCGACAACCGGCTGAAGGTGATCCTCTATCATATTCCGCAGGTCTCCGGGATTCCGCTCTCGATCCCGCTGGTCAAGCGGCTCGCGGCGGCCTTTCCCGAGACCATCGTCGGCATCAAGGATTCCGCCGGCGACTTTGCCAACATGCAGGCGCTGGTGGCGGAGCTGCCGGGCTTTTCCGTGCTGGCCGGCGCCGATCCCTTGCTTCTGCCGCTCCTGCAGGTCGGAGGCGCGGGCTGCATCACCGCGACGTCCAATCTCGTCGCCGATTCCCTGCGGCTGATTTTCGACCATGTTTCGGATCCGGCAAAGGCGGCCGAGGTCCAGGCGGCGCAGGCGCGCATCAACGCCTATCGGACTCTGTCGAATTCGTATGTGCAGATCCCGACGATCAAGGCGATGGTCGCCCTGAGGCGCGGGGAGGATGCCTGGCGCCAGACGCGCGCGCCGCTCGTGCCGCTGAACGACAGCGAGCGCGCCGATCTCGCCGAAAAATTCGCGGCTTTGGACTGAGGAGGATCGGATGACCTATTCCGCCCTGGAGCCGCACGAGGTTCCGTCCCGGATGACGGGCGAGCTCGTGCCGACCCCGGCCGAGCCCGGCCGCTGCGACGCCTATCTTCCATCCCCTTGCGTGCAGAACCACGCGGCCAATCTTGCCTTTCTGCCGGATGGCACCCTGACTTGCGTCTGGTTCGGCGGAACGATGGAGGGCATGGGCGATATCTCGGTTTACATGTCGCGGCTGGAGCCCGGCCAGCGCCGCTGGTCCAATCCGGAAAAGATGTCGGACGACCCGGCGAAGTCCGAGCAGAATCCATTGATCTTCACGGCGCCGGACGGCCGCGTCTGGCTGCTCTTTACCTCGCAGACCTCCGGCAACCAGGATGGAGCGGTGGTCAAACGGCGCATTTCCGATGACCGCGGCAAGTCTTTCGGTCCGACGGAAGTGCTTTGCGACATTCCCGGCACCTTCGTGCGCCAGCCGATCATCGTCAATGACGCCGGCGCCTGGCTTCTGCCGGTGTTTCGCTGCATCGGGAAAGCGGGCCGGCGCTGGACCGGCGACGTCGATCGCGCCGCCGTGCTGATTTCGCGCGACGAGGGCAGGAGCTGGACGATGTCCGACGTGCCCGACAGCATCGGCGCGGTTCACATGAACATCGTTCCGGCCGACGGTGCCACGATGATCGCCTTCTATCGCAACCGTTTTGCGACCCATGTGCTCAGAAGCCAGTCGGACGATGCGGGGCTCAACTGGACGGCGCCGGAAGCGGTCGACCTGCCGAACAACAATTCGTCGATCCAGGCCATTCGCACAAAAAACGGCGCCATTACAATGGTTTACAACCATAGCAATGCGTCCATGTCGGATGCGCGCCGGCACTCGCTTTATGACGAGATCGACGGCGGCGAGGAGGGCGCTTCCGCCAATGAGGTCGTCTCCGCCCGTCCGGCCGTCTGGGGCGTGCCGCGCGCGCCGTTAAGCCTGGCTTTTTCGACGGACGGCGGCCGAACCTTCCCGCGCCGCATCGATCTCGACACGGGCGATGGCTATTGCCTCAGCAACAACTCGAAGGATTCGCTCAATCGCGAATTCTCCTATCCGTCGATCGTTGAGGACGCCGAGGGCCGGCTGCACGTCGCCTACACCTACTTTCGTCGGGCGATCAAATACGTCCGGTTGGAGCCAGGCTTCCTCGAAAATGCCGGGTGAACTGGCGTCCGGCTGACCGGCTGCGGCCCAGAATTGACAAGTGTAGCTGCTGCCATCGCATCGCTGGCTTGCCAGGGTCAATCGCTGTGCGCTGGCGGACGCCGCAGCGCGCGAAAAGGAATTGCGTTTTATTTACAAAGCGGTAGCGGTAACCGTCCGGCGTCGTCATCGGCCACGGTGAAGCAGCAAAGAACATGTCACGGACAAAAGAGCGGTCACGGCTCTTGCCATAGGGCGACATAAAGGATAACAACTTTACATCTTGTCGTACTTGCGGCGCCGGGTTCAGGGAGGATCGAGCGGATGAGCAATCTGGAAACGCCCATTTCCATGGTGAGACCAGGCCCGATCGAATTCGGCACCGGTGTGGCGGCAAGGCTCGGCACATGGGCCGCCAGCAAGGGATACCGCCGTGTCCTCGTGATTTCCGATGCCTTCAACGCAACGCGGACTGAAGTTCTCGGGCTCGCTGGCGAGGTGACCGTCTATGGCGAGGTCAAGGCCGAGCCGGATACGAGCGATCTCGAGCGTGTGCTCTCGGCAGCGGAGGATGCCAGGGCCGATCTGATCGTCGGCTTCGGCGGCGGCAGCGCCATGGACCTCGCCAAGCTTGCGGCGGTTCTTGCCGGCTCGCCGCAGCGGCTTGCCGAAGTCGTCGGAGCCGGCAAGGTCGCGGGCCCGCGCAAAGCCGCGCTTGCCCAGGTGCCGACCACATCCGGAACCGGCAGCGAGGCGGGAATTCGCGCTCTCGTCACCGACCCGGAGACGACAGCCAAGCTCGCCGTCGAAAGCATCCATATGCTCGCCGATATCGCCGTCATCGACCCGGTGCTCACCTTCACAGTGCCGCCGAAGGTGACCGCGGCAACAGGCGTGGATGCGCTCGCCCATTGCGTCGAGGCCTTCACCAACCGCAAGGCCCATGCCGCCATCGACATCTATGCGATCGAAGGCGTGCGGCTTGTCGGCCGCTATCTCGCCCGCGCCGTCCGCGACGGCAATGATGCGGAGGCCCGCGCCGGGCTGTCGCTCGCCTCGCTTTACGGCGGCTATTGCCTCGGCCCGGTGAATACGGCCGGCGGGCATGCGCTTGCCTATCCGCTCGGCACGCGCTGGCACGTCGCCCATGGCGCCGCCAATGCGCTGATCTTCCCGCATGTGCTCGCCTTCAACACGCCGGCCGTGCCGGACAAGACGAGGGCGGTGCTCGAGGCGCTCGGCCTGCCTGCCTCGGAGCGCGTCGACTCGGTCTTCGATGCCGCGCATGGGTTCTGCGCCGCGCTCGGCATCGAAATGAAGCTCAGGCAGCTCGGCGTGCTTGCCAACGACCTCGGCACGATGGCCGACGATGCCTTCGCCATCCGGCGGCTGCTCGACAACAATCCGCGCGACCTGTCGCGCGCCGACATTCTCACAATCTATGAAGCGGCCTTCTAGGCGGGGCACAGGGAGAAAACCATGGGCAAGGACACCCGCGTCGCAATCACGCTCGGCGATCCGGCCGGCGTGGGGCCGGAGGTGATCGTCAAGGCGCTCGCCTCGCTGCCGCGCAAGGAGCTCGCGAGCTTTATCGTCGTCGGCAATATCGAGGCGCTGGAACGGGCGAATCGCGCCACATCCGCGGCTGTCGACTTCGCGTCGCACCCGACGGACGGCGCCGTTTTGGTCGAGGAGGTGCCGATCGACGCGCCCTTGCCGGAGATCGGCAAGGTGAGCGCCACGGCGGGCGAGGCCTCGGTGCGCTATATCCGCCGCGCCGTTGAAATGGCGACGGCGGGCGAGGCCGATTGCATCGTGACGGCGCCGATCAACAAGGAGGCGATGAATCTCGCGGGCCATCATTTCGACGGCCACACCGGTCTGCTCGCCCACCTGACCGGCTCGAAAAGCTCCTTCATGCTGCTTGCTTCCGAGCGGCTCAACACCATCCACGTGTCGACTCACGTGTCGCTGCGCGGCGCCATCGCGCGCGCGACGGTCGAGCGGGTGCTGGCGACGATCGAGGCCGGCCACAATCATTTCCTGCGACTTGGTATGAAGCCGCGCATCGCCGTCGCCGGCCTCAACCCGCACTGCGGCGAGAATGGTCTCTTCGGCGACGAGGACACCCGCTTCCTGGCGCCCGCCGTCGAACTGGCCAGGGCCAGGGGCATCGACGTTTCCGGCCCGATCTCGGCCGATACCGTCTTCGCGCGCGCCTATAACGGCGCCTTCGACCTCATCATCGCGCAATATCACGACCAGGGACACATCCCGATCAAGCTCGTCGCCTTCGATACGGCGGTGAACGTCTCGCTCGGGTTGCCGATCGACCGCGTCTCCGTCGATCACGGAACTGCTTTCGACATCGCCGGCACCGGCAAGGCGAACCACGTCAACATGCTTTCGGCGATCGCCTATGCGCGGCTGATGGCAAGTTCGCCGAGGCGAGCGGTCGCGCAGTAGCGGCACTCGCAGGAGACGTCAGTCCCCGGACCATGGCGCATAATTGGCGGCATCGACGGCCGAAGGTCGTCCCTCGATATGCAGCTCACTTAGCCGTGGCGGCGTGCGGGCGATGACCTTGCCGCGACGGATCACGGCGAGCCGGTTCGGCCTCAGCCGCAGGGCCTCCAGCGTATCGCGTGCCTGGAGAATGACGAGGTCGGCGTTGCAGCCCTTGTCGAGACCATAGCCTTCGAGGCCCATCGTCTTCGCCGAATTGACGGTCAGCGCGTCGAAGATCTTCCGCTTGTCGTCAATCCCGGCCATCTGGGCGACGTGGATCGCCATATGCCCGACCTCCAGCATGTCGCCGGAGCCCATCGAGTACCAGGGGTCCATGACGCAATCGTGGCCAAAGGAGACGTTGAGGCCGGCCTCCATCAGCTCGCGCACGCGCGTCAGGCCGCGACGCTTCGGATAGGTGTCGTGCCGGCCCTGCAGCATGATGTTGATCAGCGGATTGGGAATGACGTTGATCTCGGCCTCCGCCATCAGCGGGACGAGTTTCGAAACGTAGTAGTTGTCCATCGAATGCATCGAGGTGAGGTGCGATCCCGCCACCCGGCCCTTCAGGCCGAAGCGGATCGTCTGCGCTGCCAGCGTTTCGATATGACGCGACATCGGATCATCGGTCTCGTCGCAATGCATGTCGACGGGCATTCCGCGCTCGGCGGCGAGCCGGCACAGCGCTTCCACCGACGCCGTCCCGTCGCTCATGGTGCGCTCGAAATGCGGAATGCCGCCGACGATGTCGACGCCCATGTCGAGCGCCCGGTTCAACGCGTCGACGGCGCCGGGCGAGCGGTAGTAGCCGTCCTGCGGGAAGGCGACGAGCTGCAGGTCGATATAGGGCGCGATCCTTTCGCGGACTTCGAGCAGCGCCTCGACGGTAACCAGCCGCGGATCGCTGATGTCCACGTGGCTGCGAATGGCGAGGAGCCCTTGCGAGACCGCCAGGTCGCAATAGCGCAGGGCCCTTTCGATCAGTGCCTCGCGCGTCAGAGTGGGGCGCAGTTCGCCCCAGAGCGCGATGCCCTCGAGCAGCGTGCCGGAGCGGTTCATGCGCGGCAGCCCGAGCGACAGCGTCGCGTCCATGTGAAAGTGCGGATCGACGAAGGGCGGCGTGGCGAGCCGGCCGGTCGCGTCGATCTCCTCCTTGCCCGACGCTTCGATCTTCGCCGCCACCTCGGCGATCCTTTCGCCTTGGATGCCGATATCGATGCCGCTGCGCCCGTCCGGCAGATTGGCGTTACGAATGATCAGGTCGAACATGGCGGCTCCAGCGGATAAGATGAGAAACACCAGCGCCAGCTGCGGCGAGTCGGCGGCAGCATCATAGCTTGCACTACACTATCATTGTAGGCGAGGGGGCCACGCGCGATGAGGTGCTGCGAAGTCGCGCTTAGCGAGGCTGGCCTGCATCGGACGGTCGATGTCTTGCGTGCGGGGACGGGGTCGCCAGACCTCCGCTTGAGGCACAGGTAGGTCAATTCTCCTCGACCGAAATACCCTGCTCGCCAATCTTGATCTCGATACCTGGCTGGTTTTCTTCGCGGTAGACGTAGATGCCCAGTCCGACAGCGACCACGGCGAGAAGAGTGATGATGAGATAGAGGCCATTCCGGCTCATTCAGTGCGTTTCCTTCAAAGCGTTGACGTGTCCGTAGCTAGGAAACCTGGCGGGAAAGGCAACCGCTGCGTGCTGTGGCGTCAGAGCTGGCGCGGTTCAGGACGGGTCGCAGTTATCAGCCTTGTTGCTGAAGTGGGCGTTGCCGAGGCCGGTGCCGATCGTCAGAATTCCCCAGTCGGAAACGTCCTGCATGAAGGGTATCTGCGAGAGACCCTGAACAACGGCGTCGTTGTGCATGATGACGAAGGTTTCCTCCTCGCCGATTTGCGGAATGGCTCGCTTGAGCGCGACGGGCAGGTTGAAGTGCTCGCTCTCCCAGTTGCCGCCCGGCAAGTTCTGGCCGCCGCGCAGGATCGATCCATCGTCATTGATTACTCCGGGGCAAGCCACTCCGATCACCGGTGCCGGCGCGAGGCCCGCCTTGGCCGCCTTTGCGGCAAGCTTCTCGATCATGGCGATGAGCCGCTCGATCGTCGCGCTTCGATTGGGCTTGTCGTCCGCATGCCGCCAGATATCCGACTTCCAGACCGCGGCCTTCGAGAGGTCGGTCCCTTCCTTCAGGCGCAGCTCGACGATGCCCACGCGCACGTTGGTGCCGCCGATGTCGATGGCAAGAATGGCCCTGTGGCCCTTGAGCATCCAGCCGGGCATCAGATGAGCGGCGCCGATGAGCCCCGCATCGTCCGGATGGTGGACAATGGGCGCGAGCTCGATCCTCAGACCCTCGGCTTTCAACAGCACCATTGCCCGGGCAATGGCCAGTTCACCGACGGCGCTTCCACGGAAACCGCCGCCGATCACCACGCGCTCGGTATTCTTCCAGCTCTTCTGCTGCAGGAATTTACCGAGAACGCCGGCAAGTTCACCGGCAAATTCATTGACCGCTCCCATGACCAGGGCGGCCGCCTCCTTGTCGTCGCCGAGCAGGAATGCGTCGACCTGCTTTTTCGACAGGTCGCCGGTCGGCGTCTTGCCGAGCGGGTCTTCACCGCCTCTGCGGACACGCTTGCGCCAGGCATCGAGCTTCTCCTGGAAGGCGAATTTGTTGGCCCTGTCGCCCAGGAAGCCGTCGCCGGAACGAAGTCCCATATTGTAATCGTCGACAGTGACGGACGGCAGATCGCCGGCACCATGGATGAGCGGGAACCCATTTCGCTTTTCGTTCGCGGATCTACCCACGCAACCTCCTTGTGAAGCTCGCCCGCATCTGTCCGGTGGCGGCGTGACTTACAACGTGAGGGGCAGGGCGATGTTCCCGCGTTGCTTCACCTGTTTCCGATGCACCGCACGCAATTCGGCGCTCGGCGCAGAACTAGGCCTGGCGGTCAGATATTCTCCGGCGTGTAGATGTCGAAGGGCAGGATGGTCTGCCCTGGAACGCCGGCGGTACCCCGGTCGATCGCACCGATCATCAGGCGGACCGTCTCCCGCGCCAGCGTCTGGACCGGTGTGGCGACTGCCATGATCACCGCTTCGTCGGCAAGGGCGGCGCGCGATTCCGGTGTCAGCTCGTTGACGACGACGAGCAGCTTGCCGACGAGCTTCTCCTCTCGGATCGCCGAAATCGCCCCCTCCATGCCGCCGCCGCAGACGTAGAAGCCGAGAAGGTCGGGGTGACGTTTCAGGAGGTCGAGTGTCGCCTCGTGAGTAATCTCGGCGGTGTCGAGGTTGACCATCGTGTCCAGCACTTCGAACTCAGGTGCCTTTTCGCGAAAATAGGAGCGGAAGGCGATTTCGCGCAGTTCATGGCCGAGGAAGCGGTGGCTGCCGATGAAGGCGGCGACCTTTCCGGGGCGTTTCGCCGCCTTGGCTATCATCCAGGCGGCGGTTCTTCCAACCTTTTGATTGTTGAGACCGATATAGCCCTCGCGCACGCCAGACGCGAAATCGGACAGCAGCGAGAACGTCGGAATGCCGCGCTCTCTCAGTTCCTCGACCGCGGCAGTGACGGCCGGGTAGTCGGGGGCGACGAAGGCGACTGCCTGGTTGCGTGCCGCCATTGTCTTGAGTTTTTCGGTAATCCCTGCCGGCGTCGAATTGGCGACGAAGTCGATCTGCGGGATGACCCGCGCGTTGGTCAGCGACAGCGCCGCATTCTCCATCTCCCGGGCGACCGCCTGATAGAAGGCTTGCTGCGGCTTCTGCAGGAGAAAACCCAGGCGGTATTGCGGCAGATCCTCGAAAACCCGTTGCCGCAGCAGTCCGACGGCATGGTAGCCGATTTCCTTTGCCGCGTCATAGACGCGCCGCGCCGTCTCCTCGCGCACCGGGTGGCGTCCGTTCAGCACCCGGTCCACCGTCGCAACGCTAACCCCCGCGGCCCGCGCCAGATCCGCGATCGTCGGCCTGCTGCTCATCTCCGCCTCCCTGACAGCATTACCTCACGAATGAGGTTGCGATTATGATGTTTTTTGAGAGAATATATCATGACTGCATTGAGAGCTGGCAAAAGTCAACTTATTCTCCTCGCTTCAGATGAAGGCGCAATTGGAAGCGCTCTTCGGGAGGCAGGGAATGACGACAGGTCCGACGAAACGAGATTACAGCCTGCTGGGCCGCGATGCCCAAGCCGCGGTGGCCAACGGCCTCGCCGCGGCCGAGTGGTACCACACCGAAATTCCGCGCAAGCAGATGAAGGAACTGATGAAGCGCGAAGATGGTCCGGCCATTCGGGACACCGCGGTCTGGCTCGGCAGCATGCTTATTCTCGGTGCGCTCGGCATCTATTTTTGGGGCACCTGGTTCGCCGTTCCGTTTTTCCTCGCCTACGGCGTCCTCTACGGCTCGGCCTCCGACAGCCGCTGGCACGAATGCGGCCACGGCACCGCCTTCAAGACGATGTGGATGAACGACGCCGTCTACCAGATCGCCTGCTTCATGATCATGCGTAATCCGGTGACCTGGCGCTGGAGCCATACGCGCCACCATACCGACACGGTCATTGTCGGCCGCGACCCGGAAATCGCCGTCATGCGCCCCCCGGATCTGATCCGCCTCGTGCTCAATTTCTTCGGCCTCATCGATGTCTGGTATGCCATGATCGACATGCTGCGCAACGCTTTCGGGGTAATCAGCGCGGCGGAAAAGACCTTCATTCCGGAAATGGAACGGTCGAAGGCGATTCTCGTCGCCCGCATCTGGCTTGCCATCTATCTGGCGACCACCGGTCTCTCGGTCTATCTCGGCTCGATACTGCCCTTGATGCTGATCGGCCTGCCGCGGCTTTACGGCGCCTGGCATCACGTGCTGACCGGCCTGCTGCAGCATGGCGGCCTTGCCGACAATGTCATCGACCACCGGCTGAACAGCCGCACCGTCTACATGAATCCGGTGAGCCGCTTCATCTACTGGAACATGAACTACCATGTGGAGCATCACATGTTCCCCATGGTGCCCTATCACGCGCTGCCGAGGCTGCACGCGATGATCAAGCACGACCTGCCGGCGGCGAACCCATCGATCCTCGACGGCTATCGCGAAATGATCCCGGCCTTCCTCCGGCAGCTGCGTAACGAGGATTATTTCCTGAAGCGCGAACTGCCGCCGACGGCAAAGCCCTATCGCGAAGAATTCCACAACGACCGGGAAGCCAGGCCGCCGAGTGAGCGGCAGGCGATCCCGCAAATCAGAACAAACGACTGAATGGAGGAAACCCATGAGCTCGAACTGGGTCGAGGTCTGTGCCGCCGACGAAATCGACGAGGAAGACGTCATTCGTTTCGACCATGAAGGGCGCACCTTTGCCGTCTACCGCAGCCCCGATGACGAATATTTTGCCACCGATGGGCTCTGCACGCATGAGCAGATCCACCTCGCCGACGGGCTGGTGATGGAGGATATCATCGAATGTCCGAAGCACAACGGCCGCTTCAACTACAAGACCGGCCAGGCCAAGGGCGCGCCCGTCTGCGTCAATCTCACGACCTATCCGGTCAAGGTCGAGGCCGGCAGCGTCTTTATCGCGATTTCCTGACGCTTCAGGGGCGAGGGGAGGAGAACATGAGCCATATCGTTATCGTCGGCGCCGGCGAATGCGGGGCAAGGGCGGCCTTTGCTCTCAGGGAAAAGGGTTTCGAAGGCGAAATCACGCTGATCGGCGCCGAGTCGCATCTCCCCTATGAGCGTCCGCCGCTTTCCAAGGACGGGCTCGTCGGGGCCGAGCCGCCGAAATATGTGGCCGGCCTCGAGCGTTACGAAGAGGCGCGCATCACCGTGGTGACGGGCGTCGCGGTCGAGGCGATCGACCGACGGCGAAAAGCTGTGCGCGTCGAAGGCGGCCGTGCGATCGACTATGATCGGCTGCTGCTCGCGACCGGCGCCCGGCCACGCGCCCTTCCGGGCATGAGCGAAAACGCCGAGCGCATCCGGATGCTCCGGACGCACGCCGACGCTCTGGCGATCCGCAGGGCGCTGATACCCGGCCGAAAGCTCGCCATCATCGGCGGCGGCTTCATAGGCCTCGAGCTTGCCGCGACGGCCCGCAAGCTCGGCGCCGACGTCGTGCTCATCGAGGGCCTGCCGCGCGTCCTATCGCGCGGCGTGCCGCAGGAAATCGCGGATGTCGTTGCCGAGCGACATCGGCAGGAAGGTGTCGAGATCGTATGCGGCGGGCGCATCGCCGCGCTCGAGGCGGATGACGGCGGCGCAAGGGTGCTCTTCGCCGACGGCACCAGCAGGCTCGCCGACCTGATCGTCGTCGGCATTGGCGCGGTCCCGAATACCGAGCTTGCGGAAGCCGCCGGCATTCTGATCGAAAACGGCATCGCGGTCGATGAGACGCTGCGGACATCGGACCCCGACATCTATGCGGCCGGCGATTGCTGTTCCTTTCCCCTGTCGCACTATGACGGGCGGCGGGTGCGCCTCGAAGCCTGGCGAAACGCGCAGGATCAGGGGACGCTCGCTGCGGCCAATCTCATGGGTTTGGCCGAGCCTGTCGCAAGCGTGCCGTGGTTCTGGTCGGATCAATATGAGCTGACCCTGCAGATCGCCGGCCTTGCCGACGGCGCCGCGACGACAGTACGGCGCGATCTGACGGACGGCGGCTTCGTTCTCTTTCATCTCGATGGCGAAGGCCGGCTGATTGCCGCAAGCGGCATCGGGCCAGGCAACGCGGTCGCCCGCGACATTCGCCTCGCCGAAATGCTGATCGCCGCCGGCAGCAGGCCCGACCCGGCGGCGCTTTCCTCGCCCGAAACCAAGCTGAAGACGCTGCTGGCGGCCTGACGGCCGCTGCAGTTCGCCCCCTTCCAAGCATTCACCGGAGATTTCCATGAAACACCGTCGCCCGACCGTTGCCGATCTCTTGTCGATCAAGGGCAAGCGACAACTCACCATGCTGCGCGTCGTGACGCTGGAGGAGGCCGAAGCCGCCGAGAAGGCCGGCATCGACCTCGTATCCGTTCCGCCGGCGCTGCTGGGACCGGAATTCCGCGAGGCGGCGCCGACGGTCTTTGCCTTTCCCGGCCTCGAATATGGCGACTTTGTCACCGCCGAAGACTATCTGCGCGGCGCGTTCCAGGCGATGCGGGCGGGCGGCGATGCCGTTTATTGTGCGGCCGGCCTTTCGACGGTCAAGCGGCTGCGCGAGGAAGGCATCCCGGTCTGCGGCCATGTCGGGCTGATCCCGTCAAAGGCCACCTGGACCGGCGGCTTCCGCGCTGTCGGCAAGACGGCGGCGAGCGCGCTCGAGATCTGGCGCCAGGTGAAGGCGCTCGAAGAGGCGGGCGCCTTTTCGGCCGAGATGGAGGTTGTGCCGGGAGAAGTGGCGGCCGCGATTTCTGAGCGCACCTCGCTGCTGATGCTTTCGATGGGAGCGGGCACCGGATGCGATGCCCAGTATCTCTTTGCCGAAGACGTGCTCGGGCAGAACCGCGGCCATTATCCCCGCCATGCCAAGGTCTATCGCAACTTTGCCGCCGAATTCGAGCGGCTGCAGCGGGAGCGTATCGCCGCCTTCCGAGAATATGCCGAGGATGTCCGCTCCGGCGCCTACCCGGAGAAGGCACATCTGGTCGGTATCGAGCCGGCGGAGTTGAAGGAATTCCTCGGCAAGATCGATAAGCAGGAGCACGCGGCGTTCCGCGTAAGATGATCGTGACAGCGCCGTTGCGTCGTTTCAGACGCAAAAGGTCGCTGCAGCACTTTCAATTGCTGCAGGAATTATCCTTTAATTGGCTCCGGTTTACAGCACCGCGCGTGTTATCAGACGCGCAAAGGTCGCTAGCACCTTGAATTGCTGCATGTCTTTGTCCTTGAATCGAGATCGATTTAAGGAACATGCAGTAGGGAAGCAAATGGGCGCAACGCCCAATGATGCGACAGCTAAGGACAAATGATGAACAGCTATGTCTTGACGGTAACCTGCAAATCCACCCGCGGCATCGTCGCGGCGCTTTCCGCCTATCTCGCCGAGCAGGGATGCAACATCATCGACAGCTCGCAATTCGACGATCTTGAAACCGGCCTGTTCTTCATGCGCATTTCCTTCATTTCGGAAGAGGGCGTCGGCCGTGCCGCACTCGAGGAGGGGTTGAAGCCAATCGCCGAAAAGTTCGCCATGGAAACGGCGCTCTATGACCAGGCGGAACGCACCAAGGTGCTGCTGATGGTGTCGCGTTTCGGCCATTGCCTCAATGACCTGCTCTACCGCTGGAAGATCGGCGCGCTGCCGATCGACATCGTCGGCGTCGTCTCCAACCACTTCGATTACCAGAAGGTCATCGTCAACCACGACATTCCCTTCCACTGCATCAAGGTGACGAAGGAGAACAAGCCAAAGGCCGAAGCCCAGCTTCTGGAGATCGTCGAGCAGACCGGCGCCGAGCTGATCGTTTTGGCCCGCTACATGCAGGTTCTGTCCGACGCGCTCTGCAAGAAGATGTCGGGGAAGATTATCAACATCCACCACTCCTTCCTGCCGTCCTTCAAGGGCGCCAATCCCTACAAGCAGGCCTATGAGCGCGGCGTCAAGCTGATCGGTGCGACGGCGCACTACGTCACCGCCGATCTCGACGAGGGCCCGATCATCGAGCAGGACATCGCCCGCATCACCCATGCGCAGTCGGCCGAGGACTATGTGTCGATCGGCCGTGACGTCGAGAGCCAGGTGCTGGCGCGCGCCGTGCACGCCCATATCCATCACCGCACCTTCATCAACGGCAACCGCGTCGTGGTGTTTCCGCCGAGCCCTGGGAGCTATGCGTCCGAGCGAATGGGCTGACGGCAAGGAAACGTATCGCCAACCGACTCAACCCCGCTCGGCAACGAGCGGGGTTTTTCGTTCCAGGCTGCTGAATGGCTTCGGCTTTGCGCGTTTGAAAACGCCGCTTGACTCTGCGGTATTATGGCATACCATAGTATGTAATAGAGATATCAAGGAGGCGGCGATGCCCATCGAAATCCGCAAGACCCTGCTGCAGGTGGAGACGATGCTGATCGAAGGCGGCAAGGCTGCGCCGGCGCCGCTGAAGCTCTATTCGGCCATCGCCGTCGTGAAGAACCCCTGGGCGGGTGTGGGCTATGTCGAGAACCTGAAGCCGGAGATCCACGCCGCTGCCCCGGTTCTCGGCGAGCTGCTGACGAAGATGATCATCGACGCCGTCGGCTCGGGCGAGGCGGTCGAGGCCTATGGTAAGTCGGCCATCGTCGGTCTCGACGGCGAGGTCGAGCATGCCTCGGCACTGATCCACACGCTGCGCTTCGGCAATCACTACCGCCAGGCTGTCGGGGCCAAATCCTATCTGGCCTTCTGCAATACGCGCGGACCGGCAAACGCACCCTTGATGATCCCCCTCATGGACAAGAACGACGAAGGACGCCGCTCCCATTATCTCACCATCCAGACTTCTATTGCCGACGCCCCGGCGGCAAACGAGATCGTCGTTGCGCTCGGCGCCTCGGTCGGCGGACGTCCGCATCACCGGATCGGCGACCGCTATCAGGATCTGAAGGATCTCGGGCAGGACGTCGCCAACCCGGCCGGCGTTTGACGCCTCTCTATTGGACCGCGGCGATGCTTCAGTCAGAGCGAACGGAATTTGCTGGCCTGGGTGCCGGGCGAGTGCGAACCGCACATGGCGCCGCCTATGTGGAGACCGGCCATGGCGAACCGCTTGTCCTCGTCCACGGGGTAGGCATGCGGCTCGAGGCCTGGGCGCCGCAGGTTGCCGCCTTGTCTGGCCGGTGCCGGGTCATCGCCGTCGACATGCCGGGCCATGGCAAGAGCGACAGGCTGGCTCCGGGCGCCAAGCTCGAGGATTTCGTCGCCTGGCTGGGCGTCTTTCTTGATGACCTGAAACTCGCGCGTGTCAATCTCGCCGGCCATTCGATGGGCGCCCTGATCGCCGGTGGCGCGGCCGTAACCTTTGGCACGCGCATCCGCCGCGCGGCGCTTCTGAATGGCGTATACTTGCGTGATGCCGATGCGAAGGCGGCAGTCGTCGCCCGGGCCCAGATGATCGGCAAGGGCGCCGTCGACGTCGACGGGCCGCTGAAACGCTGGTTCGGCGAGGATAGTGGAACCGCGTCGGTCTACGAACTGACGCGAGGCTGGCTGCAGGCCGTTGATCCTGAAGGCTATGCGACGGCCTATAGCGCCTTCGCGCATGGCGATGCCGTCTATGCCCCACGCTGGCCCGAGGTTCGTTGCCCGGCCCTGTTCCTGACCGGCTCGGAGGATCCGAACTCGACGCCGGAAATGGCGCACGCCATGGCCGCCGCGGCGCCGTGCGGCTGGGCGCGAATTATTGAAGGGCACCGCCACATGGTCAATCTGACGGCGCCCGACACGGTCAATGCAATCCTCGAAGACTGGCTTTCAAGGGAAGGGGAGAGGTCATGAACACAGCTTCTTTGGACCCCCGCGCGCTGCGCGACGCCTTCGGTTCGTTCATGACCGGCGTGACGGTGGTCACGGCGAAGGACGCCTCTGGAAATCCCATCGGCTTTACCGCCAACTCCTTCGCTTCCGTGTCGATCGATCCGCCGCTGCTGCTCGTCTGCATCGCCAAGACCTCCCGCAATTTCGCGACGATGACGGGCGCCAAGGGCTTTGCCGTCAACGTCCTGTCGGAAAAGCAGATGACCGTTTCCAACACCTTCGCCAAACCGGTGGAGGATCGTTTCGCGACGGTCGAATGGCTGCATGGGCCATACGGCGCTCCGATTCTCGCCGGCGTCAGTGCCTGGTTCGACTGCTCGACGAACGAGATCGTCGACGCCGGCGACCACGCCATACTGATCGGCCGCGTCGAGGCCTTCGAGAACGGTGTCATGGCCGGGCTCGGCTTCGCACGCGGCAGTTACATCACGCCGGGTCTGTCCGGCAAGGCGGTGTCGGCCGCCGCGGAGGGCGTGCCGCTGATTGCCGCCGTCGTCGAGCGCGCCGGCGCCGTCCTCTTGATCCCGGAGGCGGGTGGCCACTGGCGCCTGCCACAGATGGAGCTCAAGGGCGGTGAGCCGCTGGCGGCGCTGCAAGATCATCTGACGAACACGACGGAATTGGCGATCGAGGTCGGATTTCTCTATTCGGTCTACGACAACAAGACGACCGGCCACCAGCACATCGTCTATCGGGCCGCCGCCGAGCCCGGCGACACCAAGGCGGGGCGGTTCGTCCCGATTGCGGACCTGCCGCTCGACGCGATGGACAACTCCGCCACGGCCGATCTCCTGAGGCGCTTTGCCGCCGAGAGCGCGCTCGGCAACTTCGGCGTTTACGTCGGGGATGAGAAACAGGGCAAGGTTCACCCCTATGCCAGAAAGGCCTGATCCATGAAATTCTCGCTTTTCGTGCATCTCGAGCGGCTCAATCCCGGACAGTCGGACGAGAGCCTCTATCGCGAGTTCATCCAGCTTTGTGAAATCGCCGACAAGGGCGGCATGCATGCGATCTGGACCGGTGAGCACCATGGCATGAGCTTCACGATCGCGCCCAATCCCTTCCTCAGCCTCGCCGATCTCGCCCGCCGCACGAAAAATGTCCGGCTCGGCACCGGCACTGTGATCGCGCCGTTCTGGCACCCGATCAAGCTCGCCGGCGAAGCGGCGATGACCGACATCATCAGCGACGGTCGGCTCGACATCGGCATTGCCCGCGGCGCCTATAGTTTCGAATACGAGCGGCTCGCCCCCGGATTGGACGCCTGGGGCGCCGGCCAGCGGATGCGCGAGCTCATCCCCGCCATCAAGGGCCTGTGGGAAGGCGACTACGCGCATGAGAGCGAGTTCTGGACCTTTCCGTCGACGACCTCGGCGCCGAAGCCGATGCAGGCGCCGCATCCGCCGATCTGGGTGGCGGCGCGCGATCCCAACAGCCATGAATTCGCGGTCGCCAATGGCTGCAACGTACAGGTCACACCGCTTTGGAACGGCGACGGCGAGATCGCCAGCCTGATGGAGCGTTTCGAGGCGGCCTGCGCCCAGAACCCGGAGATCAAGCGCCCGAAGATCATGCTGCTGCAGCACGCCTATGTCGGCACGGACGAGGCTGATCTCGAACAGGCCGCAAGGGAGATGAGCGTCTACTACAACTATTTCTTCGCCTGGTTCAAAAACGAAAAGCCTATCCGGCAGGGGCTGATCAAGACGATTTCCGAAGAGGAAATGGCTGAGAATGCGCTGATCTCGCCCGAGGTGATGCGCAAGAACCTCGCGGTCGGCACGGCCGATCAAGTCATCGCCCGCCTGAAGACCTATCAGGCGATGGGTTACGACGAATATTCCTTCTGGATCGATACCGGCATGAGCTTCGAGCGCAAGAAGGGCTCGCTTGAGCGCTTCATCGCCGATGTCATGCCGGCATTTGCGGAGTAGGGCACATGCAGCGCTTCCAGTGCTATATCGATGGCGAATTTGCAGACGGCGAAGCCCGCTTCGAAAGCATCGACCCGGCGACGGGTGCCGCCTGGGCGGAGATGCCGGAAGCGCGCGAAGCCGATGTCAATCGCGCTGTCGAGGCGGCCCATAGGGCCCTTTCCGCGGGACCGTGGTCCAAGCTGACCGCCACCCAGCGAGGCAAGCTTCTTTACAAGCTTGCCGACCTCGTCGCCGAGAATGCCCAGAAACTGGCCGAACTGGAGACGCGGGACACGGGCAAGATCATCCGCGAGACCTCGGCGCAGATTGCCTATGTCGCGGAATATTATCGCTATTACGCCGGGATCGCCGACAAGATCGAGGGTTCCTATCTGCCGATCGACAAGCCGGACATGGATGTCTGGCTGCGCCGCGAACCGATCGGCGTCGTCGCTATGGTCGTGCCGTGGAACAGCCAGCTGTTCCTGTCGGCGGTGAAGATCGGCCCGGCGCTGGCGGCCGGCTGCACCATGGTAGTGAAGGCCTCGGAAGACGGGCCGGCGCCGGTCCTTGAATTTGCCCGGCTCATCCACGAGGCGGGCTTCCCGGCCGGCGTCGTCAACATCATCACCGGCTTCGGCCCCGCCTGCGGTGCGGCGCTCAGCCGCCATCCGAAGGTCGATCATATCGCCTTTACCGGCGGGCCGGAGACGGCGCGTCATGTGGTACGCAATTCGGCGGAGAACCTCGCCTCGACCTCGCTTGAGCTCGGCGGCAAGTCGCCCTTCATCGTCTTTGCCGATGCTGATCTTGAGAGTGCGGCCAATGCCCAGGTCGCCGGCATCTTCGCGGCGACCGGCCAGAGCTGCGTCGCCGGCTCGCGATTGATCGTCGAGACAAGCGTCAAGGACCGCTTCCTCGACATCCTCAACGCAAAGGCCGAAGCGGTCCGGATCGGCAGCCCTCTCGACATGGCGACCGAGGTCGGGCCACTCGCGACCCGCCGTCAGCGCGATCATATCGAGGCGCTGGTCGAGCGCTCGCTTGCCGCCGGCGCCAAGCTGGTCACGGGCGGCACGGCCCCCGAAGGCGCCGGCTACTATTACCGGCCGACCATTCTCGATTGCGACGGCAGTGCTTCGCCGTCACTTGATGAGGAGTTTTTCGGTCCCGTCCTTTCCGTGCTTTCCTTCGAAACGGAAGCGGAGGCGCTCGAACTCGCCAACAATACCCGCTACGGCCTCGCGGCCGGCCTCTTCACCCGCGACCTCACCCGTGCACACCGCCTGATGAAGGGGATCCGCGCCGGGATCGTCTGGGTCAATACCTACAGGGCGGTTTCGCCGATCGCGCCCTTCGGCGGTTTCGGGCTTTCCGGCCACGGCCGCGAGGGCGGCATGGCGGCCGCGCTCGACTTTACGAGGACGAAGACGGTGTGGCTGAGGACCTCGGACGAGCCGATCCCCGATCCTTTCGTGATGCGGTGACGGCGATGTTCTACGAAATCCGCACCTATCGGCTGAAGAACGGCGCCATCCCCGCCTACCTGAAGGTGGTCGAGGAAGAGGGCATCGCGATCCAGAAGAAGCATCTCGGCGAGCTCGTCGCCTATTTCTTCTCCGAGATCGGGCCGATCAACGAGATCGTGCACATCTGGGCCTATCGGAGCCTCGACGATCGCGAGAGGCGCCGGGCCGCACTCATGGAAGACCCGGCCTGGCGGGCTTTCCTCCCCAAGATACGCGACCTCATAGAAGTCGCGGAGAACAAGATCATGAAGGCGGCGCGCTTTTCGCCGACGGGCGACAGCGTGTCATAGAACAACCAAGCAAAACCGGATCACGGAGCAAGGGAACATGAAGAAGATACTCGCTTTGGCGGCTGCAGCCGCAACCATCGCAACGGCCATGCCGGCAACGGCCGCCGATCTCGTCTTTTCCAGCTGGGGCGGCACGACGCAAGACGCGCAGAAAATCGCCTGGGCAGAGAAATTCACGGAAAAGACCGGCATCAACGTCCTGCAGGACGGGCCGACGGACTATGGCAAGCTGAAGGCGATGGTCGAGGCAGGCTCGGTGACCTGGGATGTCGTCGACGTCGAGGGCGACTATGCGGCGCAGGCCGGCAAGAACGGGCTGCTCGAGAAGCTCGACTTTTCGGTGATCGACAAGACGAAGCTCGACCCGCGCTTCGTCACCGACTATTCGGTCGGCAGCTTCTATTATTCCTTCGTCATCGGCTGCAACAAGGATGCGGTCGAGGCCTGCCCGAAGATCTGGGCCGATCTCTTCGACATCGAGAAGTTCCCCGGCAAGCGCGCCTTCTACAAGTGGTCGGCCCCGGGTGTCATCGAGGCTGCGCTGCTCGCCGACGGCGTCCCGGCCGACAAGCTCTATCCGCTCGATCTCGACCGCGCCTTCAAGAAGCTCGACACGATCAAGCCGGAAATCATCTGGTGGACCGGCGGTGCGCAGTCGCAGCAGCTCCTCGCCTCCGCCGAGGCCCCCTTCGGCAGTCTCTGGAACGGCCGGATGACGGCGCTCGCCCAGAGCGGCATCAATGTCGAGACCTCGTGGGAGCAGAACATTACCGCCGCCGACTCGCTCGTCGTGCCTAAGGGCGCAAAGAACAAGGAAGCCGCGATGCAGTTCATCGCGCTCGCTACCTCGCCTCAGGCGCAAGCCGATCTCGCCAAGGCCACCGGCTATGCGCCCATCAACTTGGATTCTCCCAAGGTGATGGACCCGGAATTGGCGAAGACATTGCCGGATGCGCAGACGGCAAGCCAGGTCAATGCCGACATGACCTACTGGGCAGAGAACCGCGACGCAATCGGCGAGCGCTGGTACGCCTGGCAGGCAGAGTAAATGTAGGAGGCGGGGAGTGCGCAGCCCGTACTCCCCGCCGATCCGGCGCAGGGGCAGGAGGAGGTCCCTCGCGCAGCTGAAATGGGAGACACAGCCATGTTGTCGCGTACCGACGCGAGGGCGGAAGGATCGAAGATCCCTGCACACCGCCTGCGCTTCACCGACTTCGACCTGACCTTGCCGGCGCTCGGCCTGCTGGTCCTGTTCTTCGTCGTGCCGGTCGCCATCCTGTTGGCGCGCAGCGTCTCGGAGCCCGTGCCGGGCCTCGGTAACTATGCCGAACTCTTGGGCTCCTCCACCTATCTCAGGATATTCGCAAATACCTTCATCGTTTCCGGCCTGGTCACGCTCGTATCGCTGCTGATCGGCTTTCCCGTCGCCTGGGCGCTGGCCATCATGCCGAGCCGCCTCGCTTCTGTCGTCTTCGCCATCCTGCTCTTGTCGATGTGGACCAATCTCCTCGCACGCACCTATGCCTGGATGGTGCTGCTGCAGCGCACCGGCGTCGTCAACAAGCTGCTGATCGGCCTGGGCCTGATCGACAAGCCTCTGCCGCTCGTCAACAACCTGACGGGGGTGACGATCGGCATGACCTATATCATGCTGCCCTTCATCATCCTGCCGCTCTATGGCGTCATCCGGAAAATCGATCCGGCCGTTTTGCAGGCGGCGGCGCTTTGCGGCGCCAATCGCTGGCAGGCCCTCGTCCGGGTTCTCCTGCCGCTCGCCATTCCCGGCATGGCGGCCGGCGCTCTGATGGTCTTCGTGATGTCGCTCGGCTACTTCGTCACGCCGGCGCTGCTCGGCGGGACGGCGAACATGATGCTCGCCGAACTCATCGCGCAGTTCGTTCAGTCTCTGGTCAATTGGGGCATGGGCGGTGCAGCGGCCCTGGTGCTGCTGGTCGTCACGCTCGCGCTCTATGCCGTTCAGCTACGCTTCTTCGGCACCGACCGGATGGGAGGGCGTTGACATGCTCCTGAATTTCGACCGACTCGGCCGGTGGAAGCTGGTTCTCCTCGGCATCACATTGCTGACGGCCGCCTTCCTGCTCCTGCCCATCCTGTTCATCGCGGCGCTCTCCTTCGGCTCGTCGCAATGGCTGATCTTTCCGCCGCCCGGCTGGACGCTGAAATGGTATCAGGAACTGTTTGCCGATCCCCGCTGGCTGGAGTCCGCCTGGACGAGCTTCCAGATCGCCATCATCGTCACGGTCCTTTCGGTCCTGGTCGGTCTCGTCACCTCTTTCGGTCTGACGCGCGGCCGCTTCATGTTTCGCGAAGCGCTGAAAGCCCTATTCCTGACGCCGATGATCCTGCCGGTCGTCGTTCTCGCCGTGGCGCTCTACGCGTTCTTCCTGCAGATCGGCCTCAATGGAACGCTGACCGGCTTCGTCATTTCCCATCTGGTGCTGGCGCTGCCCTTCTCGATTCTGTCGATCACCAGTGCACTCGAGGGTTTCGACAAGTCGATCGAAGACGCCGCCGTGCTGTGCGGCGCGTCCCCCTTCGAGGCGAAGATCCGCGTGACGCTACCGGCGATCAGCCACGGCATCTTCTCGGCGGCGATCTTCTCCTTCCTCACCTCCTGGGACGAAGTCGTGGTGGCGATCTTCATGGCGAGCCCCACGCTGCAGACGCTTCCCGTCAAGGTCTGGGCGACGTTGCGGCAGGATCTGACGCCGGTCGTCGCCGCCGCCTCCACCCTCCTCATCCTGCTCACCGTGCTTTTGATGGTGCTCGTCGCCATCGTTCGCAAAGGATTGAAGTCATGAGCAAACCCTTCCTGCAAATCCGCGGCATCCGCAAGGAATATGGACCCGTCACCGCCGTTCAGGACGTCAATCTCGACGTAGCGCAGGGGGAGTTCCTGACATTCCTCGGGCCCTCCGGCTCGGGAAAGAGCACGACGCTCTATATTCTTGCTGGCTTCGAGGATCCGACCCGCGGCGACATCGTGCTGAACGGGGAAACGCTGCTGTCGACGCCGTCGCACAAGCGCAATATCGGCATGGTGTTCCAGCGCTACACGCTGTTTCCGCATCTCACCGTCGGCGAGAACATCGCCTTCCCGCTGAAGGTCAGGCGGCTGCCGAAGGCCGAGATCGATGCCAAGGTGCGCGACATGCTGAAGCTCGTGCGGCTCGAAGGCTTCGAGGACCGCAAGCCGGCACAGATGTCCGGCGGCCAGCAGCAGCGCGTCGCGCTGGCGCGGGCGCTCGCCTATGACCCACCGCTGCTCTTGATGGACGAGCCGCTTTCGGCGCTCGATAAGAAACTGCGCGAGGAGATCCAACACGAGATCCGCCGCATCCACCAGCAGACGGAAGTGACGATCCTCTATGTCACCCATGACCAGGAAGAGGCGCTCAGGCTCTCCGATCGGATCGCCGTGTTTTCAAAGGGGGTGATCGACCAGATCGGCACGGGACCGGAACTCTACGCCAATCCGGCAACCCGCTTCGTCGCCGAGTTCATCGGCGACAGCGATTTCCTGCCCTGCGATCTGGTGACGGCGGCAAACGGCAAAGCGGAGATCGCGCTCGCCGGCACGACAGTTATCCCGAACGTACCGGTGCATGGCAAGCCGGTTGCCGGCGGCAAGGCGGCGCTTATGCTGCGGCCGGAACGCTTGCGCCTGATGCGATCGGCGCCGGGTGGCGCGACGGCTCTGCCCGTCACGGTCAGCGACATCACCTTTCTCGGCAACAACATCCATGTCGCGACCGAGACCGCCAGGGGCGACGCGCTGGCCGTTCGCCTTCCCTTCGGTCACGAGGCGATTTCCAGCCTCAGCCGCGGCGACAGCGTCTGGCTCGGCTTCGACCCGGCGACGGCGCACGTCTTCTGCTGAAGCGGCGTACGGTTCGGAAAAGCGGTGATAAATCCCAGGTTGGCGCCTGCTTTGCTAATCTTCAGAGAGTTCTTCCGCTGTTGCTGCGACAGGTGCATTGCCCAAGGAATTATCCGCATATTTGAAAGCAAGTATGCTGATGACCGAGGCGATGATTACGAACAGGACGAGACGCATGAAGGTTTCCCGGGGATCGTTGCATTGGCTAGCAACTCACCCGGAGACCTCGTTGTTCCAGCGCGAAGGATGCCTCACCGGTAGTTGGTGGGAACCAGTGCCGCCCTGGCCGGCGGCGTCTCCAACTCCGCTCGGTCGACAGCAAGGATGCTCATCACGAGAGAGACGAGGACGAGTATCAGCGCCATGAATGCGATGCCTGCCTTATCCATCCCCCATCATGATCGCGGGAATGCGAGCAAAACGGGGCGCCGGCGGCCAAGAATTCAACCAGTGCGCATCATGGTTAATTTCGTCTGAAGAGAGGGGCTTTTTTAGTTTCGCGCCAGCTCCGGGCGGCACTGTTACCCCGCCCTCGCGCCTTGCTGTTCCGCGAGCAGCGCCTCGGCGATTGCCGCCGCATTCTTGACATGCACATTTGCCGCCTCATAGGCCGCCGCGCCGTCGCCGGCCTTGATCGCGTCGATGATCTTCTGCATCTGGGCCGGACCCTGCTTGTCGCGGTCGGGCGTCTTGATCGTCATGGAGCGCAGGTGATTGATCCTCGCGGTGATCGAATTGACGATTCCCCAGGCGACATGGCGGCCGGAATTCTCGAACAGGGTGCGGTAGAAATCCGTCGTGGCGCTGAGAACCGCCGCGAGCTCGTTGGCGGCATAGGCGGCCCGGATGCGGGCAAGGATGCGCTCGAGCTCGGCCACGACCGCGGGGTCCTTTTGTGTGGCGCAGGCCTTAGCGGCGATGCCTTCGAGCACGCCGCGGATCTCGTAGATCTGCCGGGCCTCCTCCGGGGTTGTCTCGGCGACGATCGGGCCGCGGTTCGGTTGGATGGCGACGAGGCCTTCGGATTCCAGGTGCCGCAGCACCTCGCGGACGATCGTCCGGCTGACGCCGAGCTGGTCGCAGAGATCGCGTTCGACAAGCCGTTCGCCGGCCCTGAAGTGCATGTTGACGATAGCGTCGCGCATCTTTTCCAGGGCAAGCTCGCGAAGGGTCTTCTCCGGACGGAGCACTCGCATCGGCTGTTCAGACGCGCTCATGGGGCCGTTCCCTTTCCGCCAGCACCTGTGGCAAATGCGCGATCTCGATCCGGTCCTGGCGGTTACGTCCGAGCCGCATATTATGGGATACCATAATATCACTGGAGAAGGCGTCTGTCAGCAGGATACGCGTCGACATGCGCTGCGTCTAAAGTTGTCTGCCGGCCGGAAGGGATAGTCACGAAAATGCCGCAGTTAACCCTGGGTGGCCCCGGTGGAAAGCGACTCGATGAGCGCGGTGATGTAGCCATAGCAGAAGGCGAAGGCAACGCCGGTCGGGTCGCGGCCGCTGATCGTCGGCACGTGGTCGGGCATCACCATGTATTGGTATCCCACCTCGTGATAGATCTTCAGCGAGCGCACCATGTCCATGTCGCCCTCGTCGGGGAAGGTTTCCATGAAGGAAAGCTTGCCGCCGCGGATGTTGCGGAAGTGCAGATTGAAGATCTTGCCGCGCGTGCCGAACCAGCGGATGATCTCGTCGATCTCCCCGCGCGGATTGTCGAGCATCTCGCCGATCGAGCCCTGGCAGAAGTTCAGGCCGTGATAGGGGCTCTCATGCATCTGCACGAATTTCTTGAGCCCCTCGACCGTGCCCAACACGCGCGTGACGCCGCGATAGCCGGGCGGCGCATAGGGATCGTGCGGATGGCAGGCGATGCGTACCCGATTGCTGGTCGCAACCGGCACGACGCGTTCCAGGAAATAGTCGATGCGCTCCCAGTTCTCGTCCTCCGACAGAACGCCGGCCAAGCCCGGCGCGGCGTTCTGGTCGATCCGATCCCAGCGAAACGCCTCGTTCATCGAACCGCCGCGGCCGCGTTCCATTTCGCTGCGGGGAATGCCGATCAGGTTCAGATTGTACTTGGCCGCCGGAATGCCGGCGCGGGCGCAGTTCTCGATCATTCGGCAGACAGCATCGATCTGCCGATCGCGTTCCGGGCCGGCCAGCAGGATATCCGGAAAGGAAGCTTTCTCGATCGGCTTCGAGGGCAGGGGAAGCTGGATCATGTCGAGTACCAGGCCGAAACTCTCGACATGGTCGCGATGCCGTTCCAGATCCTCGAGCGTCCAGCCTGCCGGATCGCCCGGCGGATCGGCGGAGATGTTTTTGACACCAAGCTGGGCGTAGACCCGGTAATCCTCGTCGTCGCGCGCCGCGACCTGCGTTCCTACATACACGGAGAGGCTCCTTCCCGAACTTATCCAATGTCGTATGACATAATATGAATTCTTTGGAGATGTCGAGCGATTAGTGCTCGGCGAGCCGGCGATAGCGGCGCTGGCTGGCGATGATGTGCTTGCGCATCGCCTGCCTGGCGCGTTCCGGATCCTGGTCGGCAATGGCTGCGAGGATGTCGGCATGTTCCGCCTGGACGCCGAGCAGATAGGCCTTGTCGGCCGCCTCGGGCAACGTCGTGAACTGGCTGCGGGGAATGGCACGCGGCCCGAACTGGCGCATCACATCGAGGTAAAAGCGGTTGTTGGTCGCCGCGGCGATGGCCATGTGGAACTCGAAATCGGCCTCGACCGTCGGCTTCCCCTCTTCGATCAGCTGCGCCATCTTTCTGTTGGCGACGCTAATCGCCGCTTCCTGCTCGGCGGTCCTGCGATATGCGGCAATCGCCGCGGCTTCGCTCTCGCAGGCCAGCCGGAACTCAAGGAGCTCGAGCGTTTCCGGGATGCTCCTGATTTCGACCGGAGTGAGCGCGAAGCGCCGGCTTGCTTTCGGGTCGCTGACAAAGACGCCCTTGCCCTGAATGGGGCGGACGTAGCCTGCGGCGCGCAGGTCGGCGATCGCCTCGCGGACCACCGTGCGGCTCACCCCGAAGCTCGCCTCCAATTGCGGCTCGGTCGGCAATTGGTCACCCTCCTTCAGCCTGCCGGCCTCGATCTGCCGGCGCAGTTCGTCGATTACCCGTTGCGCCAGTCTCTGTCGTCCGCCCGTCATTTATCCCTCATCAGAGTCCGTTGCTTTCACGGTCTCGCCCGGAAAGCTCTTGCCAACGCCGCCGAATGTCGCTAATTCATACTATGATATACGGACGACGTAATATGTCTCCTATGATAGGTCAGGGAGGAGTTTCAATGAAGCATTTTTCGAAGGGCCTCATCGCAGGGGCCGCGGCAATCGTTCTGAGCTTTTCTGCGCCCGGCGCAAACGCCGCTACTCCCGACGACCAATTGGTCATTGGCACCTCTCTCGCCCAGGTTCTGTCGCTCGATCCGCAACAGGCGACCGAGGCGAAGGCGATCGAGATCATGTCCAATCTTTACGACCGGCTGGTGAAGACGGAAAACCGCAAGATCGCGCCGCAGCTCGCCGAAAGCTGGGAGATCGACGACAAGGGCATCACCTTCCATCTGCGCGAAGCGACCTTCGCCTCCGGCAATCCGGTCACCGCCGACGACGTCGTCTATTCGCTCGCTCGGCTGCTCAAGCTCGATCAGGCCTCGGCTGCCAATTTCAAGCGCATCGGTTATATGGCCGACAATGTCGACAAGCTTGTCAGGGCAGTGGATCCGAAAACGGTGCGCATCGACCTTTCCGGCGAAACCACGGCGGAGCTGCTGCTCTACCGGCTGGCAATGTGCGTCGCGAGCGTCGTCGACAGCGTCGAGGTCAAGAAGCACGTGCAGGACAATGACTACGGCAATGCCTGGCTGCGCACCAATTCGGCAGGCTCCGGCCCCTTCACGCTGAAGCGCTGGACGCCCAACGAGATGGTCATCATCGAGGCGAACGACGCGTATGCCGGCGGCGCTCCGCACATGCGTCGTGTCATCGTGCGGCACGTGCCGGAAAGCCAGGTGGCGCGCCTGATGCTCGAGCGCAACGACATCGATATCGCCAGCGCGCTGAGCGCGGCGGACCTGAAGACCTTCGGGGACCAGCAAGGTTTCGAGGTCCAGCGGGTGCCGACCGGCGGCTTCTATGTTCTGTCGATGAATGCCGGCAACCAATATCTCGCCAATCCCAAGGTGCGCGAGGCGATCGCCTACAGCATCGACTACAAGGGCATCGAGCAGACGATCATGGGCCCCTATGGCCGGGTCCGCAACGTGCCGGTGCCGGAGGATTACGAGTATGCCATTGCCAATCCGGACTGGCACTTCGACGCGGCGAAGGCCAAGGCGCTGCTGGCGGAAGCGGGGTATCCCAACGGCTTTTCGCTGACGCTGAAGACCATCGCGCAGACGCCGCGCATCGACCTGGCGACTGCCATCCAGGGTTCGCTCGGCCAGGTCGGGATCAAGGTCGACATCCAGCAGGGCAACGGCTCGGACATCATTGCCGATCACCGGGCGCGCAATTTCGACCTGCTCATCCCCCAGACCGGCGCCTACATGCCGAACGTCCTCGGCTCCATGGAACAGTTCTCCAGTAATCCTGACAATTCCAAGGAGGCGAACAATGCCGGCAACTTCGTCTGGCGCTCGGCCTGGGACATTCCGGAACTGACGGCGCTGACCGCCAAGGCTTCGCTCGAGCCGGACGCGAAGAAGCGGGGCGAGATCTATGTCGAGATGCAGGAAAAATTCGTCGAGCAGAAGCCCGCCGTGCTGCCGCTTTTCGAACGCTTCGAGCCGATCGTCGTCAATGCGCGCGTCAAGGACTATGTCAGTCATCCCAATCAGCTGACGCGGCTCGAAGGCGTCACCAAGGCGTCCGACTAGGGGCGGCGTCGGGACACGGCCATGAAGGAACTCACCGCAATCGAGCTGGCACGGCGCGTCCTCCATCTCGTCATCAGCCTGTTCATTCTGCTCTCGGTCACCTTCGTCATCGGCCGTGTCCTGCCGGCCGATCCGGTCGGCGCCATTGTCGGCGAGCTGGCGGATCCGGCCGCCTACGAGGCGATGCGGGCGCGGCTCGGCCTCGACCTGCCGATCTACCAGCAGTTCTTCATCTATCTGCAGGGCCTGTTCCGGGGCGATTTCGGCCAAGCCATCCTCACCGGCAACTCGGTCGCCAGCGACATGCTGCAGGCCTTCCCGGCAACCTTCGAGCTGGCGACGCTGGCGATCATCATTTCGGCCGTCGTCGGCGTTCCGCTGGGCCTCGCGGCCGCACTGTTCCGCGACAGCTTCATCGACAAGTTCGCCCGCGTCGTGGCTCTGGTCGGCCACTCCATCCCAGTCTTCTGGTTTGGCATCGTCGGGCTGGTGATCTTCTATGCGGCGCTCGACTGGGTCGGCGGACCGGGGCGGATCGACGTCTTCTATGAGGGCATGGTCGAGCCGGTGACCGGCATGCTGCTCGTCGACAGCCTCCTTGCCGGAGAAACCGAGATTTTCTGGAACGCGCTGTCGCACATCATCCTGCCGGCCGCCATCCTCGCCTATATGGCAATGGCCTATATCACCCGCATGACGCGCAGCTTCACCCTGGAACAGTTGAGCCAGGACTACGTGATTGCGGCCCGTGCCAAGGGTGCGGGGCCGGCCCGCACGGTCACCCATCACGTCCTGCCGAACATCGCCGTGCAGTTGATCACGGTGCTTGCGATTTCCTACGGCAATCTGCTCGAAGGAGCGGTGGTGACCGAGATCGTCTTCTCCTGGCCGGGCATCGGCCAATACATGACGAACGCCCTGATGATCGGCGACATGAATGCGGTGCTCGCGGCAACCATCATCGTCGGCTTCGTGTTCATGCTGCTCAACTTCATTGCGGACATTGCCTATGCGATCCTCGATCCACGGACCCGGGAGGCGGTATGATGAGTGACGCGATCCGGACCGATTCAGAAATGCTGCAGTCGCCAGGTCTCACGGAGCGCATGCTTTCGGCGCTCCGCCGCGCGGCCGGCAAGCTTGCCGAGGAGCCGCTCGGTCTGGCTGGCTTCGCGATCATCGGCCTACTCCTGCTGGTGGCCGCCTTCGCGCCGCTGATCGCCCCATATGACCCCACCGCCCAATCGCTGTCGAACGCGCTGCAGCCGCCAAGCCTTGCGCATCTCGCCGGGACCGACGAGTTCGGGCGCGATATCTTCAGCCGGCTCCTCTATGGTTCGCGCATCACCATCCAGACGATCTTCTTCGTTTCGATCATCGTCGGCCCGATCGGGCTCGTTATCGGCGTCGTCTCCGGCTTCTTCGGCGGGCGTACCGACGCGATCCTGATGCGCGCCACCGACATCGTGCTTTCCTTCCCGTCGCTGATCCTGGCGCTCGCCTTCGCGGCGGCGCTCGGTGCCAGCCTGTCGACCGCGATCATCGCGATTTCACTGACTGCTTGGCCGCCGATCGCCCGGCTCGCCCGGGCTGAGGCGCTGGTGGTTCGCAATGCCGACTATGTGGCGGCCGCACGGCTCTACGGGGCGAGCCGGCTTCGCGTCCTCTTCCTCTACATCGCCCCGATGTGCATCCCCTCGGTCATCGTCCGCCTGACGCTCGACATGGCCGGCATCATCCTGACGGCCGCGTCGCTCGGCTTCCTCGGCCTCGCCGCCCAGCCGCCGGCGCCCGAATGGGGCGCGATGATCTCGAGCGGCCGCAAGTTCATGCTCGATTTCTGGTGGGTGGCGGTGATGCCGGGGATTGCCATCCTCCTGACCAGCCTCGCCTTCAACATCGTTGGAGATACGCTCCGCGACATCATGGACCCACGCCATGCCCGATCGTGACGCTTCGCCAATCCTCTCCATACGCGACCTGAACGTCCGCTTCGGCCGAGACGCGATCGCCGCTGTCACCGAAATCAGCTTCGACATCGGCCGCGAGCGCGTCGGTATCGTCGGCGAATCCGGCTCCGGCAAGTCGACGACCGGCCGGGCGATCATGCGGCTGCTGCCGCCGAAGGCCGGTGTCACCGCGAAGACCATGACCTTCTGCGGCGAGGAGCTGCTTGGCAAGACGGAGCGGCAGATGGACCGCTTGCGGGGACAGGAGATGGCGCTGATCATGCAGGACCCGCGCTATTCGCTGAACCCCGTCCTGTCGATCGGCAAGCAGATCGCCGAATCCGCCCGGCTGCATCTCGGTCTCAAGGGCAAGGACGCTCTCAAGGCCGCGCGCGACATGCTGGTCCGGGTGCGGATCAGCGATCCGGACCGCGTGATGGGGCAATATCCACACCAGGTCTCAGGCGGCATGGGACAGCGCGTGATGATCGCCATGATGCTGATCGCCCGGCCGAAACTCGTGATCGCCGACGAACCGACCTCGGCCCTGGATGTTAGCGTCCGCAAGGACGTCCTGCTGCTGCTCGACGAGCTGGTGCGCGAGAACAATTCCGGTCTCATCCTCATCAGCCACGACATCCGGATGGTGGCGAGCTTCTGCGACAGGATCATCATCATGTATCGCGGTCGGATCGTCGAGGAACTGACCGGCCTCGGCGAGGCGCAGCATCCCTATACGCGGGCCCTCATCGCCGCGATGCCGGACGCGCGCCATCCGGTACGGCGGCTTGCCGTCATGGACCGTCAGGCGCTCGAAAACATCGGCGGGAGGGTGGCGTGATCAGGGTCGAGAAACTCGATGTGGCCTTCGGCCATGGCCAGAGCCGCCACCACGTCGTGCGCGACGTCAGTTTTTCTGTGGAGCGGGGCGAGACGCTCGGCATCGTCGGCGAGTCCGGCTGCGGCAAGTCCACGCTGTTACGCTCGCTGGCGGGCCTCGAGGGCGGCTGGACGGGGCGCATCTGGTTCGACGGGCGCGAAGTCGGAAATTTTCGAGGGCGCGAGGAGCTCAAGCTGGCGCAAATGGTGTTCCAGGACCCGTATGGTTCGCTCCACCCGCGCCACCGGATCGGCACGGCGCTGGCCGAACCCGTGAAAGCGATGGGCCATCGCGACGATCGGGAGCGGGTGCTGCGGGCCCTGCGGCAGGTGGGCCTCCCCGCCGATTTCGCCAACCGTTTCCCGCATGAGCTCTCGGGCGGCCAGCGGCAGCGCGTGGCGATCGCCCGCGCCCTGATCCTGTCTCCGCCGATCCTGCTGTTCGACGAGCCGACATCGGCGCTTGACGTGTCGATCCAGGCCGAGGTCCTCAACCTCTTGGCGGACCAGCGCGACGAGCGGAACCTGACATTCGTGCTGGTCAGCCATGATCTCGCCGTCGTTGCCCATATGTGCGATCGGGTTCTGGTGATGAAGAACGGAACTTTCGTCGACCAGTTGACGAAAAACGACCTGCAGCGCGGCGTCGCCCATGATGCCTATGCGCGCGAGCTGTTCGACGCGAGCTTCATGCAGCCGGAACAAGGCTCCTGATGCTGGTAACGAGCTCGGTCCCGTCGAATGGCTTGCTGAGGCGCGGCAGCGCACGGAACCGCTCCGGCAGATCCGATGGCGCATAGCCGGTCAGCAGCAGGACCGGCACCTGGCGTTCAAGCAGTTCGTCGACGAGCGGGTAGACGAGCTCGCCGCGCAAGTTCAGGTCCAGCGTCGCTACGTCGAAACTCTCGGCGCGCGAGGCCGCGATCGACGTGCTGAGGCTGGTGAAAGGCCCAACCACCAGATAGCCGGCCGTAATAAGATCGTCCTCGATTTGTAATGCTACCAGAAATTCATCTTCGACAACGAAGACCCGATATGGCTGCGTGGCTGTCATGGGGAGGGTTCGCGAGGGTAGGGAATGTCGATCATGCAGACGAGGCCTTGCGGCGCGAATTGGAGCTTGACTTCGCCGCCGAGGTCGGAGGCCAAGACGCGTTCCAGCAGCAAGCGGCCGAAACCGTTGCGCTTGGGGGCGAGGACGGCCGGGCCGCCCGATTCGCTCCAGCGAATATGGAGCCGATCGGTTTCCCGGTCTGCGGACCATTCGATGCCGACGCCGCCGGTTTTAACCGAAAGCGCACCATGTTTCGCGGCGTTGGTGGCAAGTTCGTGGGCCGCCATGCCGAGCGTTAGTGCGTACTTAGGCGGCAGCATCATCGGCGGTCCGGAGAGCGTCACGTTGTTCCTGCCGTCGTCGTGATAGGGGGCCAGTTCGTCCAACAGCACGGTTTCCAGCGAGACCCCCGACCAGCTTGCTTCGGCCAGACGTGTATGGGTTTGGGCGAGCGCCCTGATGCGGGCGTCGAACGAGCGATGCGCCTCGTGGATATCGGGGCTGACCGAAAAGGACTGGCGCGCGATCGAGCTTACGATTGCAAGCGTGTTCTTGACCCGGTGGCTGAGCTCGGCGACGAGAAGGTTGCGTTGGGCTTCGGCTTCCTTACGCTCGGTGATGTCCATGCAAACGCCGGCGAGCTTGCCTGGCTTCGCGGCACCTTGAGGCGAGAACTGCCCGAACGCCTCCATCCAGCGGATCCTCCCGTCGGGGAGCCTGATCCGGTAGACGACGTGATAATCCTCGCGCGTCTCCATCGCCCTGGCGATTTCCAGCTCGACAAGGAGGAGATCGTCGGGATGGATGTCGCGCTTGAAATCCTCAAACGTGCCGCCGAATGTTCCCGGTTCGAGCTGATGAAGCGCCTCGAGGCCCGGCGACCATATGACCTTGCCGGTGGCGATATTCCATTCCCAGGCGCCCATCCGTCCGGCGCCGAGAGCGATCTGCAGCCGTCGTTCGCTCTCCTGCAGCGCTTCTTCGGCCTGCTTGCGCGCGGTGATGTCCACCGATGCGGCCACGGCGCCGACCACCTCGCCGGCGGTGTCGCGCAGCGGCGTCGCGTTGCCAAAGAGGTAACGGGACGTCCCGTCCTCGAAGCGGATTTCTTCCTCGAAGTTCGGCACCACCTCGCCGCGCGCCGCACGCTGCACCGGGAGCTCCTCGGGCGACAGCAACTTTCCCAGCGAGAAGACGCGGAAGTTGTCAGGTCGCTCGCCCGTCGGGGCCGAGAGCGACAGGTTGCTGTCGGGTGCTTGACGGAGAAGCTCATAGGCGGCTCGGTTGCCGCTGATGACACGGCAATCGGGCGCACGCGCGATCCAGATCGACGCGGGCACCGCCTCCATGATGGCCATCAACTCGGCCGCGCGCGCCCTCTCGCTCGCCTCGTTGCGCCGCAGCTGCTCTTCGGCTAGACGCCGCGCCTCGTCGGCGCGCATGCGCTGGATGCTGAAGCCGAGCTGGCGGGCGATCGTCAATGCGACGTCGACCTCATTGTCGGTGAAAGCATGCGGCTGGTCATAATAGGTCATGAACTTGCCGATGAGCCTGCCGTCGGCGACGAGCGGTATGAAGCCGAGCGCATGGATACCTTCCGCCTCGATGACCGGCCGAAGGGTCGCAACCGCCTCGGCTTGCGCAACATCCTCGAGGAAGATTGGCTGCGGATCCCGCTCATCGCCGGTCCAGGGAGAATGGCCGTCCACCGCGGTCCGATATTCTGACGAGAGGCCGCGCCAGGCGACGAAGTGCATCTTTGCGGAACTGTCGGTTGCTGAACTGTCGAAAATCAGAATGGAGGCCCGATGGCAGCAGAGCGCGCCCTGGATGGCATCGAGCGCGGCCTCGTAGACCTCCGAGATGTCCTGGGCCCGGTGCAGCCGCTCGGTCAGGCGGTAAAGCGCGCCCTGTTCGCGCAGGCGAGCGGCCAGCGCCGCGGCGCTCCGCCTTTGTTCGGTGATGTCGCGGGCGATCTTGGACGCACCGATAATGCGGCCGTACGCGTCTCGGACCGGCGAGACGGTCAGCGAAATATCGATGAGCCTGCCGTCCTTGCGCCGGCGGGTCGTCTGGTAGTGATCGATCCGCTCGCCGCTACGGATGCGCCTGAGGATGTTGGGCTCCTCATTCTCATAGCCGGGCGGCATGAGTATGGTGATCGATCCGCCCACCACCTCGTCGGCCAGATATCCGAACAAACGCTCGGCGCCCTTGTTCCAGCTCGTTATGATGCCGTTCAGATCCTTGGCGACGATGGCGTCGTCGGAGGATTCGACGATGGCAGCCAGATAGCGCGAATCCTTCTCCGCGCTTTTGCGTTCGGTAATGTCGACGAGCAGATTGACGGCGCCGGCAAGTTCACCGGACTCGTCGAAGATCGGCGTGGGATGCGGGAGGAGCAATGCGGTCGAACCGTCCGGTCGAACCGCCACCAGTTCCTGCCCGCGGATCGGCTGGCGCCCTTTCAGCGCCATCGCCATTGGGCATTCGTCGTGCGGCAAGTGCGTGCCGTCTGGGTGACGAAGCTTCCAACTGACGCACCAGCGGTCCTGGCCGAGCTCCGGTTTTCGCCCCGCGAGGCTGGCTGCGGCCGGGTTGCAGTAGGTGATGAAGCCGTCTGCATCCGTGATGTAAACTGCAACGGCAAGCGCATCGAGTGCCGCTCGAAAATCTGGTGACCCCAACACACTCAGATCGCCCAAATCGAATTTGGGCAGAGTCTCCGCACTGCACATCTGTTCCCTCCGCACGCCGCATAACGCCGGACAACGCCGCTGATCGGAGCTTTGTTCCGAAGCGCCCCAAAAGTGGTAGGGGTGTTCAGCCACATCTCAGATGGTAGGTTCGTCGGAGAGGGTGTAGCCCCTCGGGCTTTCGCGGAGGAGGAGGTCACTCAAAACTGGAGACATTCGATGAGCAGAACTGTGCTAAATGCCGTGGGCAAGCCGCTCTATTATAGCGGAAGCTCGACGGCCTGGTTTTCCGCCACCGGATCAGGGCCAACACTCTATGGCACTGCCGGCAATGATTCCATGTGGGGCGACAGTTCCGTCAACGTCACCATGATCGGCGGGAAGGGCGACGACATCTATTATCTCTATTCGGGGATCAACCGGGCCTATGAGGCCGCAGGCGAGGGTGTCGATACCATCAATACCTGGATGAGCTATACATTGCCCGCGAATTTCGAGAACCTGACCGTCACCGGAAACGGCCGGTTCGCCTTCGGCAACGACACGGACAATATCATCAAGGGCGGCTCGGGAAGCCAGACGCTCGACGGCGACGGCGGCAACGATGTTCTGATCGGCGCGGGCGGTGCCGACATCTTCGTGTTCGCCCGCGGCAACGGAAGCGACCTTATCACCGATTTCAACTTCGACGACACTGTTCGCTTGGACGGCTACGGGTTTACTTCCTTCCAGCAGGTCCTCGCCAATGCGAGCCAGGAAGGAGCCAATCTGCGGATCGCTTTGGCAGATGGCGAGAGCCTGGTGTTCGCCAATACCACTGCCGACCAGTTGCAGGCGCATCAATTCAGGCTCAGCCTCGATCGCTCGGTGCTGACGCAGACGTTTTCGGACGAGTTCACCACGCTCCAGCTCCGAAGCGGCACGAGCGGCGTCTGGGATCCGAAATTCTGGTGGGCGCCTGAGAAAGGCAGCACGCTTACCGGAAACGGCGAACTGCAGTGGTATATCAACCCAAGCTATCAGCCGACCGCTTCGGCCAATCCGTTCTCCGTCAACAACGGCATTCTGACGATTACTGCCAAGCCCGCGTCAGAGGCTCTCCAGGCCGAGATAAACGGCTATGATTACACGTCCGGAATCCTCACGACACACTCGTCCTTCGCCCAGACCTACGGCTATTTCGAGATCCGCGCCGATATGCCGGACGACCAGGGCGTCTGGCCGGCCTTCTGGCTGCTGCCCGCCGATGGCTCCTGGCCACCGGAACTCGACGTCGTCGAAATGCGTGGGCAGGATCCGAATACCGTTATCGCCACCGTTCATTCGAACGAGACCGGCTCGCAGACCAGCATAGCGAGTGCAGTGAAGGTCGCTGACGCCAGCGGCTTTCACAAATACGGGGTGCTTTGGACCGAGGACGAGATCGTCTGGTACTTCGATGATGCGGCGATCGCGCGCGCCGACACGCCGTCGGACATGCACGACCCGATGTATATGCTCGTCAACCTGGCGGTCGGGGGCATCGCCGGCGCGCCGAGCGACGGGCTCGTCGATGGGTCGCAGATGAAGATCGACTATATCAGGGCCTATCAGTTGGACGCCGACTGGCAGATCTAACTACGGAGGCTTGGGAGGCCGACAGCAAGCGGCCGGCCTCCCTTGCAGATGTTACTTCTGGATGCAGGTATCCGCCGTGTCCTTGGTGCATTCGTCGAGACCGGTAAAGACCGGATCCTCGACCGGCTTGCCGGCGATGAGATCGAGCATCACCGACGGCGCCTTGTAGCCCATCTCGAAGGGCCGCTGCCCGACAAGGGCGGTCACCAGACCCTCTTTCGCGATAGCCACTTCCTCGCCGATCGTGTCGGCAGCGCCGATCACGAACTCGTTCTTGGCGATCTTGTCGGCCATAGGCTTGAACAGGTCGCGGTAAGGCTGCGGCGCGCCGAACAGCGGCCACCCGCCCATGATGCCGAAGGCGTCGAGGTCGGGATTGGCGGCCAGGATATCCGTCATCGCCTGCACACCCTTTGCGCCGTCGTCATTGGTGAAGACCGGGCAGCCGGCAACTTCGGTCCAGCCGCCTTCGCCCTTAAGCTCCGCCAGCCCTTTTTGGCCGGTCAGCGCGTCGCGCATGCCCTGGGCGCGGCGCAGGATATTGTCCGCGCCGGGGTTGCCTTCGATGGTGCAAATCTTGCCGCCATTCGGCTTGCCCTTCTTGATGTACTCGCCGATACGGTAGCCCATCAGGTAATTGTCCGTGCCGAGATAGGTCTTGCGCAGGGCCGAATCCTCGGCCGCGAGATCCGCGTCGAGTGTCATGACCGGAACTGTCGGATTTGCGGTCTTGAGCGTCTGGGCAATGAGCTTGGCGTTCGAGGGCGAGATGGCGATTGCCGCGGTATCTGCCTTGCCCAGCATGTCCTGGACGATTTGCGCCTCTCCGGCCTCGTCGGATGTCGAGGCGGGGCCGGTATAGAAGCACTCATATTCCGAATCCGGATTTTCCTTGTTCCACTTCTGGCAGCCCTGGTTGATTGCCTCGAAAAAAGGGTTGTCGAGGCCTTTCACGACAATGACAAGCTGCTTCTTCTGGGCCAGAGCGGTTCCGGCGCTGAGCGCCAGCACGGCTGCGGCAAGCAATAATGCCTTCCTCATGCTTTCCTCCCTTGAAACGCGCGGACACCTCGTGTCCGCGACACCAGTCAGCCGGGATACCAGACGACGCGCGGATCCTCCTCCGAGCGTTCGTACTGCCAGGCAGAGTCTATAAGCTTCTCGAGATCATAGGCGGGTTGCCAGCCCAGCAGGTATTTGGCCTTGCTGTTGTCCATCCAGTTGGAATAGAAGCGGCTGCGGATATTGACGAAGCCAAGAGCGCGCGTGCGGGCGAGATAAGTTGCAACTTCGCCGTAATCGACCGGTCGATCCATCGAGATGTTGAAGAGCTGCCGGACCGCGCAAGGATGATCGATCGCCGCCAGTATCGCCGAGACGAGATCATCGACATGAACGAAGTTGCGCTTTAGCGGTCGCCCGTCGGCGTCCAGCAGCAACGGCACGGTGCCGTCCTTTTTATAGCGCTTAGCATCGGCCTCGGGAACGAGGTCCTTCCACACCGGCCCGCCGAAAACATCGTCGCCGAAGGAGAGGGAGTATTTGAAGTCATCCTTCTCCATGATCCAGGGCGCGCGCAGGCAGCAGCCGTTCAAGCCATATTGGATGCCGTATTGCTCCAGCATCACCTCCTCGAGGACTTTCGACAGGGCGTAGCAGCCCGGATAGGCCCTATGCGGCGTCGCCTCGGTGACGGGGCCGTCGTGCCGGTAATGGAAATGGCCGACGCCTGCATCGCCACCGAGCAGGATGAACTGCCGGGCGGTCTCGCTCACCCGGAATTCCTCGAGCAGCCAGAACAGCCCCTTGACCGTCACGTCCATGACGCTGTCGGGGGTCTCCTTGCAGGTGGCGAGGTGGACGGCATGCGTTACCCCGACGAGCGCGCGGGCGGCGACGTCGCGCTCGGCGATCGTTCCGCGAACCACTTCGACACGGTCAGTCTCGGCACACAGGCGGTTGTGGCAAAGCGCACGGATGCGCGCCTTGGAAAAACGCGGATCGTCAAGCAGCCTAGCAATGAGGTGCTGTCCGACCTTGCCCGTTGCCCCGGTGACAAGGATCAGCATGCTCTCCTCCTGCTGATAGCTAATATCGGCGCGCCTCGCGCGTCAACGAATATTTGTAATACAATATGAGTTCGCGCGCATATACGTCTTTATTTGTAGGATGATTGATTGACGCTGTTCCGCGCATTTGCGTAAATGGAGATCGCATCACCCAGGGGAGGAGACCCGGCAGCGGCGTCATACAGGCTTCGTCCCGACGAGGTATGCGTGAGCACGGCTTCTGCCAGCTATCGGGAGGCTAACGTGGCGGTTCTCGAACTCGCCAATGTTTCCAAGCATTTCGGCGCCATCCAGGCGGTCAACGACGTTTCCTTCGCGCTTCAGGCGGGCGAGGTCGTCGGCCTCATGGGCGATAACGGCGCCGGCAAATCGACGCTCGTCAAAATGATCGCCGGAAATTTCCGGCCAAGCCATGGCACTATGCGCATGAATGGGGCTGATCTCGTCATGCATCGCCCCGTCGAAGCGCGCAAGCATGGTATCGAGATTGTCCACCAGGACCTGGCGCTCTGCGATAACCTCACGGCGGCGGCGAACGTGTTCCTCGGTCGGGAGTTGCGGCGCGGTATCGGACCGTTGCGCATTCTCGATTACAAATCCATGTACCGGCGTGCCGGCGAGATCTTCAGGGAGCTCAAATCGGAAACCCGCCCGCGCGATCTCGTCAAGCAGATGTCCGGTGGCCAGCGGCAGGCAGTCGCGATCGCCCGCACCATGCTATCGGAGGCCAAGATCGTGCTGATGGACGAACCGACGGCGGCGATCTCCGTTCGCCAGGTCGCGGAAGTGCTGAATCTCATCCGCCATTTGCGCGACCGCGGCATCGCCGTGGTGCTGATCAGCCACCGCATGCCGGACGTCTTCGACGTCGCCGATCGCGTCATCGTCATGCGGCGCGGCCGGAAGGTTGCCGACAAGGCGATTGCGGCGAGCTCGCCCGAAGAGGTCACGGGCCTAATCACCGGGGCGATCGAACAGGTATAGTTGGGCTCAGGAAAAGCGAAGGTCGGTCATGGCAATTACCTTGGATCGAGCGATTGGGCAGAGGCAGCAGGGCTGGATCACCTCGGTTCTGTCCAGCCAGACATTTTGGGTGCTGATCGCCGTCATTCTGGCCTGCCTTTTCCTGTCGGTCGCGACGGATACCTTCGCGACCCCGAAGAACCTCTACAACATCACCCGCAATTTCACCTTCGTGGCGATCATTGCGCTGGGCATGACGCTAGTGATCATCACTGGCGGTATCGACCTGTCGGTCGGATCTGTCCTTTGTCTCTGCAGCATGGTGCTCGCGGTGGTCATGAATGCTGGCTATAGCATCGAAGTGGGGATTGCCGCCTCGGTCGGCACGGCCCTGTTGATCGGAGGTTTCAACGGCGTGATGATCGCCTATCTCGGCTTTCCACCCTTCGTCATCACGCTCGGCATGTTGTCGATCGCGCGCAGCCTGGCGATGGTCGCCTCCAACAACACCGTCGTCTTCCAGTTCGGTCCGGATCACGACACTCTGCTGGCGCTTGGCGGCGGCGCCTGGTTCTTTGGCATCGCCAATCCGGTGATCTACATGATCGTACTGGCGCTGCTCACCGGCTTCGTGCTGCGCTGGACGAAGTTCGGCCGCTACGTCTTCGCAATCGGCGGCAACGAGCACGCCGCGACGCTGACGGGCGTCCCGGTCCGTCGCATCAAGGTTGCCGTCTACATGATTTCGGCACTCGCGGCGGGCGTCGCCGGCATCATCCAGACCGGCTGGCTCGGCGCCGTCACCACCAACATTGGCGCCGGCATGGAGCTCCAGGTGATCGCCGCGGCGGTCATCGGCGGTGCCAACCTGGCCGGCGGCGTCGGTACCGCTTCAGGCGCGCTGATCGGTGCGGCGCTGATCGAAGTGATCCGCAACAGCCTCGGCCTGCTTGGGATCAATGCCTTTTGGCAGGGAACCTTCATCGGCGGCGCGACGGTGCTCGCTGTTCTGTTCGATCGCATTCGCAGTTTCCGCCAGAGCGAGTAAGGGCGATTGAGCCGCTCAGCCCTTGGTGAGGATGCGCTGCATTTCCATCAGGGCTGCGTCGTGTTGCGGGTCGCGCCCGGCCGCGTAGGGCAGGCTGAAGGGCACGGCTATGTCCGGTTCGACGCCGCGGCCTTCCAAACGAAGAGTGTCGTCGATGACCGCATCGGAGACTGCCACTTCCAGAAGGCTGTCATCGGGAAGAAGAAAGGCGCGTCCGGCGAGCAGGGCGCCGGCCGTCCGTGAGCCGACGAGCGGTATGCCATTCACCTTCAGGGCATGCGCGAAGAGCTCGAGGCCGCTTCTCGATCCCTGATCGATAATCGCCACTACCGGCCGCCGCCAGCGAACGGTTCCGAACATGTCCTTGCCGTCCCGCGAGATCAGCCGGAACGTCGGCACCCCGCCGACGAAAAGGTCCGCCGCGTCCGGCGGGCCGCCGCCCCATCGACCGCGCAGGTCGACAATAACCCCGTCGGCGTTCTTGAGGCGACCGCCGGCGAGTTCACGGGCGACGATGTCGAGGCCGTCGCGGGTCGACAGCGTCCAGAGCCGCAGATAGCCGATGCGCCGCCCATCCCGTTCGGTCACCGCTATGCTGTTCTCGATCGCCTTTTCGAACGTGCGCAGCGGCTGCAGCCGCTCGACGGCGACCGTGACGGTAATCGGCAGTGCGTCGCGGTGCCGGCGCAGCCGGACGTCGACGGTTCGGCCGATTTTGTCGCGGAAGGAAGCGATCTCGCGGTAGGGCAGACCGTCCACGGAGAGGATCTCGTCGCCGAGCCTGATGCCTGCCCGGGCGGCGGGGCCCCCGTCATAGACATCGCTGACGAAGCGCTGACCGCCTTCCACCCGCGTAACCATGCCGATCCCGGCATAACGAACTTCGCCGTCCGGCGGAAACAAGCGTTTGATGTCGTTGCGGATGGCGAAGCGGAATATGTCGGCCAGTTCGTAATAGTCGATCGTGTCGTCAGTGAAGCGGCCGGTATGCGACACGCCGAGGCTGGCAAGCACGGTGTCGACTGCCGCATCGACGCGATCCTCCGAGCTCTTCGCGGTCAGCCTGCCGCGCTCATCCGAGACCTGGCGGCGGACCGCGGCACTGAAGCGATCAAGCGCGGATGTGTCATAAAAATTGTCGACGACTAACTCGACGGCGCGATCGAAGACCGCATGGCCGGAACGGGGCAGATCCAGCGCGAACCCGTGGCAGGGCACGAGCAAGAGCAGGAGCGCGAATGGCAGGGAGCGACTGGTCTTCATCGTTGCGGAACCATGTTTCCCATGATGTCCAACACTATCCGCAAAGCCGCGGCCGGATCGAGACTCCCCTCAACAACATTCCGTGAAGCCAATGGCCGTAGCCGCCGCGAAATTCAGCTTCGGCTCTCGGGATTGCGATGCCGCAAATGCCCGAAACGAAAGCGTCCGGCGGCGGCCGCGCGTACCATCATCATCTCGCCGATGGTTTCGTGGGTCATCAGGCCGACGAGGCGGTCCATGCTGTCCACGACCGCGACGGCAGGGGAGCTCGCCTCCTGCATGAGGCGGAGGCTTTCGTCGAGGCGCTTGCGATGGTGGATTCTCGGCACGTCACGGCGCATCGCCAGGACGACGGGCGTTGTCGCGCCCTTTTCCTTCAATGTACGGATCATATCGTCCCGAGTGAGCAGGCCCTCGAAATGCCCGGAGGCGTCGACCACGGGGAACTCGCGCTGCGTCGTCGCAAGCAGCGCTTCGATGGCCTCGTCGATGCTCGCCGTGCGGTCAAGCTTCGCGAATTCGGTAATCATTACGTCGCTCACCAGAACGCTGCCGGAAACTTCGCGGATCTGGGCGTTCTGCGCTTCCGCGGTCGCTGCCAGATAGACGAAGATTGCGATGAAGATCAGCAGCGGATTGTAGAACAGGCCGACGAAACCGAAGACGAAGGCGAGGCCCTGGCCGATCATTGCGGCGATCTGGGTGGCGCGCGGCCAGCTCAAGCGCGAGGCAAGCGCGGCGCGCAGGACGCGGCCGCCATCCATCGGAAAGGCCGGGATCATGTTGAAAAGTACCAGAAACACATTCACCCCGGCGAGCCGCGCCAGAAAGCTCATATGCGGGTCCTCGATCCCGGCGATCTGCTCCAGGCCGATCGAGGTCCTGAGCACAAGAATGAGGACGCCGGCGATCGCCACGTTGACGAGCGGGCCGGCGATCGCGATCACGAATTCCGCCCCCGGCTCCTCCGGCATGCGCTCGAGCCGGGCGACACCGCCGATCGGAAGCAGGGTAATATCCGGCGTCTTGATGCCGAAATGGCGAGCCGCGGCAATGTGCCCGAATTCGTGCAGCACGACGCAGCCGAATACAGCCAGGACAAAGGCGATCCCTTCCAGCGCGGCCGGTGTACCGCCGATCCGGTAGTGCATCAGCCAGATCCAGACGAGCAGCAGCGCAAAGGTCACATGCACGCGGAGCGCGGTGCCGGCAATCGTCCCAATCCTGAATGACCAAGCCATGCGCGATGCGCTCCTGCCGCACGGGATAGACCGTGACCGAGTGTACGCTGCCGGCGGCGGCTTGGACATCGCCTCGATCGTCTACCGGGCGGCGGCGCAAACTCGAATGTACAATCAATGGCCGGCAGGTTCGTTCCCTGCGGCTGCCGAAGCGTCATCGGGATCGATCGCGATCGATCTGCGTCTGACATCGCCCGGACGCGTGAACGCCCCTAATAGGCTCTTGCCGGGACAAAAAGACAGATCGTCCTTCCGCGGTCTTCGCCCGCCGCCGAGCACCAGTGATATTCGCCGTCCGGCGATATGCGGACCCTTCTGTCGGAATAGGGCAGGACCTCGCCGGTAGCGTTGATGATGTAGCCTTGGGGTCGTTCGCTTACGGCCGTCTGGTTGACGTGACGGCAGTCGAAGTTCGAACAGCAGGAGTTCGGATATTTCCAGCCGCTTGGCGCGTCATGGGCGTAAGCAAAGGTGGTCGTAGACAATCCGAAGAGCAAAAAGAATATTCCGCGCATTGCGATCTCCTTCTCCAGCAGGATGTCGAGAGAACGCGTTACATTCGAAATCCGCTTTAACCATTGGAATCGAATAGCTTTTATGGGCTCGGGATCGAGCCCCCGCAAAAACACTGCGATCGGCAAGGACAGTCGCCAATTCCCCAACGAGAGCCACTGGTTCGGACCCGACGGCGTTCGCTGGTGCTTACAAACGGTGGGATCATCCAAATTGATCCACATCAGCGCCGTACATTTCAAATCCGGCGAATTCACGTCTTGGCGCTGCAATTGGTGCCAGCAGCCACCTCTTGATTGTGACGAGGCAGGTTGCGGCCCACTCAGGACTGCTGGATATGGAGGGCGTCGCTGGCGCCTTCGACAAGCTCCATCGGCCAGAGCTTGCTCGCCGTCCCATGCGGATAATGCTCGCGGAAGGCCGGCATGGTCGAGAGCAGCGTTTCGGCCAGGGCTACGCCGAGATCGCGCAGCGATAGCCGAAAGCAGGTGAGCGAGGGTGAGAGGAACTGCGCATGCGGGCTGTAGCGTCCGATGACCGCGATATCGCGTCCGGGCTTCACGCCTGCCTCCGAAAGCGCCCGGTAAAAACCGATCGAGATCGTCTCGTTGATCAGCACGATGGCGGTCGGGCGCTCGTCGAGTGAGAGAAGTTCGCGGCCGATCTCATATCCGCCCGCTTCATTGGGCGTGGACCGGAAGATCAATTCCTCGTCAAGCGTTAGTCCGTGGGCGGCCAGCGCCTCGCGGCAGCGTTCGACGAAGACATAGCCGAGATTGACGTCGTCATGCGGGCGCGTGACGGCGATGCGGCGATGGCCGCGCGCCACCAGCCGGTCGATGGACGCCTGCGCCATGCCCTCGAAATCGAGATCGAGCCAGGGCTGGCCGGCATCCGTCAGGGTCCGGCCAAGGGTGACAAAGGGAATGTTGCGCTCGGACAGAAGCTCGACACGGGCATCGTGCCGTTGCGTCGCCGAGAGGATCATCCCGTCGGCAAAGCCGCGGGTCACCACGCGGCGCAGATAATCCGCCGGGTCCTCCTGCGACGAGCAGAGCAGCGCGACGAGATCGAGCTTGTGCCTGGCGAAGACCGCCTGCACCCCGTCGAAGACGCTCATGAAGAATGTGTCGCCTTGACCGGTGATCTCCGTCCCGGTCTGCATCATGAAACCTATGATGTTGGTCGTGCCCTGGCGCAGGCTTCGCCCCGACTGGTTCGGCACATAGCCGAGTTCCTTGGCCGCCGCCAGCACCCGCCGGCGCGTCTCCTCGTTGACATCCGGGCGACCGTTCAGTGCTCGGGAAACCGTTCCAATCGAGATGTCGAGATGCTGCGCAAGCCGCCGAATGCCCTTCATTGTCGGAGTGTTTCCTCCTCTGCCGCTTGCCGTTCCCGATTCCCTATTGACATGTTTCGGAAACTCCGCATAGTTCCGTAAACGTTTACGGAGGCCGATACAAGGCGAAATCGTCATCGTTCGGGAGGAGAAGCGTGATCTTGCGCGCAGTTCTATGCGGGTGCGGAGCCATGGCCAGAGGCTGGGTGAGGGCGATCGCCGCCAACCCCGATCTCCGGTCGGAGATCCGGTTCGTCGGGCTTGTCGACGTCAAGCTGGAGGTCGCCACCGCGCTTGCCGCCGAGTTCGATCTTCAGGACGTCGTCATCGGACCCGATCTCGACGCGGTGCTGGCTGAAACGAAGCCGGACATCCTCTTCGATATCGTCGTACCGGCTGCGCGTCGCGACGTGGTCGCGGCCGGATTCCGGCATGGCTGCCACGTTCTGAGCGAGAAGCCGATGGCCGCTTCGCTGGCAGACGGCCGGGAGTTAATCCGTCTCGCCGATGAGGCGGGGAAGCTGCATGCGGTCGTGCAGAACCGCCGCTTCATCTCGGGTGTGCGCCGGATCCGCCGTTTCGTCGACGAGGGTGCACTCGGAGAACTCACCGGCATCCACTGCGACTTCTTCATCGGTGCCCATTTCGGCGGATTCCGGGAAGAAATGGAGCACGTGCTGCTTCTGGACATGGCAATCCACACGTTCGACGCCGCCCGCTTCATCGCAGACAAGAAGCCGCTTGCCGTTTATTGCTATGAGGAGAACCCGCGCGGCTCCTGGTATCGTCACGGCGCGGCCGCGACGGCGATCTTCGAACTTTCGGATGACGTGACCTTTACCTACCGCGGCTCCTGGTGCGCCGAAGGCGCCAATACGAGCTGGGAGAGCGCCTGGCGGATCACCGGGACGCGGGGCACCCTGCTTTGGGATGGCGCCGAGAGCTTCCATGCCCATACGGTCGCGGGCGGCGAAGGCCTGCTACGCGAACCGCTGCCGCTCGAAATCCCGGAACCCTCCGACCCGCGGCAGACGCACGGGCATGTCAGCGTGATTGCCGATTTCGTCGCATCTATCCGCAGTGGGCAGAAGCCGGAAACGGCGAGCGACGACAATATCAACAGCCTTGCCATGGTGTTCGCGGCGATCGAGAGCGCCCGCACCCGGCAGCGCGTGACAATCTGAGCGAGGCATTTGATGAACAATCCAGCCAAGTCCATTCGCATCGGCACAATGGTCAGCGCCACCAAGGGCGAGGCGGCGAAGCGCATCGCCGAGATCGCTGACCTCGGCTTCGAGAGTTTCGAGCCGTTCTTCTGGCAGACGACCAACGGGCAGGATCTCGCCGAGTTGGGCAAACGTTGCCGCGAGGCGATCGGCGATCGCGACATCACCATCTCGACGCTTGGCATGTTCGGCAATCCTCTCGAGGAGACCGACATCGACCTGCAGACGCTTCAAGGCTGGAAGGCCTGCATCGACAATGCCCACCATTTCGGGGCGACCTGCGTCGCCGGATTCACCGGCCGCATTCGCAACCGGCCGCTCACCGACAGCCTGCCGCGTTACCGGAAGGTCTGGCGGGAGCTTGCAGCGCGTGCCGCCGACAGGGGCGTCAAGATTGCCTTCGAGAACTGCGCTATGGACGGCAACTGGGCGACGGGCGACTGGAACATCGCACACAATCCCGACGCCTGGGAACTGATCTTCAACGAGACGCCAGACGACCACATCGGGCTCGAATGGGAGCCCTGCCACCAGATGGTCTACTTGATCGAGCCATTGCCGCAGATCCGCAAATGGGCACACAAGATTTTTCACGTGCACGGCAAGGACGCGACGATCCGCTGGGACGTCATCCGCGAGCACGGGATATTCGGCAAGGAGAAGTTCGTCTTCATGCGCACGCCTGGCTTCGGTGACAGCAACTGGACCGACATCATTTCCGAGTTGAGGCTCGCCGGCTGGTCCGGCTCGATCGATATCGAAGGCTGGCACGATCCGGTCTATCGCGACGCGTTGGAAATGACCGGCCAGGTGCACGCGCTCAATTACCTGAAGACCTGCCGGGGAGGTGACTTCGTCGCCGATCCTGCCTGAGGCATGCCCGACGGCCGGCGTGGAGGATGCCGGCCGCGGGTCAACGATTGAGAGGAGGAGACCATGGGTATCAGCAGATATGCAATGCTGGGCGCATTCGCCCTTGCCAGCCTTTCCTTGCCGGCCTTGTCCGCAAGTGCGGAAGATGTGACCATTAGCGTCTGGTCGCTCGACAGGGACATCCAGCCGGCGCCGAACTTGATAAAAGATTTCAACAAACTCAACACGGGAATTAAAGTCGAATATCGGCAGATCCAGTTTGATGACGTGGTCAGCGAGGCAATGCGCGCCTATTCAACCGGACAGGCGCCGGATATTATCGCGGTCGATAATCCCGAACACGCGCTCTTCTCCTCGCGAGGCGCCTTTCTCGATCTCAGCGACATGATCGCGAAATCCTCGGTGGTCAAGCCGGAGAACTATTTTCCAGGACCGCTCGCCTCGGTGACTTGGGACGGCAAGTATTACGGCATTCCGAAGGCGACCAACACGATCGCGCTTTACTACAACAAGGACATGTTCAAGGCGAAAGGCCTTGATCCGAACAAGCCGCCGCAGACCTGGGACGAACTGGTGGAGGCGGCGCGCAAGCTGACCGACCCGGCCGCGAACGTATACGGCCTTGCCTTCTCCGCCAAGGCAAACGAGGAGGGAACCTTCCAGTTTCTGCCCTGGGCGCAGATGGCCGGCACCAGCTACGACAACATCAACTCCGAGGGTGCGGTGAAGGCGCTCGAGATCTGGAAGACCATTCTCGACGAGAAGCTCGCTTCTCCCGATACGCTTACGCGCGGCCAATGGGATTCGACCGGCACATTCAACTCGGGCAATGCGGCGATGGCGATTTCCGGCCCATGGGAACTTGACCGCATGATCAAGGAGGCGAAGTTCGACTGGGGCGTCGCACTGCTGCCGGTGCCGCAAGTGGGCGCCGAGCGCTCCTCTGCCATGGGTGACTTCAACTGGGCGATCTTCTCGAGCACCAAGCATCCGGAAGAAGCTTTCAAGGTGTTGGAATACTTCGTTTCGCAGGATGATAGGATGTTCAAGGATTTTGGGCAGTTGCCGGCCCGTTCCGATATCGCTATTCCGCCGACCGGCGAACCGCTCAAGGACGCGGCGCTCAAGGTATTCCTCGAACAGTTGAAATACGCCAAGCCGCGCGGTCCGCATCCGGAGTGGCCGAAGATCTCCAAGGCTATCCAGGACGCTATCCAGGCGGCCTTGACCGGCCAGATGAGTTCCAAGGACGCGCTCGATCAGGCTGCCGAAAAGATTAAGTCGGTTCTGGGCTGACTAGCGTCCGCCGCTCCCGCGGGCGGCGCATTCGTCGGCGGGTCATTGCATCCGCCTCGAGTTTCCTCCCGAGAGAGGCGATCTGCGGCTTCGGCCGAGATCGCCTCCGGGGATGGGGGATAGCCAATGAAGAAAATACTAGCCAGCGTCACGGACGGAAAAGGCTTCGACATCGGCCTCGTTCTGCTACCGCTCGCCTTCCTGTTCGTCATGTCCGGGCTGCCGCTCGTCTACAACGTCGTGATGAGCTTCCAGGAAGTGGACATGTTTAGCCTGGGCACCTTCGCCCGGCCTTTCGTCGGCTTCAAGAATTACGTCGACCTGTTCTCGCAACCCGAAACCCGGCCCATCCTCGTCAATACCGCGCTTTTCGTCAGCGCTTCGATCGCCGGCCAGTTCCTCATCGGCTTCGCCCTCGCCCTGTTCTTCTGGATGAACTTTCCAGGAGCGTCCTGGATGCGCGGCCTCTTTCTCGTCTCCTGGGTGATGCCCGGTCTGGTCGTCGGCGCCATCTGGAACTGGATCCTTTCCGGCGATTTCGGCGTGCTCAACTTCTTCCTGCGGGAGATAGGCATCATCGAAGGCAATATCTTCTGGCGCTCCGATCCGCACTATTCGCTGTGGGCGGTGATCATCGCCAATATCTGGCTCGGCACCTCCTTCAACATGATCCTTCTTTCGGTCGGTTTGTCGGGCATACCGAAGGACCTTTTTGAGGCGGCCGAGCTCGATGGAGCGAACGCATTGCAGCGCTTCTTCACGATCACCCTGCCGATGATGCGTTCGACCATCGGCGCAATCATCGCGCTCGGCCTGATCTTCACTCTGCAGCAGTTCGACCTCTTCGCCGGCATTACCTCGGGCGGGCCGAACAACTCGTCCAACGTGACGCAGTATTGGGCTTGGGACCTTTCATTCCGGCAATACGACTTTGCCAAGGGGGCGACGATCTCGGTGATCATGATCGTCTTCGTGATGCTCGCTTCCATTGTTTATGTGCGCTCCACCCGCCACGAGGTCCGAGGATGACCGACGATTTCCGCAATCGGCTGATGTTTGCCGTCGCGCTCGTTCTGGCGGCCATCTACCTTTTCCCGCTCTATTGGATGTATATCACTGCGCTGAAAACCGGTTCGGCGATGTTCGCAACACCGCCGAAATTCCTGCCGAGCGATCCCCAATGGAACATCTACGAGTTCGTCTGGCAAAGCCGCAATATGGGACGCTACCTGTGGAACTCGCTGGTCATCGCCTTCGGCGCCGTTTCGCTGATCGCGGTGCTCGGCGTCGGCTGCGCCTATGTGCTGGCGCGCTACCGCAATGTCTGGGTGGACATCGGACTGTTCCTGATCCTGATGCTTCAGGTGCTGCCGGCCTCGCTGATGGTGACGCCGATCTTCGTCGGCTTCTCGCAATTCGGCCTACTCGACACGCCGCGGCTTGCCGTCATTCTGGCGATCGCCGCAAAGAGCATGCCGTTCTTCGTCGTGCTCGTCCGGGCTACCTTCATGAGTGTGCCGATGGAACTCGAGGAGGCGGCGCTGGTCGACGGCAATTCACGCATCGGCGCGTTCTTCAACATCGTGCTGCCGCTTGCAAGAAACGGCATCCTTGTTAGCGCCATTCTGATCTTCATGCAGGCCTTCGGCGAGTTCGTCTATTCGAAATCGATGATCCAGGCGGTCGAACTGCAGCCGGCGAGCGTCGGTCTCAACTCGTTCATGGGGCCGAACACCAATGAATGGAACAACATCATGGCTTATGCCACGATCTATGTGACGCCTGTCCTCGCCGTCTTCGTCCTCTTGCAGCGCCGCATCGTTTCCGGCCTCACTTCGGGAGCCCTCAAATGACCCTCCAGATCGAGCTCAACGGCGTCAACAAATATTATGGTGCCTTTCATGCGCTGAAGGACATCAAACTTGCGATAGAGGAGGGTACCTTCGTCGCCCTCGTCGGCCCGTCGGGCTGCGGCAAGTCCACCCTGCTGCGATCGCTCGCCGGCCTCGAGAAGATCTCGACCGGCGAGATGAAGATCGCCGGCCAGCGGATGAACGACGTTCCGCCGCGCAAGCGCGACGTCGCGATGGTCTTCCAGTCCTATGCGCTCTACCCGCACATGACCGTAGAGGAGAACCTCACCTACAGCCTGCGCATTCGCGGCGTAAAAAAGGCGGAGGCCCGCAAGGCAGCTGAAGAGGTGGCGGCGACGACGGGCCTTTCGCACCTGATGAAGCGCTATCCGCGGGAGCTGTCGGGTGGTCAGCGGCAGCGCGTTGCGATGAGCCGCGCCATCATCCGCCATCCAAAGGCCTTCCTGTTCGACGAGCCGCTCTCGAACCTCGACGCAGCCCTTCGCGTCCACATGCGCAAGGAGATCCGGGCGCTGCACGATCGGCTGCATGCCACATCGGTCTATGTCACTCATGATCAGATCGAGGCAATGACCATGGCTGACCACGTCGTCGTCATGCGCGACGGCGTGATCGAGCAGCAGGGGCGGCCACTCGACCTCTATGACAAACCTGCCAACCGCTTCGTTGCCGGCTTCATCGGATCGCCGGCGATGAATTTCATCCCGGCGATCGTCGGGGAGGGCGGCGAGGATGCGGTCCTCGATTTCGGCTGTACGCGGGCGCGGCTGGCGCTCGACTCGCGCCTCGCACCCGGCCTCGCCGTCACCGTCGGCATCCGCCCGGAGCATGTCCGGATCGTCGCCCCCGGCGAAGGGGCATTCGATGTCCCGGTCGGCATTGTCGAATCGACCGGCTCGGTTACCTACGTCACTGCCGCGACGCAGCCCGAATTGACCGTCGTCGAAACCGGACGCGGAGAGGTGAAAAGCGGCGACGTCATCGGCCTTGCGATCAATCCGCAGCAACTGCATCTGTTCGATGCGGAAACGGGAACGCGGATCGAAGGGGAAGGCGGTCGCGCGAACCACCGATTTGTGCCGCGCGCTGCCCCTCATCCCGCTGCCGCGACCTTCTCCCCGTTTTGACGGGGAGAAGGGGCAAGCCGCGCCCGTCCAGTGTCCGCTCTCCGCTTTGAAGAGAGGGCGATGTGCACCGGAGCGTGCCGCGAGTCTCCTTCGCACCGTTTGCGGGGAGAAGGTGGCCGGCAGGCCGGATGAGGGGCGGCCCGCCCAGGGCGCCTGCGAACTTACGCCAAGTTCTCCCGTGCCCTGAGGTCGAGGATCAGCCGTTCCTGCCCCACCCGGATGACGTGCTCCATGGCATGGCGGGCGCCTTCCTCGTTGCGGCGGCCGATTTCCTCGACGATGCGGATATGCGCCAAGGCGACCCGGTCGATTTCGCTGTCGTCCGCCGAGGGGCTGGTCAGCCGGAAGACACCCACGAGTGCGGCTTCGATCAGGCTTCCGACCGACCGCATGAAAGGGTTGAGCGAGGCTTCCAGCAGCCGTAGGTGAAAATCGAGATCGGCTTTCGCCAGCGTCTGGCCACTATGGCCCGCATCCCCCATGGCCACGGCAAGCCGCATCATCCAGGCGATGTCCGCATCAGTCGCGCGGCGGGCCGCGAGGCTTGCGGCATAGGGCTCGAGGGCGAGGCGCACTTCGCTGACATGGCGCAGAAACTCCTCGTCGACGCCGGCGCTGAAATGCCAGGTGAGCACGTCGCCGTCGAACAGGTTCCAGTTGGCCCGCGGCATGACGCGCGTGCCGATCCGCGCCCGGGCCACGACGAGGCCCTTGGCGGCCAGTGTCTTCATCGCTTCACGTAGGACCGTGCGAGAGACGTTGAAGCGTGCCGCGAGTTCAGTGTCGCCGGGTAGCGTTTCGCCGACGGGGAAGTGACCGGAGACGATCGCCTGGCCAAGCTCGTCAACGACGAGCCGATGGCTGGTCCGCTTGCCCGGTTGGTGGCCGAAACCCGACGACGGCATTTTAGGCGGCCCTCCACCTCGTCATGCGTGCTGCCGATCAGGGCGGGAGAGGCGGATGATCCCCTTCTGCAGGAGGATGAAGGCGAAGAGCAGCAGGCCGATCAGGATCTTGGTCCACCAGCTCGAAAGGGTGCCGTCGAAGGTGATGTAGGTCTGGATGAGGCCTTGGATGAAGATACCGACGAGCGTGCCGGCAACAAAGCCGGAGCCGCCGGTCAACAGCGTTCCGCCGATGACGACCGCAGTGATCGCATCGAGCTCGACGCCGACGGCGGCAAGGGAATAGCCGGCCGAGGTATAGAGCGAGAAGACGATGCCGGAAAGTCCGGCCAGGAGCCCCGACAGCGCGTAGATCCTGACGGTCGTGCTGGCGACCGGCACGCCCATGAGCTTGGCCGTCGCCGTGCCGCCGCCAAGGGCGTAGACATTCGTCCCGAAGCGGGTGCGGTGGGCGATAAGGATGCCGACGGCAAAGACGAGCAGCATCAGGCCGCCGATCAGTGTGATGCGCCCGCCGCCAGGCAGCTTGAAATAGAGGCTCTTCAGCGTCGCGTAGAAGGGGTGCTTGATCGGAATGGAATCGATCGACAGCACGAAGGCCATGCCGCGGGCGAGGAACATCCCGGCAAGGGTGACGATGAAGGCCGGCATTTCGAGATGATGGATGATTGCGCCCATCAGCGCCCCGAAGAGCGTCGTGATGGCGAGCACCAGCACGAAGGCGGCGAGCGGATGGATGCTGGTCTGTTCGAGCACGACCGCAAGGAAGACGCCGGTAAAGGCGATCACCGCGCCGACCGAGAGATCGATGCCGCCGGAAAGGATGACGAAGGTCATGCCGACGGCGGCGATGCCGAGAAATGCGTTGTCGGTCAGCAGATTGCCGATCACCCGCGTCGAAAGCATGTTCGGGTATTGCGCGGCACAGAGCGCGTAGCTCAGAAGGAAGATGAGGATCGTCGCCGTAAGCGGAAGATATTTCTGCTTCATTTTGCTTCTCGCTCGGTCGGTTTGCCGGCTGCGCGTGGCATGCTGACGAAGGTGAAGGCGGTCCGGAAACGCGGCGACTGCAGCACCAGGATGAAGACGATGATCGCCGCCTTGATGATCAGGTTGAATTCCGGCGGGAAGCCCGACAGGAGAATGCCGGTGTTGATCGCCTGGATGATGACGGCGCCGAGGACCGATGCGGCGATGCTGAACCGGCCGCCGAGCAGCGACGTGCCGCCGACCACAACCGCAAGGATCGCGTCGAGCTCCAGCCAGAGCCCGGCATTGTTGGCGTCGGCCCCCTTGATATCGGCGGCGGCGATGACGCCGGCGATCGCCGCGCACAGGCCGGAAAGGACATAGGCCGCAATCAGCAGCACCGGCGTGAAGACGCCCGAGAGCGTGCTCGCCTCCCTGTTGACGCCCACTGCCTCGACCAGCATGCCGAGCGCCGTCTGCCGGACGACGAGCGCGACGAGAATGCCGAAGACCAGCCAGATGACGACCGGCATCGGCAGGCCCAGGAAGGAGCCGCTACCGATGAAAATGAGGCCGGCATCGTTGAAGGTGAGGATGGCGCCCTCGGTGATGAGCTGGGCGATGCCGCGCCCGGCGACCATCAGCACGAGGGTGGCGATGATCGGCTGGATATCGAGGACGGCGACGAGAATGCCGTTCCAAACCCCGCAGAGGATGCCGACGGCAAGGGTGACGAGTAGCGTTTCGGCCAGCGAATGGCCGGAGGTGATCAGCGAGGCGGAGACCGCGCCGCAGATCGCCATCACGGCGCCGACCGAGAGATCGATGCCCTTGGTGGCGATGACGACCGTCATACCGATCGCCAGTAGTACCACGGGCGCGCCGCGGTTGAGGATATCGATGAGGCTGCCGTAAAGCCGGCCGTTCTGAATCTGCAGGTTGAGGAAACCGGGAAAAATGATTGAAATCGCGGCGATGATGATTGCCAGAGCGATCAATTGCGGCAGCAGCCTGCCAAGATAGGTTCGCACGATCGATGTCACGATGCCTCCCGCTCGTTTGCCGCTGCGATCGCTTCGACGATCTGATGCGCTGTAATACGGTCTCCGCCGAGCTCGGCGACGTGGCTGCGGTCGCGCAGCACGACGACGCGGGAGCTATAGGCGACCAGTTCCTCGATTTCGGACGAGATGACAATCAGCGACAGGCCCTTCTCGCGCAGGCTCTCGATCAGCCTGACGATCTCGGCATGCGCGCCGACATCGATGCCGCGGGTCGGTTCGTCTAGGATCAGGAATTCTGGTTCGGTCGCAAGCCAGCGGGCGAGGATCGCTTTCTGCTGGTTGCCGCCGGATAAGAGCTTGATCGGCTTCTCGCGGTCGGCGGTTCGGATGTCGAGCGCTCGAATGTACTGGTCGGCCAGCCGGTTCTGTTCGGCGCGCGAGAGCGGCCGCGTCCAGCCGCGCCTTGCCTGCAGCGCCAGCACGATGTTTTCGCGCACCGACAAATCGCCGACGATACCGGCCGTCTTGCGGTCTTCCGGGCAGAAGCCGAATTTGTGGCGGATCGCCGCCCGCGGCGACGACAGATCGACCGTCTGGCCGTCGATTTCCGCGCTGCCGCTGTCGGCGCGATGGGCGCCGAAGAGCACCTCCGCCGTTTCCGTGCGTCCGGAGCCGAGCAGGCCGGCGATGCCGACCACCTCGCCGGCCCGGACGTCGAGATCGAAAGGATTGATGCGGCCGCGGCGGCCATAGTTCCTGAAGCGGTAGCGCATCCGGCCCTCGGCGGTCGCGGCGCGCACAGAATGAATCTCGGCTGCGAGCTCACGACCGATCATCATGGCGATCAGGTCGCGCCGGTTGAGATCGGACGTTTCGCGCGTGCCGACGAGTTGACCGTTGCGGAGCACGGTGATGCGGTCGGAGATTTCGTAGACCTGTTCGAGGAAGTGGGTGATGAAGATGATGCCGAGGCCGCGCGCCTTGAGGCGCCGGACGATGCGGAAGAGCATGGCGACCTCGTGCGCGTCGAGGCTCGCCGTCGGCTCGTCGAGGATCAGCACCTTGCCGGACAGATCGACGGCGCGGGCGATCGCCACGACCTGCTGGATCGCCACCGAATAGCTTGCGAGGTCGCGTGTGACATCAAGATCGAGCTCGTATTCGGCAAGCAGCTCACGGGCCTTGCGGTTCATGGTGCGCGTATCGACCATGCCGAAGCGGCGCGGCTGGCGGCCGAGGAACAAATTTTCCGCGACGGTCAGGTTCGGCAGGAGATTGACCTCCTGGTAGACCGTACCGATGCCGAGCCGCTGGGCGTCGAAGGTATCGCGCGGGTCGACTTCGGCACCGTCAAGGAGGATGCTGCCGCCGTCCCTGCGATAGGCGCCGGTCAGGCATTTGATGAGCGTCGATTTGCCGGCGCCGTTTTCACCGAGCAGCGCATGGACCTCGCCGCGCCTGAGGTGAAAGTCGACCTTGTCGAGCGCCTTCGTTCCGGGAAAGCCCTTCTCGATGCGGACGGCCGAGAGAATATTGTCGTTGCTGGTCTGCATGGAAACTGTCTCTGCACCGGAAGGCGGGCGGCGCGATGCCGTTTCGGGGAGTCGCGCGCCATTCCTCGCCAAGGATCAGGCGTTCTTTCCGCGGCGAACGGTGAGACGCCACGGAACATTGTCGGCCCACGCGAGCGGATCGCGTGGGCCGCAAGCGAGATCAGTAACCGAGGCCCTTCTTTTCCTCATAGACCTTCATCGGATCGTCGGCCTGGGTGTAGAGCTTCGATTCCGTCTGGATCCACTTTGCCGGCTCCTTGCCGTCCTTCAGATAGGCAGCAAGCGCATCGAAGGCCGGGCCGGCCATGTTCGGCGTCAGTTCGACCGTGGCGTTGGCTTCGCCGGCGGCCATGGCCTGGAAGATGTCCGGAACGGCGTCGATCGAGACGACGAGGATATCCTTGCCCGGCTTCAGGCCGGCTTCCTTGATCGCCTGGATCGCGCCGACGGCCATGTCGTCGTTATGGGCGTAGAGTGCGCAGATGTTCTTGCCGCCGTCCTCGGCCTTCAGGAAGCTTTCCATGACTTCTTTGCCCTTCGTACGGGTGAAGTCGCCGGTCTGGCTGCGGACGATCTTCAGGTTGTCCTTGCCGGCGAGCGCCGCTTCGAAGCCCTTCTTGCGGTCGATGGCGGGCGAGGAGCCGGTCGTGCCCTGAAGCTCGACGACGTTGCAGGGCTTGCCCGCCACGGTATCGACGAGCCACTTGCCGGCGACATTGCCTTCATGCACGAGGTCCGAAGTCACTGCCGTCAGATAAAGCTCCTTCGGTGCGTCGACGGTGCGGTCGAGCAGGATCACCGGGATTTCGGCATCCTTGGCTTCCTGCAGGACTTCGTCCCAGCCGGTGGCGACGACCGGCGCGAGAAGGATGGCGTTGACGCCCTGGGCGATGAAGGAGCGAATCGCCTTGATCTGGTTTTCCTGCTTCTGCTGCGCATCGGCAAATTTGAGGTCGATGCCGCGCTGTTCGGCCTGCTGCTTCGTCAGCGTCGTCTCCGCGGCGCGCCAGCCGGATTCCGATCCGATCTGGGAAAAGCCGACGACGAGCTCGGCGGCCGAAGCGCTGCCGAAAGTGCAGGCAGCAAGGATCGTTGCACTAGCAAGTGCCTTCACGAATTTCATGATTTCCTCCCAAAGAAAGCTGCTCTCGATGCAGCTGTGGAGAAAAAATCATATAATATTACTTTTGTAAACTCACATTTGAATGCAACTGTTTTTGTTCTTGTGGATTCATCCGCAAATTGTGGGCCTGGTACCTTCTCAAAGTGTCGCCAGCGTGCGGTTGGGGAGCGCGCCCTGATAGAGCTGCTGCAGCCGCACCTTCTCCTCCAGCGCCATGACGATGTCCTCGCCGAAATCGACCCCGTGCGCCGCTTCGATTTCGGGCAGGCCGCCCGGGGTGAAGACATTGGCTTCCAGGACACGGTCGCCGACGATATCGAGTCCGACCAGAAACATACCGTCCTCGATCAGTTTGGGCCGCAGCTTTTCGGCTATGGCGAGAATTTCCGGTGTGACGGTCGCCGGTTCGGCGGTGCCGCTGGCGTGCAGGTTCGAGCGGACATCGCCCTTTGCCGGTACGCGTCGGAAGGCGGCATAGACGCCTTCGCGCTCGAGCGGCCGTCCGTTCATCAGGAAAAGCCGAATGTCGCCGCCGACCGCCTCCGGAAGATAGTTCTGGGCGATCAGGTATCCGGTTCCGCTCGCCGCCTCGAAGATCTGGTTGAGGTTGGCTTCGTCCTTGGAGCGGATCTTGAATACGTTCTTGCCACCGGATCCCTGCAGCGGTTTCAGGATCACGCCGTCCGGATGGTCGTCGATGAAGGCGCGGATTTCCTCGATGCTCCTGGAGATCATCGTCGTCGGTCGCACGACCTCCGGGAAGCCCTGGAAATAGAGCTTGTTCTGCGCCAGCGCCAAGCCGTCGGGGTCGTTGACGACGATGACGCCCCGGGCCGCGGCCAAGCGTCCAAAATTGGTCCCGACATAGACGGCCCAGGGGCGCCGGTCAGCGTCCTCGGAGGGATCGTTTCTGAGGAAGAGCACCTGGATCTCGCTTATCTCCATGGTGGTCACCTTCTCCTGAGCGCTTCTGAGGCTCGCGAGCAGCGTTTCTGGCTTCTTCGGTTTGGAGCCGGTCAGGGTCGTTGCGCGGATGAGCAGGCTGTCGTCCGGGCGGAGCACGAAGTCTCCCGGCGTGACATAGCAGACCTCGTGGCCGCGGGAGAGCGCCGCCAACGCCAGCGACGTCGTCGTGTAATACGTTGCCTCGCCCTCGATGGAGTTGACGAAAAAGGCGATGCGCATGGGCGTCTCCTAACTGTCCAAGAGATCGAGCGGGGACATTCCCGATCGCGCCCTCTCAAGTCGCGCCGGGGTTTGCGGATGGTCGATGAACATGGGGCGCACCGCCGGCGCCCCGATCAGGCCGCGGGCACTGAGCTCCTGCATGACCCGGAAATGCGAGGCCGCGATCTTTCCCATCCAGAAGGGCTCGAGCGCTCCGCCCTCGGCCAGATGGTGAAGCAGTTGCAGGAGCCCCCGCAAATAGATTGCGTCCTTGACCAGCCCGCCGCCGCGATAGACGCGCAACACGACGTTGAAGGCATCCGCCTCCGGCAGGCCGCGCTCACGCGCGAGCAGCCGATAGGTGTCCGGCAGCGAGGCCCCGTCGAGCATGGCGGCGCAGGCAATCACGCGTGCGGCGATCAGGCGCAGCCGTTCGCTCGTCATCCCGCCGGACAGATATTCCGCAAAGACCGCCAGCCCCTCCTGCATGCCCTCGTATCCCGCAAGACCCGAGCGAAACAGGCGCAACCCCTGGGCCGAGCCGTTAAAATAGGTCAGCAGATGAACGCCGATCTCGTGGCTGAGGATCGCTTCGACGCGATCGATCGGCATCAGGGTGCTCCGCGAGATCAGCAATCGCCTGCCCGATACGAGCAAGCCGGAGGGCAGGTCATCCCGCACTTCGACGCGTGCTTCGAAGTCGCTGCAGCGGCGCTGATACTCGGCGATCATTTCGCGCGCGCGTCTTTCGACGAAGTGGCAATCCGCCGGCGGTCGGATCGCCGATGCCGAATGGCGGCTCTTCCTTGCGCCGCTGTCGCTGACGCCAAGGATGGTCTCGGCCACGCGCAGGAGCTCGGCCTCCACGGGACCGTAAAGCGCTCGGCCGAATTCGATGAACTTTGTCGTTTCCCGTGCGGAAAGGATCGAGAGTTGCAGATCGAGCTCCTGCTGCTTCTCCCGGTACAGTTGGTAGAGCACCGGATCCTCGAGATGTTCGAAGGAAATGGAAAAGAGCTTTCGCTTGGCCGCCTCCACCTGCAGCGTCAAGGGTCGATAGAGGAAGCGCGGCGTGCGATCGAAACCGCTGGCGGCAAACTCGCTCCAGGCGGCCTCGGCGTTGATCGGCGTGACGGCAAGCAGGAAATCGAAAGTCGAGGCCACTTCGTCGATGCAGCGGTCGGTGCGCACGACCGCGTCGACAAAGGCCTTCCGCCCCAGGGCGCGATGCGTGGGGGCGGTCAGGCTCCCCGTCGAAGTGGCAAAAGCCGCAAAGGCGTGCAGGCCGGCATCGAAGATCGCAGCGACCAGACGCTCGCGCAGCTCCGGGTAGATGTTGCCCGACTCCTGCTGGCGGTAGACCGGCGCAAAGCGCACGCGCATCGACGGGAAGGGGATGTCGAGCGCCCCGGCCGCGGTTCGCCCGTCTCCCGGCCAGTTGTGGACTTCGACTCGCGGCGTGCGGAACTTGACCTGGATCGCCTCGATGGCTGCGATGAAGGCACGTGCGGCTGCACGAATGGGTCCGGTTTTTTCCGCCGTCACTTCGATCGTGAAGGGCGGCAGAAACGGTTCCTTGTCGGTGAGCAACTCGTCAGAAGCGAGTTCCCCCATTTCGAGCACCATGAAGGCACCGAAGCGGCGTTCTAAGAGAGCCCCGACGGCAGAGACGATCAGTTCGGCGGTCGGGCTGTCCGGCGCGAGAAGATAGGAAGCGTTCGCCTGGGTGATTTCGCGTGCGACGGGAGCATGGCCGACGTCCGAGACATGGACGCAGAGAAAAGGCAGGGCTCGATCGATATGAAGCCGGCCTCCGTCCGGCAGTTCCTTCCGCACCGCCTTGCCCGCTTCGATTGCCGCGAGCGCTTCGGTCAGCCAATTCGGCTGCCCCGCTCTCACAGCGAGGGGTGCGCTTGCCGACTTCATCGCTCCGCCTCCAGGGCGTCGGCGAGGGCCGGCAGCGTCGAGGCGAGCAGTTGCCGGAGCGCGCGAAGCGTCTCGGCGAATGGTTCTCCGGTCCATTCCTCCATGAAGATCTTCTTGAACTCCACGGCGATGGCGCAGCCCGTCTGCGGGAACTGTTCGTGGATGAAGCGCGTCTGGTATCCGCGGCCCTGAAAGGCGATGTTTTCCCGGACATCGAGGCGGCCGCCGGGGAAGTCGAAGGACCGGATCGCTTCCACGAAGCGATCGACGAGCGGCGCCCATTTCTTGCGGTCCATGGAAAAGGTGCCGATATTGACGTCCGGCGCTTCAGCCGCGAACGTCGGCTCCGCCTCGCGGCCGGCGCGACGGTGGTTGTAGCTGTGCACGTCAAGGACGACGAAGCGCCCGTGGCAGCGCTCGATGCCGCTGAGATAGGATTTCAGCATCGCATAATATTCGTCGTGCATGGCGAGCGACGCCTCGGTGATCTCGCTCGGCAGTTCGCCAGTCCAGACGTTGAGACCCCAGGCCTGTTCCGGCCGCAGGTAGATTGCGCCATCGCGCGGCCGGTTGAGATCGACCTCGAAACGGGACCGGTGAACGACGATCCGGTTCGGCACGTCGCGGATGATGAACTCGGTAAAGGGGTCCTCCTCGCGGAGGCGCTCTTCCTCGGTAAGCCCGCAGAGGCGCTTGGCTGCGTCACGCATCGCGTGGCCGTTGTGGATGGCGGTTGCGACGACGGGCGACTGGCCGCGGTGCTGCGTCCACCATTCGCCGGCGGCTGCGAGCGTCAAGTCGGTGACTTCCTGAGCGATGTTCATGTCCATGGTTCCGCTGCCGCATCCGCCCGTCGATGGATGGCGTTCGCCAGCTACAATCCCGAACAAAGTTTTTCGGTTCCAAATGTTGGAGGAAGACCAGTCTTCTTACGCGCGATTGATCGTGGGCAGGAAGAGCTCTACTTCCCGCTGCCGCTCGGGGCTGAGCGTTTCGACATTGGTCTTCCAGAACGCCTCGGCCTCGTCCGGCTCCGGCTCCCAATTCCGGATCGACGTCACGTTGTCGTCGATGACCACACGGCGGTGGCCGCCGAGGCGCAGATATTCGTCCGCCAGCTTGCGCGCATTCATCTGTTCCATGGCTTTACTCCACGTTCTTCCCGGTTCAGAACGCCAGCGCCCTCGGAACGTTCCCGGCTTCTGGACGCTCCCGGGACACAGCTATGAAGTTTATACGCTTTTTGCTCTGCGGATGCGAGTTTCTGCGCGGATCGTCCGGCGGGCCGGATTAGGCGCTTTGCGGACCGCTATGCTATCATCCGCGCTTTCCTTGAGCCGTGCAGGGAACAGCGAGATGCAGCGGAAACTGGCTGCCATTCTGGTCGGCGATTTTGTCGCCTCCACGTCGGCGATGGAGCACGACGAGGAGCAGACGATCGCGCGCCTGGTCGATTGCATGACCATCATTGGAGAGATCGTAACCCGCTTCGAGGGCCGGGTCTTCAATACGGCGGGCGACGCCGTCCTCGCGGAATTCTCCAGCCCGGTCAACGCGCTGCGTGCCGCCATGGAGATGCGCGGAGCGATCGCGGCCGTGCCCCGGACTTCGTCGCAGGACATGCGCTTCGGCCTGCATCTCGCCGACGTGGTCGTCGTCGGCGAGGATCTGCGCGGCGATGGCGTCAATGTCGCTGCACGGATAGAGGCGTCAGCCGAGCCGGGCGAGATCGAAGTTTCCGGACAACTCTACGATCATGTTCGCCGTGTTTCGCCCTGCGCGTTCGAAGCCGTCGGAGAGCGACAGTTGAAGGGCGTGTCCGAACCTGTTCGCATCTACCGCGTCGGAGCGGCGATGGACCGCCATCGCTTTCAGATTGCCCCCACCCGTGCCGCACCGCCATCTGCGGTGCGGCCAAATTCGGTCGTGGTGACGCCGTTTGCCACGGCAGCGTCCGCCGATCAGGACCAGACTTTTCTTGCCGAAGGGATGACAGACGACCTAACGCTCGAGCTCAGCCGGCTGAAAAGCCTTTTCGTAACGTCGAGATCCGCATCAAGCGTGCTTCGGACAGCCGATCCCGTCGAAATCGGCAGGATGCTCGGCGTGCGCTACGTGGTCGCCGGCTCGGTGCGCAAGAGCGGCGCCCAGGTGCGCGTCAATATCTCTCTTATCGAAACGGGGCAGGGGCATTTACTCTGGTCCGATCGCATCCAGCGTCCCTTCGAAGAGGTCCTCGACATCATGGACGAGATCACTGCGCGGGTCGCCGCCACCGTTTCGGGTCGGATCGAGCAGTCAGAACTCGCGGCCGCACGCCTCAAACGGCCGGAGAGCATGTCCGCCTATGAGCATTATCTCAGAGGTCTCGACCATCACCGGCTGGCGGGCGTCGCCGACCTGCATCTCTATGAGGCGATGCGCTGGTTCGAGAAGGCGATGCAGGCGGATCCGGGCTTCGGGCGCCCCTTCGCCATGCATGTTTGCTCGTGGAGTTCGCTGCCGAGCTTTGATCTCGAGGCCGGCGAACTGCAGACGGCCCATGCCCTGGAGTTGGACCCCACCGATCCCGAGGCCCACCGCATCATGGGCGCGATCAAAATGAAGCGCGGCGATTTCGTCGCCTCGCGCTTCCACCATGAACGCGCGATCGAATTGGCGCCGAACGACGCCTACACAGTCGGCCGGTGCGCGGCTTTCTACCTGTTCGCCGGCGAGCCCTTGCGGGCGCTCGAACTCCTCGATCGTGCCGAAACACTGGATCCGTTTCTCCCCGTCTGGATCACCGAGGAGCGGGTAGCGGCTCTTTACGCGCTCGATCGTTTTGAGGACATGTTCGAAGTGGCCCACAAGCTGCCGTTCCAGACGCGCCGCACTTATCTCTATCGGATCGCGGCGCGCATGGCTCGCGGTGAGACAGCGCGCGGGGCTGAACTCGTGGCCCAGGCGCTCGCCCTAGACCCCTCACTGTCGGCCGAGTATCTGATTGGCCAGGAGCTTTTCAAGGACAAGGGCATATTGGGGGCGCTGGTCGAACGAACCCGCGCCGCTGGTCTGCCGGCGTCGCGTGACGCGGCTTCTTGCGCTGCCTGAGCCGTGATCCGGAGGATGCGGTCTATACCGCGTCCTGGCCGGCGGGAGCCGTTTTCTCCGCAGTCGAACCACGCCGCCTGCGCGCCTGATGGCGGCGGGCAATCTTCGCGCGCACGGCCTTCAATGGCCGCGCCACCTCCTCGGAAAGCGCCTCACGGACGGCGTCGGAGATAACAGAGACAACGAAATCGGCTTGCAGCTCTTCGACCAGTTCGGCGATCGGCGTGCCGTCTTCCCGCCACAGCACGATGCCGATGCGGGCGATCGGCGTGAGGCGTTTCAGCCGGCGCACGATGAATTTCGCATGGCGAAGTGAATCCTGATCGAGGAAAGTCACGAGAATCGCGTTGCGCCCCGGGAAGGGCAGCGCCCGAATGGTCCCGGGCTTCAGGTCGTCATGGCTGGCGGCAGCGACATCCGCCCCTTGGACGCGGATGACCTGGGCGAGCATCGCCGCCGTCACATCGTCGAGTTCGCCGCGTCCGCCGATGCAGAGCACGGATTTTCCGTCTCCGAGTGGCAAGTCATAGTCGTCGCTCTGATCGTCTCCTTCGCCGTTATTTTCGCCGGCCTCATCCTCCTCGTCCTCTTCTTCCTCTTCGGCGGCGATTTCCTCGAGATTGGCGACAAGCGTGCGGGCGCTTTGAGCTATTTGAGCCACCTGCGGCTCGGACAAAGCGCCACGGGTGCGGTCGTGCTCGGCGAGCAGCAGGGCGGGAATTGCGACCGTGTCGTAGAATTCGACGAGATATTTCTCCTCGAGCATTTCTTCGGCGTTGTCGGTCGCCTCGTCCGGATCGCCGGCCAGCAGTCGTTGATAGAGCCGTTCCTTGGGGTCCAGCACCGGCTCGTTGCCCAAGAGGATTTCGAGGAATTCGAACTGCGGGACATGGCGGCCGAGCACGACAAGACAAACGGTGAGCGGCGTCGACAGCACCAGGCCGACCGGCCCCCAGAGCCAGGCCCAGAAAATCGCCGCGACGATGATCGCGAGCGGCGAAAGGCCGGTCCGCGAACCGTAGAGCCAGGGCTCGACGACATTGTTGCTTAGCAGTTCCAGGACAATGAAGAGAGCCGCCGTCCAGAACAGCAGGCTCCAACCCGGAGCGGCGGCGAAGGCGAGAAACAGCGGAAGGACAGCGGCGATGACGGGGCCGATATAGGGGACGAAACGCAGCACGATAGCGAGCATTCCCCAGAGAATCGCATTGGGTATGCCGAGCAACCAGAGGCCGACCGCCAGCGGTATCCCGTAGGTGATGTTCACCACCAGCTGCATGAGCAGATACTGGCCGACACGCGCGGCGGCATCCTGCAGTGCCTCGGTCGTGCGGTGCAGATCGCCATAACCGACAAGCCGGATGAAGCGGTCGCGCAGGTCCTCTCTTTCGAAGAGCATAAAGATCACGACAACGATGACGAGACCGGTCGTGGCCAAAGGCCCGAGCAGGGGATTGATGATATTCCTGAGCGTTTCGATCGGGCGTTCAGGAGAGAATATCTCTACAAGAAGCGGTTTCTGCCCGGGTTCCGGTGCAGGGGATACGGGCGTTTCGGGCCTCGGCCGGCTAATCTCCGTGCTGATCCTTTCCACGACGCGGCTGATGCGGTCGAAGATCTGGCTTTCCGAGCCCGCCTCCTTCAGAACCCTGATCTTCTCGATGATGTTGTACTGGTAGGTGGGGAGATTCTGCGCCACTTCGCTGACCTGCACGGCCAGGATGACGCTGAATGCGGAGAGGAACAGGAAGGCTGTCGCGACGGTGACTATAACTGCGACCGAGCGCGGCAAGCCGGCTCTTCTGAGCCGCGAAACCACGGGTGCCAGCGCAAATGTCAGCAGGATCGCGATCGCAAGCGGCAGAAACACTTCGCTGGCGAAATAAAGAACGGCCACCGTCGCCGCCGTCGCGGCAAGCGTTGGAAGCCGGGAAGGCTGCGCGATTGCTGACGACGCTGGCGCGAAAGCGATCTGCAACGATCGGCTGCCGGCCTTGACCTGATCCTGATCGGCTCTCCGAGAAAACCTCAGCATCTTATCCCTATGCCCCCAAAACCATCAGACTGCTTTGTGCATCTCCGAAGGGCCTTGGGCAAGATGAGGCCTACACCACGGCGCTGCCGGCGAGCAGGGCAAGGATCAGGAAGAGCAGGAATATGGCGAGCGCCAGATAGAACAGGATCTTGGCGATCCCGGCCGTCGCCGCGGAGATGCCGGAAAAACCGAGGAAGCCCGTTATCAGCGATATGACCAGGAAAATGAGAGCCCACTTGAGCATGGCGCAACCTTTGTTCGTAGCGTCCTCCTAAGCAAGTAGAGCGGCGATGGACGAAGCCTAGCGTAGCGGCCCGAAAAATCGGAGTCGCTGTAGAGGAGCAATCGCCTGCTACTTGTTCGGCCAGATCTCCTGTTCCCTGCTGACATCGGCGAGGCCCCGCCGCGCGTCCCGGTTACCGGTTGCCGCGGCGGCTTCGAAGATGCGCTTCGCTTCCGCGAAGCGGTTGAGGTTGAGATAGGCATAGCCGCGCAGGACCATCAGGTCGGTACGCTCCGTGGAAATCCGCCGCAACTGATCGAGGAATATCAGGGTTTCTCGGTAGCGGCCGGCGTCGAAGGCGGCGATTGCCCGGTCTGCCAGGATGGCGGTCTGCAGTTCGGCCACGCGGGCACGGCTTTGCGGCGACTTCGTCGCGGCGACGGCCGCCTTGCTTGTCAGTCCGGCGCGAAGATAGGCCAGGCTCTGACCGTAGGCGGCATCCTCCCTCACGGCGGAAGCGGGGGCGCGAAGCGCAACCTCGAAGGCTTGGACGGCTTCAAGCGGACGGTTCATGTCCATCAGGCACCATCCCCGTGCCAACGCCGCCTGCGGCGACAGGCGGCTCGGGTCGAGGGTCTCGCGGCAGGCTATCGTCCTTCGCACGACCTGACGCGGCGCGGTGCCGACCCGCGCGGGCAAGCCGCCTTGTCGGCGGACAACGGCGTCGGCTGGCTGACCGCCTGCCGCTACGTTCGGCTTTGCGCCTTGCAGCACCGGCGGAGCCGGCAGCTGAGCGGGTTCCGCCGGCTTCTCCGGCTCTCCCAGACGAGCGATCCGCTCCGAACGGCCCGCCCAAAGCCGCTGGATCTCGGCCGTGCCGGCGGTGTCGCCAAGTTGATGGCGGGTGATCGCCAGACCATAGGCCGACGGCTCGTCATCCGGTTTCCAACTGAGCGCCGTCGAAAACCATTGAAGGGCCGTCTGCGGCTGCCCCAGCGTGCGGGCATACCAGCCGAACTGCTGCGCAGTGGCCGGATCGCGCGCCTTGATGGTCTCCTGCGCTATGCGTTGAAGGACTTCGCCGGTGAGAATCACCGGCGGTTCCATTGCCAGCAGATTGGCGGTTGCGGCCATATAGGTGGCGCGAGCGTCGGCCGAAGCATCCCGCCAGGGATAGAGCACCTTCTCGGCTTCTTCCGGCGCCTTGCGGTCGATCAAGGTGAGCGCCAGGCCTTGCGAGGCGGAGGCGGAATCCTGCTTCTCGCGCGCACGCCTGAACCATTGCTCCGCCGCGCTCATGTTCTTGCGGCGCAGGTGATACCAGCCGAGCAGCAGCGCGTCCGATGCCGTTCCTTGCGTCTCGACCAGCCGTTCGACCCGCTGCAGGTATTTCGGGTCGACGGCGAGCGTCGCGTCGTCTTCACCCTCGGCAACGAAGCGGCGGGCGAGGTCGTCGCGGATGCTTTCGAACTCCAGCGTGCCTGATGCGTTGGGTTTCTCGTAGGAAAGCAGTTCCTGGACCATGGAATAGGGCAGGAGAGCTGCTGCCTTCTGCAGCGTCGCGAGCCGCTCCGGTCCGCTGTCGCAATTCTTCAGGATGTAGAGATAGGCGTCGCGCGCCCGTCCTTGGCGCTTCGTTTCCGCAAAAGCTTCGGCGACGCGCCAAAGCACGTCAACCTCGCTGCAGGTGAGCAGGATGGGCGTGCTCGCCCCGACTTGAATGACAGTCTCGTATTGCTTGAGATCGGATGCATTGACGAGCCTTGCCCGGGCCTCGGCGACATCGAGGCGCTCAAGGAGGTCGGCGGGCGGCTGCCAACCGGCTTCTCTCGATCTCCGGTCGGCGATCGCCTTGCGCACCTCGGCGTAGCGGCCTTCCGCATAGAGCTGCCACATGGCTTCGAGCTGCACGTCCTCGTTGCGCGGAACTGCCAGGGGATCCTCGGGAGGGGTCCAATTGGGATAGAGCGCTCTCAGACGCGAAATCTCCGCCTGCAGGCGGGCCGTGTCGCCCTGGCTGGCGAAATAGCGCAGCGCCGATTCGTCCACGGCTGCCGGTTCGTCAGGCGGAGGGGTTTCCGCTTCGGACGGCGTCTCAGCCTGGGCGACATCGCGCGAACCCGGCTCTCTCGCGCCCTTCCGGCTGTCGTCGACGTTACCGAAGGGCACGACCAGTTCCGGTGCGGCACTGGCGATGAGGTCTCCCAAGCCCTTGCGCAGATGGTTACCGTCGGCGAAGCCGGCGATTCCGATCACCGTTGCGGTGACCCCTGCGAAGGCTATGACTGGAAACTTCATAAGCACTCCGGATGCTTTTCCTCCACGAAAGACAACCCCAGCAGGTGCAGGGTCGAAGGGTAGTATTGCGTCGGTTGGAACGCCTTGGCGTCCTCTGGCATCTTCGTGCCTTCGAGCACACAGGCCAGAATATGGTTAATAATTCGATAACCCGGATCCGTCAGCGTCGCGCGCACCGCTCCGCTTTCGAGATCGCGGGTCAGAAGCTCGTCTTGCGGCCCAGAGATCCCACGTTGCAGCCGCAAGAGAAACTCCCGATCTGATTGATCGGCGCGCACGAGGTAAAGGGGAATTCGCAGAGCGTTAAAACCGAACTCTCGCGGAAATCCGGCGGCCGGCTTGAGTGTGGTCTTGGCGCTTACCCAATCGGCCGGCATGTCCTGCGGTCCAAATTTCATGCCCTGGATCATCGTCTTGCCGTCTGCCCCGAGCTCTTGCCATTTCGGCGAAGGGACGAGTCGGTCGAGCACGGGCAGTGCTTCGAACACCCAATAGGAGGGATTGATGACCGGGCCATCGTCCCGGTCGGCGGCTGAAAATCCCGCGACGCCGGGCAATAGCAGCGTGCGCCCGCCATGTTTGACGACGGTCTTGTCGAGAATGGCCTTGGCGATCGTGGCTGCCGCCTGCGAATAATCGCTGCGGCCCCAGCGCTCGGCAGCGAGCGCCAGGCCATAGGCGATCAAAATGTCGCCGTCGGTCGCGTTGTTGATGTCGGTAACATGCGGATCGTTGTCCGGACTCCATTTCCAGGCCGCAAGCCCGTCGTCGCGTAACAGAAGCTCGCGACGGGTGAAGGACCAGATCTGCTCGAAATCGGCCGGTTTGTCTGCCAGGAACGAAAGCAGCAGGCCATATCCCTGTCCCTCGCTGTGGCTGACATTGCCATTGGCGTCGTCGAGGATGCGCCCGCTCGGATCGAGGAACTTCGACTTGTACTGCGCCCAGGCGTCGGCTTTCACGCTTGCCTGCCTTTCATCCGCTCCGACCGGCCCGACCAGCGCCGCCAGAAGGAGCGCGAATATCAACAGGTATCTCATGTTCGGCGCCCCAGTTTACCGAGCAGCACGGCAGTGGCCAGTCCGAGCACGACTGCAAGGCTGACGAGCAGTACCGCATAGAAGAGAATGTTCGTCGAAAGCCAGTTCGCGGCGATCAGCCGGTAGTTCCAGAAAGACGGCGGCTGCGTCTCGATGAGTCTGAAGCGGCGGGCCGGCGTGGCGCTCACCTTGTCGTCGACGGGGTCGTAGACCGCGATGTGCCCCGACACTTCGCTCCATCGCGACGTGTCCGCGATCGCCGCCACCCCCTCGCGCAGCAATGCCGGCGAAGGAGCTGCAATCACTGTCCAGGTGGCGTTCTCGGCCGGATTGGCCGATTGTGCCACCAGCAGGGTCGCCGCTTTCGGCGGCACGAAAGGCGCCTCGGCCTCCGGTATCAGTCGCAGCGAATTCAAGGAAATGTCGAAATTCTCCTTGAGCCAGCTTTCGAAATCGATAATGGCGCTCCGCCAGCCGCCCCCCTTCAGCCGCGTCTGCCACTCGTCCAGCGCCGTCTGTGTGTTGCGCCCCTGGGCAACGTCCTTCGCGCTCCCCCAGGAGGCCTGGCTGACCGGGTCGATCCCGGCCTGCGTCAGCACCATCTTCGGCAGCTGCGGCATGGCGCCGATGAACAGCGCTTGCCTGCCGTCGGCCACCAGCGGATCGGCGATCGTTTCGATCTGCATCGGCCGTCCGCCGGCGACGGCCAGCTTCGCGATAAAGGTGCCAGCCGCGGAAAGCGTGTCGGGGTCGGCTCTGTCGATGTAGAGTGCCACCGGATCGGCGCTGCCGCGATAGGGATAGGCGGAGCCGGACGTTGCCGCGAGGTCCGGGCGCCGTGCGATGCGGGCGAAATCGGGCATCGCGAATTCAGACGTGTCGAACAGGGCAAAGCGCGGTTCGGAAGAAGCCGGCGTCCCGGGCGCGCATGTCTTGTCGGCTTCGGTCAGCAGGACCGCTTCGAGCTCGATGAGATTGGCACCGGGCCGGAAATGCCGCAGCGTCACATTGATCGGAAGGTGACCAAGGATCCCGCCCGCCGACGCTTCCAGGGCGACCGTCGTGGCGATGTTGCCGTTGACATAGACGTCGATCCGGCTTCCGGGACGGACCGCCTCCGTATAGCCGGCATCGAGAAGGATGGTGGCCTCGCCATAGGCGTCGGCATAGAAATCGGATGGGATCGCCACCTGGAGGGCCGTCCGGAACCGCCGGCCGGAGAACTCGCTCGTCGCGACGCCCAGTTCGGAAAAGCGCAGCCGCTTGCCGGAAAACACCAGCGGCGTTTGCGGCAGCCGCCAGCGCTCCGTCTTGATGACGTCGCGGATGTTCGAGGGTTGCTCCGTGGCGGCGGTGATCGTTTCGATCGCCGCCGCCACGGCCGTCCAATCGGGGCCGCTGAGGACGAGAACCGGCGCGTTTGCGTGACCGGTTTCGGCGAAGGCGGCAATCGTGCCGGTCGCCGCCTCGGCCGGCAGCGAGGGAAGCAGGGGCTGGAGTTCCGTTGCGGTTCCGGCAACGATCGTCAGCTCGCCGGGCTTGCCGAGCTCCGGCATGATGCGGCTGAAGACGATGGACTGGGACCGCATGCGCCCGAGTAGGCCGACGCCCTGCGCCAGCCGCATCAGCACCGGTACGCGGCTCGGCTGCTCCAGCGCGGGCGCCACGATATTGAACTGGGTTCGCCCGGTCTCGTTCGTGCCGACGGCCTGAATGTCTTCGATTGCGGTCAGTGCTCGGGGCTCCTCACCCTCGAATGTGATGAAGGCGCTCTCCGAGGCGATCTCTGTCCAGAGTTCGTAGGTCGACTGGATCGTGCAGTCCGTTCGATGGCGGTGCTGCGCGCGGAAGCGGATCTCGTTCTCGCCGGTACGCAACAGGCCGGCGGGAATGTCGTAGCTGCGCTCGTGCGGCCCGTCGGCTGCCTGCACCGCTCCTTCGCCGACAAGCTTGCCGTTCACCAGGACGGACAGGACGGATGCCTCGGGCGCAACGACGATCGCGTTCTGATAGGCAAAGGTCAGCCTGCGGCCGGCTTGCGCCTGCGCCGGCGTGAGATAGAGGGACCAGGCGCGCTCGTCCGCTTCGCCGGCGAGCGACAAGGTCGGAAACGGCAGGACGAAGCGCCGGAACGGCGCTGCCGCCGGGCGGGGCGAGACCGCCTTGGGGCTGCCGGAGCTTGGCGCCGCATCTCGTCTTTGCGGCGCCTCTTCCACCGGCGGTGCGGCACGCTGTTCGGCAGGGCGCTCCCCGGACATGTCGAAGGGGGAGGGCTGTGCAGCCGCCGGCGAGCCGGCCAAGAAAGCCATCAGGAGAGCGAGCACGCGTTTCATTTGCCCGCTCCCGCTTCGGTCTTGATGCTGCGGAAGAAGTAAATCAGGCCGCGGCTCATCTGATAAAGGGCGAGCCACAGGAACCAGAGAGAGCCGCGCACCAGGCCCGGATTACCGCGCCGCAGGCGCTGAAACTCGCTCCACTGCTGCGAGTTCGCAAAGATAAGATCGGCGACGAGACTGTGGTGGCGGGCGATTTCCGGCAGATAGCGGCAGCCGACGATCGTCAGATCGCCCTCGGTTTCGATGTTCCTGATCGAGACCGGCAGCGTTTCGAAGGTACCGTCGCCGCTATAGGGCTGGAAGCGGATCTGCCCCCTGACATCGATCAGCAGTTCGTCGGTGGGCAAGCCGTAGACCTGGACTCGCGCCCCATGCGCCGAAACATTCTCGATCGTTGCCGGATAGGTTTGCTCGCCGAAGGAAAATTCGCAGCGGCGGCTGACTTTCACACGCCGCGAGGCTGCCTTTTCACCCCGCTCGGAAACGACCCCGAGCGCGCAGCCCGCCATGATGAGATTGAGGAGATTCCAGCCGCCGACGACGAGGGTAATGTCCGCCTTGTAAGGCTCCGTATAGACCCGGTAGATGGCGAGCGCCGTGGCGATGAGGAGCACGGCGAAGATGATGAAGAAGGGCCGGCTGATCTCGGAAAGCCGGCTTTTGAGGACGGACTCGTCCTTTGCCGTCACCTTGAACGTCGGCTTGCGCGGGTTGAGCAGAACCGAAACCACCGCCGGCAGCAGATGAACCGTCTGCGCATATTCGTAGAGCTCGGATATCCAGGGCCAGCGGAACGATCCGTATAGGTAGTTCTGCATCGTCAGGTTCACGAGCATGTAGACGAGCGTATAGGCGAGGAATTCGCCGCCGGAGGCGGTGAAGATCTGGAGATCGAAGAACAGGTAGAACAGCGGTGCGAAGAGGAAAATCGTCCGCGAGAACGGAAACAGCCAGAAGAGCGTCGACGACATGTAGCAGAGGCGCTGCGGTATGGACAAACCGCCCTTGAGCAGAGGGAAGCGGAACATCAGGATCTGCATCATTCCCTGCGCCCAGCGGCTGCGCTGGCCGATGAAACTCGCGAAGGTCGCCGGCTGCAATCCGGCAATCAAGGGACGGTCGACATAGACGCTGTTCCAGCCGCGCCCATGCAGTGCCAGCGCCGTCTCGCAGTCCTCGGTGATGCTCAGCCCGCTGAAGCCGCTCGTATCCTCCAGCGCCTTGCGGCGGAGCACGGCCGCCGAGCCGCAGAAAAAGGCGGCGTTCCACTTATCGAGACCGCGCTGGATGATGCCGTAGAACATCTCGTTCTCGCTTGGCATCTTCTCGAAGGTCCTGAGGTTGCGCTCGAGCGGATCGGGGTTGAGGAAGAAATGCGGCGTCTGCACCAGGAACAGGCGCGGATCGTCCTCGAAATAGCCGACCGTTTCGAGCAGGAAGTCGCGCGCCGGGGCGTGGTCGGCATCGAACACGGCGATCAGCTCACCGTTTGAATTGAGCATCCCGTTGTTGAGATTGCCGGCCTTGGCATGTTCGTTGCGGTCGCGGGTGAGGTAGCGCACGCCGAGATCCTCGCAGAGTCTCTGCAGTTCCCGGTGTCGTGCGGCAGCGCGATGCGCATCGACGAGATTGGTGGAATTGCGCTTCTGCAAAGTGCCGCCGTCGTCAAGCAGCCAGACCGTCAGTTTCTCGGCCGGGTAGTCCATGCCCTTGGCCGCGGCGAGCGTGTTGGCAAGCAGGTCCGCATCCTCGTTATAGGAGGGCACGAAAACGTCGACCCTCGGGTATTTCCCGGGCGTCGCCGAACGGGAGGGCCGCGGCGGAAGCGGCATGGCGACCACGAACAGGCTGAGGCCGAGCATCATGACGCTGTACATTTCCGCCAGGTAAAGCAGGAAGCCCGGAATGAAATTCTCCGGCTGGTTGACCGGCGGCAAGGTGCTTGTCGTACGCCAGTAGACGTAGCGCAGCACCATGGCGCTACCGAAGGCGAGCGCGACGAGCCGCCATTTGCCGCCAGCATCCAGAAGCTTGATGAGCGCCATGAAGGTTACGACAAGGACGCTTGCGACCAGCTGCGTCTGCATGTTGACGGGCAGCGTGATGAGCGTGACCAGGCAAAGGGATATGACAACCCATGCGGTCAGAGTCGCGACCTTACTCATACAATTTGCCTTCCAACAGCGGCGTTCATGCCGCTGGCAATGGTTTACAACACGAGCCGGACCATGCGGTCCCGTTGAGCCCCATAGCAGGCCCGAGTTAGCACCCTGTTAAGGGCAGGCCGTCCCTGCCTCTGGTGCGCAAGTCGGCGGGGGGACCACGACGGTGCCTGCCGCGCCGGAACCCGGCGGGCTCTGCAGGCTTCCGCCTGGCTGTGGCAAAGGTAGTGGCGCGACGACCGGCTGGCGCGTCACTTCAGGTTTCTCGACGGCAGTCGTCGCCCGAACGGGAGCCGTCACAATGGCGCGTCTCGGCCGTTCGAGCGCAGGCGCCTGGTCCGACTGCACCTCGGTTCGGTAGATGGGGCTGCCCGTGCGTCCCAGCCCTGCGTCGACCGCCGGCGGCGCCCCATAGGGGTTCCAGGACGGATCGCCGATGATGGTGCCGCTGATCGTATAGGCGTAGACGATACTCAGCAGTTCGTTTTCCGTCGCATCGGTTGCGCAATGGCGCAGCCGCACCTGTATGGTGCCATAGCTGCGCAGGGGCGAGCGCTGGCTTTCAGGCGGACGTATCTGCTGCCAGGCATAGAGGCAAGCGTCGCTGCCGCGCCGCCCGAAGGCATAGCCGAACGGACCGTAGTTATTCTGCAGGAAATAGGGCGACTGGGTAAGGGGGACGCCCGGAATGGCGCGCCCTGCCTCCCGCATCATTTCCGATGCGCGGACGGCCGAATAGGCTGCTGTCTTCTGATCGAGCCCGGCACCCGTAGGTCCGAAGAATGTGGCGCGGAGGTAGTTCTGTCCGGGTGTCGAAGCGGAGGTATGCAAGTTGACGTCCTGCTCGACGGCATTTCCGAAGCGCCGCTCGACCACGTTCAGGACCTCAGGTCCGCCGGGCGGCGGCAGGACGAGCGCGTTTTCCGTCGGTACGATGGTTGCGCCGGTCGGCACGCGGGCACCTTCACGGGCCGTGCAGCCTGCAAGGGACAGAGACGCGAGAACGATCAAACCGACGGCCTTGCCGCTGCACCGCAAACTGGCAACCTCCAACCTTGCCTTACAGGGACGCGCGTCTTCTTGAAACGCGCAAAGGCCGCTGCGGCACATCGAATAGCTACATGTTTCAATGAATCGGCTCGACGAAATGAAACACGCAGCAGGCAGGTAAGGAATGCAGGGGCCGCGCCACCCGCATTCCATATCTCAATCTCATGCCACGACCACGAATCGCGATCGGCCGGCACGCTAGAGACTGCATAGTGCAAGTGGAGGCTTTTTCAAACCCGCGGAGAAGGGGGCACGCAAGGCGGGGCCGTCCAAACGGCGCCCGGGGCCGCGGCGACTGGTCTGCCAGAGGCAGGCCGGTGCCCTTTTTGTCCAAGGAACATTTCTGATTGAGCGCGGTTCGTCGGGAGGGAGATTGAAGCCATGAACGTGCAGTCCGAACGCAGCCAGTCCCTTTGGATGGCAACCGCCGCGGAGCACCGGCCGCAGCTGCTTGCCGCCAATGAGCGAGCCGATGTCGTCGTGGTGGGCGCCGGTATCGCCGGTCTCTCGGTCGCCTACGAATTGTGCCGTGAAGGACAGTCGGTGATCGTCGTGGATCGGGGCGCTCTTGCCCGAGGCATGACGGCTCGCACAAGCGCGCATCTTGCCTCCGTCCTTGACGACTTCTACCACGAACTCATCCGGCTGCGTGGCCTCGAGGAGGCGCGGCAATACTTTCGCAGCCAGGTGGCGGCCCTTGATCGGGTGGAACAGATTCAGGCGTCCGAAAATATCGAGTGCGACTTCCGTCGCCTGGACGGCTATTTGTTCGCGGCGTCGGACGAAGACGTTTCCATCCTGGAGCGGGAGATCGATGCCTGTCACAGCCTCGGCTTCTCCGGCGTCGCCTGGATTGCATTGCCGGGTACTGGGGACGGCGGCGACCGCCGTTGTCTTCGCTTCCCGGACCAGGGACGGTTCCATCCGCTCAAATATCTCGACGGCCTCATCCGCTGCATCGAACGCGATGGCGGACGCCTATACGCAGAGACGCCAGTCGTAAGTGTCGAAGAGAAGGACGGCGAAACCATTGTCCGCACACGGGAAGGCCGCGAAATCCGCGCGCGAGCGGCGGTGATCGCGACGAATTCGCCGATCAACGACTGGATCGCGGTTCACACGAAGCAGGCACCATATCGCACCTATGTAATTGCCGGCCGAGTACCAAGCGGCTCGGTGGTCGACGCGCTGTACTGGGATACGCTGGACCCGTACCACTATGTGCGCCTGCAGCCGTCAGGCGCAGACCATGACTGGCTGATTGTCGGTGGCGAGGACCACAAGACCGGACAAGTCGACGACCAGCCGGAGCGGCTAGCGAGGCTCACCGAATGGGCAAAGTCGCGCTTCCCGCAGATCGGCGATCCGGAATTTGCGTGGTCCGGCCAGGTCATGGAGCCAGTCGACCACCTCGCCTATATCGGCCGAAATCCCGGAAACAACAACGTCTTCGTTGTGACCGGAGATTCCGGCGAGGGCCTGTCGAACGGTGTCGCCGGTTCCTTGATCCTGCGCGATCTTGTCATGGGCCGTGAGAATATCTGGGCCGGCATCTATCAGCCCAGCCGGATCTCGATCGGCGCAGCTGGCGAGTACATTTCTGAAAACCTCACCATGCCGGCCAATCTCGCCGAACATCTCACTGGCGGGGAATTGTCGTCGCTCGACGAATTGAAGCCCGGCGACGGCGCCCTCATTCGTCGCGGCACTTCAAAGCTTGCCGCCTACCGCGATGACGGCGGCGAACTCCATGTTCGATCCGCGACTTGTACCCATGCCGGCTGTGTCGTGCACTGGAACAGTTTTGAGAGGTGCTGGGACTGTCCATGCCACGGCTCCCACTTTTCGGTGGATGGCGAGCCCCTGAACGCGCCTGCCTTCACGCCGCTTGCGGCCGCTGACGAATAGGCGCAGCGGCGGGACCGCCATATCTTCCGGCCATGAGTGGCCCCCCGGAACAACCGGCCGATTGAGCCGTTCGAAGCAGGCTGTTTGACAGGAAACCGGAACGGCGAGACGCCAAGTGCGCGATAAACTCGACTATGATTGCATTGTTGTCGGTGGTGGCCCTGCCGGCCTGGCGGCAAGCGTCTATCTGGCGCGCCTCAATCGGCATGTGGTCGTCGTCGACGAGGGGAATAGCCGCGCTTCTCTCATTCCGCGCTCTTACAATCATCCAGCCTTCCCGGATGGCGTCCCGGGTCAGGTGTTGCTCGACCGTATGCATGATCAAGCCGGCAAGTTCGGAGTCGAGCGTCTCGCCGCCCGTGCCGATCTGCTGGAGCGGGTAGCGGACGGCTTTCAGTGCAGAGTGGCCGGCCGCCTTCTCGGGAGCCGCGCGGTCATCTGCGCGACGGGCCTCCTCGACGTTCTTCCGCCCTGGCCGAATGCGAAGGAACTCGTGCGGAATGGCAATCTCAGGCTATGCCCGATCTGCGACGGGTATGAGATCAACGGCGCACCGGTGGTCGTCATCGGCAACAACCGGCGGGCGCTGAAGGAAGCCGCATTTCTGCTGTCGTTCACCGACGACGTGACGGTGGCGACCTTGGGCGCCGAACCCGAGGGCCTGACGCCTGCGGACATCAGGCCGCCCATCCGGCTGCTCACCGCCCGATTGGCCCGGCACGCGCCCGTTCCCGAAGATCGCATGGCATTGGAATTCATGGGAGCGGCAACGATGGAGGCGGTGGCGGTCTATTCGGCGCTTGGCTGCAGGCCTCAGTCCCTCCTGGCGCAGGCAATCGGAGTGAAGCTTGACGAGGAAGGGCGGATACTGACCGATCGGCATCAGCGAACCGATGTCCGGTTCTTCTACGCGATCGGCGATGTGGTGACGGGCCTAAATCAGATGGGAGTCGCCATGGCGCAGGGAGAGATCGCCGCGGTCACCGCGCACAACGATCTGTCGGAGGCTTTCGGCAATCCTTGAGCGGGGTACTCGTCAGGGCCTCGCGCTCACGCGGGTGAAAGACGCCGCGCCAGGCCGATCTTCTCGAGTGTCGTTCGCAGCACCGCATCAAAGGCGACCTTCCTCCAAAGCTGCCGGTAACCGAGGCGTTGATAGAGTTCGAGCGCTCTCGCATTCGCAGCGGCCACTTCGATGTGCGCTTCGCAGTATCCGCGCTCCAGGATTTGTCTTTCGAGCGCTCTCACAAGCGCCGATCCGGCGCCTCGACCCTCGAATGCCGGAGCCACCCAGATGTCGCTGATCGTATTGTCCGCGTGTTCGCAGGCCCCGATGCCGGCAGCCTGGCCTTCGACCTCGGCTACCAGGACCTTTGACCGCATGTCCCGTAGAAATGGCAGGAACGGGTTATTCTGCTCGACCGCCAGCGCAACTTCCGGTGGGATGAGCGGCTTTATCCCCTTACACCAGGCCGAGAGCCCCAGCCGGGCAAGAGCCTCCACTTCGTCCGCTAAAGCCGGGCGCACGACAATCATGTGGTCTGTCCCTCCCGATAAGCGCCACGCCGCCGCTCACCACTCTATAGCGGGCCGGGCGATCATCAGCCAGAAAATCCCGAGGACCGCAGCAAAGGCCGGAAAACCGAAGGCGAACCACAGGTGAAAGAGCCGATAATAGCGTTTGGGCAATGGCTGCCCACCCTTGCTCGCGGCCTCGGCGAGCCTGCGCATCTCCATCTGCATCCAAACGACCGGCAGCCAGAATGCACCGGTGATCAGGTAGAGGAGGATCGACAGCAGGATCCAACCTTCCGTCAGGGAGTAACCGACATGCCAGGCGAGCGCCACCCCCGTTATCGGCTGCAGGACGACGGCGGTGGCGGTGAACAGGAAGTCGGCCAGGACAACGATGCGCGCAACCGAAGCGATCGTCTCGGCACGACCGGTGCGATGCGCCACCAGCATGAAAAACGCGATGCCCGCGCCCGTGCCCAACAGCACGGAGGCCCCGATGATGTGCAGGTACTTGAGAACGAAATAGAGCATCAGCGCTCCTCCAGGATCGCCAAGGCGGCGAGGTGCAGCACGATGATCGGCCAGATCTTCATCAGCGGGCCGAGCGGTTCATTCCACAACTCAGGGAGTAGTATCGTCCCGGCCAAGGCGTAGAAAAGGGAGAGGCCGATCGCACCGTAGAGCCCGGCGCGGCTCGTTCGACGAACCGCAATGGCAAGTCCGATGACGATGTCTGCGATCGCTCCGGCGACGACGCTGGGGCCAGCAAGCACCCCCGCGCCGGTGCGCTCCATCAGGTCGATGCCGATCTGGTAACCGGTCGTCAGCGATACGACGCCGGTAGCGATCCAGAACAAGGACAACACGACGAAGATGACCGGCTTCAGGAGGTAGAGCCTGGCAAACCATCTTTCCTGAACCGTAACCGGCGTTCTCGCCAGCGCCACCGAGAGCGCGGTCGGTTCTATCCCGGTATTCTCCGACCACGCCCGGATGTCGCCCACGGCACCGCGGGTGATCTCCTTCTGCGCCGTGCTGCGCGTCGGCGGAAGCCAGCCGAGTGCCCCGGCGAGATCGCTGAGCTTATAGAGGAGGCCTGCGAGCGGAGCGGGTACGTTGAGGATGCGGGCAGGGCTCCAGCCAAGCCAGTGCCGGTAGGTTCTCACGACATCTTCGAAGGAGAGGGGCTCCGGCCCTGCTATCTCCAGGATCAGTCGCTTGGGGGCACTCGGATGGACGAGCATCTCGACGGTGCGTGCCACGTCTTCGAGGCGCACGACCTGGAGCAGCCCGGTATTCGGCATGATCGGCAGGACGGGCAAAGCCGCCAGCCCACGGATGAGCGCACTGGCGCCAAAGGCGCCGGGGCCGAGCACAACGGAAGGGCGCAGAATGACCCAGTCGAGGTCCCTGGCCATCAGCGCCTCGTCGCCTTCGAGCTTGGTGCGCGAAAAGGGGGAAGGTTGCTGCTTTTCTACGCCCATGGCCGAGAAATGGATGACGCGGCGGACACCGGCCTGTTCGCAAGCTTGAAACAGGGCGGAGGGACCGCGGATATGGACGCCGGACGTATCGTGACCCGGCCCGTCCTGGAGTGTGCCTGCGCAATTTACAACGGCGGCTATGTTCAACAGATGCGGCAGCCAGTCTTCGGGCCGAACCGCTCGGGCAAGATCGAGTTCCACGGTTTCGCCGGGCTTTGACAGCGAAAAGCCCGGTCGAACCACGCGTACGACCGTCATGCCGCGCTCGAGAAGCTTCGCGCAGACGGCAGAGCCGATCAGCCCCGAAGCCCCTATCACAAGGACTCTCATCCTTCCCCCTTCTGTCGCCGGCGATTACCGTAATACCGCAGCCATTGCCGGCGCGTTGCACCTTACTGCTCCAACAGGCGCCGGGTGGAACATGTTCCGCGGATGGTGAACAGCGGATTATCGAGAGAGCCGGTTCAGTGCCTCGCGAAGCGTCGCGGCGGCCTCTTCCCGCTCGCCGGACGACATGAGGTCGGGCTCTGCATCAAGCTTCAGATGCGGGAGTTCCTTGTGAATCGCGTCGCAAGCGACGCTGAGATTGGCCCTGAAGTCGACGACTCGGAAGGTAGCGACCGGGTAGGCTAGGCCCTTGACCCGGACGCGTCCCACCTCCTCGCAATGGATCACATCCTGCACCTGCGCGAAGGTCTCGTAGGAAATCAGCACCGCGCCAGGCTCCGCTTCCTGCTCCAGCCGGGCGGTGAGATTCACGGCCCCGCCGATGATGGTATAGTCCATTCGATCTTCGCTGCCGAAATTGCCGACGGTGCAGTAGTCCGTGTGAATGCCGATTCGGCAGCGCAGGGGCGTCTCTATTCCGGCGCCGCGCCAGGCTTCGCCGAGTTCGGCCATCCGCTTCTGCATGGCAAGTGCCATCGAAACGCAGGCGATGGCGTCCTCCTTCACGCCGCTCGTCTCCGGATCGCCGAAGAACATCAGGATGGCGTCGCCGACATACTTGTCGATCGTGGCGCCGAAGGACAGGGCGATCTTCGACATTTCTGTCAGGTATTGATTGAGGAGCTGAGTGAGTTCCTCCGATTCCATCTTGTCGGTCGTCTCGGTGAAACCGGCGATGTCGGAGAAGCAGATCGTCAGTTTCTTGCGCTGGCTCGCGATGCTGACATCCTGCCGGCCGCTGAAGATCGAACTGTAGACCTGCGGGGCGAGGTATTTCGCCAGCTTGCTCGACAAGGCTTCGAGGGCGGCCGATTTTTCGGAAAGGTCCTGCTCGCGACGTTTCAGCTCCGTCACGTCGGAATAGACGGCGACCGTGCCGCCGCCCGAAATGCGGCGTTCGCTAATCTGCACCCAGCGATCCGGACCGCGCTGCTGCAGGATCGTTCCGACGGGATTGCGGTGCGCCGCGAGGCGCCGGGCGATCCACTCATCCTCCCGTCCGATGGCATCCTCGATCAGGCCGCGCTCCGCCGCGGCACGGATGATCGCCTCGAAATTCGTGCCGGAGACGACGGCGTCATCCATGCCCGGATAGAGTATCTCGCGATATCGGCTGTTGCAGAGGAGGAGCCGGTCCTCGCCATCATAGAGCGCGAAACCTTCGGAAATGCTCTCGATCGCGTCGATCAGGCGCTGGCGGGCTTCGGCGACGTCGCGCAGGTTCTTCTCTTCGACCTCGATCGCTGTGTCGCGGAAGACGCGCAACGCCTTGGCCATCCGGCCGATCTCGTCGCGCCCGGTATCCGGCAGCGTCACACGCAGGTTGCCGGCGGCAATGGCGAGCATGCTGTGGCTGAGCCCGGCAAGACGGGCAAGCAGGTTACGGTCGACATAGAGCCAAACGATCATTACCGAACTCAGCAGGCTGAGCAGGGCGGAGCCGAGCACGATCGCGGTGCCATAGCGCCGCACGGTCGCGGCTTCGGCACCCGCTTCGGAAATATCCCGTTTCGCCGCCGCCACGAGGCGATCCACGGCAAGCGTCAGCTTGCGCGAAAGCTGATCGTTTTCCGCCACCAGCTTCTCGCCCTTTGCCAGGAGAGCAAGTTCTTCGCCGCGCGCGCCCGGAATGCTTGTTGGCCCGTCGATCAGCGCCTTGAACTCGTCGACGAGCTGACGGAAGCGCTTGCGCAATTGCTCGTCGAATTCGGGCGTGACGGCCTCCAGCGCGTTGACCGAGCGGTGCAGGGGAAACGAAAGCAGCGACAGGTCGCCCGGGGCCGGCACGACGGCAGCCTGCAAAAGCGTGTCGTTGATCGCCGCTATCTCGCGTTGCGCCGTTTGCTGCGGAATATAGGCGGCGATTGCCCGGGCGAGATCTCGCGTCGCCGCAGCTTCCGCTTCCGGCGACAGTGTCGGATCGACAGTCGCGGCCCGCCACCGCGGCACCTTGGAATTCATCACGAGAATGCCGGGCGCGACGAGCCGCTGGCTGGCATTGGTCGTCGCCGACAGGCGGCGCAGAAGCTCCTCCTTTCGGGCCACGGCGTCGAGACGCGCGGTCACGAGACCATTGAGGGCGTTCAGGTTGCGCCGCAGCCCCACTGCCGCCGCTTCGATTTCGGCAACGACCGCCGAGCTGAGCGCCGTTCCCCTCAAGGCGGCAAGCAATTCCTCCAGGCGCGTCATCTCGCTGCCGATCGCCGCCGATACCTCGGCGTGCCGGGCCTGGCTGCTCGATGCAAGCACGGCGGGAGCGGTGGCGGCGACGCGCTCGGCTTGGCGGGAGAGTTCGAGAGATAGAAGGGCGGACGGGGCCCGGCGCTCCGTTACCCGTTCGAGCACCTGGCCGAGCTGGAGAAAGGCGTATAGCGCGCCAGCGGTCGCAAGCACGGCGAAGGCACTGATGCCGAAGAAGGCGAGCAGCAGACGACCGCGAATGCCGAGACGATCAAACATCGCGGCCCCTCGCTCCGGCTGAGGCGGTCAACATCGTCCGCACGGATTTCTTCTCAGATGCGTGCTGCTGCGGTGAGCCGCCAGTTACTCCAGCGGCACGTACTCGCCACCCTTCCAAATATACCATACCCAGTTCTGAACGGTGAGGTCGCCCTTCTCGTCGAAATCGATCCGGCCGAGCACCGTATCGAACGCGTGGTTGCGCAGCGCCGCGATGACTTTCGGCGGTTTCAGCGACCCCGCTTTACGGACCGCCTGCGCCCAAACTTCGGCGGCGCCGTAGCTGTGCAACGTCCAGGAGTCGGGCTCGAAATTCTCCGCCCGGAAGCGCTCGACGACCTCAGCCGCCTCGGCATTGCGACGCGGGTCGGCGACGAAGGTAAAGAGTGTTCCTTCGGCAGCGGGGCCGGCGATCAGGCCGAAGGCCTCGGTTGCAGTGTCGTCACCGGAAATCACCTGCACCGGAAAGGCGCGCTCGCGCGCTGCACGAACCATGAGCGCCGCTTCCGTGTGATAACCGCCGAGATAGAGCACCGTGATACCTGCCCTTTGCAAATCCGCGATCTCGGCCGAGTAGTCGTCCTTCCCCGGTTCGTAGCTCTGATAGATCGCCTCGTTGACGCCGCGCTTATTCAACTGCTTCTTCGTCTCTTCGGCGAGACCCTTGCCGTAGGTCGTGTCGTCGTGAAGGATTGCGATCTTTTTGGTTCCCCACTGATCGGCCAGGTAGTTGCCGGCCTTCAAGCCCTGGGCATCGTCCCGACTGCAGACCCGGAAGACGTTGGCATGGCCTTGCTCGGTCAGGGCCGGATTGGTCGAGGACGGCGAAATCTGCAGCACGCCGGCCGCGGCGTAGATTTTGGAGGCGGGGATCGAAGCGCCCGAGCAGTAATGGCCGACGACGAAGACCGCACGGTCGGCGACGAGCTTCCGGGCGGCCGCAACGGCCTGCTGTGGATCGCAGAAATCATCCGCCACGATCAATCGAACCTGCTCGCCGAGGACGCCGCCGGCGGCATTGATCTCCGCGACTGCCATCTCCGCGCCGCGCTTCAACTGGGTGCCGGTCCAGGCGAGTTTGCCACTCATCGGGCCGGCAACACCGATCAGAACTTCCGCTTGAGCCGGAAAGCTGAGAGCAAGGGCAACGGCGGCAGCAAGGGCGAGAGGTCGGCGCATGAACACCTCCGCCTGCAATATACTCTTGATGCGCCGGTGCGGCTACGTGTGGTGGCGAAAGGTTGCGTGCCGCTTGAGCATGCCGGGACGTTCAGCAGTTGATCGGCGTCCCGTCCGCAACGTGAGCCCAATATTGCGGCAGCTCATCGTTGATCGTGTACCAGGGTGCCTTCGAGCCGACGAAAATGTGCTCGCTCGGCCGGATTGCCGGTTCGTCGGCGAGCGGACCGAGCGCGACATGCACATAGGCGCCATCGCGGACCACCGAATAGAGAAAGGAGCCGCATTTGCCACAGCGGGCGTTGTGCGCGTTCTCCTCGCCGTAGGTTTGGAGATGGTCTGCCCCTTTGGTGACGGTGAACTTCTCGCGTTCGATGCCGGCAAACGGCTTGAAGGCGGACCCGGTCGCCCGCCGGCAATCCGCGCAATGGCAGTTTGCGGCATAGCGGAATTCGTCGGCGACGACATAGTGGACGGCGCCGCAGAGGCACCGTCCGGCTAGCATACGAACGCTCTGGTCTGTCATGATGATCAAATGGCCTCCTGGCTCGACGCAAGTTCCTGAGCGATCTCCCAAATATGGCCCGACGGATCCGCAAAGGCGGCGGTGCGGCGTCCCCAAGGGCGATCGATCGGGCCGTTAAGCAGTCTCACGCCTCGACCCTCCAGGCTGGCGCAGGCGGCGTCTACATCAGCGACCTTGATCGTGAGCAGGATACGCGCGCCCGAATTCGCCGACGCCACCGGCAAAGGTTCGATCAGTTCCGGCGCCTGCGACACATGAAGCAGATTGATCATGGCGCCCCCGAACTTAAGGACGCAGGAGACGTCATCCTGGTACACGATTTCCGGCTCAAAAACCTTCCTGTAAAAGGCTTTTGCCTCGCCGAGATCATCCACAAACAGGGTTACGACTTCGAGCGCAACATGCAATGACAATTGTTCCTCCTTTCATGCACTTGGCAGCGCCGACCTGAATGTGATTGGTCGGCGGCTCCAAGACGCAGCCGCAGCATCCATTCCGACAAGGAGAGTGAAATCTTTCGCAAAGAAGGGCGGAGTTCAAGGCTGCAGATGTGAGGAAAACTTCGTCAGATCAGGACGCTTCGCGCGGGGCAGGGGTGCGCGGCCAGCCGAAGGACCGGTGCGAGGCGGATGCGACCTTTCCAATCAGACCAGCGGCGTTCCAATGATATCGATGCCGTTTTCGCTGCAGCACCGTGTCAGGGCCTCGATGATTTCCGGTGTCGGCGCCGACTGCGGCGGCAATTCCGGCCGATCGGCCGGGCGGCCCATCTGGCGCAGCAGTGTTTCGAAGTCCGAACCGCGCGTGATCGTCAGGCACCGCGCCCCACCACTCGATTCGACGCGGAAGGTGTGGGCGAGGCCCTTTGGCGCGACAACCGTTTCGCCGGTAACGGCAATCCGCTCGCGGCCATCGATATGGAAGCGCATCCTGCCTTCGAGGATGTGAAAGACTTCGTCTTCCCGGTGATGCACGTGCAGTGGCGGAGAATCCCAGTAGGGCATCTGGTGCTCGACCACGCAGATGCCGTCGCTCCCCTTGCTCGAGGAGACGTGGATCGCGACGAGCGTGTTGTTGAACCAGAAGAGTTCCTTGCTTTCTGTGATGTTGCTAGTGATGGTCATGGCGGGCGTGCTCCTTTGCCTTATGTGACGTGGCGTCGCGGGTGACTTACCGGCCGACCGGGTCGAGCGGAAATCGAATGATCGTATGGGGCGAATTGACGGGATGAATTTAAATGCTCTGGACCTCAATCTGGTGCGGGTGCTCGATGCCCTGCTGCGGGAAAGAAGCGTCACCCGCGCCGGCGATCGGATCGGCTTGAGCCAGCCTGCCGTCAGCGCGGCACTCAACCGCTTGCGTCACGCGCTCAATGATCAGTTGTTTGTCCGGCGCGGCAACGAGATGGTGCCGACGCCCCGGGCGGAGAGCCTGGCGGAGCCGGTGCGGGTGGCGCTGCGCGAAATCGAACGCGTTTTTCACGCAGCCAAGAGGTTCGAGCCTGCGGAGCTTGAGCGCACCTTCACGCTGATGGGGGCCGATTTCTTTTCGATGCTGCTGATGCCGTCCCTGGCAGCGCGCATCACGCACACGGCGCCTGCCGTGTCACTCCGTTTTCTCGACAGCGCGCGCGGCGATGTCGCACGGCTGCTTCAGGACGACGAGGTCGACGCGGCGCTGGAGCGGCCGCTGGAGGTGCCGGACTGGGTCTCGAGTGCCCTTCTCTTTCACTCTCCCTTTGCGATCATCGCAGCCAAGGACAATATTGCGATTGGCCGGGCTGGGATCGGCGAGAATGGACTTCTGCCGATCGAAATCTTCTGCGAACTGCCGCATGCCATCCGCTCGATCGACGGTTCGATGTCGGGCTTTACTGACGACGCCCTCGCCAAGATCGGGCGGATGCGCCGCGTGAGCCTGGCATTGCCGCACTTCCAGGCCGTGGCGTTGGCCGTGGCAAGCGGGAACTATCTTGCCGCTGTTCCTCGCCAATTCGCGGTTTCCGCCGCCCGGAGCCTGCCGATTGTCATCTATGAGCCGCCGCTTTCGATCCCCGTTCCCGAGATCAGGATGTATTGGCATGCCCGTCACGACGACGAGCCGCCCCATCGCTGGCTGCGCGGGCAGATCCTCGAGACCGTCGAGACCCTCGGATTCCCCGAAGCGGGAGTCGCGTGAGATCAATCGGATAGGGCTGCACTCCCGGACTTGGTCTTCGCACGCATTGCTTCGTCGGCCTTGCCGATGTTTTTGCGCCGCCTGTCGAGCCAGTGCATCGCCGGGGTGACAGTGAGCCCGTGCGTAACGATGGAAATCAGCACGATCAAGGCGACGGCGGACCACATGACGCCGACCTCTTCGAAACGCGCCACCCCGGTGGCAAAGGCGAGATAGTAGATCGAGCCCAGGCCGCGGATCCCGAAGACGGCGATCGCCGCCCTTTCACCCTTTGGCAAGGTCGATGGCAGGCTCACCCATCCGGTGGCCGGCCGGGCAATGGCCAGGACGAAGAGGGCAAAGGCGACCACGCGCCAATCGAGGTCGACAATGAAGTGTCCGAGGCTGACGGCGGCGCCGAAGCAGACGAGAAGCACCATCATCAGGAGCCTTTCGATCTGCTCGGAGAAGTCGTGCAGTTCCTTGTGAAATTCGTGGTGTCGCTCGACGGTGCGGAAGGAGAGCGCGGCCACGAACACGGCGACGAATCCATAGCCGTGGACGAGTTCCGTCAGGCTGTAGGCGAGGCAGGTGATCCCCAAGGCGACGAAACCGTCGCCCGTGCGCACGAGCGCAGCGCCCTTCGGAAGGCGAAACGTGGCAAAGCCGAGCGCCTTGCCGACAATCCATCCCATCACGATGCCGGCGAAGAGCCGCCAGGTGACATCCAGCAGCAGCCACCCGGCGAACCAGTCCGGCTCATCGGAGGCGAGTGCGATCGCAATTGCCAAATACACGAACGGAAAGCTCAGGCCGTCGTTCAAGCCGGCTTCGGACGTCAGCGCGAACCGAACTTCGTCCTCGGTTCCCGTCTCCGGCGGTCCTACCTGGACATCGCTCGCCAGGACCGGGTCGGTCGGTGCCAGGCAGGCGGCGAGCAGAATGGCGGAAGCTGCTCCAAGACCGAGTATCAGCGAGGCGCCGGCGGCCATCACGGCGATCCCCAGCGGCATCGCAATGCCCAGGAGCCGCCAGGTGAGAGCCCAGTTGCGCAGGCCGATCGGCCGGTCGATCTTCAGTCCGGCACCCATCAGCGCGACGATGACGGTGAACTCCGTCATATGCTCGATGACGAGCCGACTGTCGAACGAGCCGAGATCGACGACCGGTCTGAGTATAGTGTGTCCGGCCAGGGCGCCGATGGCGATGCAGAAGATGGGCAGTGAAAGCGGCAGGCGGCGAAACGCCATAGGAATCCAGGCGGTCAGCAGGATGACCAGCCCAAACAGCCCAAGCGTTATGTCGTAGTGCTCCATCCGCGGTACCTCTCAGTCGATCAACGCTGGGGCTGGATCGAGATCGAAGGTCACGAGGGGATTTATGGACATGATAGCTCCGAAAGACGCGCAGCAAGATCGTAAAAAACGCGTCTGCCGCGTCTGACGTTCCCGTCGACCACGATCAACGGTCATTGATGCGCAACATCTGGAATCCGAAGCTTGGCGCACCAATATCATTGCATGAGCAACAAACTTGCTTTGATCGGAGGGTCAAAGGGAAATGCATATGCGCTTTTCGGATCTCGCCATTGACGACCTTGAAATCTCGATGCTCAGGCGCGTTCATGTCTATGCTTGCTCCTCCAGGGAGCTGGAGCCGGAAAGTGAAGAGGGTGCTAAAATAGGCAGGATGCTTTTTCACCTATACCAGCAAGGCGTAAGGAGCGAAATCGCCCTGATGCGGATGTTAACGACGGGCGACGCGACACCCGAAATGATCAACGACTAGCGGTTGATCTTCGCCTTGTTCGGGCGCTCGACCGAAGGGGCGAGACATCTCGTTGCCTGCATTCGGGAACCTGCTGCGGCCTTGCGTGAACAATTGTGGTGTTGAAGCGTTTTTCTTGAACCTCGCAACGATGTGGAGGATCGGGCATGCGTCGCGATATGCAGCGTTACATGATGATCGAACTGATCGCCCTTTTCGCTGCGCTTGCCGTGGTCGCGGCGGTGATGGTGGTCACCCTGCTTCCGGGCTGACGCCTGTCGATGGGCGGGCGGAAGGTTGGCCGGCGGAGGCTTGGACTTGTCGACTGAGCCGCACCGTTGGCAAGATCGCCCTTCCGATCAAGTGAGCCTCTAGAAACCCCTGAGTTGGGCCAGAGGAAAAGAAGGCAACGCCAAATACCGATGACTGAGCACCAGAGAGAGTTTTCCCCTGCGAACGAGTATGACGTGCGGCGACTGCCATTCGCAAAGCGCCTCGAGGATCTATTGCCCGGCGATTGCATCTGGCCCATCAACAGCGGTGGACCCTATCTCTTCTGCGCCGCCAAGGCCGTCGGCAAATACTGTCCCCATCACAAGACAAGGCTGATACAGAAGCGCGGCAGCGGTCATGCCCACGAATGAACCGCAAACCCGTTAGGATGGATTATTCTTGTCTCCGCTGGCGCTTGGCGGGTTCGGGTCGATCGTCTTCACGCCGTCGGCATTGACTTTCGTGTCTTCGATACGCGTCGCATTGCTTGTCGGAAAGCGGTCGACGTAGAAATAGAACAGTGCGCTGGAGAGGATGATGATGGCGGCGCCGATCAGCGCCAAACGCTCCCAATTTCTGTTCATGTCTGCATCTCCCGTCCAGTATCGAACAAAACTGCGGCAGGGGGCGATTGTTCCGGGACGGCGCGCGGCGACTGGTCAAATCCTCGGCGCGCTGGAACAAGGAAGTTCCCCGAAAGTTGGGCGCTAGCTTAGGATCGAGAGTAACACCGGACATGCCTCGATGAACGCTAAGGACGTCGATCTTACGAAGGCAATGGAGACCGCCGATCCGGGCAGGGGGCGCAGTGCAGCCACGCCGGGAGAGATACCGGCGAAAGGGTTGCGCGACGTGTTCTGGCGGGTGATGTCCGAGATCTCCGAGGAGCGCGTCTTCCTGATCGCGGCAGGGGTAAGCTTTTACCTGCTGCTGGCGCTGTTTCCGGCTCTGGGCGCGCTCGTCTCGCTTTACGGGTTTATCGCAAATCCCTCCGATATAGGCGCGCATATGGCCGTATTGGACGAGCTCCTGCCGCCCGGCTCGTACAGTATGATTACGGATCAGCTGACGTCTCTTGCCACGCAGAAGACGTCGACCCTCAGCCTTGGCTTCATCGGCGGACTGTTGGTCTCGCTCTGGAGTGCGGCCAACGGCATTGCTGCACTCTTCGACGCCATGAACGTCGCTTATGGGGAAAAGGAGAAGAGAGGGATCGTTTCTAGAACGCTCCTGTGCCTTGCCTTCACCTTTGCCGCATTGCTTTTTGCCGTCGTCCTCATCGTGGCGATCGGCGTCATTCCGGCCTTGCTCGCCTATCTATGGCTGGATCGCTGGATTGAGGTCCTGACGAGAGTGGCGCGGTGGCCGGCCATTCTGCTGCTCGGGACCCTCGGCACCGTGCTCATCTATCGTTATGGACCGAGCCGCGAGCGGGCCAAGCTGCGGTGGCTGAACTGGGGCGCCGTATTCAGCACATTGCTGTGGCTCGCCGCCTCATGGGTATATTCCTACTATCTGGAAAATTTCGCGAACTACAACGCGACCTATGGCGCACTCGGCGCGCTGATTGGCTTCATGATGTGGGTCTGGATTTCCATGGTCATCCTGATCACCGGCGCTCTCCTTAACGCCGAGCTCGAGCATCAGACGGCGGTCGATTCCACCACTGGAGAGCCGATGCCGATGGGCGAACGCGGGGCTTTTGTCGCCGATACGCTCGGAAAGGCTGCGGATTAGCCGTCGAGGGCGCCTGAGCGACGGCCGGCGCGCCCTCTACCTCACGAGATTGAGATTTTACGCTGGCCTTTGCACGCAATACGCTCATAGCCTGGACATCCAAGGGAGGCATGCCATGAAACGCATGGCACTTATCGCGACGGTATTGGCCTGTTCGGTCGGCCCGGCTGTTGCTCAGGACACGTCGATGAGCTTCTTCGTCACCAGCTCCAATCCGGGCAAGGGCGGTGATCTCGGCGGACTTGCGGGCGCCGATGCCCATTGCGGCGCGCTGGCGGCGGCCAGCGGCTCGACCGGCAAGACCTGGAGGGCGTATCTGTCTACCGACACGGAGAACGCCAGGGACCGTATCGGGACAGGGCCCTGGTACAACGCCAAGGGCGAAAAGATCGCCGACGATGTCGCTGCGCTTCATGGCGAGACCAACAACCTGACCAAACAGACCGCGCTCAACGAGAAGGGCGAAGTCATCAATGGTCGGGGCGACACGCCGAACCGCCACGACATTCTGACCGGCACGAAGCCGGACGGAACCGCCGCCGCCGAAACCTGCGGCAACTGGACGATGGGCGGCGCGGAGGGTGCTGCAATTGTCGGCCACAGCGACCGCACCGGTACCGACGACTCGGCCGCGGCCAAATCCTGGAACTCTTCCCATTCGACGCGGGGCGGCTGCACGATTGAGGCCTTCAAGGGCACCGGAGGAGACGGCCTCTTCTATTGCTTCGCGACCGATTGAGGATCGGCTGAAGCTGCAGAGGCGACGTTACACGTAGCGGGCCAGCATTGAGCGTATGAAAGTCCTGCAGGCAAGGGAAAGAGCCTGCAGGAGCGGGCGGCGTCCGTCGACCAGAGCGTTGAACAGGCGGCGCACAAGGAGCTCGCGTGCCGGAGTGCTCTCCTCGACCGCCGCTCATCCTTAGTTGAGAAAATCGGCCCGATGTGGGGTAAAGCTATCGACGAGACGGCCTGGCTCCAGCGCCTTCACGCCATGGACCACCCCGGACGGCACGATGAAACTGTCGCCGGCGGAAAGAACCTGGGTCTGCCCGCCGACCGTCACCTCGAAGCTCCCCGCCGCGACATAGCTGGCCTGAACGTGCGGGTGAGAATGGGGAGCGCCGATGGCTCCCTCATCGAAGGCGAATTCCACCAGCATCAATTCGTCCGTCGAGAGGATCACCCGGCGCCGATTGCCCTCTCCGAGATCTGTCCATTCGCCTTCGTTACCGCGGGCGAAAAGTTTCCTATCCATGATCGTCTCCTATCTCGCGAGCCAGCCGCCGTCGACCGGAATGACGGCGCCGTGCATGTAGTCGGAAGCCGGGGCAAGCAGGAACACCGTCGCATCGCCGATGTCGTCCGGCGTGCCCCAGCGGCCGGCTGGGATGCGCTCCAGAATGGCCGCGCTTCGCTTTTCGTCGGCGCGGAGCGCCTCGGTGTTGTTGGTAACGATATAGCCGGGCGCCACGGCATTCACGTTGATGCCCTTCGCCGCCCATTCGCAGGCGAGAACCCTGGTGATGCCCAGCGCGCCATGCTTCGACGCGGTATAGGAGGCGACGCGGATACCTCCCTGGAAGGAAAGCAGCGAGGCAATATTGACGATCTTGCCGCGCCGTCCCTCGGCAAGCAGCCGGCGGCCATAGGCCTGGCTCAGGAAGAACAACGAACTGAGATTGATATCGATGACGTCGTCCCAGTCGGCTTCGCTGAAATCCACCGCGTAGGCGCGGCGGATGATTCCGGCATTGTTGACCAGGCCGTCAAGAAAACCATGCTCGCTCCACAAATCGTCGATCAGCGAACGGCTCGCTTCGCGGTCCGCAAGATCGGCATGCGCGGAAATGAAGCTTCCGCCTGCCTCCGAGATCTTCGTCTCGGTTTCGTCCATGGCGGAGCGGCCGACGCCGATCACTGTTCCGCCGGCGCGGGCGACCGCCACGGCCACGCCCTGGCCGATGCCGGTATTGGCGCCGGTGACGACGATGCGGCGGCCGGCGAGGCTGAAGGCCGACGGAACGCTCACTTCAGCGCCTCCATCGGCACCATCTCCACATCGGTATAATCGACATTGTCGCCGGCCATGGCCCAGATGAAGGCATAGCTGGACGTGCCGCAGCCGGAATGGATGGACCAGGGCGGCGAAATCACCGCCTCCTCCTTCGCCATCACGATATGGCGTGTTTCGCTCGGTTCGCCCATCAGATGCAGAATGCGTGCCCCGTCCGCTAGGTCGAAATAGAGATAGGCTTCCATGCGCCGATCGTGAACGTGGCAGGGCATGGTGTTCCAGACGGAGCCGGGCGCAAGTTGCGTCATGCCGACAACGAGTTGGCAGGTCTTCACACCTTCCGGGTGAATGAATTGGAAGATCGAGCGCTCGTTCGAGGTGGCCGCGCTGCCGAGATCGAGCCGTTTGGCATCGCCGATGCGGATATGGCGCGCCGGCAATGCCTGGTGGGCGGGCGCGCTGAGCAGATAGAATTTGGCGGGGGCGGCTGGATCTTCGGACGAGAAGGAGACGTCATCGCCCATGCCCGCATAGATCATGTCGCGCGGCTCGAGCCGGAAGCTTTCGCCACCGACCTCGACGTGGCCGGCACCGCCGATACTGACGGCAATGAGCTCGCGCCGGTCGAGGAAGCGGGGCGTGCCTGTCGGGCGAATGGTCTCCAGCGGCAGGGGTGCGTCGACCGGCATCGCGCCGCCGACGATCATCCGGTCGTAATGGGTATAGGTCAGTGAAATGCGGCCCGGCCTGAACAGCCCCGAAATGTGGAAATTCGCGCGAAGCGCATCGGTATCCATGCGCGCGGCGGCTTCGGGGTCGATGGCGTGACGGATGGCATAGTCGATATGGGTTGCGGTCATCGGCGTGTTGTCCTCGGATTTGCAAGAAAGGAAGTCAGTCCCGGCGGGTTGTCGTGTCCAAAATCCATTTGGCCTGCTGACCGCTCAGCCGCACGCGATAGCGTTCCTGGCTGGCGGTAAGATGGGCGCGCATGGCGGCGCGGGCAGCGTCCGGATCGCTGGCGGAAATCGCCTTGAGGATCGCCAGATGCTCGCGCTGCAGGCCCTCCTGATATTCGCGCGACAGGATGCTGTCGGTGCCCCAGGGCGAGGCGATGTCGCAGGGGATCGCCCGCATGCCAAGCGCATCGAGAACTTCCACATAGTAGGGATTGTTGGTCGCAACGGCGATCGCCCGGTGGAAGGCGAAGTCGCTCTTGCCGGTCGCCTCGCCGCGCTCGAGCAGCCGTTCGAATTCAAAGAAGGCCTCCTGGATCTGCGCCTCCTGGGCGGCATTGCGCCGAAGCGCCGCAAGCCCGGCGCTCTCTATCTCAAGCCCCATCCGCACTTCGATGACGTTCAGGGCATGGGAGATCCGGTTGCCGACGTCGAGGCTGATCGAGCCGAAGGCAAGTGTCGGGTGATCCTTGACGAATACACCGGCTCCCTGTCGCGCCTCGACCAGGCCATCTGCGGCAAGGGTCGCGATCGCCTCGCGCACCACGGTCCGGCTGACGCCGTAAAACGCGCTCATCCGGCTCTCCGTCGGCAGCTTGTCGCCAGGCGGAATTTCGCCTTTCAGAACCTGCTCCCGGATCGCGCTGGCGACGCGTTCGGAAAGCTTCGGCTTGCGCTCCATCCTGGATTCGGCCGGGGAGTCCATGACGCTCTTACCCCTTGAAGACGCCCGGCAGCCAGAGCGAGAGGGCCGGAACATAGGTGACGAGCCCGAGGACGATCAAACCCGCCAGATAGAAGGGCCAGATGCTCCGCATCGCCTCCCATACGGTGATTTTCCCGACCGCGCAGGCGACGAACTGCACCGCGCCCACCGGCGGCGTATTGAGGCCGATCCCGAAGTTCAGGATCATGATCACCCCGAAATGGACCGGATCGACTCCGTAGGCCATCGCCACCGGCAGAAAGATCGGCGTGCAGATGATGATTGTCGGCCCCATGTCCATGAAGGTGCCGAGGAACAGCATCAGGACGTTGATCAGCAGCAGCACGATGATCGGGTTCTCCGAGATCGTGTTCATCCAGTCGATCAGTGCCGCGGGCACCTTGAGAAATGCCATCAGCCAGGAGAACGCCGCTGCCATTCCGATAATTAAGAGGACCATCGCCGTCGTGCGCACCGCGCCGAAGGTGGCGTGGACGAAGTCCTGCCAGTTCATCTGACGGTAGACGAAGACGGTCACGGCCAGCGCGTAGAGAACGGCGATGCATGAGCTTTCCGTCGCCGTGAACACGCCCGAGCGGACGCCGCCGAAGATGATGGCGATGAGCAGCAGGCCGGGGGTCGAAATGAGTAGGAAGCGGCCGACCCTCGCGAACCCTGGAAAAACCTCGGTGGGGTAGCCGCGGCTGCGCGCCACGAAATAGGCGGTCACCATCAGCGCGGCCGCATAAAGGAGGCCGGGGAGAATGCCGGCGGTGAAGAGATCCGCAATCGAGATCTTTCCACCCGCCGAGATCGAATAGATGATCATGTTGTGCGACGGCGGCAGCATCAGCGCGATCAAAGCCGCCATGGAGGTGACGTTGACGGCATAGTCGGCGCCATAGCCGCGCGCTTTCATTTGCGGGATCATCAGCCCGCCGACGGCTGCGGCCTCCGCGACGGCGGAGCCGGAAATGCCGCCGAACAGCGTCGCGGTGACGATGTTGACCTGCCCCAGTCCGCCGCGGATGTGCCCGACCAGCGAGGCGGCGAAGGCGACGATCTTCTGGGCGATGCCGCCGCGTACCATCAGGTCGCCGGCATAGATGAAGAACGGAATGGCGAGCAGAGAAAACACGCTCATGCCGGAATTCAGCCGCTGGAAGATGACGAGCGGCGGCAGCCCAAGATAGAGCACGGTCGCGAAAGAGGCGACGCCGAGGCAGAAGGCGATCGGCGTGCCGATCAGCATCAGCAGCGTAAATACGCCGAAGAGGATCATCATATCCATCCGATCACGCCTTTACATTCGCGGTGTCGAGTTCGGCGGCAGCCTCCGCCGGCGGCAATTCGTCGAGAAGATCGTCGATCGGTTCTCCTGCAAGCCGAAGAACGATGCGTTCCAGGGCGAACAGGCTGATCAGCACGCCGCCTGCAACCAGCGGCACATAGTTCCAGCCGCCGGAGATATGCAGCGACGGCAGAATGGTGTCCCAGGTGAGCCTGACAAGCTCGACCCCGTACCAGATCATGCCGCAGCCGAAGGCGAGCGCGACAAGGTCCGAGATCATCCGCAGCCACTTCTTCCCACCCTTGGGTACCACGTAGAGCAGGACGTCGAAGCCGAGATGGTAGTTTTCCCGCACGCCGACCGCGGCACCCAGGAAGATGAACCAGCTCATCAGCATGACGGCGCCGGGCTCGGTCCAGCTCGGCGAGTCGTTCAGCACATAGCGGCAGAACACCTGCCAAGCGACGATCGCCGTCATCACGACAAGGCCGATCCCCGCGAGCCAGAGCGAAAGCGTGCTCAACCCCGAGAGCGCGCGGCCCGTTTTCACCAGTCTGGTGGACATGGTCGTCATCCCTAGAAGGGATGGGCAGGGTCGGGCCTGCCCATCAAATGGCGTCATTGAACCGCCCGTACGTCCTCGACCATCTTCTTCAGGACCGGATCGGTGACGTGCTTCTCGTAAACCGGCTTCATCGCATCGATGAAACCCTGCTTGTCGGGCGTGGAAATCTTCGCGCCGGCCGCCTCGACCTTGGCGCGCGACTCGCTAACCTTGGCCGCCCAGAGCTCGCGCTGCTTGGCGACGCTGTCCTTGGCGGCCTGCTTGAAGATCTCCTGGTCTTCCGGCGTTAGCTTGTCGAAGGCGGCCTTGTTCATCACGAACACCTCCGGAAGAATGGTGTGCTCGTCGAGCGAGAAGTTCTTCGCCACCTCGAAATGCTTGGCGGTGTCGTAGCTCGGGAAATTGTTCTCCGCTCCGTCGATGACGCCCGTCTCGATCGCCGAATAGACCTCGCCATAGGGCATCGGCGTGGCGTTGGCGCCGAGCGCCGCCACCATGTCGACGAAGATGTCCGACTGGATGACGCGGAACTTCAGCCCCTTCATGTCGGCAACCGACGTGATCGGCTTCTGCTTGTTATAGAAGGAGCGCGAGCCCGCATCATAATAGGCAAGCACCACCAGTCCGGCGCCTTCGAATGCCTTTTTGATCTGGTCGCCGATCGCGCCATCCATGACCTTGTGCATGTGCTCTTCCGAGCGGAAGAGGTAGGGCAGGGCCGGGATGATCGACTCCTTCACCGTGCCGTTGAAGGGTGCCATCGACACGCGGTTCAGTTCGATCACGCCGGAGCGCACCTGCTCGATGGTGTCCTTTTCCTCGCCGAGTTGCGCCGAGTGGTAAACCTCGACAGCGTAGCGGCCGGCAGTACGCTCCTTGACCAGCTCGCCGAAATATTCGACGGCCTCAACCGTCGGATAGCCGTCCGGATGCGTATCCGATGAGCGCAGCACCGTCTGGGCGCTGGCCGCACCGGTCATGAATGCAGCGGCAAGCAGCAGGCCCGCCGTCAGTTTTCCAAGAATTCTCATGCTCTCCTCCCGTTTCGCATGATCAGATCGATGATCTCACTTTCACTGTTTCAAAGTTGGTACGCCTTCTTTGCGAGTCCGCAGGCAAGATCTCGGGCAAGCTCGCAGGCCTCGTCCTCTCTCAGCCGATGTTCGGCCACCAGGCGTGCCAAAAAAGCGCAGTCGACCCGGCGTGCGATATCGTGGCGCGCCGGGATCGACGGAAACGCCCTGGTGTCGTCGTTGAAGCCGACCGTGTTGTAGAACCCGGCCGTCTCGGTGGTCATCTCGCGGAAGCGGCGCATGCCTTCCGGGCTGTCGTGGAACCACCAGGCGGGCCCGAGTCTGAGCGCCGGGTAGACGCCGGCGAGCGGCGCAAGCTCGCGCGCATAGCTCGTCTCGTCCAAGGTAAAGAGAATGACGGTCAGGTCGGGCTCGAGTCCGACGGCGTCAAGCAGCGGCTTCAAGGCCGTCACGTAATCCGTGCGGGTCGGAATATCGAAACCCTTGTCGCGGCCGAACTTTGCCAGCATCGACGGGGAATGATTGCGGAAGGAGCCCGGATGGATCTGCAGCACCAATCCGTCATCGAGGCTCATCTTTGCCATTTCGGTCAGCATCTGAGCACGGAAGAGTCGGCTCGCGTCCGCATCCGCCTTGCCAGAGCGCACCTTGTCGAAGAGCGCCATCGCCGCCGCCTCGGAAAGGTTCGCCGTATCCGCCGTGGCATGGCCGTGATCCGTGGAAGTTGCGCCGAACTGCTTGAAATAGGCGCGCCGGGCCCGATGCGCGTCAAGATAGCCCTTCCATGTTCCGGTGTCGGCGCCGGTGATCTCACCCAGCCTGTCAAGATTGGCGGAAAAGCCGGCGAACTCCGGATCCACGACCGAGTCGGGTCTGTATGCGGGAACGACGCGGCCCTTCCAGCCGCTTTCGCGGATTTTCGCGTGCCAATGCAGATCGTCGAGCGCCCCGTCGGTCGTCGAGATTACCTCGATATTGAAGCGTTCATAGAGGGCGCGGGGGCGGTAGTCCGGCTTGTCGAGGCAAGCGGAGATGCGGTCGTACAGGCGATCGGCGTTTTCCGCCGAGGGCAACTCCTCAATGCCGAAGAGGTTGGAAAGCGTGTAGTCGAACCAGAGGCGCGTCGGCGTGCCGCGAAACAGATGATAGCGCTCGCAGAAAAGTCGCCAGATCGCGCGTCCGTTCGTCTCGACCGGCGCGCCGTCAAGGGTCGGCACGCCGAGCTCTTCCAGTTTCACACCCTGGCTGAACAGCATGCGGAATACATAGTGGTCCGGTACGATGAGAAGCTGTGCCGGATCGGGGAAGGGCTCGTCGAGCGCATACCACCGCGGTTCCGTGTGACCGTGCGGGCTGACGATCGGCAGTCCGCGCACCTCGGCATAGAGGTCCCGCGCGAGCCGCCGCGTGCCCTCGTCCGCCGGAAACAGAAGATCTGGGTCGATCAGCCCCTTCATGTAGCCCGCTCCTCCTATAGGCTCGCTATGGCTAGAGCCTGTAAAATAAAATGTCAACATACAAATTTTTTTACTTGTATGATGAATTTGGTTGTGCACGTTCTTACGTTGAGCAAGTCGCGTTCGGCCCCGTCGCGGCAGCGGTGCGGGTTTGCCCAAGCGGTCGCCGATCACCGGGTGATGGAGAGAGCGAGATGGCAAGGATACGCGTCGGTCTGATCGGCCTCGGCATGGCCGCAGCGCCACATGCCAAAAGTCTGCTCGATTTACAGGAGAGGGCCGAGGTTGCCGCTGCCTTCAGTCCTACGCCGGCGCGGCGCGAAGCATTTACGCAGATTTACGGATTTCCCACTTGCGACGATGCCGAGACCATCTTCGCCGATCCGTCGATAGCAGCCGTCATGGTGCTGACGCCGCCCAATACACATCTTGACCTCGTCCGGCGGGCGGCCGCAGCGAACAAGCATGTGCTTCTCGAAAAGCCGCTGGAGATATCGCCGGCGCGCGCCGAGGCATTGGTGGAACTTGCCGAAAAAGCAGGAATCGTACTCGGCATCGTGCTTCAGCACCGCTTTCGCCCGGTCAGCGAGGCACTTGCCGAACTGATCGAGGAGGGGCGTCTCGGCGAGATCGTCAGCGCTTCGGCGCGCCTCCACAACTGGCGCCCGCAGAGCTATTACGACCAGCCGGGACGCGGCACGCGGGCTCGCGACGGCGGCGGCGTGCTTCTCACCCAAGCGATCCACACGCTCGACCTCATGATTTCGCTCGCCGGCCTTCCGGAGGAGGTCAGAGCCCATGCGGCAACCAGCAAGGTGCACCGCATGGAAACGGAAGACCTCGCCATGGCGGCCATCCGCTTTGCAAACGGAGCGATCGGCACGGTGAGTGCTACCACCTGCGCCTATCCGGGCTTTCCCGACGAGATCGACGTCATCGGCACGCGCGGCATGGCGCGCCTCGGCGGAAGGAATTTGACCGTCTCCTTTCACGATGGAACGGAACTCACGATCGAGGACGAGGCGGCCGGAGGTGCCGGCGCCGATCCGATGGCCTTCCCGCACCACCATCACCGCGCGGTGCTCGCCGATTTCCTCGATGCCATCGAGACCGGACGAGAGCCGCGCGTCAACGGCCGCGAGGCGTTAAGGGTTCATCGCCTCATTGAGGCAATTCTCGTGGCCGCCGAGAGCGGCCGCCCGCAACGTTCTTAGGCCTCGTTGCGCCACCTACGACCAATCGGGGAGGCGGACATGGCTTTCTCAGTGAACATGACGGCTCACCTATAGCGACCGATCGCCAGATCCTTCGCGTCGATCTCTGGCTTGCGCCCGCCGACCAAATCGCTGATGAGACGGGCCGAACCGCAGCTCATCGTCCAGCCGAGCGTGCCGTGTCCGGTGTTGAGGTAGAGACCGGCAATCTTCGTCGGCCCAATCACCGGCGTCCCGTCCGGCGTCATCGGCCTGAGCCCGGACCAGAAGGATGCCTGTCGCAAATCGCCGCCTGGGAACAGATCTGTCACCGAATGGTCGAGGGTGCGCCGCCGGGCCGGGCCAAGATCATTGGTGTATCCAGAGATTTCCGCCATGCCACCGACACGGATCCGGTCGCCGAGGCGTGTGATGGCGATCTTGTAGGTCTCGTCCATCACGGTGGATTCCGGTGCGCGCGAAGCGTCGGTGATGGGAATCGTCAGTGAATATCCCTTGACGGGATAGACCGGCAGCTTGATGCCGAATGGTTTCAGCAGCAGCGGTGAATAGCTGCCGAGCGCGACGACGACCGCATCCGCGTTCAGCCGGTCGCGTTCGGTCAGGACGCCGCGCACCTGCCCGCCTTCAACATCCAGCCCCTTGATAAGCGTGCCATAGGCGAAGCGGACTCCGAGCGCCGCCGCCCTGGCGGCGAGCGCGTTCGTAAATTTGAAGCAGTCGCCGGTTTCGTCCTTCGGCGTCAGCAGACCGCCGACGATCTTTTCTCGGACATGCTTCAGAGCGGGCTCGACCCCAATGCAGCCGTCACGGTCGAGCACCTTGTAGGGCACGCCGTCGGCCGCCAGCGCCTTGACATCCTTGCCCGAAGCGTCCAGCTGCTGCTGCGTCCTGAAAAGCTGCAGCGTGCCCTGCATGCGTTCGTCATAGGCGATGCCGGTCTCCGCCCGGACCTCCGCCAGTGATGTCCGGCTGTAAGCCGCGAGGCGCAACATGCGGCTCTTGTTGATCGCGTAGCGCTCCGGGGTGCAGTTCCTCAGCATCTGGAACATCCAGGTGAGCATGGCGCGGTCGATCTTCGGCCGCAGGATGAGCGGCGCATGCTCCATGAAGAGCCATTTCAGCGCCTTCATTGGAATACCGGGTGCGGCCCAGGGCGAGCAGTAGCCGAAGGAGACTTCGCCGGCATTGGCGAAGCTGGTTTCCAGGGCCGGACCTTGCTGGCGGTCGATGACGGTGACCTCGTGTCCTGCCTTGGCGAGCTGGTAGGCACTGGTGACGCCGATCACACCGGCGCCGAGAACGATGACTTTCATGGTTTCCTCGATGATGGACGATCAGCGGTAGCGACGCTCGTAGCGGCGGCCGAGGCTAGTCAGAATTTCATAGGAGATGGTGCCGCCTGCTTCCGCCAGTTCTTCAAGCGTTTGGTGAGGGCCGAGAACCTCGACAAGGCTTCCCAGCGCAAGCGTGCCTTCGGGAAGGGCGGAAATATCGACGGTTATGCTGTCCATCGAGACGCGCCCGACGAACGGCAGGCGAACGCCGTCGTAGAAAACGGCGCCGCGATGGCTGAGACTGCGCGGCAGGCCGTCGGCATAGCCTGCGGCGATCGTGGCAAGCCTGGTCTCGGCGGAAGTCACATGCGCACCGCCATATCCGACCCGCGTGCCGGCCGGCACCGTTCTCGTCTGAATGACGGCAACGTCGAGCCGCACGACCGGCTCCATTGGATTGGGCTTGCCCGCTGTGGGTGCTCCCCCGTAGAGGGCGATGCCGGGACGAGACAGCACACCGTGATAGTCGTCGCCCATGAATATGCCGCCGGAATTGGCTAGGCAGACGCTCAAGCCTGGAAACTCGGCGGCGATCCGACCGATCTCGGCGAGCTGCTCTGCATTCTGGCCATTGTCCAGCTCGTCGGCGCAGGCGAGGTGGCTCATGATGAACAGAATTTCGATATTGCCGCAGCCCTCGAGATCAGCCGCAAGCGGGGTTCGTTCCTCCGGGGGAACCCCCAAGCGCGACATGCCCGTGTCGAACTGCAAGACACCGGGAAGAACGCGCCCGAGCTTCCGCGCCGTCAGCGACCAGCGGCGGAATTGCTCGAGAGAGTTGAGAACCGGAACGATGCGGGCCTTGGCGCAGGTGATCTCCGTTCCGGGCTGCAGCCCGTTGAGCACGAATATCTGCGTGTCGTTCGGCAAAAGCGGTCCGAGCTTCACCGCCTCGGGGAGATGCGCAACAAAGAAATGCCGGCAGCCTTCCGCATGCAGGGCGTCGGAGACCTGCTCGGCGCCAAGGCCATAGGCGTCGGCCTTGACCACCGCGGCGGCGGTTGCCGGTGCGACCCTTGTCGAAAGCTTTCGATAATTCCGCCGCAAGGCGGCAAGATCGATCGTCAGGTAGCCCGAAGCGCCACCCACCGTTTGTCGATCTGGAACATGCAAGGCATGACGGTTCATGTGCAACCCTCTCGTTGCGCAAAACATATTGAAACGATCGTCGAATATCTTATCTGGTGTTGATTGATTGTATCAAAGTATGGGCAATACCTGCACATACTGCACAAAAACGGAGCTTTATGCATGACAGCGCTTGACGCGATCGATCGAAATATCCTGCGTCTGCTCCGCGTCAACGCGCGCATGAGCAATGCCCGCATGGCGAAGGAGGTTGGCCTGTCGCCGTCGGCTTGTCTGCGCCGGATAAGATTGCTCGAAGGGGCCGGCGTCATACGCGGCTACACCGCGCTGGTGGAAAGCGGCAGTTCCGAGGACACGATCGCGGTGATCATCAATATCACGCTGGAGCGACAGACGGAGGATCATCTCGACCGTTTCGAAGCGGCGGTGCGCAAGCATCCGGAAATACGCGAATGCTTCCTCATGACGGGCGGATCGGATTATCTGCTGCGGGTAGAAGTCGCGGGCGCCGGCGAGTTCGAGCGGATCCACAAGGACATTCTCTCGACGCTGCCCGGCGTCCTGCGCATCCATTCGAGCTTTTCAATCCGCAACGTTCTCGCCACCCGAACCAAGCCCCGGCGGTGACGGGTCTGTCGAAGGTTTCGGGGCAAATAATCCAGTGGGTGGCTTCATTGTCCGAAGTTCCATAAGATAGATTACGCGATTTTGCATTGTAGCCGCAAAGTTAAAGTGTCCTGATCCTGCAAAGTAAGAATGTCACTCTCCCCGCGTTTTGATGACGTGGGAGATTGCGGATGGGATTGATTGCGATGAGCGAGCGCGACCTGCAGCGGATCGAGGTTTTGTCGAAGGTGGTCGACGGCCGGATGACGATGGTGTCGGCTGGACATGTGCTTGATCTGAGCACCCGCCAGGTTCGCCGGCTCCTGGAGCGGATCCGGACAGATGGTGCGGCATCGATCCGCCACAAGGCGATCGGTCGCCCATCGAACAACCGGATTTGCGACGGCGTGCGCGACTATGCCGTGGCGATCGTGCGCGAGCGTTATGCGGACTTCGGTCCGACGCTGGCGGCCGAGAAGCTTGCCGAGCTTGATGGTCTAACCGTGTCGCGCGAGACCTTGCGCAAATGGATGTCGGAGGCCGGCCTGTGGCTGTCACGCAAACAGCGCCGGACGTTCCATCAGCCGCGGCTGCGCCGTGAAGCCTTGGGCGAGCTGGTGCAGATCGACGGCTCCGAGCATCGCTGGTTCGAGGATCGCGGGCCGCCGTGCTCGCTTTTGGTGTTCGTCGATGATGCGACCGGCAAGTTGATGCAGTTGCGGTTCGTGCGCTCGGAAAGTGCGTTCAGCTATTTCGAGGCGCTGGAGCTCTATCTGCAGGCGCATGGTGCTCCAGTCGCCTTCTATTCCGACAAGCATTCGGTGTTCCGGGTGGCGAAGAAGGATGCCAAGGGCGGTCAGGGCATGACGCAGTTCGGCCGCGCGGTCGCTGAATCTTGCCCCGGATCGGCTGCGCGACGTCCTGTGCAAACGTGAGCAGCGCTATGTCGGATCGCAGCTGACGTTTTCGTTCGAGCGCCAGCGGATCATGCTTGAGGAGACCGAGGTGACGCGCGGTTTGGCTGGTCGCTATGTCGAGACCTATGCCTATGCCGATGGTCGATTGGATGTGCGGTGGAAAGGCCATTCCCTACCCTACCGGGTGTTCGATAAGGACCAGCGGGTGACGCATGCGGCGATCACCGAGAACAAGCGGCTTTCCGATGTGCTGGCCTACATCAAGGAGCGCCAGGACGAGCGGCCGATGCCGAAGGTGAAGACCAATAGCGAGAGGATCGGTTACAAACCGAGTGGGCGCAAGCCGGGCAAACGGACGGATTTTATCAACGATCCCGCGGTCATCGCCCGCCGGCAGCAAGCGCTCTCTCGCCTTGATGCCGCAGAATAATCAGCGGTCTGGCTGTCAAAGCTAAAGCCGATCAGTGGATAATTCACCCGCCCCGATCTCACCTTGCAACCCGGACCAGCCGGTCAGATCGGGGCTGGTCCTCGTGCCGTGTGGCAGCGCTGCAAGTGACATTTCTACTTTGCGCCGGAGCGGACATTTCAACCTGGCCGCCACATCATGTAGCGGCATTTTAGAGATGCGACATATGAGCCAGTTAGAGATGCGACAGTCGTCGCCTCTTGGGATGCTGGTCAAACGCTTCCGCCACCAACTTCGCCAAGGCCAAAGAGGCGGTGAGGCCCGGCGATTCTATGCCGAACAGGTTGATCAGCCCGGGCACGCCATGCACGGTGGGGCCCTGTACGACGAAATCCTGATGGGCGACCTCCGGAGGCACGATCTTCGGCCGAATGCCGGAATAGGCCGGCAGCAATGCGCCATCCTTAAGGTCTGGGAAATAGCGGCGTACGCCGGCATAAAAGAGCGCCGCCTTTGCCGGGTCGACATCGTATCGAAGCGTGTCGACCCATTCGATGTCGGGGCCGAACCGCGCCTGGCCGGTCAGGTCGAGGGTCAGGTGGATTCCGAGGCCTCCCTTGACGGGGACGGGATAGATCAGGCGCGAGAACGGCGCCTTTCCGACGAGCGAGAAATAGTCTCCCTTTGCGAAGTATTCCTTCGGCACCAGCGCCGGCGGCATGCCGTCGATCAGGCGTGCCAGCTTGGGTGCGGCAAGCCCGGCGGCATTGACGAACAGACGGCAGCCGAGACGTGTCGGTGCGGCGCCGCCGACATCGACCACAATGCCGCGCGCGGTTGCCCTACCCCGCTCGACCGGGCTGTTGCAGACGAGGACTGCGCCGGCATTTTCGGCATCGCCGAGCAGCGACAGCATATAGGCGTGACTGTCGACAATGCCGGTCGAAGGCGACAGGAGCGCGCCGGTCGCGGCAAGTGCCGGTTCGAGGGAGCGCGCCTGCCCGGCAGAGATTTGCCTGACATTCGTCACCCCGTTGTGCGCCGCCCCGGCGGCGATCGCCGGCAGCTGTTTCAGCTCCGCTTCTGAAGTTGCGACGATCAGCTTGCCGCACCGCTGGTGTGGAAGCCCGCGCTCGCGGCAATAGGCATAAAGCAGGTTTCGGCCGTCGACGCATAGACGCGCCATCAGGCTGCCTGCCGGATAGTAGATGCCGGCATGGACGACTTCGCTGTTGCGCGACGAGGTCTCGCTTCCGATGCGATCGGCCGCTTCGAGGATGAGCACCTCGCGGCCGGCCAGCGCAAGGGCGCGGGCAACGGCAAGCCCGATGACGCCGGCTCCCGCGACGATGCATTCCACTTGCTCCAGCGACATGGCAGGCCCTGACATCATTTCATTGCTTCACCGAATCTATGAAAGCAACGAAGTGCGCTAACTCTCTGAAATTATGACTTTTGGACGGAGGACCGCTACATGCCTGTTCTAGAAATTGCTCTAGCACAGGAGAGCGGGACGCGCCAACGACCCGTTAGATCGATGCTCCCTCGCCCATTCGGGTCATGGTCTAATTCTTGACTGCAGACCTCGTTGTGCGAGCCTTGAGACGGAGGTCGCCGAGCGGCAAAACGCTCTTATGTAAATCCAATGAATTCCATCCCCATCCAACCGTCACATTTCATACTTTCCCATTCAATGGGAGGTTCCCATGTTCAGCAGGAAGGAATGGCACGCTCACGAAACCGAGACTTCACCGGCTTTTGCCGTTGGCGTCTTGCTCTTGTCGATCGGCCTCATCGTCGCTTACCTCGTGCTGGCGACCGGCGTCGCAGACGATAGGCGATCCGGAGCCAAGGTCTACGCACCGCTGACCCAAGAGAGGCTGAGCGCGCCCGGGAGGTTATGACAGTTTCTTGCGAACGGCTCCGCAAGGTCTCGGCGCTGAGTGCCTTTTCGCTAAATGATCACTTGTTCCCCCAACTCGACGACGCGGTTGGCGGGCAGATGGAAGTAGTCGGTCGGGTCAATTGCCGAGTCAGCCATCGCTATGAACAGCCTGTCCTGCCATCTCGGCATACCCGAAGCGGGGTCCGGAACGAGCTTGCGCCGGCCGAGATAGAAGGACGTCGACATGATCTCGAATTTGAAACCTTCCTTGCGGCAGCGCGCCAGCGCCCGTGAGACATTCTGGTCATCCATGAAGCCGAACCTCAGCTCGAGCTTGCTGAACCGGTCGGAGAGCTTCGTCAGCGTGTAGCGATCCTTCTCCGCGACATAGGGCACCCTTGCCGTTTTGATGGTCAGGATGACGTTGTGCTCGTGAAGCACATGATTGTGCTTGATGTTGTGCAGGAGGACGGACGGCGTGGTCTCGGGCGTGGCGGTCAGGAAGATCGCCGTTCCCGGCACTTCGACCGGAGCGTGCTCGGATTTTCGTTCGACGGCAGCGATGAACTGGTCGAGCGGCACTTCCAGACGCGCAGTCTTCTCGCGCAGAAGCTGCACGCCTCGCCGCCAGGTCCACATGATCGTGATCAACGTTCCGGCGAAAAGGATGGGTACGAAGCCGCCATGGTGAATCTTGAAGAGGTTGGCGCCGAGAAAGACCATTTCCAGCAGGAACAAGGGGAGCAGGACTGCAATGGCAGTCAGCACAGCCCAGCCCCACTGACGGCGAACGAACTCGAACGCGAGAATCGTGTCGATCAGCATGGCACCGGTGATCGAGACGCCATAGGCGGGCGCGAGGGATTCGGAACTGCCGAACACAAACAAAAGGACGAGCACCCCGATGAGGAGCGCCGTGTTGACCAAGGGCAGGTAGATCTGGCCAGTATGGGTTTCCGAGGTGTAGCAGATCTCGAAGCGAGGCAGGAAGCCGAGGTGGATGGCTTGCCGCACGAGCGAGAACGCGCCGGTGATTACCGACTGGCTGGCAATGATGGTCGCGAGCGTCGCAAGGAGCACCACCGGCAACAGGGCCCAGCTCGGAAACATCAGGAAAAACGGGTCGGAGATCGCCTCCGGATGCGACAGGATCAGCGCGCCTTGTCCGAGATAGTTCAAGGTCAGCGCCGGGAATACGACCGCAATCCAGGCCGCCTGGATCGGGGCGCGGCCGAAATGCCCCAGATCGGCGTAGAGAGCTTCCGCTCCCGTGACCGTCAGAAACACGGCCCCAAGAACGATGAAGCCAACGAGGCCGGCATTCCATAGGAAAACGACGGCGTGCACGGGATTGAAGGCTCCGAGGATCGCCAGATCGTCGCCGATATGGGCCACGCCCGCCGCGCCGAGGACGATAAACCAGATGAGCGTGATCGGCCCGAAGAAGATCGAGACGGCGCCGGTGCCACGCGACTGAACGGCAAACAACAACACCATGATCCCGACCGAGATCGGCAGCACATAGTCGTGCAAAGCCGGCGTCACGAGCTTCAGCCCCTCCACGGCGGAGAGCACCGAGAGCGCCGGTGTGATCATTGCGTCGCCGATGAAGAGCGACGCACCGAAAATGCCGGTGAAGAACATCAGTACCGGATACCTGGTGCCCTTCTTCATCAGCAGGGCAAGCAGGGCCAAGGTGCCGCCCTCGCCATTGTTGTCGGCGCGAAGCAGCAGGATCACGTATTTAATTGTCACGATGATCGTTAGCGTCCAGATGACCAGCGAGATGAGGCCGATGATCTCTGCCCGCTCGACACCGCCCGGCGCAAAGGGCCGCAATGCCTCACGAAACGCATAGAGGGGGCTGGTGCCGATGTCGCCATAGACCACTCCCACGGATCCGAGCATCAGGGCGAGAAACTGGCGCAGGCCACGGCCCTGTGCCGGTGCATGGTCGACGGAGGCGGTCATGGGTTCTCCACGTCAGAAAATCCCCGAAGTGACGGACGCGCATGATGCTGGGCCAAAAATGGAGGCAGGGCGCCAACTTCTCTGCAACGCGCGGAAATCGGAGAAGTTTCTATCTTCGTACAGGACTGTACCGCCGACTTCCATGACCCAGAAAGGGAATCCAGCAGAAATCCGCTCTGGCAGAAGCTTGACCTCTGGCCGTCCGGGGGCTGGTCGCCTGAGCTATCCGGCAACCGCCGGTCGGTCGGAATCGGTTTCATCCACGTGAATGCGGTCCCGGCCGGCGAGCTTGGCCATGTAGAGGGCCCGGTCCGCACGGGCATAGAGGCTGATCGCAGTGTCGCCCGGCTGAGCACCCGCGATGCCGGCCGAAAACGTGTATCCGAAATCGGGCCGCTCCTGAAGCGGACGGGACTTGCGCACGGAGGCGAGCATTCTTTCGAGAATCAATTTAGCCTGCTCGACGGGCGTGGCCGGTAGGGTAAGCACGAATTCCTCGCCGCCGACCCTCCCGAAGCAGTCGGTGCGCCGCACCAGGCGGTGAATGCGCGTCGCGAAATCCCTCAGGATTGCATCACCGGTCTGATGGCCGAACTGGTCGTTGATGCTCTTGAAACGGTCGATGTCCAGCACGCAGAGGCAGCCTGGCGAGCTCTGCTGCAGCATGTCCTCGATTCTCGCCGTCACGAAACGGCGGTTGGCGACGCCGGTTAGTTCGTCGGTATAGGAGGCCTTGATGGCCAGATCACGATCCTGTCGCACCGTGCGCGCCTTCACCCTGAGACCGGTCACATCGGTGGCCACGCAAAGCATCCAGCCATCCTTCTCGACGGTTTCGGTCATCCAAAGCCAGCGCCCGTCGAACAGATCGGTTTCAAAAGACCTGAAGCCGACCTTGCCGCGGCGCGACTGGGTCGATCGCAGCCATTTTTCGAAATCTCCCGCGCGAATGACGGTTCCGCGTTGGGCATGAAAGTTCCGCCGCATCAAGTCCGGCCATAGCGGCGTCTCATCCGGTGCGACGAAATAGGCTGACCGGAATGCCTCGTTGGCGTAGCGCAGCCTGTCGAACTCGTCATAGGCGGCGACGAGAACCGGAGAGCTCTCGAAGAGTTCAAAGAGTCGACTGGTATCCTTCGCCATATGTCGACGTTAGACGGTCTTCGTTAAAGGAAGCAATAAGCCAGCGGTGCGAATGCAAGCGCTTGGCGAATGGCCGCCGCTCCGTCGTGGCCGATATTCCTCTCCGGCAACGGTCCCAAAGGGCAAACCAGCACTTGCACAGAGATTCGGGGCCGCTACCTGCAGTGACTCGTCATCGTCCCAATCAGGCATACACTGAACGTTTCCGGCACACGCTCGGGCGCCACGGATGTGCGAATCCGCCCCCGTCGAGAGGAGATGAACCATGGTGCCATCTCGCGACCGGTGCAGCACTTTCGGCCCCACAGAGGTGGATCTGCTGCACAGCATTTTCGAACAGATCCTGGAGGAAAAGGGTGTGGAGAGCAGCGGCGAGAGAGCGAATGAAATCGCCGCACGGTTGATTCGCATTTATCAGTCCGGCGTGCGCGACGTCGCAATGCTGAAAAAACTGTCCGTGCGTCCGCGGGAGTGATCCCACGACGCGAGGTCGGGCCGCCTGCCATCAGTGCAACGTCTTGTTTCCTGGGAAGGGAACGGGAGTGGCTTCGGCCATTTTCGCGGCCATTCGCATCGCGATCACATAGTCTTCGGTGAGCTCCATCAGCGCGAGCGCGATCTCCTGCCACGTCCAGCCGGCGCTTTCGGCCAGACTCGTGAAAATCTGAAAATCCTCTTCCAGCGCGCGCTCGCACTCGACCCGGCGGTCCGGGGGCTGGGGCTGGGTGATCGTGTCGGTGACCTTAGGCATCGTTCCTCCTAGTGAAGAGGGAAACTCGCAGACGAGGAGACCGGTTCCATCGCGCCGTTCCGAAAAGCATCTGGCTGCGGGAGGCTCGATCGAGACGAAGAAAGCGACCGCGCGCAGCGTTACTCCTGAAGGGCGTGGAGACGGTCATGGTTCCGCACAATCAGTGGAAGCGCGACGTTGAGGCTCGGCAAGGTGAGTTCGCGTCCTTTCCCTATGATCGAGCGACCGTCGAGCGATTTCGCGAGGAGTTCCCACGGTCCCGGTGGAACACGAACGCAAGAGCTGGTTCGTGCCGGGAACGACGGCCGCCGGTCGTATCGAGCGGTGGCTGGCACGGGAAGCAGAGCGCGCCGACATCCATGGTGACGCCAAAGGCCGCGACGCCTATGATTTCGAGCCCATCGTCAGCCCATATCTAGAGGTCCGCGACGACCTGCGCATCCGAACGCCCTATTCCAGATCGGTGATCGAATTGCTGCGCGGAATTCCCTGGGCGCATTGGGACGAGGATGGGCGTGTCTGGCGCGTACCCTTCCGGTCCTACGAGGAACTGCAGCGACACTGGCCACGGATCGAGGAGGCCGCTCGACGAAGCGAACCGGGAAAGAAAGCGCCGCCGAGATGCGGAAAAAGATTCCGAGGCAGAGAGAGCGGCGAGAGCGCGGGCCGCGGAAAGGCGTCGCCGCCGCTATCCCCTCCCCGCTGACGATCCGCCGCCCTTGGGCCGCCCGGTTGCGACCGTTCAGTATGGGAGCGTCGTCTTTGTGGATCTCTCCGGCGAAGTCGCCGAGCCGGCGCCGCTGGCGCAATACTATCCGCAAGCGGATCACACCGCTGACCACTTCTGGGGGAGATGGCGCCCACCGACCCTTGCCGAACTCGTCGCGACATGGCCGGCCCGCCGAGAGCCCGGGCCTGAGGCGTTTTCCAGGGGATGGTGGCAGCCGACACTCTCCGAGTTGAGGATCGCCCGCAGAAAAGCCCGATCCATGGCGCGGCGCCAGCAGGCGCGAAAGCCGGTGGGTGCCGACGCGCAGCGAACGCGAGTCGAATAGCGAAGCGACCATCCGTTCAGGCCGAAATTGATCATCCAGACCGCTGGCGGCTTTGCGGCATGTCGAACTGCGGCTATGTTCCTTTTCCGTTCACGCGCGATTCGCGGCAATCCCGCCGCCTTCACAGGACGCGCCTGTTCAACTGGAGGCGGGACGAGCCGGATGAGCGTCGCATATCTGGAAAAGCTGAACGAGCGCCAGCGCAGTGCCGTCTCACACGGTGTCGGACCGGACGCCCATATCGGTGGTCCGCTTCTCATCATCGCCGGCGCCGGCTCCGGCAAGACCAACACGCTTGCCCACCGGGTGGCGCATCTCATCGTCAACGGTGCGGACCCCCGACGTATCCTGCTGATGACCTTCTCGCGCCGGGCGGCCGCCGAGATGGGCCGAAGGGTCGAACGCATCTGCGGCCAGGTGCTCGGCGGCAAGGCCGGGACGATCTCCGACGCGCTTGCCTGGGCGGGAACCTTTCACGGCATCGGCGCGCGGCTCCTGCGCGACCATGCGGGGGAAATCGGTATCGATCCGGATTTCACCATCCACGACCGGGAAGACAGCGCCGATCTCATGAACATCGTGCGGCACGAACTTGGTTTGTCGAAAAGCGAGAACCGTTTCCCCACCAAGGCGACCTGTCTTGCCATCTATTCGCGCACCGTCAATGCGGAACAGCCGCTCGACGAGGTCCTGCGCGATAATTTTCCCTGGTGTTCTGCCTGGGAAAAGCAACTGCGCGAACTTTTCGGCGCCTATGTCGAAGCCAAGCAGGCGCAGAACGTCCTCGATTACGACGACCTGCTGCTCTACTGGGCGCAGATGATGGGCGACGCCGTCCTCGCCGAGGACGTCGGCGGCCGGTTCGACCACGTGCTTGTCGACGAATATCAGGATACCAACCGGCTGCAGGCTTCGATCCTCCTTGCGTTGAAGCCGAATGGTCGGGGCCTCACCGTGGTGGGCGACGACGCCCAGTCGATCTACGCGTTCCGCGCCGCGACGGTGCGCAACATTCTGGATTTTCCGGCAAGCTTCACGCCGGCGGCGGAGATCATCACGCTCGATCGGAACTATCGCTCGACACAGCCGATCCTCGCTGCCGCAAACGGCGTCATCGAGCTGGCCCGCGAACGCTTCACCAAGAACCTCTGGACCGAGCGGGAATCGGCCGAGCGGCCGCGGCTCGTGACCGTGCGCGACGAGGCCGATCAGGCCAACTACGTCGTCGAACTGGTTCTGGAGAACCGCGAAGGCGGAATGCTGCTGAAGCAGCAGGCGGTGCTCTTCCGCACTTCGCACCACAGCGGTGCCCTCGAGGTGGAACTGACCCGCCGCAACATCCCCTTCGTAAAGTTCGGCGGGCTCAAATTCCTGGACAGCGCGCATGTGAAGGACATGCTGGCGGCGCTACGCTTTGCGCATAATCCGCGCGACCGGGTCGCGGGTTTTCGGCTGATGCAATTGCTGCCCGGAGTCGGTCCGCAGACGGCGGGGCGCGTCCTCGAGGCGATCGCCGCCGATCCGGAACCGTTGGCGGCGCTTGCGGAGATCCCTGCCCCGCCGCGCTCCGGCGATGCCTGGACGGCCTTCGCCGGCATGCTGCAGAGCTTGCGATCCGGCCGGACCGGCTGGCCGGGGGAAATCGGCACGGCCCGCGCCTGGTACGAACCGCATCTGGAGCGGATCCATGAGGACGCCGAGGTCCGCAGGGCCGACCTTTTGCAGCTCGAGCAGATCGCCAGCGGCTATCCGTCGCGCGAGCGCTTTCTGACCGAGCTCACCCTTGATCCGCCGGACGCCACCAGCGACCATGCGGGCGTGCCGCTGCTCGACGAGGACTATCTCATCCTCTCGACCATCCACTCGGCCAAGGGGCAGGAATGGAAATCGGTTTTCGTGCTGAATTGCGTCGACGGCTGCATTCCGTCCGATCTCGGTGTCGGCAGCACGGCGGAGGTCGAGGAGGAGCGCCGTCTGCTTTACGTCGCCATGACGCGCGCCAAGGACAGCCTGCATCTGATCACCCCGCAGCGCTTTTTTACGCACGGTCAGCATGCCCAGGGCGACCGGCATGTCTACGCCTCGCGCAGCCGCTTCCTACCTGCAACGCTTCTGCAATTCTTCGAGTGCTCGGCCTGGCCCGTTGCCAAGCCGGCTGCGGCTGGCCAGCGTGATGCGCAGCAATTGCGCATCGATGTCCGGGCCCGCATGCGCGGTATGTGGCGTTAATGCATGTCGCCCAAAGTGTGCAGCGTGAATACGTTTGAACGCGCCTTAGGAAAATGATCGTTGCCGGCTCGCTGGAGCCGAACGCGCCAATTGACGGACGAGCATTGTCGGCGCAGTGATCGAGCGGTCGTCTTTAGCCACGCCGTTCAGAACCTGGAGCAGATCGTAGCCGGCCGGCCAGCGGCCGAAGCCGCTCGCGATGTTGATGTGGCCGGCATGGCCGAGATCGACGAGGCGGCCGCCCCATTCTTCACACAAGATCCGTAAGCGGTCGAAGCGCATATAGGGATCGTTAAGACTGCCGACGACGAGACTTGGAAAGCTAAGCCGCTGTCGCGGCATGCCCCCGAATGCGATCGCCCCCGGATGCAGTCGCTCCGTCTCCTCGAGATCACAGGGGCCGACCAGAAGCGCGCTTCGAATTCGCTCGACAATCGGGCGTCCGGCCAAGGCCGCGACCAACAGGCAGCCCAGACTGTGGGCGACGATGTCGACCGACGGATGCCTGTCGATTTCTGTCTCCAGAGCACTTCGCCAAGCCGCAAGCGCCGGTCGGTTCCAGTCGCCCTGCTCGACGAGCGTGGCCCCTGGTTGATCGATGAGCCAGTGGCGCTGCCAGTGCCCCTCGCCCGACCCGAACAAACCCGGAACGATCAGCGTCTTCACCATACGTTCGCTCCCCGGAACACCGGTTGCTGCAAATGAATAGGTTCATGCGGAGATTGTGCCCGGCAGCAAGAGCGACGGTAAGGAATGAAGGTCCATTCTCTACAAAGTTACTGGAAAAAAATGCCGGACAAGCGAAGCGCGCCGACCGACCGGCATCGCCTCATCCTACAGCGAGCAAATCAGCAATAGCGCCGGTGGAGCGAAAGCCAGCCGTCGCCGCCGATCCGGACCTCGATGTCGGCGTAGTGCTCCAAAGTCAGATGCGGCGTTCCCTCCGCTGCCGCGTGAGCACCGGTGATCACGGCCACCTCGGCGCCGGCGGAACTGCCCGCGAGTATCCCAGCCGGAGCATCTTCGAAGACCAAGCAGTCCTCGCCGCGAACACCGAGCCGGCTGGCGGCGAGAAGATAGCCCTGCGGATCGGGCTTGCCCGCCGTGACGTCCTCACCGGTGACCATGTGGCGCGGAACCGGAATGCAGGCCGCGGCAAGGCGGCGCCTGGCCAGCTCCAGCGGCGCCGACGTGACGATCGCCCAGCGCTCCGGCGGCAATGAATTAAGGAAGGCGACCGCCCCGGGTATCTCGACGATACCCTCCACATCGGCGATCTCTGCCAAGGCGAGCGCGTGCGCCTCGAGGTCGGGGTCGACGGCGAGCCCGAGCTTGCGGATCGTGTCCGACGCGCGCACGCCGTGCACCGATTTCATCAACTCATGGGGATCGAGCCCATTGCGGACCGCCCATGCCCCCCATACCCGTTCGACGACGGCCATGGAATTGAGCAAGGTGCCATCCATATCGAACAGCAGGGCAGCGAAGCTCTTTGGGAATATCGCGGTGGTCAGGGTATCCAAGCCGGCTCCTTGAAACGAGTGTCTCGCGCATTGCGCGATTGCACAACTATCCCTGGACGGGCCGGCGCACAACCTCCTTCTCGGCGCTCTCAGCGATGCCCGCCGGCAATAAGAAAATTGATCGGCCCGCCGGCGACGTCATCGTCGAAAACGGCGCAGGAAAGCACGCCGCCGAAGACGGCACCCGAATCGACATTGGTTCTGTTGCCGACAGTGCGGGGGTTGCCGCGGCTCGGCGTGTGCCCGTGGCAGACATGCTTGCCCCAGTAATGGCCGGAGTAGTTCGGATCGGTCCGCACCCAGAGCAGAATGTCGTCGCCCTGCTCCTCGAGCGGGATCGAATCATCTACGCCGGCATGGACGAAGATGCGATAGGGGTCGACAATGATCGACGGCAGTTCGGCCATCCAGACCAGATGGCTCAAGGGTATGGCGCCGCCGTAGGACTCCAGGGTCTCGCCGCCGCCGTTCATCAGCCACGAGCTCATCTCGGCGAGACCCTTGCGGGCCGAGAGCAGCATGTCTTCGTGGTTGCCCTTGAGCGTGAGCCATTGCCAACCGGCCTTGGTCGGTCCCGCCATGATCCGCTCGACGACGCCCCGGCTCTCCGGGCCCCGGTCGACGAGGTCGCCGAGAAAAATCACCCTCCCCTCCGGGGCGGAGGACTCGATGGCGGCCAACAGCGTTTCGAGTTCATCGAGACAGCCGTGAATGTCACCGACGGCAAATGTCAAACGAGGGCCATTCATGAAGCGGTGCTCCTGTCCCCGACCAAGACGGCTTTCTCCATGAGTCCGGACGAAATCGGTCGTTCCTCGCCGCCACACCGCCGCGCCTCCCGCTCGACGCGGAAGCTCGCTGTTGCACGTCGAATTGCCGCTGCGAACCCATGGTTCAACGAACAGCTCTATCGCATTATAAAATCGGGCGGAATCGCTTTCGACGCAAAAAAGCGGAAAATGCAACAGGTTGGTTAATCGGGCGATAGAGGCGAAGGAAACACGGCTCTTTCGCCGCACAGTTCAACGGCGCGGCGTCGCCCTCGGAATGGTTGAGCTGGTGATGGATACCGGGTCGCTGGCAGGAAACGTGTCCTCGAGCCCCTCCTCCAACTGCTCTTCCATCGCATCTGCGTCATGTGCCTGGCGGGCATTCGCGAGCGCGCCTTCCGGGATCGACGGGGATCGCCGCGCGCCTGTTATGCCGAGCAACTCGCCATCCGCCTCCATGGCGGCTCCAAGGATTTCCTTCGCGCGCGCCACGGCGTTGAGCCTGTTTAGGGTGCCGGCCGCGTTCTGCGGGCACAGGACGGAAACGACTTCACCCGTCGCACCGACGAACTCGACGGTGAACCCCGCCTTGCCGCCGCGCTCTGGGAAGACCTGGATTGCAACGAACTGCATCGCTTCCTCTTTCCATGATAGCGCCGCGCGTCCGGTTAGACGCGTAAAGATGGCTGTAGAGCATGGATGCTGCATGATCTTGTCCGATCGATGCCGATCTTGAAAATCATGCAGCGGACCGACGGCTGCCGTAACCGACCGGTTCAGGTACAAGCGTAGAGTCTACCAGATTTGACGAACGGCCGACAGCCGCCTTCGCGCCGCATTGTCCGCCGCATGGAAGCCCGGCGCCCCCTTCTTCTCCCGCTCCACCGGCCGGGTGCAGGCCGCGAAAGCGTCGAGGGCGCGGTTATAGACTCGCGTCTGCACGTCCATCATGCCAAGCACGGTGTGGAACAGGTTGTCGTGCGACCGTGGCTCGTCGGCATCCTTGGCAAGGCAGCCGGCGTCGACGCCCATCATCGCCTGGTAGGGCTTCGAGAACCAGGCGATGAAGGGGACCTGAGTTTGTTCCTTCGGTGCGATCGCATAGGGAGCGCCGTGCAGGTAAATGCCATTCTCGCCAAGCGATTCCCCATGGTCCGACATGTAGATCATCGCGCCGGCGATGCGGTCCTGATGCTTCTCGATGAGCCCGGCGACGCTCGCCAGAACATGGTCGGTATAGAGGATCGTGTTGTCATAGGCGTTGACGATTTCCTCTGTCGTACAGCTCATCAGCTCCGGCGTGCGACAGTCCGGCGTGAAGCGGCGGAACGCTTCGGGATAGCGCAGGTAATAGGACGGGCCGTGACTGCCGAGTTGATGCAGCACGATGACGCTGTTCTTCGTCGTCGCGGCGAGCTTCTTTTCCAGGTCGTCGAGGAAGATTTCGTCCAGGCATTCGCCATTCTTACAGAGCGGGCTGTTCTTCCGGTTCGTCATGCTGGCGAAACTGATGAGATTGGCGATGCCCTTGCTGCCGGTGTTGTTGTCCCACCAGGTGACCGAGACACCCGCATGCGTCAGTACGTTGACGAGGTTTTCGGTCGAGCGGGCCTTCCAGTCGCTGTACTCGCTGCGCGGATAGACGGAAAACATACAGGGCAGCGAGACGGCCGTCGCCGTGCCGCAACTCGTCGTGTCACGGTAGTTGACCACCCCGAGCGCCCTCAGTTCCGGATTTGTCTCGCGGTGATAACCATTGAGGGAGAAGTTCATCGCCCGCGCGGTCTCACCTGCGACCACCACCACGACGACAGGCTTGCTGGCTGCGGCGATGCGCGACCCTTCTTGGGCGTCGATCCCGAGCGGCTGCACGACCAAATTGCGCTCGCGATAGCTGGAAAGTCCGTAGCGGATCGCCGACGTGATCGGTCCGGCCGGATTGAACCGGACCATCAGATCCCGATGCTCCCTGAGTGCATAGGCGATGCCGGCAAAATTGGCGTAAATGAGCATGCCGCTCAGGAGAAGTGCCGGAGCAACGAAGAGGAAATTGATTGCAGCTTTTGAGAACAAGGGCCGATGCTTGATCTCAACCCAGGCGATGAGAAGCGATGGCAAGAGTGCGTAGAGCGCAAGATGAAGCGCCAAGCTGCCAGTCAGGAGGTGGCTCGCCTCCGGCACGGTGGTGACGACGGCATTTCCGATCATTTCCTTGTCGATGACAATGCCGAACGTCTCGGTGAAGTGCGACGCAGCCGCCGATATGGCGATCAGCAGGACCAACAGCGGCTTCATCACGTATTTCATCGACAGCATTGTCAGGACCGAAAAGGTGGTCAGACCGAGTGCCATGCCGAACGATAGGACAGCGATCCACGCGTGACCGAAAGAGGTTACCGCATGGCTCCAGAAGGAATTGTTGGTGATGAGCAGCAGATAAAGCGTGGCCGCCGCACTCAAAGCGACGCTGCCGATCTCCGGCCGGCGAATTCTGAAGACAGCCAAAACATTGTTCTCCGCAAAAATTTCCGCCGGCCGGCCATTTCCCGGACGCGGCGTGTCACGACACCTTCGCCAGTACCGGGGGCAAACTGTCGAGGTGCTGTCGGGGGCGCGCGCGGCTCGTTGGCATGTGACGGAAAACCTCCTATTGTCTGCCGCCGCCGATCCTGGAAGGCTTCAGATCAGGGAAACGCATGCGCCTGCTGCTTATCGAAGACAGTCCCCGCCTCATCGAACTCGTGGGCGAAACCATGCGCGATGCGGGCTGGCGGCTCGACGCCGTTTCGAGTGTCAGCGAAGCCGAGGCTGCCATTGTCGAACGGGAGCACGATCTTGTACTTCTCGACCTGGGCCTGCCGGATGGCGACGGCCTCGACCTTCTGAGATGGATAAGGCAGGAGCACGCCGGCTTGCCGGTGCTGGTCATCACCGCCCGCGGCTCCGTCGACGAGCGGGTCCAGGGTCTCGATGCCGGGGCGGACGACTATTTGGTGAAGCCCTTCCACCATCGCGAATTGCTTTCCCGCTGCCGGGCCATGCTGAGGCGCAATCCGCACGCGATACAGCCGGTGCTCGAAGCCGGGGCGCTGCGCTTCGATCCAGCCACCGCAGAGCTCAGCTGCGATGGGACGATCATCGCCCTTCCCCCGCGCGAGCGCTCCCTGATCGAGATATTGATGCGTGAGGTCGGGCGCGTCGTTCCAAAGCGACGGCTCGAGACAGCCCTCTCCGAATATGGCCAGGAGCTTAGTTCCAACGCGCTGGAGCTCGCCGTCTCCCGCGTTCGGAAGCGATTGCAGCCCCTCGCCACCGGTATCCGGATCGAAACGGTGCGCGGCATCGGCTATCTCCTGCGGACCGCTGCATGAGGAAAGGCAATCCGTCGCTGATCGGCATCGTTGCCGGGCGCATCATCGCCTTTTCGCTGCTCGCCATGGTGCTTGAGATCGGCGTGGTTTTCGCGGATTACTGGTTTGACGACGAAAAGCTCAGCGTCCTGGTGCTGCAGCAGGAAACGGAGATCCTGTCGCAAGGGATCACGACGGAGGGCGGGCTGCCGACATTCAGAGCCGATCGTGCGTTCCGTGAACGCTACGTCGAACTGGATGGGCGCGCAGGCGCGATCTATGTCCGGATTCGGACCGCTTCCGGCTCTATCCTCTTTTCCGATTGCACGACGGAATGCGCCGAGCATTTCCTGCCGTTGAGCATTAATGCGCCGCGCTTCTGGAAGCGGACAATCGAGGAGGGAAAGCCATTCAGCGTGGCGGGCGGCCAATCCTTCGAGCGCGGTGGTGAATCCGTGTTCGTCGAGCTGGCGATCCTGAAAGACCCGAACGGTTTCATGTACGGGGCGCTCCTGCGCGAGATGTTCGATTCAATGATCGTTCCGATGACGCTGATGTTTTGCCTCGTCATCGGCGCGACGATCTGGTCGATCCGAAGTGCGCTGAGGCCGGTGGCGATGGCGGTCAAGGCTGCGGATGCGATCGACCCGCGTGACAGCGGCGCCCGACTGCCGATAACCCGCATGCCGGAAGAGATCGAACGGCTGGTAAGCGCCGTCAACCGGCTGCTTGCCCGTGTCGCCGATCTCGTTGAATCGCAGAAGGTCTTCTCTTCCTCGATCGCCCATGAGATACGCACGCCGGTTTCGATCGCTAAGATGGAGTTGAGCCGGATCGACGATCCGCGGGCGCGCAATGCCGAGCGGGATCTCGACGCGCTGACGCACATTCTCGAGCAGCTGACGTCGCTGGCGCGGGCGGACGCAGTGGACCCTTCCGCCTATGAACAGGGCAATCTGTCCGAAATCGGAGCCGAGGTGGCGCAAGCCACGGCGCCGTTCGTCTTCGATCACGACAGGTCGATCGAGTTCGTCGACCGCGGGACGACGCCGGTAAGGATGATCCCCGCGCTCGTCGAGAACATGCTCAGGAACCTGATCGAGAATGCGGTAAAGCACAATCCGCCGGGCACACGCATTGTCCTGACCTGCGGACCCGGCCCTCAGGTCTCCGTCGAGGATGACGGCAAGGGCATGGTCGATCTGCCGGAACTGAATGAGGACCTCGGCTACGTCAAGCGCTCCGGCCAGCTCGGTCTCGGCCTGAAAATCGTTCATCGGATCGCCGAGCTTCACAAGGCGAAAATCTCATACGACACCGCTCCGAACCGGGGCACCAAGATCACGATCGATCTTGCCTCTGCGGCCTGAAATCGGCGTCGCGCCGCGTGTCGGGCATTTGTTGGGCATAGTGCATATTTTTTAATCCGACGCGATTTCTTGGATGCAGATTTCGTGCCCAATCCGCGCTCACATGCTATTGCGCTGTGCACTTCGTCCTCGTTTCTCCGTCCGCATCGCTCACGAACATCCATGTGCAAGGCCGCAGCCCTCCTTCGACGTTTCATGCCCTCGCTGGTACCGGTCAGCGGCTGGGAGCGCCTGCGGGCCTCCTGCGGCGCGCTCATCGGGGTCCTGTCGACAGGGTTCATTAGCACGGTTGCCGTCGGCGCCGACGCCAGCCTGCCGCTGCTCATCGCGCCGATGGGCGCCTCCGCGGTGCTGCTTTTCGCCGCGCCATCAAGCCCGCTCGCCCAGCCCTGGTCGATCGTGGGCGGCAATGTCGTCTCGGCAACGGTCGGCGTCACCTGCGCCTTGCTCATCCCCAACCCGGTGGTGGCAGCAGCCATCGCCATTGCCTTGGCGATCGGCGCCATGCTGCTCCTCGGCTGCCTGCACCCGCCGAGCGGCGCCGTCGCCCTGACTGCGGTTCTCGGCGGCCCGGTCATCCGCGAGGCCGGCTACGCTTTCGTCTTTTCCCCGGTCGCCATCAATTCGCTGGTTATCCTGCGGCGCTCATCTTCAACAATCTGACCGGCCGCCGCTATCCGCATCTTGCCCCTGCCCCTAACCCGCACCGGACCGAGGACCCCTTGCCGAGCCAGCGCCTCGGCGTCGTTCCGGACGACCTCCAGGCAGTGTTGGCGCAATATGGCGAGATCGTCGATATCAGTCCCGAAGAGCTGGACAGCTTCATCCATCAGGCACAGATACGCGCATTCACCCGCCGGTCGGGCGAAATCACCTGTGGCGAGATCATGTCCCGCGACGTGCTGACCGTTTCGCCAGACACGCCGCTGCGCAAGGCGTGGCGGATGCTTGTGGCGCATCGGATCCAGGCCTTGCCGGTGGTGACCGTAAAAGACGGGATGGTCGGCATGATCACTCAAACCGATTTCATGAAGCACACGACGCTGGCGGCGGACGGGCGGCTGCAGATCGGCCTTCGCGAGCGGATCGGCAATATCATCGGACTGCCGGCGAAATCGCCTCGTCTGGTTTCCGAAATCATGACGACCCGCGTCCAATCGGCCCTGCCGGAAACAATGATCGCCAAGCTGGTGCCGCCTATGACGGACATGGGTCTGCACCATATGCCGGTCGTGGACGCTGACAACCGCGTCGTCGGTATCGTCACCCAGTCGGATCTTATCGCGGCGCTGTTCCAGGGGCGGCTCGACGCGGTGCAGCAAGTCGCCTGAATCGCCGCAGTCCTGCTTCTTCATCGGCTTGGCCGCAAGCCGAGGCGCACAATTGTGTCCAAGGCCTCCCCGCGTGCCCGGCCACACACCGTGTGAATGCCATTTCATTCGATCGATTGACTTAGTCGATCGAATGATGTAATGTAAGCAAATGATGAAGAACGGCGATACTACGACACAGCTCAAGGCCGAGCGCGGCGACGCTACGCGGGAGAAGCTCCTCGCAACGGCGATCGACATCTTTGGCCGCTACGGTTTCGACGGCGCGACGACCCGGAAGCTCGCCGATGCGGCGGGCGTCAACCTGCAGGCCATCCCGTATTACTTCGGCGGCAAGGAGGGCCTCTATATCGCGTCGGCCGAGCACCTGGCAGCCCTGATCGGCAATCATGTCAGCGATTTACGCGCCATCATTCATGGACGCCTTGCCGAACTCGAAGAGATGGGCCAGCCGATGACCCCGGCCGAAGCGCGGGGCTTCCTCACCCAGATGGTTCAGAGGATGATCGTACTCTTCGTCAGCAAGCAATCGGAGAGCTGGGCGCGCTTCATCATCCGCGAGCAGATGGAGCCGACCGAGGCATTCACCCGTCTTTACGGCAACATCATGCGGCCGATGATCGAGATGGCGCGGCGGCTGATCGGCGCCATTCTCGAGGACGATCCGGCCTCGGAACACATCCGGCTCAGAACCCTCTCCTTCGTTGGCAGCGTGCTCGTGTTTCGCATGGCGCATGCAGCCGTCTATGCGCAGCTCGAATGGGAGACCGCCGGGCCGAAGGAGATCGAGACATTGCACCGGCACGCGGCCGAACTTGTCGCGATACTCGGTGCGGAGAAGGACCGTCAGCCATGAAGAGGACTGCACTTATCACCCTGGTTCTCGCGGCCGGAGCGGCCGGCGCCTGGTGGCTGGATCTGCCCGCCCGGATCGGTTGGGCGGAAGACCACAGGAACACGGTTCTCTACGGCAATGTCGATATCCGCCAGGTGTCGCTCGGCCTCCGCGTCAGCGGCCGTATCGCCGAACTGCACGTCGACGAGGGCGACGCCGTCAAGGCCGGCGACGTTATCGCCAAGCTGGATGCCGAACCGTTGCAGCAGGCGCTGGACGCCGCCGAGGCCGATGCCGAGGCGCTCCGCTCAACGCTCGCAAAGCTCAAGGCCGGCGCCAGGCCGACCGAGATCGCCCAGGCCCGCGCCGTCCATGAGGAACGCCTTGCCGAACTCCAGAATGCCGAGCTCGCGTTCCAGCGCGCGCAGCGACTGCGGCCGGCCGGGACGATTTCGCAGGCGGAACTCGACCAGGCGATCGCAAGCCGTGCCGCGGCCGCGGCCCGTGCGGCCTCCGCACGCGAGGCTCTGGCTCTCCTTGAAGAGGGAAGTCGCGTCGAAGACATAGCCACGGCCGAAGCGCAGGCGAATGCGGCGAACGCCAAGGCCGCGAGCGCCCGCACTGCACTCGAGGACGTCTCGCTGATCGCCCCGAGCGGCGGCGTCATTCTCTCTCGAGTCCGGGAGGTGGGCGCGGTCGTCTCACCGTCGGACACCGTTTATGTGCTCTCTCTGACCCAACCCGTCTGGGTCCGCGCCTATGTCGCTGAACCGGACCTCGGCCGCGTTCACCCGGGAATGAAGGTCAAGGTGACCTCTGATACCAATCCCCGGCAAGGCTATGAGGGGACGATCGGCTTCATCTCGCCGGTGGCGGAATTCACGCCGAAGTCGGTGGAAACGCCCGAGCTCAGAACCGATCTCGTCTACAGACTGAGGATCGTCGTCGACAAGCCGGGCACGGACCTGCTCCAGGGCATGCCGGTGACCGTGCACCTGCCGGGCCCGGAGGCCGGATCATGACATCCGCTCCCGACAACTCGGCCCCGGCCCCTTTCGTACGGCTGTCTTCCGTCTCCAAGCGTTTCGGCGGGGCGCCCCCTGCCCTCGACTCCATCGACGGCGTCATTGCGGGCAGCAGGATCACCGGGCTCGTCGGTCCGGATGGCGCCGGCAAGACGACGTTGATCCGGCTGATGACCGGGCTGATGTTGCCCGACCAGGGCACCGTCGAAGTGCTCGGCCATGACACGCGCAGGGATCCGGCGAGCATCCAGGCGGCGATCGGCTACATGCCGCAGCGCTTCGGGCTCTACGAGGATCTCTCGGTTCAGGAAAACCTCGATCTCTATGCCGACCTGCGCGGCCTGCCGCTCGCCGAACGCGGCCGGATATTCGCCGAGCTGCTTGAATTCACCGATCTTGCCCGCTTCACGGCGCGGCTCGCCGGCAAGCTCTCCGGCGGCATGAAGCAGAAGCTTGGCCTCGCCTGTGCGCTCTTGCGCAAGCCGCGGCTGCTGCTGCTCGACGAGCCCGGCGTCGGCGTCGATCCGATTTCGCGGCGCGACCTCTGGAGGATGGTCGAGAACCTGACGGCGGAAGGCATCGGCGTCCTCTGGTCGACGGCCTATCTCGACGAAGCGGAAGCCTGCGATCATGTCCTGCTGCTCAACCAGGGCAAGCTACTGTTTTCCGGTTCGCCGCACGAGATGACCGGGCGCGTCGAAAATCGAGTCTTCCGCCTCTCCGGCACGGTCGGGCGACGGCGCGAAAGACTGGCACGCCTGCTGGACCAGGAGGGCGTCGTCGACGGCGTCATCCAGGGCGAAGCGATACGCCTGGTGATGAGGCCAGGGCTCGCCCCTCCGTCTCTCGACGAGGCATCTTCCGGCCGCGCCACGACGACACCGCCGCGCTTCGAGGACGCTTTCGTCGACATGCTCGGCGGCGGTCCCGGCGGGCAGTCACGGCTCGCTGAGACCCAGCGGCCATTTACCACCGACGGCGGCCGGCCGGTGATCGAAGCGCGCGGGCTGACGAAGCGCTTCGGCGACTTCACCGCCGCCGACAGCATCACCTTCGAAATCCCGCGCGGCGAGATTTTCGGCCTGCTCGGTCCCAACGGCGCCGGCAAGTCCACCACCTTTAAGATGCTGTGCGGGCTCTTGAAACCCACCGCCGGCGAGGGTCGGGTCGCGGGCTTCGATCTCCGGCGCGACGCAGCCGAGGCGCGCAACCGGCTCGGCTACATGGCCCAGAAGTTCTCGCTCTACGGCGACCTCAGCGTCCTGCAGAACCTGAATTTCTTTGCCGGCGTCTACGGTCTCTCCGGCTTGAGGAAGCGCGAGCGGATCGACCTGATGACCGAGATCTTCGATTTCCGCGCGATCCGAGACATGTCGGCGAAGGACCTGCCGCTAGGCCTCAAGCAGCGGCTGGCGCTCGCCTGTGCCGTCTTGCACGAGCCGGAGGTGCTCTTTCTCGACGAACCGACGTCCGGCGTCGATCCGATCACCCGGCGCGAGTTCTGGACCCATATCAACGGGCTCGTCGAAAAGGGCGTCACCGTTCTCGTCACCACCCATTTCATGGACGAGGCCGAATATTGCGACCGCATTTCGCTCATCTATCGCGGCCGGTCGATCGCCCTCGGCTCGCCGGACGAGATGAAAGCGCGGGTCACCGGCAAGGACCTGCCGGATCCGACCATGGAAGACGCCTTCATCGCTCTAGTGCAGGGCTCGGAGGCAAGGGAGGCAGCATGAGTGCCGACCAGAAAAGGCGGGAGGCCGAAAGCTCTGGCCGCGGAAGGCGCTTCGCAGCCCTTGTGCGCAAGGAAACCTACCAGGTGGTGCGCGACCCGAGTAGCATCCTGATCGCCTTCGTGCTGCCGCTGATCCTGCTCTTCCTGTTCGGCTATGGCGTGTCGCTCGACACGACGCAGACGCGGATCGGCCTCGTCGTCGAGGAGGCGACGCCGCTGACGCGCGATCTTGCCGCGAGCTTTCAGGCTTCGCGTTTTTTCGCCGTCGTCAATGGCCGGGACCGCCGCGAGTTCGAGGACGACCTCGTCCTCGGACGAGTGCGGGGCATCGTCGTCATTCCGGCGCGCTTTGCGGCCGACCATGCGGCGGGACGAAATCCTGCGGTGCAGGTGATCGTCGACGGGTCCGATCCGAACACGGCGAATTTCGTGCAGAACTATGCGCAGGGAACGGTCGCCAATTGGGAGCGGCAGCTTGCGAGCGAAGGCCAAGGCCAGTTGCCGGCGATCGCCGCCGAACAGCGCTTCTGGTTCAATCCGGAACTGACGAGCCGCAACTTCTTGGTCCCTGGCTCGATCGCGATCGTCATGACGCTCGTCGGCACACTGCTTACCTCGCTCGTCGTCGCCCGCGAATGGGAACGCGGCACCATGGAAGCGATGATGGCAACCCCCGTCTCGGCTGCCGAACTGCTTGCCGGCAAGCTTCTGCCCTACTTCATTCTCGGCCTCACCTCGATGACGCTCTGCGTTCTTCTCGCCGTCTTTCTGTTCGGCGTCCCGTTCCGGGGGTCGGTGGTCGCGCTTTATGCGCTCTCCGCGGTCTTTTTGATGCCGGCACTCGGGCAGGGTCTGGTGATCTCTGCCGTCACCAAGAACCAGTTCCTGGCGTCGCAACTCGCACTGATCACCGCATTCCTGCCGGCCTTCCTGCTTTCGGGCTTCCTGTTCGAGATCAACTCGATGCCGACCGTCATCCAGTGGATCACCTACGTCGTGCCGGCGCGCTATCTCATCCCCAGCCTGCAAACAGTGTTTCTCGCCGGCGACATCTGGCCGATGTTCGCCCGGGCGATTGTGGTGATGTTCCTGATTGGCTGCGTTTTCTTCGCGCTCGCCGCACGCAGCACCAGAAAGAGGATCGGTTAGATGTGGTGGGGCAGACTGAAGGCGCTGATCGTCAAGGAACTGCTGGCCGTGCTGCGGGATCCGAAAGGCCGGACGATCCTGATTGGCCCGCCGATCATCCAATTGCTCGTCTTCTCCTACGCGGCGACGCTCGAGGTGAAGAATGTCGACCTCATGGTCTTGAGCCGCGACAACGGCCGCTGGAGCGAGGAGCTCGTGCAGCAGATCGGCGGCTCGCCGACCTTCCGTTCGATCCGGCTCGCCGACAGTCCCGCCGAGGTCCGCGCCGCGATCGATAACCAGCACGTGCTGGCCGCTCTGGAGATCGGCCCCACCTTTTCCCGCGACATCGAGGCGGGAAAGCCCGCCGAAGTGCAGATGATCCTGGACGGGCGGCGCTCCAACGCCTCGCAGATCGTGTCCGGCTATCTGAGCCGCATCGTCGGTGCGCTCGCAGCCGAGGCTCCGGCCGGCAAACGCGCCGCCTCCGAGGCGATCAGGGTCGAGGCGCGCAACTGGTTCAACCCCAATCTCACCTTTCAGTGGTTCATGGTGCCCAACCTCGTGGCGAGCATCGCTCTCCTGATCGGCCTGATCGTCACTGCGCTGTCGGTCGCTCGCGAGCGGGAACTCGGCACATTCGACCAGCTCATCGTCTCGCCGCTGCGGACGCACGAAATCCTGATCGGCAAGCTCATCCCGCCGATGATGATCGGGCTCTTCCACATCACCATCTATATTCTGGCCGCCGTCTTCGTCTTCGGCGTGCCGCTGCGCGGCTCGCTGCTGCTGCTTTACGGAAGTGCCATCTTCTACCTCGCCGCAGTCGTCGGACTCGGCCTCTTCATCTCGGCACTGTCGATGACCCAGCAGCAGGCCATCCTCGGAGCATTCCTGTTCATGGTTCCGGCCATGCTGCTATCAGGTTTTGCGACGCCGATCGAGAACATGCCGGCCTGGCTGCAGCCGGTGACGCTGATCAATCCGCTGCGCTATTTCCTGGTCATCGTGAAGGGCGTCTTTTTGAAGGATATTCCGCTCGCCGAGGTGGTGCACCAAACCTGGCCGCTGTGCCTGATCGCCGTCGTCACGCTTTCCTCCGCCGCCTGGCTTTTCCGCCGCCGACTGGAGTGAGGGTCAGAGGAGACGGACGGGACCGGGATAGCGGCCGACGATTTCGTCGGATGTCACGAGCACAAAACCTTCGACAATCGATTGGGCGACGAGGATGCGGTCAAATGGGTCCTTATGGATCGGAGGAAGCTGATCGACGGCCACCGCATGAGCGCAGTTTACCGGCAGTTCCGCATAGCCGTTGTCGAGCAGTCCGCGACGCAGTAGCCGAGGATCGGCCTGGAAGTCCGCCCGCCCGAGACCGCGCTTGATGGCGATTTCCCAAAGGCTCGCCGCGCTGAAATAGGGCGCGTTTGCACGGTCTTCGATGAGCGCACTCGCTCCTTTTGACAGGCGGCCGGGGCTGCCGGCCGCCCAAAGCAAGATTTGCGTATCCAGAAGAATGTTCATGCGCCGAAAAGGTCTTCGATTTCGTGACTGCCCATTCTGTCGAAGTCGTCTGGGACGATGATCTGGCCTATCATGAAGCCGAGCCTGCGCTGCTCTGCCTCTGCGGGTTGGTCGATCGGCACGACCTTCACCATAGGTTTTCCTGCCTTGGCGATAATGAAGGGCTCTCCCCGCGCGGCTTTTTCGATCAGGCGCGAGAGATGAGTCTTCGCCTCGTGAATGTTAATCGTTTCCACCGCTGCCTCTGACATTTGGACTTAGTTCACCAAACTTAGTCCATCGCATGCCCGTTTTCAAATCGACCAGGCAGCTAGGCTTTCAGGAACCGCTCGATCGCCGCAATCTCGTTCTGGCGGATGTCGTGTCCCCCGGAATGCCATTCGAGGTCTACTTCCGCGTTCTGCGCCTTGAAATAGACCGCGAGCGCTTGCGTCAGCGGCGCCGGGCAGATCGGATCGCGCTCGCCGGCGGTGATCAGCACCTTCCGGCCCGCCAGCGCGGCATTGTCCTTCGGACGGAACGGGATCAGCGGATGCATGAGCACCGCCCTGTCGAAGACACCATCTTCGATCAGCACATTGGCGAGGATATTGGCGCCGTTCGAATAGCCAAGACCGATGATCTCCGAGGCATCATGCTCGGCGGCAAGCGCTTTCACGAAGCTAGCCATCTTGTCGGTGGCGCGGGCGAGGTCCGCCATGTCATAAACCCCCTCGCCCGTGCGCCTGAAGAATCGAGCGGCCCCGTGCTCGGAAACGTCGCCGCGCGGCGAGACGATGGTCGCCTCGGGCAAGAGCTCGGCGCCGAAGCCGAAGAACTGGTTTTCGTCGCCCCCCGTTCCGTGCAGGACGAAGAGGATCGCTTTGCCGGGCTTGCTTGCCCTCAGCTTGTGAACATAGCCATGGTCGGCCATTGAATTCTCCTTTTCCGCCAACAGGTCGGCGGTCGTTTGTAGCACGGAACTTCAAGAGCGCTTGCGCCTCCCGCGCATCGACGAAGGAGGAGCGGAGCGCCGAAGGACACGTTTAGCCTTCCAGCTTTTGCAAGTGGCTCTCGAGGATCGGTCGCAGATGCTTGTGCTGCTGCGGCAGTTTCAGCGCCTCGCCGAGATGGGCGATCTCCTCGTCGCGGTCGAAGCCGGGTTCGTTGGTGGCGATCTCGAACAGCACACCGCCCGGGGTGCGGAAGTAGATCGCCCAGAAATAGTCGCGGTCGATCACCGGCGTCACATGGTAGCCGGTATCCATCAGCGCCTTGCGCACCTCCAACTGCTTTTCGCGATTGTCGACGGCAAAGGCGACGTGGTGCACCGAGCCGGCCCCTTGCGCGGCGCGGTTGATATTCGGCAATGTCTCGAGGTCGACAAGGCTTGCGCCATTGCCGCCCGGCACGATCAGCCGCGTGACGCCATCCCTGCGGTCGAGCTCTTCATAGCCCATGAACTTCAGCAATTCCGCGGTCGTGCCCTCGTCGCGCAGCCGCATGGAAACCGAGTGGAAGCCGCGAATCGCGTGATCCTCGAAAATTCCGCCTTCGGTCCAGGGCGTGCGCGAGTCGTCCTCGACCTCGACCAGGGCAAAGCCGTCGCCGTCCGGCCCTGTGAAATTCAGGCGTTTTCCGCCGAAGGCCTCCTCAGCCTTGACGCCGGTGACGCCGAGTTGCGTCAGGCGCTCCTGCCAGAAACCGAGAGACCCCTTCGGCACGGAGAAGGCAGTCGTTCCGACCTCCCCCGTCCCTGCGCGCCCTCGCGGCATCTGCGGAAAGGGGAAATAGGTCATCACCGTGCCGGGCGTTCCGGTTCTGTCGCCGTAATAGAGATGGTAGACGTCCGGCGAATCGAAGTTCACGGTCTTCTTGACGCGGCGCAGGCCAAGCGTGTTCGTGAAGAAGTGATTGTTGGCACGGGCATCGTCCGCCATTGACGTTACGTGATGCAGGCCTCTGATCTGGTCGAGCATTTGTCGCTGCCTTTCTGCCCGTCTATCCTCGGGCTTGTCGATGCCGGATAGATGCGCTCTTCCGCTCGAGCGCGAAAGACCAGTGGCAACAAACGCATTGTCAACGTTGTGTTGACGTACATCGAAGTTCGTCTATACCGCACGGTATCCAGCGATCGCTTGCCACCGGTCGAGCACGCTCCTACGATCCGGAACACTGTCTGAAATCCGCGGGAGGAGGAGCCCGGGCATGCCGTGAAACATCGCTTCCTGCTTCTGCTCCTGCCGGTCGCCGTCGTGACGCTTGCCGTACAAGGCAATGTCGTTGCGACCCGGAGCTACATGCAGGAAGCCTCGGCACAGGCGAATACGGCGCTGAGACTGGCGGTTGCCGCCCTCAGCGGCCATCTCAACCGCTATCAGGCTCTGCCCGCCTTGATCGCCGATCACGATGACATCAAGGAACTGGTGACGCGCCCGCGGGATCGCCGGCTGCGCGATTCCGTCAACGGTTATCTGAAAGAGATCAATGCGCTCCTGAAATCGTCCGACATCTACGTCATCACCCCCGACGGCGACACGATAGCCGCCAGCAATTACGACGGACCGGCAAGCTTCGTCGGCCAGAATTTCAGCTACCGCCCCTATTTCCAGGATGCGCTCAGGGGGGAGCAGTCCCGCTTCTATGCGCTCGGGACGACATCGCTGAAGCGCGGCTATTACTTCGGCTCGCCGATACGTATCGGCGAGGAGATCCGCGGCGTTATCGTCTTCAAGGTCGATATCGAGACCATCGAGGCCTCCTGGCAGGGCGGCGAGTACAGAATTTTCGTTTCCGATCCAGAAGGCATCATCTTCATGAGCGGGGATCCGGAATGGCTTTACGCGAGTATCCTTCCCCTGACGCCGGATCGGCTTTCCCGGACGGAAGCTTCCAGGCGCTATGCCAATGCTATCCTTCACCCCCTGCCGGTCGCTCGTAGCGAGGTCGACGGTCATGCATTGATTAAAGTCTCGGGAGCAGACAGCGCCCGGGAGTATCTTGTCCTCTCGCACTACATGCCGGAAGCGGACTGGACGGTGAACGTACTGACCGACACGGCTTCGGTCAGGACCCAGGCGCTGACCACGGTCGCAGCCGCCATCCTGTTGCTCTGTCTTGCCGGGTTGGCGGTCGCGATCCTCATCCAACGGCGGGCGCGGCTGCGCGAGCGCATGCTGATGCAGGCGCAGGCGCAGGAGGAACTCGAGCGCCGGGTCGAGGAACGCACCGCCGATCTCGCTCGCGTCAACGAGCAGATCGAGGCCGAGATCGCCGAACGGCGGCTTACCGAGCAGCAATTGCGCCAGACGCAGGCGGACCTCGTCCAGGCGGGCAAGCTCGCCGGGCTCGGCCAGATGTCGGCCGCCCTTTCGCACGAGTTCAACCAGCCGCTTGCCGCCGCCAAGACCTATGCCGACAGCGCGGCGCTGCTGATCGAGAGGGGGAGGACGACGGAAGCGAGCGACAATGTCAGGCGCATCTCCGGGCTCATCGACCGCATGGCGGCAATCAGCCGGCATCTGCGCAATTTCGCCCGTAAGCCGAATGAGAAGCTCGGCCCCGTTCCGCTCGAAGACGTGATACACGACACGATGGAGATCGTCGCGACACGCCTGAAGACGGCGCAGGCTGCAATCGACATCGACCTCGGCCCCGAAGCGCTGGTCGTCCGCGCCGGATCGGTGCGGCTGCAGCAGGTGCTCGTCAACGTGATCTCCAATGCGGCCGATGCGGTCGAAGGGCTTGATGACCGCACGATATCGCTGCGCGCCTGGCGCGAAGGCGACATGGCGGTGCTGACCATCCGCGATCGCGGGCCTGGCGTCGCCCCCGCCATCGCCGAGCGCATCTTCGATCCTTTCTATACGACCAAGGGTGTCGGCAAGGGTCTCGGCCTTGGCCTCTCCATTTCCTACAATATCGTCAAGGATTTCGGCGGCAGCCTGACTGTGTCGAACCATGGCGAGGGAGGAGCCGTGTTCCGTATCGTGCTTGCCGTCGTTCCCGAAGCCGAGAGGGAGGCGGCAGAATGAGCGAAAGCCGCGTGCTGCTCGTCGACGACGAAGAGGAGTTGCGCCGTTCGAGCGCGCAGGCGCTGGAACTCGCGGGCTTCCGGGTCGATACCTTTGCCGGCGCCGAGCGAGCGCTCGAGTTCATCAGCTTCAGTTTTCCGGGCGTCGTCATCAGCGATATCCGCATGCCGGGAATGGACGGCATGACATTCCTGCAGCGCATCCGCGAGATCGATCCGGAAGTGCCGGTGATCCTGGTCACCGGCCATGGCGACGTGCAACTGGCGGTCCGGGCGATGCGGGAGGGAGCCTATGACTTCGTCGAGAAGCCATTCACGGCGCAGACACTTGCAGGCACGATCCGCCGGGCGCTTGATTGGCGCGGCCTGGTGCTCGAGAACCGGCGCTTGCGGGCCGTCGCTGGCAAGCGCGACGATATCGAACAGCGCCTGCCCGGGCGAAGCCAGGGCATGGTCGACCTGCGCTACCGGGTGCGCGCCATCGGCGCGTCGGACGCCGATACGTTGATCATCGGCGAGACCGGCGTCGGCAAGGAGGTGGTGGCCCGGGCGCTGCATGATCTGAGCAGCCGGGCCAACAGCCCCTTCATCGCCATCAATTGCGCCGCCCTGCCGCAAAACCTGATCGAAAGCGAGCTCTTCGGCCACGAGCCGGGGGCATTCCCCGGGGCGCTCAGGCCGCGTTACGGCAAGTTCGAGCACGGGCGCGGCGGCACGATCCTGCTCGACGAAATCGGCTCCATGCCGTTCGATCTGCAGGCGAAATTCCTGCGCGTACTGCAGGAAAGGGTGATAACCCGGCTGGGCTCCAACGAGACAGTGCCGCTCGACGTGCGCTTCATTGCCACCAGCAAGCTGGAGCTCGAGCCGGAGGTCGCCGCCGGGCGCTTCCGCGCCGACCTGCTCTATCGGCTGAACGTCGCGACCTTGCGCGTCCCGCCGCTTGCGGAACGCCGCTCCGATATTCCGCTGCTTTTCATGCAGCTCGTCCGGGAATCGGCCGCCCGCTACGGCCGCGACGACATCGAGATCTCGCCCTCGCTCGCCTCAGAAATGGCAGCGCGGGACTGGCCGGGAAATGTCCGCGAACTGCGTAATGCCGCCGAACGGCTGGTGCTGGGCCTCGAAACGGACCGCGACGAAGCAGCCTCGCCCGCCAACGGGTCTCGCCTTGCCGACCGGGTCGCCGCCTTCGAAAAGAGCGTCATCGCCAGCGCCCTCGCAGCACACGGCGGCGCGCTGAAGCCGGTCTATGAATCGCTCGGCATCTCGCGCAAGACGCTCTACGAGAAAATGCAGAAGCTCGGCCTCGACAAGCGGGCCCTGACGGACGAGCCGTAGACGCGAAGCCTTACAGCGCCGCGCGTCATATCAGACGCGCAGGTCGCTGTAGCACTTTGAATTGCTGCATGTCTTTTGTCCTCAAATCGAGATCGATCCAAGGAGACATGCAGTAGGCGCGTGCTCCGCTCCATCTCGTCTCACGCTGTTGCCTTGCCAAGCGCGGTAGAGGGATCCACGGCGGCGCTGCTTTGCGGGGAGGCAGGCAATTGGTAGATGACTGCCGTCCCTTCCGTCTTGTCGAGATACTGCATGAGAGCGGTGACGAGGTGGTAGAAGATCGAGGCCGGAACTTCGTTAGCGACGACCCTTCCCTTCTCGTCGATGCGGTCGATCCACATTCCGAGGGGGGCGGGGTCGATATGCCAGCGGAACAGGTGGCCGACGCGCGCCTCGATCTCCGGCTTGAGGTCCGGTCCGCCGGTTCCTTCAAGCGCGATCGCGGCCTTTATAGCCTCGGCCTGCGGCCAACTGCGCGAGATGACGTCGAGCGGCAGGCCGGATCGCGAGACGGCGCCATAGGCCAGCCCGGTCGAGCGGTTGAGGCCGTTGGCGATTGCGGATGCATAGAGTTTCCGGGCAAAGGGGATCAAATCCGTCTGCCTGCTCTTGGAGACGAAATCGACCAGAAGAGATGCCCATTCGAAGTGATGGCCGGGCTCGGTCCACTGGCCCTGCTCGCCGGCGGCCGGCCGCCAGGAATCGTCGAAATATTCTCCGAGCGTCCAGCTTTCGACATCGAAGAAGTGACTGCGGAACAGATCGATGATGCGGGCAGCGCGCCGAAGGTAGCTGCGCTCGCCGGTCGCCGCGTGCCAGGCGAGAAGGGCTTCGAGCAGGTGCATGTGCGGGTTCGTGCGGCGCAGCTCGGTGCCGTCGGAGGTTTCCAGGAATCCAGTCAGCCGTTCGTCCTCCAGATGGGCGTCAAGGAAGGCGAAGGTCTCCTGGCCAAGGCGCAGCGCTTCCGGGTGTCCGGCCTGATGGGCATGAGCAAGCGCCAGGAGCACGCAGGCATGATCATAGGTGTCTTCGCAGCCATCGGCGATGGCGCCGTCTTCCTGGAGCACCCTTGCCCAGCCGCCCCGCTTCGTGCGGCCTTTCTCCATGAATGCGATGCCGTGCGCGATCAGCCGGTCGGCATCGCCGTCCCAACCGCGCAGCTTTGCCACGGAAAAGGCGTAGACCTGACGGGCCATGGTGCGCATGCGCTTCGGCTTGATCAGCGGCGCGCCATCGAAGCTCAGCGCTTCGTGAAATCCGCCATTCCGCTCGTCGACGCCCGCCGTCGACCACAGCGGCAGGGTCTCTTCGAACAGCCAATGGGCGACCCGCTGCCGCCAGGCCCCTGGCAGCAACACGCGGTCGTGCGCCGGCGTGAACTTGGTCTCCAGCCGCCCGCTCTTCTCCAGCTGTTCGACGATGCGTTTGACCTCCTGGCTCTTAGCCACCGGCGCTACGAAGGTCGCGTCGGCCGTCGCCACGATCGCGATATCCTTCAGCCCGATAACCGAGAGCAGGCGGCCCTGGCTGCGCAGGTAGGAGTGCTCGCAGTCGATGGCGACGACGTCGCCGATCGCAACATTGCCGGTCGCATCGGTCGCGCTGACGTCAAGCAGCGACTGCCAGGAGCCGAGGTCGCTCCAGCGGAAGCTTGCCGGCACCATGGCGATGTCGCCGGCATGCTCCATGATCGCGTAGTCGATCGACACCGAAGGAATTGCCGAATAAAGCCCCTGCGGCAGATACGCGCCCGACACCTCGCTCACTGCCGCAGCATGGGCGCGCTCCGCCTTCTCCCAAATCTCCGGCTGAAGCATGCGGAATGCCGCGCGCATGGCGCTCGCGCGAAACAGGAAGATGCCTGCGTTCCAGAAAAAGGTGCCGGCCGCGACATAGGCCTTTGCCGTTTCCAGGTCGGGCTTTTCGACGAAGCGCGCGACATCGCGGACATCGCCCTCCCCAGTCGCCTCGATGTAGCCGTAGCCGGTCTCCGGCTGGCTTGGCTGGATCCCGAAGATGACAAGCCTGCCCGCATCGGCAGCCGGCATTCCTCTTTCCACCGTTTTCCAGAATTGCTCCTCAGTTGAAATTTCGTGGTCCGAAGGCACGACCAGCACCAGCCCGTCACCGTGGGCAGCGATCGTCTCGAGCGCGGCCACCGCCACCGCGGCCGCCGTGTTGCGGGCGACGGGCTCGAAGACGGCGCGACCGCCCGCAAGATCGATGCCGGCCATGTCGGCGCGCACTCGCTCGGCATGGCGTTCGGAGGCGATCAGATGGATCGGCGTATCGCCCGCTGGGCGAGCTTTGAGCCGCCGGATGGTGCCGAGCAGCATCGAGCCATGGCCGGAAAGGTCATGGAATTGCTTGGGATTGTCCTCGCGCGATAGTGGCCAAAGCCGCGAGCCGACGCCGCCGCTCATCACGAAGCAGGAGATCCGTTCCGCCATTCTCTCGTCCCCTTCCCTTGCCCGCCAGCCGGGCGGAATGCCGCACACGTCTTGCCGCTCAGAACGTCTGGTTATAGGGGCCGACCTCCGCATGCTCCCTGAGAACACGGTCGACCGCCGCAAACATGGCCCGCTGCTGTGCTTCCGACACCGGGCTTTCCACCACGACGACAAGCTCCGGCTTGTTGGAGGAGGCCCTCACCAGACCCCAAGTGCCGTCCTCGATCACCACACGAACGCCGTTCACGGTGACCAGGTCGGCGATCCTCTGACCGGCAATCGGCAGACCGTCGCGCTGCATGGTCCTGAAGCGCTCCAGCACGCGCTCGACGACTGCGTATTTCACCTCGTCGCCGCAATGCGGCGACATCGTCGGCGATCCCCACGTCACGGGAAGAGCGCGATAGAGCTCGGCCATGCTGCTGTCGGGATTGCGGTCGAGCATTTCGCAGACAACGATCGCGGTGATCAGCCCGTCGTCATAGCCGCGCCCGAGAGGCGGGTTGAAGAAGAAGTGACCTGATTTTTCGAAACCCGCGATGGCGCCGAGTTCGGCGACCCTGCGCTTGATGTAGGAATGGCCGGTCTTCCAATAGTCGGCGCGAGCACCGTTCGCCTTCAACACCGGATCGGCCGCGAACAGCCCGGTAGACTTCACATCGACCACGAACACCGATTGGGAATGCAAGGCGGACAAATCCCGGGCCAGCATCACCCCGACCTTGTCGGCGAAGATCTCGCGGCCCTCATTGTCGATCACCCCGCAGCGGTCGCCGTCGCCGTCGAAGCCCAGCCCCACATCGGCGCCGCTTTCAAGCACCTTTTCCCGGATGGCATGGAGCATCGCCAGGTCCTCGGGATTGGGATTATAGCGCGGGAAGGAATGGTCGAGCTCGCAGTCGAGCGGGATTACCTCACAGCCGATCCGCTCCAGCACCTGCGGCGCGAAGGCGCCGGCGGTGCCATTTCCGCAAGCCACCACCACTTTCAGCTTCCGGGCGATCCGCTTTCCACGGGTCAGATCGTCGATGTAGCGCTGGCGGAAGTCCGGGACGAATTCATAGGAGCCGCCGCCGGCGAGGTCGAAGTCGGCCTCCAGCACTATCCTTTTCAACTCGGCCATCTCGTCCGGACCGAAAGTCAGCGGCCGGGCCGTGCCCATTTTGACGCCGGTCCAACCGTTCTCGTTGTGCGAGGCGGTCACCATCGCCACCGACGGCACGTCGAGCGCGAATTGCGCGAAATAGGCCATCGGCGACAGCGCCAGGCCGATGTCCCTGACCCGTGCGCCGGCGGCCATCAGCCCACTGACCAAGGCCAGCTTGATGGCAAGCGAATAGGAGCGGAAGTCATGCCCCGTCACAATGTCGGGGCCGGCGCCCGAGCGTCGGATGAAGGTGCCGAGCCCCATGCCCAGAGCCTGCACCCCCATCAGGTTCAGCTCCGGAGCCTTCCCGTCGTCCGGGCGCCCGAACCACCACCGCGCGTCGTACTCCCGAAAGCCTGTCGGCCTGATCAGCGCGCTCGTCTCGAGAGCAAACCGGTCGGATTCGGCCTCACGCGGGGAGCCTGGTTTGAAGGAAGCAAGATCCATCTGCATCATCTCGCATGCCGCTGGCTGTTGAAAACGGGAAGAGCGTCGCCGCGGCAACCACGGCTAACCTGCGGCACGAGGATACTGTTCGCCTGAACGGAAGATCCCCGGCCGAAATGTCGGGATCGGCAACTTCTACGCGTATTACTGACATAAAATCCAATGAATTACTTTGGTCTATCTGTCCAATAGATGCTAAGAGGAAGGTCTACTCTCTCCGATGCAGAAGTAGACTTTTGCTAAACATTTATACAGGCCTAAGCTACTCGAAATTAACAATAACAGATGCTGGACCGCGAATGAAGTATCACATTCTAGTAATCTATGTAGCGATTTAGTATTAACGCGATAGCATTACAGGCCAGCATGTTCGCCCGCCGCGCTTTTGGCAGCGCAAGAGCACACTGTTCCCCGGCTGGCAGTCAATGAAAGGGCGTCAGGGCTTCGGCATCATGCGTCGAGAACCCGGCGAGCGCATACTTGCCATCGGCGAAGGGTAGCGAGCGGCGATGCCGCAGTTCCTCATCGACGACAGATTGGATGCCGGACCTGAACCGCCTCACACTGAATTGCGCTGCATGCGTCCTGATGACATCTGCCCGGAAGGAATCCTCCCTGGCCTCAAAGGAATAGATGGCCTTGATCAACCCTTCGACTGTCTGGTTCTCGAACAGAATGCCTGTCAGTCCTGGCACGACCGTTTCGACCGCGCCGCCGCCGCCGTAGGCGACGACGGGACGGCCGCTCGCCATCGCCTCGACTGGAACGATGCCGAAGTCTTCCTCACCGGGAAAGACAAAGGCACGGCATTTCGCGAGCTTCTCCTTGAGCACGGCGAACGGCGCACGCCCCAGAAAGGTAACGGTCGGACCGGCCATGCGCTTCAGCCTGGCAATGTCCTGCTCCTTGCCGCCGCCGATCACCACCAGGTTCTTGCCCATTTTGGTGAACGCCTCGACGGCGAGGTCGATCCGCTTGTAGGAGACGATCTGCCCGGCGCAGAGATAGAAATCCTCGACCTCGGCCGAAGGCGAGAAGTCCTCGATGCCGACAGGCGGATACACCACGGTGGCAGGTCGGCGGTAATACTTGCCGATGCGGGCCGCCACATGGTGTGAATTGGCGATGAACCGGTCAACGCGAAGGCTGGTGTTGACGTCCCATGTGCGCAACATCGGCGCCAGCACCGGCATCATCATGCGCGACAGGATACCCGCACTCGAGCGGTAGGCGTGATAATGATCCCAAAGATAGCGCATCGGAGAATGGCAATAGCAGATATGGGCGGCATGCGGCGGCGGGATGATACCCTTGGCCGGACCGGATTCGCTTGAGATGATCAGGTCGTAGCCGCTGAGGTCGAGGCTTTCGAGCGCAAACGGCATCAGTGGCAGCAAGGATTGATAGTGGCCGATGGCCCCGGGGACTCGCTGCAGAAAGGATGAAGTCACCTTGTGCTTCTTGATCGTATCGGAAACCTGTGCCTCGTCGTAGACTAAGGTGAAGATATCCGCTTCCGGATAGAGATCACACAACGCCTCGATCACCTTCTCGCCACCGCGCATCGAAACCAGCCAATAATGTACGATTGCGACGCGCATAGCTGTCCCTCGCTTTCAATACCCCAGCTCAGCATGCGTCAGACGGGCATGTCGTTGATAGCGCCAAGAACGGTTCGTGCCCGCATCCGAGCGAACGATGTCCCTGATCGAAAGGGTTAGGTCGGGCTGGGGTCCGGCGCAGCGCTAGGGCATTGGGCAGGTGTCGCCTATACGATAGTTTCCCTGGTTTAGGCAGCTTCCCCAAAAGGGATTAGCCGCGTTTAGGCCGCAGTCAATTTTATCTCGAACGTTTTGAGCCGACAATCAGGGCGGGTTTTGCGTTCGGCCGCTCGGCGGATCGCGACCTTCTGAGAAATTTGCGAGGTCCCATGCGAACTGCCGGTCAGAGCCTGCCGAAGCTGATGCGTACCCTCGGACGCGCATCGACGTTTTGCTCCGCAATCGGTCTGGTGGCCTTCGGCGCCCTTGCGTCGGCCCATGCCGATTCCGCCTTTCGCCTGCAGCCGCAAACGAGAGTTAAGGTGGCGATCGTCGAGTGGATGGCGTCTACCGGCGAATACAAGGAATGGACCGCCCTCAACGGAGAATACAGCGTGTCGCCGTCCGGCACGATCTCCGTGCCCATGGTCGGGGAGATCACCGCCAAGGGCCGCACACCGGCCGAGCTGTCTTCAGCGATTGCCGATCTGCTGAAGCAGCGTACCGGGCTAATGACGGCACCGCAGACGACTGTAGAGGTCATCCGATATCCGATGATCTATGTCACCGGCCTGGTGGATCGCCCGAGCGAACTCGAATACAGGCCGGGCCTGATGGTCATGCAGGCCGTGACCATGGCAGGCGGGAGAGAGCGGCGGACAAACCCGGCCGGCGGATACTCCGACATGGAGCAGATCCGCTACACGGGCGAGCTCAATCGTGTGGAACTGGAGTTGCTTCAATTGGCGGCCCGCCGCGCGCGGCTGCGGGCCGAATTCGGCGAGAGCCCCAAGGTGGAGTTCCCCCCGGTGCTGACAGGCGCCAAGGGCGCCGCGATCCAACAGATGATCCGGGACGAAACCACGCTCTTCGATGCCCGGCGTGAGGCGTTGCGTCGACAGATCGAGTCTCTCAACGAACTCGCCACCCTGCTGAAGAACGAGATCGATGTCCTTGAGGAAAAAAGGGTTTTCAAGGAACGGCAGGTCGTGATCGCCCAGGATGAACTGAAGGGCGTGTCGAAGCTGCTTAGCGACCAGACAGTGACGAAGTCGAGGCAGACCTCGCTTGAACGGATACTTGCCGAACTCCAAAGCGACAACCTCGACCTGCAGATCGCCGCCATGCGTGCCAGGCAGAAGCTCAGCGAAACCGAACGTGATGTGGTCACGCTCCAGGGACAGCGCCGCACCGAGGCGGGACGCGACCTGCAGACGACGGAAGCTTCGATCGAGGATCTGAAGGTCAAACGTAATACCTATCTGCAACTCCTTCAGGTGAACGGCGCCTCGCTCTCGCGCATCGCCAGCCTCAAGACGTTCGATCAGCAACCCCTGGAATACTGGATCACGCGCGCCGGCCAGGACGCACCATTCAGGGTTACGGACTCAACACTGCTCGTGCCCGGCGACGTTCTGGACGTGCGCTCGCCGCTGCCGGAGGCGGTCGACATGCAACTCCTGTCATCCGTCGGAATCGAACAGTCACAATAACCACAAGCGCATGAGCGCCGCACCTTCGATAGGGAAGCACAATGGTCGTGCATGACATCTCGAAAATCGTACTGGACGAGAACTTCGAGGCGCGCCGCGCCGATCGGCAGGAGAATATATCCTTTCGTGACGTGACCGATTTCCTACGCCGGCATACGGCACTCATCGGGTCATTCGGGGCGATCGGGCTTGCACTCGGCGTGTTCTACATCCTAAACACCTCGCCCTCGTACACAGCCACGGCGCGGCTTGTCATCGATCCGGAGCAAGGACGCATCGCCTCACAGGACGCATCAACCGGCACGATCATCATCGAGGCGGCCGAAATCGCCAGCCAGGTGGAGATTGTCAAGTCCGAGGCGATCGCGCGCGCCGTCATCGAGCAACTGAACCTCACGAAAGACCCGGAAATCGTCAGCACCTCCTCCTGGATCTCCTCCATCAAGGAAACGGTGAAATCCGTCTTCACGCTCGGCGCCAAAGATGAAGCCGACAACGTGCCGGACGAGGAGTATCTCATGCGACGCACCATGGCGACGTTCCTGTCGCGCATGACGGTGCGCCGGGTTGGCCAGTCCTACGTGCTCGAAATAGGGTACACTTCGCTTGACCCTCAGAAGGCGGCAAAAACCACCAACGCCATCGCGATGGCTTATATTAAGACAGGCTTGAACGAGCGGGCAGAAGCGGCCCGCAGCGGCGCCCGCTGGCTCGAAAGCCGGCTGATGGAAATTGGCGAACAGGCGCGTGCCGCGGCAATGACCGTCGAAGATTTTCGTGCCATGAACGACATCACGACGATCGGCACGACTTCGACGCTCGAGCAGCAGCAGCTCTCAGAGCTCAGCAGCCAAATGCTAGCAGCGCGGGCAGCGACCGCGGCCGAATCCGCCAAGCTGATGACCTTCCAGGAGGTGATCGCGAGCGGTTCGATAATGGCGGATATCGACGAAGGCGCCGACAACCCGCAACTCCAGAAGCTGCGCGACGAGATGCGCGCCGCAACCAGCAAGCTCGAGAATCTCAAGGCCCGCTACCACGAAGGCAATCCGGCCATCGTCGCCGCCAAGGCCGAGATCGAACGGCTCGAAGCGGCCATGCGCGCCGAGTTCCAGCGGATCGAGCGGCTCTTGCGGTCGCATGTCGACATCGCCCAGACCCGCGAAAAGCTCCTGGAGACGGAGCTTGCCAAACTTACTGCGGCCGGCGCAGGCAAGAACGTTGCCCGCGTGGAACTCTCCGAAATGGAAAGCCGAGCCACGACCTACCGCAACATGTACGAGGGTGTCCTGCAACAACTCATCGGTGCGCTACAGACGCAATCCTTCCCGCTCGGCAAGGCTCGCATCGTGATGGCGGCTACCGCCCCCCTCGGCAAGACCTGGCCGAAACCCTCGACGGTCCTGCCGCTTTCGCTGGCCCTCGGTTTGGGAGCGGGACTGGTGATGGCCCTGATGCGCGATGGTCTCGACCGCCGCGTCAGTTCGAGCGAGCGCCTCCGCGCCGAACTCGGCATCGCATCGCTCGGACACGTTCCGGTCTACCGAGGCGGACCGCGGCCGCAGCAGCCGGCCATTGCGTCCACGATGCTGCCGCTGCGCTCGGTGCTTGACATGCCTTATTCGCGCTTCTCCGAGGCATTGCGCGGTGTCAAGAATTCCATTGATTCCGCCTTCCCGGCCAATGCCACAGCCGTGGTCGGCGTAACGTCTGTCGGCCCCGGGGAAGGCAAGACGACCATCGCTGCCAATCTTGCGCAGCTCTACATGAACGAAGGCACGTCCGTTCTACTGGTCGACGCGGATTTCATCGGCTCCCGTCTCAGCCGCGTCACGAGCGAGGACGGCGCGAACTTCGGCATGGAGAGCCTGCGGCTCATCGGCATATCGGGACAATATTCGAAACGGAGATCGAGCGGCGAGACACCGAACCCCGAGGACTTCGACGGCAAGGCGGTATGCTGCGTGCCGGTGCTGACGGTCGACCAGACCCGCAAGGCTGCGGTCGCGCATCAGCGCTACGGCCACCTGCCGGCGTTGAAGGCTGAGCTCGAACTCTTGCGGCAGCGCTACAAGGTGATCATCGTCGACATGTCCGGCTTCGAGGATTCTGCCGACACGCGGGTGATTTGCACCTATCTCGACGGTATCGTCGTCGTGCTCGGGCAATCCGACAAGATGACGGTCGAGCGTCTTGCCGAAGCACTTTCGACCTTTGGCAAGTCGCGCGTGGCGCTGCTCGGCGTCATCTCGAACCGCAGTGAAGGTCCGCGTCGTGCCAAGATGAAGGATCGGAAGCCATGGCGCCCGAGCAGCACGTGATTCCGTCCGCCGTTCGGCCCGAAAGCACCAAGGCGTCGCCTTCGACAGGCGACTCCACGACCAGGATCGCCATCGGCATCGCCAGCGCCGGGCGACGGGAGGTTCTTTCGGCGGTTCTGCCGCTGATTGCCCGTCAGACGCGCAGGCCAGATGAGGTGATCGTCTGCCTGTGCTCGACGGCCGACATCGACCAGCACAGCATCGACATGCTCGACTGTCCCGGCAAGGTCATCCTGTCACAGCGGGGTCTCTGCCGTCAGCGTAACGCGATCCTGACGGCCGTGACAGCGGACGTCGTGCTCTTTCTCGACGACGATTTCCTGATGGCGCCGGACTACCTCGGGGAACTCGAGCGCCTCTTCGAGGAGAACCCCGGCATCGCGATGTCCACGGGAACCGTGGTCGCCGACGGCATCATCGGACCAGGCATTTCGATCGAGGTCGGGCTCGAGACTATCGACGCGACCAAAGGCAAGCCGCGCCCGGCGGAAAGGCTGGAGCCGGTCTACAACGCCTATGGCTGCAACATGGCCATCCGGATGGCGGCCGTCAGGCGCGGGCAGCTGCGATTTGACGAGAACCTGCCGCTATACGGCTGGCTCGAAGACGTCGACTTCAGTCGGCTGGTTGCGGCCCACGGCAGCATCGTGCGCTCCAACCGCCTGCTCGGTGTTCACCTCGGCACCAAAATATCGCGGACCCCCGGCGTCAAGTTCGGTTATTCGCAGATCGCCAACCCCATTTACCTCGTGCGCAAGAAGACGATGAGTTTGCCAATCGCGGCGGTCCAGGTGGCACGTAACCTGATCGCCAATATCGTCAAGGTCTGGAAGCCGGAGCCCTGGGTCGATCGCAAGGGCCGGCTGCGGGGCAATGCACGCGCCTGTCTCGACCTTTTCTTGGGTCGCCTCGGGCCGCGAAATGTTGAAGGACTGGAGTAGGGTCCATGACCGGCATCGCGCCCGCCCGCATCGTCATCATCAATGACCGCTCCACCAGGGTCGGCGGAGCGACCAATCTCGCGATCCTTTCGGCCGAACTGCTGCGGCGGCGCGGACTTTCGGTCACGTTTTTTGCCGGCGACACCGCGCCGGGGGAGCCGCCCGCGGACGACATGATAAACCTGGGACAGGCTCCGTTGCTCGACCGGACGCGAAGCGACGCTCTGCGCCTGGGCCTCTACAATCCGCGGGCCCACGAGGCGTTGAGCGGACTGATCTCGACCCGCGATACGCCGACGACGATCTATCACGTGCACGGCTGGTCGAAGATCCTGTCGCCAGCCATTTTCCGCGCACTCGCCAAGGTGCGCGAGCGGGTTGTCCTGCATGCCCACGACTATTTCCTCGCCTGCCCCAACGGAGGCTTCGTGAACTACAGGACGCAACGCGTCTGCGAGCTTGAACCGATGTCGCGCCGATGTTTGGCGACGCAGTGCGACAAGCGCGGCCTGCATGAGAAGCTCTGGCGGATGGCGCGTCACCTCTTGCGCGAACATCTCTTTCCCACTCGCAGCGCACCTGCGCACATCGTCATCGTCCATGAGAGAATGCGCGAATACATGCTGCGCGCCGGAATCGGCGACGGGCGCATCTCGACGATCCGCAACCCCGTCTCTCCGCTCGCCGGACCGGGCCTGGCGCCCTGGACGCGCGAGAATTTCGTCTTCATCGGACGGCTGGAGGAAGAGAAGGGGTACAAGGACGCGGCGCGCGCGGCGCACCTCGCCGGTGTGCCGCTGCATTTCATTGGCGACGGCGCAGGCCGCGCCTTCCTCGAGCGGGAATTTCCGCAAGCGAGGGTTCACGGCTGGAAATCCAAGGAGGCGATGCATGATATCGTGTGCGGGGCACGGGCCGTCGTCGTCCCCTCGCGGGTGCCCGAACCCTTTGGCCTGGCTGCGCTTGAGGCCGCCGGCAGTGGATTGCCCGTCATCATCACCAATGCGGCTCTGCTTTCTCAGGAAATCGCGGCGTCCGGCTGTGGCTTGTCCTTCACCCCCGCGAATGTGGACGACCTTGCCGCAGCCATGCGCCGCATCGCATCCGACGACGATCTCGTTCACCGGATGAGCATGACCGGCGTGGCTGTGGCCGGGCAATTGTCACACACGCCCGAAAGTTGGGCCGACGCACTCATCGATCTCTACGAAAGCATTCTGCTGCGCGGCCGATCAGATCCACGGGCACCGGCCACACTGCCGGCCCCTCGCGCGGCAGGCTGGGGGACCCTGCGCGATCAGATCTGGTGATGCTCGCCACCATTGACATCGTGACGGCTAGCACGCCGTCCGTCGACCGGCCGAGCGTCATCCTGATTTTTCCTGCCGTGTACGTCCATTGGACTAGGTGTTGGCCATCATGATCGGATTGTCAATCAAGGTGGCCGCTGGCAGCCTGAAGGACATCGGACGACTTCGAGGAGCGAGAGATATGCTGTCTATTTCCGATGGCGCGGCAAGAGGGGAACGCTCCATTCCGGCGACGGTTGCGGCGCCGCGCGGCGACCGCGGTAAACGCATTTTCGACGTGACGGTTTCCGCTGCCGCGCTCCTGTTCTTCGCGCCGCTGCTGGCAGTCATCGCCGTCGCGCTGCTCGCCGTGGACGGCCGGCCGCTGATCTTCCGTCACGCACGCGTCGGCGCCCAGGGCCGGCTGTTCGATTGCCTCAAGTTTCGATCGATGCGGCGCGATGCCTCGGAACGGCTGACGGAACTGCTCGCGACGGATCCCGAGCGTCGACGGGAGTGGGCCGAGAAACGGAAGCTCAGCAGCGACCCCCGGGTCCACTGGCTTGGGAAGATTCTTCGAATGACCTGCCTCGACGAGCTGCCGCAATTCTACAACGTGCTGCGCGGCGACATGAGCCTCGTCGGACCCCGCCCCATACCTCCGGACGAGACCGAGAAATACGGCAGCAACCTGCACTACTACACATCGTTGAAGCCCGGAATGACGGGAATGTGGCAGGTAAACCGGCGGGCCGACACCACTTACGAGGAACGCGTCCAGTACGACATCAAGTATTGCCAATCCCGGTCGGCCTATCTCGACCTGGTGATCATCGTGAAAACGGTCGGCATCGTCCTGTTTGCAACGAACTATGCGTAATGGGGCGATTCACCAGATGAAGATGACGAGCGCAGCCCAAAAGATGAGGCAAAACGCGATTGCCAGCCAGCGAATGACCAATTGCGCGTTCCATGAAGTTCGGCTGGTCATGATGTCCATTCCGCCAAATGGTGCCTGCCTCGACATCTGCGGCGAGCCCTTCGTTCCTGCCGGGGGGCAAAATGTCCGCGGAGAGACGATCGCCTCCGCCTGCCCATCCATTCACAGGCGCAAGTCCCGGTTGCCCTACTCGTCATCCTGCGACCGACGGCAAATCGACCCACGCCTCTATGTCATAGGACACCCGTCATGTGGTGATATTTCGGCAACAGAGTGGTGTTTTCCAGTCCGTCGTGGCACACGTCCCGCGGCTCCCAACCGCGAGCGGGCGATGCCAGTCGGCAGGCCGGACGACCGGACGATCCGCGAGCGATGATGCGGCGCCATCTTTCCATCGCCGCCGTACACCTCGGAAACCTGTCCGCCGGTCTGCGGCGACTGGTCAGCCTTCCAGCCCTGGTCGGGGATGGCTTCATGGCCCTCTCCGCCAAAGTGGTCTCCCAGGCGGTTCAACTCGCTATTTTCATCGTCGCCGCGCATGTCCTGGAGGCTGCCGAGTTCGGATTCTTCGCTTTCAGTTCATCCTTCGCCATTTTCGTCCTCGTCATGGCCGAGGGCGGGTGGGGAGAATTTGTCATGAAGGCGGGAGCGGACAAGGTCGATCTAGACCAGCTCGCGACCATGTCGATCCTGTCGGGCGCGATCGCGACACTGCTCGGCCTGCTTGCAGCGCTGGCGGCCGTCTCGTGGTTCGCAGACGGCTGGTCGGCCGTCCTGATCCTCCTGTTCAGCGCCTGGTACTTGCCGGCGTCGCTCTCCACGGTCTACGACGGCATCCTCATCTCGCGCGGGCAATTGCGTGGCCAGTCCCTGATCCGCATCGCCGGCGAAGCCGTCGGACTTGTCGTTGCGATCGGCGGGCTGTGGATAGGCCAAGGCATCGCGGCCCTCATCTGCGGTCGGCTGGCGCAGCAGATAACCTTCCTTGGTGCATCGATGGTGCTCGTGCGCTGGCTTCCCTCCCTGCGCCTTTGCCGCGACTTCGCGCTCGAAGTGCTCGAGTTTTCCCGTCATATCGTCGCCAACCGCCTCGTCGTGTTCTTCCGCTCCTATGCGGGCACGCTGGTGGTCGGCAGCGTTTTGGGTCTTGCGGAGGCCGGTTACTATCGCGCCGCCGAGCGGATCGTCGCCGCGTTTTCCGAATTGATGGGCGAGCCGGCGCGCATGCTGGCCTGGATCGTCTTCGGCCGCGCCGGCGGCCAGGCCAAGGGTGAGCGCGACCGAGCCGCGATCGGTTCCACGGCAACCACGTTCATGACCGTGCTCATGGCAGTCTCCGCTCCGGTCTATCTCGGCCTCGCGCTGGTGTCGGGTGGACTGATCGACGTCCTGCTCGGCGAGAAGTGGGCGCCCGCCGCCATTCTCGTCGCCATTCTGGCAGCCAAGCAGACCCTGCTCATTCCCGGATACGTGACCGAGCCGCTGCTTTCGCTGAGCGGCACCATTCACAAGATGCCACGGGCCATAATGCTGAACGGGGCGATCTCCGTCGGTCTCATCGTGCTGCTGACCCCGTTCGGCGCGATCGCCACCGCGCTCGGACAGTGCCTTGCGGCCGTCATCTCATTCAACATCTCGATGCGCCTTCAAACCCAACAGGGCGGCCTCGTCTGGAGCCGTGTGCTCGGCAATTGCGGCCTGGTGGCCATCGCTGTCGTGGCGATGGCGGCAACCGTGCTGCTCCTTGGCAGGATTGCCGAGGTGTCGGCACTGAGGCAGATCTCGACGGTCGCTCTCCAGGTCGTCTCCGGCGCCTGCATCTATGTAGCAACGCTGGCCCTCCTGCAGCGGTGGGGCGGCGCGCTGAAGCCTATTTTCGCTTTCGGGCGGCATTGACGACTGATCCAGTGACGCCTGCCACGGGGGAACCACAGATGCTGGGCAACGATATCAGGAACACGGCCTATCCACTGTTGCGCCGCGCGGTTCGCAGCCTCAACCAGTCGCTCACGCCGCTGCGCGCTGCCGGCGGACGACTGCGTTATCTTTCTCCCTTCCCGCAGCGATTCACCGGCGCTTATGCCACGTTCGAGGAGGCGCTTGCCACCGCGCGGTCGAACGGTCTCGCCGGCTACGATCACGAGGAAATCGCCGAAGTCGCGTTCGAGCAGATGTGCAAGGTGGCACCCTGGGACTATCCGGTGCTGTTCTGGATGCACCAGATCGCCGGCGAGGTTAACGGGCTCGTCGATGCCGGCGGCCACATGGGCACGAAGTACCGGGCGTTCCGCAATCTCATGCAATTCGACGACACGTTCCGATGGGTCGTCTACGATCTGCCGTCGATCGTCCAGGCGGGCCGGCGCAGGGCCGAGCGAGAAAATCTCCCCGCGTTGCACTTCGTGGAGTGCATCGCGGATGCCGGGCCGGTTGAGCTCTTCCTAGGCTCCGGTCTACTGCAATACCTCGACGTCCCGTTGTCTCGGCTCCTCAACGAACTCCCTGTCCCCCCACGACATCTGATTTTGAACAAGGTGGCGCTACGAAAGGGAGGAGCAGTGGTCACGCTTGAGCGCATTGGACGCGCGACCGTTCCCTACCAGATGCGCGATGAAGGCGCGCTGCGCCAGGACATCGAACACCTCGGCTACACGCTCGTCGATCGCTGGACAATCCCCTCGCTCGCCCACGTGATCGAGACGCATCCGGAACTGGGCGCAAGCGAGAGCGCCGGCTTCTACTACCGGCTCGGATAACAGCATTACCCCGGCGTGCCGTTTGCGCCGCCGGGCGTCACCTCCCGGTTGCGGCGACCTGCCGCCGCAATTCCACGACGGAGCGGCGTTCGTTGCGGGCCTTCAGGTGATCGGCAAGCCGGATCGCCAGTGCAAGGGCCATCAAGGTCGGGTTGGCGTGGCCCGGCGTCGGAAAGACCGAACTGCCGGCGATGAACAGGCCGTCGACGCCATGGACCATGGCATCGGGGTCGACGACGCTGACTGATGGATCGGTGCCCATGCGCGTCGTGCAGGAGGGATGCGCCATGTCGGTGAAAACCGCCTTGCCGTCGTCGTTCTCGGCAATCCAGGCGGCCAAACGGAGCGCCGGCAGGCCGTTGCGGACGAACTGCGAGGACAGGGCGTGCGCCAGCCGCTTTATGCTCTCGACCTCCGCCTCGCCGATTTTCCAGTTCACGCGCGGCAACGGCGTCCCGAACAGATCCCGCTGCTCCGAGAGAGTTACGCGGCTGTCCGCATCGAGCCTCTGCTCGGCCATCACGTCGAAGCGAAGCTCGTCGGAACGGTGCAGCATTCCGCGCTTTTGGACGAGGCGGCGGAAAGCGCCCTGGGCCAGCAGGCCGGGCGATCGGAGAGCCGTCGCGAGATCGCCGAAAAGCCGCGTGCTGCCGCCCTGCATCAACCGTTTCACCGCTGCCCAGGGATCGCCGGCGGCATGGACCTGCACCGGATAGGCCGCACAGTTCACCAGCCCGTCGCGCCGCTGCACATGAGGACTGAGACGCATGCCGTGGAGATAGAAATGCGGCCGCCCCTGATGTGACAGGCCGTAGAAATTGAAGTGCCCGGCCAGCTTGTCGATATCAGGACCGACGAAGCGCGCGATCGCTGCGCGAGGATGGTCGGCGAGATAGCGACCGACCACGTCTCTGGAATTGCCGACGCCCGATTTCATCACCGCGTTGGAGGCGAGCAGCAAGCGGGCGTTCTCGATGCCGCCTGCGCAAAGCACCACGGTCGCCGCCTGCACGGTCGCGTGGACGCCCTCGACAGCGCGTATATCGAGCGAGATCACCCGTCGGGCGTCTCGGTCGAGATTGATGGCCGTCACCGTGGCGCGCGACAGCACGTCGACATTCGGCGCATCGAGATCCCGCGCCATTCGGCCAAATCGCATCGGCTCACCGCGTCGGTCGCGTTCATGGCTGAACTGCCAGAAAAAGGGCCGAAGGAGATCGGCGTCGAAATCGAAGCCGCGCGGCGGCGTCCGCAGCAGGCGATACAGGCTCTCGTCATAGACATTCGGACCAAGGTTGAGCAGGTCGGCGGCCTTGGCCAACGCGGGCGACAGGTTCTCGCGCGTCATCGGCCAGCCGGACACCGGCAGCCACGGCCGGCGCTCGAAGTCGATCTCGTCGAAACTCGCGCACTTGCCGATCCAGGTATGCGAACTGCCCCCGAGCGTGCGATTGCGCAACTCGAAGGGAGCCACATCATTCAACCAGGCGAGCCCGCCGTTATAGCCGCGGCCAAGTGGTTCGGCGCCGGCGCGGGCGATCGGCTCCCCCACATTTTCGACAGCGTTCAGAACTTGATGCTCCTGGCAGAAATCGGGGCCGCCGCTTTCGATCAGCAGGACACGACAGCGGCTCTTGGACAACTCGCGAGCAATCGTGATGCCCACCGGGCCGCCGCCGATGAGAGCGATGTCCGCCCGAAAGTTGGTTCCCGACGGGAAGGTGCGGAGATCGTGGATCGACATGCGCCTCTCCTGCGCGTTGGATTCCGGTGGTACCAGAAGCACTCTCGGGCCGAAATCCGCCAATATGGATAGGAGTTTAGGTGCACTACTGATTTCGGATAGGCGGGGCCTGCACACTTTGAGCAGGCCATGACCGTATGTCCATTTTGAAACGCGGCGAGCACGCGACTAACCTTACACTGCGCCGGTATGCGGCAGCGGTCCCTCTTGCCTGGAACGCCGGTGGTCGGCGACGACGGGACCGGCGCGGATCGGAGAACAAGCGATGACTCGCGTAGGATTGAGGGAATGGCTGGCACTTGCGCCTGTCTTCGCGTCGGGAAAGCTGGCGCGATTCAGCGGCGACGGCACGGGTCCGCTGACGCGGTTCGAAGCTAACTTTTCGGAGAAATTCGGCGTCAAGCACACGCTAACTGTCAGCAGTGGAACGGGCGCGCTCATCGCCGCGCTCGCGGCCTGCGGCGTGGGCCCCGGCGACGAGGTGCTCGTTCCGGCCTATACCTGGATTGCGACAGCCGCAGCGGCGATCGCCGTGGGCGCGGTTCCGGTCATTGTCGATATCGACGAAACCCTGACGATGGATCCGGCGGACATTCTTCGCAAGCTCACCCCGCAGACCAGGGCGATAGTTCCTGTGCATATGGCGAACATGGTTTGCAACATGAGCGCGATCCTGGCGATCGCGCGAAAGCACGATCTCATCGTAGTTGAGGATGCCTGCCAGGCGGTGGGGCTCACATACAGGGGCGTGCGTGTGGGAACGATCGGTCATGCAGGCGCCTACAGTTTCAATCAGTTCAAGAACATCAACATCGGCGAGGGAGGCGCGATCGTTACAAATGACGACCGTCTCTTCGCTCGCGCACGCATGTATCACGATATCGGAGCGCTGTTCCGCGGCCATCTCGACAATTACAACGAACCATCGATGGTCGGTGTAAATCTCAAGGCCAGTCAGATACAGGGCGCCATGCTCAACGTCCAACTGAAGAAGCTCGATCCGATGATCCGGCGGATGCGGGTGCGTTACGATGCGATGGCGGAGATTCTCGACAGCGCGGGGTTCACGCTGGGCCCGCACAATGACCAGGAAAGCGCGGCCGGGCTGCACCTCCTCTTCGACACTGCCAAGGAAGCAGAAAGCTTTGCCGCAGAGAACAAGCGGGGCGTCTACCGTCTCTTCGATTCCAGCCGGCACGTCTATACCAACTGGCTGCCGATCATCGAGCAACGCACCGCCAATCCCAGAATGAACCCCTATTCATGGGCTGCGCGGAGGATCGAATATGCGCCCGACAGCTGCTCGAGGTCGCTCGACATTCTCAAGCGGACCTGCCGAGTGAGTCTTGGCGAAAACTACCCCTTGGCGCTGATGACCTATCTCGCCAGACGCATGCGGCGCCAGCGCGAGGCATCGAAGGGGGGATTGGCCTATGCGACGTAGTCTCGAGCGCATCGGCCCGAACACCATCGACATATGGCAGTGGAGCATCGCGGCCGAGGCGGCGCAAGCCGAGGCACATCTTCCGCTGCTCAGCGCCGCCGATCGTGCCCGCGCGTCACGGTTCATCCACGCCCGGGACCGGCATCGCTTCATCGTCGGCCGTGCGGGGCTGCGTCTGGTGCTCAGCCGCTACCTTCATATTCCGCCAGCACGCATCGGGCTCGCCTACAATGTCTTCGGCAAGCCGCGCATCGCCGCGGCGATGATCCCGGAGTTGCACTTCAATCTAAGCCACAGTGCCGATGTCGCCATGCTCGCGGTGTCGGATCACTATCCCGTCGGCCTCGACATCGAAGAAATCAAACCGCTGAAGGAAGATGTCGCCACCCATTTCTTCTCGCCTCGCGAATGCGCCGAACTGGCCGCCTTGCCGGAGCAAGATTATCTCGCGGCCTTTTATCGCTGCTGGACACGCAAGGAGGCTTTCGTGAAGGCGCACGGCGCGGGCCTCTCCCTGCCGCTCGACACTTTCGACGTGACGATCAGCGCTACCGAGCCGCCACGACTCAAGCGGCTGGACGGCGACGTGGACGCACCATCGAACTGGAGCCTGCTGGAACTGATGGCGCCGGAGAACTTTCACGGCGCCGTGGCGGCCCTGACGATCGGCAATGCCGTGCGCCTGCGCTATCGCAGGGAGGACGTCTTCCGGATCAAGACATCAATCGCGCATCCAGGACATAGCGATCTCCAGCAGCATCGAAATGGTGGCAGCCGACCAATCCAGGCTTGAAGTCGGGCTCGATCGTGCGCACGCATTTCTCCCTGTAGGTGTCGAGATCCAGTTGCTCGATTTCCATGATATTCAGCCCGTAGCCATAGATGCCGTGCGCATTGCGCTGCGAGGGGCGGAACACACGATCGTCGCGCGCGAAGATCCGCCCGGCGTTCCGGGCGAAGGTGCTGCCGATCACCACCGGATTGCGCCGGTGCGGAGTGATGCGCGATAGGGCCGGCCCGTCGACTTCGAATATGTGCAACTCGCTGCAGTGATCTTCGAAGGCGTGGTATTCCGACAAGTTGGTGAAGAGCCACCAGCGATCGGCGTGGCGGGTCAGCACGCTGTCGGCGGCCGACATGCCGTTGAGCGCGGTCGAATGAAGCTCCCATTTCAACGGAAACTCCACGCAGCGCCAGATCTCGATCCGCTTCGACTGATGCGTTTCCGGCATCATGAAGATATCTTCGCCATCGCGAAAGACGAAGGGATATGAAAGGTGATAGTGGCAATCGAGAGCAATGCCGATAGGCTGCAAACGGTCGCCGTCGAGCCGTCCCACGGCGATATGCGCCTTGCGGTCGCCATCGGCATAGGCTTCGTAGAACAGGTAGCAGGCGCCCTCGTGTTCGAGCAGGAAAGGATCGGCCCTGATGTTGTCGCGGGTGGGGGGAATTTCGACCGAGCCGCACGGCTCAAAGTTGTCGATCCCGCCGCTTCCGGTGTAAAGCGTCCAGACCGCCGATCCGGATCCCGTCTTCTTCTTGAGCGCCTTGAACGCACGCCCGGCAAGTTGTTTGGTGAGGCCGGCCACGTATTTGGCGAGTTCCCCGGTCGTCGGCGGCGCCGCATCGGGTGGTGAGTGCGACGTCGACGGCAGCTCGGCCGAATCCGCCAGGCGCGACAGTTCGCGCATCAGCAGGGTGGCCGCGCGCTCCTTGACGAAATTGATGTTCCGGAGCGCACTGAACTTGATGTTGAAGGACGAGGCGGCGATGTCGCCCACGCTGGAGCCAGACCGGACATAGAGGGAGAGATCAACGCAAGGCGCATTGCGGGCAACCTCACGATAGCTGAACCATTCGCAGCCCCTCGCCTTCTGGTCCGAAAACGAAAACGCCCATTCGCCGTAGCGCAAGTGCCCGACGGCATCGTCGGGCATTCCGTTCGGAGACATGCGGATGACGAGGTCAAGCCCGAGTTCGGCGATTTGCGCCTGTACGGCACCCGGCGTCGACTGTGCAAGTGGCACGATGCGCTGCTTGCGCGCCTCGAAATTGCAGGGGCTGTACGGCGCCTGCCTTCCCAGCGTCTTCTCCTCGAAGCCATAGGCCAACTTCAGGAGTGCCGAGGGAGCGGTCCGGAATCCCCGGGGCCTGTCGATCAAGATCGCGGTCAGGGCATAGCGGCGGTCCGCTATGATGCGGTCGAAGACCATAAGTTGCCAGTTCTCGAAGTCTACGGCATCCGCGAGGATTCCAATGCGCAGCGGGCGGCTCAGATCGCGCATGGTCGTGCTCTCCACGTCGGTGATCAATTGGTGCTACGGCCGCCGAAGCGATGTGTGGCAATGGCGGCAAGTGCCTTGATACTGTTGCTGTTGAGACTGTCTTCATGCCACCCCTCGAGGTCGAAGACCTCCGTGTCGGGGGCAACGGCCTCGCCCCAGCCGAACAGGAGCTTGCGCGCCCGCGGATGGTTCGCCTCGCTGCGGAAAAGCAGAACCGGATTGCCGTCGGCGTGCGCAGGACGATAGCTGCGAGCCGCGTCGACGAGCAGGTCGGTCACCCTTGCATTGATCTCTTCCTCGTCCGAGTAGGCGCCTGCCTGCAAACCGATGCGTTTCATCAGGCCGAGGCTGAAATTGAACTCCCGGAGGAAGTCGACCAGGCGGATGCGCCCGGCCAACAGCTTGCGGGTGAAATAGCCGAGCCGCTTCAGGCGCCGCTCGCCATTCCAGCGCAGCCGGCGCAGCTTCGGCTGGGAGCGCACGAAGCCGGGGGCCCAGGCGTCTATGACCGCAGTGAAGCGCAAGTCCGCTCCGCGCTCGCGAAGCTGCCGGCCCACTTCCATGGCCAGCACGCCGTTGACGCAGAGCCCCATGATGGCGATCGGCCCCTTGAGAATGTCGGCGCCCATCCTCTCGACGACGCGCCGTGCAATGTCTTCGAACGACATTGACGCAAGTCTTCCGTCGAGATCCGCGCTGAACATGTTGGCGTTGTAGACGGACACAGTGCTGTCGAGCTCGTTGGCGAGCCGATAGTAGAGAAACGGGTGGTTCAGAGTGTAGAGCGAGCACGGGCCCGTGCCCTCTCGGCAGACGCTGACGGACCAGGGATTGTCGTCTTTCGCTGCCGCATCCCCGTCGGCAACGCCGAAGATCGCACCGGCGAAACCGCTAAAGGTCGGTTGCTTGAACAGCAGCTCCAGATCCGCTTTCCCGCCGAGCTTGGAGCGGACCGCGGACAACATTCGCAAGGCGAGCAGAGAGTGGCCGCCGAGCGAAAAGAAATTGTCGCCGGGCGCGATTTCTCGGACATCGAGCACATCGGACCAGATGGCTGCGAGCGCCTTCGTCCTTTCGTCAATCGGCATGCTGGTCTTGCCCGCGGCAGGTGTGACCTGCACCGCCGGCGCGGTTTTGACGGGGACAGTCAGCGCATCGCGATCAACCGTGCCATCGAATTTGCGCGGCAGGTTCAGGAGCACACTGACGCCTTGCGGCATCGCCGGGGTCGCCAGCTGCGACCGGAGATAGGTCATGAGCGTCTCGGGCAGTCGGTCGAGCGGCTCGATCATATTGGGGACAGGCGTCACGAAGCCGTAGCTGCCCATGCCGCCATCGGTAGGTACCACCGCCGCTGCAGCAACCGAGGGGTGGCCGGAAAGGACTTGCTCCGCGACCGGGACAGACCGAAGAATTTCCGGCTGCTGGAATATCTCCCGTTCGGGCACGATCAACGAGGACAGCAACGCGGATGGCCGTTCCAGCACGATCTCGTAGATCTGTTGCCAAAGATCGAGCAAGCCCTCGATGGTGCGCCGCTCGAACAGGTCGGCATTGTACTCGATCGACATGCGCCAGCCGCTCGGGCGGCCAATCATCATGAAGCTGAGGTCGTAGATTACACCCGGCGATTGCGACGGCGCACTGATAAGTTCGAGGCCGCCATATCGCTGGTCCTCGAGAAACGCCTTCTGGAGATTGAAGTTGACGGAGATCAGTGGATTGCGCGAGGGATCGCGCATCGGGTTGACCACCTCGACAAGCTTGTTGAACGGCATGCGGTGATGATTGAGCGCTGCCGTGACAATCTCGCTTGCCGAGCGCAGGTGGTCGGCAAAAGTCATGTCACTGGGGAAGTCGAACCGCAACACGATGTTGTTAATGAAAACGCCGATCAGATTCTCCAGATCGGTGTCGTCGCGCCCGGCCACCTGGGACCCGAAGAGGACCTTTTCGGCAGCGGCGTAGCGATGGAGCAGCGCGCTCACCACGGCAGCGCCGAAACTGTAGAGGGAAACGCGATGCTGCCGGGAGGCGGCATCGATGCGCTCGCCGAACTCGACAGGTTTGGCAACCGACAGGATGGAGCCGCGTGTCGTCTTGACAGGTCCCCTCGGATGGTCCGGGACGACCTCGAAATAGGGAGCGCCTTTGAGACGCTCACGCCAGAACGCCTTCTCCGCCTCGAACCCATAGCTTTCCAGATACTCGCTCTGCCAGAGCGAGAAGTCGCCATACTGCAAAGGCAGTTCCGGGAGGGCAGGCGTCCGCCCGGCCTCGATCGCCGCAGAAATTTCGCCGACCTCCCGTCCAAGCACGCGTATCGACCAACCGTCGAAACAACTCTGGTGGGCGGTGATCAGCAGGAAGCCGCGGTCGTTCTCCACCATCAGCAGCGAGACGCGGAAAAGGCAGGGCTGGCTGAGGTCGAACGGCGCGCGCGCCGTCTCCTCGCCGATCGAAAGGATGCGGGCCTCGCGCTGGTCGGCCGGCACGTTCCTGAGATCGATCACCGACATGCGGAAGTCGACCTGGTCGACGACCTGTTGGCATGGACGGCCGCCAACTTCGACGAAACGGGTGCGCAGGATCTCGTGACGCTGGATGACGGTGCGGAACGCCGCCTCGATCGCCGACGAGCGGATCGCGCCGCGCACCTCCCAACGCACTGCGACGTTGAGCGCGGGATTTCCGGGTTTCATCTGGTCGAGAATCCAGCAGCGCAGTTGCGTCTGCGAGCAGGGAAATTCGGCGACGACCGTCGGTGCGGTTGTCGGAACTGCCTGGTTCGTTTCCTTCATGCCCGTGTCACCTGTTCGATGCGGCGGCGCGCGCCATTGCGGAAATCCCTCAGCGAGGGAACAGAGGGATGGGGAAGCGTCCCATTCGTCTCATTGCGAGCCTCGGCGAAGGCCGCGAGTTCGGCCACCGAGGGATGCATCATCAGATGCTTCGCCTCGAGTTCGAGGCCGCTGTCCAGCATACGTGCCGCGATGCGGAAGATGACGAGCGAGTCGGCGCCCAGCGCGTAGAGATTGTCCTCCACGCCGATATCGTCGGAATTCAGCACCTCGCGCCAGATGGTGCAGAGTCGCTCCTCCATCGGCGTGCGGGGCGGCACCCGGATCACGGTCGCCGCGCGCTGCGGCAAGCCCCGTTGTTCGAGGGCCTTCCGATCCAGCTTGCCGTTGGCCGTCTGCGGGAGCGTCTCCTCGAATGCCCAGAAGGTCGGAACCATGTGGGCAGGAAGGTTAGCTTCCGCGTGGGCAGAGAGTTGCGCGTTGCTGGGGCGGCTGCCGCCTTCCTCGACCACCAGGTAGCAGACGAGGTGCTTTTCGCCCCGACCGTTATGCGCCGCGACGACGGCGCATTGGCGAATGCCGGGTGCGCGGGCCATGACGGCTTCGATGTCGCCGAGTTCGATGCGGAAGCCACGCAGTTTGATCTGTTGGTCGCGGCGGCCGAGCAATTGCAGGGAGCCATCGACAAGCCGTCTGCCGACGTCACCCGTCCGATAGAAGCGCTGTGGCGTGCCGGTGCCGATGTCGATCTCGACGAAGGCTTTTTCGGTGAGGTCGGGACGATCGAAGTAGCCGTTCGCCAATCCCTCGCCGCCGATGTGGAGCTCACCGGTAACACCGATCGCCGCAATACTGCCGGTCCGGTCAAGAATATGAAGCTGCGTATTGGCAATCGGGTGACCGATCGTGATCGGCCCGTCGGCTGCATCAATCTTCCCGACGGAGGACCAGATCGTCGTTTCCGTCGGTCCGTACATGTTCCAGAGTTCGCCGCCGGTGGCGAGCAAGGTTTCGGCCAGCGCCTTCGGCAACGGTTCGCCGCCACAGAGCATCTTGAGCCCGGGGCGCTTGAGGCCCGCTTCCACGAGCATCTGCCACAGCGTCGGCGTCGCCTGCAGCACGGTGGCATTGCACTGCTCGACGAGGCGCACGAGCGCAAAGCCGTCCCGTACCGCCTGGCGGCCCGCCAGTACGACGCGTCCCCCCGTGATCAGCGGCAGATACAGCTCCAGGCCTGCGATATCGAAGGAGATCGTGGTGACGGCGACGATGGTGTCGCGATCGGTCAGACCCGGTTCCTTCGCCATCGACACCAGGAAGTTGACGAGCGCCCTGTGCGACACTTCCACGCCTTTGGGTGCCCCTGTAGAACCCGACGTGAAGATGACGTAGGCGGCCGATGTTGTGTCGGTGGGCAGCTTTGGTGCACTTCGGACGGCCGCGATGGCGTCGGCGTCCCTGTCCAGTCGAATGGCCTGGAGCTGCGATCCTGCAAGCCCCGCGGATTTTTCGCTATCGCAGATGACGGCCGCCACGCGTGCGATCTCTAGCGTCTGGGCGAGTCGGTTTTCCGGGTGCGCTGGATCGAGCGGCACGTAAGCATGCCCGGATTTCATGATGGCGATCAACGCAACGACCATGTCGAGCGAGCGCTCGACCAGCACCGCAATCCTCAGCCCAGGATCGGGCACCACCTCCTGGATATAGGTGGCGAGTTGGTCGGAACGGCGATCGAGTTCCGCGTAGGTTAGCACTTGCCCGTCGTGCTCGACGGCCGCTGCATCGGGCTGGGCCTTAACCTTTTCCGCAAAAAGCCTGAACACGAAGGCGTCGCGATCATAGTCCGCCGCGCTGTCGTTGAGCGTGTGGACCAGCCAGTTCTTCTCGCTTGCGCGCATCAGCGGAAGCTGGCCGATCGGCCTGGTTATGTCCTCGGCAAGCGCACCGGCGAGGGTTACAAGATGGCCGATCCAGCGTTCGACCGTGCCTCTATCGAAGACCTCGGCATTATAATCGACGTCGATGCGCACGCCCTGCGGGCCCTCGGTCAGGTTGAAGAACATGTCGAAGTTGGAGAAAGCCTTGCCGTTCGAGGCGATCCGCGTCTCGAGGCCTCCGAAGTCCAGATTTTCCGGCACTCTCTCCAGGTTGAATTGAATCTCGGTCAACGGCAGGCGGTGCATGTCGCGCTTGATGCCGAGCTTCCGCACCAGGGTGCCATAGGTGTAGTCCTGATGCTCGAAGGCATTGATCACGAGTTGCTGCGTGGCTTTCAGATGTGCGTCGAACCGCATGCTTGCATCCACCTGCTGGCGCAGTGGCAGCAGGTTGACGCAATGGCCGACGAGCGTCTGGCCGTCGAGCAGGCTCTGGCCGGCCGAGGGTACGGCGACGACGATGTCGTCCTGCCCGGAAAGACGGGAGATCACCACCTGAAGCGCTGCAAGCAGTGTGGAGAACAACGTCGCACCAGCCTTGGCACCGGCTTTCTTCAGAGCCTTGTAGTCATCGGCTTCAATCTGCCCGTGCACGGTCCCGCCGGCAAAATTCCGGCGCTCCGGGCGGGGGTGGTCGAGCGGCAGGTCCGGCAGGTCCGGGACCTCCGCGAATTGATCGAGCCAGAAGCGCTCGGTCGCGTTCGACATTTCCGCCTTTGGCGCAAGATCCGTGGCATAGGTCGCGAAGGACAGGGCCGCGGGCAGGTCTGGCGTCGCGCCATCGACCAGGGTGGAATAGGCCTTCGCCAGTTCCTCGACGAGAACATTGACGGACCAGCCGTCGCACACGATGTGGTGGGCGGTGAACACCAGCCGGTGGCTCTGGGGTTCCATGTGCAGGATGCATGCCCGGGCGAGCGGGCCTTCTGCCAGATCGAAGGGCGTGTGCGCATCGTCTTCAAGAAACCGGGCGAACAGCGCTTCACGATCGGCATCCCCGACGAGATCGACGTGACCGATATCGAGATCGAAGTCGGGAATGAACTCGAAATGATCTCCCGCTCTGCCGAACCGGATCTGCAGGGCGTCGTGCCGCGCGATGACGGTCTTGAGGGCCTGGCGAAGCTTCTCTTCGTCAAGCTGCCCGTCGATCGTCATCGTGAAGGATTCGTTGAACGCGCATGACGCACCGTCCCCGGCTTGCGCCGCCAGCCAGATCTCCTTCTGCGCCTCCGTCAAAGGAGCCGCCGAAGGACGGGCCGCCCGCGGGGTCGACGTCTGCGGTGGGGAGGCAAACTCCGCAGGCGGCGTACCGAGAATGCCGACCGCCTGAAATGCATCAAGGCTTTCACGGAACGCGGCAGCGATCGCCTGGAAATCCGCTTCGCTATGGGCCGTCGTGAGGAAGCAGGGGTAGCCGTCCTGGATGTGGATGCCGAGCATGCGCATCTTCGCATAGAGCAGCGTGCCCAACGGATCGTCCCTGCCGAAATCGGTGACGAACCAACTCTTGTAGCTTTGGACGACATTGGGAATGCCGCGCCGCGCGAGATCGGCGTTGACCTCAGCCACCAGCGCCTCAGTGCGTTCGGCCACCCGTCCATACAGAGCGGCGCCGTCGCCCTTAATATGCTGCAGCACGGCACGGGCCGCAGCGAGAACCACCGGATGGCGAACGAACGTGCCCGCGCAGAAGGTCGGCGCGGTCATCGGCACGGAATCGTCGCCATAGCTCCAGTGGCCGCCGTCGAGCGCATCCATGAACCGGCTGTCGCCGACCAGCAGGCCGATCGGCATGCCGCCGCCGACGACCTTGCCGTAGGTCGCCATGTCGCCCTTGATTCCCCAGATCGCCTGCATGCCGCCCGGATCGACCCGGAAACCGGTGACGACCTCGTCGAAGACGAGCGCGAATTCGGACGCCGTTGCGATCTCGCGCAAAGACCGCACGAACGCCTGCGGACGCAGCTCCGGATGCCGGCTCTGCACGGGTTCGATGATGACCGCGGCAATCTCTCCGGCATTGGCGCGGATCCAGTCGAGACTCTCGGCGTCGCCGTAGCGAAGCACGGTCATGTTGGTGACGGAGGCCGCCGGAATCCCCGCCGCGACCGGCAGCGCGACCGGTGTGCCTCCACGGTTCCTTCCCTTCACCAGAACCTCGTCGAACTGGCCGTGATAATCGTTGCCGAAGACGACGATCCTGTCTCGGCCGGTCACTGTGCGGGCGACGCGCATCGCGGCCATCACCGCTTCCGATCCGGTGTTGCAGAAGGTCACGCGCTCATGTCCGGTCATCGCCGCAACCAGCTCGGCGACTTCGCCGGCGAGCGGCGTCTGCGGACCGATGGCGAAGCCCGCATCCACCTGGGACTTTATCGCCTCGGTCACGAAATCGGGCGCATGGCCGAAGGCGGTCTGCCCCATGCCGTTGACCAGGTCGATGTATTCGTTGCCGTCGATGTCCCAGATACGGGAGCCCTTCGACCGATCGGACACGACCGGGAAGACGATCTCTTTCCAGTCCTGCCGGAAGCCGGCGGCCGTGCGCGGATCGGCGAGCCACCGCCTGTTGCGGTCCGTGAAGCTCTTGGATTTCGGATTGCGCGCCTCGTAGGCAGTGATCAGCTCGGCTACGAAGGCGTGCTTCTCGGGTGTCATCTCGGAAGCCGCGTTCTTGGCGCCGGGGCTGTAGAGCTTGATCCGCTGCGCGCCGACATCGCCATCGCCCACGGCCCGTGCCGCTTCCGCCGTCACAGGCATAGGCATGGGCTGTACCGTCGTCGCAACGGGCGCTGCCGCGGACAGCGCGCGCTCCGCGGTACCCGCCTGCAAGACCTGGAGCTGCTGCGAGAGAATCGACTGCACCATCAGAAGTTGAGACTGCAAGATCCCTTCAAGACCGCTGGCGCTCGCGGGCGGCGCGCTCGCCGTCGGTGCGCTGAAGGCGGCGGTCGGAGCGGGCGCAGATGGCGCCGGCGGCACGGCGACCCGAGCCGCACTGGCGGGTTCCGCGGCCACCGCTTCGGCCGAGTTTGCCGGTTCCGGCGGCAGTTGCTGGTCAAGGTGGCGCGCCAGATCCCGGACGGTCGGGATATTGCTCAGCAATTCGCGGAAGGAGAGCTTGATCTTGTAATCCTTTTCGATCCGCTGCGCGAACTGTCCGATGAACAGGGAATCGAAACCCAGCTCCAGGAAGGTCGCCGTCGAGTCCCCTGCCCCGAGTGCCTCGCCGGACATATCGGCCAAGACGTTCAACAACGAGGCCTCAAGCTTGGGAGCGCGGCTGGCCACGGGTATTGGTTTGACGACTTCCATGGTGGGACTTCCCTCGATCGATGGGGCTGACGCAATGGATGCAGGTCTCTCGGCAGTCAGTGCCGGTGCCGCCGAGGCGTGGTCGCCGGCGCGCCGGACCGATTGCGGCGCATCGATCCAGTGCCGCTGACGCTGGAATGGATAGGTCGGCAGGAGCAGCTTTGACGGCTGCGGCCCGGGTTTCTCCGGCCAGTCGAGATCGCAACCCGCCGTCCAGAGCTTGCCATGCGCCTCTGCAAGCGTCTCGCTCGCGGCATGGGCGCGATCGTGTTCCGGCAGCGACTGAACGATAGCATGGGTGGCATCACGGCTCAGTGTCTGAGCGGCAAAGACCGAGAGCGTGCGCCCTGGGCCGACCTCGAGCAGCACCGGCTTCTGCTCCCGGCTGAGAGTTTCGAGCCCCTGCGAAAATCGCACCGCCGCCCGGCAATGACGCGCCCAGTAGTCCGGCGACATGCCCTGCTCGACCGTTTGCCAGCTGCCGCTGACACAGGAGACATACGGCAGGTTCGCCGTTCCGTAGGTGACCCTGGCGGTTTCCTCGCGCAGCGCGTCGGTCACTCCGTCCATCATCGCGGAATGGAAGGCATGTGACGTGTGCAAGCGGCTGAAGGCGATTCCGGATGCCTCGAGGGCCGCGCAGGTCGCGTCGACGCCGGCGAAAGTCCCCGAAATGACGCAGAGCTTGGGGGCGTTGATCGCCGCGATCTCCACATCCGCGCGCAGGTGCGGTGTCACGGTCTCGACATCCGCGCGCACGGAGACCATCGCGCCCTGCGGCTGCGCCTGCATGAGGCGGCCGCGGGCGGCCACCAGGCGCAGGCCATCCTCGAAGGAGATGACATTGGCGAGCGTCGCGGCAACAAACTCCCCGACGCTATGGCCGATCATCGCGCTCGGCTCGAGCCCCCTGCTCATCCACAACCGCGCCAGAGCGTATTCGACCAGATAGAGACAGGGCTGGGCAATCCGCGTCTCGCGCTGCTCGTCCGCCATCGCCTGCGAGACTGCGCCGGCATGACAGATGAAATCGCGAAGGTCGATCTTGAGGGACGCGCGCAGGATTTCGGTGCCGCGATCGATCCAGCGTGTGAATTCCGGCTCGCGGTTGTAAAGCACGGCGCCCATTCCGACATATTGCGAGCCCTGGCCCGGAAACATGAAGACGACGGGCGGGCGATCGGCGGCGACGGCGCTCGCCACGCGCTCGGACCCTAGACGCTCAACAGCCTGACCCACGCTGTCGGCCACGATCGCGGAGCGATGCGCGAATGCCCGGCGGCCGGTCTGCAGCGTATGGGCGACGGCCGCCAATGTGTCATCGGGCATCTTCGCAAGATGGTCTCTCAGGTTGAGGCGCATCGCCGCCAGCGCCGCTTCATTGCGCGCCGACAGGGGGAGAATGAATGGGCCGCGGGGGGGATCGCCCGCCGCCTCCCCGCGGACCGGTGCCTCCTCGACGACGACATGGACATTGGTCCCGCCGACCCCGAAGGAGCTCACGCCCGCCCGTCTCGGACCCTCCCCCTCTGGCCAGTCGGTCATTTCCGTGGGGATGTAGAACTGGCTCCCGTCGAGGTCGATGCGCGGATTGGGGCGCGTGAAGTTGGGTAAACCGGGGATCTTTGCGTGCTGGAGTGCCAACGCCGCCTTGATGAGGCTCGTGACGCCGGCCGCCGCATCAAGATGGCCGACCGTACCCTTCACCGACCCGAGTGCGCATGATCCCCGCCGCTCGTTCGTGTCGGCAAAGGCGGCGCGCAAGCCTCCGAATTCGATGGGATCGCCGAGTGGCGTCGCCGTGCCGTGGCATTCGACATAGCCGATGGTCGCAGGATCGACGTCGGCGCCCGCCAGCGCTGCAGCAATGGCCCCGGCCTGGCCAGCGACGCTCGGCGCTGTGAACCCGACCTTCTCCGACCCGTCGTTGTTGACGCCATAGCCGCGGATCACCGCGAAGATGTGGTCGCCGTCACGAAGCGCATCCTCCACCCGCTTCAGGAGGACGACAGCCGCGCCGCTGGCAAAGACCGTTCCGGCGGCCTGTTCGTCGAAGGGACGGCAAAGCCCATCGGGCGAGACCATGCCGCCCTCCTGATAGAAATAACCGCGCCGCTGCGGCACGGTGATCGACACGCCACCGGCGAGCGCCATGTCGCAACTGTAGGTAAGCAGGTTATGACAGGCCTGCGATACCGCCAGCAGCGACGTCGAGCAGGCCGACTGAATGGTGAAGGCGGGCCCTCGCAGATCAAACTTGTAGGCAATCCGCGTCGCCAGTGCATCCGTCAAGGAGCCGACGATCTGCTGGAAGCAACCGATCTGGTAGTTGGACGTGAACTCCTCCGCCTTCGCCCGCTCTCCAAGTACGTTGTTGATGAGATAGGTCGGCATCGAAGCGCCGGCGAAAACGCCGACAAGTCCGGGATATTTCTGTGGGTCGTAGCCGGCGCGTTCCAGCGCTTCCCAGCAGATCTCCAGAAAGACCCGATGCTGCGGGTCGGTGACTGCGGCCTCCCGCGGAAACATGCCGAAAAACTCGGCGTCGAACAGTTCGATGTCGGGCAGGTGCGGCCGGGCGGGCACGTAGTTGGCGCTGCCGCGCTCCTCGTCGGTGAAAGCGTCTTCGAGCTCATCCGGTTTCAGCTTGGAAAAGGCATCCCGCCCTTCGCAGATCATCTGCCACAGGGCTTCCACCGAAGGAGCTCCGGGAAAGCGGCCGGACATGCCGATGATGGCGATGCCGGAAAGATTGCTGTCTGCTTCGCCAATCGCCGTCATGGAGCACTCCTGCGGAATTGAGACATGGTCTTGCGCTGCAGCGCGGCTCGCTCCGCCGCCGACATTGCCCGTGCGCCAGCAATGGCTCTGCCATCGAGAAAGCCCGCCAGTTCCCTGATCGTCGGATGCTCGAAGAGCGCCACGACGTCGACCGGCCGGCCGAGATTGCTTTCGAGTGCTGCATGGATGCGCATCAGTTGAAGCGACGTCCCTCCGAGGTCGAAGAAATTCCGATCGAGTTCCACCGCCTGGATACCGAGGACAGCCTGCCAGAGGCCGAGCAGGACCGCCTCGGTCTGGCTCGTGATCGGTGCCGTTGCCGTTGGCGCCGCATTGACAGGCAGGGGCAGCTTGGATCGGTCCACTTTCCCCGATTGATGCAGCGGAAGCTGGCGGAGCACAGTGACGACGCTCGGGATCATGTAGGCCGGCAAGGCGTTGCGCAGCCGCTCCATAACACCCCGTATCAACTCGGCGTCATCTGCGGTGGCGCTGGCCTGTGGGCAGATATAGCCGAGGATTCGCTTGTTCTGCGGACCGAGCGTCTGGCAGATGACGACGCCGTCTGAAAGGCGCGGGTCGCGCCGGAGCGCGGCCTCGATCTCGTCGAGCTCGATGCGCTTGCCGTTGAGCTTAATCTGTCGATCAACTCTGCCCTTGAACCGGGCCGACCCGTTTTCATCCAGGACGGCCAGGTCGCCGGTCAGATAACCTCGAAGGGGCGCCTCCGGCGTTTCGATCGTGACAAACCGCTCCGCCGTCAGTTCGGGCCGCTTGAAATAGCCGATGGCCACGCCGTCACCCGTCAGCACCAGTTCGCCCTCGACGCCAGCCGGAACCGGACGACGCTCTTCGTCAACGATCAGAATGCCGGTATGCTCCACCGCCTGACCGATCGGCACGTCGCTACCGTCGAAGCCTGCCGGTATGTCGTAGGCGGTGGCGAGAACGGTGATCTCGGTCGGCCCGTAAGCGTTGGTTACCCGGCAATCGGGAAAAGTCTTCTGAAAGCGCCGCACATGTTCGACAGAGGCGACTTCGCCGCCGAAAAACATGTGGCGCAACGACGGCAGGGCCGAACCGGGGTAGTCGGCGAGCAGGTTGAAGAGCCCCGTTGTTAGCAGCGCGACCGTGACGCCATTGCCGCCCACGACATCGCGCAGGCGGGCGACCGAAAAGTTGCCGTCCGGCAAGATCGCCAGCTTGCAACCGTTTGTCAGGGCGCACCAGACCTCGAAGGTGGAGGCGTCGAATGCGATCGTCGCGGCGTGCAGCATGACGTCGTTGCTTGTGAGCTTGAGGTAATTCTGGTCCAGCGACAGCCGCGCAATGCCGCGATGGGCGATGGCAACGCCTTTCGGTCGGCCGGTAGAGCCAGACGTGAACATCACATAGGCCAGATCGCCGCCACCGACTGCGATGTCAGGCCGGATCTCGTCTGCGCCGCCAGTGAGTTTCTGGAGCAGCGCGAACAGATCGACGTTCGATCCCTTTGCGTTCGGGACCGAACGGATCGTCCGCGCCGTCTCGGGGTCGACGAAGACGACCTTCGGCTCGCATTCGCCGATGACATAGTCGAGGTGCTCAATGGGAAAAGTCGTGTCCAGCGGCAGGTAAGCGGCCCCGGCCTTCAGGATCGCCAGCATGGCCACAATTGCTTCCGGCGACCGCGGCACGAACAAGCAGACGATGTCGCCTTTCTGGACCCCTTCCCGGATGAGATAGGCCGCTAGGCGGTCCGAAACTCGTTCAAGCTCGTCATAGGTGATCGTGCGCCCCTCACAAACTAGTGCTACCGACTTCGGACTGGCTGCAGCGTGCTGTGCAACGATCGAGGGAATGGAGCGATCCCGGTCATAATGTATGATGACATCCGAGCGCGGCTCCGCCGATCGGGCGACGCCGGATTTCTCCTCCGTCGCGGAAACACGGAAGTCCATCATTGCCGATCTCCTGTCCCTTTCCCGTCCCCACAGAGCGCCGAATGCGGTCGTCCGACGCGACTGGCAACGGCGACACAACTTTCAAGCCGTGCCGCCGGTCGTCAGAATTTCATGGTGAGGAAAAATAAACAGTTGATCATTGGGATAGCTTCAGCTTTGCCCGCGGCCAAAAGGGTTAGACTGCTTAGTCCTTCGGCGGAAGCTCTCACCGGACGGCCGCGGTCGCACCTAGAAACGAGGTCGAACAAGCTCCGAGCGCGTGAAATGCGCACGCGCTCCGTGGAGGTGAAATTATCTCGAGATATCAACGGAAACGGTAGGCGCGGACGTAGTCCACATACATGTGGGAAGGGTCGGGTGCATCGTCTGCGGTCGACTCGACGAGGGCGAGGTTGAGCAAGATGAACATCGGCTGGCGATGCTCGGGACGCGTGCTTGCCTTCCAGACCAGGCGACGGTCGAAGTACATTCGGATGAACTCGGCGTCGACCTTGACGCCATAAGTATGGAATTCTCCCGGATCGCCGGCAGCAAAAGCATCGATGCGCTTGAACTGGGAATCGTGACGCCCATCGCGATGCCACACATGCACGACGGAGGAGTAGCCGTCCGGCTTGTCCCCGTAGAACTCCAGCACGTCGATCTCGGCCGTCGCCTTGGACCGGTCCTTGCCGATCAGCCAGAAAGCTGGCCAGACTCCGGCGCCGGTCGGCAGCCGCGCCCGCATCTCGAAATATCCGTATTGCTGAGCAAAGCCTTTGCCCTTGGGGTCGACCGAGGCAAGCAGGCCGGAGGTCCATTTGCCCTCGTCGTCGCGCCTGGCCTCGATGCGCAGGATGCCGTCCTCGGTGGTGAACGGATATCCGGCTTCAGGATTGGCAAAGCGCGCACCGCCGAAATCGCCCGACCAGGGCGTATGCGCGATCCAGCGCGTGTCGGGCCCCCAGGCGGATACGCTGAGGGTGTCGAAACTCTCGTCGAAAGACGTCTCCATCCTGTCGAGTGAGAGCTCGTCGCCGGTATCGCTGCCGGCAACGCCTTCTGCCGGCACCGGGCCGGGGAAGGTCGATGCCAGCGCGCATGCCAGAAGCCCGGAAGCGAGCCTCCTGATCAGGAACCGGCGGTTCAATCCAAACCCGAGATCGCGAGGGTGCGAGAACATCGGAACAAACTAGCGCAAGCCCGTCGCGGCCATCCACTACCAAATCGGGTCGAGCGGCTATACGAAAGGCGTAACCGCGGGCGTAAATACGCGCGTAACAGCCTTTGCTACGATCCTGGCACAACCGGATCTTGGCAATGAACTTTGAACTGATCGGCGTCATCACGGTGATTGTAGGACTGGGCGTCTTGTTCGCACCGGTCCATTGGGCCTTTACGTTCATGGTCATATCGACGGCACTCGGTTCCGCGGCTGCGTTCAACCTGCCTGCCCTTGGCGGCGCGTCCGTGCTTGTGCCCAACGTCTTTCTGCTCTTCTTTTGCGCCAGGATCTTCATGGCCTATGGCGAAGGGCCGGTGCTTGCGGCCTACGCCCCACCAAAGGCGGGGTTCTGGCTCTTGGTGCTGACGATGTTCGGGCTGATGACCGCGATCCTCCTGCCGCGCCTGTTCCAGGGTACGATCGATGTACTGACCGTCGAGCGTTCGGTCGGCGCGCGCAGCATCGTCGCCCACGTGCCCCTTCGCTTTTCGTCCAGCAACATAACGCAAGCAATCTACGCGCTCGGCGGTGCTGTCTGTTTTGGCCTTTGCTACGCGTATATCCGCCGGACCGCTGCGTCCGCGCATCTGGTCAACGTTCTCTTGATCGTTGCCGCCGTCAATCTCGGCTTTGCCGTCGCCGACGTCCTGACCTATTTCACCGGCACGGAGCAACTCCTGGAGTTCGTCCGGACGGCCAACTACGCGCTGTTGACGGCCTCCGAGAAGGGTGGCTTCAAGCGGATTTCCGGAGCCTTTCCCGAGGCGTCGGCCTTCGCCGACTACACACTGGTTCTCTTCGCGGCCATTGCCAGCCTCTGGCTCGACCGTATCCGCTCGCGCGTGACCGGACCGATGGCGGCGGCGTTGCTTGTCGCATTGGTGCTGTCCACGTCCGCGACGGCCCTCGTGGGCCTCGCCGTCGTCGTCCCGTTTCTCTGGTCGCGCTCGGTCGCATCCGCGCTCGGTTCCCGGCGAGCGGGGCGCACCGGCTTCCTCCTCGCCGTGGCCGCCTTGATGCCCCTCGCCCTTATGATGACCATAACCCTCTTCCCGGCCACCGCCGAGTCCATCAATCAGTTCCTCGACGAGATCCTGCTGTCCAAGGCAGACAGTCAGTCTGGTCGGGAGCGCATGGCCTGGAACGCCGCCGCCTACCAGACATTTCTGGACACTTCCGGGCTTGGCGCCGGGCTCGGAAGCGCCCGCGCATCGAGCTATCTGCTCGTGCTCCTCTCGAACGTCGGGGTCCCGGGGACGGCGGCATTCTGCCTCTTTGTCGCCGCCACTCTCCGGTCCAGAATGCCGAAGGCGCCGAACGGCGACGGGGAAACGGCGTCGGTGGTGCGTGCGGCAAAGGCCGGGTTGGTCGCAGGGCTGACGACATCGCTCATTTCAGGCACGGTTTACGATCTCGGCCTGACATTCTACATCCTTGCCGGCAGCATCTCGGCCCTCACCTATCCTCGCGTCACGATGACGCAGCCCGCTCGGGCGCACCTAGCCGGCGCGTCGGGACGGCGACATTCGGGAAGCCTGTCATGAAGGTCCTCGTCTTCAACGTCAAATACAGTGCGAACCTCGGAGATGGCCTGTTGGCACAATGCCTCGAGGGCGAACTGATGCGCGGATCCGATGAACTCACCGTCGAGACGATAGACCTTGCAGGGCGGAGCGCTTTTGGAGAGAGCAACAATGCCAGGCGGCGTCTGTTCCTTCGGGCTCTCCAGACGCTTCCCTCCTTTCTCCGGCGCGCCGCGGTTTCGCGCGGGCTTGCCGGAAAGCTCGGCAACTTGCGCGATCGTTGGCAGGCGTTGATAGACGACGCCGACGCCGTGGTGATCGGCGGAGGCAATCTCTTTCAGGACGATGACCTGAACTTTCCCCTGAAGGTCGCAACCGTTCTCGATTGCGTGCGGCGCAGCGCAAAGCCGCTCGCGATCTATGCGGTCGGGGTCGGACGCCAATGGTCGCCGCGCGCCGACGAGCTGTTTCGCAGGCTTGAACTAGCGCGTGTGGTTCATGTCTCCGTTCGCGACCGCATCGCGGCCAGGAACTGGGCGCAACATTTTCCCGCCGGCCCGCACGCCGAGATCGTCCCCGATCCCGGCCTCCTGGCCATCGATCTTCTGGCAAGACACTACGGACGTGAACCGGCGCGGACCATGACCATTGGCGTCTGTGTGACCGACCCGCTCATCCTCCACAGGCACGCGACACATGGCCGGTCGACCATACCTTTCCGCGGTCGGGGTGAATATCAGGAACTCATCAAGCTGCTGCTCGATGACGGCTACAATGTCCGCCTCTTCAGCAATGGCGCCGAGGAAGACCAGGCGTTTGCAAGGCGACTCCTCGGCGCGCCGGACCTCGCCCGCTGTGTCGCCCAAGACAGGCTCAGCCTGGCGCCGCGTCCGACCCGACCCGAGGAGCTCGTCGATACGATTGCCGCGATGCAGGTGATTATGGCGCATCGACTTCACGCATGCATTGCCGCCTATTCGCTGGGCGTGCCGCAGATCGGGCTCGCATGGGACGAAAAGGTCGAGGGCTTCTTCAGCTTTACAGGGCAACCGGACCGCTTCGCTGCCGGTGACATGCCGGTCCGGCAGATGGCAGTCGCCTTGGCGGAAGCTGCACGCCAGGGGATCGATCCGACGGCGCGGGATGAGATCGTCTCGCAAGCGCGATCTGGCGTGCGCGGGCTCGAAACTGCCCTGCTAGGCGCGCAGCCGGTCAAGACTGCTGGTGGAAGCATCATCCAGCGCCACGACCGACGCGCCGCACTCACCGCTTCCGCATCACTGAGACCGTGAGACTTTCATCCCGGATCTGGATCCAATGCTTGGAAATCCCGGCATTGGCATTGATTTTGTTCGCCTTTCACAGCACCTGAGCGCGAGAATCCCCCACGCGGGCTAGGCAACACTCCCCCGATTTATCACCAGCCTAACTATCTTGGGTAATATTCCCAACCATCGGTTGCCTGATATATTCTAAAGTACAATCGTGCAGACCGAAGAGAGAGTGTGCGCGATGGTGGGGCGACTTGAGGCATTATCAGGTGCATCCATCCGGCGCACCCCCTTGAGCACCCAGACATGAGCTGATCGCGAAGCAGCCGAAAAGACTGACGAATCGATAGTAATATTGAGCGACGATACCCGTTAATTGTTGAATTATTCTTATATTTAAGAACGAATTGGAGTACTATATATGTATATTCTCTCAGCGACTGTCGGAAGAACCGTAACGAACAGCCGTGCAACCTTTCAAGTGCCGCTCGACCGTCAATCGCCTCCAGGTTTGACTGACCCGGACGTGACTGACCATCCGGAGGATGCGGACTACATCCTGCTCATCGATCCACGCGCCCTGGACAGGGAGTGCCTAGCCAAGAGCTTGTTGGGCTATGATCCGACGCTCAGCATCGTGACGGTCGGTTCGTTCGACGAGTGGCGCGCCCGCAAGTTGCACGCCGATCCGTCCGCCGTGCTGCTGATCGTTGGCGGCAGCAAGATCGGCGAACAGGAAGTCTGCGAGAAGATCGAGAACCTCGCCGAGAAGTTCAAGTTCAGCCCGGTGATCGTCGTTGCCGAAACCGACGAACTCGGCCAAATCCTCAAGGCGCTGGAGTGCGGTGCCCGCGGATACATTCCAAGCAATGTCGGTATCAATGTCGCGGCGGAGGCGATTGCGCTCGCACGCGCCGGCGGTGTCTTCGTTCCGGCGAGCAGCATCCTGACGATGCGCGAAACGATCAACTCCGCCGTCAACGGCGCGCGTTGTTCCGACACCTTCTTCACGCCCCGCGAGATTGAAGTCGCCGAGGCATTGCAACGTGGCAAGCCCAACAAGATCATCGCCTATGAAATGGACCTGTGCGAAAGCACGGTTAAGGTCCACATTCGCAACATCATGAAGAAACTGAACGCGACCAATCGTACCGAGGTCGCCTACAAAATCCGCGAATTCATGAAGTAGGACGGGGCGGCTTCACCGCGAAGGGCAATCCGTATCGTCTCGGCCCGCACGGACGCGGGCCTGACCTGCGGTGGATGTTTCCACCATCGCTCAAGTCGGCGCGAGTCGAACTCGCGCCGAGGCGCTGCATGTCTCCTTGAATCGACCTCGATTTGGTGCATGTCGCCCAGAAGTGTGCAGCGGTTTTGGGATGACGACATGCACAAAAACAAAGACCTGAAGCGCGCCGCGTGAACACGTTTAAACGCGACGCGCTTTAGGGACAAAGACATGCAGGGATTCAAAGTGCTGCAGCGAGCTTTGCGCATCTGATAAGACGCACGGCGCTGTCGTGATCTCCGACCGGAACCTTGCGGCAATTTGCGTCGCCCAGGACGAACCGTCAGACCGTCGCCTGCTCACACGTTGAAGGCGGCGCCGATCAGCGTCTTGGTATAAGGCTCTCTCGGCGCTTCGAAGATCGCGTCCGTTTCCCCCTCTTCGACAATGCGACCGTTTTTCATGACGATCACATAGTCCGACATCGCCTTCACCACGGAAAGATCGTGGCTGATGAAGATGTAGGAAAGGCCGTGCTTGCGCTGCAGGTCGCGCAGCAGCTCGATCACTTGGCCCTGTACCGAGCGGTCGAGCGCCGAGGTGGGCTCGTCGAGGATCACCACCTTCGGCTTCAGGATCATCGCCCGGGCGATGGCGATGCGCTGGCGCTGGCCGCCGGAGAATTCGTGCGGGTAGCGATTGCGCGAGGCGGGATCGAGGCCCACCTCCTTCAAGGCGGCAATGGCGCGCCGGTCGCGCTCCGCACGGCCGAGCCCCGGCTCATGCACATAGAGGCCCTCGGTGATGATCTCGCCGATCGTCAGGCGCGGCGAGAGCGAGCCGTAGGGATCCTGGAAGACGAGCTGGAGCTCGCGGCGCAGGGGCCGCATCGTGCTGCGGTCGAAACCGGAAATGTCGGTCGCGCCGAAGCGGTAGGAGCCGTTGCTCGGCAGCAATCGCAGCAGCGCCCGCCCGAGCGTCGATTTTCCCGAACCGGACTCGCCGACGATGCCGATCGTCTGGCCCTGCCTCAGGCGCAGGTTGACGCCGTCGACCGCCCGGAAGACGGAGGACGAGCCGCCGAACAGGCCTTTGCCGATAGCGTATTCGACCGCCACGTTGCGGCCCTCGAGAATGATCGGCGCGTGGCCCGGCGGCGCCGGCTTGCGGCCGCTCGGCTCGGCGGCGAGCAACATCTTCGTGTAGTCCGCCTTGGGTCGCTCGAAAATCTCAGTCGTACTCCCCTGCTCGACCACCTCGCCGCGCCGCATCACGGCGACGCGCTCGGCGAAGTGCTTGACGATGCCGAGGTCGTGGGTGATCAGCACGATTGCCATGCCGAAGCGCTTCTGCAGCGATTTCAGCAGTTGAAGGATTTGCGCCTGGATGGTGACGTCGAGTGCGGTCGTCGGTTCGTCGGCGACCAGGATGTCCGGCTCGTTGGCAAGCGCCATGGCGATCATCACCCGCTGACGCTGGCCGCCGGAAAGCTCGTGCGGATAGCTGTCGATGCGACGCCCGGGCTCGGGAATGCCGACCAACTCCAGAAGTTCCAGCACGCGCTTCTTCGCCTCTTTGAACGTGCCGCCGCGGTGATGGACGATCGGTTCGGCGATCTGCCGGCCGATCGTATAGAGCGGGTCGAGCGAGGTCATCGGCTCCTGGAAGATCATGGTGATCTTCGAGCCGCGCACGTCGTTGAGGGCCTTCGGCGGCAGCCCGATGAGTTCCTGCCCGCGGTAGCGCGCCGATCCGGCAACCGTGCCGTTCTTCGCCAGGAGCCCCATGATGCCCATCATCGTCTGGCTCTTGCCCGAGCCGGATTCGCCGACGACCGCCAGCGTTTCGCCGGCATTGACCTCGAGATCGATGCCCTTGACCGCTTCGACCGTGCCGTCCGGGGTAGAGAAATCCACCTTGAGGCCGCGGACGGCGAGAATGGAATCCTTGGTGTCTGCCATGTCAGCGGTCCTTGGGATCGAGCGCATCGCGCAGGCCGTCGCCGACGAAGTTCAGCGAAAACAGCGTGACGACGAAGAAGATGGCCGGGAATATCAGCAGCCAGGGCGCCGATTGGATGTTGTTTGCCCCTTCGGAAATCAGCGCGCCCCAGCTCGTCAGCGGCGCCTGCACGCCGAGGCCGAGGAACGACAGGAAGCTCTCGAGCAGGATCACCTTCGGCACCACGACGGTGACGAAGACGATCACCGGGCCGATGGTGTTCGGAATAATGTGCCGGCGGATGATCTGCCAGTCGGTCAGTCCGAGCGCCTGCGCCGCACCCACGAATTCGCGGCGCTTCAGGGCAAGCGTCTGGCCGCGCACGATACGGGCCATGTCCAGCCACTCGACGGCGCCGATCACCAGGAAGATCAGGATGAAACTGCGGCCGAAGAAGACGACCAGAACGACGACGAGAAAGACGAAGGGCAGCGAATAGAGAATCTCGACGAAGCGCATCATGACGTTGTCGACGCGCCCGCCGATATAGCCGGAGGTCGCCCCGTAGACGACGCCGATGCCGAGCGAGACGAGGCTGGCGAGCAGGCCGACCGCAATCGAGATCTGGCCGCCCAGCATGACGCGGACAAGGAGGTCGCGGCCGTTGGAGTCCGTGCCGAACGGGAAATATTCGCGATCGACCTGGCCCTCGACCTTCAGCCTGCGACCATCGTCCTCGGTCGCGACGACCTTGGTGTTTTCGAACTCGTTGGCCCTATCGAAGTAGCGCGTGGCGCGCGGATCGATCGGTTGCTCGGAGGTGACCGTGGCAGTGAAGGCTTCGCCCTCGACGTGGAACTCCTCGAGCGTCACGCGGGCGCGCGCCGCGACATTCTCCATGACTTCCTGCAGCGTCGAGGTATCCGGACGCGGCTCGAGGCTTGGGCCGATCGACACATAAGAGGGGAAGACCTGATCGTAGCTGTGCGGCGAGAAGAACGGCCCGACGAAGGAGAAGAGCGCGATCAGTGCCAGCATGACGCAGCCCGCCATGGCGGCGCGGTTGCGGCGGAAGCGCAGCGCCGCGAGTTGGAAGAGGCTGCGCCCTTTTGTCTCCGGCGAGACCGCCGGGACCTGAACGATATCAGTCATGGCGAACCCTCGGATCGAGCAGGCCGTAGAGAATATCGACCAGAAGATTGAAGACGATGACGAAGATGGCGATGAGGACCACCGTGCCCATGACGAGCGTATAGTCGCGATTGATCGCGCCGAGCACGAAGTAGCGGCCGACGCCAGGAATGGTGAAGATCGTCTCGACGACCGCGGAACCGGTGAGCAATGCCGCCGCGCAAGGGGCCAGATAGGAAACAACCGGCAGCATGGCGCCGCGCATCGCATGGGTGACGACGACGACGCGGGACGGCAACCCGTAGGCCTTGGCCGTTCGAATGTGATCCGTGTGAAGCGCCTCGATCATCGAGCCGCGCGTAAGCCGTGCGAAGACGGCGAGCTGCGGCAGGGCCAATGCGATCATCGGCAGGATTAGGAAGCGGAACGACCCGTCGCCCCAGCCCCCGGCCGGGAGCCACGACAGCATGATCGCAAAGATGAGGGTCAGGACGGGACCGACAACGAAATTCGGCACGGTGACGCCGACGGTCGAAATCGACATCACGGCGAAATCGAGAAAACTGTTCTGCCTCAGCGCGGCGATGGTGCCGGCGATTACGCCGCCGACGACGGCAAGTATCAGCGCGTAGAAGCCGAGCTCCATCGAATAGGGCAGGCCCTTGCCGATTAGCTGCGCGACATTGTTGTCATGGTAGATATAGCTCGGGCCGAAGTCGCCGGTTACCGCATTGCTGAGATAGATCAGGTATTGGCGCCAAAGCGGCTGGTCGAGATGATAGGTCCTCATCAGGTTCTCCATCGTCGATGGAGGAAGAGGACGCTCGAGATTGAAGGGGCCACCGGGGGCAAACCGCATCAGGAAGAAGGATATCGTGACGACGATGAACAGCGTCGGCACCGCACTCGCCAGCCGGCGAAGGACGAAGGAGATCATGGACGTGGCTCCGGAGGCGACGCGCGGGCTCCCGCGCGTCGCCTCATTTCGTTACTCGGCGATCGAGAGGAACTTGCTCAAATGCGCATTCGGCGCATTGTCCTGCCAGCCCTTGACGCGGCTCGACACGAGCCACAGGTCCGCCTGGGTGAGGAACGGCGCAATCGGCTGCTCCTTCATCAGCAGGGTCTCGGCTTCGTGGAGAATCTTCGAGCGCGCCGCCGGATCCTGTTCTTCATAGGACTTCTTCATCAACGCGTCGAACTCGGCGTTTTCGAAGTGGCCATAGTTGAAGGTCTTGTTGGTGCTGAGGCTCAGCGCCAGGAAGTTCTCGGCGTCCGCATAGTCGGCGACCCAGCCGGCGCGGGCGACGTTGAACTTGCCGCCTTCCTGCAGGTAGGCGTAGTGCGACGAGACGTCGAGGTTCACCAGCGAGACCTTGGCGCCGAAAGTGTTCTTCCACATGTCGGCGACCGCCGTCGCCACGCGTTCGTGGTTCGGGTTAGTGTTGTAGCGGATCTCGATGTTCAGCGGCTTGCCGCCCTCGCCGTAGCCGGCCTCCTTCATCAGCTCGATCGCCTTGTCCTCGCGGTCGAGCTGCGACATTTCCGCAAAGTCTGCCTTGGCCGGTTCGCCGTATCCTTCGATGCCCGGCGGTACCATCGAGTAGGAAGGAATTTGCGAGCCGCTGTAGATCTCCTTGGCGAGGAAGTCGCGGTCGACCGCCATCGACAGCGCTCGGCGGACGCGGACGTCGTTATAGGGCTCCTGCCGCGTGTCGAAGGCGTAGTAATAGGTCGCAAGCGTCGGCGAGACATGCACCTGGTCGCCATAAGACTTGCGCAGCCGCTCGATCTGATCGGCCGAGAAGTTGTAGGCGAGGTCCATTTCCTTCGCCTCGAAGCGACGCACCGAGGCCGCCTGATCGTCGATCGGGTAGAAGATCACCTTGTCGAGCTTGACGTTGGCGGCATCCCAATAGCTCGCATTCTTCTCGACGGTCAGGCTGTCGTTCGGCACGTGCGCCGTCAAGCGGAAGGCGCCGTTCGAGACCATCACGCCCGGCTTGACGAAGTCGGCACCGTTCTTCTCCACGCTCGCCTTGCTGACCGGCAGCGCCGTCTGGTGCGCCAGCAGCTCCAGGAAGAAGGGCGTCGGCCGCTCAAGCGTGATTTCGAGCGTCTTTTCGTCGACGGCCTTCACGCCGAGCTGGTCGACCGGCACCTCGCCCTTGTTGACCTTTTCCGCGTTCTTGATCGGGAAGAGAATGTTGGCGTACTCGGCGGCCGTCTTCGGATCCTCGACGCGGCGGAACGAGAAGGCGAAGTCCTCGGCAGTCACCTGCGAGCCGTCGGACCACTTGGCATCGGCGCGCAGCTTGAACGTATAGACGACGCCGTCATCGGAAAGCTCCCAGCTTTCGGCGGCACCCGGCACGATCTTGCCGGCGGCATCGTAGATCGTCAGGCCTTCATAGAGATCCTTGAGGATGAATTCCTCGATGTTGATGGAGGTGTGCGCTTGGTCAAGCGTCTGCGGCTCGCCGGCATTTCCGCGATGCAACACAGCTTCAGCGAGCGCCGGGCTTGCACCGATAAGCAGCGAGCCGATGAGCGCGGCAGCGCTGAGGTTGAGTTTCAATGAAGCCATTTTTCTTCTCCTTCCCCTCGTTTTGAGTGTGGTTGATCGCAGGAGAGAAGTGCAAATCCTCACCAAAGGCAAGGCGATTTTGCATCCTCCTTTATAAAACGAAACTCTGATAATCGCTTTAGTTGCATCGCGCCCTTGCGGCGGATTCCATCGCCTGTTCGAGATGTCCAGCCCAGCGAATTATGCGCCGGAAACCCGCAACTGCAACGATTTAGATCAGAAGGAGAGCACCAGCCCCCGCTCTGTTGACAGGGCGAAATAACGGCTCCGTGCAAACTTTATGAATAGATATGGCACTTTACGTAATATGCGGAAAAATTCTGGACGCCTTTCGCAATCTTTTTGCGGCGCGCGCGCATTGCGTGCTGCCGGCCGGAGACCCCGCAACCAGGCGACAGGTCGAGACAAGGGGGAGAATAGGCATCACGAAAGCGTCGTTCCCAGCGGATTTCTCCGCGGACGCCACCAGCAACCAGAAAGCGAATGCCCCGATTTTTCGCGGGACGGCTTTTCATCCACAGCAAATTCCCCTGACGCACGTCAATCAACTGTCCGCCCCGCCCATCGTGCCGGTTGCCAAAAGGTCCTCATCAACTATTGTGCCTCTGACTTGGGCCGCTAAGCCGGTTCCGGAGGCATCGGAGAGCGCGCACGCTTCCGCGTCGCCGGCGAACGAGCCCGCACCGTGGCGGCGCGTGGGCCGCTTAGTTCACGGCGCCTGGAGTGAGGCGCACCAGAATCAGGGAGATTTCGAATGGCATTGATCACATTGCGGCAACTGCTCGACCATGCGGCGGAGAACGACTACGCGCTGCCGGCCTTCAATGTGAACAATCTCGAATATATTCAGGCGGTCATGCGCGCCGCCGATGCGACCGACTCCCCGGTGATCCTTCAGGCAAGCCGCGGCGCGCGTGCCTATGCGGGCGACGCCTTCCTGCGTCACCTGATCCTCGGCGCGGCGGAAGAATATCCGCATATCCCGGTCTGTCTGCATCTCGACCACGGCGACCAGCCTTCGACCTGCATTTCGGCGATCACCAACGGCTTCACATCGGTGATGATGGACGGCTCGCTGGAAAAGGACGGCAAGACCGTCGCCAGCTACGATTACAATGTGGCGGTCACGGCCGAAGTGGTGAAGATCGCTCATGCGGCGGGCGTTTCGGTCGAAGGCGAACTCGGCTGCCTCGGCAACCTCGAAACCGGCGCCGGCGACAAGGAAGACGGACACGGATTCGAAGGCAAGCTTTCGCGTGAAGAATTGCTGACCGACCCCGACCAGGCCCTCGACTTCGTCTCCAAGACCGGCGTGGATGCTCTGGCGGTGGCGATCGGCACCAGCCACGGCGCCTACAAGTTCACGCGCGAGCCGGATGGCGAAATCCTTTCGATCGAGACGATCGCCAAGATCAACAAGCGGCTTCCGAACACCCACCTCGTCATGCACGGATCATCCTCGGTGCCCGCCGACCTGCAGGAATTGTTCAACGCCTATGGCGGCAAGATGAAGAAGACCTGGGGCGTGCCGGTATCCGAGATCCAGAAGGCCATCCCGCTCGGCGTCCGCAAGGTCAATATCGACACGGACCTCCGGCTCGCCTTCACCGGCGAGATCCGCAAGCACCATATCGAACATCCGGACAATTTCGATCCGCGCAACTACCTGAAGCCGGCCATCGCGCATATGACCGAAGTCTGCAAGGGGCGCTTCGAGGCCTTCCGTGCGGCCGGCCAGGCATCGAAGATCCGGGTGCTGCGGCTCCCGGAAATGGCCAAGCGCTACGCCAAGGCGGCCTGACGCCGCCATTCGAGGCTGGCTAGGCGAAAGCCGCGCACCCGGACGGAGGGCGCGCGGCTTTGGTCGTCTTAGTCCAGTCGCTCCAGCGGCGCCTCATGCTCGTAGAGCTGATCCATGCTGAGCGAGGCGACGTCGGCGAGCCGCGTCTGGCTTTTCACGCGGCCGCTTCCGAGAACCACGACGTCGTCGCAAAAGGAAATCGTGCTTCTGTGATGGCTGATGACGATGGTCGTGCGCCGGCCGGCGCGCAGCTTGAGCGTCTCGACGATTGCCGCCTCCGACAGTCCATCCACGGCGTTCGTCGCCTCATCGAGAATCAGGATCGCTGGATCGCGCACCAGCGCCCTCGCAAGCGCGATGCGTTGGCGTTGCCCGGCCGAAAGACTCGCTCCCCGATAGCCGACCACAGTCTCGTAGCCTTGCGGCAGCATTTCGATGAAGCTGTGCGCTTCGGCCAGTTTGGCCGCTCGCTCGACTTCCGCGGCCGTCGCCTCCTGACCGTAGGTGATGTTTTCATGAATACTGCCATCGACGAGTTCCAGATCCTGGCTAGCGACGGCGATCTGGCGCCGCCATTGCGCCGGATCGATCTGATCGAGCGGCACGCCGTCGACGAGGATCCGGCCTTCGTCCGGGTCGACGAAGCGGCACAGGAGGTTGACGATCGTCGTCTTGCCGGCGCCCGATCGACCTATGAGAGCCGTCGAACGGCCCATGCGGATCGTAAAGGTGGCGGCGCGCAACACGACGGGGCGGGCTTCCAAGCCTGGATATCTAAAGGTCACCCGATCGAATGCAATGTCCCGGTGCAGGCCCTCAACCGGTTCGCTGCCGGCCGGGGGCTTCGGCTTGTCAGACGAATCCAAGAGCCAGCGCACTTCTTCGAGCGATCCGCTCCAGCCCTGGATTTGGCTCCAGGACATTTGCAAGGCTCGCACATGCGGTTGCAGCCGGTAGAGCAGCACGACGAAGGCAACGATTACCGGGAAGCTCACGCCGACGGACCAGGCGCTCACGACCGCCCCCAGGAAAAGCGCGGAATGCAGTACTTCCGTCAGCGGCGGCAGGATGCCCTGTCGCGTTTGCAAGACCAAACCCGCATGGCGCACGGAATCGGAAGCCGTGTCGAACGCCACCTTCTCGCGACCTTCCTGCCCGAAAACGCGGATCAACCGTCCCGCATGAACGAGATGCAGCATCCGCGCCGCAAGCTCGCTGTTGAAGGAGGTCACATTGCGGCTAGGGCCCCTCAGGGTCGCCGATAGTGCCGCATGCGCTACCTGGACAAGGACCAGACCAAGCGCGACGAAAAGCGTCATCTGCCAGGAAAGAAGCAGCAGGAAGGCCAACAGGATCACCGCGGCGGACGCGTTCACCACGGCCGCGAGCACGGTCTGGATCGCGTCCGAGGCCCGCCAGGATTCATTCGAGATGATGTTGAGCAGCCGGCCGGGGTTCTGTTGCAGGAAGAACGGGTAGCCTATACGCAAGAGCTGATTGGCCAATGCGCTGCGGATCGAATGGCTCGCCTTTCCGTAGATAAAATTGGTGAGTACGGTGTTCGCGAAGGCGAGGAGGTTCTTAAGGACGATCAGCGCAAGGATCGCAGCCGCGAGTGCCAGCAGCCTGTCGCCTTTGTCCAGCTCCGATCCCACCTGCTGGAAGATCGCCGAGATACCGCTCAGAGCGGGGGAATCGTCGCTGCCGGCGATAATCCCGAGCATCGGGATGATGAGACCGATGCCGGCTCCTTCGAGCGCCGCGCTTGCGAGTCCGAGCACCACGACTAATGGAAGCAGGTGCAATTGGCGCCCGAGCGCGTCACGCAGAAACTGCAGGCCGGGCATGAGGAAGCGCACAATCATCGGCTCCGCTCCAGCTCAGCTGTCCTCTCCTCGACCGGCTGCAGCTCGGTCGGCGCGGCCCGGCTTGCCACAACGAGATAGGCGAATTTCGCGGCGCCCAACAGGTTCATGGACACGATCGGCCAATGGGACAGTTGGAGTTCAGGATCGAAACGGGGACCGCCAAAGACCTGGCCACATGCCGATCTGACCGTCCAACAGAAATGCCGGAGAAGCCACGGCGCTTTGAAGAGATGTTTCAGGCAAAGCGCTCCGTTGCCCAGGCTGTAGCTTCGGTGGAGCTTTTCGATCGCAGCGCGGGACGTTCGTCCGTGGTGATGAAAAACCGTCATGTCCGGGACGTATTCGACGGGGATGCCGAGTTGAAAGGCACGCACGAGATAGTCGGTATCCTCGGCGGAATGGAGCGGCGTGCCCGCGCCGAAGCGTTCGTCGAAGTGGCCGATAAGAGCAGCGACCTCGCGGTGCATGGTCATGTTGCAGCCGAGGACGAAGCCGCCGGGATGGACATCGCGGGTCAGGCGGGCAGCGATCTTCGACCGCTTGATTGTGAAAGGCTGGTCGCAGGCGTTGCCGAGCTCGACGCGGCCGCCGCGAACAACGCGCCGGTCGCCGCTTGCGTAATGCCGTTCCAGGTCACGCAAATAGGCTCGATCAATTTCGCAGTCATCATCTACGAACACCAGAATCCGTCCGCCGGCCCGCTCCAATCCCGCATTGCGCGCGGCCGCAAGGCCCAGGCGCGGCTCGGTGACGAGCGTGATCGTCATATTTGAAGACGCGGCGATGCGGCGCAGCTCGAGCGGTGTGTCGTCCGTCGATCCGTTGTCGACCACCACGAGTTCGCTAGTGACGGCGGGGTAAGCGCTGCGAGCCGCCTCTATCGAACGGATACAGGCCTTAAGCGCCCGTACGCGGTTCCGCGTACAGACGATGAAGCTCGCGTAAGGCCTCGTCCGCGCCCGAGCAGCGCAAAGGTTCGTCCTCGGTTCCAGCGTACGTTCAAGCGCCATTTCACACCGCGCCATGTTGAGGAAGGATCGTCGCCGCTGGAACGGATTGCATATAACGCGCCAGCCAATCCACTTTCCTGGTCGCGGCCATGGAGAGTCGGCTGCACCAGGGTGCACGCGCGCCGGCGAGCAGGCCGTACCGCTCCCGGCGCCGAATGAGCTGCCATTTCCCCGTCCGTGTCAGGAAATCGTGCGTCAGTTCCGGCCGTTCTTCATCGACGATCATCTGATAGAGGAAGTAGAAGAAGCACAGGATGCCGTCTTCGTAGGCCTTGCGTGTCTCGGCCGGGCAGGTGGAAATCCTGCGTTCCAGCGAGAGCATGAATTCGGAAACGGCCGCGATCGTCTGCCTCGTCACCGCGGCTCCGATCTCGCGAAGCGGGCTGGCATCATCGAAAAGACCATCCCGTTCAAGGTTTTCAGCGACGATCTTCAAGTGCGTCTGACGCATGCGCCGCTGGTGCTTGCTCGTCACGCTGTTGCCATGGATGCGGTAGGCAACCAGTGGCTCGTCGATCATCGCGGCCGGACAACAGTCGGCGATCCGACGGAACAGATCGAAGTCTTCCGCATGCGGATAGTCCGGATCATAGACGAGCAAACTTTCGGGGATTGCTTTCCGATTGTAGACGACGGTCGAGTGGAGGAAGAGGGTGAAGAACATCGACAGGATGCGCATGCTTTCCCGCCGGTATATCGGGCTAGGCTTCCCGCGGATGATGCGTGTGCCGATAAGCGTATCGACGCCTGAGCCGCACAAGGCAAGCCGAGGCTCTTCGGCAAAGAGCGCGACCTGTCGGGAGATGCGCGACGGATAGGCAACGTCATCGGCATCCATCCGCGCCACGAGCTCGCCGTTTGCGAGCGCCAGTCCCTCGTTCAAGGTCGCGATCAGGCCGCGGTTCTCCCGCGAAAGAATGGAAAGGCGGCCATCCTCCTTGCGATGTGTCTCCAGGATTTCGAGCGAACGATCCGTCGATCCATCGTCGATCGCGACGACCTCAAGGTGTTTGTAGTCCTGGTACAGAATGCTCTCGAGCGCTGCAGCGAGGTAGGGTTCGCCATTGTAGACGGGCAGCAGGACGGACACCAATGGGCTGGGCATGGTTCGGCTCATGTTTATTGGACCTCCGAGCCCTGGAAGGCTCCAGTGTGCTCACCCGGCGCGCGCCGATACGCGGCGCCTTCCGAATTCCCGCTTCCGCGGCGAACATAGGGGAAGTGGCGTTTTAGCGCGTTGAGCGGCTGCTCGAAGGCGATCCAGGAAATCGAAGCAAGGATCAGCGTACCGGCGCCGGCGACCAGGAGCCGCCCCGGCCCCTGCTCCGAAACATTGACGGGAATGATGGGTTGCGCCTTGACGACAAGGGCAAGCACGATCGCATGGTAAAGATAGATGCCGTAGCTGATGCGGCCGAGGGCGACCATCGGCCCCCATCCGAGAAGGCGGCCAAGAGTGCCTCCGATCCCGCGCGGGCAATTGCCGACGAGCAGCGCCAGCGGCAGGAGCGGAAGGATCTCGAGCCCCATCCAGGCCAGCCACTCCAGGAGCGGCGGCTTCGACGTCGGGCGAAACCATAGGAGGATCAGGGAAATGGCCATAAGCGGCACCCAGCTTCGCTCAACCCATCGAGGCCAAGCTTCTCTGCTTGATCGTCTGGTGGCCAGAAGCGCGCCGACCGCCAGCGCGTCCATCGAGGCCGGCGGCAACAAGTCGCGCGCGAGCGACGGCGTCCCGGTCAAGGGCCAATAGAAGCGGTAGGCGAGCGAGAGGGCGATTACGCCGAGACAGATAGCGGCGACCGAGCGTCTGGGCGCCATAAGCACGGCCAGCGGCCAGACAATGTAGAATTGCTCCTCGATGCTCAGGCTCCAGGTATGACAGAGCACCCAAGGGTTCCACTCGTTCTGCAGCGCATACCAGAAGTTCGAAAGATAGAGCGCGTGCCAGGCAAGCACTTGCTTGGACCCTTCCAAACCGATCAGCCAAACGAAGCCTAGCACCCCGAAGTAAGGAGGAAAGATGCGCAGCGCCCGGCGCACGTAGAAGGATTTGAGGGCCGCAGCAGTTTCGAAGCGAGCATCAGCGCGCGCTTCGAGCAGCAACCGGGTGATCAGGAAACCGCTCAGAACGAAGAACAATCGAACCCCGATATGTCCCAGATGGGATCCGTCGGCGAAGAAGTGCGCGTAGAGAACCAATGAAACGGAGATGGCTCTTAGGCCGTCCAGCTGCCGGTCGCGCGCAATCTGCATGAACATCCCCAGAGTAAAACCTTGCGGGATTCTCCTTGGCGGCATCCCTCGCCGGTATGATTTTTTGCCCGCAGCTTCGCCAGATGCTCCTCGGAAGAGCGGTGAGTTCAGGTGTATGAAAAATAGTTAAGGCGGTGGTCGGCGACTGTATAGCCGAATAGGGCCAAACTTTGGCACGCGTCGCGCAAGCATTCCGGTGGAGGCATCGGAACGCGCAGAAGTGTGTTTCGCCTGCAACGAGAGACGAGATCTGAGTTGCCGACGCGAAAGCATCACTACATATGGCTTCGGTTGCAAGAATCTTGGCACTACGCCAAATAAGATGCAGCAGCGGTACGCCTACTTACCTGAAGTCGCCGCCGTAAGTCTTTGCCAAGCCGCCTAAAAAGTCGGCGGCGTGTTGATCCAGAGCAGCACGGTCTCGCCGTCGTGGCGGTTCGACCAGGCATGGCGGCGGCGGCTCTCGAAATAGAGGGAGTCGCCCGGATGAAGGTCGTAGAACTGATCCGAATCCAGCACGAACTCGACGCGGCCGGAAAGCACATAGACGAACTCCTCGCCTTCGTGCCGATAGGCACCCTCGCTCGAGGCGCCGGGTGCCAGCACGAAGCGGTGGCAGTCCATCTGGTTCTTACCCTCGGCAAGCAGTTGCACCGTCACGCCCGGCGTCGTACGGGGCCAATTGCGCCATTCGCCGGCGCGGACAAGCGCGCGTGCCTGCGGCTCCTCTTCGCCCGAGAGGCTCGAGACCGTGGTGCCAAAATATTCGGCGAGATTGTGCAAGACGGCAATCGAGACGCCCTGGGAGGTTCGTTCGAGCGTCGAGAGTACCGATGGCGCGATGCCGACCTCGCCGGCCACCTGTTCCAGCGTCTTGCCCGCCGCATGCCTGAGGCTTCTCAATTTGCGCCCGACCTGCAGGTCGGCATTGGCTTCCGTCGACGGCCCGGGCCCGGCGTCGTCGTTCGCCGGGCCTTCGGCCTCTAGCGCCTCGCGAATTGCCGCCGGGTTGAGGCCGCGTTCGGCGCGAAACCAGGAAATGCGCTTCAACCGCGCCAGGTCGGCCTCGGTATATTGCCGATGGCCGGTCGCCGAACGGCCGGGCACCACGAGCCCTTGGGTTTCCCAAAGACGCAGCGTCGAAGCCGAGACGCCGGCGAGCCTTGCCGCTTCGGCCACCTTGTAGCGAATATTGTCCGGCCCACTCATCAAGATGCGTCCTTCCGACGCCGAAGACGGCGCGATTCCCCGTCGTGCACAGTTTTCGGCAATCTAGCGGCGCGCCCCGCGGATTTACAAGAAGCGGCCATCACTAGGCCTGCTCGCTCCATCACCAAATTTGATTTGCTTTCCATGTCAAAAGATGTACCACTTCCGGAGGAAAATTGCAGAAAAAATGCAATATATCTCTGAATTCAGACAGGACAGTGACGATGACCAGCCTGACCGAACGCAAGAACGCCGCCATTTCCCGCGGCGTGGGGATGACAACGCAGATCTATGCCGAGCGCGCCGAAAATGCCGAGATCTGGGATAAGGAAGGCAATCGCTTTATCGATTTCGCTTCCGGCATCGCCGTGGTCAATACCGGACACCGCCATCCGAAGGTGATCGCTGCCGTCAAGGCGCAGCTCGATCGCTTCACCCACACCTGCCATCAGGTCGTTCCCTATGAGAACTACGTTCACTTGGCAGAGCGGCTGAATGCGCTCACCCCCGGCACGTTCGCCAAAAAGACGATCTTCGTCACCACCGGCGCCGAGGCGGTCGAAAACGCGGTGAAGATCGCCCGCGCCGCAACCGGACGCCAGGCCATCATCGCCTTCGGCGGCGGCTTCCACGGCCGCACCTTCATGGGCATGGCGCTGACCGGCAAGGTCGTGCCCTACAAGGTCGGCTTCGGCGCGATGCCGGGCGACGTGTTCCATGCCCCCTTCCCGATCGAGTTGCACGGCGTCAGCGTCGAGCAGTCGATCGCAGCGCTGAAGAAGCTCTTTGCCGCCGACGTCGATCCGGGCCGCGTCGCGGCTATCATCCTCGAACCGGTTCAGGGCGAAGGCGGCTTCTATCCGGCCCCGACCGCGTTCCTGAAGGCACTCCGCGAGATTTGCGATCAGCACGGCATCCTGTTGATCGCCGACGAAGTCCAGACCGGCTTTGCCCGCACCGGCAAGCTCTTCGCTATGCAGCATCATGACGTTGCTCCGGATCTGACGACGATGGCGAAGAGCCTCGCCGGCGGCTTTCCGCTCGCGGCGGTGACGGGCCGCGCCGAGATCATGGACGCGCCGGGCCCGGGGGGCCTTGGCGGCACCTATGGCGGCAATCCGATCGGCATCGCAGCCGCCCACGCCGTGCTCGACGTCATCGTGGAAGAGCAGCTTTGCGAGCGGGCAAACCAGCTCGGCAACCGGCTCAAGCAGCGCCTTGCCGAGATCCGCGAAAAGGCGCCGGAGATCGCCGACATCCGCGGCCCCGGCTTCATGAACGCCGTCGAATTCAATGACGCGAAAACGAACCTGCCGAGCGCGGAGTTCGCCAACAAGGTCCGCCTCGTCGCCCTCGAAAAGGGATTGATCCTGCTGACCTGCGGCGTCCACGGCAATGTCATCCGCTTCCTGGCGCCGATCACCATCCAGGAAGAAGTCTTCGCCGAAGCGCTCGATATCCTCGAAGCATCGATCGTCGAAGCGCGCGGTTGACGGCACGCCGGCCGACCGCTATCGCGCTCGTCCGACACCGGCTTGGGGCGCGCGGACGCGTGCCCCGCAACAAAACAAAGAGCGAGGCTTGCTGAGCCGTGGCCCGCCTCGCCGGAGGACGCGCCATGGCCCTCACACCCGCACTCACCAAGCACCTTCGCGCAGCGGACCAATTCGCAACGCTCGATCGGGTGACCCGGGCCGCCTCCGAGTGGAACGGCCCGACCTTCGATGTCTTCAATCCTTCGACCGGCGAATTGCTGGCGACGCTGCCCGACATGGAGATCGAGGACGCCCATGCCGCAATCGATGCGGCCGCCTGCGCCCAGCCGCTCTGGGCGGGAAAGCCTGCCAAGGACCGAAGCGCGATCCTGCGCCGCTGGCACGACCTGATCGTCGAGCATGTCGACGATCTCGCTGCCATTCTCACGGCCGAGATGGGCAAGCCGCTCGGCGAGGCGAAGGGCGAAGTGCTGCACGCCGCTTCCTATGTCGAGTGGTATGCGGAGGAGGCGAAACGCGTCTATGGCGAAACCTTTCCTGCCCCTGCCAACGACCGTCGCATGCTCGTCATCAAGCAGCCGGTCGGCGTCGTTGGCACAATCACGCCCTGGAATTTCCCGGCATCGATGGTCGCCCGCAAGATTTCACCGGCGCTTGCCGCCGGCTGCGCCGTCGTCCTGAAGCCTGCGGAACAGACGCCGCTCGTCGCCGGTGCGATGTTCGTGCTCGCCGAGAAGGCCGGCTTTCCAGAAGGCGTGCTCAATTTGCTCTACGCTTCGGAGGGGGCGCCGATCGGGCGCGAACTCTGCAGCAATCCCAAGGTCCGCAAGATCAGCTTCACCGGTTCGACCGAAGTCGGCCGCCTGCTGATGCGGCAATGCTCCGACCAGATCAAGAAGGTCAGCCTCGAACTCGGCGGCAACGCCCCTTTCATCGTCTTTGACGACGCCGACATAGACGAGGCGGTTGACGGCGCGGTTCAGGCGAAGTTCCGCAATGCCGGGCAGACCTGCGTTTCGGCAAACCGCATCTATGTGCAATCGGCGGTGCACGACGCCTTCGCCGCGAAATTTGTCGCGCGGGTACGCGAGCTCAGCGTCGGCGACGGCTTTTCGCCCGGCATCACCATCGGTCCGATGATCGATGGCCATGCGATCGAGAAGATCGAGGCGCATGTCGCCGACGCCCTCGCCAAGGGTGCCGAACTGCGCTGCGGCGGCGAGCGGATCGGCACGAACGGGACCTTCTTCGCGCCCACGGTTCTCACCGGCATCTCGCACGACATGCGCGTCGCCCAGGAGGAGACATTCGGGCCGATCGCCCCGATCATCCGCTTCGAGACCGCCGAGCAGGTGGTGGCCGAGGCGAACGACACGATCTACGGTCTCGCCGCCTATTTCTATGCGGAGAATCTCAAGCGGGTCTGGCATGTGGCCGAGGCGCTGGAATACGGCATGGTCGGCATCAATACCGGTCGCATGTCCTCCGAGGCAGCCCCCTTCGGCGGAATAAAGCAGTCCGGGATCGGCCGCGAGGGTTCGCGCCACGGCCTCGAAGACTATCTCGAGATGAAATATCTCTGCATGGGCAATATCTGACCTTTCGAGCTGCACCTCTCGGTTCATCGCATTGCCGGAACCTTCCGGCTCTTGAAATTCACGCTGCGCCTTGCCAATTGGGGCGAAAACCGAAGCAGGATGAATATCCGTCGGCTCGCTTCGGCCCGTCGAAGTCAGCTAATCCCAGGAGGCCCGCAGCACGATGAGTGACGTCGAAATGTCCGTCGAGAAACATGTCTTCGAAGCCGATGTGGCGAAACTGCTGCATCTGATGGTGCACTCGGTCTATTCCGACAAGAACGTCTTTCTCCGCGAACTGATTTCGAATGCCGCGGACGCCTGCGAGAAGCTGCGCTACGAGGCGATCGTCGCGCCGGAACTGCTTGGCAGCGATCCCGCTCCGCGCATCACGCTAACGCTGGACGAGGAGAACGGCCGCCTGGTCGTCGAGGACAACGGCATCGGCATGAGCCGCGACGAGCTGGTCGAATCGCTCGGCACGATCGCCCGCTCCGGCACCCGCGCCTTCATGGAGCGGATCGAGGCGGCACAGGGCAGGGACGGCGCGCAGCTGATCGGCCAGTTCGGCGTCGGCTTCTATTCGGCCTTCATGGTGGCCGACAATGTTGACGTCGTTTCCCGCCGCGCCGGCGCCGACAAGGCCTGGCATTGGGCGTCGGACGGCAAGGGCAGCTACACGGTCTCCGCCGTCGAGCTCGCCGATGCGCCGGCGCGCGGCACCCGCATCACGCTGCATCTTATGGAGGACGCAAGAACCTACACCTCGCGCTGGACCGTGGAGCGGATCGTCAAGGATCAGTCCGGGCACGTGCCGGTACCGATCTCGATCGTCGAGAAGCCAGGCGCCGAGCCTGCACAGGTTGCCGACGGTACGGCGCTGTGGACCAAGCAGAAGAGCGACATCAGCAAGGAAGACTACACGGACTTCTACCGCGGCGTTGCCGGGCAGTACGACGAGCCGGCGGTGACCGTCCACTTCCGCGCAGAGGGGCGCCACGAATATACGGCGCTCGCCTTCGTTCCCGGCTCGAAGCCTTTCGACCTGTTCGACCCGGACCGCAAGGGCCGCATGAAGCTCTATGTGAAGCGTGTCTTCATCACCGACGAGGCGGAGTTGCTGCCGCGCTACCTGCGCTTCGTGCGCGGCCTCGTCGACACCGCCGATCTGCCGCTCAACGTGTCGCGCGAGATGATCCAGGAAAGCCCGCTGCTTGCGAGCATCCGCAAGGGCCTGACGAATCGCGTGCTGACGAGCATTGAAAAGCTCGCGGAGGGCGAGCCGGAGACCTTCACCACGCTTTGGGAGAACTTCGGCAGCGTCATCAAGGAAGGCATCTACGAGGATTTCGAGCGGCGGAGCCAGCTGCTGGCTCTTTCCCGATTCCGTACGACTGCCGGCGATGAAAAGCCGCGCGCCTTGAGCGACTACGTCAAGGATATGAAGGAAGGCCAGTCGGCGATCTACTACCTCACCGGCGACAACCTCGCCCAGCTTAAGGCGTCTCCGCAGCTCGAGGGATTTCGCGCCCGCGGTATCGACGTGCTGCTCTTGACGGATCCGGTTGACAGCTTCTGGGTGACGACGGCGCCTGATTTCGAGGGAAAGCCGTTCAAGTCGATCACCCAGGGCGCCGCGGACCTCGCCGGAATCGCGAGGCAGAACTCAGAAGCCGCCTCGTCCGAGGCGAATCCCGCCGTCACCGAGTTCGTGAACTTTGCCAAGGCGACGCTCGGCGAAGCGGTTTCGGATGTGAGAGCTTCCGACCGCCTGACGGAAAGCGCCGTCTGCCTCGTGGCGCCGGAACACGGTCCGGACCGTCAGCTGCAGAAGATGCTGCAAGGTGCGGGGCGTATCGAAGGAGCGGCAAAGCCTGTGCTCGAAATCAATCCCGGGCATCACCTGATCGCCGCCCTAGCTGACTGCCCGGCGGAAGAAGGCTCGTTCCGAGAGGACGCAGTGAAACTGCTTCTCGATCAGGCGCGGGTTTTGGACGGCGACAAGCCGGAGGATCCGCGCGCTTTTGCGGAGCGGCTGTCGCGCGTTTTTGATAGGGCGTTGAAGGGCTAAAATTCTGCCCCTCATCCGGCCTGCCGGCCACCTTCTCCCCGCACGCGGGGCGAAGGAGACTCGCGGCGCCTCTCAAGCTCCCTCTCCCCGCAAGACGGGGAGAGGGCTAGTACCCCGGTTAAACCCGAGGAGAGGGGCAAATCAAGACACGCGCGTGCAAAATCAGGGCAAGTCTGTACGACCTCATCCCTTCTCCGGGCCGCGCGCGCCCATTCCAATTCCCGCCAGCACTTCAGCCGTATGCTCGCCTAGACGCGGCACGCCGCGCTCCAGGGCCAGCGCTGCGCCGGAAAACCGGACCGGTGCTCTGACACCCGGCGACGTGCCGGTCGCCGCACCCGTATGCGGCGTCTCGACCCGCATCTGCCGATGGACGATCTGAGGATCGGCAAAGACGTCGGCAACCGTGTTGATCGGCCCGCCCGGCACGCCGGCCGCTTCTAGCTTGGCGAGCAGGGCGTCCCGGGTAAAGTCTTGGGTTCTCGCGGCGAGTTCCGGCGTCAGGCTGTCACGGTGCTGAACACGGCCCGCATTCGTGCGGTAGCGGTCGTCGGCGGCAAGGTCGGGACGGCCGAGCAGGTCGCAGAACTTGATAAACTGTCGGTCGTTGCCGACCGCGACGATCAGGTGGCCATCCGAGGTCGGGAACACCTGGTAGGGCGCAATATTCGGATGGGCGTTGCCAAGCCGCCGCGGCGCCTTGCCGGAGACGAGGAAGTTCAGCGCCTGATTGGCGAGCACGCCGGTCATGCAGTCGAGCAGAGCCATGTCAATCTGTTGGCCTTCTCCGGTGCGCTCCCGCTGCGCCAGGGCCGCCTGCACGGCGATGACGCCATAGAGGCCGGTGAAGATGTCGGCAAAGGCCACGCCGATCTTCTGCGGCTCTCGATCCGGTTCGCCGGTCAGGTCCATGATGCCGCTCATGCCCTGGATGATATAGTCGTAGCCGGCGCGATGAGCGTAGGGCCCGTCCTGGCCGAAGCCGGTGACGGAGCAATAGATCAGCCGCGGATTGATTTGTCTGAGGCTCTGATAGTCGAGCCCGTATTTGGCGAGCCCGCCGACCTTGAAGTTTTCGAGAACGACGTCGGACTGCGCCGCGAGCCGGCGCACGGCCTCCTGCCCCTCCTCCGTCGTGAAGTCGAGAACGACGGAGCGTTTTCCCCGATTGCAAGCATGGAAATAGGCGGCATCGAGCTTCTCGCCCCCCTCGCCTTCGACGAAGGGTGGCCCCCAGCTGCGCGTGTCGTCTCCGGCCGGACTTTCCACTTTGATGACCTCGGCGCCGAGATCGGCGAGCGTCTGGCCGATCCACGGACCGGCGAGGATGCGGGCGAGTTCGAGAACCTTTATGCCCTTCAGCGGCGCTTCCATCGTCACACCGCTCAGAAAAAGGCCTGCAGCCCCGTCTGGGCGCGGCCGAGGATCAACGCATGGACGTCGTGCGTCCCCTCATAGGTGTTGACCGTCTCGAGGTTCACCATGTGGCGCATGACCTGGTACTCCTCGGAAATGCCGTTGCCCCCATGCATGTCGCGGGCCATGCGGGCAATGTCGAGCGCCTTCCCGCAATTGTTGCGCTTGACGATCGAGATCATCTCCGGCGCCATCCGCCCCTCGTCCATCAGCCGCCCGACGCGCAGCGACGCCTGCAGCCCGAGCGCGATCTCGGTCTGCATGTCGGCGAGCTTCTTCTGGAAGAGCTGGGTCTGGGCGAGCGGTCGGTTGAACTGCTTGCGGTCGAGGCCGTATTGCCGCGCCGCATGCCAGCAGAATTCGGCCGCGCCCAGCGCTCCCCAGGAAATGCCGTAACGGGCGCGGTTGAGGCAGCCGAAAGGACCCTTGAGACCTTCGACATTCGGAAGCAACGCCTCCTCCCCCACTTCGACATTGTCGAGAACGATCTCGCCGGTGATCGACGCCCTGAGCGAAAGCTTGCCGGCGATCTTCGGCGACGATACGCCCTTCATGCCCTTCTCCAGCACGAAGCCGCGAATGGCATTGCCATGCGCCTCCGACTTCGCCCAGACGACGAAGACATCGGCGAGCGGCGCGTTGGATATCCACATCTTCGAGCCGATCAGCCGATAGCCGCTGCCGGTCTTGATCGCCCTGGTCTTCATACCTGCCGGATCGGAACCGGCATCCGGCTCGGTAAGGCCGAAGCAGCCGATCCACTCGCCGCTTATCAGCTTCGGCAAGTATCTTTGCTTCTGCTCCTCGGAGCCGTAGGCGAAGATCGGATAGATCACCAGCGAGGATTGCACGCTCATCATCGAGCGATAGCCGGAATCGACCCGCTCGACCTCGCGGGCGACGAGTCCATAGGCGACATAGGAGGCGCCGACGCCGCCATAGGTGTCGGGCACGGTCACGCCGAGCAGGCCGAGCTCGCCCATTTCGCGGAAGATCGCCGGATCGGTCTTTTCGTCACGATAGGCTTCGATCACCCGCGGCTGCAGCCGCTCCTGGGCGTAGGCGCGCGCCGTATCGCGGATCATTCGCTCGTCTTCGCTCAGTTGATCCTCGAGGAGGAATGGGTCGTCCCACTGAAATTGACTTTTGCCAGCCATGTTTCTCTCCCATCGGATCTAAATAGGACCGGGAATCAGGCCGCATACCTTTCCCCATCCCGCTCCCTGGAGTTATCGCAAGCGGGGTCGAGCCTTTCAAATGCAATTGAGGCAATGACTCATGCACCTGCTGCATGGTTTCCTGAATTGGGGGCAGTTGCAAGCAGTCGTCTGCTTCATCCGCTTCTGTTGTCGCTGATGAGAGGGCCCAGGCCCGCGCCTGTGAACTGTAACAGAAGCTACAACAAACTGACATCGCGCCTTCACGAAGCGCCGATATGGCAGGGATCACTAATAAACGATCGCCCACCGACGAGGACCTGCCGCCGATGTTTCAGTTGAGGAACGTGACCCGCCAGTTCGGCAAGAAGCGAGCCGTCGACACCGTCACCTTCGACATACCGCAAGGTCAGATGGTCGGGGTCATCGGCCGCTCCGGGGCGGGCAAGTCGACGCTTCTGCGGATGATCAATCGGCTCGTCGACCCCACCTCCGGGACGATCGAATTCGCCGGCATCGAGGTATCCTCGCTCAGGGGTTCTGCCCTGCGGCATTGGCAGCGCGACTGCGCGATGATCTTCCAGCAGTTCAACCTGGTCCCGCGCCTCGACGTTCTGACCAATGTCCTCCTCGGCCGGCTGAACCATCGTTCGACGGTCTCGAGCATCCTCAACCTGTTCACCCGGGAGGAACGGATCATGGCGATCGGCGCACTCGAGCGTCTCGGCATCGAGCAGACGGCGCTGCAGCCGGCCGGTACGCTTTCCGGCGGCCAGCAGCAGCGCGTCGCGATCGCCCGGGCGCTGATGCAGCAGCCGAAGGTGCTTCTCGCCGACGAGCCGATCGCGTCGCTCGATCCGCTCAACGCCAAGATTGTCATGGATGCGCTGCGCGACATCAACGAGCGTGACGGCATCACCGTCGTCACCAACCTGCACACGCTCGACACGGCGCGCAACTATTGCGAACGGATCATCGGCATGGCGCAGGGCCGGATCGTCTTCGACGGACAGCCGAAGGATCTCACCGCCACGGCGGTCGCCGAGATCTACGGCGCCGAAACGGCGATCGAGGAATCGATGACCTCGACGAGCATCAACATTCCCGCGGCTGTCGCTCGCGAGGAAAACGCATCGGCCAGCTACAAGCCGCTGGCACTGGCCGGCCTCTAAGGCCGCCGCGATCGAATGCCCGCGTCAAGGGCGCCCAATCGAAACAGCCACTGATCCGGCGAGGCCGGATAAACGGGAGACGAACCTCATGCTGAAGAAAGCTCTTCTGGGCGCCGTTGCGCTCATCGCCCTGGCCGGCCATGCCCAGGCCGAAGACCTAAAGGAATTCCGCATCGGCATCATGGGCGGCGAGAACGAAGCCGACCGCCTGCGCAACTACCAGTGCCTGGTCGACAAGCTCCCGGCCGCCATCGGCGTCGAGAAGGTCTCGCTCTTCCCGGCTGCAGACTATGACGGCGTCATCCAGGGGCTGCTCGGCGGCACGCTCGACTATGCCGAACTCGGCGCTTCCGGCTACGCCAAGATCTACCTCGCCAAGGCTGATGCCGTCGAGCCGATCTTGACCACGGTCCAGACCGATGGCTCCACCGGCTACCACTCGATCATGGTCGCCCGCAAGGACGCCGGCATCACCAAGCTCGAGGATCTCAAGGGCAAGAAGCTCGGCTTCGCCGATCCGGACTCCACCTCCGGCTACCTCGTCCCCCTCGTCATCCTTCCGGAAGCGATCGGCGCACCGGTCAAGGAATATTTCGGAGAGACCGGCTTCGGCGGCGGTCATGAAAACCTCGTCCTCGAAGTCCTCAAGGGCACCTTCGATGCCGGCACGACCTTCGGCTCCGGCGTCGGCGAGTTCAAGGACGGCTACACCTCCGGCAATCTGCGCAAGATGGTCGACAAGGGCGTGCTCGACATGAACGACCTCGTCGAGCTGTGGCGCTCGCCGCTGATTCCGAACGGCCCGATCGTCGTGCGTACAACGATGAACGACGACATGAAGGCGAAGTTCAAGCAGTTCATGATGGATCTGCCGAAGACCGACGCCGCCTGCTTCTCCGCCATCCAGGGCGGTGATTTCACCGGCTTTACGGAAGTCAACAGCGATTTCTACAAGCCGATCATCGACGCTCGCAGGGCAACGATCGGCGGCTGATCAAGAACCGCCAGATTTACGCTGGCCGCGTTACGCGGCCAGCGTTTGATTGTTCGGGGTTGCCGCCGGCACCCACCGCAAGAGGCCGGCACGAGCCGGAAATCCCATGGCCACCTCCCTGCTGTCACAGCGCTTGAGCGAGAACGGCGCCCTGATCGAGCGTCATTGGCAGGAGCTCAATACGCGCCGTCGCCTCTATACCTGCCTCGGGCTTGCCGCCCTGGCGCTGGCGCTCTTCGGCTCGCTCTGGTTCGCGAACGACTCGAATGCCGGGAAATTCCTCGTCCGCCTGCCGCATTTCTTCGACTTCGTCGGTGACCTGATGCCGCGCGAGCCGATGGAGATCGTTCGGGCGCTCTTCGATCTGCCCTCTCCCTACGACGACGGCAGTTTCAAATACAACTATCCGGAAGGCCGGCTATACGTCACCGAGAGCCTCTACATTCCCGAATACTTTCACAAGATGCTGGAGACGGTGAATATCGCCATCTTCTCGACGCTGATTGGTGCGTTCTTCGGCTTCATTCTGTGCTTCCTCGCGGCCCGCAACCTGACGCCCAGCGCTTGGGTGCGCGGCCCGGTCCGCCGGATCATGGAAATCCTGCGCGCATTTCCGGAAGTCGTGATCGCCGGCTTCTTCCTGGCGATCCTGTCGCTCGGCCCGATCCCCGCGATCGCGGCGGTGTCGATTCACACGATCGGTGCGCTGGGCAAGCTGTTCTTCGAAGTGGTCGAGAATGCCGACATGAAGCCGGAGGAGGGCCTGCGCGCCGTTGGCGCCAGCTGGATCGAGCGGGTTTGGTTCGGGATCGTGCCGCAGGTCTTGCCGAACTTCACCAGCTATTTCCTGCTTCGCCTGGAGATCAACGTGCGCGCCTCGACGATCATCGGCGCTGTCGGCGGCGGCGGAATCGGCGAGCTCCTGCGCCTGTCGATCGGCCAGGGCCATCAGGCCAAGACGCTCGCGATCGTGCTTTTGCTCTTCGCAACGATCTTCGCCGTCGATCAGTTCTCCGCCTGGCTTCGCCGCCGCCTCGTCGGCGACCAGGCCTTCCAGCTCGCCCAGTAGGAGCGCGCCATGATTGCCTCGACCAAGCCCAGCGCGCTCGAAATGGAAGCCATTGCGGCGCGCCACCCGCATCTCCTGCAGTCATCCACCGCAAGGCGGCGCAGGACGGCGCTGATCGGCATCGGCGTCGTTCTCTATCTCGCATTCAGCTGGTGGCTCTTCTCGATCGGCCATGTGCTCGCCAACGCCAATTGGGGTATCGCGGGCACCTATCTCGCCGACTGGGTCTCCTATGAGGTTCGACCCGAGATCGCCGTCGCCCCCGACGGGACGATGGCCGTTTCCTACCAGCGCAACTCGCCGCTCGGTCGAAATCCCGACCCGGAATGGGTGACCCTCGAAAAGCGGACGGCAACGCGCACCGTCGAGGCACCGGCTGCGACGAAACAGGCGCCGAAGCCGAAGACGAGTTCCTCATTCAACTTCATGGCTCCGAAGGCGGCACTCGGTGGCGGAGAGGCTGCAGCCGCCCAGAACGCTGATGAGACACGTACCGAGGAAATCGTAACCCGAGCGGTCGTAACCTATGACCGTTCGACGCGCATCGAAGTCGGCGACAAACTGGTCACCGCCATCCACGGCGGCGAAACGCTCACCATGACGGTTGACGGGGTCGACACCGTCACGCCGCAGACACCCCTCCCAAGCTGGGCCACGCAGAAGCGGCCGGGCGAAAAGGTCACGCTTTCCTTCGGCTCCACCGGCTGGGCGGAAGTTACCGGCGACGAGGTCTCGATCCGCAATCGCTTCTTCGGCTGGGCGAACTTCCTCTTCGACACCAACTCGCCGTTCTTCGGAAAATCCTACGGCGAAGTGGCACGTCTGATCCTGTCGGGAGACCGAATCGACCCGGCGCGCTCGAACCTGTCACTCGCCTGGGACAACGTCCTCTACAATGCCGAATGGCAGCATCTCGATGTCTGGACGAAGCTGCTGCAGACGGTCGTCATGGCCTTGGTCGGGACGGTGTTCGCGTCCCTTATCGCCTTCCCGCTCTGTTTCCTTGCCGCCCGCAACATCACCCCGAGCCGTGTAACCAACCAGTTGGCCAAGCGCTTCTTCGATTTCCTGCGCTCGGTCGACATGTTCATCTGGGCGCTGTTCTTCACCCGTGCCTTCGGTCCGGGGCCGCTTGCCGGCATGTCGGCGATTTTCTTCACCGACACCGGCACGCTCGGCAAGCTCTACTCCGAAGCGCTGGAAAACATCGATGACAAGCAGCGCGAAGGCGTCAAATCCGTCGGCGCTCCGCCGGTCGCGGTGCAGCGCTTCGGCGTGCTGCCGCAGGTGCTTCCCGTCTTTGCAAGCCAGGCGCTTTATTTCTGGGAATCGAACACACGCTCTGCCACGATCATCGGCGCCGTCGGGGCCGGCGGCATCGGTCTGAAGCTCTGGGAAGCCATGCGGACCAATTCGGATTGGGAAAATGTCGCCTATATGGTTCTTTTGATCTTGATGGTTGTCTTCGTTTTCGACAGCATCTCGAACGCGTGCCGCTCCCGGCTGATCGGGCGCAGCGGACACTGAACTCTTTTTGCGCTTCAGACCGATGCGATCATGATGTTGTCATGCAAATCGGCTAGCTGCGCATCACACCCACAAGTGGTCGGCTCGCCTCACCGCCGGGCGACGATCAAGAAAGTGAAGACCAGTGCGCTACGCAATCTATTTCGCGCCGCCGGCCGATGACCGGCTGTCGCAGACCGCGTCCCGTTGGCTCGGCCGCGATGCCTTCCTCGACGGCGCCTTGGCCTGGCCGGACAACTTGGCACTCGAACGGGAACAGCACATGACCCTGACGGCCGAGCCGCGCCGCTACGGCTTCCATGGCACCTTGAAGGCGCCCTTCGCGCTTGCGGCGGGACGAAGCGAAGCGGAATTGATCGCCGCCTTCGACGAATTCGCCGCGGAAATCGAGCCCTTCGAGATACCGGAGATCAGGCTCCACCAAATCGGTCCGTTCTTCGCGCTCGTACCGAGCGCGCCGTCGGCGCCCATGCAAGATTTGGCGGAGCAGGCGGTTCGCCGCTTCGAGCCTTTTCGCGCCCCTCTCTCCGGAGCTGATCTCGCCCGCCGCAATCCGGAAAAACTGACGCAGCTTCAAAAGGATTACCTCGCGGCATGGGGATACCCCTATGTCTTCGAGGAGTTCCAGTTCCATCTGACGCTCACCGGCTCCGTGCCGGAGGAGACGCGCGGCCTGATGCGCGATACGCTCGAGGCCGCCTTCGACGAATTTATCGGGCGGCCGCTGAGCGTCTCGACGATCGCTCTTTTCGTCGAGCCGCAGCGCGGCGCCCCCTTCACCGTTCATTCCCTGCTGCCACTCGGCAGCGCATCCGCACGAAAGATTGCATGACATGAGCAGCGAACAGGTTCTGAGCAATGCCCGCATCGTTCTCGAAAATGACATCATCGATGGTTCGGTGCTGATCCGCGACGGCAAGATTGCCGACATTTCGGAAGGGGCGAGTCGGGTTGGCGAAGATTTCGAGGGCGACTACCTGTTGCCCGGGCTGATCGAGCTTCACACCGACCACCTGGAGGCGCATTATTCGCCGCGCCCGGGTGTGCGCTGGCTGAAGATCGCCGCCATCCAGGCGCACGACGCCCAGGTCGTCACCTCCGGCATCACCACCGTCTTCGACTGTCTGCGCCTCGGCTCGGACGAGGAAAGCGGCTTCCCGAAGGGCGAGATGCGCAGCATGGCCGACGCCTTGGCGCAGGCGAAGGGCGAGGGCCGGCTGCGCGCTGACCACCTCATCCACCTGCGCTGCGAGGTTTCGACCGCCGACGTGCTGGAGCACTACGACGATTTTCGCGACGACCCGCAGGTTCGCCTCGTCTCCCTAATGGATCACGCCCCCGGCCAGCGCCAGTTCCAGACGATGGAGCAGTATATCCTCTACTATAAGACCAAGCGCGGCCTGACCGACGAGGCTTTCGCCGCTTTCGTCGAGCGCCAGCAGGCGCTTTCGGCACGCTATGCGGCCCCGCACCGCACGGCGCTCGCGCAAGCCTGCGCGGAACGCGGCATCACCGTCGCAAGCCACGACGACGCTACCCTCGCGCATGTCGAGGAGTCGATCGGCTACGGCGTCCGGCTGGCAGAGTTTCCGACGAGCTTCGAAGCGGCTGAAGCCTCCCACCGGGCGGGATTGAGCGTTCTGATGGGGGCGCCCAACGTCGTCCGCGGCAAGTCGCATTCCGGCAACATCGCCGCGCGTGAGCTTGCGGAGCGCGGCGTGCTCGACGTGCTTTCGTCGGATTACGTGCCCTTCAGCCTGATCCATGCACCCTTCATCCTCGCCGACGAGGTCGAGAGCATCGACCTGCCGAGCGCGATCGCCCTGGTGACCGCAACGCCGGCACGCACCGTCGGCCTCACCGATCGCGGCCGGATCGGCGTCGGCCTGCGCGCCGATGTAGCGCGTGTCCATCGGCCCGAGGGCATTCCGGTGGTTCGCTCCGTATGGCGCGAAGGACGGCGTGTCGCATGATGGCCGCGGAAAATCAGGGCGGGACGCTCATCGTCGTCGTCGGCCCGAGCGGCGCCGGCAAGGATAGCGTCATGGGTTTCGCCGCCCGCCACTTCGCGCAGCGGCCGGATATTCTCTTCGTCCGACGGGTCATCACCCGCCCCTCGGATGCCGGCAGCGAAGTGCACGAAAGCGTCTCCACGGCGGAATTCGAAGAGATGCAGCAAGTCGGCGCCTTCGCCGTTGCCTGGCAGGCGCACGGCTTGAGCTACGGAATTCCGCGTGAGATCGCCGACAGGATCGAAAGCGGTATGACGGCAATCGTCAACGGCAGTCGCGCAGCCCTTCCCGCCATCCGAGCCGCCTTCGGCAAGGTGGCCGTTGCCCTGGTCACCGCCGACGCATCGGTGCTCGCAAAGCGCCTCGCCCAACGCGGTCGCGAAAGCGAGGAAGACGTGCTGCGTCGACTGAAGCGGCAGGTCCCCGACGTCGTGGCCGGGCCGGACGTGACCGTGATCGACAATAGCGGCCGGCTCGACATTGCCGGGCAGCGTTTCGTCGCACTTGTCGAACAGCATTGCGCCAAGGCCCCCCACCCCGCCTGATCGCCGACCCTCGGACAATTTCGCCCGAGCCCCGGATCGAAAGACCGGGGCTTTTTTCTTGGCGATTGCTGGCCCGGTCCACGGGCCGCCTTACCTCCTGGCAGAAGGTCGAACATTTTTTCCGCTTGCCGCCGGCTTATTATGTATATACATTATCGCAAGAGAAGGGCGGAAAGCTTATGAACGAAAACGCCGACATGAAAGCGGAACGCAGCAGTCTCTGGCGCAACGTGCGCCTTGCGACGCTTCGCGAGGATTTGGGCCCGCTCGGCATTGTCGAAACGGGCGCCGTGGCCGTGCGCGGTGGTCGGATCGTTTATGCCGGCGCCGAAAGCGAACTCCCCTCTCGGCTGTCCGGCGCCGACCGGCTGATCGATTGCGAAGGCCGCTGGATGACGCCGGCGCTGATCGACTGCCACACCCATATCGTCCATGGCGGGAACCGTGCCCGTGAATTCCAGATGCGGCTCGAAGGCGTTAGCTATGAAGAGATTGCCCGCGCCGGCGGCGGAATTGTCTCCACCGTAAAGGCGACAAATGCTCTGTCAGTCGACGAGCTCGTCGAAGCCGCCCTTCCGCGGCTCGATACGCTGCTTTCCGAGGGCGTTGCGACGATCGAAGTCAAATCGGGCTATGGCCTTAACATCGAGGCGGAACTGAACATGCTGCAGGCGGCGCGCAAACTTGCGCAAGCGCGCCCGGTCCGCATCGTCACCAGCTATCTCGCCGCCCACGCCACGCCGCCAGAATACAAGGGCCGGAACGCCGACTATATCGACGATGTCGTCCTCCCCGGACTAAGCCGGGCCCATGCGGAACGACTCGTCGACGCTGTCGATGGCTTCTGCGAGGGGATCGCCTTCTCACCGGCCGAGATCGCCCGTGTGTTCGACCGGGCCAAGGCGCTCGGCCTGCCGGTCAAACTTCATGCCGAACAGCTTTCCGATCTCGGCGGTGCCAAGCTTGCAGCCTCCTATGGCGCGCTTTCGGCCGATCACCTCGAATATCTCGATGCGGACGACGCGACCGCCATGGCGAAGGCCGGTACCGTCGCCGTCCTGCTGCCGGGAGCATTTTACACCCTTCGCCAAACGCAATTGCCGCCGGTCGAGGCGCTGCGCGCCGCCGGCGCGCGCATCGCGATTGCCACCGATTGCAACCCGGGAACCTCGCCGCTGACGTCTCTTCTCCTGACCATGAACATGTCGGCGACGCTCTTCCGCCTGACGCTGGAGGAATGCCTCGCCGGCGTTACGCGCGAGGCGGCGCGCGCGCTTGGTATCCTCGGCGAGACCGGCACGATCGAAGCGGGAAAGTCGGCCGACCTTGCTCTCTGGGACATCGAGGCGCCGGCTGAGCTGATCTACCGCATCGGGTTCAACCCCCTCTCCGAGCGGATTTTCAAGGGTGAAAGGATTGCCCGATGACCATTGTTCTGAAACCCGGTTCGGTACCGCTCAAGGACCTGGAGGCGATCTATTGGACGGGTAAGCCGGCCCGCCTCGATCGCGCCTATGATGCCGGTATCGAAAAGGCCGCAACCCGGATCGCCGAGATCATCGCCGGCAATGCCCCCGTCTACGGCATCAATACCGGCTTCGGCAAACTCGCCTCGATCAAGATCGACAGCGCCGATGTTGCCACCCTGCAGCGCAATCTGATCCTGTCGCATTGCTGCGGCGTCGGCCAGCCGCTGCCGGAGAATATCGTGCGCTTCATCATGGCGCTGAAGCTCATCTCGCTTGGTCGCGGCGCGTCCGGCGTGCGCCTCGAACTCGTCCGCCTGATCGAAGGGATGCTCGAAAAGGGCGTCATCCCGCTGATCCCGGAAAAAGGCTCGGTCGGCGCCTCCGGCGATCTCGCGCCGCTCGCCCATATGGCCGCGGTGATGATGGGCCATGGCGAAGCCTTCATCGCCGGCGAGCGCATGAAGGGCGATGCTGCCCTAAAGGCAGCCGGGCTTTCCCCGGTGACGCTCGCCGCGAAGGAAGGCCTGGCGCTGATCAACGGCACCCAGGTTTCGACGGCACTGGCGCTGGCGGGCCTGTTCCGTGCCCACAGGGCCGCCCAGGCGGCGCTCATCACCGGCGCGCTCTCGACCGATGCGGCCATGGGATCGTCAGCCCCGTTCCACCCGGAGATCCATACGCTGCGCGGCCATCGCGGCCAGATCGACACGGCGGCCGCACTCCGGGGGCTGCTTGACGGGTCGGTCATTCGCCAAAGCCATCTCGAGGGCGACGAGCGCGTGCAGGATCCCTATTGCATCCGCTGCCAGCCGCAGGTCGACGGCGCCTGCCTCGATCTGCTGCGCTCGGTTGCCGCGACCCTCACCACCGAGGCCAATGCCGTCACCGACAATCCGCTGGTGCTCTCCGACAATTCCGTCGTCTCCGGCGGCAATTTCCATGCCGAGCCGGTCGCCTTCGCCGCCGACCAGATTGCGCTCGCGATCTGTGAGATCGGCGCCATTTCGCAGCGCCGCATTGCGCTCCTCGTTGACCCGGCCTTGAGCTACGGTCTGCCCGCCTTTCTCGCCAAGAAGCCGGGCCTCAATTCCGGGCTGATGATCGCCGAAGTTACCTCGGCCGCGCTTATGTCGGAGAACAAGCAGCTCTCGCATCCCGCCTCCGTCGACTCTACGCCGACGTCGGCCAACCAGGAAGACCACGTCTCCATGGCCTGCCACGGCGCCCGCCGCCTGCTGCAGATGACCGACAATCTGTTCTCGATCGTCGGCATCGAGGCCTTGGCCGCCGTCCAGGGCATCGAATTCCGGGCACCGCTTGCGACCAGCGCGGAACTTCAGAAGGCGGCCGCAGTCGTGCGCGCCGTTTCCCCGACGGTCGAGGAGGATCGCTACATGGCTGACGACCTCAGGTCCGCCGGCGAACTCGTTGCCTCCGGGCGGCTCGCAGCCGCCGTCTCCGACGGCATTCTCCCGCGACTGGAGATTTGACATGGCCGTCTACGAAGTCCGGCAGGGCACCTCGCCCGTCATTCTCGGCTTTCCGCACACGGGCACCGACGTTCCCCCGCCGATCTGGCAGCGCTTGAACGACAACGGCCGTATCCTCGCGGATACCGATTGGCACATCCACGAGCTCTATGAAGACCTGCTGCCGGAAGCGACCATCGTCCGCGCCACCTTCCATCGCTATGTCATCGACGCCAATCGCGATCCGGAGGGCGCCAGCCTCTACCCGGGCCAGAACACGACCGGCCTTGTTCCCGAAACCGATTTTGATGGCGTGCCTATCTGGAAGGAAGACGAAGGTCCGACGGACGCGGATATTGCCGCGAGACTGCGCGATTTTCACGCCCCCTATCACGCCGCGCTCGCCGCCGAGATCGACCGGGTCAAGGCCATTCATGGCGTGGCGGTCCTCTACGACTGCCACTCGATCCGCTCGCATATCCCCTTCCTGTTCGAGGGCAAGCTGCCGGACTTCAATATCGGCACCGATATGGGCAAGACCTGCGCCCAGCAGATCGAGCGTACGACGGCGGATATCGCAAGCAAGGCAGAGGGTTACACCCACATCCTGAACGGACGCTTCAAAGGCGGCTGGACGACCCGTCACTATGGCCACCCCGAGACCGGCGTCCATGCGATCCAAATGGAACTCGCCCAATCGACTCATTTGGCGACGGAGGCGCCGCCCTTCGCCCTCGACGCAGGCAAGGCCAAGCTGCTCCGCAGTCATTTGAGGGCGATCCTGGAACAGATCGAAGCGATCGCCCTCGGTCTTCGCGATAACTAAACTTACAAGAATTGAACAAACACAGACACTTATGGCGGAATGCTGATCCGATAGCGCAGCACATTCTCCAGCATCCCGCCGGAACCGCAATTGACAGGGAGTGAGGCATGACCATGAACAATCCGCGCCACAACATCCGCGACGTGCGCAGCCCGCGTGGCACCGAGATCAGCGCCAAGAGCTGGCTGACGGAAGCGCCGCTCCGGATGCTGATGAACAATCTCGACCCGGAAGTCGCCGAGAACCCGCACGAACTCGTCGTCTATGGCGGCATTGGCCGGGCCGCCCGCACCTGGGCGGATTTCGACCGGATCGTCGCGACGCTGAAGGATCTCAACGAGGACGAGACCTTGCTCGTCCAGTCCGGCAAGCCGGTCGGCGTCTTCCGCACCCACAAGGACGCGCCGCGCGTGCTGATCGCCAACTCCAACCTCGTGCCGCACTGGGCGACCTGGGACCATTTCAACGAGCTGGATAAGAAGGGTCTCGCCATGTACGGCCAGATGACCGCCGGTTCGTGGATCTATATCGGCAGCCAGGGCATCGTGCAGGGCACCTATGAGACCTTTGTCGAAGCCGGCCGCCAACACTACAACGGCGACCTCAAGGGCAAATGGGTGCTGACCGGCGGCCTCGGCGGGATGGGCGGCGCCCAGCCGCTTGCCGCCGTCATGGCCGGCGCCTGCTGCCTCGCCGTCGAATGCAATCCGGATTCCATCGATTTCCGTCTCCGCACCCGCTATGTCGACGCGAAAGCCGAAACGCTTGACGAAGCGATGGAGATGATCAACCGCTGGACCGCCGCGGGCGAGGCGAAATCCGTCGGTCTGCTCGGCAACACGGCCGAGATCCTGCCGGAGATGGTCCGACGTGGCATCCGCCCGGACATGGTGACCGACCAGACCTCCGCCCATGACCCGATCAACGGTTATCTGCCGAAGGGCTGGACCATGGCCGAGTGGAAGCAGAAGCGTGAAGGCGATCCGAAAGCCGTCGAAAAGGCCGCCCGCGCCTCGATGCGCGAGCATGTCGAAGCGATGATCGCCTTCCAGGACATGGGGATCCCGACCTTCGACTACGGTAACAACATCCGCCAGGTGGCGAAGGAAGAGGGCCTCGAAAACGCCTTCGCCTTCCCTGGCTTCGTGCCGGCCTATATCCGCCCGCTGTTTTGCCGCGGCATCGGCCCGTTCCGCTGGGCGGCGCTGTCCGGCGATCCGGACGATATCCGCAAGACCGATGCCAAGGTGAAGGAGCTGCTGCCCGACAACAAGCACTTGCACAACTGGCTCGACATGGCCGCCGAGCGCATCGCCTTCCAGGGCCTCCCAGCGCGCATCTGCTGGGTGGGTCTTGGCGACCGCCACCGCCTCGGCCTCGCCTTCAACGAGATGGTCAGGACCGGCGAGCTCAGCGCACCGGTCGTCATCGGCCGCGATCATCTCGACTCCGGCTCCGTCGCCTCGCCGAACCGCGAGACCGAAGCCATGAAGGACGGCTCCGACGCCGTGTCCGACTGGCCGCTCCTGAACGCACTGCTCAACACCGCGTCGGGTGCCACCTGGGTCTCGCTGCACCATGGCGGCGGAGTCGGCATGGGCTTTTCGCAGCATTCGGGCGTCGTCATCTGCTGCGACGGCTCGGAAGATGCCGCCCGCCGCATCGAACGGGTACTCTGGAACGATCCAGCAACGGGCGTCATGCGCCATGCCGATGCGGGCTACGACATCGCGGTCGATTGCGCCAAGGAACAGGGCCTGCGGCTCCCGGGCATCCTCGGCAACTGACGAAATGGCGGGGAGCTGCCCCGCGGCCTCCCGCTGCCCGGCTCCTACGATGCCGCAATCCTGGCACGCTTGCCGTCGAGCAAAAGGAGCAGCACCAGCCCTGCGAGCCCGGCCGCAGCGCCGAGCAGCGCCGTCCCGGAATAGTCGCTGAAGCGCGTGCCGATCGCAAAGAGCGCAGCGCTGAACGCCCCGCCCAAAAAGATGTTCACCGCGATCAGCGAACTGCCAAGCCCCGGCCGATCGGCAATCAGGTCCTGGAGGTAGGTGACCGGGATGCTGATCAGCGCCGCCGCACCGAGGCCGCTGGCGAGGGTCAGCGCATAAACGTGCCAAGGCCGGTCCGACAAACCGAGCAGCGCCAGATAGACCACGTAGACAGCGGTGCCGAGCGCCAGGGCATCGACATGGCTGAGGCTGTATTGAATGCGGCCCCAGACCAGAATGAAGGCCACTTCCAACAGCGCCACGACGCCGACGACGATGCCGATGTCGGTAGCGGTGCCGCCGGCCGCACCGGTGACGATCAAGGGAAGGACCGCCGCATTGACATGTAGGGTCGAGGAAATCAGCGCGATGGCGACAAGCCGCCCGAGTACCCGCGGCGACAGGATCTCGCCGAGGGAAGCGAGATAGGAAAGCCGCTTGCCGAGGGCTGAGCCGACACCGGCTGTGGGCGGCAACAGGAAAGCGACGAGGATGAGGTTGGCGGCGCAGCCGAGACTCGCCAGCAGATAGGCCGGCAGCATGCTGCCGCGCGCTGCGAGCACGAAGCCGACCACGCCCGGGACCAGCACCCAGGAAAGCGAGATGGCAGCCCTCACTGCCGAGTTGACCGCAGCCGCGTCCCTGCCGCCCATGTGGTTGGCCGCTGTGCGTACATTGGCGAAGAGGAGCGAATTGAGGGCCCCGTAGATCGGCAGGAGCAGCAGCGTGGCAATCACGAAGCTCGCCTTCGCCGGCCAAGCATAGACCATCCCATAGCCGACAACGCCGAACAGAATGACCGCCAGCATCAGCGTGCGGTAATTGCCGACGCGGTCCGCGACGATGCCGACGGTGACGCTGGCAATGACGTTGAGTAGGGCGGCGGCGAAGATCAGCGCCGAATAGAACGCGTTGCCGAGACCGAGTTCGGTGATGCCGACCACTGACTGATAGGGCGAGGTCGCGGCGCCGGCGAAGCCGAAGAGGAATATCGCGAGCATGCTCGCGCGAATGACCGGGTTTCGCATGGCCGTGAGCAGCGACGAAGACATGGAGGGGTGTTCCGCGGAAGGGGCGAGGTCAGTTCTGTCCGCCCGAGGCATCGAGCGGGGTCGTGCGGCTGCGGCGTCAGGTCCAGCGGGCGGACAGCCGCGCCTTCGGGGTGAAGTCGAAATCGCGATCGAAGGGGAAGATTGGCCGCTGGCGGCGCTCGCTCGCGAGCTTCTCGATGTCCTGATTGACGACACCGTCGGTGAGCGCCATCAGGTTGGGATTGGCGATCGGCGCGAGTTCCGGTGAAAGGTAACCGGACTTGACGACCAGCAGGCGGACCGCCTGCGGGTCGAGACCGAGCCGGCGGAAATCCTCGATATTGTGATAGGGCCGCCGCCGGGCCGAAAGCACGACGGTGATGCCGCCGACCTGAACCACCGCCTGCCGTTCCGCAAGCAAGCCGGGATCGTAAAGCCTGACGATCTTCGCCGCTTCGACGGCAGCACCCGAGGGGTCGAGGCTGCCGCCGATCCGAAGGGCCAGGGTCGAGCCTTCGCTTGCGGCAAAGCATGCCTCTACCGCCGGCCGATCGGCAATTCCGGCAATGAGCGCGTCCTGCCAATCACGTGCCAGAAGCGCCTTCAACACGTCGGCGCGGTCGCCGACGCCGCCGCCGGTCGGGTTGTCGCCCGAGTCGGCGAGAACGATCGGTCGCGTCGTTGCCGCTTCGGCAATGTCGAGCATGGCTTCTAGGGCTCCGGTCACCGAACCGAAACGGAATTTTTCTCGGGCATCCCAGTAGCTTGCGGCGATTTCCTCCGCCGCTTTCAAAGTGGCTTCCTGGTCCGATCCGGTCACGACCGCGCAGGCGGTGGCCCGCGGCTCGTCCGCCCAGACATAGCCGACCATCAGATTAGCATCGAGGATGCCGGCCCGAACATTAATCTCGGGCAGGACTCGATAAAGGCTTGCCGCAGGCTCGTCCTCCGTCGAGGTCCTCTCTCCTGGCAGGAGCAGCGGCACGGGCGCCCAGGCGACGCCCGGCCGCGCGCCGGTGCGCAGCACCTCGACCAGCATCGTCCACGCCCTCACCATGGTTTCGCGCGTATCGATATGCGGCGCCGTGCGATAGGCGGCGAAAATATCGATTTGGTCGATGATCCGCTGGCTGACATTGCCGTGCAGGTCATAGCTGACGGCAATCGGGCAGCCGGGACCGACGACGTCACGGGCAGCCGAAATCCAGTCGGCCTCCGCATCGTCCAAGCCGTCGACCTTGATCGCGCCATGCATGGCGAGATAGAGTCCGTCGATCGGCACGGCTGCCTTCAACCCTTCCAGGAACTCCGCCTTGAAGGCCACATAGGCCGGCCGGGAAACCGGCCCACCGGGGACGGCGCGGGCATGGAGCAGCGGAACGTGTTCCACATCCTCAGCGTCGAGAAAGCTGAAATTGTCGGCCCTCAGCAGTTCCTCGCCCCTCAAGACCCGAAAGTCCTCGACCGACATCAGGACGGGCGAATAGGTGCTGCATTCCGTGTGGATTCCGCCAACGGCGATCCGCATGACTCAAAACTCACAAGATCGGGCTCAGGGGAGCGATCGCCGCAAAGCGCAGCCAGTCCTTCTCAGCCTTTGGCGTCCAGGCCGCCTCGGCGATCGCCGACAGGCGCGGGAAGACGAGCCGGTTGAAATAGCCGCGCGACAGAAAATGCTCCGACCAGATGCAGGCCTGCACGCCCTTCATTCGGCTCTTTAGCTCTTCCGGGAACTCGCCTTCCGCCTCGTAGGCATAGGTATGCGCCGGCGTTGCCGTGCCGGCCCAGCTTGCGCCGGGCTCCTGCCAGGCTTCCGCCTGGGCCATGTCGAGGTAGTAGGCCTGGCCGGGCGTCATGACGACGTCATAGCCCTCGTGCGCCAGTTCGATGCCGACCTTGGGGTTCTCCCACGCCATCAGCAGCGTGTCCTCGGTTCCGACGCCGCCGCCATGGGCGACCTCGTTCCAGCCGACGAGCTTGCGGCCGCGCGCCGTCAGCATCTGCTTCACCTTTTTGAGGAAGAAAGACTGGAGCGCGAAGGTGCCGGAAATGCCCTCCTCTTCCATCAGCCTGCGTGCCAGGGGCGAGGCGAGCCACGAGCCGTTCGCCACCTCGTCGCCGCCGATGTGGAGATAGCGGCTCGGGAAAAGCTCAACCATTTCGTCGAAGACCTTCTCGAGGAATTCGTAGGTGAGCGGGACGGCTGGATTGAGCGCGTTGTTGGGATAGCCCTGGACGGAATGATAGCTCTCCGGCGCCTCCTGGCCATCCGCAAGATCGGGAAGTGCCACGAGCGCCGCAGTGCTGTGGCCGGGGATGTCGATCTCCGGCACCACCTCGACATTGAGACCGGCCGCATGGCCGACAATCGCCTTGACGTCCTCCTGGCTGTAGAAGCCGCCCGAGGGCTCCGCCCCGTTGCCGAGCTGCGGCAGCAGCGGCTCGTCAGGCCCGCGCAGTACGCCGAGGGTCGTCAGGGTCGGAAAAGCCTTAATTTCCAAGCGCCAGGCCTCGTCGTCGGTCAGGTGCCAGTGGAAGATATTGAGCTTGAACCAGGCGAGAATATCGATCAGCCGCAGGACGTCGGCAGTCGGATAGAACTGCCGCGACACGTCGAGATGGCAGCCGCGCCAACCGTAGCGCGGTTGGTCGGCGATCGTACCCGAGGCAGGAAAACGGAATCTGCCGGCATGGCTGCGCGCGGCGTCGAGGAGCTGCGCGAGCGTCGTCAGCCCGTACTGCCGTCCGGCTGCCGCGCTATATTCAAGCCGGATCTCGCGGGGGGAGAAGGTAAGATGGTACGCCTCGGGAGCCAAATCAGCACCCTTTGCGAAGACAATCGGCACCCCTTGCTCCGATGGTGCGAGGCTGAAGGGAGCGTGCCCGGCGGCAAAGAGCCGATGAAACAGCGCCAGCACGTTCGAAACTGCCTCGACATCCTCCGGGCTGCTTCCCGCGGCCGGGTAGAGGACCACGGGAAATTCATCTCCTGCCACGGCGTCGATCTTCGCCGGCCAGGGCTGCAGCGCGAAGGGCAGGTCGAGCCGTCCTTCGGGCAGACGGACCGGCGGCGGTTCGCTCGTGGCACCCTCGAGCCTAAGGTCCGAGACCGCCACCGGCACATGCTTGCCATCGGAGAGCGTCAGATAAGCCGACTTCGCCCCGTCGCTGCAGTGCTTGGCCTGCCGGTGCAGACCGCTGACCACGAAGGTCCAGCTTTCCCCCGGCTGAAGGGTCAGCCCCTCGGGCGGGGCGAATTCATGAAAATTGGCGTTGCGGCGCAGGAAGACGGCGTTCTCGCAGGCAGCCGGATCGATGACGCGAGTGAGCGAGGTGTAGACGAGACGGAAGCCGCTCAGCGCCCTGCCGGAGAGGTTGAAGAGACTTAAGGTGAAGCGACCGTTGGGGCCGCCATCCGGCTGCCAGGCAGATTCGAGGCGATATGAAACCGGCTGCATCAGCATCCTCCAAGGGGATTGGTCAATAATGGCTGGACTGCGAGAAGGTGCGGGCGAGTTCGGCCTGGCCGGCTGTCAGGCCGCAGTCGACCGGCAGGCACACGCCCGATATGGCGCCGGCTTGCGGCCCGGCCAGGAAATCGACGGCATTGGCGACGTCTTCGGGGTTGACGATGCGCTGAAGCGGATACCAGCGCTTGGCCTCCTCGAAGACCTGCGGATTGGCCGCGGCGCGGGCTTCCCAGGCCCGGGTGCGCACCGTGCCCGGCGCCACCGCATTCGAGCGGATGCCGAACTTGCCGTATTCGACGGCGATGAGCCGGGTCAGATGCAGGAGGCCGGCCTTGGCGCAGCTATAGGCCGGATGTCCGAAGACGCCGACACCATTCACCGAGGCGATATTGACGACCGAACCCCTGCTCTCCTTCAGCATGTCCTCGACCGCCCGGAAGCAGAGGAAGGCGGCTTCGAGATTGAGCGCATTGTCCATCCGCCAGATGTCCTGCGTCGTATCCTGCAGGCTGGCGGCGCGCGCCGCGCCGGCATTGTTGACGAGCGTATGGACGACGCCACGCTCCCCCGCGGCTGCGGCCATGGCCGCCACGCTCGCCGCATCCGTCACATCGCAGGCGACGGCGGCGAACCGTTCCTCTACGCCGAGTTCACGCGCGACCTTGGCTCCGGCATCGCCGTCCATATCGGCGAGGAGAACGACGTCGTGTCCATCCGCCAGGCGACGGGCAATGGCCCGGCCGATGTCGCCGGCTGCGCCGGTGACGATCGCTACGGATTTCGGCTTGGGCGGTTGCTCTGCCACATCAGTCTCCGAGAAGCTGGCGATCGTCGCCATCCCTATGCGCGACCAGCTGCTGCTTGATGCGCCTGAGCGTTGCGGTGGCCTGCGGCTGGACACGGTAAGCCACCAGGCTGGCAAGGATGTCGACCAGAGCCACATAGGCGATGCGCGTGGATGTCGGACGGTAGATGTTGTTGCCTTCCGGCAGGTCGACCGGAACGGTGATGTCGGCGGCGCGCGCCACCGGGCTGCCGGTCTGGGTAAGCGCGATGGTCGGCACCTTCGCTTCGCGGGCAAGGCCGAAGGCACGCACCAGCTCGGCGTTGCGACCCGAAAAAGACGAGCCGATGATCACATCGCTCTGCCTGGCGGCTGCCGCGAGCATCAATTGCATGCTGTGGTCGGAGCTCGCGGTGATGCGCAGGCCGAGGCGGAAGAGGCGGTTCTGCAATTCGCCGGCAATCATCGAGGAATTGCCGCCCGACCCGAACGCGTAGATCATTTCCGCGCCGGCTAGCCGGTCGGCCGCCTGTTCGAGGGCTGCAAGGTCGAGCGAACGATGCAGCAGGAACAGCGCGTTCTGCGCCTTGGCGATGATGTCCTGGGCCACATCGCCGGTCTCCTGGCTTTTCGGCTCGGGCTTCAGGTAGCGCATCCCGACATAGGCGGTGCGGGCGAGTTGCACCTTGAAATCGGAAAAGCTGTCGCAGCCCAGCCGCCGGCAGAAGCGCGTCACCGTCGGCGGCGAGACATCCGCCTTCCCCGCAAGCTCAATGATCGATGCGTTGACGGCAAATTCGAAGTCGTTGAGCAGAATGTCGGCGATGCGGCTCTCCGACTGCGAGAGCCGCTCCTTTTCATGCTGCAAGGTTGCGAATATATCCATCCGGACGGCCACTCCTATCTGAGCCGCGGGATGCGGGCGGAAATCCGCACGCACTTTTCCTCATCCCGCGACATATTGGGCGTCCTTGGGCTTATAGGCGACGCAGTCGATCTCCACCTTGCAATCGACCATCATCGAAGACTGCACGCAGGCACGCGCCGGCGGATGAGCTCCAAAATATTCCTGATAGATCTTGTTGAAGCTCCAGAAATCGCGCGGGTCGTCCAGCCAGACGCCGACTCTCACCACGTGCTCGATACCGTAGTCGGCCTCCTTCAAAATGGCCAGCAGATTGCCGATCGCCCGGTGGGTCTGGGCGACGATGTTCCCGTCGACGATCTCGCCATTTTCCATGGCAACCTGCCCGGACACATGGAGCCAGCCGTCTACCTCCACGGCCCGCGCGAAAGGCAGCGATTTTCCGCCCGCCCCGATCTCTTCGGTGCCATAGCGTTTGATGGACATCAGGAGCCTTGTGCAAATTATTTTCGCATTACGTTGACAAATCACCACAGAAAGACAATTTTGGCCAGAGAAAAACGCCAATCATGAAAAGAATTTCAATATGGGGCGAACACATGCGGAATCCCTTCCAGAATCCGTTCCCCGTCAGCGACGCCGCCCGGCGACAGATCTGGGAGATGCTGGTGACGCGGGACATCGACGCTTTCCTTGCCGCCGACTGGTCGCTGGTGGCCGCCGATTTTGTCGAAGAGGGTTTCATCGGCATCGATGGAAAACGGACGGCAAGCCCTGACAATTGGCGGCTGGCGTTTCCGTCGCTTGCCGCCTATCGCGACGAGTGGCTGCGCCAAGCCCTGGATTTTGCCGAGCAGTCCTTCTCGGAGGACGCGCGCACGGCGATTTTCACCACCACGACGCTCGAGGACATCGAGATCAACGGCGATCGGGCGCTCGCCCGAAAGAAGTTCGATGGCGAGATCAGGAAAGCCGACGGCAGCGCCGATGTCCTGAAGTGGCAAACGGTCTATTATTGCAGGCTGCATGAAGGCCGGTGGAAGATCTCTGGCTTCACCGGTTATCTGCCGAATCCGATGGGTGATTGAGGAAGGCGACGGCATTGCGCATTTTTACAGCGGCCCTGGCAACCGAAACGAACACCTTCTCTCCCATCTGCATCGACAGGCGCGCCTTCGAAGCGTCGCTTTATGCGCCTCCTGGCAAGCATCCGGAAACGCCGACGCTCTGCACCGCGCCGATCACCGTGGGCCGCCGCGTGGCGGCGGAGAAGGGCTGGCAGCTGATCGAGGGCACCGCGGCCTGGGCGGACCCCGCCGGGCTGGTCAACCGGCAAACCTATGAGACATTGCGCGACGAGATCCTCGGGCAATTGCGTTCGGCCCTCCCCGTCGACGCCGTGGTGCTCGGGCTGCATGGTGCGATGGTCGCCGACGGCTACGAGGATACGGAGGGCGATCTCCTGACGCGCGTGCGCGAGATCGTCGGGCCGGAGGTGCTCGTCTGCGTCGAGCTCGATCCGCACAGCCATCTTACTGAAAAGCGTGTTGCGGCCGCCGATTTCTTCGTCTTCTTCAAGGAATTTCCGCACACGGATTTCGTCGATCGCGCCGAAGACCTCTGGCGCATTGCCGTCGACACGCTCGAAGGGCGCGTTCGACCGGTCATGTCGGTATTCGACTGCCGGATGATCGACGTCTTTCCGACGTCGCGCGAACCGATGCGCAGCTTCGTCGACAAGCTGATGCGGATCGAGCGGGAGGATCCGGACGTCCTGTCGCTGTCGGTCGTGCACGGCTTCATGGCCGGCGACGTTCCGGAGATGGGCACCAAGACGGTTGTCGTCACCGATGGCCGTCCGGAAAAGGGCCAAGCGCTCGCTCGCGAACTCGGCCTCGAGCTTTTCGAAAGGCGCGGCACCTTCCGCATGCCGGAAATCGACGAAAGGCAGGCGGTCGCCGCGGCGATCGCCGCACCTGCAGGTCCGGTCGTAATCGCCGACATGTGGGACAATCCCGGCGGCGGCACGGCGGGCGATGCGACGGTCGTGCTCGGGGAACTGCTCGCGAACGGTGTGACGGACGCGGCGATCGGCACCATCTGGGATCCGATGGCCGTGCAGATTTGCATGGCGGCGGGCGAAGGCGCCGAAATTCCTTTGCGCTTCGGGGCGAAATCGGCCCCCGGCACGGGCCATCCGATCGACGGCATCGTCAGGGTGGTGCGGCTGGTGCGCAATGCCGAAATGCGCTTCGGCGAGAGCTTCGCCCCCTTCGGCGACGCAGCGCACCTTCAGTATCGCGGTATCGACATCATTCTCAATTCGACTCGCGCCCAAAGCTTCGACCCGAGCCTGTTCTCGGTGATGGGTATCGATCCGAATGCGAAGAAAATCCTGGTGGTCAAATCCACCAACCACTTCTACGCCTCGTTCTCCAAGATCGCGTCGCAGATCCTCTATTGCTCGGCCGGAACGCCCTACCCCAACGATCCGGCGAAAACGCCCTATCGGCGGGCGCGGCGCGATATCTGGCCGATCATAAGCGATCCGCACCGGCGTGAACATCTCGATACGATACGCGACTCCGCAGCCCAAACGCACACGTCCGGCTCCAGTGCAGCCCGCAGTCGGGACTTCCTCTATGGGGATGACGGGCTGCTGTAATGATCGCCGTCGACACGTCAGCCTCCGTGTCGCTTGTTAGCGGAGCGGCGAAGGCGGTGATGCCGCCTCTTCCTTCAGCCAGGAAGCGAAGATTTCTGCGGCGGGGGCCGGTCGGCGACCTTTTGGCGTGACGATCCAGTAGGCGATCCGATCGGACCGGACCGAGTGCGCGAAAGGTTGCACGAGCCGTCCGGCCGAAAGATGGTCGCGCACCATATGCAGGCGCCCGATCGCGACACCTTGCCCATTGAGAGCCGCTTGAAGCACGATGTTGTAGTCGGTCAGCTGAAGTATTCGGCCGCGCCGATAGTCGACACCGGCTTCGCCGCACCAAAGCTGCCAGTCCACGGGCTTGCTGGACTCGAGCAGGGTCTGGGCGAGCAAATCCGCCGGCCTTGCGAAGCGTGATCCATCGCCGTAGAGGCTCGGGCTCAACACGGGGCTCAGCTCTTCGTTCATCAACCGCTCCGCCAACATCCCATCCCACTGCCCGGCACCGAAGCGTATGGCCAGGTCGACATCGCCGGTTTCGAAGGTCGTGAGACCCAATGTCGGCTCGAGGTCCACCTCGATCTCAGGATGCTCGATCATGAACCGGGAAAGACGGGAGACCAGCCAGTTGGCGGCAAAGGAGGGAAGGACGCTGACGCGCACGCGTTGCCTGGCAGCGCGGTAGCGAATCTCGGAAGTCGCGCCGGCGATAATCCCGAAGGCTTCGGTGGTCCTGCCGAGATAGTCCGCCCCCTCGATCGTCAATTCGATGCTCTTGGCTTTGCGGACGAACAGCCGCACGCCGAGCGTCTCCTCGAGCTGCTTGATGTGGTGGCTCACTGCGCTTTGGGTGATCAGCAACTCTTCGCCCGCCTTGCGGAAGCTGAGCAAGCGACCCACCGCTTCGAAGGCCCGCAAGGCCTGCAGCGGCGGCATGGTGCGGGATGTGCGCATGGGCTCTTTCGTCGTGGCATTAGCGTAATCGATCGCACCATAGCGCAGTTTGAATTGGAAGCAATCGAAGGACCGTCGCATTCTCTCGGCATTTCCAAAGGGAGACCGCCATGTCAGCGACCATCGCATCCAAACTTTCTGCCCTCGGCCATCGATTGCCGGGAGCTTCGGCGCCGGCGGCGAATTACGTCTCGACGGCTCGAACCGGCAACCTCCTCACCGTTTCAGGGCAGATCAGCGTGAGGGATGAAGAGGTCCTGACCGGGATCCTCGGCACCGGCGTTTCTGAGGAGGCAGGTCGCATCGCGGCCGAATATGCTGCGATCGGCGTCCTCTCGCAGATTGCGGCGGCAACCGATGGCACGTTGGCGGCGGTCCGGCGTGTCGTTCGGCTCGGCGTCTTCATCGCCTCGACGCCGGCCTTCACGGCGCACTCGCAAGTCGCCAATGGCGCATCGGACCTGTTCGTCGAGGTGTTTGGCGAAGCGGGGCGGCACGCGCGTGCCGCCGTGGGCGTGGCCGCGCTGCCCGCCGGTGCTATGGTCGAGGTCGACGCACTGGTGGAGCTGGGGCCTGCCGCATGAAGGAAGCACTCGACGTGGAGCAGCTTCGTGCGGAGACTCCCGGCTGTGGGGCCGGAATGCATTTCAATCATTCCGGCGCCTCGCTGCCCTCGCAAGCGGTACTTGCGGCGATCTGGGACTACCTGCGCAAGGAAGCGATCGAGGGACCGATGGAAGCGGCGAGTGGAACGAGCGCGCTTCTGGAAGAGGTGCGCGCCGACACGGCCGCACTGATCGGCGCCGATCCGAACGAGATTGCCTTCCTCACCAGTGGGTCGGCCGCCTGGGGCGCGGCTTTCTCGGCCTTGCCGCCGCTTGTCGCCGGTGACCGCATTCTCGTCGGTCGCCAGGAATGGGGCGGCAATCTCGCCACAATGCAAGAGGCCGCGGCGCGGGCCGGAGCGCGGATCGAGACAATTCCCGCCCGTGATGACGGCAGCGTCGACGCCTCGGCGTTGGCATCGATGATCGACGATCGCGTGCGTCTGGTATCGCTCACATGGCTTCCCGCGAATGGCGGCCTCATCAACGACGCGGCGGCCGTGGGCCGCGTGACCAAGGCGGCCGGCATTCCCTATTTCATCGACGCCGCCCAGGCCCTCGGCCAGATCCCGATCGATGTCGCCTCGCTCGGATGCGATGTGTTGAAGGCAACAGGCCGGAAATTCCTCCGGGCGCCGCGCGGCACGGCGATCCTCTATGTCAGACAAGAGTTCCTGCCACGGCTGACGCCGCGCTCTCTCGATGTGCTTTCGGGGCCGATCGTCGATGGGGTCGTCAAATTCCGCAACGACGCACGCCGGTTCGAGGCGGGCGAGATTTCGCCGGCGCTGATTTTCGGGTTGGGCGCTGCCATTCGCCAGGCACGGACCCTCGGCTTCGGAGCGATCCGCGCGCGGATCAGCGGACTCTCCAGCGCGCTGCGCGACAATCTGCGCGGTATTCCGAATGTGACGCTGCGGGATCTGGGAACAGAACTCTCCGGTATCGTCTCCTTTACGGTCAAGGGCGTTCCGGCGGCCGACATTCGTGCGGCACTCGCCGAACGGCAAATCGCGATCGGTGCGAATGGTGTTCCCTATACGCCGCTCGATATGACCGCACGAGGACTGGACCATATCGCCAGGGCGTCGGTAAGCTATCTGAACACGGCGTCGGAGATTGCCTTACTGTCAGAGGCAGTGGCCGACATGGCCAGGCGAGTGTGACGTCGCTCAATATCAGCCGCCAGTTTGTGAACCTGTGAGGGCAAACTGGCCAAAAGTGAAAATCGGAGCATACGATGGATTTGGGTATCAAAGGCAAGCGGGCGTTGGTCTGCGCCGGTTCCAAGGGGCTGGGCCGAGGCGTCGCTGAAAAGCTCGCCGAGGCGGGCGTCATCCTGACGCTCAATGCGCGCGAGCCGAAACAGCTTCGCGAGACGGCGCGCGCCATCGGCAAGGAATATGGCGTGGAGGTCCGGATCGTCGCCGCCGACGTCACCACGGAGGATGGCCGCGAAGCGCTCATGCGGGCGGAGCCGCGTCCGGATATCCTTGTCACCAATGCCGGCGGGCCGCCGCCCGGCGACTGGTCGAGCGTGACCGAAGACAATTGGCTGGAGGCGATCAGGGCCAATATGCTGGCGCCGATCCTGCTGATGAAGGCCTTGATCCCCGGCATGATCGAGCGGAAATGGGGCCGCATCGTCAATATCACCTCGGCCTCGGTGAAATCGCCGATCCCAGAACTCTGTCTCTCCAACGGCGCCCGCACCGGGCTCACCGGCTTCGTTGCCGGCACGGCCCGTCAGGTCGCCCGTCACGGCGTCATCATCAACAACCTGCTGCCCGGTTCGCATGAGACGGAGCGTCTGGAAAAACTGCTTGAAAAATCCGCCAAGGCACGCGGGATTTCGCTCGAAGAGGCTCGCGCCGAGGAATATGCGCAGAATCCGACCGGGCGCATCGGCACGCCGAGCGAGTTCGGCGCCGCCGCGGCATTCCTGTGCAGCCAGTATGCCGGCTATATCGTCGGCCAGAACCTGCTGCTCGACGGCGGCGCGCTCAATTCGACGCTCTGACTGCGCCGGCACTCATTGTTCAATCGACGATCCGCCGGACCATGATGATGTCGTCGACTTCCCGGCCGTTGCGGATGCAGCCGCCGGGAATGCGACCGACCGCTTCGAACCGCTCGCGGCGGTAAAAGGCGATTGCCGCCGCGTTTTCAGCGCTGACCGACAGCTCCAATTGCCGGATGCCTTGATGCCGCGCGTGGTCGGTCACCGCTGCGAGCAGCAGCCCTGCAGCATCGCTGCCGCGCAAGCTCCGATGCACGTAGACCATGACCACGGTGGCGCGATGCGCCATCATGCTGGCGCTCTGCCGCAGCAGGCCCATGATGCCCACCGGTTCGCCGCGGCGGAAGGCGACGAAGACGGGATTGTCGGTCAGCCGCCGGCGCCATTCTTCGTCTGAAAGCTTTTCCCAATCCGCCGCGCTGCTGGCAAAGGAATCGGGCTCGGTGCGCAGCGCCTCGAGGCGGATGCGCCGGAAGGTCCCGACCTCGTCGGGGCCCAGCAGTCGTATCGCCACGGTCACGCTCAGGCCGCCGGATCGAAGAGGGCCAGATCGATGTCGGTCATCTCGACCCGACGCTCGAAGGCAACGCCATTTTCGTCGAACAGGTGGCAGTCGCCGGCGCGGATGCCGGTCGTCACCTGTTCTTCCGCGCGGATGACGGCGGTACCCGGCAGCATGGCGCAATAGTTCTCGCCCTCGCCACCGAGCGAAGCGTAGGCAACCGTGTGTGCTCCGAGGCGCTCGATGACCGACGGGTTGATCACCAGCGTCAGGTCGGCGGAGCCCGTCTGGATGTGCTCCGGCCGCACGCCAAGCGTCAGCGAACGGCCAACCATGCCGCTGCGGGCCGTAACCGGTACGACCGCGGTCTGTCCTCTGTAGTCGATTTCAACGCCGTCCTCGCGCACGCCGATGCAGGTGACCGGCAGAAAATTCATCTTTGGATGGCCGATGAAGCCGGCGACGAAGATGTTGGCCGGTTTGTGATAGAGCTCGAGCGGCGCGCCGGTCTGGGCGATCTCACCGGCATTCAGCACGACGATCCGGTCCGCCATCGTCATCGCCTCGACTTGGTCGTGGGTGACGTAGATCATCGTTGCCTTCAATTGCCGATGCAGTTTCGCGAGCTCGATGCGCATGTCGGCGCGTAGCGCCGCGTCGAGGTTCGAGAGCGGCTCGTCGAAGAGGAAGATCTTCGGCTCGCGCACGATCGCCCGGCCGATCGCCACGCGCTGGCGCTGACCGCCGGAAAGCATGCCCGGTTTCTGCTGCAGTCGCTGGTCGAGATGGAGGATGCGCGCCGCATGCTCGACCTTTGCTTTCAGCTTCTCCTCCGCCATCTTTTCCACGCGCAGCGGAAAGGCAATGTTCTCGAACACGGTCATGTGCGGATAGAGCGCATAGGACTGGAAGACCATCGCGATGCCGCGCTTGACCGGCGGCAGGTCGTTGACCCGCTTGCCATCGATGACGATGTCGCCGGCGGTCGTCTCGTCGAGACCGGCGATCATTCTGAGCAGCGTCGACTTCCCGCAGCCGGAGGGGCCGACGAAGACCACGAATTCGCCGTTCTTCACCTCGAGTTCGACGCTCTTCAGCACCTCGTATGTGCCGTAGAATTTCTGAACCTTGTTGAGATTGAGCTGTCCCAAGTCACTGTCTCCGACCGCCGGCGAAGGCGGCTTATCCGCGAATAGGCGGGACCGCGAGGATTGAGTTCCCGCGGTCCCCTCGGGCTTACTTGTACTGCTCGAGATCGGCAGCAGCCTTTTTCAAGGCATCGGCCGGTTCCGCCTTGCCGGTAACGACCGACTGGACCATCTCGATCATGGTGTTCTGGAACCCTTTGTAGTCCTTGAAGAGCGGCTCGGGTCCACCATAGGCGATCCCGTCGATCAAGGGCTTCCAGGATGCATCGGCCTTGACGAATTCATCGACCTTCGGCGACGGGCGCAGCGGCGTCAGCCCCGCGCCGCCCTGCAGTTCGTACTCGCCCTGCGGACCGGGAGAGGTGATGAACTTCGCGAATTCGATCGCCTTTTCCTCGACGCCCGTATCCTTGAAGATCGCCAGGCTGTCGGTGATCAAGAGCGTGCCTTCGCCCTTGGCCGAGGGGCCGAGCGGCAGCGGCGCAATGCCCCAATTGATCTTCGTTTCCTTCAGGCGCGCGGCGGCGCCGGAGCCGGCCTGGATCATGCCGACCTTGCCGTCGAGGAAGATGGCCCGAATTTCGTTTTGCTCGTAAGCGGTTGCGCCTTCGACGGAATAGGGCGTGATATCCTTGTAGGCCTGCAGCGCCGCCAGCACTTCGGGGCTGTCGATGACGATCTTATCGCCGTCGATCACCTTGCCGTTGTTGGTGTAAACCCAATGCATGAACTGGTGCATCGTGTTGTCGAAGGTTTTCGCCGGCAGACCATAGCCCGGAATACCGGTCTTTTCCTTGATCTGCTTTGCGAAGGCGATCTCGTCCGCCCAGGTCTTCGGCGGCGTCTCCGGGTCGAGACCGGCCTGCTTAAAGAGGTCCTTGTTCCAATAGAGTGCCTTGGTCGAGAAGGCGATCGGCACGCCCCACTGATTGCCCTCGAAGGTTACCGTGTCGACGATGTTGGGGTAGTAGCTCTTCTTCTCTTCCTCGGTCATCGGCACCGGAACGATCAGTTCGTTCTCGGCGAATTCCTTGAGGGTACGGGATCCGACATAGGCCATGCCAACCGGCGTGCCGGCCGCGGCGAGCGTCGTCGCCTTGTCCTGGCACTGCGCCCAGCCGACGACTTCCGGCGTCACCTTCCAGCCGGGGTTCTTGGCTTCCCATTCCTTGATGTATTTCTCGTGGATCGGGTCGATCTTGTCGCCGCAATAGATCCAGCTGATCTCCTGGTCGGCGGCCTGTGCGGCGAGCGCGGTCGATCCGAGCAGGGCAAGCGCAAGAAACCCGGTTTTGTAAGCGATGGTCACTGTAAGACTCCCGTTCTCTGGTGGTTGCTTATTGTTTCACCGCGCCGGCGGTCAGACCGCTGACGAGATAGCGTTGAAGGAAGAAGATGACGATCACCGCCGGCGCGATGCCGACGAAGCTTGCGGCCATCAACTCGTTCCAGACGACTTCCTGGCGGCCGAAATAGGCAAAGAGCCCGACCGGCAACGGCATGTATTCGGTCTTGGAGTTGAAGGTCAGCGCGAAGATGAACTGCTGGGCATAGGAGCCGATGAACGTGGTGATCGCGACCACGGTGATGCCGGGCATGGCGATCGGCAGGATCACGCGGCGAAGCGTATAGAAATGGCTGGCGCCATCGACGAAGGCCGCTTCGTCCAATTCGCGCGGGATGCGCAGCATATAGGTGCGCAGGAGCCAGATCGCCGAGGGAATGAGGAAGGCGACGCCGGGCACGATCATCGCGAAATAGGTGTTGAGCACGCCCATGCTGCGCATCAGACGGAAGAGCGGGATCAGCAGCACGGCGCCCGAAAACATGTTGACCGCCAGGAAGGCGCCGAGCAACGCCCCGTTTCCCCGAAACCTGAAGCGCGCGAAGGCGTAGGCGGCCGGCACGACCAGCGCCAGCACGACCGCCGTGACGATGAAGGACACGAAGAACGAATTGAAGATGTAGTGGGCAAATCCCGGCACGCTTACCCACATGGTCCTATAGGCTTCGAAGGAGCCGTTCTCAGGCCAGAAGCGATAAGGCGAGGAAAACAGCAGGCTGAGCGGTTTCAGCGACACCAGGAAACCTTCGACGAAGGGCGCCAGAATGAAGCTCAGGAAGACGAATATCCCTGCATAGATGCCGACGAGCTCGTACCAGCGGTAGCGGTTGATCATGGCCGGCTGGCTCATCGGCTTTCTCCGGAGGCAAGGCGGTGCGTGACGCGGAAATAGGTGATGCAGAAGATCGACAGGAAGATGCAGATCAGCACCGCACGCGCCGCACCCTCACCGTATTTCTTCGAGCCGATGGCCGTTCGATAGGTGTCGATGATCATCGTCGTCGTGTCGCCGTTCGGGCCGCCTTGCGTCAGGATCCAGATGATGTCGAAGGAGTTGAAGGTGGCGATCAGCGACAGCATCGACATGGTGATCATCGACGGCACAAGCAGCGGCAGGGTGATGCGGCGGAAGCGGTAGAAGCGCCCTGCGCCGTCCGTCCAGGCGGCCTCGTAAAGATCCTGCGGGATCGCCTGCATCGAAGCGAGCATATAGAGGGTCACCAGCGGCACGCCGATCCAGACATCGGTGATGATCGTTGCCCAGAAAGCCGTCGAGCCGTGCGCCAGGAAGGCGACCGGGCCGCTAACCAGCCCCAGGTTCTGCAGCAGGCCGGAGATCATCCCGAACTGGCCGTTATACATCCAGCCCCACATGAAGATGCCGATCGCCATCGGCACGATCCAGGGCGGCATGGTGAGCACCCGGAACAGCGCCCGCCCCGGCACTGCGGCATTCAGCATCACTGCGCCGAAGGTGCCGATGATCATCTTGATCGCCACCGAAAAGGCGGTCCAGACGAAGGTCCGGATGATCACTTCCGCAAAGCTCGCGTTGAAAATCTTGTCGTAATTGGCAGTGCCGACCCATTTGGTGGTCTTCTTGAGCGAGGCATCCGTAAACGACAGAATGAACGTATCGACCAGCGGATATGCGACGATTACCGTCACGTAGAGGACGGCCGGAAGAAGCAGTATCCAGGCGAAAATGACGGTGCTGCGGCGAACACTCATGCCCCTGCCCCTCAGGCCGCACGGGCGTGCAGGGCTTCGTCGAAGCGGTCCCAGAGCGGCCGGAGATCGATGACCTGCCGCTTCATGCGCGCCTCGTCCATGGAGAGCGCCAGGATGCCCGCCTCCAGCGCATCGAGCGGCGAGACCGGCAGCGGTCCGCCGTGCTTGACATGGGCGATGATCTCGGCCGCCATCTGCTCGTCCGCACCATAGTGCTGCGAGAGTGCTGTTTCCGTCGCATATTTCTTCTCGACGACCTTCCTGCCGGAGAGCGCCTCGTGGACGTCGAGATAGCCGCGGATGAAGTCGCCCTCCGCCATGCCGCGCGAACCCATCACGCAGAAGCGGCGGAACTGGTCCGGCACGTTGAGGTTCGTGTGGAAATTCATCGCCACGCCATTGGCGTATTCGATGATCGCAACCTGATAGTCGATGATGTCGCCGTCGCTGTCGAAGACCTTGTCGGAGCCGAGCCAGCCGCTCGGCTTGCGGTGAAACAGTTGCAGGTCGTTGATGCCGTCGCGGGCGGGATCATTGGCTGGGGTGAAACTCTTGCGCCCGCCGAAGCTCGCCACCCGCTCCGGCCGGGCGCCGACGACGCCGTTATAGAGGTCGAGGTCGTGGCAGCATTTCTCGAGCATGAAGCTGCCGGCATAGCGTCCATAGCGGCGCCAGTCGCGCATGAAGAAGGCGCCATGATAGGGTTCGATATGCTCGGCCGCCTCGATCGAAACGATCTCGCCGAGGGTTCCAGCCGCCTGGGCGGCGCGAAGATCGCGGTACATAGGCGCATAACGCAGCACCAGCCCCACCATCAGCCGGTCGTGCCCATGCTTCGCCAGCAGCGCGGCAAGTTCGACGCTCTGCTCTATGGTGCTGACGATCGGCTTTTCGCAGAAGACCTTGAGACCCGCCTCGAGTCCGATGCGGATGTGATCCAGATGCATGTGGTTCGGCGAGCCGATCATCAAGAGGTCGAGTTTTTCGCCGGCAATCAGTTCCTCCGGCTTGGCATAGGCCTTTCCCGCCGAAATGCCCTCTTCCGCAAGCGTCGCGAGGCCGGCGGGGGCGGGGTCGACATAGCCGGCGATCACGAAGCTTTCGTCGATCGCCTTGAAGACATAGCCCAGATATCCGAGACGGAATCCGAGTCCGATTATCCCGACTTTCATGCTGATGCCGTTCCCGTTTCGTAATTTATTTTCGTAGACTGGGATAGAATTTTCATCGCGTCAACAGAAATCCAAACATTCGGAGAAAATGTGAAATTCATTTTCATCGGCCGGCGAACGCCGCTTCCCGTCAGGGCTCCCGAATGGCACGCCTGACGCTATGCATGGGTGCGTCCGGCGAGCGTGCGCTCCAGCGCCTGAAGCAGGTCGTGAATGAGCACGGCGAGCGCCGCAACGATGAGACCGCCCTGCAGGACAAAGGCGAGATTGTTCGACTGCAGGCCGGCAATGATGACCTCGCCGAGGGTCTTGGCGGCAACGGTCGAGCCGATCGTTGCGGTCGCGAGGCTGATCACGACCGCAAGTCGGATGCCGGTGAGGATCACCGGCAGCGCCAGGGGAAGCTCGATCTGAAGAAGCCTTTGGCGTTCGGTCATGCCCGCACCGCGCGCCGCCTCCATCACCGCAGGCGGCAGCGTCGTCAGCCCCGTCAGGGCATTCTCGAAGATCGGCAGCAAGCCATAGAGAAAAAGCGCGATCAGCGTCGGCTTCTCGCCGAAGCCGAAGATCGGAACCGAGAGCGCCAGCACCGCCACGGGTGGGAAAGTCTGGCCGATATTCACGAGGCTGCGCGACAGCGGCAGGAATTCGGCGCCCATCTCCCGCGTCACGAGGATCGCCAGCGACACGGCAACAAGCGTCGCGGCGAAAGTCGCGACGAGCACGGTTCGAAGATGGAGGAGCGTCAGCCAGAAAATGCTGCCCCGATTGTAGACCGCCGGCGCATTCTCCTGCACCAGCGGCTTGAATAGCGGCTCGAACCAGCCGGGCTGCAGCAGGAAGGCCAGCAAGACGAGGAATACCGCCAGCCGCAGGAGCGTCGGGAGCGACGGCATCACCGCGGCCTCGCGGCACGTTTGACCAGGCCGTCGAGGCTGATCTTGCCGAGGATGGAGCCGTTCGCCGCCGCAACCGGCAAGGCAGAGCGCCCGGACCACAGGAGTTCGGAAAGGGCCTCGCGCTGGCTCAAGCCCTCCGGTATCGGCGTGCCCTCCGCCGCACCGGGTTCGACGGCGTCGCCTGCCGTCTCGATGGCCAACAGGCGGAATGGCCTTTCCGTCGCGCCGATCAGTTCCTCGACGAAAGGCGTTGCCGGGCGCACCAGCATCTCGGCCGGCGTTCCGTGCTGCACCACTTCGCCCTTGTCCATGACGGCGATCCGGTCGGCGAGATGGAAGGCCTCCTCCATGTCGTGGGTGACGAGGATGATCGTCGTGCCGAAATGCTTCTGGATGGCGAGCAGGTCGTCCTGCGCCTTGGCCCGGATGATCGGGTCGAGCGCACCGAAGGGTTCGTCCATCAGAAGCAGGTTCGGCTCCGCCGCCAGCGCCCGCGCGACGCCGACGCGCTGCTGCTGGCCTCCGGAGAGCTCGTGCGGATAGCGCGGCCCGAAGAAATCCGGATCGAGCTGGAAGAGGGTCAGCAGTTCTTCCACCTTGGCCTTGATCCGCGTCCTTTCCCAGCCGAGCAGCGTCGGTACGGTGGCGATGTTCTCGGCGACCGTGCGGTGCGGAAAGAGGCCGTGCCCCTGGATCGCATAGCCGATCCGGCGGCGCAGTTCGAATTCCGGCACGAGGCGATTGTCCTCGCCGTCGATCCGGATCATGCCGGAGGTCGGCTCGACCAGACGGTTGACCATCCTGATCAGCGTCGTCTTGCCCGAGCCCGATGTCCCGACGATGACGGTGATCGTATGCGGCATGACGGTGAGCGAAACGTCGCTCACCACCTCGGTTTCGTCGTATCGCTTGGTGACCCGGTCGAATTCGATCATGTGGCCTTGCCCCGGCTGTGTTTCGGACCCGTCACTTCGATCAGGGCGTCGAGGACGATCGCTGCGGCAAAAGCGAGCAGGACGGTCGGCACGGCACCAAGCAGCACGAGATCCATGGCCGTCTGGCCGATGCCCTGGAAGACGAAGACGCCGAAGCCGCCGCCGCCGATCAGGGCGGCGATGGTGGCAAGCCCGATATTCTGGACGAGCACGATGCGGATCCCGGCAAGAATGACCGGAAAGGCCAAGGGAAACTCGACTCGGGCGAGCCGCTGCCCTTCGGTCATGCCGAGCCCGCGAGCGGCATCGTTGGCCGCGCGCGGCACGCCGGCGAGGCCGACGACCGTGTTGGCGACGACCGGCAGCAGCGAATAGAGAAAGAGCGCGACGAAGGCCGGAGCGACGCCGATGCCGCGCACGCCGATTGCATGAGCGCCCGGAACATGCGTCGCAACCCAGCCGAGCGGGGCGATCAGGATGCCGAAAAGGGCGATCGACGGGATCGTCTGGATGGCGTTCAGGACATTCAAGAGCGCCGCCCGCAGCCGATCTACGCGATGGCAGAGAATGCCGAGCGGCAGTCCGACGGCGGTTGCCACGGCGAGCGATCCAAGCGCCAGCGTCAGGTGGCGGCCGGCCTCGGCCCAGAACGTCTCGGCACGACTCGCATATTCCTTGAGGATCGACAGACCATTCCATTGCCCGGTGGCGAGCATTGCGCCGATGAGCGCCAAGGCCCCCGCGAGGAATAGAAGCCGGAGGCCAGGTCCGGGGTTCAACCGCGTCAACGCATCGGCGACCAGAAGCGCAAAGGCAAGGACGAGTATCCAAAAGCCCGAGGCCGGCGAGACGCGGGCATAGGCATTGTCCGCCGGCGTCAGGCTGGCCGCAGCGCTGCCGATGAGAAAGCAGAGTGCGACGAGGGTCGCAAAGGCCGCCGCCATGCGCACGAGAACGGATGTTCTCAGGACCGCAACGATGGCACCGGACATTACAAGAGCAAGAAGTCCGTAGCCGAGCGACGGCGGCAATGCTTCCAGGATCGCCTTTCCCTCCCCCTGGACGATGCGGTTTGCCCGGAATGTCGCGAAGGGGGCAAGAAACGCCCCATAAAGCGCCAGAGCCGCAATGATTACGCCGAGCTTATCGATAATAGTAAGGGGTCTGCGCTCTATTTCCCGGATGACACCGATCGCCATGAATTGATCCGCTCGCCCCATCTTTCGCGGGGGTTTCCGATCCAGCATCGGACAACCCCCCGTACATCAGCCTACTTCAGGAAGCCGTTCTTCTTCAGAAAATCCTCGGCGACCGCCTTCGCCGGTTCGCCGCCCACCTGCACGCGGCCGTTCAGTTCCTGCAGCGTCACGAGATCGAGCTTCTCGAAGACGGGCTTCAAAAGCGTCTCGATATTGGGATTTTCCTTCAAGATGGCCTCCCGGATGATCGGCGTCGGCTGATAGACCGGCTGCACGTTCTTGTCGTCCTCGAGGACGACCAGGCCGGAGGGCGCAATGCCGCCATCGGTACCATAGACCATCGCCGCATTGGCGCCGTTCGTCTGGTTGGCGGCCGCGGCGATGGTCGCTGCCGTATCGCCGCCCGACAGCGTGATCAATTGCTCCGGCTTCAGCGTGAAGGCGTAGGCGGTCTGGAATGCCGGCAAGGCAGCCGCGGAGTTCACGAACTCGGAGGACGCCGCCAGGATGACCTCGCCGCCGTCGCTGACATATTTGCCGAAGTCGGAAAGCGTCTTGAGGCTGTTCTTCTCGACCACCTCCTTGCGCAATGCGATCGCCCAGGTGTTGTTGGCCGGCGACGGTGTCAGCCAGACGATCTTGTTGGCATCGTAGTCAAGCTTCTTTGCCAGTTCATAGCCTTTGGCCGCATCCTTCCAGGCGGGATCGTCTGCCTTCTCGAAGAAGAACGCGGCGTTGCCGGTATATTCGGGATAGATGTCGATTTCGCCGGCCGTGATCGCCTTGCGGACAACAGGCGTAGCGCCGAGTTGGACCCGGTCGGTGGTCTTGATGTCGTTGGCATTCAACACGGCGAGAATGATGTTTCCGAGAACGCCGCCCTCCGTGTCTATCTTGGAGGAAACCACGACGTCGGCCTTGGCCGCGGCGGTACTCAGAGCAAGGGCTAGAGCGGTGCCGATAACTGTGTTCATCAGGGTCAGGCGCATGATTGTCTCCCTCAATTGATCGCAGCCGCCACGGCTCTCCGCTGCGTCCGGTTAGAGCATCCATATATGTCAGGGTTCCGCAAAGAACAGGGCAACGACCCTTTAGTACTTGCGGTTGAGCTTCGGGTCGACTGAGGTCAGAACACGTACTAACAGGTTGCAATCGATGGCGAAGTCGGTCACTCTTACGCGAGGCCTCCCTTACAGCAGCAGTTCTCCGTACCCGGTGACGGCTGATCGCCACTTTCGTCATTCCAGAATGCCAGCATGAGCCCGGTCGGCCTGAGGCAACGGCATTTCCGCACCGGCCGCAGCGGTCCTTGAGAAAACAGTCGGGGGATGTGATGACCGTCTATGTGCTAGCGCTTCTCATCGGCGTCGTCGCAGGGTTGCGGGCGATGACCGCGCCAGCTGCCGTCAGCATCGCCGCCGCGGCCGGCTGGCTGCCGATTGCCAGCACCTGGGCGGCCTTCATGGGCTACCGCTTCACGCCTTATATCTTCGGCCTGCTGGCGCTCGTCGAATATGTCACCGACCAGCTGCCGGGCACGCCGAGCCGCACGGTGCCGCAGCAGTTCGGCGCCCGCATTGTCAGCGGCGGCTTTTGCGGCGCGGTCATCGGCACGGCAAGCGGCTCCTTGGCCGGCGGTGCCATCGCCGGCGTTATCGGTGCGATCATCGGAACGCTCGGCGGTTATCAAGCGCGCAAGCGGCTCGTCGCGATGACCGGCGGCAAGGACCTGCCGATCGCCCTTCTCGAAGATCTCGCCGCAATTCTGCTGGCCTTTTGGGTGGTGTCGTCATGAGCAGGCAATTCGATGCGATCATCATCGGCGCCGGTCAGGCCGGTCCGTCGCTTGCCGGCCGATTGACGGAGGCCGGCAAGACCGTGGCGCTCATCGAGCGCAAGCTTTTCGGCGGCACCTGTGTCAACACCGGCTGCATGCCGACCAAGGCGATGGTCGCGAGCGCCTATGCGATCCACACGGCGCGCCGCGGTGCCGAATACGGCATGACGACCGGTCCTGTTTCGGTCGATTTCGCCCGGGTCATGGCGCGAAAGGAAAAAATCCGGCTCGAGTCGCGATCGGGAATCGAATCCTGGCTCAAAGGCATGAAGAACTGCACGGTGCTGGAAGGTCATGCGCGCTTCGAAGGCCCAACCGAGATCCGCATCGGCGAGGAGCGGATTTCCGGAGAGCAGATCTTCCTCAATGTCGGCGGACGCGCCGCTATCCCGGATTTTCCGGGCGTCGACGAGGTCCCCTATCTCACCAACAGCTCGATCATGGAGCTGGCCCACCTGCCCCGGCATCTCATCATCATCGGCGGCAGCTATATCGGTCTTGAATTCGCACAGATGTTCCGCCGCTTCGGCTCCGAAGTCACCGTCATCGAGAAGGGCCCTCGCCTGATTGCGCGCGAGGATCGGGACGTCTCGGATGCGATCCGCGCCATCCTCGAACAGGAGGGAATCCACATCCGCCTCAACGCCGAATGCATCCGCTTCGCCAGGCACGCCGATGGCATTGCCGCCGGGGTCGACTGCACGTCGGGCGCCCCGCAAGTCGTCGGCTCCGACGTGCTGCTTGCCACCGGCCGCCGCCCGAACACGGACGATCTCGACCTCGACAAGGCGGGTGTTGCGACCGACGCACGCGGATACATCGAGGTCGACGACATGCTGCGCACCAATGTGCCGCATATTTTCGCGCTGGGCGACTGCAACGGACGCGGCGCCTTCACTCATACATCCTACAACGATTTCGAGATCGTCGCCGCGAACCTCATCGACAATGACCCGCGCCTGGTCAGCGACCGCATTCAGACCTATGCGCTCTACATCGATCCGCCGCTCGGCCGGGCCGGCATGACCGAAACCGAGGCGCGCCGGACCGGCCGCAAGCTGCTGATCGGCACCCGGCCGATGACCCGCGTCGGCCGTGCCGTCGAGAAGGGCGAGACGCAGGGATTCATGAAAGTCATTGTCGACGCCGACACGAAGGACATCCTCGGCGCCTCGATCCTCGGCACAGGCGGCGACGAGGCCATCCAGAGCATCCTCGACGTCATGTATGCGAAGCGGCCCTACACCACGATCAGCCGCGCCATGCATATCCACCCGACCGTGTCGGAACTGATCCCCACCGTATTCGGCGATCTTTCGCCCGCGACGTAGCGCAAGAATTTTAGAGCACTCCAGTCAGTTGGAGCGTCTGGTAGCCGGCCAGCAGGGTGATCAGAATTCCGACAAGCCGCAGGAGTGTCTTCTCCTTCAGCGCCTTGACCATCCAACCGGCCAGCGGCGCCGCCAGGACGCCTCCGGCGATCAGACCGCCAATCGATGCCAGATAGTCGCGGAAATGGCCTGCTTCCTCCCAGTGGCCGGTTACGATCATGGCGAGGAAGCTCAGCGAGACCGAAAGCGCAATCAGAAACTCGCTCGCATTGACGGTGCCGATGACGAAGCGCGGCTGTCCGCCGGCGCCGAGCAGGCCGGTCGTCGCAACGGGACCCCAGCCGCCGCCACCGGCCGCATCGAGGAAGCCGGCAGTTGCGCCGAGCGGCGCAACGATTCGCATTTTCACCGGGTTCGTCGGAATACGATGAAAAGACCGGTACAACAGCCAGCTCCCGATGATGGCGAGATAGGCTGTGACGAAGGGCTTGACCTGGTCGCCGTCGAACGAAGTGAGGACGAAGGCGCCGAGGATGCCGCCCCCGACGCCGAAGGGCACGAGGCGCCGGAACAGTTTCCAGTCGATGTTGCGGTGATAGAGATGGGCGGAGCCGGAGGCGGCGGTGGTGAACAGTTCCGCGGCATGGGCCGATGCCGAGGCTTGTGCCGGCGGCACGCCGAAGGCGAGGAGCACCGTCGACGAGATCACGCCATAGGCCATTCCAAGAGCACCATCGACAGCCTGAGCCAGAAACCCGACCGCCGCGAACAGTAGGAAGTCTTCCATGGGAGGCTCCGCAACAGGATTCGTTTAACATAGCGAAGCCTCGCGTGCGCATCGACACGGAGGCTTATCGCTCGACCGAACTGCGTTCATGATGCCCTCGGGCTCGCAATAAACGGAGCATGCGTTCTGCTTGTTCCGCGAGTATGGTTCAATCCGGGCGTGTTCTTCAATACTGTAGGATCGCAGGGTGCCTACTGCATTTCTTCTTAAATCGGCGTCGATTAAAGAGGAAGACATGCAGCAATTCAAAGTGCTGTAGCGCGTCGCTCAGACGAACTCGCTTTGAGCACGCTTTCAGCCATGCGGAACAAGTCGACTGAGCCAAATTCGGAGCCAACATTCTCGATCGAAAATAGCACGAGCAGCTGACTGTCAGGGCCGCCATTTGCGGGCGCCCGTTCGCGCCCGCGATTTCTGGCCATCGCTATTTTACCGGGATCATCAGGTGGGCATAGGGCGTGCCCGCCCACATGACATAGGGCATCGTCGTGTCGGGCTTGGGATCCGTCGGATAGCCTCGCATCATGTCCGTCGCGTTGACGATCATGACATGCGGCCCGGTCTGCACCCAGTTGTTGCCCTCTTCGGGCTTCGTCGCATAGGGATCGGTATTGCTCGCGTCGGTGCCGCCGGCCAGCATGTACATGAAGCCCACCTTGCCTTTGGGCGGCTCCTTTTTGCCGATCCATGCCATCGCCCATTCCATCGCATTGGCATCGCCGCACATCGGGTCGGGGCCGGGCGTGACCGGGTTGTCCGGCATGCACCAGAAACCGTTCGTGCCCTCCCTCAAGGTGCGCATCGTGCCCTTCTCATCCATGGCATGGATGGCAGCGCCGCTTGCGACCGCAGCGGGCGCTGCGGATTCGGCGCTCTTGATCAGCGCAGCGTCGTCGGCGGCTGCGCCCTGCCCTGCGACCAAACTGCTCGCCGCCAAAAAGGCAGCAGCCGTCAGAAGCCGTTTCATGGCCGTTCTCCCGGATCGTGTTCATGGTTTCATGCTATCGGCCCGCGGCTGTGTCTAACCGCATTAGCTGACGCTAAAATAATAGCAGAGCGGGCTCAACCGGACAATTTGGCAAGGCTGGCGCCATCGGCAACGCTCGTCGCCTGTGCGCCACGCGTTCACCTTCCACGGCTGAACCACCGCAGCGACATGCAGGAAAGCCCGGCGTCGATCTTCCCAATCTCCGTCGTTTTCAACGGCACCACCTTATAGCCGGCCTTTTCGAGCATCTCGATCGTACGCGGAAAATCGGCGCCGACCATCACCACATCGTTGACGCGAAGTGCATTGGCGGCTGGTTCCTCGCCTTCGGGAATGAGCATCTGCCGGAGTTTCTTGAAGGCGCCCGAGCGCGCCAGGCGGCTGGTGGAGAGCACCGTTTCCTCGTCGAGCAGCGAGCAATCGGTCTTGAAGTGGAGGACGCCCTCCGGCGTTTCAACAATCTCGCTCTTGCGGCCGAGCTTGTCCAAGCAAGCCCGCAATGCCTCGGCCCCCGCTTTGTCGGTGCGGGCAGAAAGACCGATCATAACGCTTTCCTGGGTCGTGAGAACGTCGCCGCCATCGGCATAGCCTGCCGGCAGATCGAGGACGGTGTCGAACAGGTCGCGGAGCGTCGGCGCGATCTCTTCGGTTTCCCGAACACGCGTGGCGGCACCCGGGCGCAGAACGATCGCGCCCTCGGTGAAGACCAGCGCCGGGTCTTCGACGAAGATCGAATCCGGGAAGGCCTCCAGCGGCGGCAGTACCGTCGCCTCGACGCCGGCCTCGCGCATCGCCGCCAGATAGGCGTCGTGTTCGGCCTTGACGCCCGCATAGCTTGGGCTGCCGCGGTCCTGCGCCCGCAATCCGCAGACAACGGAATTCGCCGGTTCCCGGGCGATGATCGAGTTGAAGTGATAGACCGGACGCGATGTCATCGAGAAACTCTACCCCTCTCAGTTATCCGGAAATCCGGCTGACGAATTCAGGATTGCCGCGCAGCGTATTGCTGACCGTGCAGATTTCCACTTCCGCCGCTTCGGCGATTGCGTGGCGCATTGCGTCGTCGATATCGCCGCGGATGACGAATTCGATATCGAAGCGTGCCACGCGCGACGGTTCGTCCTGCGCCTTTGCGCCGGTCACGTTGGCCGATATTTCCACGAGCCTGTCGAGCAAGCCGAAACGACTTGCAGCGATCCGAGCGCTGAGCACCAGGCAACTGGCAAGCGAAGCGTAGAGAAGGTCGAGCGGGCCGAACCCAGCCGGCGACGGGCTCGTGACGATGTCGAGCGCACCGCCGGTCACCGAGGTCACATGCGGGGAACCCGTTCGCCCGACGGTCGCGCCCGCGCCGGTCTGCCTCGTCTTCACTCTGAGCTCGGCCATCGGGCTTCCTCATCCATCTGCTGAGAAGACAATATTCCAGCTATTTCGGGATTCGGCCATGGAGATCAAAGTCGATTTCAGGATCAGCCCTGGCTGCGCGGCCGTGCCGGGGCGAGCGACCTTCACCGCCCGACAGCTTCTCCGGTGTTCTTCAGGAAGAAATGAACCTTCGCCATGTCGATCGGAACTTCGATCACGTCGTCCGGTGCGATACGCGCCGCGGCGTGCACCTGGGCGGTGAACGAGGCCGATCCTACTCTTCCGATCACCAGCGTGTGGGGACCGAGCGGTTCGATATCGCGCACCTGCAGCTTGATCTTCGGAAAAGCCGCATCGGTCGCAATCGTGTGCTCGGGGCGGATGCCAAGCACAACCGCCTCGCCGATATGGGGAGCAAGCCTCATGGCCAGGTTTTCCGGAAGCGGAAAGGCGACGTGGCCAGGCGCTCGGAACGAGAGCCCCGCTTCGCCGCGTTCGACAATGCCGTCTATAAAATTCATGCTCGGCGCGCCGATGAAGGCGGCAACAAAGAGATTGGCCGGCGCTTCATAAAGCGTGATCGGATCGGCAGCCTGTTCGATGCGCCCCTGGTTCATCACCACGACGCGGTCCGCCATGGTCATGGCCTCGACCTGATCGTGCGTCACATAAACGGCCGTGGTCTGCAGCCGCCGGTGCAGAAGCTTGATCTCGGTGCGCATTTCGATCCGGAGTTTCGCGTCGAGGTTCGACAGCGGCTCGTCGAAAAGGAAGACGTCCGGCTGACGGACGATCGCGCGGCCGATCGCCACACGCTGCCTCTGGCCGCCGGAGAGCGCGCTGGGCTTGCGGCTGAGATAGGCGCCGAGATTCAGGATACGGGCGGCTTCCGCCACGGATTTTTCGATCTCGGCCTTCGGCGTGCCGCGAACCTTCATGCCGTAGCCGATGTTCTCGGCGACCGTCATGTGCGGATAGAGGGCGTAGTTCTGGAACACCATCGAACAGTTGCGCAAGCCGGGCCTAATATCCGTGACATCGCGTTCACCGATCCGGATCGTGCCGGAAGACGCGGTCTCCAGCCCGGCGATCATTCGGAGCGTCGTCGTCTTGCCGCAGCCGGAGGGGCCAACGAGAACGACGAACTCGCGGTCGGCGATCGACAGATCGAGCGGCGGGATGACGGTAACGCTGCCGAAGGATTTGGTGACTTGTTCCAGGCGGACCTGCGACATTCGAATGCCTTTCTCGAGACCCCATGCCCAAAGCCGGGGAACGCACTGCGAAAGAGGGGCGCCGACTGCCAGCCCCCGTGCGGTGCCCGCTCCGGAACCGGAGCGGGCACCTATCCTTATTTCTGTGGGAGGCCCATCGACGAGCGATAGGCAGCAAGTTGCTTGTCGCGGCCGAACTCGTCCGTCAGCTTGTTCCATTGCTCGGCCACCGTATCGAGTGCCTGCTGCGGCGTCACCTCGCCTGCAAGGGCCTTGGAGAGTTCGATCTCGAGCACCTCCGTATAGGAGAAGTAACCGGGCAGACGCATGTCGAGCGCGATGTTCTTGGCGGTGACCGCTTCCTTTTGGGCGCCGAGATATTCCTTCGCCTCACGATCCGAGAAAATCTTCGACCAGAGTTCGAGATTGGTGGTGTGCGAAAGGCGATACGGATTGACCCCCGTGCCGCCGGTAATCGCCGCCTGCGCCGAGACCTCGGGGCTCGTCAGATACTGGATATAGTTCCAGGCGGCCTCCTGCTTCGTGGACGAACTCGGCACGGCTGCCTGCCAGCCACCGAAGGCCATGAAGGAGGTCTGCACGACCTGATCGAACTTGTCCCACTTCTTCGTCTTGTAGTTATAGATCTCGTCTACTCCGGGCAGCGGCGCCGAGCCCACCTTGCCGGCGACCTTCGACTGCTTCGGGTCGGCGGCGATAACACCCGTGTCGCCCCAGCCAATCGACTCTGCCACCTGTCCGCCGGCAAAGGCGGCGTTCACTTCACCGAAGGAGAAGTTGAGCGCATTCGGCGGCGCAAGCTTGGAGGCGCGGATATATTCCTCGAGGCCGCGGACCCAGCCGGGATTATTGACCTGCGCGTCCATCGTGTCCGGATCGAAGAACATGCCGCCCGGATTGTCGGGATGGCTCGTATAGCCGGCCACATGGCTGAAGAGGAACCAGAACTGCTGGCCGCCACGGCGGAAGGCTTCTGCGGTACCCCAGAGGTTGTTCGCCGGTTGATTGAAGAACTCGGCGATGTCGAGATACTCTTTCCAGGTCTTGGCCGGCGCCAGGTCGTAGCCGTATTTCTCCTTGAACGCCTTCTGGTTGTCCGGATGCTCGAAGAGATCGATGCGATAGGTATAGGTATGAGCGTCGCCGTCCATGGTCTGCGACAGGACCTTGCCGTTCCATACCATCAATTGTTCGCGATAGACCGGCGCGATATCTTCCCACGCCGCACCCTGCCGCATCTCAGCCGGCATTTCGGCGAGGAAGTCGGTGAAATCCGGCGCCCATGCCGGTGCAAAGGCGATGACGTCGAAGGCGTCCTCGCCGGAGGTCAGCGAGGTCACGATCTTCGGATAAAGTTCGGACCAGGGAAACTCGACGACCTTCACCTTGCCGCAGGTTTTCTCCTCCCAGCCCTTCGCGGCGATCTGAAGCGCCGAAGCGATGTAGGGGCCGGTCTGGGTCGTGGCGGTCAGTTCCACCCCGCTGAAGTCCGGGTCGCAGGCAAAGGCCGTTCCGTTGGCCGCCGCGGCCAGCAAACCGGCGGCGGTGGATGCAAGCAGAAGTCTCCTCATTTTTTCCTCCCTCTGAGTGAACCTTGCGAAGCTGGAGATGCGTGCGGTCACTTGATCGCTCCCAGAAGCAGGCCCGACCGCATGAGCCTGCTCAAGATCCCTGCCATGATCATCATCGGGATGATCGCCACGAGTGCTGCAGCGGATATGGACCACCATTCGTCGCCGCGCTGGCTGTTTTGTCCGGCGACCAGGATCGGCAGCGTCTGCCATTTCGAACTCGTCAGGAAGAGCGCGAAGAGGAACTCGTTCCAGACGAAGGCAAGCGTGATCATGAAGGTCGCGATGAGGCCGGGTTTCGACATCGGCAAGACGATGCCGAAGAAAATGCGCCAGGACGGCACGTTGTCTACCATGGCCGCCTCTTCCACCTCGATCGGAAGCGCTTCGAAGAAATCCCGCATCAGCCAGATGACGATCGGCAGCGAGAAGGCGATATAGGCGAAGGTCAGGCCGATATAGCTATCGACGAGCTTGAAGCCGAGCTTTCCGACTTCCGTATACATGAGATAGAGCGCGAAGGCGGCGACGATCGGCGGAAACATACGCTGGCTTACGAACCAGAAGACGATGTCGTTGTTGCCAAGTTCCGGCCCCGGCAGACGAAAGCGGCTGGAGATCACCGCGAGCGCGAGCGCGGCGATGAAGGAATAGATGAGCGAAATCCCTTGGCCGAAACCGAGCACGTTCCGCCCGAGCAGAAAGCCGCCGAAGGCGACCACCACGAAGATGAGGGCGGATAGCAGCCGAAATCGAAAGGTGAACCGCACGAGCGCGTAGGCCGCCATGGCGCCGATGAAGGTTGCAAGCACCGCAGCCGACAGGCTGACGATCAGCGAGGCGATGAAGGTGTTGTAAAAGGCGCCGCGCTCGCCGGAGAGCAGTTCGTTCCAAGCCGTCAGCACCGGCTCGAAATCGACGAACGGCAGATAGGTCGGCCCGCCAACAACGGCAATCGGCGTCTTGAACGAGGTGATCGCCACCCAATAGAGTGGAAACAAGGTGAAGGCGAGCCAGACCAGGCAGCCGCCGAGCGCCAGCCAACGCCGCTTTCCCTGAAGGGTGCGCACGCTCATTTGTGCTTCTCCAAATAGGGCTTTAGCACGGCCAGGTAGACGAGGCCGATCACCGTGATGAAGATCAGGAAGAGGAAGGACAGAGCTGATGTGTAGCCGAGATTGAACTTCTTGAACCCCTCCTGATAGGCGAACAGCGTCAATGTCTCTGTCGAGACGCCCGGTCCGCCGCCGGTCATCACGAAGACCGTGTCCATGATCTTGTAGCTTTCTATGAGGCGAATGAAGACGACGGCCGTCGAGATCGGCAGCAGCATCGGAAAGGTGATGTCGCGGAACTGCTGCCAAGGCGTGGCGTTCTCCAGCGCCGCGGCCTCGTAGACGTCGTCCGGCAAGGTTTGCAGCCCGGCCAGCAACATCAGGATGACGAACGGCGTCCATTGCCAGACCTCGACGACGATGATCGAGCCGAGCGCCCAGGCCGTCCGCGTCAGAAATGGGAGGTTCGGAAAGCCGAAGAGCGTCATGAACTCGTTCAGCGGCCCCATCGTCGGGTTGAGGATCTGGCGCGCGACGAGCGCCACGGCGACCGGGGCCACAAGCATCGGCAGCAGGAAGCCGACGCGGAATATCCCCTCGCCCGGCACGCGGGAATTCAGCGCCAGCGCCACGGAAAGGCCGATCACATATTGCAGCCCGACGGAAAGGAAGGCGATCAGCGTCGTCGTGCCGGCAACATGCCAGAAGCGCGGATTGGAAAGCAGGTCGGCATAGTTGCCGAAGCCGACGAAACGGGCCGGCATCGGCGGCACCAGCCGCATGCTCATGAAACTCGTCGTCAGCGAATAGACGAGCGGAAAAATCGAGATCAACAGAACGATGATCAGGGCCGGCCAGATGAAGAAATGCTTGATCGGGTCGTTGCGCGTCATGCCGCCGCTCCGCGCGCCAGCAGCGCCTCGATCTCCTCGAGCTTCGGCATCGCCGGGGCCGTTCCGCGGCGCGTGACCGCAATGCCGGCCGTCGCGCAACCGAACCGTACCGCCTCGACCGGCAAGACCCCGCGTGCCAGAGCCGCGGAAAAGCCGCCTACGAATGCGTCCCCTGCGCCGGTGGTGTCGATCACCGGACCGCTGGCGACCGCCGGCACGAGCACCGACTGACCGTCGGCATGGTAGAGCACGCCACGCTCGCCGAGCGTGATCAGCGCCGTTTTCGCCCCCTTCTTCAGCAGCACATCGCCGGCGCGGCGGGCATCGTCAGGCGTCGGGAGCGCGAAGCCGACAAGTGCCGCCGCTTCCGTTTCGTTCGGTACGATGTAGTCGCAGAGCGGATAGATGCTTTCAGGAAAAGGCTCGGCCGGCGCCGGGTTGAACACCGTCGTGACGCCCGCGGTATGGGCAATTTTGAGCGCTCTTTCTGCAGCCGCCGCCGGTTGTTCCAGCTGGGTGACGAAGACGCGCGAATTCTCGATCGTGCCACGCGCCGCTTCCACATCTTCGATGCCGATCGAGCCGGCGGCGCCGGGATAGACGATGATGGCGTTCTCACCGTTCTCGTCATTGACATAGATGAAGGCGGCGCCAGTTGGCAGATCATCCATCTGCAGGACCTTCGGCGTCACGCCTGCCTCGGCATAGGTCTTCAGCGCCATCTCGCCGAAAGTATCGCGCCCGAGCCTCGAAATGAACGAGACCTGACTGCCGGCCCGCGCCGCCGCCACCGCCTGGTTCGAGCCCTTGCCGCCCGGACCGACGGAGAAGCCGCTGCCGGTGATCGTCTCGCCGAGTCGGGGCATGCGCGACGCCAGATAGGCCGTGTCGGCCACGAAGATCCCGAGGATCGAAACACCCGTCTTCATGCGTAGCCTCCTCTCTCAAAAAAGCTGCCGGCCGGGTGTTTCAGGCTGTTTCCGGCGGAATGACCCCCTTGGTGATGAGGAAGCAGCCGTAGAACCGCGTCTCGCCGGTGGTGATGACGCAGTAGGCCTTCTTTGATTCCTCGTAGAAGGCAAAGCGCTCGATGCCGTACATCGGCGTCGGCTTACCCTCGGCGCGATCGATCTCGGCCTGAACTTCGCGCTGCACGGCGGGGATCTCCTCCGGCGCGCCCATCACTTCCATGCGGCCGACCGAAGGCTGCAGCGGCGTGTCGAGCGGCAGCACGGAGAGCACTGCCCTCACCGCGCGGGCGGCCGAAACATTGTCGATATGGAGCAATTTGCCGAGCGTCGTCTGCCGGGCGATGGCATCCGAGGGGAAATTGGTATCGGAAATCACCAGCGTGTCGGCGTGTCCCATCGATCGGAGCGCGTGCAGCACGTCCGCATTGAGCGCCGGGTCGATATTCTTGAGCATGTCGGTCCTCCTCCAAACCATTAATTAGACTGCCGCGCCGCGGCATGGCGCCGCTGGCGGTCTGATCACATATGCAAATGCCTTGTACACACCGCCGGTCGGCCTCCTCCGCCAGGTGGCATGCGCGGACCCTCTACTCGCCGTAGGGGATCCAGATGTTCTTGATGTCGACGGCGCGGCGCAGGAAGGCCGGCCCTTCGGCAGCCGAGCGATCTGTCCAATCGATCGCCTTGCCGTAATCGACGAAGGTGCGCTTCAGATTGCCGACCGAGAGCTTCTCGACGAGCGTCGACAGCTCCGCCGTGCCGAAGGCCCAGAGCGCGTCGACGTCGTTGTGGGCGGCCAGCGTCTTGGCGAGTTCCATCGCCGATCCGGTGACGATGTTGACGACGCCGGCCGGAACGTCGGACGTCTCGAGCACCGAATAGAAATCCGTGGCGGCGAGCGGATGCGGCTCGCTCGGAACGGCGACGACGCGATTGCCAACGGCGATCAGCGGCGCAACGAGACTGACGAAACCGAGCAGCGGCGCCTCCGGCGGGCAGATCACCCCGACGACGCCCTGCGGCTCGGGCATGGCGAGCGCGACGCCACGCAGAGGCGGCAGGTGGACGACGCCCTCATACTTGTCGGCCCAGGCGCCATAGCTGAAGAGACGGGCGATCGCGGCCTCCACCTCAGCCTTCGCATTCGCCGCCGACGCGCCGGTCATGGCGACGATGCGGTCGGCAAATTCCGCCGCCCGGCCGCTCAGATTCTCGGCGATGTAATAGAGGATCTGGGCGCGGTTGTGCGTCGTCGCCGAAGACCAGGCTGAGGCCGATTGTGCCGCGACGACGGCGTTGCGGATATCCTTGCGATTGCCCTCGCCGACTTCGCCGATGACCTTGCCCTTCGGCGTCAGGATCGCGCGAGAATAGTTGCCATCCGGCCGCGCCTGCTTGCCGCCGATGAAGAGCTTGGCGGTGCGGTCGAGCTGCGGCATGGCGAAATCGCCGGCGGCGGCCTTGAGGACCGGCGGCGCGATCTCCGTGCGGAGCTTCCGGCCGAGCCAGGCCCTGGGCTTCAGATATTCGTAGCAGCCTTCCCTGCCGCCTTCGCGGCCGAAGCCGGATTCGCGTTTTCCGCCGAAGCCGCTCGAAGCGTCGAAAAGATTGGTGGCATTGACCCAGACGACGCCGGCGGCAATCTTGGCGGCGACATGCAGGGCGAGACCGATCGTCTCGCTCCAGACGCTGGCAGCAAGGCCGTAGCGGCTGTGATTGGCAAGCTGGATCGCCTCTTCCGGCGTGCGGAAGGTCATCGAAACGGCGACCGGACCAAAGATTTCCTCCGTGGCGACGACGGAGGTCGGCTGGACCGCGGTCAGCAGCGTCGGCGGATAGAAGCTGCCCCCCTTGGGGAGTTCGATCTGCGGTTGGTACAGCGCGGCACCTTCCGTGACGCCCTGGCTGACGAGGTTTTCGATCCGCTGCAATTGCACCGGGGCGACGATCGCCGCCATGTCGATTGCCTTGTCGAGCGGATGGCCGACCCGGAGCGTCCCCATGCGGCGCTTCAGCCGTTCGTGAAACAGCGGCGCCACGCCCTCCTGAACGAGCACCCGCGAGCCGGCGCAGCAGACCTGGCCCTGATTGAACCAGATGGCATCCACGACCCCTTCCACCGCGCCGTCGATATCGGCGTCGTCGAAGACGATGAAGGGCGACTTGCCGCCGAGCTCCAGCGTCAGCGATTTGCCAGTGCCTGCGGTCTTTTCGCGGATCAGGCGGCCGACTTCGGTCGAGCCGGTGAAGGCGATCTTGTCGATGTCGTCGTGCTCGACGATCAGCGCACCCGTCTCGCCCTCGCCGGTCACCACGTTGAGCACGCCCGGCGGCAGGCCGGCAGCCGAGGCAAGCTCGGCGAAAAGCAGCGCCGTCAGCGGCGTGAACTCCGCTGGCTTCAGAATGACCGTGTTGCCGAGCGCCAACGCCGGCGCCACTTTCCAGGCAAGCATCAGGAACGGGAAGTTCCAGGGAATGACCTGACCGACGACGCCGACCGGCACCTGATCGGCAAACTCCGTTTTCTGAAGCTGCGCCCAGCCCGCGTGATGGTAGAAGTGGCGGGCGGCGAGCGGGATGTCGATGTCGCGCGTTTCGCGGATGGGCTTGCCGTTGTCGAGCGCTTCGACCACGGCGATCAGCCGGGCGTGACGCTGGATCGTCCGCGCCAGCGCATAGAGATGCCGGGCCCGGGCGTGGCCGGAGAGCTTCGCCCAGGGGCCTTGCGCCTTGCGGGCTGCCGCCACGGCGGCGTTGACGTCCTCGCGGCCGCCGAGCGCGATCTTCGCCAGCAGCGCACCCGTCGCCGGCTCGAAGCTGTCGAGCGTCTTGCCTGATGCGGACACGACGAAGCCGCCGTTGATGAAATGGCCGAACGCGCCCTTGTGGCGGGCGAGCCAGGCCCGGGCTTCGCTATCGCCTTCGGGTGCGGGGCCGTATGACATCTCGTCGAAAAACCTGGCGACGCTCATCGGATTATCCTATCGGGTGTCTGTTGAGGGCCGAGTAGGCGCCGCTGACATGGTGTTCGAGCTGGCGCTCGATGTCCGCCAGGAGGCTCGATGCCCCGACGCGGAAGAGGTCCGGCTCCAGCCATTCACGGCCGAGCTCTTCTTTCATGAAGAACTGGTAATTCAGCACGTCCTTCGCCGCCGAGATGCCGCCGGCAGGCTTGTAACCGACCTTGACGCCCGTCCGCTCCCGATAGGCGCGGATCATCCTCAGCATGACGAGGGTGACGAGCAGCGTCGCATTCACACCCTCCTTGCCGGTCGAGGTCTTAATGAAATCGGCCCCGGCCATCATGCAGACGAGCGAGGCGCGGGCGACGTTGCGCAGCGTCTTGAGGTCGCCGGTCGCCAGGATCGCCTTGACATGAGCATCGCCGCAGGCGTCGCGGAAATCGCGCATCTCGTCATAGAGCGCCTGCCAGTTGCCGGTCAGCACATGCTCGCGGGTGATGACGATGTCGATTTCCCTGGCGCCGTCAGCAACGGATGCTTCGATTTCCTTGAGCTTGACGTCATGCGGCACGAGACCGGCCGGAAAGCCGGTGGAAACCGCGGCAACCGGGATTCCGCTGCCCTCGAGCGCCTCGACCGCCGTCGACACGAAACGGTGATAGACGCAGACCGCGCCGGTCGTGATGTCGCGATCGCCCATGCCGAGCGCATCGAGAAGATCCTGGCGCACCGGCTGGCGCGCCTTGGCGCAGAGACGCTTGACGCGCTCCGTCGTATCGTCGCCATTGAGCGTCGTCAGATCGATGCAGGTGACCGCCTTCAAGAGCCAGGCGGCCTGTGCATCCTTTTTTACGGTCCGGCGACCCGGCAGCGTCGCGACGCGACGCTCGGCCGCGGAAAGGTTGACGCGCTGGTCGAGCACCCAGGAAAGATCGAGATCGACACCGTCGTTGCGGGGCCAGTTATGACCGGCGCCGGCGGGCTCGGCAGCACCGGCCGGCACCCTCTTCACAGCAAGGTCTTCCAAGCGGTTACTCCTCGTATCTCCCTGCCGGACCAGGCCCCTGCGGGTCAAGCGCCGACTTGTTATTTTTTTATCTATTTTCTGTTATCATTTCATCAAGCCTGATGGGTGTCAAGCGATGACACGGTCGAAGCGGCGAGACTATCACATTTATCCCGTCGGCGCCTCGCGCACCGCAAGCGCCGCCTCTCCGTCTTCCGTGATCACCGCCCGGAATGTGGTGAGCGGCGCAAAGAAGGCGGGCTTCAGCCTGCCGATCTTGCTCTTGTCCACCACGAGGTAATTCTCGCGCGCGAGTGAAATCACCTTCTGCTTTACCGGCACTTCATGAAAATGAACGCATGTCGCGCCACGGCCGGGGTCGACGCCGGCCGCCGAGAGGAAGGCTACATTGATGCCGAGATGATTGAGCGTCTCGAGCCCGGAATTGCCCGAGAAAGAAGCCGAGGACGGGTGGTAAACGCCGCCGAGCATGACGATCCGGACATTGGGCCTGCGGGTCAGGCGATCGGCCACATTCAGAGAATAACACACGGCCGTAATTGAATAATTTTCCGGGATGAGATCGACGAGATACTCAAGCGTCGTGCCGCAATCGATGAAGATCGTCTCGTCGGGACGGATGTGCCGGGCGGCATGGACGCAGGCTTCCCGCTTCGCCGCCGCGTGACTGTCGGCCTCACGCGCGAGATCGTAAGGCGCCTCAGCCTCGATATCGGCGGCCGGAACGATATGCCCGCCGAGATATCCGAAGAGGCCGGGGTTGCTGGCGACGTCGCGCCGAACGGTCATTTCCGAGACGCCCAGCAAGGCGGCTGCGTCTTTGAGATGCAGAACGCGCCGCGCCGATAGGGCATTTGTCAAAGCGACAATCCGTGTTGTCTTGCGATTGGCCATTTCCATCCGGAGTCCGGGGCCCTGGGCAGGCTTAAACCAGGGGCGCGACGAGCTGCAGCCCAACAATCTTTGTTAAAAATATCACAAATGTAAACGTGACCGCAAGTGCGCTGTGCGTTGGTCGTGCGGCGCAATACAACCTGGATAGGAAGCGCCGTTGCGACACTCACAAATGAAAAGCGTCGCGCAGACCTCCGGCCTTTTTCGTCGGCCGAAGGTCGAGATCCGCCTCGATATGATCGATATGCTGCAGCATCAGCGCGCAGGCAGCTTCGACATCCTTCTTTTCCAGTGCATCAACGATCTGCTGGTGTTCATTGTGGCCGCAGCTTGAGATCACCGATTGCCCATAAAGCGCGATCACGAGCGAGGCGCGCGCAACGAGCTCATCCATGAAGCGCTTGAGAATGGCATTGCCGCTCATGGCGGCGACCGCCAGGTGAAAATCGCCGGAAGCCTTGATCTCGGCGCGGCGGGCGGGTGCGCCGCGCTGATTCATCAACCGCTGCTCTTCCGCAAGCAGCTTTCTGAGTTCCTTGACCTCAGTCTTGCCGATATGGGGCGCTGCCTCGCGGAGTATGACCGGTTCCAACAGCCGCCGGGTTGCGAATATCTGCTGAGCCTCGATCACGGAAGGAAAGGCGACGAAGGCGCCGCGATTCTTCTCGACACTGACGAGCCCCTCATAAGAAAGGGCCTGAAGGGCGGCGCGAACGAGCGTCCGGCTGACATTGAAGAGGCTGCCGACGTCGGTCTCGGAGAGCTTCGTTCCGGGCGCAAGGCGCCGCTCGACGATCGCATCGCGGATCGCGTCGCGGATCTGTTGGGCGCCGGTATCCATGGCGCTTCCCGCCGGGCTTAGATTGACTGACGTCATGAGGCAGGGAATCCGAACGATGCTGTTACAGTGGGTACAGCGGAAGTTAACCGCTTTTTGCCCTCAATCAAAGCTCAATATTGTATACAATAATAGGCAATCTTTGAGCACGAACGCCTACAAAATGTGCATCCAACATGGCCCGCCGGTTGCCCAGTTTGGCGACGTACGAAAACATAGCCGCGGATTCAGGCCTTTAGCAAACTGGCACGCTTGATGCTTCTTCTCAGCTGCAAGGAGAAAGCGGGCATGTCCAAAGCAGCAGAGATCGATATCGCTTCCGTTTCCAAGGTCTATGGCGCGACGACCGCTGTCCATGCCATCAGCCTGAAGATTCCGGCGGGCAGCTACTGCTGCCTGCTCGGCCCCTCCGGATGCGGCAAGACCTCGACGCTGCGCATGATCGCCGGCCATGAACGCATTTCCTCCGGCGATATCCGCCTCGGCAGCATCGTGGTCACCGATTTTCCGCCAGCAAAGCGCGGCACAGCGATGATGTTTCAGTCCTATGCGCTGTTTCCCCATCTCGATCTCGTCGACAACGTCGCCTTCAGCCTGAAGATGAAGGGTGTTGAGAAGGAAGAGCGCCGCGCCAAGGCGCTTGAAGTGCTGCGATTGATGCAAATGGAGGCCTATGCGACGCGCCGCCCGGCGCAGCTTTCCGGAGGCCAGCAGCAGCGCGTGGCGCTCGCCCGGGCGCTGATCACCGACCCCGAAGCGCTGCTGCTCGATGAACCGCTTTCCGCACTCGATCCGTTCCTGAAGATTCGGATGCGGGCGGAACTCAAGAAGCTGCAGAAGACGCTCGGCATCACCTTCGTCCATGTGACGCACAGCCAGGAAGAGGCGATGGCGCTCGCCGACCTGATCGTCATCATGAACGACGGCCGCATCGAGCAGGCGGCAGCCCCGCGAACCGTGTTCGAAAAGCCGGCGACGGCCTTCGTCGCCCGTTTCATGGGCGACCACAATGTTCTTTCCGGCCGCGTGACCGCGATCGACCGTGGTGTCGTTACCCTGACGGTGCCGGAAGGCCAGACCTTTTCCGTCCGCGACATCGCCCAGGAGGTCGGCAAGCCGATCGACATCGGCATCCGCACGGACCGCGTGCGCCTCGAACCCGCATCGGACAAATCACTCGGCTTTCAGGGTGTCGTCTCGAATGTCGAATATCGCGGTGCCTCGGTGAAGATCACCGTTATCGGCGCCGGCAGCGACGAATTCACCCTCGTCGTTGCCGATACCGAGTACTTCAGCAAGCCCCTGTCGGCCGGCGACGCGGTGTCCCTGAGCTGGGCCCTTGAGGACGTGATCCCTCTCGGCCGCCTCGCAGCCTGATGCGGGCCGAAATGCGACGATTGACCCGATCCCACAAAAACCATCAATCAAGCACCACGAAAAAGGGGAACGACAGCATGACTAGTGAAACGAAGACTGATAAGGGAATATCCCGGCGCACCCTCCTGAAGACAGGCGCCGCCGCGGTCGGCGCCATCGCCGGTTCCGGCGCCATCACCGGCTTCCCGACGATCTGGGCGCAGAACCCTATCACGCTGCGCCAGTTCGGCACCGGCGTTTCGAACATCAATGCGATCGCCGAGAAGTGCAAGGAAGATCTCGGCATCACCCTCGAGATGACAGCGACCGATTCCGATGCCGCCGCCCAGCGCGCCGTCACTCAGCCGGATTCCTACGACATCGCCGACATCGAATACTGGATCGCCAAGAAGGTCTTCCCGACGGGCGTCATGCAGCCGATGGATGTGTCGAAGATCAAATACTACGACAAGATCGTGCCGCTCTTCATCGACGGCAGGCTGAAGCCCGACAGCGTCGTCGCCCAGGGCACGGCGCCACACACCGTCGGCTTCGTCGAGGCGCAGGACTCCAAGAGTTTCGCCAAGGCGCCGACCCAGTGGATGACGCTCATCCCGACGATCTACAACGCCGACACGCTCGGCATCCGCCCGGATCTCGTCGGTCGCGAGATCAGCACCTGGGCCGACATCATGGACCCGGCCTTCAAGGGCAAGACGGCGATCCTCAACATTCCGTCGATCGGCATCATGGATGCGGCGATGATCATGGAAGCCCTTGGCAACATCAAATATGCCGACAAGGGCAACATGACGACGGACGAGATCGACCAGACGATCGATTTCCTCATCAAGGCGAAGCAGGACGGCCAGTTCCGCGCCTTCTGGAAATCCTTCGATGAGAGCGTCAACCTCATGGCCTCCGGCGAAGTCGTCATCCAGTCCATGTGGTCGCCGGCCGTCGCTGCGGTGCGCTCCAAGGGCATCGCCTGCAAGTACCAGCCGCTGAAGGAAGGCTACCGCGCCTGGGGCGGCGGCCTCGGCCTCGCCGCCCATCTCCAAGGTGCACAGCTCGATGCGGCTTATGAATATATCAACTGGTATCTCTCCGGCTGGGTCGGCGCCTACCTCAACCGCCAAGGCTACTACTCCGCAGCCATGGAGACCGCGAAAACCCACATGTCCGAGGACGAATGGGGCTTCTGGGTCGAGGGCAAGCCGGCCAAGGGCGACATCCTCTCGCCGGAGGGCAAGGTCATGGAAAAGGCCGGGGCAGTGCGCGACGGCGGCTCCTTCGAGGAACGGATGGGCAAGGTCGCCTGCTGGAACTCGGTGATGGACGAGGACCGCTACATGGTGCGCCGCTGGAACGAGTTCATCGCGGCTTGAGCGAGAGGTTTTGCGCTCTCCCTGGTTTAACTAACCCTCTCCCCGCTCGCGGTGAGAGGGAACCGAGACGTCGCCGCAAGCTCCCTTCTCCCTGCTTGCGGGGAGAGGGTGCCGGCAGGCGGATGAGGGGCTGCCAAAGCTGTATGTATTCGGAAGGATAAATAATGACGGCAGTCGCAACCTCAGGAGAAATGAAAGCCGACAAGGCACGCCGCGGCCTTGCCGCGCCGTCCTGGCTGATCGCCTATCTCCAGGTAGCGCCCCTTCTCCTCATCCTCGGCTTTTTCTTCATCCTGCCGATCCTGATGATCATCGTCGTCAGCTTCTGGGATTACGACTTCGCCGGCCTTTATCCCGACTTCCTGACGATGAACTATACCGACACTCTCGGCTCCTGGGTCACCTGGAAGACCTATCTCAACACGCTGAAATTCACCGCCATCACCTGGGCGCTGACGCTATTCATCGGCTTCTGGGTCGCCTACTTCCTTGCCTTCCATGTCCGCACGACGACGATGCAGATGGTGCTCTTCCTCGTCTGCACCGTACCGTTCCTCACCTCGAACATCATCCGGATGATCTCCTGGATACCGGTCCTCGGCCGCAACGGCCTCGTCAACTCCACCCTGACCAAGCTTGGCCTCGTGGCGAAGCCGATCGAATGGCTGCTCTATTCCGATTTCGCCGTGGTCCTCGCCCTGGTGCATCTCAACACGCTGTTTATGGTGACGCCGATCTTCAACACGCTGATGCGCATCGACCGTTCGCTTATCGAAGCGGCGCGTGACTGCGGCGCGAGCGGCTGGCAGGTGCTCTGGAACGTCGTCCTGCCGCTTGCCAAGCCCGGCATGGCGATCGGCTCGATCTTTGTCGTCACGCTAGTCATGGCCGATTTCTCGACGGTTCAGGTGATGTCCGGCGGGCAGAGTGCATCAGTCGCGCTGATGATGAAGAACCAGATGTCGCTGCTGCAATATCCGGCGGCGGCCGCCAATGCGGTCGTGCTGCTCATCGTGGTGCTGCTGATGGTTGCGGCGATCCTCAGGGTCGTCGATATCCGCAAGGAGCTCTGACATGAAGAACGAGAGACGCGGCAAGGAATTCTACCTGCTCGCAGCCTTCTTCGCGCTGTTCGTGCTGTTTCTCTACGGGCCGCTTTCGGCCGTCCTGATCCTCTCTTTCCAGGGGCCGGACGGCGGCCTCACCTTCCCATTGAACGGCGTCTCGCTTCACTGGTTCTACAATCTCTTCGAAAAGCAGGCCGTCGGCGATTTCGGCGCCTCGTTCCGCCGCTCTTTCACGCTCGGGCTGATGGTCATGGTGGTGAACGTCGCTGTCGCGCTGCTTGCGGGGCTTGCCTTCCGCCACCGCTTCCGCGGCTCGACCGCCCTGTTCTACATGACCGTCGCAAGCCTGGTGGTACCGTCGATCATTATCTCGCTCGGCATTGGCGTCGTCTTCCAGCAATTCGGCCTGAAACCTACCTGGTATTCCTCGGGCTTCGGCGCGCATCTCACTTGGGCGCTTCCCTTCGGCGTGCTTATCATGTTCGCCGTCTTCAACCGCTTCTCGCCGGCCTATGAGGAGGCCGCCCGCGACCTCGGCGCGACCTCCTGGCAGACCTTCCGCCACGTCGTGTTGCCAATGATCGCTCCGAGTCTGATCGGCGTTGGCCTGTTCGGCTTCACGCTCTCCTATGACGAGTTCGCCCGCACGCTGATGACCTCCGGCACCTACAACACCCTGCCGCTGGAAATCTACGGCATGACCACCAACGTTACGACGCCGGTGCTCTATGCGCTTGGCACCGTCACGACGCTCTTCTCCTTCACCATCATTCTCGCAGCGCTCGCCATTATCCTCGTGCTTCGGCGCCGTCACGCAAGGTTAAGCTGACGTCCATGCGCATTCTACTCGTCAATCCCAACACGACCGTCTCAATGACCGAAAAGGCGGCGGCCGCCGCACGGGCGGTGGCGGCGCACGGCACCGAAGTCATCGCTGCCACGTCAAGGAGCGGGCCGGCCTCGATCGAAGGGCACTACGATGGAGCGATCGCCGTCCCCGGCGTGCTCATGGAAATACGCGAAGGAGAGGCGGCGGGAGCAAACGCCGCGATCATCGCCTGCTTCGACGATACCGGGCTTGAAGCCGCCCGAGCCCTCGCCGGGATCCCCGTGCTCGGTCTTTGCGAATCCGCGGTGATCACCGCCGCACTCGTTGCCCAGCGCTTCGCCGTGGTCACGACGCTCGAGCGTTCCCGCGTCCTCATCGAAAACCTTGTGCGCCGCTACGGCATGGGCGACCGGGCGAAGGTCCTTGCCGCCGACATTCCGGTCCTCGCGCTTGAAGACAAGGCGTCGAGCGCTTCCGACAAGCTTAGGCGGCGGATCGAACGGGCGCTAGACGACGGGGGCGCCGAGGCGATCGTCCTCGGCTGTGCCGGCATGGCCGACCTCGCGCAATCGCTGCAGCGCGAATACGACATTCCGGTCATCGACGGCGTCTCGGCGGCGGTCAAGCAGGCCGAAGCGCTCGTCGCACAGGGACTCGTGACCAGCAAGCGCGGCTCCTATGCCTCGCCCCTCTCGAAGGCTTATACCGGGGCGATGGAGGCCTTTGCGCCGGCTCGCAGCTGACCCGTGCCGACGAATCCCTATGGTTGCAAAGCTGGTTGTTGACAACGCTCTTCGAAGGTTGAAAGAGTGGTGCTCACTCGAAGCGGGCAGCGTTGGGAGGACTTTGTCGATGCGCGCGTTTCTCGGCCTTACCACCCTTCTCTTCGCGCTTCTTTCCCTCGGCACTCCGGCCGCGGCCGCCGAAGCCGACCGCAAGGTCGAGGTGACCGGCGACGCCGATTATTTCGGCTTCGATCTACGGACCGAGCAGAATGTCTCGCTCGACGAGTGCCAGGCACGCTGCATCGCCGACCGCGCCTGCAGGGCCTTCACCTACAATCCCAAGGTGAAGTGGTGTTTTCTCAAGTCCGACTTCAACCAGCTGAACACGTTCAAGGGTGCCATCGCCGGCAAGGTCGTCGAGACCGCCGCGGGCGAACCGGATCTCGGCGCCCCGCCACGACTGCCCTTCGTGTCGGACGACCTCCTGCAGCAGGCGCGCGACGTCAAGGCTGGGCTCGCCTTGGCAGACGATCAACTGGGCTTCGGCGTCAACGGGTTGATCGAAGCGGGCCGCAACGAGTTGACAGCCGGCAATTTCGTCGCGGCGCTCAAGGCTTTCCGCGGCGCGCTGGCGATCACCCCGGAGCATGGGGACTTGTGGCTGGAGACCGCCAGAACAGCCAACCGCTTCAGCGGCGGCACGGATCTAGCAAGCGAGGCCGCCCTTGCAGCGCTCAACGGCTACCAGCTGACGAGGACCGCCCAGAGCCGCGCCGATGCGCTGGCCATCCTCGCCCAGGCGCTCGACAACCTGCAGAATTACCGAGCCGCGCTCCAGGCCTACAAGGCGAGCCTCGAGCTCGTGCAGGCCAAGACGGTCGAGACGGCTTATCTCGACCTCAAGGAGCGCCAGGGCTTCCGCGTCACCGGCCACACGGTCGATGCGGATGGCGCAAGCCCGCGCGCCTGCGTGCAATTCTCCGAACAGCTGCTGAAGAACGGCCCCGACTACGCCTCCTTCGTGACGCTCGACGGCGTCGCCCCGAAGGCGGTCGAGGCCAAGGGCAGCGAGATCTGCGTCGATGGGCTCAAGCACGGCCAGCGCTACAAGCTGGCCTTGAGGCCGGGACTGCCATCGTCTGTAGACGAAGTCATCGAGACGCCGGTCAGCCTTGACATCTATGTCAAGGACCGCGCGCCGATGGTGCGCTTCACCGGCGACAGTTTCGTGCTTCCTTCGACGGCGCGGCGCGGCATCCCGATCGTCTCGGTGAACTCGGAAAGCGCCAACCTCAAGCTCTATCGCGTCGGCGACCGCAGCATCTCGTCGTTGCTGACAAGCTCTCAGTTCCTTACCCAGCTCGACGGCTATAGTGCCGAGCGCATCGAGACCGAGAGCGGAGAGCTCGTCTGGCAAGGCAGCATCGACATCAAGACCGACCTCAACAAGGAAGTGGTGACGAGCTTCCCGGTCGATGAGGCGCTGCCGAAGCGCAAACCCGGCGTCTATGTGCTGACGGCGGCTTCCGCGACTGCGCTCAGCCAGGACTGGGACGCGCGCGCCACGCAATGGTTCGTCGTTTCCGATATCGGCATCTCGACCTATGCCGGAACCGACGGGCTCACCGTCTTTGCGCGCTCGCTCGCAGGCGCCAAGCCGCTTGCCGAGGTCGAACTGCAGCTGGTCGCCAAGAACAATGAAGTGCTGGGCACCGCCACGACCGATGCGGAAGGCAGAGCGATCTTCGCCGCCGGCCTGATCCGCGGCACGGCGAGCATGGTGCCCGCCGTGATCACGGCCAGGAAAGGCGAGGATGATTACGTCTTTCTCGATATGACGCGCGCCGGCTTCGACCTTTCCGACCGCGGCGTCACCGGCCGTGCCGCACCCGGCGCGATCGACATCTACGCCTGGACGGAACGCGGCATCTACCGCACCGGCGAGACGGTGCATGCCGCAGCGCTTGCCCGAGACATCAACGGTCAGGCGATCGAAAACCTGCCGCTCACTTTCGTCTTCCTGCGCCCGGACGGGGTGGAGGATCGGCGGATCGTCAGCAATGGCGGCAAACTCGGCGGCCATACACTCGATCTGCCGATCCAGGAAAATGCCATGCGCGGCACCTGGACGATGCAGATCTTCACCGATCCGAAGGGCTCGGCGATCGGCGAGAAGCAGTTCCTCGTCGACGATTTCGTGCCGGACCGCACCGAGTTCGACCTGGCGAGCGATGCGAAGGCGATCGAAGTCGGCACGCCGATCGAGGTCGCCGTCGACGGGCGCTTCCTCTATGGCGCACCGGCTGCGGGCCTGACACTGGAAGGCGAAGTGGCGGTCAGGCCGACGCGTGAGAACGAAGCCTTCAAGGGCTATGTCTTCGGGCTCGCCGACGAGGAGGCGAGCGAAGACAACCGCGTGCCGCTCGAAGGGCTCGAACCGCTCGACCAGGATGGGAAGGCCGTCATTGCACTCGATCTCGGCGAGGTGCCGGCGACGACGCAGCTGCTCAACGCCACGCTCACGGTTCGCATGCGCGAAGGCGGCGGCAGGGCCGTCGAGCGCGCCCTGACGCTGCCGGTCAAGCCGGACGGTCCGATGATCGGCATCAAGCCCGAATTTTCCGGCGAGCTCGCCGAGAATTCGGTCGGCAAATTCCATGTCATCGCCATCGACGCGAACGGCGCCAAGGTCGCGATGCCCGACCTCTCCTGGAAGCTGATCAGCGTCGAGCGGAACTATCAATGGTATCGCGACGGCAGCGCCTGGAAATACGAGCCGGTCATCTCCACGAAGCAGGTGGCAAACGGCACGGTCGACGTGACCGAGAACGGCGCCGAGATCGCCGTGCCGGTCGGCTGGGGCCGCTATCGCCTGGAGATAGAAACCGCGGCGGCGGACGGCCCGACCTCCAGCGTCGAGTTCGACGCCGGCTGGTATGTCGAAGCCACGTCGACGGAAACCCCGGACGGGTTGGAGATCGCCCTCGACAAGGCAAACTACGCGATTGGCGAGACGGCGAAACTCAAGGTTTCGCCGCGTTTTGCCGGCGAATTGCTGGTGACCGTCGGCACCGAAAACCTGATCACGACGAAGACGGCGACGATCGCCGAGACGGGCGGTGAAGTGGAACTGCCGGTCACCGCCGAATGGGGCGCCGGGGCCTACGTGACGGCGACGCTTTATCGGCCCGGCGACGCTCAGGAAAGCCGCATGCCGATGCGGGCGATCGGCATCAAGTGGCTTGCCGTCGACCCGGCCGATCGCAAGCTTGCTGTGGGTCTCGACGCACCGGAGAGGACGCAGCCGCGCCAGCCGCTCGATATCAGTCTCCAGGTCCGCGGCGCGGGCGCCAACGAGGACGCTTACGTCACGGTTGCCGCCGTCGATGTCGGAATCCTGAACCTTACGCGCTACGAGGCGCCCGACCCGGACGGCTGGTATTTCGGCCAGCGACGGCTCGGCCTTGAAATCCGCGACCTCTACGGTCGCCTCATCGACGGCTCGCTCGGCGCCACAGGGCGACTGCGCACCGGCGGCGACGGCGGGCAGATGCCGCTGCAGGGCAGCCCGCCGACCGAAAAGTTGGTCGCCTTCTTCTCCGGGCCGGTGAAGCTCGACGCCGAAGGCACGGCGCATGTCCGCTTCGACATCCCGCAGTTCAACGGCACGGCCCGCATCATGGCGGTCGCCTGGACGAAGTCCGGCGTCGGCCATGCGGTGAGGGACGTCGTCGTCCGCGACCCGATCGTCGTCACTGCCAGCCTGCCGAAGTTCCTGGCGCCCGGAGACCGGGCCGGCCTCAGGCTCGACATCGCCAACACGGACGGCCCGGCCGGTAACTATCAGTTGCAGGTGACGACCAACGGTCCGGCCACGGTCGAACAGATCGCTCCATCCCAGACCATACAGCTCGGTGCCGGCGGCAAATCCACAGTGACGCTGCCGCTCACCGGCCAATATCCGGGCAACGGCCTTGTCACCGTCACCCTCTCGAACGCCGAGGGCCTGTCACTGGAGCAGGCGGTGAACATCCCGGTTCGCCCGGCCGCACTGCCGATCACGCAGCGCCAGGTCGTCAACATCGCCGCCGGCAGCAGCCTGACGGTAGACGATCAACTGCTGGCCGACAGTCTGCTGCAGGGCGCCTCGGTCAGCCTCAACGTGACCCGTTCGGCCGCCTTCGACGTTCCGGCGCTGCTGATGTCGCTCGACCGGTACCCCTATGGCTGTGCCGAACAGACGACGAGCCGCGCCTTGCCGCTGCTCTATCTCAGCGAACTCTCGAAACAATCTGGACTGGCGGAGGACGGCGAGGTGGCAAAGCGCGTGCAGGAGGCGATCTACCGCGTGCTTTCCTACCAGTCCTCCTCCGGCAGCTTCGGCCTCTGGAGCCCCGGTTCCGGCGATCTCTGGCTCGACGCCTATGTCACCGACTTCCTGACCCGCGCCCGCGAGCAGAAGTTCGACGTGCCGGAACAGGCGATGGTCCAGGCGCTCGAAAACCTGCAGAACGCCCTGAGCTACGAAACGAACGTCAAGGACCGCGGCAACGAGATCGCCTACGCGCTCTACGTGCTCGCTCGCAACCGCAAGGCCGCGATCAGCGACCTTCGCTACTATGCAGATACGTTGCTTGGCGATTTTCCGACGCCGCTTGCCAAGGCGCATATCGCCGCGGCACTCGCGCTCTACGGCGATGGCGGGCGATCGCAGGATATCTTCGCGGCGGCGGTCAACATGTCCACCGGCCTCGTCAATGTCAGTCTCGCCCGCTCCGACTACGGCTCGTCGCTGCGCGACGACGCGGCGGTGCTGGCGCTCGCAGCCGAAAGCCGGCCGGTGCCGCCGATCATTCCGGAGCTTTCAAAAATTGTCGCCCGGGAATGGGAGCAGGCCCGCTACACCAGCACCCAGGAACAGGCCTGGATGCTGCTCGCGGCGCGCGCCGTCCAGGGCGGCGACGAGGATATGAAGCTGGAGGTCAACGGCGCCCAGCGCACCGGCAGCTATGCTGCCCGGATAACCGGCGATGCGCTGATCGAGCACCCCGTCGCCATTCGCAACCACGGCACTGACGCCGTTTCCGCCGTGGTGACGACCGTTGCGGCACCCGCCCAGCCGCTCTCGGCCGGCGGCGACGGCTTCACCATCGAGCGGACATATTACACCCTCGACGGCGCCGAGGCGAATGTCAGTGAGGCGCGACAGAACGAACGCTACGTGGTCGTGCTCAAGGCAACGGAGAGCAACGACTGGCCGTCGCGCGTGCTGATCACCGACCTCCTGCCCGCCGGCTTCGAGATCGACAATCCGAGTCTTGTCGACAGTGCCCAACTCTCGAATTTCGAATGGATCGGCGAAGTTCAGGCCGCCCACACCGAGTTCCGCAGCGACCGCTTCGTCGCCGCCTTCGACCGGTCGAGCGGCGACAATCGCGAGATCACGCTTGCCTATGTCGTGCGCGCCGTGACCCTCGGTACGTACGACCATCCGGCCGCAAGCGTCGAGGACATGTACCGGCCACAGTTCTCGGCCCGGACGGCGACTGGGCGCATGGAGGTGCTGGCGGCACAGTAGAACGCGCGATGTCCATTTGGCGACAGTTCATTATCGGTGTGCCGGGGCGGTTTCTTGAGCGATTGTGCCGCCAGGGCGTCGGCCCGGCATCACCCCCCTCTGCCCTGCCGGGCATCTCCCCCAGAAGGGGGGAGATCGGGGATGCGACCGCTCGCTCCACAACCGGCATCGCGCTCAAGGCGCGTCCGCCGATTGTAGACGGAACCACCAAGTTCGACGCGTTTTGGAAGCAGAGACCTAGCAACCGGCCGATCTCCCCCCTTGTGGGGGAGATGTCAGGCAGGACAGAGGGGGATAGCGCCGGCCCGATCCATTGCGATGCTCCTCGAAGCCCAACGCGTTCCCCAGTACGTGCCCTGATCACGCTGGCGATCGTCCTTATCATGACTGTACTTGTGGCGATCGGCCTAGAATGGGCTGACCGAACCTTCCCGCCGCCACTTGAGCGCGCCCAGATCTTCTCCCGCGAGGTTCTCGACAAGGATGGACACCTCTTGCGCGCCTTCGCTACGCCGGATGGCCGCTGGCGGCTGAAGACGAGGGTTGATGATGTCGACCCGCGTTTCCTCGACATGCTGGTCGCCTATGAGGATCAGCGGTTTTACGAGCACCACGGCGTCGATCCGCTGGCGCTCGGACGGGCGGCACTGCAATTCGTCACCAATGGCCGCATTGTTTCCGGCGCCTCGACGCTCTCGATGCAGGTGGCGCGGCTGATCGAGCCGCGCGAGCGGCGGACATGGGCGGCAAAGCTGTTGCAGGTTGCGCGCGCCATCCAGATCGAGCGGCGGCTCGGCAAGGATCAGATCCTCGCCCTTTATCTCACCCATGCCCCCTATGGCGGCAATCTCGAAGGCGTGCGTGCCGCAAGCCTTGCCTGGTTCGGCAAGGAGCCGCGCCGCCTCGCGGTCGGCGAGGCGGCCCTGCTCGTCGCGCTGCCGCAATTGCCCGAGAAGCGTCGCCCGGACCGCAACCTGGCGGCCGCCGATGCCGCGCGAGAACGGGTGCTCGGCCGCGCCGCGGTCGCCAAGGTCATCGGCCAAGGCGAATCTGAGCGTGCGGCGATGACCGCCATACCGACCCGCCGCCTGCAGCTGCCGGCCCATGCGGCGCATCTGGCGGAAGCCGCGCTCCGCAAGGAGCCGAAGGCGCTCCGCCACGAGACGACGCTCCGTCGCGACATCCAGCGCGAGCTGGAAACGGTGGCGCGGGAGGGGGCGCAGCGGTTGGGACCGAAAGTGTCGGTAGCAATGGTGATGGCCGATGCGAGGACCGGCGAGATCGTCGGCGAGGTCGGCTCGGCGGATTATTTCGACGCAAGCCGCTCCGGCTGGATCGACATGGCGCGAGTCACCCGCTCGCCCGGATCGACGCTGAAGCCTTTCATCTACGGGCTTGCCTTCGAGGAAGGCATCGTCAGCCAGGAGACGATCATCGAGGATCGGCCGGCGGATTTCTTCGGCTATCGGCCGCGCAACTTCGACATGAGCTACCAGGGCGATGTCAGCGTGCGCGAGGCGCTCCAGCTTTCGCTCAACGTGCCGGCGATTCGGCTGCTCGACGCAGTCGGGCCGTCGCGTCTGATGGTTCGCTTCCGCCGCGCCGAGGTGCACCCGAAGCTGCCGCCGAACGAAGCGCCGGGATTGGCCATCGGCCTTGGCGGCGTCGGCATCACGCTTCGCGACCTCGTTCAGCTCTATGCCGGGCTTGCTAATCGCGGCTGGCCGGTTCGGCTCGGCGACGGCATCGAAGGCAAGCCGGGGCTGATCGACGGCGAGCCGCTGCTTTCGACGGTCGCCACCTGGCAGGTCGCCGACATCCTCTCCGGCGTGCTGCCTCCGGCCGGAACCCGTCAGCACGGTATCGCCTACAAGACGGGCACCAGCTATGGCTATCGCGATGCATGGTCGGTCGGCTTCGACGGCCGCTACGTGCTCGGCGTCTGGGCGGGGCGGCCGGACAACGGCGCCGTCCCCGGATTGAGCGGCTATGGCGCGGCCGCTCCGATCCTGTTCGAAGGCTTTGCCAAGGCCGGCATCGCTATCACCGCGCTGCCGGACGCGCCGGCCGGCGCCATTCGCCTGGGGCAGGCCGACCTGCCGATCGGTCAAAGGCGCTTCTCGGTGACGGCGAACGGCCTGCCGTCCACATCCATCCGTGAAGCCGCGCCGCGGATCGTCTTTCCGCCGGAAGGCGCGCGTGTCGAGCTTGGTGCCGCCGCCGGCCAGGCAATGATCCCTTTGACCCTGAAACTGCAAGGCGGCCGGGCACCGTTCCGCTGGCTGGCGAACGGCCGCCCGCTGCCGGACGTGACGCGCCGCCGCGTCAGCCAATGGCTGCCCGACGGCGGCGGCTATTCGACCCTGACGGTCATCGACGCGCTGGGCCGGGCCTCTACGGTGCGCGTTTTTGTCGAATGATGCTCAATGTCCGGGTATAAAGCGACGTTAGGCATTGATCGGAAGGCCGGAGCGCTTCCGACCAATCATTCCCTTCATCAGGCTGATATCGCAGTCTTTGCTTCAGCGCTTCGCGGTTCGTGGCGCGGCGTCACCATAACCAGCGGCATGCCCGCCTCCAAGCAGGCCGCGATGAAGGCCTCCCGGGCCACCGCCGCCGGTGTCATCCTGTTCAGTGCCCGCAGGCAGGTGCGCAGCGCGCGCTCGTAGCGCTCTCCTTTGCGCAGCGGCCACTCGTTCTCGAGAAAATCGACAGCCTCGTAAACTGAGGTGAAGGTCCGTTCCAGGCCGTTTGAGAGGCGCACTGTCAGCGGAATCGTCCAGGGAATCTCATTGAGAAGCATTTTTTCCTCCTTTCTGATGCCGTCAATGGTTGGCGTCGAAAAGCCAGATTCAAGAACCCGACAAGCCCGAGCCGCGCACTTCTTCTCCAGGCCGCCGCGGGGCGCCCGAGAAGCGGTGAAATGGGCGTGAAATGCCTCTTGAATCCATGGTTCGAGCAACTAAATCGATCGTGTGGGCCGCCTTTCAGGGGTCTCACTGTCGAGGAGCTCCGGCCTCTTCGGCGCTCCTCATCGTCCATGTTGCTCAAGGAGGATATGGCTATGAGAACAACCTTCGATTTTTCGCCGCTGTCACGCTCCAGCGTGGGCTTCGACCACTTGTTCGAACTGCTCGACTCTGCAAACCGCATGGCGCCGGCTGACAACTGGCCGCCTTACGACATCATGCGCGTTGGCGAGAGCCAGTATCGCATAGCGATGTCGGTTGCAGGCTTCAGCCCGGACGAACTCACCATCACGCACGAGCAGCGGCTGCTCGTCGTCAGCGGTGAGAAGGTCGGCGAGGACAATGCGGAGTATTTGTATCGCGGCATTGCCGCTCGTAACTTCGAGCGCCGCTTCCAGCTTGCCGACCATGTGATGGTCACCGGCGCAAACCTCACCAACGGTTTGCTGACGATCGATCTCGTCCGCGAGCTTCCGGAACAGATGAAGCCGCGGCGCATCGATATCCAGCAGGCCGGCTCGCTGCCCGCCGGCGAGGTGAACAAGCAGATCAAGGGCAACAAGCACGCCGCCTAGCGGCGAAGAAATTCCGCCAAAGCGCCGGCGATGTCGGCACTTCGGCTTGGGGCAAACGGGGGGCGAGGTGCAGAAATCCGGCGACGGGCCTCATCCCGTTCCATCGCTTCTTCCCGTTCGAAACGGGGGCCGGATCTGCCGGCCTCCGGCCTTTAAACCAGTTCCGCCTTCTTCGGGGCCAAGTTCTTGCCTTGTCCTCTCCTGCCGTGCTTCATCGGCCGCCCCGCCACATAGACTTCCGCGACGCAGCGATCGTCGCCCATCGTCTGCAGGACGAAGAGCTCTTCGGCAAGTGAGGATGCCACCTGCATCCTGAGTTCCATCGCCGGCTTGGCACGGCTGTCGAGAATGACGATATCGGCGTCGGCGCCGGCATGCAGCGAACCGATGCGATGCTCGAGGTCGAGGGCACGGGCGTTGCCGAGCGTCATCATGTAGAAGGAGCGGAGCGGCGAAAGCCGCTGGCCTTGAAGGTGGAGCACCTTATAGGCTTCGTCCAGCGTTTCCAGCATCGAGAAGCTCGTTCCGGCGCCAACATCGGTTGCGACTGAATGGCGGGCACCGAGCTTATCGAAGCGGTCGCGATCGAACAGGCCGCTGCCGAGGAACAGGTTGGAGGTCGGGCAGAACACGCCGACGGCGCCGGTCTCGGCAAGCACCGATATCTCGCGGTCGCTCAAATAGATGCAATGGCCGAGCAGCGTCTTGCGGCCCAGAAGCTCATATCGGGCGTAAATGTCGGTATAGTCCTTCGCTTCCGGATAGAGCGAGGTGGCAAAGGCAATCTCGTCCTTGTTCTCGGAAAGATGCGTCTGCACGTAGCAGTCCGGATGTTCGGCGACGAGCGCCCGGCTCATCTCCATCTGCTCGGGCGTCGAGGTGATGGCGAAGCGCGGACCGATCGCGTAATGCGCCCGCCCCCGGCCGTGCCACTTGCCGATCAGGTGCTTCGTTTCGTCATAACCCTTCTGCGGCGTGTCACGAAGCGCCTCGGGGGCGTTGCGATCCATCATCACCTTGCCGCCGATCATCAGCATGTTGCGCTCTTCGGCTGCCGTGAAAAAGGCGTCGACGCTTTCCGGATGGACCGAGCAATAGGCGACGGCCGTCGTCGTGCCGTTCGCGAGAAGCTCGTCCATGAAGCGGCCGGCGACGAAGTCGGCGTGCCGGCGCTCCCTGAACTTCTGTTCCTCGACGAAGATATAGGTGTTCAGCCATTCCAGAAGCTGGGCGCCATAGGAGGCGATCGCCTGCGTCTGCGGGAAATGCAGGTGCGTATCGATGAGACCCGGCAGGACGAGATGAGGGCGATGATCGGCGATGCTGATACCGCGGCCGGTCCGTTTCGCCACGTCAGCATAGGTGCCGACATCGGCAACCTTGCCGTTGCGGACGAGAACGGCGCCGTCCTCGTGATAGCGGTAGGCGGTCGCATCGTCGATGCCCTCGGGCTCCTTGACGAAGGTCAGCACGCGGCCGCGGATCAGCAAGTCATTCATTGAATCGTTCCTTCCTTCACGGCTGTCTCGTACCAGGTGGCCAGCAACTGCCGTTCCTCCTCGGTGACACCGGTGACATTGGCGGGCGGCATGGCGTGCGAACGCCCCGCCTGCAGATAGATTTCGCGGGCGTGCTCGACGATATCGCCGTCGCTTTCGAGGATGACGCCCTTGGGCGGTACGACGATGCCTTCCCAGCCGGGCTCCCGCGCATGGCACATGGAGCAGCGGCCAAGCACCGTGTCACGCACCTTCGAAAAGTCCGCCGCGGCCACGACCGCCCGCTCGGCGGTCGACGCCCTCGCCTCGCTTCCCTCGGTCAGAACCTTGGGCACCGTCGAAAGCCACATGATGACGATGAAGAGGAGCACGGTGACCAGCCAGGTCCAGGTCGGGGCGCCCTTTCGGGCGTGCTGCGTGTTGAACCAGTGGCGGATGGTGACGCCCATCAGGAACACCAGCGAGGCGATGATCCAGCTGTACTCGGTGCCGAAGGCGAGCGGATAGTGGTTCGACAGCATCAGGAACAGAACAGGCAGCGTAAGGTAGTTGTTGTGCGTCGAACGCTGCTTGGCCTGCTTGCCGAGAGCCGGATCCGGCGTGCGGCCGGCGATGAGATCGGCGACCACCTTCTTCTGGTTCGGGATGATGATGAAGAACACGTTCGCCGACATGATCGTCGCCGTGAAGGCGCCGAGATGCAGATAGGCGGCGCGGCCGGTGAAGAGCTGGGTATAACCCCAGGCGACGGCGACGAGGATGAAATAGAGCAGCACCATCAGGCGGGTGTTGTCGTTGCCGAGCGGCGAACGACAGATCGTGTCATAGGCGAGCCAGCCGAAGGCGAGCGACGCCAGCGAGATGGCGATCGCCGTCGGCTTCGACACGTCGAGCACGCTCGGATCGATCAGATAGAGATCCGCGCCGGCATAATAGACGAGGGCCAGCATGCCGAAGCCGGAAAGCCAGGTGACGTAGGATTCCCATTTAAACCAGATCAGGTGCTCCGGCATGTTTTCCGGCGCGACGAGATATTTCTGGATGTGATAGAAGCCGCCGCCGTGGACCTGCCACTCCTCGCCATAGGCTCCGGCTGGCAGGTCCGGCCGCTGCCTGAGGCCGAGGTCGAGCGCGACGAAATAGAACGACGAGCCGATCCAGGCAATGCCGGTAATGACGTGCAGCCACCGCACCGCGAATGTCAGCCAGTCCCAGGCAATGGCATATTCGTACATAGAGGCCTCCCATTTCTCTAAAGTGCGTCGCGTTCAAACGAGTTGACGTGACGCGCTTTAGATCTTTGTCTTCATGCATGCCGTTGTCCCAAAACCGCTTACGCACTTTCGGGCGACATGCATTGGGCCGCATTATGTGTCATTGCTTGGAGGCGCGAGAAATGCCGCGAGATCACCAACTCTTTCAAAAAAAACTATAAAATAGGCGCCTGGCAGGCGCGGTAGTCTGGACCCGGAGGAGCGGAGGCGGGAGCATGTCCTATCTCGATAATGTGCGCGTCTTCGTGCGCGTCGTGGAACTTGGAACGCTGTCGGCCGCGGGCCGCGACCAGCGGGTAACCCCGGCCGTCGCAAGCAACAGAATCAAGGAGTTGGAGCGGCATATGGGCGTGCGCCTGTTCAATCGCACGACCCGGAAACTGACGCCGACCGAGCATGGCCGCGTCTTCTATGACGGTGCCGTAAAGATCCTCGAGGCGGTGAACGAGGCGGAAAGCGCCATCGCCGATCTGTCGCGCAATCCCAAGGGCGCCGTGCGCATTACCGCGCCGCTCGGCATAGGTCGGCGGCTGATCGCATCGGGCGTTCCCGAATTCCACGACCGCTATCCGGATATCGAGGTGCGGCTGCGGCTTTCCGACCGCAATGTCGATATCCTGAGCGAAGGAATCGATGTCGCCTTCCGGCTCGGAATTCTCGAGGATTCCAACCTGCGCATGCGCGGCATCATGAATTGCGATCGCGTGCTCTGCGGCGCTCCAAGCTATCTCGAGAAGCGCGGCGTTCCAAGGTCGCCGGACGAGCTCATCACCGAGCACCACGACTGTCTGCTGCTGCGCTATCCCGGATCGAAGGAATATTACTGGACGCTGCAGACGCCGGAGGGGGTACGCAAGTTCGAGGTCGGCGGTCCCTACGATTCCGACGACGGCGACGTTCTGACCCAATGGGCGCTCGACGGCCGCGGCATCATCAACAAGCCGCTCTTCGAAGTGAAGCAGCATATCAACGATGGCACGCTCGTGCCGATCCTCGAAGACGCGCCGCCGCTCGGCGCACAGCTCGCGGCCATTTACCCGCACAAACGGTTTCAGGATCCCAAGGTGCGCCTGATCATCGACTTCATGGCCGAGCGCTGTCAGCGGCTGATCGGCAAGATGCTGGCCGAGCCCGCGACGGCGCGGCTGGAGGAGAGTGTGACGTAGAGTGGGTCGGGGCGGAACGAGAGCCTCGTCCGGAAACGCAACTAGGCGAAGGAGTACTTGTAGCGACTTGGTGGCGAAACTGACGCTAGTCGCGGAGACGAACTCCCGCTTGGGGTGGGAAGCAGGCACCCCGCTACGGCTAGCGAGAACGGCCGCCATACCGGGGGCCCAAGACATGATATCGGCGGCCGACAGGCGGAAACATCCGTTTTCGCTGTCCGTGGGAATGATTGATAGCTGGCGTATTACCTGAATCAGGTTTCAGGTTCTTGACCGGGCTGCCTATTCTCCTCGGAAGCCGAGTGGTCTCCATGACTTCAGGCATTCTTCCGGTCTACCATCATACACTTGTCGCGCAGGCGTGGGGGCCTCCTGACATTTGGTGAGTGCCTGTCGAGGTGGTCGGCTCGTCGAGCACCCCACGGACGGAGCATTTTGATCGCCCGTACGGGAGGAACCCGGCGGCGCGTGTTCGACCGCCTCGCTTCCCGTTTCTCGCCACAATGCGGTAACCGCAAGGATCAACACGCCACTGGCGCCGAACTCGAGGACTTCTTCCAGGATTGTTGCCTTGTATGACGTCACGAGATCGAGCGTCACGGCACTGGCAAGCATCACGACAGCCACGGCTAAGCGGCATTCAAACGCCCGTGCGAAAATTCGATGCAGGATAGCCCAAACCGTTCGTTGAAACGCGTAAAGAAGCACGACCGCCACGGTCAGGCAAAGCAGCGCCCCAGTCGCTGCCGCAAGGTAGCGCGCGGGCCCAGAGTCTCTCAAGAGCCGGAAGACTACAATGACGATATCATGACCGCCGTCGAACTCGCCTCCGCCGCGCATTTTTGGCATCTGCACATCAAATATGCGGGCGCCGAAACTGATCTCGCTGAGGAACAGTATCAGACACAATCCGCTGGTGCAGACTAGGGTGATCGTCTCAATTGAGGATAAGAATACGCGCCTTCGAATCGCCGTTCCTAATGCGAGCAGAGATGCTGTGCCAAAACCCATGGCGCCGAGATTTTCCACGAGGTTATCCTCAACAATCAAGTCCGGCCGTGAAAGACCGAGGGCGAAGAACAAGGCTACTCCGGCGGCTACCGAACAGAAAAACACAACATTCTCGCGGCTCATCGCTCCTGCCCCTGTCATAAGACTGTCATAAACAAGTCAAGGGGAATTTGGCGAACGTGCGGCGGTAGAAAACAAGCTTACTTCTTCAGCATTGAGGAAGGCTCAAAGTGTGACCGTTCGACTTCATGTCGTCTCTTGCGTCAGTCGGGTTTCGCGGGTGACTGCTCGGCTCCACTCTCGCATGCACTACGGTGGCAAAATATAGGAAACGGCCATTCGGCGTCGTTCCGCCGAACGGCTCGATAGCGTCACTATTTCAGAACGACCACGGCTTCGACCTCGAAGAGCATGGGGTCGATTGCAAGCTTCGGTACCGGAATGAGAGTCTGCGCCGGTAGCGCCTCGCCGAACATGTCCTTGACGTTCCTGGTCAGCACCTCAAGCTTGGACATATCGTGATCGACCACGAAGACCGTAAGCTTGGCAACCTGATCCGGTTTTGCGCCGAGCGCATCGAGGGCACTGCGCAAATTCGCGTAGGCCTGTTTAACCTGGACGGCGAAATCGGGTGACAAGGCTCCGGTGCTGTCCTGGCCGCCCTGTCCGGAGATGTAGGCCACCCGGCCTTCGCGGGGCACGATCACCGCCGTGCTGTAGCCGTTCGGCGTGGGGTCGTAGAGGTTTTGCGGATTGACTATGGTCAGCTTGAGATCATTCGCCGTCGCTGCAGTGGGAATTCCCATGGTCATGATGATGAGCCCTCCGATAAGATGCTTGATTGCGCGTGACATGGCTTTCTCTTGGCTCTGAAGACCGTGAGCAACGCTCCCTGGCGGCCTGCAGGATTGAACTTCCAGACATTGCCATATGAGTGACTCGTACGGCGTACGATTCCATCGCATCGTACACCGTACGAGTCAATCGCCGAGCATCGACATCCGTTGCATTGTTGGTTTAAATCGACGGTCTGATCGGCAGGGAAGACGGATGGCAGCCAAACGTAGCGATGCTCGGATCAACCGCTCTCAACGGAAAGACGTGTCGCTCCCGTCCGCGCAAGAGCAGCGCAGCGAACCGCCTCTCTCCCTCGAAAGGATCGTGGCGACCGCGGTGGAACTGCTGGACGCTCAAGGGATCGACGGGTTGACGATGCGTCGGCTGGCCGATCGCCTCGGCTCGGGCGCTATGAGCCTATATTGGCACGTCGACAACAAGGAAGAGGTCTTCGATCTGGCGCTCGATTCCGTGCTCGAATATCGCGGACCGGCACAAATAGCTGTGTCTCGAGACTGGCGCGGGCAAGTCGTTCATATGCTTGAAGACTGGCGCGCCACCATGCTGCGCCACCCGTGGTCGGCATCGCTGCTGCCGCGCCGGGCGCTCGGCCCGAACATCCTCAATCGTTTGGAACTCTTGAGCAAGACCCTGTCCGGCGCCGGTGTAGCGGATGCAGATTTGAACGTCGCGATATGGTCGCTCTGGAACTATGTAATGGGAGCCACCATCACCCGGGCGAACTTCGACCTCTCGGACGAGGACAGGGCCGCGGCGCAGCAGCGCCTTGCGCGTCTCGACGAACACTACCCAACGATCGAGCGCTCTCGCCTGCTGCTGGATAATGATTGGGACGGCGCTTTCAGGAAGGGCCTGGACTTCCTGCTTGACGGCCTCACTCCTACAGCGCCGCGCGTCCAATCGGACGCGCTAAAGTCGCTGTAGCACTTTGATTGCTGCATGATCCTCAAATCGATTTCGATTTAAGGGGGTCATGCAGTGGCTAATGAACATCCGTCATTTCCTGGAGGAGACGGTGCCGGTCGAAACCCGCATGTCGGCTTTTTTCGGCTCGTCCGCCAACGTGCCCTTTGGCTGCTGCGTGAGGACCGCCGTCATGATCTCGGCCGCGGCGAGTGCAGCGATGACGGCGGGCCGCTTGTCCTTGACTGCGCTGCCGCCGATCGGGCAGACGAGCCGGCCGAAGAGTTCGGGGCGGCCGACATCGCGCGAGAGCCAGTTCCTGAAGGTGGCCCGCTTTGTCTTCGAGCCGATCATGCCGACATATGAGGCATCCTCGCGGCCAAGCGCTTCCGCGGCGATCAAGAAATCCAGGGCATGATCGTGCGTGAGAATGACGAAGGCGCTCCCCGGCGGGGCGTCGCGGACGACCGCCTCCGGCATCGCCGTCAGGCAGGTCTCGATGCCCTGCACGCCGACCGCCGACAGTTCGTCCTCGCGGGTGTCGACGAGTACGGTCCTGACCGGCACAAACGACAACGCCAGGGCGAGCGCATCGCCGACATGGCCCGCCCCGAAGACATAGACATGCGGCCGGCGGGCGATTTCCGTGTCGCTGCGCTCGATCAATGCCGCCCGGGTTTCCGGATCGACAGCCGTGAACGCCAGCGCCACACGCCCGCCGCAGCATTGGCCTATCTCCGGACCGAGCGGGATCGTCAGCCGGTCATCGGCGGCCGTCCCCTTGAGCAATCGGCGGGCATGGTCGATCGCCATATATTCCAGCTGACCGCCGCCGATCGTGGCGAAGGTGCGCTCCTTCGAGACGAGCATCCAGGCATCCGTATCGCGCGGCGTCGAGCCCGCCGCTCCCGACACCTCGACGAGAATGCAGGCCGCTTCCCCGCTCAGAAACTGTCGAATGTCCTCTCTGCCCGTCATGCCGGTCACCCATCCGCCTTGCCGCGCGTCGCGGCGCGCAGCCGCTCTATCGCCATCAGCACCCGTTCCGGTGTTGCCGGGGCATCGATGCGCGGCGGAATACGATACTCCGCAACGCTTGCCGCTGCCATGGATATCGCCTCCAGGACGGAAATCCCCAGCATGAAGGGCGGTTCCCCGACCGCCTTCGATCGGCGGATGGTCTCCTCGCGATTGAGCGACCATTCCACCAGCCGCACGTTGAAGATGCGCGGGCGGTCGGAGGCGAGCGGGATCTTGTAGGTGGACGGCGCATGGGTGCGCAGCCGTCCCTTCGCGTCCCACCACAATTCCTCCGTCGTCAGCCAGCCCATGCCCTGCACGAAGGCGCCTTCGACTTGGCCGAGATCGAGTGCCGGATTGAGCGACTTGCCGACGTCATGAAGGATGTCCGTACGCTCGACCTGGTACTCGCCGGTCAGCGTGTCAACGCTGACTTCGGAGCAGGAGGCACCGTAGGCGTAGTAGTAGAACGGGCGGCCCCGGCCTTCCGCGCGGCTCCAGTGGATCTTCGGCGTCTTGTAGAAGCCGGCCGCCGAAAGCTGCACCCGCGCCGCATAGGCTGATTTGATGAAGTCGGCAAAGGCGATGCGCTCGCTGCCGATCCGCACCACGTTCGGCTCGAAGGCAACATCCGCTTCGCTGGCGCCGTACCGCTGCGCCGCGAAGCCGACGAGCCGTGCCTTGATCTGCTGCGCCGCGTTGGCGGCCGCCATGCCGTTCAGGTCCGAGCCCGAGGAGGCCGCCGTCGCCGAGGTATTCGGCACCTTGCCGGTCGAGGTCGCCGTGACCTTGATGCGGTCGAGGTCGACCTGGAACTCATCCGCGACCACTTGGGCGACCTTGGTATAGAGCCCCTGCCCCATCTCGGTGCCGCCGTGATTCAGCTGGATCGAACCGTCCGTATAGACATGGATGAGAGCGCCGGCCTGGTTGTATTCGGTCTTGGTGAAGGAGATGCCAAACTTGACCGGCGTCAGCGCGATGCCGCGTTTGATCACATGGTTCTCGCGGTTGAAGGCGAGCACCACCTCACGCCGGGCGGCATAGTCGGCCGAGGCTTCGAGTTCCTCGATGACCCGGCCGATGATGTTGTCTTCAACCGTCTGGTGATAGGGCGTCAGGTTGCGCCCTTCGCCGCCGTAGAAATTCAGCTTGCGGATTTCGAGCGGATCCTTGCCGAGCGTATAGGCGATGTCCTCGATCATCCGCTCGCCGCCGACCATGCCCTGTGGTCCGCCGAAGCCGCGGAAGGCGGTGTTCGACACCGTGTTCGTCTTCAGCGGGCGCGATCGCAGCCGGACATTCGGGTAGAAATAGCAATTGTCGGCGTGGAACAGCGCGCGGTCGGTCACGGGACCGGAGAGATCGGCCGAGAATCCGCAGCGCGCCGCAAAGACCGCGTCCACCGCCGCGATGCGGCCATCGTCGTCGAAGCCGATCCTGTAGTCGACGTGGAAGTCGTGGCGCTTTCCGGTCGCCGTCATGTCGTCGTCGCGGTCGGGACGCACTTTTACCGGGCGACGGTATTTCCTTGCGGCAAGGGCAGCAACCGCGGCGAAGAGATTGGCCTGCGTCTCCTTGCCGCCGAAGGCGCCGCCCATGCGGCGGATATTCACGGTGATCGCGTTCGACGGAATGCCGAGCACCTGGGCGACCATGTGCTGCGTCTCGCTCGGATGCTGTGTCGAGGCGATGACGGTCACCTCGTCGTCTTCGCCGGGAATGGCGAAGGAGATGTGTCCTTCGAGATAGAAGTGGTCCTGGCCGCCGATCCGCATCTCGCCCTGGACGATGTTCTTCGCCTTGGCAAAGCCGGCGTCGATATCGCCGCGCTCGAGTTTCAGGGGATCGATCACCAGCGGGTAATTGGCGGCCGCCGCCTCGACGACGTCGGTCACATGCGGAAGGTCGCGATATTCGATCTTCACCCTTGCCGCGGCCCGGCGGGCGGCGTCGCGCGAGGTGGCGATCACCGCGAAGATCGGCTGACCATGGAACTCGACCTTGCCGGTCGCAAAAACCGGGTCGTCGTGCTTGTGGGCCGGGCTGATGTCGTTCTCGCCGGGAATATCCTCAGCCGTGAGAATGCCGACGACGCCGGGGCTGCTCTCCACCGCCTCGAAATCGATCGACAGGATTTCCGCATGGGCGCGCTGGGAGAGCCCCAGATAGCCGTGCAGCGTGCCCGCCGGCTCCGCCATGTCGTCGATATATTCGGCCGTGCCCGACACATGCTTGTGACCGGATTCGTGCCGCTCCTGCTCGTGGACGCCGCCGCGGATGCGGTCGATGGGCTGCATCACATTCATCGTTCCACCCTCCTAGACAGCCACCGCAACCGTGCGGTCGATACGGACAATCCCTTTATCCTGCGTCTCCAGATAGAAGCGACGCAGGAGGTTCTTGGCGACGAGCATGCGATAATCCGCCGAGGCACGCCAATCGGTCAAAGGCGTGAAATCCTGTTCGAAGGCGCCGACGGCCGCTTCGATCGCGGCACCGGTCCAGCCTCGCCCCTTGAGCGCGGCCTCGACATTCGCCGCGCGCTTCGGCGTGCCGGCCATGCCGCCGAAGGCGATCGTCGCATCCGCAACCTTGCCCTCGCTATCGAGCGTCACGCGGAACGCGCCGCAGACGGAGGAAATATCCTCGTCGAGCCGCTTAGAAACCTTGTAGACGGCAAACCGGTCGGCGCCGCTCAGGAACGGGATATGGACGGACTCGACGAATTCGCCTGGATGACGGTCCTGCCTGCCATACTCGATGAAAAAGGATCCAAGCGGCACCGTCCGTCGGGCCCCGCCCTTCCGCAACGTCACCGAGGCGCCGAGCGCGATCAGCGCCGGCGGCGTATCGCCGATCGGCGAGCCGTTGGCGATATTGCCGCCGATCGTACCCATGTTGCGCACCTGCTCGCCGCCGATCCGGTCCCAGAGCTCGCGCAATTGCGGGAGGTGGCGGACGATCACGGTATAGGCTTCGGTGTAGCTCACACCGGCCGCGAGCGTGATGCCCTCATCGTCGACGGAGATCCGGCGCAATTCCTCGAGGTGCGAGAGGTGGACGACCGGGGCGATATCACGCATGAATTTCGTTACCCAAAGCCCGACATCGGTGGAGCCGGCCACGATCGTCGCATTTGGGTTGCTTTCCAGGACATCAGCGAAATCGTGGAGCGAAGCCGGCAGCACCACGCGATCGGCCTCGTTGCCGATCTCGACGCGGCGGCCGTCCCTGAGGGCGGCAAGCTGGCCGGCGATCTTCTCGCGCTCGGCAACCAGCGGGTCCTTTCCGACCTCGCCGATTGACGAAATCGCCTGGGCGGCGCGAATGATCGCCGCATATCCGGTGCAGCGACAGAGATTGCCCTGCAGCGCCTTCTCGATCTCCTGGACGCTGGGCCTTGGGTTTTCCATCCAGAGACCGTAGAGCGACATGACGAAGCCCGGCGTACAGAAGCCGCATTGCGACGCGTGCGTGTCGACCATCGCCCGCTGCACCGGGTGGAGCGGCCCATTCGGCTCGGCGAGCGCCTCGACGGTGACGACATGACAGCCATCGAGCGAGGCAACGAAACGGATGCAGCCATTGACGGATTCGTATTTCAGCCTGCCGTCGTAAAGGCGGCCGACGAGCACCGTGCAGGCGCCGCAGTCGCCTTCTGCGCAGCCTTCCTTGGTGCCGCGGAGATTGCGGTCGATGCGCAGGAAATCGAGCATCGTCTGGACCGGCGAGACATCGGCAAGCTCGACCTGCCGGTCGTTCAGGAGGAAGCGGATCGTATTGCGGATTTCGGTCGTCATTGCCGGTCAGCTCCCGCGATAGGTGGAATAGCCGTAGGGGGAAAGCAGGAGCGGCACGTGGTAATGCGCGTTTTGATCGGCAATGCCGAAGCGGATCGGGATGAGATCGAGGAACGGATTGCTGCCGCTCTCGGCCCCTAGATATTCGCCGGTATGGAAGCGCAACTCGTAAATGCCGGTCGTCATCGCCTCGCCGCTGAGCAGCGGCTCATCGCAGCGGCCGTCGTCGTTCGTCCGGGCCGAGACGAGATGCTCCCGCCACTCGCCATCCAGACGGTAAAGGTCGATGCGCAGCTTCGCCGCAGGCTTGCCGCTTGCCGTGTCCAGCACATGGGTCGTCAGACGCCCCGGGTTTCCGCCTCGAGATCGCATGCGTGTCGCTCCTCCCACTCACTCTCAACGGCTGAAGTATCCAAAGCACCGGTCCCTTTGTGTAGCGGGCGCGAGCTTCGAGACTTTCAAATTTTTCGAGGGGAATGAGCCCGCGGATTTCTCGCTACGACTGGCTATCCAGCGACAAAATCAGGAGGAAAGTTGCATGAGATATCCCCGTGATCTCCTGGGATACGGCCCCAGTCCAAAGGCCGTTTGGCCGAACGAAGCACGGATCGCCGTACAATTCGTCGTCAATTACGAAGAGGGTGGCGAAAACTGCGTGCTGCACGGCGATGCGGCATCGGAGGCGTTTCTGTCGGAAATCGTCGGCGCCCAGGCCTGGCCCGGCAAGCGCCACTGGAACATGGAGTCGATCTACGAATATGGCGCGCGGGCCGGCTTCTGGCGACTGCACCGGCTTTTCACGGAACGTCAGGTGCCGGTCACCGTTTATGGCGTCGCGACCGCGCTGAAGCGATCGCCGACGCAGGTCGCTGCTATGCAGGATGCCGGCTGGGAGATCGCCTCGCACGGACTGAAATGGATCGAGCACAAGGATTTCAGTGTCGAACAGGAGCGCGCCGAAATCGCCGAGGCGATCCGGCTCCACACGATCGTCACCGGCGAACGGCCGCGCGGCTGGTATACGGGCCGCTGTTCGGAAAACACCCTCGACCTCGTCACCGAAGCCGGCGGGTTCGACTATGTTTCCGACTCCTATGCCGACGACCTGCCCTATTGGCACGAGCATCAGGACCGGCATCAGCTCGTCATTCCGTATACGCTCGACACCAACGACATGCGTTTCGCGACGGCACAGGGCTTCAACAGCGGCGACCAATTCTTCAGCTATCTGAAGGACAGCTTCGACGTTCTCTATGCCGAGGGTAAGGCAGGGTCGCCGAAGATGATGAGCATCGGCCTTCACTGCCGCCTCGCCGGCCGGCCGGGCCGGGCCGCGGCACTAGCCCGCTTCATCGACTATGTGAAGAGCCACGGCAAGGTCTGGCTGGCGCGCCGGATCGACATCGCCCGCTACTGGGCCGAGGCCTATCCGTTCCAGCCGCACGGCGACCGCCCGTTCCTGCTTTCCGAAGAGGCGTTCGTCGCCCGCTTCGGCGGCATATTCGAACATTCGGACTGGATCGCCGAGCGCGCCTTCGCCGGCGAGCTTTCTCCGGCAACCGACACGGCGACCGGCCTGCACGCGGCGTTGACCGCGGTCTTCCGAGAGGCGAGCGATGCGGAAAGGCTTGCGGTGCTCAACGCCCACCCGGACCTCGCCGGCAAACTCGCCCAGGCAAAGCGCCTGACCGAGAGCTCGACCAACGAGCAGGCCTCAGCCGGACTCGACGCCCTGACGGACGGCGAGCGCGAGCGCTTCACGACGCTCAATGCGTCCTACGTCGAGAAGTTCGGCTTCCCCTTCATTATTGCGGTCAGGAGCCGCAGCAAGGACGACATCCTCGCCGCCTTCGAAAGCCGCATCGGCAACGACCGCGAGACGGAGTTCGAGACCGCCTGCCGTCAGGTGGAAAGAATCGCCCTGCTGCGGCTTCGCGAGATGCTGCCGGCTTAACCCGCCATCTTCAGCCGATTGCTTGTTGAACGAAAATCGGCCGGACCCGCAATATGACGGGTCCGGCCGATTTCGTTTTGTCATGAGAGGGGCGTTGGTCGCCTCTCCGGAACTCCGTCAACCGCCAAAGAAGGCGAATCGCACGACGAAAAGGGCGGCGACGATCTGCGTGGCGGGATGGATGACGCTCCAGCGGCCGGTGCAGATCTTCAGGACCACGTAGCTCACGAAGCCGAAAGCCAGCCCGTTCGCGATCGAGTAGGTGAAGGGCATTGCGATCGCGGTCAGCGCCGCCGGTGCCGCTTCGGTCAGATCGTCCCACTCGATTTCGGTGAGCTCGCGGATCATCAGCCCGGCCACGTAAAGCAGCGCCGGCGCCGTTGCATAGGACGGAACGGCGGCCGCCAGCGGCGAGATAAAGAGGGCGGCAAGGAACAGCACCGAAATGGTGAGCGCCGTCAGACCCGTCCGGCCGCCCGCCTGCACGCCGGAGGCGCTCTCGACATAGGCCGTGGTGCTGCTGGTGCCGATCAGAGAGCCGGCGATGATCGCCGAGCTGTCGGCAAGCAGGGCGCGCCCGAGACGGTTCGGCTTGCCCTCTTCGACGAGTTTCGCCCGCTTGGCGACGCCGATCAGCGTACCGGTAGCGTCGAAGACCTCGACGAGCACGAAGACGAGGATGACGTGAACGAGGCCACCATGCAGCGCGCCCATGATGTCGAGCTGCATGAAGGTCGGAGCGATGCTCGGCGGCGCCGCGACCACGCCCTTGAACTCGGAAACCCCGAGGAACGTGGACAGGATCGTGACCACGAGAATACCGATCAGGATCGAGCCCCGGACCTTCAGCGAGTCGAGCACTGCGATGACGAAAAAGCCGAGAATGGCGAGCAGCGGCCCGGTCTGCTTGAGGTCGCCGAGGCCGACCAGCGTTGCCGGATTGTCGACGACGATGCCGGCGTTCTTGAGCGCGATGATGCCGAGGAACAGGCCGATACCGGCCGCGATGGCGCTGCGCAGCGAATGCGGGATGCCGGCGATCAGCCAGCTTCTGACCCCGGTGACCGTCAGGAACAGGAAGATGAGGCCGGAGATGAACACCGCGCCGAGGGCCTGCTGCCAGGTGAAGCCGAGAGCGGCCACGACCGTGAAGGCAAAGAAGGCATTGAGGCCCATGCCGGGCGCCATGCCGATCGGCCAGTTGGCGACGAGCGCCATGACGGCGGAACCGAGCGCCGCCGCCAGACAGGTCGCGACGAAGATCGCGTCACGGTCCATGCCAGTGGTCGACAAGATATCGGGGTTTACGAAGATGATGTACGACATCGTCAGGAATGTCGTGAGACCGGCGACCACCTCCGTGCGGATCGTCGTATCGTGCTCTTTCAGTTTGAACAGTCGCTCAAGCATATTTCCTCCCTTGGCAGCCGTCATCTCGACGCAGCCGAACAACAGAGGCCAGGTCGCTGCTCCTCCAGCATCCGGCCGTTGCATTTTTGACCCCTCTCCGGAACTCTTCGTCGGGCGGTCATGGCGACCATTGGGCCGCGCCGGATGGGATCCCCATGCAGCGCCCTAATTGTGCGGCGTCGCGCGCATGATCGCTAGCCGCCCATTTCGACGGCGAAAGCGAAAGACTTTCAAATTTTTGAGGGCATTCCGCCGGATTTCCTTGAGAAAATCCTCCTTAAGTCGGCGATACGACCAAGCGGCCCACAGCGCCGATCGGACGGCGGCTAATGCAAGCCGCCGACTCCCAGAAGCCGCTCGACGGCCGTGTGATCCTTCGTCAGCGCCGCCGGCGTTCCGCTCCACGCGAGCCTTCCCCGCTCGAGAACGATGACGTGGTCGGCGAAATCGAGCGCGCTCTGAATGCGCTGTTCGACGAGCAGGATCGTCATGTCGCCGACCTTTGCAAGTTCGGCGAAGGCCTTCATCAGTTCCTCGCAGATGACCGGCGCCAGCCCCTCGAGCGGTTCGTCGAGGAGCAGGACGGAGGGACGCCCGAGGATCGATCGGGCGGTCGACAGCATCTGCTGCTCGCCGCCGGAGAGCTGGGAACCCAGATTCTTGCGGCGCTCGTAGAGACGCGGAAACATCTCGTAGGCTTCCTTGAGCGCGTTTTTGGGGCGTCCCTTGAGGCCGACGAAGAGGTTTTCCTCCACCGTCAGCGTCGGAAAGACGCAGCGCGCCTGCGGCACGAAACCGAGGCCCTTCAACGCGCGAGAGGCGCTCGGCATCGCCGTGACGTCCGTCTCGCCGAGCCGGATGCGTCCGTCGTAACGCCGCGTCTGGCCGGCGAGCGTGGCGAGCAGCGTCGTCTTGCCCATGCCGTTGCGGCCGAGCACGGCGAGCCGCGCCCCGGCAGGCACCGAAAAGGAGATCCCTTCCAGCACCCGCGTCGGCCCGTAGCCGGCCGACAGGTTCTCGACTTCAAGCGGCGTGGCCGGCATTGGCATAGCTCCCGAGATAGGCTTCGCGCACGCGCGGGTCCTTAGTGACGTCCGACGGCGAGCCGTCGAAGATTATCGTGCCTGCGGCGAGCACGATGACGCGCTTGGCAAAGCGGAAGACGAGGTCCATGTCGTGCTCGATCATCAACACGGCGAGATCGGCCGGAAGGTCTGCGAGCGCCTGCTCGATCCGGCCGGTGTCGCTTTGCGGCACGCCGGCCGCCGGCTCGTCGAGGAGGAGCACCTTCGGCTTCAGCGCCAACGCTACGGCGATTTCCAATAGCCGCTGCTGGCCATAGGCGATTTCGCTGACCGGCCGGTGCATCAGCTCGCGTAGCCCGAGCTTGCCGAGCAGTTCGCCGACCTCCGCCATGACGTCGGGCATGGCGAGGAAATGGCCGAACAGGCGGCCCGCCCGTCCGTCGCGCTGCAACACCGCAAGAGCCACGTGTTCGGCAGGCGTCATCTCCTGGAAGAGGCGCGTCACCTGAAACGACCGTACCAGGCCGCGCCGCACCCGCCCGATCGCGTCGATGCGCGTGACGCTCTCGCTGCCGAGCAGGACATCGCCGGAATCGGGCGCCAGGTTGCCGGTGACGAGATTGACCAAGGTCGTCTTGCCGGCGCCGTTCGGGCCGATCAGCGCGACGCGGTCGCCCGGGGCCATGGCGAGGCTGACGTCGTTGGTGACGGCAAGACCGCCGAAGGATCGCTTCAAGTTCCTGACTTCGAAAATCGCGCTCATCGGGGCGTCCTCCGCCATCTGGACGCCAGATCGGCAACCGTGCCGTAGAGACCCTTCGGCGCGAAGAGGACGACGGCGATCAGCAGGGCGCCGACCATGGTCAGCCAGTGAAACGGGTTGGCGGCGGAGACGAGGTCCTCGAAGAACATGAAGACGATCGTGCCGGTGAGCGCGCCGAACAACGAGCCGGTGCCGCCAAGGACGAGCATAACGAGGCTCTCGGCCGAGAGCGTGAAGGACAGGCTGTCGAGGCCGACGACCTGTGTCGAGATGGCATTGAGCGCGCCGCCCGTGCCGGCAACCGCGCCGGAAATGACGTGCATCTTCATCAACGCTGTCTTCGGTGAGGCGCCCATGGCGCGGATGCGGATCGGGTCCTCCTTGATGCCGCGGCAGAGCATGCCGAAAGGCGAACGGACGATGAGCCGCAAGATCGCGAAGACGACTGAAAGCAGGACGATGCCGAAGACGTAGGCGGTGCGGCCCCATAGGTCGAATTCGAAGTGACCGAGCAGCGGATCGGGCGCGATGCCGGCGAGCCCGTCGCTGCCGCCTGTCCAGGAGGAGGCCTTGTTTGCAAACTCGTGGAACAGATGAATGAGCGCGATCGACAGGACGAGTTGCGGAAGGCCGTGGGCGCGAAGGATAACGACCCCGCAGACGAGACCCGCAAGGGCACCCCCGAGGATGCCGCAGGCAAGCATCAGCAGTGGATCGGTGATGCCGAAGTGCGCCGCCGCAATGCCGGCCGCATAGGCGCCCGACCCGAACAGCGCGGCGTGGCCGAGCGTCGCCACGCCGCAATAGCCGGTCACGAGGTCGAGCGACAGCACGAGGAGCGCGATCGCGGTGATGCGCGTCAGCAGCGCCAGATTGTTCGGAAACAGGAGGTAGCCGAGCACGGCCAAGACCAGAATTGCCGCAAGACCGGCGAGATCGCGGCCGAGCTTGCGCCCTTTGCCGGGCGCGCTCGTCATCGCATCGTTCATCGTTGCCATGGTCACTATCTTGTCCTTCCGGAAAGCCCGCGGGGAAAGACGCAGACGATGGCTATGACCGCGAGGTAGAAGAAAAATTCGCCGAATTCCGGCACGAGATAGCGGCCGGCGGTATCGATGCCGCCGAGCAGCAGGCAGGCGATTAACGCACCCGGTATCGACCCCGCGCCGCCGACGGAAACCACGACGAGGAAGGTCACCATGTAACGTAGCGCGTAATAGGGTTCGACCGGCAGCAGTTCGGCGCCGACGACGCCGCCGAGCGCGGCAAGCCCGACGGCAACGGCGAAGCTCACCGCATAGACGATCTCGGTGCGCACGCCGAGCGCCGCCGCCATCGCCGCATTGTCGACAGCCGCCCGAAGCTTCACGCCGAAGGCGGTCTTTTCGATCAGGTACCAGAGGGCGGCGGCAACGGAGAGGCCGCAAAGGATGGCAAAAATCCTGTGCGTGGCGATCGATCGGAAGCCGAGATCGACCGACCCCTGAAGCGCCGAAGGCAGGGGAACGGTCTTCAGCGTCGGGCCAAAGACGTAATTGGCGATGCCGATGATGCAGAAGGTGATGCCGATCGTCATCAGCACCTGGGTGAGTTCCGGCGCTCCGTAAATGCGCCGGTAAAGCAGGCGCTCGATCGGAACGGCGATGGCGATTGTGCCGAAGATGGCAATCAGCACAGCAAAACCGTAGCCGAGCCCCAAATCACGAGCGGCATAGGACGCGATGTATCCGCCGATCATGGCGAAGGCTCCGTGCGCGAGGTTGACCACACGCATCAGGCCCATGGTCACGGAAAGACCGATCGAAATCACGAACAGCACCATGCCGTAAGCGAGCGCGTCGACCGCTATGCTGAAGACGGTTTGCATGACCCCTATCCTGTTTTGGTAGAGCGGGGCCGGCGGCCCCGCATCCAATTCGCCGAACGGCCTACTTCAGCGCCGCAAGACCGGGATCGCCCTGCTTCTCGAAGGTCGCGATCTCCTTGTTGTAATAGGAGCCGTCCTCGGCCTTGGCGACTTCGCGCAGGTAGATGTTCTGAGTGATGTGGCGCGACTCCGGATCGATCGACACCGGCCCGCGCGGGCTCGTCCAGGATAGCCCCTTGACGGCATCGACCGCCTTCTGGGCGTCCTGTTCGCCGCCCGTCGCCTCGATCATCTTGTAGATGACGTGCATGCCGTCATAGGCGCCGACGGAGGGGAAAGAAAGCTCGGCCCGATTGCCGATCGCCTTGCCGGCTGCCTCGACGAACGCCTTGTTTTCCGGCGAATCGTGTGAGACCGCGTAGTGGAAGGTCGTCTGGATCCCAAGTGCAGCTTCGCCCAGCGCCGGCAAGTCCGATTCCTGCGTCAGGTCGCCCGGTGCGAAGAACTTGATGCCGGCGCCCTTTAGGCCGTTTTCGTTGAAGGACTTGACGAAGCCAAGCGTCGTCGGACCGGATGGCAGGAAGGCGAAGACGCCTTCGGCCCCGGAATCCTTGATACGCTGCATGATCGGCGAGAAGTCATTGGTGGCGAGCGGCATGCGGATCGCCTCGACGATCTGTCCGCCGACCGCTTCGAACCCCTTCTTGAAGGCGTTCTCCGCATCTACGCCCGGGCCGTAGTCGCTGACCACCGAGATGATTTTCGAGACGCCGGCGTCCTTCGCCACCTTGGCGATCGGCGTCGAGGTCTGCCAGAGCGTGAACGAGGTGCGCACGACCAGCGGGCTCTTGGTGACGATCGCCGACGTTGCGGCATTCATGATGACGAGCGGCACGTTGGCCTGCTCGAGCAGCGGCGTTACCGCCATCGCGTCGGGCGTGAAATAGAAGCCGGCGAGATATTGCACGCCTTCCTTGACAACGAGCTCCTGCGCCAGCGCCTTGGATTGAGCGGGATCGGGCTGCGGCACGTCCCGGTAGATGATTTCGATGTCGTCGTCGCCGACCTTGCTGCCGTTCAGCGCCATATAGGCATCGATGCCGGCCTTGAAGTTCTTGCCCTGCAGCGCGAACGGGCCGGAAAACGGCCCGATGACCCCGACCTTGATCGTGTCGGCATGCGCTGCACCCGCAATCGTAAGTGCCGCCAAGGCGGCGAGAATAGTCCGTTTCATTTTTCCTCCCCACGGCACCCGGCTCACTCCCGTCCGGTGCCCGTCCAAGATCAACTGCGAATTGATCGTCGTCAGTTTGCCACTTGAGACGGCGGTGAATAATGAAAGATAGGCCGCCCCACATAACTGCACAGTTATGAATACTCCTCTATCAAACCTCCCTTCCCTCGGCATCAGCACAAGGTCAAAACGGCAACCCGACATAATTCTCGGCGAGCGCCGTCGCCGCGGCCCGCGAATGGGTGAGATAGTCGAGCTCGGCCTCCTGGATTTTCTGGTCGAATTCGCTGGTGTCGGGAAAACGGTGCATCATCGTCGTCATCCACCAGGAAAAGCGAACCGCCTTCCAGACACGCGCGAGCGCCCGGGCCGAATAGGAGTCGACGGCTGCATTGGAGCGGTCCTGATAGTGCTCGAGCAAGCCCTCGAACAGGTAGTGCACATCGCTCGCCGCAAGGTTCAGCCCCTTGGCCCCGGTCGGCGGCACGATATGGGCGGCATCGCCGACAAGAAACATTCGCTCGAAGCGCATCGGCTCGGCGACGAAGGATCGAAGCGGCGCGATCGATTTCTCGAAGGAAGGACCGGTCACCACCCGTTCGGCGTGATGGATCGGCAGGCGGCGACGCAACTCGTCCCAGAAACGCTCGTCGTCCCAATCGTCGAGCTTCTCGTCGAGCGGGGACTGGATGTAGTACCGGCTGCGGCTCAAGGACCGCATCGAACATAGAGCGAAGCCGCGCGGGTGATTGGCATAGACCAGTTCGTGATCGACTGGCGGCACGTCGGCGAGGATGCCGAGCCAGCCGAAGGGATAGACCTTCTCATAGGCGCGGATCGCGCGCTCCGGCACGGACCTGCGGCTGACCCCGTGGAAGCCGTCGCAGCCCGCAATGAAATCGCAGTCGATCCGATTCGTGATGCCATCCTTTTCATAGGTGACGTAAGGCGCATGGCCCTCGAAATCATACGGCTTCACATTCGCCGCCTCGTAGAGCGACGACGCGCCCGACTGTTCGCGATGATCCATCAGGTCGCGGGTAAGCTCCGTCTGGCCATAGATCAGCACCCGTTTGCCGCCTGTCAGACCGTTAAGGTCGATACGATGATCGCGGCCGTCGAAAGCGAGCGAAAATCCGTCATGCGGGAGGCCTTCGGCATGCATCCGCGTTCCCGATTGCGCCTCGTCCATAAGCCGGACGGTGCCTTCCTCCAAAACGCCGGCGCGCACCCGGCCGAGAATGTGTTCCTTGCTGGCGCGGTCGAGGACAAGATTGTCAATGCCCGCCAGTGTCAACAATTGCCCAAGCAGCAGACCGGACGGGCCGGAACCGATGATGACGACTTGGGTTCGCATGTATCTCCTCACCAAACAAGCCGGCGAAGCCGTTGATGTGCCCGCTGCAAAATTGGCCTTTGTCAGGAAGTTTGCGCGCCGCCGGCCCTTGTCTCAATGGACATTTCTGCCATGTTCTTGGACTTTTCGAACATCGATGCTGCGTGAGCCATATGAAGCGACCTGTCCCGACCTACGAGCTCTATGGCGAGGAAGCCGGCGAACGGCCGGATTTCTGGCTGCATTGCGAGACAATCCCTTCGCGCAGCCGCCTGCACCACTGGGAGATCGGCCTTCATCGCCACGAGAGCTTCTTTCAGATCCTCTACATCGCCAAGGGTTCAGGCGATGCGCTGTTCGACGGCACGGCCAGGCCGATTTCGCCGCCGGCGGTGATCACCATCCCGCCCGCCGTCAGCCATGGCTTTCGCTTTTCGGCTGACATCGACGGTTTCGTGTTCACGGTGCTCGCATCGCATCTGCCGGTCGCGCCGGGTGGCCGCAACAGGCTCGGCGGCTGGCTGGCGACACCACGCCTGACGCCACTCGGCGAGAGCGACGACGGCCGCTACATCGCCGAGACATTGCAGCGCCTGGCCGAGGAATGGGACGCGCGCCGCAGCCACCGCACCGGCTTGCTCGATGCCTATCTGATGACGGCGTTGGGATTGGCGGCGCGGCTCGCGGATGAGCCGCGCGACAGCGAGCCAGCCGGGGAGAGCGAAAACGAGCGGCGCATGGAACGCTTCGACGCCCTGCTCCGGCAGCACTATCTGGACCACCGTCCGGCCGCTTTCTATGCGCGCGAGCTCGGCGTCTCGCCGACCCATCTCAATCGCGTCGTCCGCGCAGTCGCCGGGCAGAGCGTGCACGAGGTGATCGCCGGTCGGCTGCTGGACGCCGCGAGGCGCCAGCTCGTCTTCACCCGTGCGAGCGTCCAGGAGATCAGCTTCCGCCTCGGCTTCTCGGACGCAGCCTATTTCTCACGCTTCTTCGTCCGCCACATCGGCATGACGCCGCGGGCCTGGCGGATCACCGAGCGGCAAAGGCTCGGTGTATGACGTGCCTTGCCGTCTGCTGCATCAGTGAGGTGGGCGCGGCCAAGGCGGCCGCGCCCACATGTCTTTCGGCTCGCGATCAGACGAGATCGAAGCGATCGGCGTTCATCACCTTCGTCCAGGCCGCCACGAAGTCGCGGACGAACTTCTCCTGCGAGTCGCCCTGGCCATAGACCTCGGCAATGGCCCTCAGTTGCGAGTTCGAACCGAAGACGAGGTCAACGCGGGTGCCGGTCCACTTGATTTCGTCCGTCTTGCGGTCGCGCCCCTCGAAAACATACTTCGATTCCGCAGAGACCTTCCATGCCGTGCCCATGTCGAGCAGGTTGACGAAGAAGTCATTGGTGAGCGTCTCGGGCCGCGTCGTGAACACGCCGTGCTGGGACTGCCCGGTGTTGGCGTTCAACACGCGCATGCCGCCGATGAGAACCGTCATTTCCGGTGCGGTCAGCGTCAGAAGCTGCGCCCTGTCGATCAGCAGTTCTTCCGGCGAAATCAGATAGTCGCCCTTCTGATAGTTGCGGAAGCCGTCGGAGATCGGTTCCAGTACGCCGAAGGAGTCCACATCGGTCTGCTCCTCGGTCGCATCGGTGCGGCCGGGCGCAAAGGGAACTTCGATGTCGTGGCCGGCGTTCTTCGCCGCCTTCTCGACCGCGGCGGCGGCGCCGAGAACGATCAGGTCTGCGAGCGATACCTTCTTGCCGCCGGACTGGGCGTCGTTGAATGCCTCCCGAATGCCTTCGAGCGTTTCGAGCACGGTCGCAAGCTGGGCCGGCTGGTTGACCTCCCAATCCTTCTGCGGTGCGAGGCGGATGCGCGCACCGTTTGCCCCGCCGCGCTTGTCCGAACCGCGGAAGGTCGATGCCGACGCCCAGGCGGTCGATACCAGCTGAGAGACCGACAGGCCGGACGCAAGAATCCGTTCCTTGAGATCGGCGATGTCCTCTTCGTCGACGAGCGGGTGGTCGACGGCCGGGACCGGATCCTGCCAGATCAGTTCCTCGGACGGAACCTCCGGGCCGAGATAGCGCACCCGTGGCCCCATGTCGCGATGGGTCAGCTTGAACCAGGCACGGGCAAACGCATCCGCGAACTGGTCCGGGTTCTCGAAGAAGCGCCGCGCGATCTTCTCGTAAGCCGGATCGAAGCGCAGCGCGAGGTCGGTCGTCAGCATGGCCGGCGCGTGGCGCTTGGACTGGTCATGGGCATCCGGAACCGTGCCCGCGCCCATGCCGTTTTTCGGCGTCCACTGATGCGCACCGGCCGGGCTCTTCGTGAGCTCCCATTCGTAGCCGAACAGGTTCCAGAAGAAGTTGTTGCTCCACTTCGTCGGCGTGCTCGTCCAGGTGACTTCCAGGCCGCTGCCGATCGTGTCGCCGCCTTTGCCGGTTCCGAAGCTGCTGGTCCAGCCGAAGCCCTGTTCGGCGATATCCGCGCCTTCGGGCTCAACGCCGACATGCGAGGCGTCGCCAGCACCGTGCGTCTTGCCGAACGTATGTCCGCCGGCGATCAGCGCTACGGTCTCCTCGTCGTTCATCGCCATGCGGGCGAAGGTCTCGCGGATGTCCCGGGCAGCGGCAAGCGGATCCGGGTTGCCGTTCGGACCTTCCGGATTCACATAGATCAGGCCCATCTGCACGGCGGCCAGCGGCTTTTCGAGCTCTCGCTCTTCCGTATAGCGCTTGTCGGCAAGCCAGGTATCCTCGGCACCCCAGTAGACGTCTTCCTCGGGCTCCCAAACGTCAGCGCGGCCGCCGGCAAAGCCAAAGGTCTTGAAGCCCATCGACTCGAGCGCAACGTTGCCGGTGAGGATCATCAGGTCGGCCCAGGAAATGCTGTTGCCGTATTTCTGCTTGATAGGCCAAAGCAGCCGGCGCGCCTTGTCGAGATTGACGTTGTCCGGCCAGCTGTTGAGCGGCGCGAAACGCTGCTGGCCCGCACCCGCACCGCCGCGGCCGTCGCCGGTGCGGTAGGTGCCGGCGCTATGCCATGCCATGCGGATGAAGAGCGGCCCGTAATGGCCGAAGTCGGCCGGCCACCAATCCTGCGAATCGGTCATCAGCGCGTGGAGGTCTTTCTTCAGGGCCTCCAGGTCGAGTTTCTTGAATTCCTCGGTATAGTTGAACGCCTGGCCCATCGGGTCGGACAGCGACGAGTGTTGGTGAAGAATCTGCACATTCAACTGGTTCGGCCACCAGTCCCGATTCGACCTTCCGCCATGGGCCGTGTGGGTGTGCGCCACCGGACACTTGCCCGCACTCTCGACCTTGGAATCCATTATGCTCTCCATTGCGCTTGGCTTCAATTGCGCCATCCAGATGACATCGGTCTTCAACCTCGGGCGTTCTGCATGGCGGTGCGTCAGAGCTGGCCGCTGCACTGAAGGGGCAGCAGCTGCATCTGGTGCGACCATACCGATTCAGTTCCATTAGTTTAAGTTGGATTTTCCGATTGCGTCGATAGGATAAACTTATTGTCCAACGAACTTCTCTCTCGTATTGCAGCGAATCTCGCCTGAGGCGTGCATCGGCGCTCTTTCAGGAATGCCAGCGCGCCTAGGACCTTAGTCCGGGGTAGCGGGTCCAAAGGTCTTAGGCCCGTTGCCGAGCGCTGCTCGGCAATACATACTCGATAGTGAGCACCTGCGGAACAACGGCCAGCCCCCCGCCGCCGCGGCCGTGCGATGATCCTGGAGCGGTGCGCCGATGCCCTTCCGCGCCGCTCCAGGACCTCAACTACGGCGCGCGTCCTGCTTGACGCACAGATATCGCTGTCGCCTTTGAATCTCTGCATGTTTTTATCTCCAGAACGGCGATGATCTAGAGGAACATGCAGTAGCGAGCTTTCCTATTGAGGTGTCCGATGAACTCCGAAAAAATGAGAAAGCTCATAGAGGACTGCCAAAGGGACTTATGGGAATACCTATCCTCCGACTGCGGGATCAGCGACAGGGAGATCATTATCGCGCTCCTCAATCGGTTGAATGGACCACAAGCCAAGGATGCGCTGGGGGTGGATTGCGATTGGCGCCCGCGACTTGAGGAACAATGGGTCGGGGAGCGCACTGGAACCAACCAGAACGAAGCAAGGCTCAGAATAATTTTCAACCGTCTCGCAAATGGATCGGCGCATACCTGAGCGTTATCGATGAAGGCGACACGACGCTCTTCCCGCACCGGAAGCGTCATCGATGAAGCGCTTCAACTCGTCATGATGCCGCTCTTACGGCGCCAGGGCTCTGTTGCGGCATCTTCAAGCGTCAGTCGCAGTGAAACTGCCCGTCGCCCTCGCTATAGCTCCGCCGGAGCAAGCGGCTTGCGGGCCGGACCGTGGATCACCGATCCATCTGCTGCGAAAATCGAGCCGTGGCAGGGACAATCCCATGTCCGATCGGCATTGTTCCAAGTCACCGTGCAGCCCTTGTGGGTGCAGGAGGCGGAGACGGCACGCAGGGTTCCGTCATCGTCCCGGCAGACGGCGAGCTTCTCGTCGCCGCGCAGGACGACGCCGCCTTCACCCGGTCGTATGTCCCTCGCGCTGCCGACAATCGACTGGCTGTCGCCATTCTTGTGAAAGCCCTTCGGATAAGGCCGGGTCGGATCATAAAGGCTCCGCCAGGGGCTGGCGCGGCCAAGGATCGTGTCGGCGATCATAATGCCGGCCGCGGTGCCGTTGCTAATGCCCCAGGCGTTGAAGCCGGTGGCGATATGGAAGCCCGGCGCCTTTTCGGGATCGGGTTCGCCAACATAGGGCACCCGGTCGGCGGTGTCGTAGTCCTCGTTGCACCAGTGCCAGGCCAGCTCGCCGACGGCCAGGTTCTGCCGCGCCCACTCCTCGAGTTCGATGAAGCGCGCGGCGACGTTCCCGTCCTGGCCGGTATTGAACTTCGGACCGAGCACGACAAGCAGGGGGCCGGCGTCATCCCTCCCCGTTCTGATCGAGTGTGTCGGATCGTCGATGCCGATGAACATGCCATCGACGGCGAGCGGACTGTCGACGCGGAAGGCGATCGCGGTATGGCACCGCGGCTGTGTGCGGTTTGCCATGCCGACGGGGCTCTTGACCGTCATGTTGGTCGCGACGACCACGTGTTCCGCATGAACCGTCCCGCCAGAAGTGACCACGCGCCAGCGGCTCGCCACGTCGATCAGAATCGCTCGGCTCTGTTCGAACAGGCGCGCGCCCCGGTCCGCCGCGGCGCGCGCCAATCCGACGAGATATTTCGCCGGGTTGAATTGCGCCTCACCAGGAAAACAAACTGCAGCCGTGGTCTCGAAAGGCAGCGGTGCACGATCGAGCACCTGTGCCTCGAGCCCGACCTGTCGCGCCGTCTCCGCCTCGGCAATGATGGCTTCGCGGCCCGCCGAGCTGGTGGCATAGGTATAGGCGTTCTTGCGCTCGAGATCGCAGGCGATCGCATAGTCGCGGATCCAGTCCTTGATCAGCGCGGCTCCGGCCGAATTCGCCTCCGCATAGCTACGCGCCCGTGCCAAACCGAGGCTGTCGATGAGGTGGCGATAGATCAAGGCGTGCTGGGTGGTGATTTTCGCCGTCGAACGCCCGGTCACCTGCCCGCCGATCTCGAGCGCTTCGAGCAGGATCACCGAACGGCCAGCTTCGGAAAGGCGAAGCGCTGCGGTAAGCCCGACGATCCCGCCTCCAACCACGACCGTCTCGGCATGGATCGAGCCGTCGAGCGGAGAATAGCCCGTCGGCCCGGCGCCAGCCACCCAGCAGCTTCCCCGTTTTCCCGGCAGATCGACCATCGTGGCATGTCCTCGTTCAGGTGGTCCGATAACCACGCCTGTTCGGGAATGTTCCCGCCCGGCAGCCCTGCACATATCGAGTGAACCTCAAATGGACATGCCTCCAGGCCACGGGAACGGATCGTGCAGTGTCGTTTAGCGCTTGCTCATGGACCGTTGTGGGGCCATGCTGAATTCAGAAGCTGGCTGTGCGGCAAAGCGAGAGGTCAGGCCTATTCAGCGGCCTCGAAGCCCTGCCGTACTGCCTTTCTCGGCCGTACCTTGACGCGAGGAGTTTGTCCGATGTCTGCGCACGCTGCCAACAATCCCTTGCAACCGGGCGATCAGGCGCCGAACGTCGTGTTCGACGCGATTTCGCGCGAGGGGAAGATCGCACTTGACGATTTTCGCGGCCGCAGCCCGCTGCTTGTGGGCCTGTTTCGCGGCCTGCATTGCCCGTTCTGCCGCCGCCATGTGGCGGCGATGGCCCAGCTCAACCCGGCGCTCCGCGAAAAGGGCGTTCAGACGCTTGCCGTGGTAAACACTCCCGTCGAACGGGCCCGTCTCTACTTCCGTTTCCATCCGATCGCTGGTCTTCTCGCCGCATCCGATCCGGCCCGCGCATCGCACCGCGCCTTCGGCTTGCCCATCGTCGAGTTCACCGAAAACGAGACTGACTGGCCAACCAAAATCGGAATGGACGCGGTCATGGAGATGCGCGTCGACCTGCCGGGCGAATTGCCTGAACCGATGAATCCTCCCGCGGCAGGAGACCTCCTTGCCGAAAAGGACCCGTACGAAATCAAGGACGCCGATAAGCAGGTCAGCCTGGCCAATCATATGCAGCTCGTCGGCCATTTCCTGCTCGACCGTGAAGGCGTCGTGCGCTGGAGCTTCACCGAAGTCGAGGAGAACGGCCAGAATCTTTGCCGGGCGCTGAGCCCCGAAGAACTGATGTCGGCCGCTTCGAACGTTGCCCATTGACCTGGCTCCTCCCTGCGGAGCTCCGCTATGCGAATCGCGCGGGTGTTCGGCTCCGGCGGCGCGATCAGAAGCCCTGCAAAGGGAAGCGCCGCTCCATGCAGATAATGATTGTTCTTCCGGCGAAGCAAGCCTACTTTGCGCCGTCTCCATGTATGGAATACATAGTTCAGATGCGCCCGCGCCGGTTTCTTCCCTCCATCAGTCTCCTCTCGGCCTTCGAGGCGGTCTTGCGTAACGGCTCGATCTCGGCGGCGGCGCGAGAAGTCAATCTGACGCAAAGCACCGTGAGCCGCCTTGTCCAGAACCTCGAGGAGCAATTGGGCCGGCCGCTGTTCGAACGCCACAGGCAGAGGCTCATTCCGACCGAAGCAGCTCAGGCCTATGGACGGGACGTCACCCGGGCGCTCGACCTCATCCAGCGCGGCAGCATGGAGTTTTCCGCCAATCCGGGCGGCGGCGCCCTGTCGCTCGCCATCCTGCCGGCCTTCGGCACGCGATGGCTGGCGCCGCGGCTCGGTACGTTCCTAACCCGGAATCCGGGCGTGACGATCAATCTTGCGACGCGCCTCAAGCGGTTCAATTTTGCCGCCGAGGGTTTCGACGCAGCCATTCATTTCGGAGCGGACGATTGGCGCGACGCGGGGCACATGAAACTCTTCGAGGAGCGTTTGACCGCCTGCATCGCTCCGTCGCTTCTCTCCGAACACCCGGTTCGCACGGTCGACGACATGGCCGGTCTGCCGCTGCTGCAGTTGGAGACACGCGGGAACGCCTGGGAGATCTGGTTTGCCGCTCAAGGCGCCGAAGCCCCGAGCGTCACGGGAATGTTGCTGGACCAGTTCGCCACGATGACGCAGGCCGCCATTTCGGGCCTCGGTGTGGCCCTGCTTCCCGATTATCTCGCCGATGTCGAGATAGAGGAAAAGCGCCTTGTGCCGCTTCTCAAACGTTCTGTTCCGGGTTCCGGCGCCTATTGGCTGGTCTGGCCCGAGTCGCGGGCCAACCACCCGCCGCTCGAAGCCTTCCGCAGCTGGCTCGCCGCCGAGGTCTCCTCCTGAGCCCCGCTCCAGAGTCGGCTATGCTCCTGCCACTGGAAGCGGGATCGGCTGTCTCCTGTCCTCTTCATCGAGAATGCTGAACGTAAACTTGCCCTGCTGGTCGCGCTCGACCGAATAGGTCAAGCGATCGCGAACATGGTTGTTCTCGTCGAAGGTCAGCACCCTCGGTTTCAGCTCCGTCAGCCGGCTCTCGTCGAGATAGACCGAGTTGCAAATGATGACCTGATCGCCCGGCTGGCAGGTGCGGGCGGCCGCCCCGTTGAGGATGCAGCACCGCGAGCCGCGCTCGCCGAGAATGACATAGGTGGAGATGCGCGCGCCGGAGTTCTTGTTCCAGATCTCAACGAACTCCATCGGCAGGATGCCCGCCGCCTCACAGTGGTCCGGATCCAAGGTGATCGAGCCGTGATAATTGAGGTTAGCCTCGGTCACGTGGATGCCGTGAAGTTTGCCAGCAACCAGTTTTCTCATGTTCCTCCCCTCGCTTCCGCCGCGTTGTCATAGAGCAACGGCTGTCGAAGGGAAAGTGACGTCAGAAACGGCGTGTGCTCGCCGGAGGCGCGTGTCGGATATTCGCCGACGTTTCACAATGAATGCGGCGGCTGGATGCCAAGCGGCCTGAGCCGTGATACACGGCTGGAACGAGCATCTTTCCACTCCGCCGCTAGAGGTTGCTGCACGCCCGAACGTGGGCAAAGGATAAGGCGAAGAACACGATGCCTATTGCGAATACGACAAGGTCCATGTCGATAATTCCTGTCTGTTGTTTCTACTGACTGCGCGTCCCCGATAGGCGGCGCCGGCCGCCCGGTAGGTGATCGCGATGGCGTGCATATCCGTCGCCGCAGCGATCGAGGCGATGCGGCGCGTGGATCAATAGAATATGGCTCAAGCGCATAGGACGAGAGAGGTCCAAGAGGAAAGAAATAGGATTCCTATAGGAATTCGGCCGCCTCGGGGCTCATGCACGCAAACGCGCTTCGGCGTGAACATGCGAGACGCGAACGAAGCGCCAATTCCTCAAGCACTCCGGGCGAGGCGACGCACGAGGCCCTGCCGACCGCGTTCCATGACGACGTCATGGTTCCAGCTGAAGACGGGCTTCAGGATGACACCAAGCCTGACCATCCAGGGTTTCGTCACCTTGACGATCCAGTCGTAGCGGATATTGCATACCGCTCCGTCCGGCCGCAGCGTCCATCGACCGGTCCCATCGAGCTCGCCTGAAGCTTTGCCCTCGATAAGCGATAGCGGTTCAACCCTGGTCGTTTCCATGTTGAAGGCCAAGTCATAGGGCAAAGCGGTGGACCATTTCATCCGACGCACGGCGCCGATGCCGGACTCGTCGCCTGGGCGCAGAAGCGTGACCTCATTGACCGAGGGCCACCAGTCCGGCCAGCTCTCGGGCGTGCTGAGCTCCCGCCAGACATCCTGGACAGAGGCGTCGACGGCCCAGGTCGTGACAAGATGAAACTCGGTCGATGCCATCGCGGTCTATCTCGCGGAGGCCGATGAATGGCCCTCACCAATATACGCGATCCGGGCGGGCCGAAACAGCACCGCATGCTGTCGGTCATGCCGCAAGGCAACGATTGGGAGCGCCGCTACTGCCCGTAGGAAATGCGACGGCGCACATAGTTTGCGCGGCATGCAAAATTACTGGATGGTGCAACGCACAATAATTCATCTTCTGCAGGTCATGCTATATTTTTGGGCATATCGGAATTGGCTAATTTTCCCTCGTCAATTCAGCCACATACGAGATCTGGCGGTGTTTGGCACGACGCTTGCATTGGTGTGCTTGCTTCGGTCAACGGCGATTGAAGCAAGTTCAGGCGAAATGCGCCTGCGAAGGACAGTGACGTCGCGACGGTCTTTGCCTCCGAAAGGGATACCTCCCGATCCCCGGAGCGCGATTTCCGAGCGGCGTTTTTTTCGTCGGTTTTCGACCGGCCAACAAGTTGAGGGAACGTGCGCATGACCAAGATATCGATCGGCGGCTTTACTCGCCGCAGCCTGCTGAAGACGACCGCGACGGCCGCCATGGTCGGCGCAGCGAAAACGCTATTGCCCTCCGGGGCCTTTGCCCAGGGGGCTGGTCCGGAGACGGCGAAAGCCATCCTCGGTTTCATCGCGCTGACCGATTCCGCACCGCTGATCATCGCCAAGGAGAAGGGCTTCTTCGACAAATACGGAATGACCGAAGTCGAGGTGGTGAAGCAGGCCTCCTGGGGAACGACGCGCGACAATCTGGTGCTCGGCTCTGCCGGCGCCGGCATCGATGGGGCACATATCCTGACGCCGATGCCCTATCTCATCTCGACCGGCAAGGTGACGCAGAACAACCAGCCGCTGCCGATGGCGATACTCACCCGCCTCAACCTCGATGCCCAGGGCATTTCAGTCGGCGCGGCCTATGCGGATCTCAAGATCGGTCTCGATGCCTCGGTGCTGAAGGACGCCTTCGCCAAGAAGAAGGCGGCGGGTGCGGCGGCAAAGGTCGCGATGACCTTCCCCGGCGGTACGCATGACCTCTGGATCCGCTACTGGCTCGCCGCCGGCGGCATCGATCCGGACAAGGACGTCGAGACGATCGTCGTACCGCCGCCGCAGATGGTCGCCAACATGAAGGTCGGCACCATGGACTGTTTCTGCGTCGGCGAGCCCTGGAACGAGCAGCTCGTCAACCAGAAGATCGGCTACACCGCCGTGAACACCGCCGAGCTCTGGGCCAAGCACCCCGAAAAGTCCTTCGCCATGCGCGCCGATTGGGTCGAGAAGAACCCTCGCGCCGCCAAGGCGCTGGTCATGGCCGTCGAGGAAGCCGCGCAATGGTGCGACGACATGGCGAACAAGGACGAGCTTGCCAAGATCGTCGGCAAGCGCAGCTGGTTCAACGTGCCGCCGAAGGACATCGTCGACCGGCTGAAGGGCGAATACGACTACGGCAACGGCAAGGTCGTGGAGAACAGCCCGCATTTCATGAAGTTCTGGCGCGACCACGCCTCCTACCCCTTCCAGAGCCACGACGCCTGGTTCCTCACCGAGAACATCCGCTGGGGCAAGCTTGCACCGGATACGGATATCAAGGGGCTGATCGCCAAGGTCAACCGCGAGGACATCTGGCGCGAAGCGGCGAAGGATCTCGGCGTCGCCGACATTCCGCCCTCCACCTCGCGCGGCCCGGAAACTTTCTTCGACGGCAAGGTCTTCGATCCCGCCAATCCCGAAGCCTATCTGAAGAGCCTGGCAATCAGCCGCATCGCCTGATGCCGCAATCGCAGCCGGGCCCGGTCCCGGCTGCCGTCGACCGAGAACCCGTAGGAGAAGGGCATGTCCGCCACCAATCTGAAGCTCAAACCGCAGGCGCCGCCGCAGTCCTCGGCGCAGGTGATTGCTCTCGAGGCTACGGCAAGACCGCGCTTTGACAGCCGCCTGCCGCGCTTTGCCGCTCAAACCATCACCAATCTCTTGCCGCTGCTGGTGACGCTGACCTTCCTCACCCTCGCTTGGCAGCTCGCCTGTGCCTCGCCCGATTCGAGCCTGCCGGCGCCGACGCGCGTGCTCGAGGAGAGCTGGGAATTGATCGCGCATCCCTTCTATGTCGGTCAGGGTGTCGACCAGGGTCTCTTCTGGCACGTCTTCGCCAGCCTGCAGCGCGTCGCCCTCGGCTATGCCATGGCCGCCGCCGTCGGCGTGGCGCTCGGCACTCTGGTCGGCCAGAGCGCGCTCGCCATGCGCGGCCTCGACCCCATCTTCCAGGTGCTGCGCACCGTGCCGCCGCTCGCCTGGCTGCCGCTTTCGCTGGCCGCCTTCCAGGACGGCAACCCCTCGGCGATCTTCGTCATCTTCATCACCGCGATCTGGCCGATCATCATCAACACCGCCGTCGGCATCCGCAACATTCCGCAGGACTACCAGAACGTCGCCAGGGTGCTGCGGCTGAACGGCTTCGAATATTTCGCCAAGATCATGCTGCCGGCCGCCGCCCCGTATATATTCACTGGCTTGAGGATCGGCATTGGTCTCTCATGGCTGGCGATCGTCGCCGCCGAGATGCTGATCGGCGGCGTCGGCATCGGCTTCTTCATCTGGGATGCGTGGAACTCGTCGCTGATCAGCGACATCATCGTGGCGCTGATCTATGTCGGCATCGTCGGTTTCCTCCTCGACCGCATCATCGCGCTCATCGGCCGCGCAGTCGCCCGCGGCACGGCAAACGCCTGAAGAAAAGGAGGCTTTTCATGCCCAAGAGCTATCTCTCGCTGGAACTCATCGACAAGACCTTCGAACGTGGCGGCACCCGCAGCGAGGTTCTGAAACAGGTGTCGCTCGCGGTCGACAAGGGCGAGTTCATCTCGATTATCGGCCATTCCGGCTGCGGCAAGTCGACCCTGCTCAACATCGTCGCCGGATTGACGCAGGCGACGAGTGGCGTCGTGCTGCTGGACGGCCAGGTGGTCGACGAGCCGGGACCGGACCGCGCCGTCGTCTTCCAGAACCATTCGCTGCTGCCGTGGCTGACGGTCTACGAAAACGTCCGGCTCGCCGTCGACAAGGTGTTCTCGGCGACTCGCACCAGGCAGGAACGGCATGAATGGACCATGCGCAACCTCGAACTGGTGCAGATGGCGCATGCCGCCGACAAGCGCCCTTCGGAAGTCTCCGGCGGCATGAAGCAGCGCGTCGGCATCGCCCGTTCGCTGGCGATGGAGCCGAAGGTGCTGCTGCTCGACGAACCCTTCGGGGCGCTCGACGCGCTGACCCGTGCCCATCTGCAGGATCAGGTGATGCAGATCCACGCGACGCTCGGGAACACGGTCTTGATGATCACCCATGACGTCGACGAAGCGGTCCTGCTTTCCGACCGCATCGTGATGATGACCAACGGCCCCTCCGCCCGGATCGGCGAAATCCTCGACGTGCCGCTCGCCCGCCCGCGCCGGCGCATCGAGCTCGCCTCCGATCGCACCTACCTGAAATGCCGCGAAGCGGTGCTCAAGTTCCTCTACGAGCGCCATCGCTTCGTCGAGGCTGCGGAGTGATCGAGGGCGCGCCGGGCGCTCTTGACCTTCCAACGGTGGGAAGCCCCATCTTCGGTTCCTAACGAAAATCGGAGACAGGAAATGCACCGCTACAAGATCGAAGACATGACCTGCAGCCATTGCGCAAGCGTGGTGGAAAGGGCGATTCGCGGCGTCGATCCCGCCGCGGCAATCAAGGTGGACCTCGGCAAGAAGGAAGTCAGCATCGAGACCGCGGCCAACAAGACTGCGATCTCCGACGCGCTCAGAGCGGCCGGCTACGAAAGCCGGCCGCTCTGATCCACGCTGCCGGCCAACCCCCTCAGCGACCGGTTCACGATAAGCGAGCTATCTCAATCCTCACCCGGATACTGAAATCCTGGAGGAAGCTGCAGGCTGGCGGCATAGGCCGGCTCAGGCGCGGCGGCCTGCGCATGTTCCCGCGGCTTCATTCAATGGGCCGCGACGACGGAACGGATCGCCAATGGGCGATAGCGTTGGAGGAGATCCGGATTCTTCTCTTCCTTCGCCGCCTCGTCGTTGCGTCCTGACTTTGCTTGCCCCCTGGGCCAGAGAACGGACGGCTCAAGCGGTCACGTGCTTCACCATGGTGCCGCCACCGCTTGCCTGATCGGTCGGGAAGACTTCGACACGGGCGACATCGACAAATACCGGCAAATCGATGACATCGTTGATGATGCGGGCGATATTTTCCGGCTGAATCGAGCGGTATCCGTCGTACAGCATGGCCTTTGCCTGACCATCCGGAATCGAGGTCCGATAGAGAGACGTCTCCACGCGGCCCGGAACGATTTCGCTGACGCGGACGGAAGTCCCCAGGAGATCGCAACGCAGGTTGTCGCAGAAGAGACTTAGTCCCGCCTTCGACGGTCCATAGACCGCCATGTTGGGATAGGCTGCCCGCCCGCCGCTGGAACCCACATAAATCAGATGCCCGCGCTTACGTGCGACCATGCCTGGCAGGAAGACGCGCGTTAAGTGCATCGGGGCCTTGAGATTGATATCGATCATCGCATCGATCTCGGAAGGTTCGATCTCGTGGAATGTGGCGCGGGTGGAAAGAATGCCGGCGTTGTTGACGAGGATATCGACTTCAACATCCTTCAACGCCTCGGCGATGACGGCCGTATCGCGCACGTCGGCCCGCACCGGAACAGCGCCGCACCCATCTGCCAGTTCCGCAAGCAGGCTTTCGTTGCGGCCGACCGCGTAAACCGTCAAGCCGCGTTGCCGCAGAGCCGAAACCGTCGATTTGCCGATACCGCTAGTCGCGCCGGTGACGACTGCCACGCGATAGGTGTCAGACATAGATATAGCCCCCGCTGACGACGACATTCTCGCCTGTGGCATAGGTGTTGCGGCTGGACGCCATCATGACGATCCATTCGGCCATTTCGACGGGCTCGGCGGCGCGGCCAAGGGCGCTCGCCTTGGCCAGCTCCGGCAGGAAGCCGAGTTCTTTAGCGCGGTCCGTCGCAAAGCCTGCCGGCGCCACCGAATTCACGAGGATCTGGTCCTTGGCGCATTCCTGGGCGAAGGACTTGGTGAGGCTGACCACCGCCGCCTTGGTCGCGGCATAGTGGGCATTCTGCGGATGCGCCTTGAAGGCATCGACGGAGGTGACGTTGACGATGCGTCCTGTCACTTCCGGCGCGTTCACGAACTGGCGCATATGCAGCACCGCCGCCACCATTATATGGTAGGTGCCCTTGACGTTGATGGCGTTCTCCAGGTCCCAGTCCTCGTCGGTGATTTCCAGGATCGGCTTGCGGGGATAGATCGCTGCGCTGTTGACGAGAGCATGGATGCGGCCAAGCTTGCCGGCAACCGTCTCGAAACCGCTGTGAGCCGTTTCTGCGCGGGAAATATCGGCAACCGCTACCGCCACCTCCGCGCCGAGTGCTTCCAGCTCCGCCGCCGCGGAGGCGAGCAATGCCTCATTGCGGTCAATAAGCCCGATCTTCGCCGCTCCATGCGCGATCATCAGTTTCGCAGTGGTGAGACCGAGGCCCGAAGCTCCCCCCACGATGACAACGGATTGGGCTTTCACGACGAGCCTCCTGACTGTTTGTATGTTATCACTTATATGCTAGGATAGATCGAGATCAAGCAGTTTTTGTCGGTGCGAAATGACTCCGCCGCGGGCCCAACACCTCCATCTTTGAAGAGAATTCCCGCAAGGCAGGCAATCTATCGAGAAACGCGATATTTCGAGCGGCATGTGGCACGATATGTGATATGTGCCAACGGGGGATTTTCAATCGGAGCAAATAGGTGTCGATTATCACGCAACGTGGCAATTTGGCAGAAATCGTCGTCACAAAGCTTACCGAGCGCATCGACTCCGGGCTCTACGCTCCCGGCGCGAAAATTCCCTCCAGCGCCCAACTATGTGAGGAATTCGGCGTTTCCCGAACCGTCATTCGCGAGGCTCTGACATCTCTGAAGGTGGGAGGACGCGTGACCGCGCGACAAGGCGCTGGCGTCTATGTGACCGAGAAGGACGCGAAGACGCTCAACTATGAAATCAGCCGCATTGAGGACATACGCTCCGCCATGCAGATCCTCGAATTGCGGCTTGGCGTCGAGATGCAATCCGTCGCTCTGGCCGCAGCCAGGCGCACTCCGGAAGCTCTCGCGGAGATTGCCCGCGCCTATGATAATTTGGAAACTCTCAAAACCGACGATGCGGAAGTCGAAGCGCGCGCGGATTTCGACTTTCATCTGGCTATCGCCCGCGCCACCCGCAATCCGCATTTTCCGAGCTTTCTAGAAGCCGTCATGGAAAGCATCAACTTCGAACTGGTGCTGAAACATCGCCAATCGTCGCGCGCCTACAATGGCTATTTGAAGAAAATCAACAGGGAACATGCGGCCATTCTGGCAGCGATCACCCAGGGCGACGTGAAGGCAGCAAAGCAGGCGCTTGCCGTGCATCTCGAGGAGAGCCTCAACAGATACCGGCTGATGTTGGACGAGCCTGAAAGTGTGGAGACGGCGGACTGATCAGGTTCGCAAATTTTCTTCGCGCGCCTGCGGAGACTTCGGCAACTCGTCGACACTGTCGCAGGATGCGTTCACTCAGCCGGCAATCTCCTGCCATTGGGGTCGCCTTGATGGAATGCCACCGTCACCCATCTGTCCGGCAGCAGCCGTATTCTTACCTCCCCAGCGCGATCGCCTGTTCGCGGATCTGCGTGAGGCTCATTTTCGGCGTCAGTGCTTCCGGATCGAGGCGGATTTCGATCAGCGCTGGCTTGCCGGAGGCTTCGCAGCGCTGGAACGCTGGGGCGAATTCCTCGGTCCTCTGCACCGTTTCTCCATGCAGCCCGTAGGAGCGGGCAAGCGCGGCAAAATCCGGGTTGGTCAAACGCGTGCCGGACACCCGGCCCGGATAATTGCGCTCCTGATGCATGCGGATGGTGCCGTACATGCCATTGTTGATAACCAGGACGATGACACGCGCGTCGTACTGCATCGCGGTCGCCAGTTCCTGGCCGTTCATCAGGAAGCAGCCGTCGCCGGCAAAGGCCACAACGATCCGGTCCGGCGCGGTGATCTTGGCGGCGATCGCCGCCGGCACGCCATATCCCATCGAGCCGTTGGTTGGGCCGAGTTGGGTGCGAAACGTCCGGTATTGATAGAAGCGATGCGCCCAGGCGGAATAATTTCCCGCCCCAGTCGTCAGGATCGCGTCGGGCTTCAGATGACCGCGCAGCCACTCCATCACCTCGCCCATCTGCACCGGGCCGGGAATTTCCGGATCCTTCAGGTTTTCTAGATAGTCCGCATGCGCGGCCCTCGTCCATTCCATCCAGCCAGCGGATGCCGCAGGTCTTAGCTTCGCCGCCTGCGACAGGAAACCGGCCACGCTGGCATTGATTGGCAAAGCCGCGTGATAGACGCGTCCGAGCTCCTCGGCGCCCGGATGGACGTGCACAAGCGTCTGCTTCGGAACCGGAATGTCGATCAGCGTATAGGCGCCCGTCGTCATTTCGCCGAGCCGCGCGCCGATCGAAATCAAGAGATCGCAGGCCTTGATGTGCTGGATCAGCTTCGGCCCGGCGGCAAGGCCAAGGTCGCCGGCATAGTTCGGATGCCTATTGTCGAACAGGTCCTGGCAGCGGAAGGAGGCTGCGACGGAGAGCGAGAAGGCTTCGGAGAACGTCCTGAGGTCGGCGACCGCCTGCTGCGTCCAGCCACCACCACCGGCAACGACCATCGGGCGCTTCGCTTCCGCGAGCAACCGGACGAGCTCATCGAGCTGCTGCTCGCCCGAATAGGCCTCGACCCGCTTGTACGCCGGCGTATCGGCAACCGCCACCTCATCGGTCAGCATGTCTTCCGGAAGTGCGACGACGACCGGACCCGGCCGGCCGTTGACGGCGCGATGGAACGCCTGGCTGACGAGTTCGGGGATACGGGCCGCATCCTCAATCTCGACGATCCATTTCGCCATCTGGCCGAACATGCGGCGATAGTCGATCTCCTGAAATGCCTCGCGCTCCATCTGGTCGCGCGCCACCTGGCCGATGAACAGGATCATCGGCGTGGAATCCTGGAAGGCGGTATGAACGCCGACCGAGGCATTGGTGGCGCCCGGCCCGCGGGTAACGAAGCAGATGCCCGGCCTGCCGGTCAGCTTGCCATAGGCCTCGGCCATATAGGCCGCTCCGCCTTCCTGGCGGCAGATGACGAATTCGACCGCGTCTTCCGCATCGTGGAAGGCGTCGAGCACCGCGAGATAGCTTTCGCCCGGCACGCCGAATGCACGCTCGACGCCATGGATGCGCAGGGCGTCGACCAGCACCTGGCCGCCGCTGCGTGTCTTGATTTCGTTGTTCATGAAGTTCCCCTGCCCTTTTGGTCAGATGACGGCGTCTTCGAGGAAAGGACGGTTCGCCACAACCCGTTCGTAGCCAAAGGGCGCAAGGTCGAGCGTGCGGAAGCCTCCATAGGTAATGATTTCGGAAAGCCCACGCCCCATGGCCGGCGACTGCTGCAGCCCATGGCCGGAAAAGCCGTTGGCGAAGAGAAAGTTCTTCACCTCCGTATGCGGGCCGAGGACGACGTTGTGATCGAGCGTGCAGTAGTCGTAGTGGCCGGCCCAGGAACTGACGACCTTGATCGCCTCGAAGGCAGGCACGCGGTTCGCCAGCGTCGGCCAGATCTCCTCCTCGAATTCGTCATGCATCACCTCGAAATCGTTCGGATCGACCTCCGGATCGTGCTTGGGATAGGTGCCCATCAGATAGAACTTGCCCTCCGGACGGAAAAAGACTCCCGTCGGATCGATGGTCAGTCCGACCTTGCCTTCAAGGGACGTGCGGCAATCGACGACGAAGAGCGAGCGCCGGCGCGACTCGACGGGGATGTCGAGACCGGCCATGCGGGCGACGTGTCTGCCGTTGGTGCCGGAGGTGTTGACCACCGTCCCGCAGCCGATCGTCTGGCCGCCCTTTGTCGTCACGGAGACGACGCGGTCGCCCTCGCGGTTGACCGCCACAACCTCGTCTTCGATGTATTCGACGCCGAGCGAACGGGCCTTCTTGCGGAAACCCTGCATCAAGCCGACGCTGTCGAACCAGCCTTCGCCACGCTCGCCGGTGCTGCCGAGCACCAGCCCTTCGAGGTTGAGCCAGGGGAAGCGTTTCGCGAGACCTTCGACCTCGAGCAGCGTCACTTCGGCGCCGCAGGAGACCTGCGTTTCGTGATTGCGGCGCAGAACTTCAGCGCCTCGTTCGTCGCCCGCAAGGAAGAGATAGCCCGCCTCGTGAAAGCCAATCTCCGGCGTATCGTCGTCGACGGCGACGTTCTCCTTGAAGTTGCGGATGAACTCCGTGCCGAACTGGGAGACCTTGACGTTAATGGCGTTCGAGAACTGATGCCGGATCGAACTGGACGAGAGCGCCGTCGCGCATCGTTGATAGGTCCAATCCTTCTCGATCACCAGGACGGAACCGGTGAAGTCCGGATTGGTCGCCAGGAAGTAGGCGGTCGAGCTGCCGACGACGGCACCACCGACGATGACGAGGTCATAGGAGGTCCTGGCAGCCCGCATCACTTGTTCTCGTCTTCGAAGTGGCCGGCCGCACAGAAGCTGCCGCCTTGGAAGCGCACGGCCGGATCGTTCGGATCCCCCTGCTCCGTCTTGGCGAACACCCTTTCCGCATAGTCGTCAGCACTGTCCTCCGGCTTGTAGCCGAGAGAAGCGGCGGTGCGGTTGTCCCAAAAGGCGCGGCTGTTGTTGGACATGCCGTAGGCGACCATGAAGCCGACGCGTTCGGCCGACAGGCTCTTTTCAACGAGTTGGCGGCAATCGCGGTAGGAGAGCCAGGTGATCAGATGTCGGCGATCTGTGGGCTCCGGAAAGGACGAGCCGATGCGCAGGCTTACCGTTTCGAGGCCGAACTTGTCGAAATAATAGCGGGCGAGGTTTTCGACGAAGGTCTTCGACACGCCGTAGAGACTGTCGGGCCGGGTCGGCACGTTGCCGTCGATGGTCTCGGTCCGCTCGTAGAAACCGATGGCATGGACCGAGCTGGCATAGACGATGCGCTTGACGCCATGCTGGCGGGCCGCCTCGTAAATGTTGTAGCTGCCGACGATATTGGCGTCCAGAATGGTCTTCCACGGCGCTTCGAGTCCCTGTCCGCCCATATGGACGATCGCGTCGCAGCCTTTCACTGCATGGGAAACGGCATCGAAATCGGCGAGGTCCGCCGGGGAATCCTCTTCGTGCGGCGCCAGGTTCTGGCACGCCTGTCGGGCCGAGAGCCGAACGATCTTGCCGAGCCTGGTACCGGATTTGCGAAGCTGTGTTCCAAGAGCGCCGGCGGCGCCGGTGAGAAGCGTGCGCTGATAATCGGTCACGAGACTTGATCCTGATTAGCGAAGTCTAGCCAGGGCACCGGCGGTTCGCTCGATGGCCAAAGCGAGGTTTTCGCGCGATGTTGCGAAGGACAGGCGAATATAGGGCTCTACGCCGAAAGCTGAACCCGGCACGGTCGCGACCTTTCCCTCCTTCAGGAGGTACGACGCCAGATCAGTGTCACTGGCGATTGTCGCTCCGTCCGGCGCGGTCTTGCCGATATAGGCGGCGCATTTCGGAAACAGATAGAATGCGCCTTCCGGGGCGCGTACTTCAAGACCGGCAATCGCGCCGAAACCTTGCGTCACCATTTCACCGCGCGCCTTGTATTCCGCCACAGCTTTCGTCACGAAATCCTGCGGGCCGTTCAGCGCAGCCGCGGCGGCAACCTGGGTGATCGAAGACGGACAGGTGGTGCTCTGTGACTGGAGTTTGTTCAACACCTTCGTCAGTTCCTTCGGCCCTGCCGCATAGCCGAGCCGCCAGCCGGTCATCGCATAGGCCTTGGACACGCCGTTGATCAGGAGCGTGCGATTGCGCAGTTCGGGGCATGCATTCGCGAATGAGGTGAAGGGCACGTCACCGCAGACGATGTGCTCGTAAATCTCGTCCGACATGATGGCGACGCGCGGGTGGCGTGCCAGCACTTCGCCAAGGGCTTTCAGCTCGTCGGCGGTATAGATCGCACCGGTCGGGTTGGAGGGTGAGTTAAACAGGAACCAACGCGTTTTGGGCGTAATCGCCGCTTCGAGGCGTTCAGGTGTAATCTTGAAGGCATCCTCGACGCCGCAGGGCACGACGACAGGTAAACCGCCGTGCAGGATCACAATATCCGTATAGGAGACCCAGTAGGGCGCCGGAACCACCACCTCGTCGCCCGGCTCAAGCGTTCCGAGGAAGGCATTGAAGAGTATCTGCTTGGCGCCGTTGCCGATCGAGATCTCGTCCATGGCGTAGTCGAGATCGTTCTCGCGCCTGAACTTGGCGACGATCGCCTCGCGCAGTTCGGGCAGGCCGTCCGGGGCCGTATAGCGGGTGATCCCGCGCTTCATCGCGTCGGCCGCCGCCGCGACGACATGCGCCGGCGTGTCGAAATCCGGCTCGCCGAGCGAGAGGTCGACCACATGCTCGCCCTGGGCCCGCATTGCCTTGGCGGCAAGAGAAATCGCCATCGACGGCGAGGACTTGATCGTCGCGGCTCGGCTGCTTTCGAACGTCATCATGTTCATGCCTTCCCTTCCGCCTTGCCGTAGAGCATGGCCTGATCTTCGGTGATGTAGCCGTGCCTGACGTCATGGGCGACAGCATCCGCAGGGCGCTCCGCCGGATCGCCGTAGCCTCCGCCGCCCGGAAGCGCGAGCACGAGCCTTCTTCCCTCAGGCACGAATTGCAATCCCTTGCCCTTCAGCACCGTTCCATCGTCGAGCGTCACGAAACCGGCCGCCCCGTCCCTGCCCCCGTCGCGGCCGCGCGCCGGATGACCGAGACGGTCGAACATGGCGGAGAAGCGGAAAGAATAGCCCTCGGCCGCCTCGATCTCGATCATCTGGCCGAGGCCGCCGCGCTGTGCACCGGCGCCGCCGGATCCTTCGCGTAACTCCTTGCGCCAGACGATGACCGGGCCGACATTCTCCGTCGCCTCGATCGGCATAGTATGGACGCCGCTGGGGAAAGCAGTGGCGTTCAGCCCATCGAGCGAAGCGCGTGCGCCGGAACCGCCGGAGTTGAACATCAGGATCTCCGCGCCCTTGCCGCCGATTTGATCGGAGACTGGGCGCACGCTCATATGCAGGTTCCAGAGCGCGCTCGCGCCTTCGGCCGGCACCTGACCCGGCAGCGCCTGATGTAGCGCGCCGAGCACCAGATCCGGGACGAAATGGCCGAGCACGTGGCGCACCGCGACCGGCGCCGGACGTTTGGCATTGAGGATGCAGCCTTCCGGCGCGACGACGTCGAACGGCGCAAGCGAGGCGGCGTTGTTCGGGATTTCCGGGGCAACGACGCATTTGATGCCGTAGCAGGCATAGGCCTTCGCATAGACAAGCGGCACGTTGATGCCGAACTTGCTCGTGCCGGAGGTACCGTCGAAATCGACCGCCACGCCCTCGGGGCTGATGGTGAGCTTTGCGGCAAGGTGCACCGGTTCATCGTAGCCATCGAGATCGAGGCTGTACTCCCAGGAGCCGTGCGGCAGGTCCTTCAACCGATCGAGCGTCGCCTCGCGGCTGTTCTTCAGGATGAAGCCGCCGATCATCGACAGGTCTTCGAGGTTGAATTCCGTCAGCATGTCGATGAGGCGGCGGTGGCCGGTCTCGTTGCAAGCTGCAAGCGCATGGAAGTCGCCGACCACCTTGTCGCTTTCTCGGACGTTGTTGCGCACGATATGGATGAGCGTACGGTTCAGTTCACCGCGCTCGAAGAACTTCATGATCGGGATGAAGATGCCTTCCTCGTAGACCTCACGCGCATCCGGGCCGAAGCCGCGGCCGCCGACATCGACGACATGGGCGGTCGAGGCGAAGTAGCCGACGAGCTTGCCGTGGTGGAAGGAAGGCGTGACGACCGTGATGTCGTGCAGGTGACCGGTGCCCTTCCATGGATCGTTGGTGATGTAGACGTCGCCTTCGAAGATGTTCTCCGGGCCGATATCGCGGATGAAGTGCGCAACGGATTCCGCCATGGCGTTGACGTGGCCCGGCGTGCCGGTGACGGCCTGCGCCAGCATGCGCCCTTCGAGGTCGAACACGCCGGCGGAAAGATCGCCTGCCTCGCGGACGGAGGTGGAGAAGGCCGTGCGGATCAGCGTCTGCGCCTGCTCCTCGACGACGGAGATCAGGCGGTTCCACATGACCTGCATGTGGATATCGATCATCGATTGGTTCATGGGAATATCCTCAAAGCCGTGATACGAGCAGGCAGCCGTCGTTCTGAACGATGGCCCTGAAGGCGGAGGTCAGAACCGTCGAGGTCTCTCGCTCCACGATAACGGCCGGACCTCTGACGACGTCGCCGGGCTTCAGGTGCGTCCGTTCATGAATACCCGCTTCGAGATAGGTCCCTTGAGCTGCTTCGAACAGCCGGCGCGTCTTGGCGGGCCCGACGGCCTCGCCTTCAGCAACGGCGGCAACCCGGGCGACCGGCGGCAACGGCGAGCTCGCCTTGACCGACCAGCTGACGATCTCGATATCGAGGCCTTCGATGGCGCGGCCGAAGAAGCGCCCGTATTCAGTCTCGAACAGCGCAGCGATCGTCTTGGCACTGTCGGAGTCGAAGCGGGGGGACTGCAGCGGAACGGGAATGTCCCAGCCCTGCCCGGCGTAGCGCATGAAAAGCATGCGTTCGATCACCGGCTGGCCCATGTCGAGCCCGCCTTCGACGAAGCCGACGGCCTCGGCCAGCATCGCTTCCATAAGCCGGTTCGCCGCCGCATGATCGAATTTCGTAAGGTTGAAGACGGCGCTGCGCACGGACTCATAGCCGAAGGGTGCCTTCAAAAAGCCGATCGCCGAGCCGACGCCGGCGCCCGGCGGGACGAGGAAGGTGGTAATCCCCATCTTCTCGCAGAGACGCGCCGCATGCAGCGGTCCGGCGCCGCCGAAGGTGATCATCGTGAAGTCGGCGATGTTCTTGCCGTTCTCGACCGTATGGACGCGGCCGGCATTGGCCATGTTCTCGTCCACCATCTCGCAGGTGCCGTAGGCGGCAGCTTCCGGATCGAGCGCGAGAACAGAGCCGATATCGTCGCTCATCGCCTTGCGGCTCGCATCGATGGAGAGCGGGATGGCGCCGCCGGCAAAGTTCTCCGGATCGAGCTTGCCGAGGATCAGGTCGGCATCCGTCACGGTCGGGTTCTTGCCGCCGCGCTGGTAGCAGGCCGGGCCCGGCTCTGAAGCGGCGGAGTGCGGTCCGACACGGATCTGGCGCATGCCGTCGACACTGGCGATCGAACCGCCGCCCGCACCGATCTCGACCATCTCGACCACCGGAATCGAGATCGGCATGCCGGAGCCCTTGCGGAAGCGGTAGGTGCGGGCGACCTCGAAGGTCTTGGCTGTCTTCGGCACCTGGTTCTCGATCAGGCAGATCTTGGCGGTGGTGCCGCCCATGTCGAAGGAGAGCACCGTGTCGAGACCATGACGCCGGGCAATGTCTGCCGCGAAGATCGCCCCGCCCGCGGGACCGGATTCCACCAGCCGCACCGGGAACTCCGACGCGCTTTCCACCGAGACGATGCCGCCGCCCGAATGGATCATGAAGACCGGGCAGCCGACGCCGATCTCCTTCAGCGACACGACGAGCCGGTCGAGATAGGATTTGATCGCCGGTTTCACATAGGCATTGGCGCAGACCGTGTTGAAGCGCTCGAACTCGCGCATTTGCGGGGAAACTTCGGAGGAAATCGAGACGGAGACATGCGGCAGCCGCTCGAGCATGGCCTCACGCACCGCAACCTCATGCGCGCCGTTGGCATAGGCATGGATGAACCCGATGGCGACACTCTCGTAACCGCCCGCGGCGATCTTCTCGATGACTGCCGCGACGGATGCTTCATCCAGCTGCAGAAGAACTTTGCCCGACGCGGCGATCCGCTCGCGCACGACGAAACGATCCGCGCGGGCAATCAGCGCCGGCGGCAGCGAGATGTTGAGATCGTATTGCTCGAAGCGGTTCTCCGTGCGCATCTCCAGCACATCGCGGAACCCTTCCGTCGTCACCAGCGCCGTCTTAGCCCCGCGCCGCTCGATGAGCGCATTGGTGGCAAGCGTCGTGCCGTGGATTAGGATATCGATGTCCGAAAGCGCTATGCCGGCCATCTCGGCGACGACCCCTACACCCTTCAAGATCGCCCGCTCCGGCGCCACGTAGTCGGTCAGTACCTTGGTGGAGTGGAGAACTCCGTCCAGATCGAGGGCGATGTCCGTAAAGGTGCCGCCGATATCGACGCCGACCCGGCAGTTTGAAGGGCTGGTTTTCACCGCTTTATTCCCCCGGTTTCGCCACCCGTCCGCATAGGCGATGTGCAATTGAAGTCGACGCTGTTACTATGCACTTATCATATAAGTGTCAACCGGCTGTGGTGACCGGCCATTACCGTTCGAACATTGAAGGTGAGCCCGCTGGTCCTTCGGTCGCGCCAGCTCGTGCTTCAATTTGCCGGTCTCAAGCCGGTGAGCGCTCTCGCTCGTCATAGGGCTTGCGACAGGCCGCCGCAGCCCTTCGAAGCACCGGCGTCATCATCATCATCAAACCCCGAATATTTTTCCAAAGCGTCCGCCTTGACCTTCCCACCGTTGGAAGGCCCATCTTCAATGACAGATATAACCGCAAGGAACATAAGCATGGCATCCCTGAACGCCGCCGGAACGAGGCACGTGGAAAGCACGCAAAACGTCAGCCTTTCCGTGGAGGGCATGAGCTGCGCCTCCTGCGTCGCGCGCGTCGAGAAGGCGATTAGCGCCGTCCCGGGGGTGGTTTCCGCCTCCGTCAACCTGGCAACGGAGCGTGCCGACATTCGCTTCGACGAGACGGCGAAACCATCCGAGATCATCAAGGCGATCGAGAATCTCGGCTACGGGGCGGTTGAAGATGCGCTTGAGCTCGGCATCGAGGGGATGAGTTGCGCCTCCTGCGTGGGGCGCGTCGAGAAGGCGCTGAAGGCCGTCCCCGGCGTCGTCGAGGCGAATGTCAATCTTGCCAACGAGAGGGCCTCGATCCGGCTAGTAAGGGGGCTCGCCTCCACCGAGGAGCTGGTGGAAGCGGTTCGCGGCGTCGGCTACGAGGCACATCAGCGCGGCAATGATCAGGATATCGACCGCGAGGGAGAAAAGCGCGCACAGGAGCTGAGACGCGTTGAGCGGGCCTTCCTGACCGGCGCCCTCCTGACGCTTCCTGTCTTCCTCCTCGAGATGGGCTCGCACTTCGTTCCGGCAATCCATGATTTGGTGATGACCCGGATCGGCATGGCCGAGAGCCGGTACCTGCAGTTCGCTCTGGCGACGATCGTTCTCTTCGGCCCCGGCCTCCGCTTCTTCGCCAAGGGCGTGCCTGCCTTGTTGCGCGCCGCACCCGACATGAACTCGCTGGTGGCGATCGGAACGGCCGCCGCCTGGGGCTATTCGGTCGTCGCCACCTTTGCGCCCCGGCTCCTGCCGGCCGGCACCGCCAATGTCTACTACGAGGCGGCAGCCGTCATCGTCACACTGATCCTGCTCGGACGGCTCCTCGAAGCGCGCGCCAAGGGCCGCACATCGGAGGCGATCAAGCACTTGATGGGCCTGCAGCCCAAGACAGCGCGCGTCCGGCGCGGCGGCGAGATGCTGGAAATCCCGGTTCCCGAGTTGCGCGTGGGCGACATGGTGCTGGTGCGGCCCGGCGAGAAGGTCGCCGTCGACGGCGTGATCGTCGAAGGCCAATCCTATGTCGACGAATCGATGATCACCGGCGAGCCCGTGCCGGTGGAAAAGACGAAGGGTTCGGATGTCGTCGGCGGCACGATCAACAGGACCGGCGCCTTCACCTTCCGTGCCACCAAGGTTGGCACCGATACCATTCTTGCGCAGATCATCCGGATGGTCGAGCAGGCGCAAGGCGCGAAACTGCCGATCCAGACGCTCGTCGATCGCGTCACCGGCTGGTTCGTGCCGGCCGTGATGGCGGTCGCCGTGGTGACTTTCCTCACCTGGCTCGTTTTCGGGCCGGACCCGGCCCTCACCTTCGCGCTCGTCAACAGCGTCGCGGTACTGATCATCGCCTGCCCCTGTGCCATGGGTCTCGCCACGCCAACTTCGATCATGGTCGGCACCGGCCGGGCCGCCGAGATGGGCGTGCTTTTTCGCAAGGGCGAAGCGTTGCAGACCTTGCGCAATGCCGCGGTCATCGCCATCGACAAGACCGGCACGCTGACCGAGGGACGGCCGGAGCTGACCGATCTCGAGACCGCGCCCGGTTTCGAGCGCAACACCGTCCTGGCTCTAATCGCCGCCGCCGAAGCACGGTCCGAACACCCGATCGCCGAAGCGATCGTTTCCGCGGCCGAAGCCGCCGGCCTCGAATTGGCCGAGCCTGAAAAGTTCGAGGCAATTCCGGGTTTTGGCACCAGAGCCGAGGTTGCCGGAAAGGACGTCCACATTGGCGCCGACAGGCTGATGGCACGTCTCGGCCTCGACGTCTCGCACTTTGCCTCCGAAGCCGCCCGGCTCGGCGACGAGGGCAAGAGCCCGCTCTATGCGGCGATCGACGGCAGGGTCGCCGCCATCATCGCGGTTGCCGATCCGCTGAAGGAGACGACGCGAGAGGCCGTCCGAGCGCTGCATGACCTCGGCCTGAAGATCGCGATCGTCACCGGCGACAATCGCCGAACGGCCGAGGCGATCGCCCGCAAGCTCGGCATCGACGAGGTGCTCGCCGAGGTGCTGCCGGACGGCAAGGCCGCGGCGGTCAAGCGCCTGCAAGCGGACGGCCGAAGAGTCGCCTTCGTCGGCGACGGTATCAACGACGCGCCGGCGCTTGCCGCCGCAGATGTCGGAATCGCGATCGGCACGGGAACCGATGTCGCAATCGAGAGCGCCGACGTGGTGCTGATGTCCGGCGACCTCGTCGGCGTGCCGAATGCGATCGCCCTTTCGAAGACGACGATCCGCAACATCAAGCAAAACCTGTTCTGGGCCTTCGCCTATAACGTGGTTCTGATTCCGGTGGCCGCCGGCGCGCTCTATCCCGGCTATGGCGTCCTGCTCTCGCCGGTCTTTGCCGCCGGAGCAATGGCGCTTTCTAGCGTCTTCGTGGTCGCCAATGCGTTACGCCTCAAGGGATTCCGAGCTTCGGAGCGGCAGGCGTGAACGGCAGCGGGTCCTTATTGGCGTCCGCCCCGGCAAGTTCCTATATTTCGGCTTGGCTGCCGGCTGTCGAAAGGATGACGACATGAATATCGGCGATCTCGCACGCGCCTCGGGGGTTTCGGCGAAGATGATCCGCTATTATGAGAAGATCGGCCTCATTCCGCCGGCCGACAGGGCCCAATCCGGCTATCGCAACTACGGCGACAACGACGTCCATACGCTGCGGTTCATCCGGCGGGCCCGCGACCTCGGCTTCACCGTCGAGCAGATGGCGGAACTTCTGGCACTTTGGCGCGATCGTTCGCGCGCCAGCAGCGAGGTGAAGAAGATCGCACTCGATCAGGTCGCGATACTGGAGCGCAAGGCGGAGGAACTGAAGGCGATGAGTCTGACGCTGAAACACCTTGCGGCCCATTGCCACGGCGACGCGCGGCCGGACTGCCCGATCATCGACGATCTTGCCGATGCAGACAACGAACCGAAGAAGTCGCCCGAGCCGGCGCGTTTCGGCCGCGGCGGCGAGCCGGTCCGCGGCCTGCGGCGATCTGGTGCATCGACACGCTGACCATTCGGGCGTCTAATTTCATGCGATCCGCGGCGCGCTGGAATGAACAGCGCGGGGAAGGAGTGATCCGATGACCATCCACCGCAGAGATTTCCTGGCCGGCACCCTGGCATGCGCCTGTGTTGTCCTACTCGGCGCTCCGACCCCGCTGGCAGGCGCCGTGCGCATGGTGATCTACAAGGATCCCGGCTGCAGCTGCTGCGAAAGCTGGGCGGCAGCCATGAGGGAAGCGGGCTTCGCGGTCGAAGTCCATAACGAAAGCGACATGACCGCGATCAAGCGGCGCTTTGCCGTGCCGCCGGACATGGCGGCCTGTCACACGGCGGTGCTCGACGGCTATCTGATCGAGGGGCACGTGCCGCTCGAGGCGATTAGAAAGTTGCTCGCCGAGCGCCCGAACATTCCCGGGCTCGCGGTGCCGGGCATGCCGGTGGGTTCGCTCGGCATGGGCGACGATCCGCAGGCTGCCTATGAAGTCTATGCGCTAAGCAGGATACCCGGCGCCGCGCCGACCATCTTCCATAGCGTCCGACCGGCAATCTGACACGCCGTCCCTTACTCACTTGGGAAGGAAGAGCAGGTCGAAGCCTTTGAGTTCGCGTCTTGCGATCGATTTGCGCAATGCCGCAAAGATCGCCGACCTGTTCTCCAGGCGAAGTCCGCGAAAGCTGCGGATCAAGTGCACCGTCGCAGCCATGGTCCGGATGGCTCGAAACAGCGCAGGACCGGAAAGCGAGGCAGCCAGGATCTGCGGATGCACCGCAAGGAGCACACCCGCCGTTCGCCTGCGGTCGATCGCCCGGAACTGGTCCAGCGCCTTGTATTCATAGCCTTCGATATCGATCTTGAAGCAGAGGCGCTCGGTCTTTGCCATTGCCTGGAGCTTCTCGATCGTCACGGTTTCGGCGCTGATCGCCATGCCGGTGTCGTCGGCGATCAGCGCCGAGGTCTCCGAGCTGCCGAAACCGCCGCCGACGGAGTTGAGCACCAGGCGTTCGTCCTGCGACAGGGCGGCATTGACGAGTTCCACCTCGCCGGCATTGCCGGCCTTCATCTGTGTCAGGATGTCGAAGCACACCGGGTCGGGCTCGACGACGATAACATTGTTGGCGATCTGCGCCGCCCAATAGGGGGTGACGCCGATCCAGCCGCCGATGTCGATGAAGGTGGTTTTTTCGTCGACCAGGCGCGCGATGTTCTGGAAGGTGCCGGGTTCCCATTGACCGGCCTGCAAGCGGGCGAAAAAGCGCTTCTTTTCCGGCTTGTCGGGGAAGTGAATGGTCTTGTCGAAATAAGTTATGGCGCGCATGGCGCCTCTCTACTGCATGATTCCGGAAACCGGAACCGGAATATCGCCCACCCGCGCACGGGTACCAGCGCACGCATCGGAAATGTCTGGGAACCCTACGCCTCGGCCCGTTGGGCGCGGCTGCGGGCTTCGGTGAGCTCGGACGTCGTCTGGCTGAGACGGTCGGCGAGCACGCGCATGATCTCAACCGCCATCTCGGGGAAATCGGCCAGCAGCTTCAGGAAATCGTCCTTGCGGATCCGCAGGGCTTCGAGCGGAGTGGTCGTCTGGATGGTTGCGGTGCGCGGCGTGTTGCAGAGGATTGCAATCTCGCCGACGATCGAATTCTGCTCGACTTCGGCGACCTTCAGCTGGCCGGTCGGCGTCGATACCAGTACGTCGGCCTTGCCGGACAGGATGACATAGGCGGCGTCTCCGATATCTCCTTGGCGGAACAGGTTTTCGCCGGCGCTGTACATCACCCGGTCGGAGGTGAAAGCGAGTAGCTTGAGTTTCGCAGGCGGCAGACCGGAAAAGAGCGTTATCCGGCGCAACATTTCCACTTCGTCTTTTAGGAGCATATCAGTCCGCTTCTCCGAATGTGCCGCGGGCGCGAAGACGCCCGTTCCCGACCGGCCGGGAAATTACGCCTGCCACCCTATGCTAATATTACATCAAGACGCCAGTTCCTTATAGTCGCTGTCTTTTGAGGGCGTTTCCACAGATTCGTCGTGCACCAGCCGGCCGTTTTCGAAATGCACGACGCGATCGAAGAGTTCCGATAGGGCCGGATTGGAGAGAACCCACACGATCGCCGGATCCCGCTTTTCGTCGTGGAGAAAGGCGAAGACGTTGCGGGTAATCTGGTCCTGGGTGCGCTGGTCGAGCGCCGCCAGCGGCTGGTTGATGATGTAGAAATCCGAAAGCCGGATCAGGGTGCGCGCCAGATTGAGCTTCTGCCGCTGGCCTGCGGTCAGCCGCTTGCCGCCGGCGCCGACGTCGAAATCGAGACCGAAGGCCAGCACCTTGTTGTAAAGGCCGAGCGCCTCGAAGAGATCGCGAACGATCGCCCGGATCTTGTCCGATCCATCCGTGTGCTTGTGGCCGATGCGACCGAAAAGCACGTTGTCGAGGATGGTGGCCGAGGCCATGTAGCGGTTCGGCTGGTAGTGCTCGATGACGCCGACGAGATCGGCAGGCAGTCCGTCGCTGAACTCACGCCGCGCCTCGACGATCTTTTGCATAAGCTCCTCAGTCAGCAGGCCGAAGCGATGCCGCGGCTCGATATAGCCGAAGCACAGTCGGATGATCCGGATCGCGTCCTCCTCCGAGACCTCGTCGAGCGGCCGGCCCCTGACCTTCTGCAGAAGCGCTTCATAGCCCGGGATTTCCTCGCTGGTCATGAAGGTCAGCTGCTGGAAGAACGGATGATCCGGCGGCAGGTCGCGGAACAATTCGACGACGTTCTCGGCAATTTCCAGCCCCATCTCGTAGAAGGTCTCGTGCAGGCCCGCCCGCTTCAGCACCGTCTTGAAGAAGGGATGATTGTCGAGCGCTTCCTCCCACCTTGCCCTGTCGGTGACCGTGCCGAAGAGCAGGTTTTCGCCGACCGTCGCCTCGATATTGTAGGAGCCCGGCTCGAAGAAGACGACGAGGTCGCTGAGCTTCTCGGCCTCGAGGCGCCGGCGGAGCGCTGCGCGCATTTCGACGATTTCATGGGCAAATGCCTCATGTTCGACGGGATTGATCGTCGAACGGACCGCCAATGCCGAAATGTCGTTCGTCAACAGCACGACGTCGAGCACCGCCCTGACCTTGTTGAAGAGATCCTCCGGCCCCGTCGCTCCGGCCGCTCCATAGTCGATCCAGTCGCTATTGAGGTCGAGCGAGGGATTGCCGGCGAGCTTCGCCTCGAGCAGTTCCCACCGGCGATGGGCCGCCTTGTCGCCCTCATAGACGACCTCGGTCAGCGGCGCATGCTTGAGACCGTAGAGCAGATTGTCGCCGAGACTGCCTTGGAAGGTGTAGACCTCTGAGGAGGCATAGGAGATCCGCCGGCCGATGACGGACTCCGGCAGCTCATGGATGTCATCGTCGCCGACGACGATCCTGCCGCTTGCCGGCCAAGCTAGGCGGCCGAGGGCCTCGGCCAGAGCCTCTCCGCCGCCACCCGTGCCGCCCGTAACCGCCACCGTCTCGCCCGGGCGCACCTGAAAGGAGACATGCTCGATCAGCTTGGCGCCGCCGTCGTCGGCAAGAGTGAGATTGACGGCAGCAAGAGCGCCGGCGAGCACCGGGGGCGACGCAAGGGAAACCTCCTGGACCTTCGGGTCGATCAGCGGCTCGACGCTGAATTGTTCGACGACCTGGGTGTATTTGACCTGCACGTCCTGGCGCGCCTGGTCCCAATCGATCAGTTCCTTCAGCGGTCCCGGCAGGTCCTTGTAGGCACCGATCACCGCGACCAGCTGGCCGATGTCAAGGCGCCCCTGGAGGGCGAAATAGCCGCCGATCGAATAGAACAGGAAAGGCGTGACCTGGGCGAGGAAGTTGTTCAGGAACTTCACCAGGAACTTCCACTGGTAAAGGTCGTAGCGGATCTTGAAAATCCGGCCGAGGCGGGCGGCAATGTCGGCGCGCTCGTAGTTGGACGTATCATGGCCGCGGATCGTGCCGATGCCATCGACGATTTCGCTGACCCGTCCGGAGAGCTCGCGTGCCGTCAGCTGCCGCTCGCGGCCGAGCACCAGCAGGCGCCGGCGCATGCGCGGAATGATTATCGCCTGAATCGCGACGATGACAAAGGCGATGATGCCGAGCCAGAAGCTCTGGATCAGGATGAAGATCAGCGCCGTCAGCGCCTGGCCGCCGAGCAGCGCAGGCTGCACGAAGGCGTCGCCGGTGAAGCCGCCCATCGGCTCCACTTCATCCTTGATCATCGTCGAAATTTCTGCGGGCTTCACGCGCTTCAAGTGATGCGGCGGGAAGCGCAGGACGCGGTCGACGAGCTCGAAACGGATGCGCCTGAGGAGCCGTTCGCCGAGCCGGCCCTTGTAAGTGTTGATGTAGAACTTGAAGAGCCCGTTGATGATCACCAGCAGGAGAAAGACGAGACTGAGTGCCAGCAGCGTCCCCTGCCGCCCAAGTTCGATTCCCGAAAACAGATTGACCTCGCCAAAATACGGCAGGCTGAAGGAAATCGGCAGGAAGAGCTGGGTCGCTCCGGGCGTCTCGAAGTCCTGTCCCTGGATCGGCCCGTTGACGATCTGCTTCGGCAGGTCGAAAGACATGAAATAGGGGATCATCGACAGCGCCACGATCAGGAGGATCCAGAGCTGCGACTTTCGGGTATGGGTCCAGATGTAGCGGGAAAGACGGGGTTCCATGAGAGGGTAATGAGACCTAATCTGAAATTCGGGATCGCAGGGCCGCTCCGGAGGCGGACACTAGCCGCAAATGGTTTCTCTCCACCAGATCTTCAATGGCGTTCGCCTCTTCCACGAACTCGGTGACTGCCTGCCATGAGAGCAGAGGCATGCTCCATGTCAAGCGCTTGGTTGGACAAGCGGACTTCTTCAGTCGGATATCGAACTGCCCTGTCGTTCCGGTGCGGCTCGGCTCCTTCGGCAACCGGCCAGTCGCGGTGTTCTTGCGCGCCTTGCGCTTGCCGGACCGTGAGCTTACAACAGCCGCATGACGCATGCCAGCCACTCCCCCCGCACATCCGACGATTGGCACGAAAACGGTTATGACCTCGCGCGGGGTCTCGCCGCATACACGGGCAGCACGCTTGTCGCCGGCATAGCCAAGGTCATTGCGAAGCATCCGGAAGCGAATATCGCCAATGCCTTCAACCACAAGCAGGTTCTCTGCAAGCTCTGGGCCCGCGAGGAGCTCTTGAAGAGCGGCGGCTCCGACTACAGCAGGATCGCCGTTCTCGGCGGCTGGTACGGCATTCTGCCGGCCATGCTGCTCGAAGATCGACGCTTCATGATCGCGGCGATCGAAAGTTTCGACATCGATCCGGCGGTCCAGCAGGTGGCGCTGACGCTGAATGCCGGCTTCGGCGACCGTTTTCGCGCCGTCACGGCGGATATGTATCAGATCGACTATCGCGGCCTTCGGGCCGATCTCGTCATCAACACGAGCTGCGAGCACATCACCGATCTTGGCGCATGGCTCGGCCTCGTCCCCTCCGGCACCCGCGTGCTCTTGCAGTCAAACGACTATTTCAGCGAGCCGACCCACATCAACTGCGTTGCCTCGCTCGGGGAGTTTCAGGCCAAGGCCGGCCTTTCCCGGGTCAACTTCGCCGGCGCACTGCCGATGAAGAAATATACGCGCTTCATGCTGATTGGTGCGGTCTGACGCCTTCCATCCGATTCAGATGCTCCTCGACAATTGCCGCCGTATTGTCGGCCCCGTCGAGATCGAGCGGCGGAATATCGGGTTTCGAACGCGCAAGCGACGCCTCCACCCGACGGGCGAGTTGCCGCGCGGTGATTCCTTCCTCGGGCAGGACGGCGGCCAGCCCGAGCCTCTCCAGTCTCGTTGCCCGCGTGCTCTGCTCCGTTTCGCCGCCGGCGGTAAAGGGAATGAGCAGCGCGCTGCATCCGGCCCGCAATATGTCACAGACGGTGTTGTAACCGGCCTGTGACACCGAGAGACGCGCGCCGGCAAGGAGGCTTGCGAAATCCTGGCGGAAACGAAACAGGCTGGCGTTTTCCGGTGCCGAGATGGCGAGTTCGTCGAAGTCCGGCTGCGGCAGGTTCGGGCCGGTTACCAGGCACCAGCGGAGCTCTTGCGGCAAGAGCTTCGCAGCCCCGAGTGCAGCGCCGATCAGTTCCTTGCCGACGGCCCCGCCGCCCGCAGAAACCAGAATGTCGAAGGTCTCGACGGGCTCGCCCGGCGATGGCGGGGCGACAAGGCCGGTATAGGCCACCCGCCCGGCGATCTCGCTTGCCAGGGGAAAGGTCTCCTCGAGCCGGGCAAAAGCCGGGTCGCCGTGGACGAGCACGAGGTCGAAATGCTTCTTCACCAGTTCGACCGTCTCCTCGGCCCGGCCTGGCTTCGTCCGTTCCTGCAGAATGTCGCGCAGCGAAGTCGCGACCAGCGGGCGGCGTTGCATCGCTTCGATCGCCTCGAGCAGCGGCAGAAGCTCGAAGCGCATCTGCCCGCGGCCGAACGGAAAGGCCTCGATGATGACGATGTCGGGTTCCGCACGGCGGAGTGCATCCAGGAGCAGATCCTTGCGACGCTCCTGGAACGCGGCGGTCACCGGATTGCCCTCGGCGTCTGTCAGACCGGAGAATCCCTTGTCCCCCGCCGTCACCGGCGGCAGGACGACCGTCCTGATGTCCTCTCCGGGAAAGCCCTGAACCGGCAAGCCGCCGGTGACCATCGTCACGTCGAAGCCGCGCTTCAGCAGCGCCTTCGCAATGCGGCTCGCCCTTGCCAGATGCCCGATACCGAGCAGGTGCTGCACATAGAAAAAAACGCGCCGCTTGCTCAAGGGGCCCTTCTCCATTCGCTTTCGAAAAGATCGCTCAACTGGCTGACGCTCGAGTGGTGGTCGAACTCGGCCCGCACGCGCCTTTCCGCCGCAGCGCCAAGCCTCCTGCGCAAAGCCGGGTCGCGGATAAGCCGCTCAAGCGCGGCTGCAAGGGCACGCGGATCCTCGGGCGGCACGACAAGGCCGTTCTCGTCATCCTCGAGCAGCTCGGGAATGCCGGACACCTGGGTCGAAACGCAGGCAAGCCGCTGGCTCGACGCCTCGACCAGCACGTTCGGCAAGCCGTCGCGATCGCCGTCGGCCGCAACCCGGCAGGCAAGTGCAAATATGTCGCTCTCCCGATAGCGCGCGAGCACGTCCTTCTGATCGAGCGCGCCGTGCCAGGTCACGCGATGGGCAAGGCCGAGATCACCGGCGAGTCCCCGCATATCCTTGGTCAGATCGCCCGCCCCTATGTGGTCGAAACGCCAATTGAGATCGGCGGGCAATATCGACAGCGCCTTGAGGAGAATGTCGTAGCCCTTCTTGGCGACGGCCCGCCCGACGCTGACGATGCGCACCGGATCGCGGGGATCATATCCGTCGCGGCTGGAGTGATCGCCCTCGAAGCTTGGGAAGCGATCGAGGTCCAGGCCGTGATAGCTGAGATGCACCCGGGATTTCTCGGCCGCCAGGCTCTTCAAGTGCTCGAAGCCGCTGCGCGTGCATGTCACCGTCCAGCGCGCCCGACCAAGCTTCTCCGACAGCTCCCAGTCCGCGGAAGTCCAAATGTCCTTGGCATGGGCCGAGCAAGTCCAGGGAACGCCGGCCATGATGCTCGCATAGGCCGTCACCGAGGCGGGCGTATGGATGAAATGCGCGTGAAGCCAACGCGCCCCGGTCGGCCATTCGGCGAAGAGCACCAGCGCCTGGCCGAAGCGGCGGAAGCGGTTGCGCGTCCAGTCACGACGGAGATCGCCTATGAAGGGACGGAGTGCCCGCCAGAAGCGGCCCTTCGGCAGCGACGTCAACAGCGCGCGAAACACCCGCCAGGGTTCGTCATGCAGATACTCCGGGAGATAGAACACCTTCGCCCGGATCTCGTCATGCACGGGGTGGCGCTTCGCGTCGGTCGGGCGCCTGAGGGCGACGAGCACGAGATCGTGCCCCGCCCTTTCGAGACCCAACAGTTCCTGGGCAATGAAGGTCTCGGAAAGGCGTGGGTAGCCCTTCAGAACAACGGCGATCTTTCGAGTTTCGGGCACGGGTATTTCAGCTTGTCTGCTTGACGACGCTCAGGTGATCCCTCGATCGGTGATCGAGCCAGTCTCCGACGATCCCGGAGATATGGACAAGGCCCTCCAGCCTCAGTTCGTGCCTGTTGCGGGAGGGGGCGGCACGCTGCGGCAGGGCCTTGAGCGCGGCGGCGAAGCGCAACGGGTCCTCCGCCTCGTGGGGCAGCAGCATCTCGACCAGGCCGAGCTCCGAGGCGCGGCGCGCCCGGATCAACTGCTCCTCTCGCGGTTGCAGCCGCGGTACGATCAGCGCCGGCTTGTCGAAGGAGAGGATCTCGCAATAGGTGTTATAGCCGCCCATCGAGATGACGGCCCGGGCGCCGGCGACCAGTTCCTCCATGCGATTGTCGAACTCGATGATCTTGATGAACGGGATACGGCCGCCCTTCCGGATTAGCTTGTTGCGCTGCTTGGCGGGCATGTAGGGGCCGAGGACGACAAGTGCGTTATGCGTGAGGTTCGGGTCCTGCTGGTAGGCGTGGATGACGTTGTGGATGAGCTCGGCGCCGTCGCCACCGCCCCCGGTGGTCACCAGAATATAGTCGCCCTCCGGCCGGTGATCGGGCAATCCGTCATGCGGAACGCTTCGCTGCAGGAAGCCTACGAAATTCATGCGGTCGCGCACCGCCGCCGGCACGTCAATCCCGACCAGCGGGTCATAGAAATCCGGCGGCCCGTAGACCCAGATCGAATCGTAGAACTGCTCGATCTTGCGCATCGTGTCGCGGCGCTTCCACTCTTCCTCGAGCAGGTGCGGCGCATCCATGATTTCGCGAAGGCCGAGAACCAAGCGGGTCCCGTGCGTCTTCAGATAGGTCAAGGTGTCCTCGACCTCCCCGCGCAGCCCCATCGGCTCCTTATCGACGATGAAGATGTCCGGTTTGAAGGTCTCGGCGGTCGAGCGAATGATCGACTGACGCATCTTCAGCGTCTCGTGCAGGTCGATATGGCGGTCAAGGGAGGTGTATTCGCCATTCCTGAGCTTGATGACGCTCGGGATCTTCACGAAGTCGACGCGGGCCCGATAGTCGAAGGCGCCGGCGATGGTGGCCCCGGAAATGATCAGCACCTGCAGGCCGCTGTAGTCCTCGACGAGCGCATGCGCGATCGCGCGACAGCGCCGGAGGTGCCCCAGGCCGAACGTATCATGGCTGTACATGAGAATCCGGGCATCTTCGAAGCGCCGTATCATACGAAGAACCTTTCTCTCATACGGAAACGCCAAGTCCGCTGCAGCGCCTGTTTTTTGATCGAGCGACGGTACCGGGGCTATTTGTAGGGATCTGCGGCGTCGCGCAACCCGTCTCCCAGGAAGTTGAACGCCAATATCACAAGAATGACTGGTATAGTCGGAAACAGCAGCCAAGGATAGAAGGCAATCACGCTGACACTCTTTGCCTCGGTCAGCAGGATGCCCCAGCTGGTGATCGGCGGGCGCAGCCCGAGGCCGAGGAAGCTGAGCGCCGTCTCGCCGAGAATCATGCCGGGAATCGAGATCGTCGCTGTCGCGATGAGATGCGACATGAAGCCCGGCACCAGATGCCGCCCGATGATGCGGCTGCTTTTCGCCCCCATCAGCTGCGCCGCAAGCACATAGTCCTCTTCCCTGAGCGCCAGCAGCTTGGAGCGGACGGCGCGCGCCAGGCCGGTCCAGTCGAGAAGCCCGAGAATGACGGTGATGCCGAGATAGATGAGGATCGGGCTCCATGTCGCCGGCATGATCGCCGCCAGCGAAAGCCACAGCGGAATGCTCGGTATCGACTGGAGAACTTCGATCAGCCGCTGCACGACGAGATCGAAAACGCCGCCGTGATAGCCGGCAAGGCCGCCGATGACGATGCCCAGCACGAAGCTGACGGTGATCCCGAGCAGGCCGATCGTCAGCGAGATCCGCGCGCCGTAGATGATGCGCGACAGCACGTCGCGCCCCAGCCTGTCGCTGCCGAGCAAGAACATCTGGCCGTTTTCCGCCGGGCAGACGAGATGCAGGTTGCTTTCGAAAAGTCCCCAGAAGCGATAGCTGTCGCCGCGGCAGAAGAAGCGGATCGGCTGCACGTCCGCCCGGTTGTCCGTGTAGTTTCGCTTCAGCGTATCCATGTCGAGCTGCATCGTCCGTCCGTAGACGAAGGGGCCGACGAAATCTCCCTCATGGAAGAAATGCACCCGCTGCGGCGGCGCGTAGATGAAATTCATGTTGCGCGTGTGCAGATTGTAGGGCGCCAGGAACTCGCAGATGAGAATCATCCCGTAGAGCACCGCCAGGAAGATGCCGGACGCCAGCGCAACCTTGTGCCGCTTGAACTTCCACCACATCAGCCGCAGCTGCGACGCCTGGTTGACGCGCACCTGCTCCTCCGTCATCACCTCGACGGAATAGGGATCGAAGGGGGCGGTCGACACGTAATGCGGTAGCGGTTCGCCCGGGGCAGGAATCGGTGACGTCACTTGGTGCTCCTGCCTTGCAGGCGAATTCTGGGATCGAGGACGGCGAGCGCGAGGTCGGAAATCAGGACACCGATGACGGTGAGGAACGCCAGGAACATCAGGAACGACCCGGCGAGATACATGTCCTGACTTTGCAGCGCCTTGATCAGCATCGGCCCGGTGGTCTCGAGCGACAGCACGATCGCGGTGATTTCAGCACCGGAAATGATCGCCGGCAGGATTGAGCCGATGTCGGAGATGAAGAAGTTGAGCGCCATCCGCAGCGGATATTTGACAAGGGTCCGGGTCCGCGAGAGGCCTTTGGCCCGGGCGGTCACCACATATTGCTTCTGCAACTCGTCGAGCAGGTTCGCCCTCAAGCGCCGGATCATCCCGGCCGTGCCGGCGGCGCCGACGATGATCACCGGAATCCAGATGTGTTCGAGGATCGACTTCGCCTTCTCCCAGCTCATCGGCTCGGAAAGGTATTTCTGGTCCATCAGGTGGCCAATCGAGGTGCCGAACCAGATATTGGCGAAATACATGAGGATCAGCGCCAGCATGAAGTTCGGGATGGCGATGCCGATGAGGCCGACGAGCGAGAGACCGTAATCGCCCCAGCTGTATTGGTTGGTCGCCGCATAGATGCCGATCGGGAAGGCGATGATCCAGGTGAAGATGATGGTGAAGAACGACACCAGGATCGTCAGCCACAGGCGGTCGCCGACAACCTCGCTCACCGGCAACTCATATTCGAAGGAATAGCCGAAATCCCCCTGCAGCATGCCGCCGACCCAATAGACATAGCGCAGCAGCGGCGGCTGATCGAAGCCGTATTGCTGGCGCAGCGACTCGATCTGCTCCATGTCGACGCCTTCGCCCTGCGCCCTCAGCTCGGCGATGTAGCTCTCGAAATAGTCGCCGGGCGGCAGCTCGATGATGGTGAAGACGAGTGCCGAGATGATGAGCAAGGTCGGCACCATCACCGCGATGCGCCAGAGGATGTACCGCAGCATCTCAGCTATCCTGTTCCAGCCAGAAGGTATCCGCCTTGTAGACGCCGAAATAACTCGTCGGATCGAAGCCCCACAGCGCCTCATCCGGCATGTTGCGCAGCTTCGTCGAAACGAGGATCGGCTGCAGCGAAGCGTTGACGAGGCCGATCGAGAAGACTTGGTCCGTATAGATGGACAGCATCTGCCTCCATATGTCGGCCCGCTCCGCGTCGTCGGCGGAATGCCGCCAGCGCTTGAGCAAGGCGAGCAACTCGACCACCGGCTCCAGGTCCGGTGCCTCGCCCATTTCGCCGTGCGAAATATAGTTCAGGCCCCATACCGGCCATTGCAGCTGGTCGTCGGCGGTCGGAGCGAGCTGGCCCGGGTTCATGTCCGCCGTCGGCACGCCGTTGTCGATGCCGAACCACATGGACATGACGATCTCGCCGCCGACCGCCCGGCTGCGGAACGTGTCGCGCTGCGAGGTGCGGATGAAGAGCGAGATGCCGACCTTCTGCCAGTAGTCGGTGATGAGCTGCAGCACATCCGTGTCGAGTGTGCTTTCGCCGGGCGTTTCCACGACGATCTGCGCACGCCGGCCGTCGGGAAGGATGCGGATGCCGTCGCTGTCGCGTTTCGCAAGGCCGGCCTCATCGAGCAGGGCGTTGGCCTGGTCGGGATCGTGGGCGATCCAGGCGCTCGCGTATTCGGGACGGAACAACGGACTATCCGGCAGGACCGTATCGGCGCTCTCCTTGGTCAGCCCGTAAAAGGCCGCCATGTTGATCTCACGCCGGTCGATGGCCAGCGACAGGGCCCGGCGGACCCGCACGTCTCTCAAGAGCGGCCGCCACACCGGATCGGCGCAATTGAGGTTCGGAAGCAGCGCCAGGCGCGAGCCGGTGGTCTTCTTCCACAATTTGACCTTCACCGGATAACGCTTCTCGGCATCCTTGAGGTAGGTATAGTCGACGAAGTCGATGCCCGCCGCCTGCAGGTCGCTTTCGCCCGTGCCGGTCTTCGCCGGGATGAGCGCCGACGAACTGACGCTCAGCACGAATTTGTCGATATAGGGCAGTTGCAGGCCGTTCTCGTCCACGCGATGGAAGAACGGATTGCGCTCGAAGATGAATTGTTCGGCCGGCAGCGGCGTCGTGTTGCGCCACGGATCGAGGGTCGGCAGGTCCGGGTTTTCCGGCCTGTAGGAGCGCGCCATGCGTTGGTGGAGCTGGTGCCACTTCTTGACCCGCTCTTCCTTCATCAGCGCCTTCAGCTTATCCTCTTCCTGGTATTTCTTGTGGAACTGCTTGAGATAGGCCGAGGGCATGGCGAGAACCAGCGGCTGCGGCGCCGCCAGCTTCTGCAGGAAATCCGGATTGGGCATCGCCCAGGAGTAGCGCAGCGTGCGCTCGTCGAGGACCTCGAACTTCGCCGCCTGACCGTCCATGACCATGGCCGTCGGCAGGCCGGCCGGCGACAGGTCCTCGTTGAGCAGCACGTCCTCGAAACAGTAGCGGAAGTCCTCGGCGGTCAGCGGCGTGCCGTCCGACCACTTGTGCCCCTCGCGAAGATGGAAGGTGAAAATCCGGTCCTCCACCGTCTCGAAGCGTTCGAGCACGTCCGGGTGGAGGTTGAGCGCCTCGTCGTAGCCGACCAGCCGGGCATAACCGTAGATCGTCATCAGGCGGATGTCCTTGGCGCTGCCGATCAGGCTGCGGATCGTTCCGCCATGCCGGCCGGGCTGCCTCCCCATCGCTGCGACATTGATCACTCGCGGCGTTTTCGGCAGGCGTTCGTTGAGCGGCGGAATCTTGCCTTCGGCGACAAGCGGCGCCGAGGCATCGACCCCGCCCGCCGCGGCGAAGAGGACTTTCGGCAGGGCGGTTGAAGCGAGGATGGCGAGTGCTGTTCTTCGGGTAATCACGGGCGCAACTCCCTAGCATCTGCCGATTTCCTGGCGAGCACGTAATGACCACCGCCAAGATCGGCCGGAAAGAGAGCGTTCTCCTCGCCGCCGTCCGAGAATTGCACTCCCCACTGACGCTGGTCCGAACACCCGCTCGCCTGGAGCGCGTCGAAGTCGAGCTTCCGATCCAGATCGGGATAGGGCACGGCTGCCAGCAGTGATTTCGTATAGGGATGAACCGGATTGCGCATCAGCACCTCGCGCGGTGCGAGCTCGACAATCCGCCCCGAACACATGACGGCAATTCGGTCGGCCATGTAGTCGACGACCGCCAGATTGTGCGAGATGAACAGCATCGTCAGGCCGAGTTCCTTCTGCAAATCTTTGAGAAGGTTGAGAATCTGGGCCTGGACTGAGACATCGAGGGCCGAGACGGGCTCGTCGCAGATCAGGAGCTGCGGAACCAGCGCCAGCGCCCGGGCAATGCCGATGCGCTGCCTCTGACCGCCGGAAAAGCTGTGCGGATAGCGATTGATGAAGCGCTGGTCGAGGCCGACCGCCTGCAGCAGGGAGCGGACGGTTTCGACCCGCGACTTCGGATCGCCCCGGCCGTGAATCTCGAGCGGCTCGCTGAGGATGTTCTTGACCGTCATGCGCGGCGAAAGCGACGAGACCGGATCCTGGAAGACCATCTGGATCTTGGCGCGAAGCGCCTTGAGCTCGGCGCCATCGAGCTTCAGGACGTCGACGGCGCCTTCCCCGTCGTCGAAGGTGACCGAACCCTGATCCGGCGTCACGGCGCGCATCAGTATCTTGCTGACGGTCGTCTTGCCGCAGCCGCTTTCGCCGACCAGCCCCAGGCACTCGCCGCGACGGATGTCGAAGCTGACATCGTTGACGGCGCGGTGGCGCGACGTGGTGCCGCTGCCGAACCAACCGGACGAGCGCGTCGAGAACGTCTTGCACAGATGGCGGACCGAGACGAGGACATCCGGCCCGGCGGCCTTCTTGACGTGCTGGGTTCCGAGGAGCGTCCCGGCCTTGACCGGCACTTCGCGAAGCGCCTTCAGCCTTTCACCCGGCTTCATGTCGAAATGCGGCACGGCCGCCATCAGCCCCTTGAGATAGGGATGCTGCGGATTGCGGAAGATTGCCTCGACCGGCCCCGCCTCGACGATATCGCCGTGATAGATGACGACCACCTCGTCGGCCATGTTGGCGACGACGCCAAGGTCGTGCGTGATCAACAGCATGGCCATGTTGAGCTTCGACTGGAGCTCGCGCAGCAGCTGCAGGATTTGCGCCTGCACCGTCACGTCGAGCGCCGTCGTCGGCTCGTCGGCGATCAGCAGTGCCGGGCGGCAGATCAGCGCCATGGCGATCATCGCCCGCTGACGCATGCCGCCGGAAAGCTCGAAGGGGTACATGTCGTAGGCCCGCTTCGGATTAGCGAAACCGACATAGCCCAGCAGCTCTTCGGTTTGCGCCCGGCGCTCCGCCTTGTCCGCATCCGTGTGGATTTTCAGCACTTCGGAAATCTGGTTGCCGATCGTGTGGAGCGGCGACAGCGAGGTCATCGGCTCCTGGAAGATCTTGCTGATCCGAGCGCCTCGGATTTCCTGGATCTCGCTCCCGTCGGTTTCGAGCGAGAGCAGGTCGACCGGCTTTGCCCCGGCCGCGGTGTCGTTAAACAGGACCCGGCCGCCCACCTTGGCGACACTGGGCAAAATGCCCATGATCGCCTGGCTGATGGCCGACTTGCCCGACCCGGACTCGCCGACGAGCGCCGTCACCTTGCCTGGCAAAATTCTGAAATTCGCTCCCCGGACGGCCTCCACGTTGCCGCCAAGCACGGAAAATGTGATCCGCAGACCCTCAACCCTTAGTAGGTCCGCTCCTGAAGTCATTGCAACACACCGCCCTCATTACCCCTCCTGCATGATCCCCTCCCTTATGGCAGGGATATTATGCAGCAATTTCAAGTGTCACAGCGACCTTGACATGCCCCGCGGCGCTGTAGCGTCCGCCACCGTCGAAACAGTAGCTTAGCTTCCGCGGGCTGTCCAGCGCACCGCCGGTGGGGTACGTGGAGGGCGTTGGCAAGTGGCGCGCGGACCTTTTACGGAAAGGGGCAAACGCCGTCCGTCAGGACATCGGCACAACGCGATGAACGGCGGAAGTCGTCGTAATAGAGCGTCCAGTCGGTCGTGTCGGCGGCGCGATAGGGGCCGAACTTGAAATACTGATTCTCTCCCAGGCCTTTGTCGGCGTGGCCGATATGGCCCTTGACCGTTATGATCGGCTTACCGTTGGCAAACAGCTCGATGTGCCCCGTGCCGTCCGGCCCGGGTTTGGTGAAGATCGCGAAATCGATCCAGCCGGAACCCGGCTCCGGGAGCGGATTGCCGTGATCGGTGACCGTCACCGCCTTCGTGCACGAGTTGAAAAGGCTGCTGTCCTCAGTCGTCCAGTTCGGGTCCGTGGCCACCAGGATGCGCACCTGGTTCACGTCGGGGCGGGCCCAGGCCGGCACCTCGCCCGGCCCGCAGCGGGCCGGCTTTCCTTCGGGGCCGGTCGAAATCGGCAGCTGATAATTGGTCTCGACGGTGGCGAAGAGCTTCCCGAGGTCCATGCGCAGCGCCAGAAAGGGGCTGAAATCCCCATCCGCGCCAGGATCGATCTCGCGCTTCCATTGTGCGATCAGATAGCGATGGTCGCCGCTCGGAATCGGGTCGTCGAACTTGACCGCGAAGCCGTACCAGACGCCTTGGTCATAGGGAACGCGCAGAGCGGTCTTTTCCCAGATTTCCGCCCGCTCGCTGCAGCCGTCGTTCAATGTCGGGCAATGCGGCACGACGCTGAGCTTCAGCCCGCCATTGCCCGTCCGTTTGACCGCGGTCTGGAACTCGACGGTGCCGGCGCTCTGCTCGAAATTCTCGCGGTAATAGAGGCCGCCTTCCGGCGCAAAATCCTTGCCTTCGAAACCGTCGACCAGTTTCTGCTCCAGAGGAGGTTGTTGTTGCTGCAGCGCTTGAGCGTTTGCGATGGTCGGCAGGAGAAGAGTGGCGGCCAGAAAAGCGACGCGAAGCATATATCCCTCATTGGAGCATCTTGTCGATCAGGCCGCGAGGCCCCGGCGGCCCGATCTTGTTGCGATAGAGCAGCATGACATGCTCCGCTTCGGAAAGTCCATCCTCCGTCTCGTCGAAGGCGCGTTCCTGTGCGATGGCAGCGAGGGCCGCGTCCTTGGGATAGAGAACCGTAAACTTCTGGCGCACGCCGCGCAGCCTCTCTTGCCCGAGGGTCAGCCAATCGCCGCCGCAATAATTGACGAAGGCTTCGCTGGCGACGACGTTGTGGCCGTATTTCTTCGTGAGATTCTGCAGCCGCTGCACCTCGTTTACCGCCGAGCCGAAAACCGAGAAAGTCAGCCGGTCCCGCAATCCGACATTGCCGAACATGACGTTGCCGACATGCAGGCCGACGCCGTAGCCGATCGGTTCGCGGCCCTGCCTCTTCCGTTCGGCATTGAGAGCGGCGAGCCGGGCGCGCGCCGTACCGACTGCGGCGAAGGCTTCGCGGCTCGCAAGCTCGGAAGGCTCCTTGTGCCGGCCGCAGGGATAGACGGCGATGAAGCCGTCGCCGACGAAGCTCAGGATCTGGCCGCCATGGCGGTTGAACGGCGTCGCGATCGCGTCGAAGAAACCGTTCAGCGTCTCGATATAGGCTTGCCGGCCTTCCCGCTCTGCAAGAACGGTTGAGTCGCGCATGTCGGCCATGACGAGGACCGCGCGAACCGTCTCGCCATCTCCCCGGCGCACCTGGCCGCTGAGGACCCGCCGGCCGGCATTGGCGCCGAGATAGGTGGTCAACATGTTGTCGGCGAGCTTGCCGAGCACCGCGACCTTGGCGGCGATGGCCAGATGGTTCTGCAGCCTCAGCAAGGCGGCGATGACGTCATCGCTGAAGCCGCCGTGACGATCGGTCGTCCAGGAGCCGACCATGCCATGCTCGGAGACGGCGCCGAGCGGCTGCATGAAGGCGATATAGTCGGTCGCTCCCTGTTCCTTGAGCTCATCGAAGATCGGGAATTCCGACGGCTGTGCCGGATCGATCCGTCGCCGCACATGGTCGAGATTATTGCTGAGCAGGTAATAATAGGGGCTGCGGAGGAACCGATCGGGATTGAGCGCCAGTTCCTCATGGCGAAGGCCGCTGACCTCGACGCCGCGGCCGCGCCACCAGGTGAAGCCGAGCGCGTCATAGAGCGGGTGGAGCATCGAAAAGGAGAGGTGAACGCGCATGAGCGGCAGGCCGGCCGCTGCCAGCCGCTCGCAGAAGCCGCGCACGATCGTCTCCAGCGATTCGTCGCTGAGGGATGTCCGCATCAGCCAGTCCGCGACCTTGTCCAGGAGGATTTCGGAAACATTGTCGTTGATCGCACTCATTCCACGTCCTCATTTGTCGCGATGGCGGATGTCGACAACGCTCCAGCGGCACCCGGCGAACTACATCGCCTGCCCGGCAGCACTGGCTGTGGCACCCGTCACTAAAGAAAGGCTCCGGCCGCATCTGACGGCGGCGGCGGCGGCGCGCAGCGATCGGATCGCCACGATTTCGCCTTGCAGATATTCACCGCCGGCCCCGATTTCCAGAGACGTTCGCAATTTTTAATCGTGGGAGAATGCTACACGGAACAGGCCCTCCGATTACACCCTGCAATTGCCGGGGTTGCCGATTGGACGCCGCTCCACGATGCTGCCCGCGCTTGACTTCGCGCCGCTTTGTCGCCAACAAAACCGGACCAGCTCGCGCGGCCGTCGCGTCGAAAGAGCGGCGCGTCCGCCAACACTTGGAAATGATCTTGACCTCCTCTCATCACGACAGGCTGCTCGAATCGATCGGCGGGCGCACCGCCAAGATCGGCGTCATCGGCCTCGGCTATGTCGGCCTGCCGCTTGCCATCGCGGTTGCCCGCTCGGGTTTTCCGGTCACCGGCTTCGACATCGACCCGGCAAAGATCGTCGCGCTCGACGACGGCCGCTCCTATATCGAGGCCGTCCCGGACGATGCGCTGAACCGGGAGGCCGCCGCCGGACGGTTTCGCTCGACGACCGACTTCCGCGAGCTCGGCATCTGCGACGTCATCGTCATCTGCGTGCCGACGCCGCTCACCAAGCACCGGGACCCAGACCTCTCCTTCGTGGAGAAGACATCGCGGTCGATCGCGGCCTGCCTGCGGCGGGGCCAACTCGTCGTTCTCGAGTCGACCACCTATCCCGGTACGACGGACGGGATCGTCCGTTCGATCCTGGAAGAGACCGGCCTGAACTCGGGGGTGGATTTCTTCCTGGGCTTCTCGCCGGAGCGCGAGGATCCCGGCAACCGGAAATTCGAGACGGCGAGCATCCCCAAGGTCGTGGCCGGAGACGGACCGCTCGCGGCAGCGCTGATGGAACGCTTCTACGCGGCCGTGGTCGAGACCGTCGTGCCCGTTTCGTCCAATGCGACGGCCGAGGCGGTGAAGCTCACGGAAAACATCTTCCGGGCGGTGAATATCGCCCTCGTCAACGAGCTCAAGGTCGTCTACGAGGCGATGGGCATCGACATCTGGGAGGTCATCGAGGCGGCGAAGACCAAGCCGTTTGGCTACATGCCGTTCTATCCCGGCCCGGGGCTTGGCGGCCATTGCATTCCGATCGACCCCTTTTACCTCACGTGGAAATCGCGCGAATACGAACTGCCGACCCGCTTCATCGAATTGGCCGGGGAGATCAACTCTGCCATGCCGCGCCACGTGGTGACGCGGCTCGCCGAGGCGCTCGACCGGAGACAGGGCAAGGCGCTCAGCCGCGCGAGCGTGCTGATCATCGGGCTCGCCTACAAGAAGAACGTGCCGGACATTCGCGAAAGCCCGTCGCTGCGGCTGATCGAGCTCATCGAGGAACGCGGCGGGAAGGCGGCCTTTTACGATCCGCATGTCGAGGAAGTTCCGCCGACCCGCGAGCACATCGCACTCAAGGGCCGGCGGTCGATCGTCTTCGACGAAAACACCGTGCGCAGTTTCGATGCCGTGCTCGTCGCCACCGACCATGACGCTGTCGACTACCCCGCACTTCGCGACTGGGCGCCGTTGATCATCGATACGCGCAATATCTTCGTCCGCCGCGGCCTCGCAGGCGATCACATCGTCAAGGCGTGATCGCGCGCGCTTGCGGCCCGTCTTCGGCAAGCGTTGCCTTGAGGTTCGTTGCCGCCATGGCATAGCCGCCAGCCGCTCCATCGATGAAGTGCATGTGGTCGCGGCTCATCGGAGACGGCACGATGCAGGTCATTAGGGCGGAATCCTGCCGATGCAGCCCATAGCGGCAAACGCCCGCTTCGGCGCCTCGCTTCAACCGCTCCTCGATCCGGTTCAGGCGATCGGCGCCGACATCGATCGTCATCTTCAAGCCGTCGTCGAATTTGCGGAAGTCGGAATTATTGGCAAGGTCGTGCTTGTACTGGGTGACATCGAACCTGCCGATATTGAGGCCGAGCCTGAAGCAGACGAACAGCAGGGCGCTCTGCAGCGCGATCCATGGCCAGGCCAGGAGGCGCTTGCCCGGTGAGGCGATGGCGCGCGATTCCATGGCGATCCCACGCATCGAAAGGCGAGGCTCGGGACCGCCCTCCGGAACCGGATGGCCGCCGCGCTCCTCGCTCTCGGCGAGCGCCACGACCTCGGCGATCAGCGCCTGAAATTCCGGGCCGTTGCCACGCGCGCCGGGGACCGCGATGATCGACACGATGGCGCCATGATGAGAGACGATCGGATTCCAGCGGCAGGAAAGCCCGCTCAAGTCCGGCCTCGTCCCCGGCGCCGCAGCGTCGATCTGGTAGCGCCCCGCCTTCATCTCCGCTTCCGCCCAGCTTGCGCCGCCGCCCGAGAACATCGCGTAGGAAACCTCTTCGCTCGCCTTGAAGCGGGCGACGCGCATATCGAGACCCTTGGCGCGAATGTCGCCGACCGGAACGAGGGCGGCGCGCAGTTCAAGGCCGAGCTCTTCGGCCACCCAGGTCTTGGCCGCGGCGAGAGCCGTGCGCGCCTTTGCCGACAGGGCGGCGGGTATGGCGGCGAGCGCCCCATCGCCGCCGAAGACGAAAGGCAGGTCCCTTTCCTCAAGCGCGTTCATCAGGGCCGAGATCACGCTGGCGCCCGCCATATTGACGCTCTTGTAGCGTCCCTCGGCGATCGCGCCGGTCGAATTGACGATGTCGGCTACGGCCAGCGACCAGCCCTCCGGCAGGGGCCGGTAATTCGCCTCGTCGGCCACGCCTTCGAACGCTTCGAAAAGCGGCAGGCTCTGGTAGAATTGCATTTCGGCTGGCTCTGCCATCGATGCTGAACCCTTTGGCCAGGGTGGAATTTGGCCGCCACCAATTTTCAGAGTGGGAGCGGAACGCCTCAGTCCTGAATCGCCCCATACAACTTTTAAATCACGTTGGGGCCGACGGTAAGGCTTTCAATTCAGGACCGGCACAGAAATCGTCGACAAGCATTCCGTGGCCGCGAGTGCCAATGGCATTGCAGGACCCTCATGATTTGTGCTTGTCTAGTCAGCGCGCCGGGGCAAAGTGCCCGAGGCGGGCAGGATGAAACCGAAACGGAATGCGGGACGACACCTTTCGAGTGAAGTTTTGGGGCGTCAGAGGCAGTTTGCCGGTGTCCGGCGAGCAGTTCCTGCGCTATGGAGGCAACACGCCCTGCATCGAAGTCCGTTGCGGCGCCGAGGTGCTGATCTTCGATGCCGGCTCGGGACTGCGCGAGGCTGGCCTGTCGCTGATGTCCGAGGGCGTCTCGGAGTTCGACGTCTTCTTCACCCACACCCACTACGACCACATCATCGGGCTGCCCTATTTCAAGCCGATCTACCGCTGCAGCTCGGCGGTGCGTTTCTGGTCCGGCCATCTCCACGGCACGATGTCGACGGCCGAGATGATCAACGACTTCATGCGGCCCCCATGGTTTCCGGTCGGCCCGGGCATCTGTCAGGCAAGCCTCGACACGGTCGATTTCCGTCCGGGCGACACGCTTTCGCCGCGCAAGGATGTTTCGATCCGCACGATGAGCCTCGTCCATCCGGGCGGCTGCGTCGGCTACAGGGTCGACTGGGGCGGCCGCGCCGTCGCGCTCATCTATGACACCGAGCACGAGCCGGGCATACTCGATCCCACCCTCCTCGATTTCATCGCCGACGCTGATCTGCTGGTTTACGACTGCACTTATCTCGAGTCGGAGATGGCGGCCTATCGCGGCTACGGCCACTCGACCGGGATACACGGCTCGCGCCTGGCGATGGCCGCTGGCATTCCGCGGCTTGCCATGTTCCACCACGACCCGTCGCGCACCGACGCGGCGCTTGCAGCGATCGAACAGGAAGTCCAGGCATTCTTCGCGGGCGCCTTCGCGGCCCGCGACCACCAGGTCATCGACCTATGAGATCCGACACCTTCCGCCAGCGACTGGCCGGATGGGTGACGGTAACCTCGAACAGCTTCGACAGAAACGCCCAGACATTCTCGTCATGGACAAGGTGATGCGTCAGAATACCGACTGAGCCGCCGCCGTTCACCACCTGCTCCAGTCTCGCGAGAATGTCTCGAACGATCTGCGCATGATCGCGGCAGCCGCGCGTTCCGCGCCAGTCGATGACATCCACATGCGTGTTGATGATCTGGAGGCCGGGCCGCAGGAGAGCGGTGGCCTTGCCGCTCCTCTCCGAACCGAAGACCGACAGCGCCCTGAAGCCGCTTGCGCCGAGCCCGGCGACGATTTCCGCATCGATCCGGTTCCATGGCGGGACGAGCAGCGGCACGAAGGAAGCGGGAAAGAGGGTTTTGAGACGGGCATATCCGGCCCGCAATTCGTCGGAGACCGTTCCGCCCTGTCGGTGGCTCCCTAGTTCCTGGCGCTTCTCTCCTGCGGGCGCATGGTTCTCGTGCGACCAGCCATGAACCGCGACGCCGATGTCTCTGCGGCCGGCGAGGCAGCGCTCGAGACGCGCGTCGGTATGTGCAGGAATCACCGCCAGGGTCAGCGGCACCGAAAACCGGTCCGTCAGGTCCAGCAGTCGGTGAAGCGCCGCCGTCGGTTCGACCGCATCGTCGTCGCGCAACCAGAAATCCGCGCTCTCGCCGGCTTCCTGCATCTGGTCGAGCCTGTCGATCAGCGCCTGCCAGATGGCCTCACTCTTCATCCTGCCCTCCTGACGAACGTGCCGAAAATAGTGTCCAGACGCCGAGCGGCGGCAGTGAGCGAGCGCTCTTCGAGCACGAAACGGCGCGCCCGATTGCCGAACTCGGCGCGCTTGGCAGCGTCGCCCAGCAAGACCCGGATCGCTTCGGCGATGCTGGCGATGTCGCCCGCCGCGGTGAGCAGCCCGGTGTCCCCGTTTCTGACGACCTCGGGGACGCCGGCGGTCGCCTGCGCCACAACCGGCAGGCCGGCCGCCTGCGCCTCCAGATAGGAAAGACCGTAGGCCTCGCCGCATCCGGGCCAGACATAAAGATCGCTTGCGAAGAGCAGCTCCGCAACCGCTTCGGGTGCATTTTCGCCGGCCCAGGCGAGCCGCTCTTCCGGCAGACCTGCAAAGGCCTGCTGCACCTCCGGGCGCGTCGGGCCGTCGCCGACGACGGTCAGCGTCCAGGGAATGTCGACGATCATTTCGAGTGCGGCCGCGAGCATCCGGTAGCTGTCCAGCTTGTCGCCGGGCCGCATCATGGCGACAGCGATCAGTCGGGCCGCATCCGGTTTTTTCCGCGGCGTTCCCTCAAATTGGGTCGTGTCGATGAACGGAGGCAGCATGGCATATCGCCCCTCCGGTATCGCCTCATCGAGCCCCTTGCGGTCGCGCTCGGTAAAGCAGATGTTCACCGCCGCCTGCCTTGCGCCGGCTGCGATTGCCTCCTGGGCGAGCTTCCACGCCCCCTCGTTGCGACGCGACGAATAGGAGCTTTCGGCCGTCACATAGGGAACGGAAAACTCAGCGGTCAGCGGAGGACCGATCAGGTCGGCGGCCTTGTAATAGGGATGGTAGCAGAACCATGCGTCCGGCGGACCCTCGCTCGCCCACCTCCGGCGAAGCCGGGCGATTTCCGCGTCCGCTTGCTTGCTGAGATCCAGATAGGCCGCGTCAGACGCTTCGCGCGAAAAGGCACGCAGTCGCGACGAGATATCGACCTCATGCCCGCATAGCCCAAGCGCCTCGGCCAGCATGCGCGCCATCTGCCTGTCGCCAGAGGGGACGGGATGATCCGGGGACTTCAGCGGCGCGTAGAAGGCAATCCTCATGCGCCGCGAGCTATCCCGCCTTCTCCTCCTGATGTCAACACGGACCGCCAGGCCGCGGCGCCCCCTGCCCCGATCTACTCGGCCGCGGCCTCCCCTCCTTGCTGCGCGGCCAGAGCCGCCTTTTTCTTCTCTATCGCATCCCGGGTCGCCGCCGCGGCGGCGGTCGCTTGCCCCTCATCACCGGCGACCTGAACGGTCGGCGAGGCAAAATTGATTCCGTTGGCGTCAAACGCCTCCTTGATCATCGCCTGAGCCCGGCGCCTGATCTGGGTCTGGTGACCTGGCTTGGTCGTCATGGCGAAGCTCAGGGTGATGCCGTAGTCGCCAAACTGCTCAACGCCCTTCATCTTGACGGTCTCGATGATCAGCGGCCCGAGTTCCTCATCCTCGAGGAGCGCAGCACCGATGCCCTTCACGACCTTCTTCACCTTGGCCACGTCGGCATCGTAGGAGACATTGATCATGAACTTGTCGATGACCCAGTCGCGGCTCATGTTCTGGACCGCGCCGAGCGAGCCGAAAGGCACGGTGAACACGGGCCCCCGGTGGTGGCGCAGCTTGACGGAACGGATGCTGAAGGATTCGACCGTTCCCATATAGCTGCCGCTCTGGATGTATTCACCGACCCGGAAGGCGTCGTCCATCATGTAGAAGATGCCGCTGATGATATCCTTGACGAGCGTCTGCGAGCCGAAGCCGATCGCGACGCCGAAGACGCCGGCGCCGGCGATCAGCGGCCCGATTTCGACGCCGAGACCGGAGAGCACCATCATGCCGGCGACGACGGCGATGAAGGCTGCGAGAAAATTGCGCAGGATCGGCAGCAGCGTGCGCAGCCGCATGCCGCGAGCTAGCTGAACCGGGTCGGCGACGTCAACGCTTGCCCGCTTGACGTGTAGATTGATGAACTCCTTCGTCAGTTGCCAGATCAGATCCGCGGCGAGCAGAATGACGATGCCGGAAAGCACGCCCCGGAAGATGCGGTTGAAGACGTCGTCCTGCATCATCTCGCTGCCGTTGAAGCGGAAGACGATGGCGAGCCAGGCGGCCGCGAGCGCGATGATGGCGAACCGCGCTCCGCGGTCGATCAGCACATTGCGCATTACCCGGACATTATCGGCCGCCTCTGCGTCCAGCATCGTCCGCGTCGCGGCACTGACGAAACGCAGCAGCGGCGGCAGGCCGAGGAGATAGACCCCGAGCCAGAACAGCACCTTCATGCCGGCAACCCAGACGACCCACAGCAGGATGAGGAAGGCAACGAGCAGCGCGTTGCGCAGGATGCGCCGGCCGCCCGTCAGTTCCTGAGCCGGCCGGCGGAGCACCGTGTCGATGCCGATGCCGAGCACGACGAGGCCCAGGCCGGCGCCGGTGAGGTCCCGGACGTCGGGGAGGAACGAAAGGGCCTGCATCATGTCCATGACGGCCCACAGGACAGCGACCGCACAGACCATGACGACGAAGCGCTTGTGCCAGAACCTTGTCACGTCGGCGGCGGGCGACACGCCTGCCTCCTCCGCATTCTCATCTGCCGGCTTCGCCAAGGCCGCAGCGACAGTGATCAGCAGGCGCGCGACGATCAAGGCAATCAGGAGCGGTGCGACCGCCGCCTCCAGCCGGCTCGGCCAGTCGGCAAGGACGAAGGCGGCGATCGCCGAAACTGCAAAGACGACGAGCGGCGCGATGCGAACAAAGGCCGCAAGGCCTGGCCCAGACTGTCCTGCGCTTCGACTTGCACTCCGCCGCAGCAAGTAGCGGAGAAGAAATTCGGCACCGTAGCCGACGAGAAGCACGAAGCCGAAGCCGCGCAGGATCGGCATCGTTCCTTGGTGCATATCTGCCGTTATGCGCTGTCTTGCCGCCATCCACTCGGGAACCAGCCGCGGGGCCGCTTCACGCATGCCGCCGAGGTGCCTTCTGATTTGCGCGACCCATCGCGAGGCAACGCCGCTCGGCGGCGCGGCGGCCGCAGGCGGAGGCGTGATCTGCCTGGCAGAAAGCCATTGCCGCACCTCGGGATCGTCCAGCAGTTCGATCAATTGCTGGACCTTGGCCGGCGGCGCCGTCGCCGCGGCCTCCTGCGCAGCCAGAGGAGAGCGGGAACCCAAACCCAGTTGAAGAACGAAGACGAACAGGGCCAGGACTGCACTTTGCCCAACAAGCCTAAACATCGAACTCATGCAAGCGCCCCCTCATAGCGCGGGACAATCGCGCGAGATAAATTGTATCAAATATTTACGCATACCGCAGGTCAGAAAGCCCGAGGCGCTCAGACAGGCAGTGCAACGGCGCGAGGTCGAAAGATGCTCGGGATCGCTTCGGCCACAGCGCGAACCGGCCTGCCCGGTGATTTTGCCGCCGACCAAAGCGCAGATTAGCCGGCACTATCAAAGGCCTGCAAGGGCGTCTTCAAGGACTGCGTCAACACGCGTGCGGCCAGCATGTCCCACTCGGCAAGGATCTGCTCAGGCATGTATCTTTGGGCGCTGGCCGCAGCCCTTGCCCCCAGTCGTTCCCTGAGGTTACGATCGGAAAGCATCCTGTCGAGGGCTCTAGCAAGGGCTTCGACATCCTCCTTCGGCACAAGTATGCCGTCGCTCTCATGCGTGATCATAGCCCGTGGACCCCATTCGCATTCGAAGGAGACAACGGGCAGGCCGGCAGCCATGGCTTCCAGCAGCACAATTCCCCATCCCTCGTAACGGGAGGAGAGGACAAACGCATCCGCGGTTTCAATCCAAAGGCCCGGCCTTTCGGTGACCCCGGGCATGTCGACCCGTTTCTGCAGACCGAGCGTCTCGCGCAGGGTCTCCAAGCTACGCCGTTCATCGCCCTCACCCCAGATGACCAACCGCCATGCGGGGTGAGCGCCAGCAATCCTGGCGAAGGCTTCGAGCAAGAGGTCGAAGCCTTTCTGGGGCGTCAACCGGCCGACCGCAGTCAGGATGTTCTTGCCGCGCCTGTTCCGCCAATCCCGCGGCAAGTCGACGGGATTGGCGATGACCCAGCCTTTTTTGCGAATGCTCGGCGGAAAGTAATCCAGCGCCCCTTGGGTCATCGTCACCAGGCCGAATGCTCGAGGGTATAGGCTTGCCTGAAGCCGCCTCCAAAACAGACCGAAGGGCTGTAAAGCCGGGTTGTTGCGCTCGGAGACGACGACCGGAATCGCGGAACCGATCGTCGCCAATAGCGTCAAGACATTCGTTCGCGTTAGAAAGCTTAGAACAAAATCCGGGCGAGTGCGCCGAATGGCAGAGCGCAAGCGTCCCAACCGCTGCAGCACCAGGAGGGACGACCGCAGCTTCGAGGCTTTGCGGGGCGGTACGCCCAGGCGGACGATCTCGATCTTGGGATCGAAATCGTAATAGGGCTGCGCATCCGGACGCTCGAGGGTGATGAGCGTCACTGCGCAGCCGGTGCTGTTCCAGTGGTTGGCAACGAGATTGACGATGTGCTCGGTTCCGCCCGCGCCGAGCGCCGGAACGACGATCGTTATCCTTGCCCCGGCGATCTGCGGCGATGCGAGCGCTCGAGAATCTGAACGTTTGTCCATCCAGAATTGCCCTCCCCATGCCGAGGTTTCTACTGGCCGCGTGACTAAACACATGGTAGAAATTACGGGAACAAGACTTTGCAATATAGCCGCACTTGTATTTCTCGACAGTACGTAAAATGCATTCCTTGGGGCACACCAAGTTTCGTTCCCTCATAGAGCAACTGTGAATTGCAGAAGGGACGCTAACACTAACCGCTTCGTCTAGCTTTTTAAAAGCCGCAGGCATCCGGCCGTAGTCGGGCCGCGGTCGACACCAGCCGGATCGCAATGGGAACGCGATCTCGCCTGATCGTTGCGAAGAGGCGGGAGGGGCAGTTGAAAAACCTGATCGCACTCCTGGTTTCGGTGATCCTGGCGTTCGGAGCCGGGGAGGCGATGCTGCGGTTGCTTACGCCGTTTCCGATCGGCACGCAGTCGCATCGCCATATCGACTCCAAGTACGGCTATCGCCTCGATACCACTCTCGGCGACGTCGACGAGGAAGGCTTCCGAAACCCCGCCGGCGCGCATCACGGCTTTCAAGTCGCGGCGGTCGGCGACTCGATGACATACGGCAACAACGTCGAAAGCGCCCATTCCTGGCCGGCGGTCTTCGAGGCAATCACGGGTGAACGCACCTACAACTTCGGAATTGGCAGCTACGGCATCTACACCTATCACGCGATCGTCGTCGATGCGCTGGCTGCCGGTGCGAAAGGCGCGATCGTCGCCGTTTACCCTGCCAACGACTTCGCGATCGTATTTTCCGCATGCGATATCCTGGACGCGCAATCCGACTTCTGGCTTGCAGAACAGAAGCGACTTCAGCTGCAAGCCTTCATCGGTCAGTCCGGAGGTCATTCGCAATGCACCAAGGCGCGGTCGGCAAGCCTCAAGACGAAGCTCTTCGAGAATGTCGCCATCTTGAGCGCCTATCACTACGCGATCAGGGATCGGGCGAAGAGCTTGTATGGTCGCTTCTTCGCAACCAGCGATCAGGAACTATCCGAATATTATGGGTTTCCGGACGGATGTCCGCCAGTGTCGAAGCGCTATGTCGACGAAGCTGGTCGAATGGCCGATCCGACCTCGCCCGAGGTCGCTGCAATGCTGGCGGATTTCGAGCGCTTTGCGGCCGATTGGGCTGACAGAGGGCGGGGCCGGATCGGACTTTTGGTGCTTCCGACAAAAGAGCGGGTGATCTACGAACATCTGCGCCGCCGTGGCCAGCTCGCAACCGCCGAACCTGGCTTTGTCGCCAGCGTTGAAACGCAGATCGCGCTCGAGGAAGAAATCCGGCAGATCGCCGACCGGCTCGACTTGCCGCATCGCAGCGCCGTTGCCGCAACTGCCGACGCTTTGCAGGCAGCTATCCTGGCCGGGCAGCGTTTTTATCCGGACAGCGACGGCCATCCGTTCGAGTCCGGTTATGAAGCTTTTGCAAGAACCGCATCGTCGCTGTGGGAGGAAATGAAGGCGGCGGCTTCCGAGACACCCGGCATTGGCTGCGAGGGCAGCTGCCCGAGCACGATGCTGCAAAAAGAAGGAGCCGGCGTGGATCAACATCGGTAGCGAGGGCTTGCTGCCTGTTTGTTCAGTTCGCTCTTGCGGAACTATGACCTCTGACGGCGCGCCTCTGCCGTTGAACTGGCGCTTGCCATGACTTCCCGGAGAACCTGTGCCGCCCTCCCGACGGCAGCCGTGTCTAGAGCGGGATCGACCAGGAATGCGAGGCTCGTCTCTCCGAGCTGCCGCGCGTTCGGCAACCGCTTAACCGGACCCATGTTCATATCCACGAATGCCTTCTCGAGGTAGATCTCCGGGCAACTGCCGCTGAAGCAGGCGACCCCGGCACTGTTAACTTCCGCGACGATTCGGTCTCTGCTCCATCCCGGCAACAGTAGCTCCGGCTTCAAGAAGGTGTAGAACCTATACCAAGCATGCCGGACGCCTCGGGGAGGAAGGGGTGTACGCAGAGCGTCTATCCCGGCGGCCGCCCTGGCGAGAATGGCGGCATTCTGCGCCCTGATGCTGTGCCATTGCTCGAGGCGCCGCAACTGCCGCGACCCCAACACCGCCTGGAAGGAAGTCATGCGCCAGTTCGTCCCGATCGACTCGTGCAGCCAGCGGAACCCCGGCGGGTGCTCTCTGTTGTAGACGGCATCGAAAGACTTGCCGTGGTCCTTGCGGCTCCACGCCTTCTTCCACAGCTCCTCATTGTTCATCGCCACGAGGCCGCCTTCGCCTCCGGTGGTGATGATCTTGTCCTGGCAGAAAGAGAAGACGGCAATGTCGGCGAAGCTGCCGACCGGGCGACCGTCGATTTCGGCGCCATGCGCCTGGGCGCAGTCCTCGATGACCCACAGTCCGTTTTCGCGGGCAAATTCCATGATCGCCGGCATGTCACAGGGCCAGCCGGCAAGGTGGACGGCGATAATGCCCTTGGTTTTCGGTGTCAGTTGCTCCCTGATGCTTTCTACGGTGATGTTCTGGCTGTCGCGGTCGACATCGGCAAAAACCGCGACCCCGCCCGCCATCGGCACCGAAGAGGCCGAGGCGATGAAGCTGCGTGGCGTAACGATCACTTCGTCGCCGGGCTGAAGTCCGAGCGCAAAGAGCGCCAGGTCCAGCGCCACGGTTCCGTTCGCCAGAGCCACCGCGTGCTTCACGCCAAGAAAGCGCTCATAAAGCGCCTCGAAGTTGCGGACATGCGGTCCCGTCCAGGCATTCACCTCGCCCGATCGAAGCACCGAGACGACATCCTCGATCTGCTCCTCGTCGTAGATTGGCCAACGCCCCATGTTTCCCTCCCGCTCGTATTCATCCGCCTCCGGCCATGGCCGAAACAGTGTATCGAAAATCCAACGGACACTGCCGCGGTCGGTGGTCTCCGCTTCAAACGACGTGCCGAACCAGGACGAAGGCCTCGGCCGCAGCACACATCACGGTTGCCCCACGCAAGGTGGCGAGGGCCCGTAGGGCCGCTATGGAACGCTCGTGCGGTGGTTCGCGCAGCTGCGATGCAAAGAGCTGCATTGCCTCAACCTTCGCCTCTAGATGCTCGCTGATGTCGACAAAAAAATTCGGCAGAAATCCCGGGGACAAGTACGGGGCATTCCAGTTCGTTTCCGAAAGCGTTTCGTAGGCGAGGATCAGTTTCGGAAACCCCGCCTGGTGCGGCCGACAGGCCACCAGGGCCGAGGTGAATGTCAGCTGATGGTCCATATGCATGTCGCCCGCGAAGGGAACGAGCACTGTTTGCGGGCGTAGACGAAGAACAAGGTCGAGCAGCGCACCGTTGACGGAAGCATGTGCGGTTTCGGCAAGCTGTGCAGCAGGCAAACGCAGCCAAAGGGTTTCCCGCACGCCCAAGACCCGGTGCGCCTCCATCGCCTCGGCCTGCGTCCTGGCGATCGTTGCGGCGTCGAAAGTCGGCGGCTTTCCCTCGGTTACGATGGCGACGAAGACCTCCTCGCCCCGCGATGCCAGCTTCGCGATGGTCCCGCCGGCGCCCAGCACCTCATCGTCGGGATGCGGAGCAACGACCAATGTGCGGCCGAAAGAGAAATGCGAACCGTTCATGGAACCTCCGAGAGCCCCTGCCGCCATCGCATCGCTATCCGTGGCTGCGGCCCGCACGAATGACGCGCAGAAAATCCTTGGCGACTTTCAAATGCATTTCATCGACACGCTCGCCCAAGACGATCGTCTTCAGTGTCAACAGGAGAATTCGCCCATCAAGCCAAAGACTGGCGTGCGCGACATACCAGAGGTCAAGCGCGATCTTCTCCTCGTCCGACAGCAACGTATTGCCATTCACCTGCGCCCAGCCAGTCATGCCGGGAGTGACCAGTGAGCGCAGGCGGCCGAGATCGCCGAAGCTTGCGACCGTGGCCAACGGAAGCGGGCGGGGGCCCACGATCGACATGTCGCCTGCCAACACCGCAAGGAGTTGCGGGAGCTCGTCGCAGCGGAGCCTGCGCAGCAGCGAAGTCGCAGCCGTCTGTCGCATGTCGTCCGGCAACAATGTGCCGTCCGGTCCGCGCGCGTTCGTCATCGTCCGAAACTTGGTCACCGTGACGGCACGCATGCCCGCACCGGCGCGCGTCTGGGTGAAGAGCAACGGCAAACCGAGGCTCGCCCAAACCACCATCGCCGTTACCGCCATCAGCGGCAGGCAGAGGACGACGAGCAAGCCGCCAAGAGCGCACTCAGCTATTCGCTTGAGACGGTATGATCCCGACGGGGCGGGCAGAGCAAAAGGGAAAACTGCCTGCTCTCGACTGGGCTTCACTTCGATGTCCCCTGGCGCGTGGAGCACGGTTTCCAGTATCACTTGTCTAAGAATGCTACATTCCGGCGATACTCACGACGACGACATCGCCTGGCAGCAATTCTGTGACGAGGGACGCCTGCAGGCTGGTCGGCTTGCCGCCAACTGCGCTTCGACGGACCTCGTAAGCATAGGAGATCTGATTCTTCTTCGATTCATCGCGGGCCACCGCGGCGAGGAGAAGGATCTGCTCTTCAGCCGAACGTTGCTCCGCAATCAGCTTTTTGATGGCAATTTCACGCTCCTGGAGCTGGGTCAGAATATCCTTCTTCCTGTCAGCTGCGAGCTTTGCCAGCTGCAGTTTCAGCTCGCTCATCTCCTGGCGCGTACGCGCAAGGGTCGCGAAGGTTTCCAGCAGTTGCGCCTTTTCCGTTGCCGCACTGTTCTCCGCGCGAGAAAGCTCGCTCTCAGTGTTCAACCCGCGCTGCCGGAGCGCGCCGACGCGCGCCACATCGTCGACGCTGTTGCTCACGATATCTTTCTGCTGCTGCACCAGCTCGTTCAGGATCTCTATCCCACCCTCGGCCTGGGCAATTCCTTCCGTCAGAATTTGCGCTTGCGATCGATAGGCGGCGAGATCCTCCTTCAGGATCTTCTCCTCCAGCTCGATGACGCCGTCGACAGGCAACTCCTCGACATGCGTGCGGGCGACTTCCGGGACGTCTTTCAGGTCGACCTTCTCGCTGGATTTCAACTGCGCCGCAAGTCGCGCCGCATAGACGGCCTCGTGAACGATTTCGGCTTTTGCGGCCTCTATCTCGGCGCGCAGGCGGGCGCGTACGATCAGCCGGTCGGACGCGTTCGCCGTCACCACCTGCATGCCGCCCGCAAGGCCGATCGCCTGCTCGACCGTCAGGCCGCTGTAGAAGGGAAACGAACCGGGGCTCCTGACCTCGCCGAGGACGAAAATCGGCCGGAAGGTCGAAATATTCAGAGACAGCTTCGGATCGACGAGGATGTCGCGTCTCCGGTACTCGCTGCCAAGCTTTTCAATCGCCTCCGTTATCGTGAGACCCACGACGTTGACGCCGCCGATAAGGGGGAACTGCGCTTCGCCGTTGCCTGAAACGGTCGCCGTTATCGGCAGCTCGGCATCGTCGAGGAAGTCGAAGGTCAGGACATCTCCGGCGTTGAGCCGATAATCACTGGCAGACGCAGGCGGGGCCGGGCCTACCACGAGTCCGACTGCCAACAGCACGATCGCCAAAAAATACGTGCCCCAAACCCTTAGGGACAAGCTCGTGGCCGATAGCGGAGGTAACGTCCCCATCGCAACCGCCCTCCAAAAGCAACAAAGAAAAGGCTATCAAAATATCTCGCGCGACTATATTCTCCCTCATACTGTCCCGTCAAAGGATTTTAGTTGTTTTTTGCGCCGGTGACCGGCAAGGCGACTTACCTGGACGCTCAAACACGACTGCGCCCAGGGGGCCGCGCGGGTGTTCCTGCCCTGCGGAGTCAGGCTCACTCCCGATAGATTTATGAGTGCATCGGCCCTGCGCCACGGGCGAAGGGCGGCGCGTTTTTCGACAGGGCGGCCTCGCTAGAGGCGGGAGGTCTCGTTTGGCGATACGAGAAGAGCTGGCCAAATATTTCAACCGCCTCCACAAGATGCTCGCTCGGGAAAAAGGACTGAAGGGTCGCCTGGGAAATATAAGGCACCTCCTTACGGGGAATGCGCTTACCTCCCTGCTCGGCCTTGTTGGATTCGCCTTGACGGCCAGGGCGCTTGGTCCGTCCGAGTATGGCATCCTGGCGCTTTGCTTCACCTATACGGCCGCCATAGAGCGGCTCGTGAACTTCCAGTCCTGGCAACCACTGATCAAGTTCGGCGCCGAATCGAAGAGCGCGGAAACGCTTGCTTCGTTGTTCAAGTTCGGGCTTCTGCTCGATGTTTCTGCGGCTGCGACCGGATGCGTGATTGCCGTGGCGCTCGTGTGGGCCTTCGGGCCGTGGCTCGGGATCTCGTCCGAGATGTCCGGACTTGTCACGCTTTTTTGTGCCATTCTGCCGTTTCGCATCTCCGGCATGCCGCTGGCCGTGCTGCGCCTGTTCGGGAAGTTTCGAACAATCGCCTATGGCCAGGTCGCCTCGAGCGTTTTCCGCGCGGGATTGTGCGCAATCGGCTTTGCCTTCGGCGGTACCTTGCAGGACTTCGTGCTGATATGGATGGCGGCCCAAATCTTCGGCTCGCTGTCCGTTCTCTTCCTTTCGCTTGCGGAGTTGCGAAGACAGGGAATGCTGGCGAGCATGCTTAAGGCTCCTGTCCGCGGTATCAGCGCTCATTTTCCAGGCCTCTGGAAATTCGCGATCTCGACGAACCTGTCATTGACCCTGCGTTCGAGTGCCAACCAGCTCGACACGCTTCTCGTCGGCTACCTGGCAGACCCGACCGCGGCAGGTCTTTATCACATCGCCAAGCGCATAGGCCGAATGACCCTGCAGATCGGAGATCACGTGCAAGCGGTGCTCTATCCGGATCTGGCCCGGGCCTGGGCCGCGAGCGCAATCGAAGCGTTTCATCGGGCCGTCACACAGATGCGAGTGCTTCTTCTCGGCTTCGGAATATTGCTGGTCGGCGCCGTGTCTTTGACGATCGATCCGGTGCTGAGACTGGCTGTCGGTCCGGATTTCGAGGCGGCAGGGCCCTTGGTCATCGTTCAATCGATCGCGGCGACCATGACGCTCTATGGTACTATAACGCGCTCAGCGCTCCTTGCCATGGGGCGGGAGGATCGGGTTCTAAGCAGCGTGCTCGTCGCGACAATCGCGTTTCATGGCACCGCGTTGGCGCTGATCCCGCGGATCGGCCCGATGGGCGCCAATTTGGCCCACATTGTCATGGCCGCCATCTGGCTCTGGATGATGGCAGTGGCGTATCGGCAGACATAGGCAAGATCGCCAGAAGCTTCTCTCGACAGCTGTGACGGAGGGAAATCCATGAAGCTGCACGATATCGATTTCCTGATTATCGGCGCCACCAAGAGCGCCACGACGTGGCTGCAGCAATCGCTGCAGCAGCACCCGCGCATCTACATGCCGGCTCCAGAGCTGCATTATTTCAGTCGCTACTATGACCGCGGAGACGAGTGGTATCTGTCGAACTTCGAAGGGCCCAAGGATCGACGCCTCGTCGGCGAAAAATCCAATTCCTATCTGGATACAGAGGGCGCAGCTGAGCGGATATGCCAGAAACTTCCAGGCGCGATGCTGATCGCCCAGTTGCGCAATCCGATCGAGCGGGCCTACTCGGACTACTGCATGCTATACCGCCGGGGCGAAGTCGGCCGCGACATCGCCACATATCTTGACCCGCGCATGGGTGCCGGCGGGCGCTTCCTGAACGGTGGTCTCTACTTCCAGCAATTGCGCGCCTATTTTGATCGGTTTCCGGCCGAGCAGATCCTCGTCGTTCTTTATGAGGACATGCGAATAGATGCGTCTGCACAGCTCGATCGCATTAGCAAGTTCATGAAGATGACGGACGACATGCCGCTCCAGCCGCTGGAGAAAAAGGTCAAGGACAAGGCGGAGCCGATGATCAACCCTACGCTGCGCCGTCTGCTGCGCCCGTTGAAGCCGATCGTCGCTCCTTTCAGGAACAATGCGGGATTCAAGAGACTGCGGTCGATCGCCGCTGCCGAAGTCGAGTATGCGCCGCTGACCCGAGAACTCAGGGAACGCATGGGCGACTTCTACGCCGCCGAGATAGAAAAGCTCGGCGCCATTGTCGGCAGAGATCTGAACGGGTGGCTGAAAAATGGGGGCGTTCACTAGTTCAGCTGGCCCGGCTACGCTACTGGCGCCCGATCGACAACGCTCCGATAGCCGTCGACGGTTGCGGCCCGCGGAAATCCAGCACGAGCCTTTCGATCTCCGACCCGCCGCCCACGCGCTCCAGTGCGGTAAATGATCCTTCCTCGTCTAGCTCAAACAGGGTGGCAGCGTTTTCCCCAGCGCGATTGGTGCGGGCGATCATGAGCAAGGCGCCAGGACCGTGGAGATAGGCTTGAATATTCTCAATTGCGACATGAAGCTGATCCGCAGAAAAGTAGCCCGTATTCAGAATATTGGCGGCGCGTATCATGTCGAACCGGCGGATAAAGCGTTCCGACTGACGCATTATGTCATTTTCAACGAACACGATCGCACCATTAGGCGGCAGCGACCGGGTAACCATTCGCACCGGCGTGCTCACACCCGCGCTTATGCGCGATCGCAGGCGTGATTGTAGAATGCTGCGGCTAAGCATGAGCGGAATAAATGCAAGCGTCACGTAGTCCAGTCTTCGGATCCAGGGACGGATCGCGATACCCCTGAGGTCATATTGCAATGGCCAGCCCCCCGGATCGCAGAACACTCTGAACCACGGAAACAGTTCGACGATGTGGGCCTCGATGAAGAGATCGGTTGCCGTGATGCTGGCAGCACTGCCGCAATCACTCAGGAATCTGGCGAGTTCCACGGTTGTCAGCCCGGTCGAAACTCCGACGTCCAGAACCTCGCGAAGCGAGCCTGCCCGCTCCTGGGCATGGGGGCGGAACGCGACCTCCAGCTCCTGAAAGCGCGACGGCTGGGTCAGCTTGAAGGTGCCGTTTCGCATCTTGAGCTTGGCAAAGAAGGCAGACTCCAAGACTGCATCGGTCGTATCCACGCCCGATGAATAGAACTCGCTGGCACTCAGGTTCATGCCCCCCTCAACCCTGCTGCATGTCTTACCCCTAGATCGAAACGATTTAAGGACGTCTAAGGTAGCTCATTGCGGATCCGGCAGCGGCCGGACATCGCCGTCTCCCGGATCGCCGGCCATGACGTGGAGAAACTCTTCGAGGTTCGACCACCCGTCACCATCCATGTCCTGCTGACCATCGTCGGCCTTTGCCGGATCCAGGCCGTATTTCACCTCCCAATCATCTGAAATGCCGTCCATGTCCCCGTCCTCGTATGGCGTTCCAGCATCAAGATCGGGCCATCCGCCAACCTCGCGCGGATCCGTTTTCAGCAGGCGCCCGCTGCGACTTTTCACATCCTCGACAATGCGGCTGTCGGCCTCATCGCGCTCGGGCTTTGTGGCACCGGCATTCTCCAGGACCTCCTCGAAGGCGGCCATGGGCGCGGACGTCCGGATGGCCGGCGCCTCGAACGGCGCCTTCACAACAAAACGTCTTTGATCCTCGGCGAGAACTAAGCTGTCATCCTGGTGAGGCGTAGTTCGATAGGGTTCGTCATAGTTGTCCTTGACATAGATCGAGTGCCCGAGGCCGCTTTCGGGGAAAAGATGCACCAGGTGGTCGTTGCGCAACTTTTGTCCTGCGATCTTATAATTGCCCACCACATTGGCCTGAATATGCGTCCATTCATCGCCAAAGCTAACGACGTATTGCCACTCTGGCGAGAAGAGAACATTATTCACGACATCCGCAACCGCGCCGGGAAGTTTCATCTTTATCTGCGGATTTCTGAACCTGCCGAACGCGAAGAGCGAGTGGTGCACCGAGACGTTGCCACCTTTAGTGAACAACATGTTGCGAGCACGATTGTTTTTCCCCGGCCCGCCTTTCAGCAGCGGCTCGCTGGCAATTCCCCATTGCCAGGTGAAATTGCTGGCGTCTTCCGAATCTACCGTCTCGTCCGATCCCCAGCTGGCGGAGATATGATCGAGCATGATGTCTCTTGCCGCCTCCGAGTACATTCCGAGACCGCCGGAACAACACGCCTTGCGCGCATGCGGCCCAGGTCGAAGGCGAATATGCCTGATGATCACGTCGTTGGTCCAAATTTCAATGGAAGGACGAATCTGTGTCTCACCGTTGCGAATGGCGATCCCGCCGCCCGGAGCAGTCTCCCCGGCAATCGTCAGGAACGGATTTCGAACCAACAGCGATTTCTCGCGCAGCGTGATCGTGCCGCCGGTGCGGAAGATGCAGACGCGCGGTCCAGACGCTTCTATGCACCCGCGCAGAGATCCTGGGCCCGACTCGTTCGTGTTGACGACATAGATGACCTTACCGCCGCGGCCTCCAACGGCACCGGCGCCGAAGCCTTCGGCCGTCGGAAAGGCACGCTGCCTGCCGTCCGGCAGCTTGGGTGAAAGAGGTTCCTGCACTGCCGTTGCAGCTTCGGCCTCCCGCACCGGCCCGACCTGCGATCCAAGGAGCAGCCCTGCCAACATCAGCTGAGCCGCGACAATGTCGGGGCGCCTCCAATGTCGGGACCTTCGCGAAACAGCTGAACGCGCAGCCAGCATAGGTTTTCCCTCGCTCCTGCAGGCGATGCTTAAAGATAGCCGTAGCGTCTGAGCATCCAGCCGCACAGCCGCTCGAACGAGAGCTGCTGGCCGGCCGGCATCCGCGCCCGCCAAGACTCGTCCCTCGTGAGTGCGACAGATCCATTCATGCGCAGCCGATTGCCCGCGACCTGGTGCCCTGGACCGACCGGCTCGCCATTCCGCAAAGAAGAACCGATTTGTTGGAGGTCGAGCTCCAGAAACGCCCCGATCTGCCGCATGATGCCGACGGGGTCGGAGACGAAATCCTCATACCTCACACGCAGCACTTTATCCGGGCCCAGTTTTCGCGAGAGATATTCGACCGCAAGATTGACTATGCTCCATCGCAGCGCCGTTCTAAGTACCGATTTTGGCCGGATCTCCTTCTGCAATCCCGAGTTCGCGTCGCGCGCATAGGGTTTCAGCAATGACCAGGCCACGCCGCGCCCGTCACGCACCATGTGGATGACCCGCATGTCAATTCCCGGTATCTGCGCAAGCGCCATCGCCCTTCCCGGCAATTTCGAAGAATCGACGATGACCTGCTTGCCGGAAGAGGTAAGCATCGCGTTCATCAGACGCTCCGTGTGCAGCGCATAGGCCGCAAATTGTTTGCCGAGACTGAGCCCGGAAAACATCCGTGCAAGTACGGGCAGACCCTCGAATTTTTCTTGAAGGCCGCAATACTCCGACATGAGCGTCGGGTCCGAGTTCGCCAGCCATTCCTGGCAAACGGTGCTCCAGAAACGGCAGTCCCGAATCCGATTGCCGCAGGCACAATATTCGTTGTGACGCCAAACATGCCGTGTGAGCGACGTTATCTCACCCGCCCCCAGCACGGCATCGTGCTGCCCCAACGCAATGTCGAGCAAGGTGGTCCCGCTGCGTCCGTAACCTGCGATGTAAGCAATGCGAGCGGGCTGCGAGGGCATCATCATAGCCTTTCATATGAGCGGCTGCTTGAACTTGCCTTCAATTATGCTTGCACGGATCGCGGACGTCCCACCAGCAGATGCGATCGACTACAATCTTCTAGCCGCGGACGTCAGCACGCGCCGACCAGTTATTTCAAATTCATGCGGGGGAATTGGCTGCTCTCGTTCACAAAACAAGTGAAACAAAGAATATATGATAATGCATGCACGCCTGATTAGCAACCCGGCCAGCTTTACTACCGCTCGGCCCTGAACGTACTTCCTCTCCAACTATTCGCCAACTATTTTTTCGACATAAAACCGCTACACATGAATAGATATGATGCGACGCGGTTAGCCGGCTGATTCCGTGAACGACAAAGCCCTCGGGCCTTAAGCTCCGCGCCTTCTAAATCTTTCGGTCTGGCGGAATTGCGCGAGGCCGAGTCCGCAGCACAAGAAAATAGGGATCGTCCAATACCGCGCGTACATATGCGGATTGAACAGGGCAATCGTCAGAAAAACCACAATGGTCGTCGTCATCGCTGCCAGCGCCCTCTTATCTCCTCCGCCCCTTTTGAGCGTCAATCCATGCAGCAGGAGGACGGCCGAAAACATGATCCAGCCCAGGAGCGCGAGCAGCCCGCCTTCGACCCAGAGGAGAAGATAGAGATTGTGAACGGGAGCGGTTTGTACACTTCTCTCCCGGAACTCGTCCGCTCCTAAACCCACAAAGGCAATCTGCTTATCGGATATCGTCTGGAGTGCTTCCTCGATCAGCGCGGCTCTCGAAACGAACGTTCCCGCTTCGGATATGTCGCCGGAGGAAAGCGCGCCCAAAACACGCGTCTGAAATGTCTTGGGCAACAGGTCCTTGCTTCCAAAGCCCGCCACAGCCGCAGCAAGTATGCCGCCGGCAAGCGCCAACCGTAGCAACAGCTTGGGCGTCGAAAGAAACGCCGTGAAGACGCCTAGACAAAGCAACGTTACGAACAGACCGCTATTCGAGCTGGTAAGTATCACCGTACCTATGAATATCGCTATTACCGGTAAGGCGACGTATGACTTGATCCGGCCGGTCGCCCACAAGAAGAGCGGAATTGGCAGCGTCAGGGCATTCATCGCCGCAGCCAAGTTCGGGTTGCGAAGGACTGTCGCCAAACGCCGTCCACCGGTAACGACGCCCTTTCCTTCTCCAGGCACATAGCCAACCGTGTAGAAGGTAATGATGCCGTGAATATCGATGAGAACCATGCTGACCAGGAAAATGGCCGCCAAACGATAGGCTACCCTGGGCTCATCTCGGATCAGAATGAACATCAGGAATACGTAGGCGAACAAATATTGCGCCGTCACGATCAGCCCTCGTTCGGGGCTGTCATTCAAGAGGCTGCCGACCATTAGCCCGACGAACAAGAGCGTGAACGCGATAAGCCAAAGCGGCGTTGCTTCGCCGAGCGGCTTGCTCCATATCCGCCCGGTTATGAAAAGAAGAGAAAGACTGAGGCAGAAAAAGAAATCGCTGAGCGTAAAGAATAGCTCGGAAAACCGCAGTGTTGCATAGGGCGCCAGGAACACGCCCATATAGAGGAAGGCACGTTCGATTGCAGGCAAGGCCGGCGCGCGCAGGTGGGTATCGGAATGAACGTGAAGTGTCGTTGTTTTGCCTAGGTGTGACACTGTCGCCTCGCGCCGCATATCGCTGCCCCGTCACCGGCTATGGGCCTGCACTCGGTCGGCGCCCTTAATGCCGCCCGTGCGCAGCAGGTCTTCGTAGACCGCCGTGATTGCGTGCACGTGGCGCTCTATGCTGAAGCGGGCGCGTGCTTGGTTGCGCGCCGTTTCCACGATGTGCGCCAGATAGCCTGAGTCGCCGAACAGTTTTAGGCAAGCTCTTGCGAATTCGTCCGGATCCTCCGGGCGAACGAGCATGCCCGTTTCGCCGTCCTCTACGACCTCGGGATTGCCACCCGAATCTGCTGCAATGACCGGCGTTCCGAGCAGCATTGCTTCGACGAGCGTTCTTCCGAGCGGTTCGTTCACCGCCGTCACCAAAAGAGCATCCAGCCCCGCGATCCAAGGCTCGCCCGGATAGCGGAAACCCATGAAATGCACGCGGTCGCCGACCCCAAGGGCTTGCGCGCGCGATCTTGCGGCGTCGTCAAGCCCGTTCAGAGCGTTTCCCAGGAACAGCCCGGCAAACTCTAAACTCGGCTCCAGCCGCCGCAGGGCCGCGAGCACCTCGACGAAAAGGATTGGCCGCTTGCGATCGACCAGGGTTCCGACATATCCGAGGAGCCTTGTTTCCGGCGCGCACCCAATCGTGGCGATGATGTTTCTTCGACTGTCTTCCCGCTCGACCTCTTTCGCTTTCATGACGTCGAATGGACTATGAACGACGCTGCATTTGGCCGCCGCTGAAATAAATCCAGGGCGTGGCGAGGCAAATTTCGAAACGGCCACGAGACGGTTCGGAAGCCAGGGCGCGATGCGTCGCAAGCCGAAGGACGTCGCGTCGCCACGGTGGTGCCAGAGGTGCTTCGATCCCGCCAATCGAGCTGCGAGACCCCACATGAGATGTGCGCGACCGTCGTTGGTGTGCACGATTGCGACGTCCCTGCCCCGCAAATATCTGACAAGCGCCGGAAGAGTGCGGGCGACATTGAGCGCCGCCGTGCAGTTGCGCGCGCCGGCCCGCTCCAGGCGGTTCAAGACGGGCGCTGGTTCAAAGTCGATACCTTCGCGGCGAAACAGTTCCGCCACCGGCCCCTCGGTATCATGGAGGACAACGAGCGGCGCGAACAACGGTTTCGGAAGATTTCGTATCAGTCCGAGGGCGGACAGATGACTGCCGCCTATGAAATCCCCGATGAAAGGAAAGCACACGGTCCGCGGCCGCCCGTTGCTCATGTTGGATTCTCCGTTCTACAACAAACGCTGGAGCCGAGACCGACGGAAAGCTTGTGGGCCCGCCCTTTCAGACGATCTCCCTCCGACAGACGAGCCTTGCTCGGTTTCAGCAAATACGAGCGCCGGCCCGGCTTCGGGTTGCCGAATTACACCATCTTCGACGGAGAATTGGGCGCGGCTCTCACCGAAAGGACCGACGAGGTATTCGTTTCCTTGATCGGGCGGTCGGCGATCGCACCATTTCCGCGGGACCGGCTCCTGATCCATCCACCCGCCGGAAAACGCCTCGAGGTTATCACGTAGCCTCCGTAGCGGTGGCGTCTATGAATGTCAGGATTGACTTGATTGATTGCCGTGCCGATCAGTGGCGCATGATTCATCCGAAGCTGGGAAACGGCCACCAACAATTGGTCCTCGGTTGTCTCGCCCCAGGACACCATCAGGATGACCCCGTCGACAAAGGGTGCGAGCCAAGTCGCATCGCCCGAGCTGAGGACGGGCGGGGCGTGAAGCACAATGAAATCATACCCGCTCTGCCTGAGCGCCTGGATCAGTTCACATAGCTTGTCGGAGTCGATGAGTCTGAACGGCTCCGTCATTGCCAGCGTCGCGTCGAGATAACCTAGGCCCGGCAAGGTCGGAATCGTTTGCACGACATCGGCGAGGGTCGCTTCATTGTTGAGATAGCGCTCGAGGAGTTCGGGTGAGCGCCCCATGCTCTTCAAAAAGGGAATGCTGTGCTGATGGAAGTCCAGGTTCACGAAGGCGGTGGGGCGGCCGTCTGCGGCCGCCGCCGTTGCAATTCCCCACGCAGTCGATGCGTTTGCAATGTTGTGACGGCATGAGGTGACCATCACGACGCGATGCAGCTGCTTGGCTTCCGAGAAGCGGGACGCCATATAGATCGAACGCTCCGCTTCGGCCGATGTCACATTGCTCCAGTCCGGTATGCATGACGATCGCTTGGTGCCGTGCGACGAAAAATGTTTCGGGATTTTCGGCACATAGCCCAAGTTGGGAATTCTCAGGAGTTCGGCGGTGCGCTGGCCGCTGCGGATTCGCGTATCAGTCGCCTCGAACAGGAGGGCGAGCAAGAAGGCCAACAAGGTCGACCCGGCAAATGTCGCCGGAACAATGATGCTTGCCTTGGGAAAGGATGGTGAATTCGGGAGTTCCGCCGCCGATACGATCCGGGCGCTCGGCTTCAGCGATTCCGCCTCAAGGTCCAACAAGATGCGCCGAACCTCCTCTTCGATCATGCTGCGTACGCCCGCGATTTGCGAATCTGCATCGATCATCTGAGGGTGGTTCTTGCCGAACTTCGCCGCGATCTCCGCTTTGCTCTGCAGCAATCGGGCCTCTTCTGCCCGCAATGTGACCAGAAGCGGCTGCGTCATGCTTTGCCGGAGGAACCCGACCGCGCCGCCCGTATTAATGGCCCGCTGCTTGTCGGCGATCCGCTCGTCCTGCTTGAATTCGAGCGAGGATTCGACGTACAGCTTGGCAATCGTATTGGCGATTTCCTGAGCGAGCCTGGGACTGGGATTCGATACGGTAATTCTTACCGCAAGGCTCTCTCCGGTCCGGCTGACATTGAGCTGGGGCAGCAGTGTCGAGATTGCGCGGTCCCGTTGAGCTTTCAGATCCGGCAGAGTTCTGACCGGATCGGGCGACTGATCGATTCCGATTATTCCCTGTAAGTACGCAAGAAGTCCGCCACCGATGTTTTGCGGTTGTTTGGCCTGGCGAGCATAGGGGTTGAAGCTGGGATTGTTGATGAGCTCCAATCTGTCGACCACGCGGCCGGCAAATTGTCTGGACTGCAAGACATCCATCTCGGTTTCTGCTGCAGAGCGATCACGGTCGACGGTCGTCAAAGAAGCGTCAGTAGCAAACGGTCGAACGTCTTTCCGCTCGAGCACGACTTCAGAACTGGCCGTGTAGGTTTTTGGCAGCGTGAATGATGCGATCGCAGAGAGCAAAGTGCACCCGACGATCACTGTCGCAAGGAGCCGCATGCGCCGTTTGACGAGCGCCCAAGCATCTAGCAGACCTACCGAATTCCCATTGCGCTGAACGGCAAGCTCAACGCTTTCTCGGTAGTGGGAGCGAGCAGAGAGGCTGCCATTAGAAACGAACGTCGTCATGGAAACCATCTTAAGCAACAATTTTCGCTATCGTTCTAGATTAGTGAAATGTTTAGTAGGGCGCAATAATTTAGTTCGCCCCATCGCCACCTGTAGTTTCGGAAGTGACGTATATCTTATTCAATCGCTTCATCTTTTAGCCATTTCTTGGCGCGAATACGGCGGGTCACCAATTCTGAAACGCCGCTTCATCCGAGGGCAAGGGCGGCCGCCTTCTCCTTTCGCGGCGCAAATCCAAGGTGCTGTCGCGGCGGACTTGTCTGGTTCCTGCACTGGACATCATGGTCGTCCTTGGAGTTCAATGCGGCCAGCATAGCATCACATCGTTCGTTGCCGCCGGGAAATGACATCCCGCGCTCGTCGATAGTCGGCGGTTGTTGGTTCATGCGTATCGTTTTCGTCGGTGCCGTGGAGAGCTCCGTAATCGCTCTCGAAGCGCTCATAAGGATGGGGCGCGCTCCTACGCTCGTTGTCACCCTGCCGCCTGAGCTGGCCGGGCGCCACTCCGATTTTGCCGATTTGGGGGCCATGGGGCGCGCCGCCGGTTGCGCCGTTCGCTACGCGTCGGATATCAATCAGCCGGACGTGCTGGAGGCGATGGCGGCGGTCGAGCCCGACCTCACCTTCGTCATCGGCTGGTCGCAGGTCTGCAGGCAGGCCTTTCGAGATGTCGCGCGCCTGGGTACGATCGGGTTCCATCCTGCCGCCTTGCCGCGTCTGCGCGGTCGCGCGGTCATTCCCTGGACGATATTGCGCGGCGAGGAAGTGACCGGATCAACGCTGTTCTGGCTGGATGAAGGCATCGATTCCGGCCCGATCTTGCTTCAGCGGCTGTTCGCCGTCGCGGCCGACGAAACCGCTCGCAACCTCTATGCAAAGCACACAACGAATTTGCGCGAGATGGTGGTCGAGGCGATCGCGCTCGTCGAGACGGATAATCCCCCACGGAGAGAGCAGGATCATGACCAGGCGAGCTATTGTGCGAAGCGAAGCGCCGAGGACGGCCTGATCGACTGGAATGCGCCCGCCGTCTCCGTGCTCCGGCTGATCCGTGCAGTCGGCGCCCCCTACCCCGGTGCATTTTCCTTTTACAGCGGCGAGCGGGTCCGTATCGACGCAGCCGTGGAGTTCGAGAACGCCGGCCGTTACATCGGTTTGGTCGGACAGGTTCAATGCCATTCAAAACGCGGATTCGTCGTTCTATGCGGCGACGGCGCGTGCATCGAGGTGGTGGCCTGGGCCTCCCGGACTGGCAGGCGCCCGGCGGTACACGGCAGATTCCGTCCACATGCGCCTTAGGACTAGCCGAGGCGGCTTTCGTCTCCAGAGCCGGAAAGTCGGCAACGAATCTGGTCTTTGGAAATGCAATTCGACATAATCCCCTCTGGCCTGCCGAAAGACCGGGGTTGATTGCCTGCCTGAAGAGAGGACTTGGCGGTGAAGTACTGGGCCTCCGCGATTTCCACAGTGCGGGCCGAAAACGGGTTGGCCCCGGCGACCAATCGACAGACTTGGATCAATACATTCCGGGCTCGCTCGGACGCGGTCATCGCCATCGCTCGCATCGTCCTGGCGATCGGCAGCCTGTGGATTACATGGCTCGATGCCGCCATCTGGCCCGCGCGCTCGCAACTCGTTTTCTGGCTGCTCGTCGCTTATCTCGCCTACGCCATCGCTGCAGCCCATTTCGTTTGGAAGGCCCAGGTCCATAGGGTCCGCGGGACCCTCGTGCGGCATATCATCGACGTCGCCACTTTGGTTGCCCTGGCGCTGCTTACCGGCCGGGTGTCTGGCCCGGTCTTCATGCTCATGCCGTTCGTCCAGCTGACAGCGACGCTGCACTGGCTCTGGCGCGGTGCCTTGTGGACCGGTTTCATCGGCGTCGCGATCCTCGCATATCTGGCGCTTTCGAATACCGTCTGGCCCTCCAACTCGGGCGTCGACGCGGCAGTCGCGCTGTCGTTCATACTCTTCCTGCTGACGGCAACGGTTCTTCTCACATGGCTCGGGACTCATCAGGAGGCGGTGCGCTCCGAGTTGTTGCGGCTCGTCGAGCGGACGCCCGGCGCGCCCGACGGGCGTGATTGGCCGGCCGAGGCGGCGCTGGATTATGCCGCGCAGGTGATGCGCGTCGGCCGCGCACTACTGATCTGGAGTGACGGCGACGAACCCTGGACCCATCTTGCCACATGGGAGAACGGCGCATGCGAGGTGAGGCATTTGTCGCCGACCACCTATCTGCCGTGGACACCCGAAGCGCTGGAGCATGCAAGTCTTCTGATCATCGACGCAAAGCGATCGCGAGCCCTCATTCACCGCGGCGAGGGACGTTTCGATCGATGGCGCGGAGACGAGTTGCCGGCGTCCCCCGCCCTCGTCGCCGAATTCTCGATCACTTCGGCGATTTCGGTGCAGTTCCACGCGAGCGACGTCGAGGCGCGCCTGTTTCTCCTCGATCCCCCTGCCCCGACACTTGACGACGTTGCCATGGCGGAAATTGTCGCCGACCGGCTGAAGGCGCTTTTCGAGCAAGCAATTTTGCTGCGCCGTCTCAGCGACGCAGCCGCCCTTGAGGAACGCATCAAGATCGGACGAGATATACACGATGGGGTGCTGCAAACCCTGGCGGGCATGGCCTTGCAGCTGCAAAGCCTGCGCTCGTCGAAGGCCGAGCCAGAGGAGATCGACAGGCGTCTGATGGCCTTGCAAGCCATGCTATACGACGAACAAAGAGAGCTCCGCGCTCTCATTCGCGCGCTCGAACCGGGATCCGATCACGGCGGCGCGAAGGACTCGCCGCTGGTGGCGCGATTGGAGGCACTGGCCAAACGCTTGCGGCGGCAATGGTCGATCGACTTTCGCTTCCTTCTGGAACCCGAAGACCTCCGCTTGCCGTCATCGATCATCGACGAACTGATGCGGATGATTGCAGAGGCGACGGCCAATGCGGCACGTCATGGGCATGCAAGAACGCTCGAGGCCCGGCTCCGGCTCGACGGCGGGGCCGTGGTCCTCACCGTGGACGATGACGGAACGGGCTTCGGCTTTGACCGGCGCCTCGAGCATGCGGAGCTGGAGAGCAGCAAGGTCGGTCCGCGGAGCCTTCGAGAGCGCGTGGCGACCTGGGGAGGAGAACTCTCGATCGACAGGGTGGAGCAATGGACTCGGATAACCATCAAGATACCGGCCCATCCGTGAGCCCGCGTATCGTGGTCGTCGACGACCACCTGATCGTCCTGGACGGGTTGCGCCGCTTGATCGACGCCGAGCCCGGCTGGCAAGTGGTTGCAACATGCAAAACGGCTGCCGAGGCGCTCGAGGTCGTCTCGACCCGGCCGGTCGACCTGGTCGTCGCCGATCTGCGAATGCCCGAAATCGACGGCCTCGACCTCATTCGCCGCCTGCACGGCGATCGGCCGGAACTCGCCTGCGTCCTTCTGACCGCCGATATCAGCGATCAGGAACTTGCCGAGGCGATGAGAATTGGTGTGCGCGGCATCGTTCTCAAGGAACAGGCGCCAAGTGCGCTTGTCGAGTGCATTCGGGCGGTGATGGCCGGCCGAACGTCTGTCGTGGATCAAGGTTTGACTGCGGAGATCGATCGAATTCGTGAACGCGACATCGAACGCCGCGCGGTCATGCAGAAGTTGACCCCGCGTGAACTCGAGATTTCCCGCCTTGCGGCAGCAGGTTTGCGCAGCCGTGAAATAGCCCTGCGGCTTGGAATAGCACCCGGCACCGTCAAGCTTCACCTTCATAGCGTCTACAGCAAGCTCAACATCACGACCCGCGTGGAGCTCGCCAATATTTCTCAGCGGCTGCAGCTAGGTTCGAATTGATCATCACGGGGTCGCCATCGGAGGCAGGCATGCTTCGCCGCAAGGTCGTTTAATCGCTGCGGTGATCGGAAGGCCAGTCTCCTTCACCGCGATGGAGCGGAGGATTTCCTTCGCAACGAATTTGGCCCCGGCACGACTGAAATGAGCATCGGGCGCATACAGAAGAATAGGGTCGGGCTGGGCGCGTATGGCCTCGTGAAGATCAAGCACGGGAATCCCCTCTGCCGCGGCAGCATCGAGTACCCTCCTCCGCAGCGGATCGAAGGGGCGATCCGATGAGAACGGCCCGATGAACCTGTCCATCCTCGGCACGTAGACCAATGTGAAAGTGCCGCCCCAGCCCTTGGCCAGTTCTTTCGCGCGGTGCAGTATCTTTCTGAACTCCGGCGTGTCGCCGGCAATCTTCGGATAAACCAACCCCAGCCGTGCGAGAGTTTGCTGCAGGGCGACGAAATTGCGCAGCAAGGATGTTCTCGTGAGCAGGTCGACACTCGTGACCGGGGCATTTTTTCGCTCCGCCAGAATGCTGCGAGCCTCGCGCATGGTCGCTTGCGCCGTCGACTGCAAACCGAAGTTCGCATCCGGCGAAAGCGCTTGTCGAAGCCAGGGCACGGCGAGTTCCCGCTCCAGATTCTCCCAGTCGTTGCCTTCAACAAAAACCATCATCACGTGGCGGGGACGCAAAAGCTCACCGAAACGACCGAGCATTGCGAGTTCGACCAGAGGACCATTTCCGCGAATGCCTATGCTCGCTGTGGTAGCGCCACCCGCCCGCACGCTGGATGCAAGGTCCTCGCCCGGAGGCAGGCAGAAGCCTTCGACGAACGAGTCTCCGAGGAGCATCAAATCCAGCCGGCGATTATACACGTCGTCGGGATTGTTGAAGCCGTACCGGTCCGCCGTGTAGCTGACGATGCCGTCCTTGGACGTGCACAGCACCACCTGCGTTGCCGGAAAGCCGGACAGCAGCGCCTCCGGGAGCTCGTCGGTGCCGGAAAGCCGGTTCAGGCTCCGGAGCGTGAAACCAGGGACGATGTTCTTGTTGCGCCTGAGCGTTTCGGACTGCGCCTCGCTAAGCTGGCCGAGCATTTCCAGCCGGACTGAGACGACAGAGACCGTATGCATCGCCTCGAAGAGGAAGAGGCCGAGCAAGATGCTCGAGGCACAGATGCCGACAAGCGCGGAAATACGCGGCTTCGCAAGCAGGCCGATGGCGATCACGGCGGCTCCCAGCACGCCCGGAATCAGCACGTAGCGGATGAAATGCGGGGGTTCAGCTGCGAAAAGCTGGTAATGCAACACAGCGTAGACGGGGCTTAACAACAGATACAGGCCAGGAACGGCGCATGCCACAAGCCCGAGATGCCGCTTCGTCATGACATCTTGTCCTCTCTGACGAGCCGTCCAGCAAGCCGTGCCTTTGCAGACCGCCTTGTTCAGGCGGCCGATCCCGACTTGTCTGTTCTGACAGCTTTGGCAGATAAGAATCGTATCTCTTGCACTTGAACTCACACAAATGAATTCAGAATAGGAATTTGATACGAAAGCATTTTTGTGCGGCGGAATATACGGCGTTTTGCCGATAGAGTCTCCCCCCAAAAAATGGCCGGGCGCGCAAGTTTGATCAATGCCGCTGTACCGCTTGGGCCGCGACCAGGCGTCGCCTGCTCTCTATATCCAATGGTATATTGACCGGATCGGTCGCCGCTTGTTCTATACGATGCGTCCTATATTATTCCTCAATGCAGGCGATTGCATTTCGAGCAGTATCCTATTTTAGAGATTAGCACTGGCCGCTGAGGGCGTTCCCGATGAACCAGGCGCACGAGTCTTTTTCCGAGCATGCCTTGGAGGGGCCGTCGAACCGCAGCTTCGGCTACACGGTCGGTGGCATCCTCCTCGCTTTTGTTCTCGCGCGGTGGTTTATCAGCGGCGGGCTCACTCCGATCACCACGGGGCTTGCAGTCATCGGCTGTATCCTCGTCCTGTTGGCGTTTGCCTCTCCCGACTGGCTCGCCTTGCCGAACCGGCTGTGGATGAAACTCGGCCTGTTGCTGTTCAAAATCGTCAATCCCGTGGTGATGCTTCTGATCTATGCGGTAGCCTTCGTTCCGATCGGGGTCTTCTTGAGGCTGCGCGGCTACGATCCGCTCGTCGCCGCGTTCGACAAAGGTGCGCACACGTACTGGAATGAGCGGCAACCGCATGAACCGGACCCGACGACGATGCGCAATCAGTTCTGACGCAGGCGGTTGTAAAGCGACAAGAGCGTTGTCGGTTGATGAGTGGAGGAAATGGATATGGAACTGATCCGTGAACTCTGGGCCTATATGGGCGTCCGCAAGAAGTTCTGGCTCCTACCTATCTTCATCATACTCGGAGTGTTTGGCGGATTGGTGGTGCTGACGCAGGGTACCGCGGTGGCGCCGTTCATCTACACCCTGTTCTGAGCCGACGCCATGCGCATTCTCGGTATCTCGGCATTCTACCACGACAGCGCGGCTGCGATGATCGAGGATGGGCTGATCCTCGCTGCCGCGCAGGAGGAGCGGTTCACGCGCAAGAAGCACGACGCCGGATTTCCGGCAAATGCGGTGGCCTATTGCCTGGCTGCGGCCGAATGCGACATGGCGGACGTCGATCACGTCGTCTTCTACGACAAGCCATTCCTGAAATTCGAGCGGTTGCTGGAAACCTATCTTGCCACTAGTCCGCGCGGTTTCCGTTCCTTCAGGATGGCGATGCCGCTGTGGATCAAGGAAAAGCTGTTTCAGAAGAACCTGTTGCGCAGGCAATTGGGGAAGCTTTCCGGATCAAAGGAATGGTCAGGTTCGCTCCTGTTCACGGAGCATCATCTGGCGCATGCGGCAAGCGCCTTCTTTCCGTCGCCCTTCAAGAGCGCCGCGGTGCTGACGATGGATGGAGTTGGCGAGTGGTGCACCACGTCGCTCGGCCATGGCCGGGACAAGGATCTCGAGATACTGAAGGAGATACGCTTTCCGCACTCCCTCGGGCTGCTCTATTCCGCCTTTACCTACTACACCGGATTCAAGGTCAATTCCGGAGAATATAAGGTGATGGGCTTGGCGCCCTATGGCCGTCCGCTATTCGCGCAGAAAATACTCGATAACCTGATCGACCTGAAGGAGGACGGCTCGTTTCGGCTCGACCAGCGCTATTTCGACTACTGCACCGGTCTCACCATGACATCCTCCGCCTTTCATCGTCTGTTCGGCGCCGAGCCGCGAAAGCCGGAGTCGCCGCTGACCCAGCGCGAGATGGATCTCGCCGCTTCGATACAGGCCGTCACCGAGGAAGTCGTTCTGAAACTTGCGGGTTATGCCCGGCGGGAAACCGGCGAGCGTCACCTATGTCTTGCCGGCGGGGTTGCCTTGAATTGCGTCGCAAACGGCAAGCTTCTTCGAAAGCGGATCTTCGACGACATCTGGATCCAGCCCGCGGCCGGCGATGCGGGCGGCGCGGTGGGTGCGGCGCTGGCCGCATGGCACGGCTATCTCGGACACGGCCGCACTCCCGACGGGCGGGACCGCATGGCCGGCGCCTATCTCGGTCCCGCCTTCGACCAACGCGACATAGAGAAGCGTCTGACGGCCGTGGGCGCCGTCTATACCGTCCTCGACGACGACCAGGTGATCGCGCGCACCGTCGACTCTTTGGTCGACGAGAAGGCGGTGGGATGGATGCAGGGACGGATGGAATTCGGACCGCGGGCGCTCGGTGCAAGGTCGATCCTGGGTGATCCGCGCTCGCCGACGATGCAAAAGACCCTCAACCTCAAGGTCAAATACCGCGAAAGCTTCCGTCCCTTTGCCCCTTCTGTCCGCCGCGAGGACGTGGCGGAGTGGTTCGACATCGATGCCGACAGTCCTTACATGCTGCTCGTCGCCGATGTGCTCGGCGGGCGGCGATTGCCCCTCGCTCCCGACGAGGCTGCATTGTTCGGCATAGACCGCCTCAACGTTCCACGATCTAATATCCCGGCGGTGACGCATGTCGATTATTCCGCCCGGGTGCAGACGGTGCATCAGGATACCAATCCACGGTACTGGGAACTGCTGAGCGCATTCAAGGAGCGGACAGGCTGCCCTGTCCTCGTCAATACCAGCTTCAATGTCCGCGGCGAGCCGATCGTCTGCACCCCGGAGGACGCATTCCACTGCTTCATGGGTACCGAGATCGAATGTCTCGTCGTCGGCAACTGCTTTCTGCGAAAGGAGGATCAGCCGTCGCACCTGCGGCAGGACTACAAGGAGCATTTCGAACTCGACTAGAATCGGTTCAGATGGCGATCTTGGTCGGATGCCTGCTCGACGTGTGCGACGCACCCCAGCGGATGTAATGGATGGCCGGGATCGGCATGAGAAGATGGGGCCTGGCGATCTTTGGCGCGCGGACGTCTCTTTCGGACTGGAGCGTGCGACTTTCCAGTCTCGGAATGGCGGTCGCGACGGACCGGATCAGGGTCGGTGCGATGCCGTAATGCGCCGTCAGACGACGGAAAATGCCGGTCGCAGCATAAATCTCGTCGGCGCCTCGTACAGCCTCGCAAACGCGTGCCTTGTCGTTGAGGCTGACATAAAGCACGCCAGGGATCGACAAAGGCAGCGTCGTCACGATCGGGTCCAGAACCAGATTGATCGCTTGGGGGGTGACGCCATTCAGAACATAGACCACAACACCGGCCTGGCTTGCCCAGTACCCGGCCACGATAAGTTCAGCAGGCAGCCGCCCGCGAGACTCCACAATCTCGATAACGCTTCGTGCTTGCATGTTTCCGCCCACCTCGGTGAAAAAAGAGGGGCTGACGCCATGACCATTATGGCAATGCGCCGGATGGCGCCTGATCGATTACACTTTCATCGAAAGCTTATGTCTAAACCTCAAGTACGGCGTAGAAGACTAACTTCTTCATCCGGGTTACGCCATATGCCTTTAGATATACTCTTGCCGAGCGTCACACCTTTCTCGTGAGATACGGATCGGCCACGACCCGATCGCCGCAGGTGGCGAATTCATCTCCCGGGGACCTCGATTTCCTGACCCGCCCTGGTGGCGTTTGCATGCCAGGGCGCCTGACCGCCCAGCAGCCAGTAAACTTTTGTGAAAAACTATAAGCCTGCGATTTATAAGCATTTACAACTACTGAATTACGTGTTTCTTATTATAGACCATTTGATCGCGATCTAGCCCACCGCGATGAGTAACCTTTTGTCGAAGTAGATTTATCAAGCCTTTCGAGCTGGTCGACAACAAGACTTACAGACGCACCGTTCTCTACCCCACCATTAAGCCTTCTTGAGGGAGGTGCGGTTCTCGTTCGGCGGCACGGCAGGCTTGCAGAAATTAGGAAGGGCCCGTCATGCAGCGTTTTTACGACGCCGCGAAGGCAGTGCGCGATAGTTTCCTAATGTTGCCGAAAGGCGGAACAGCAAGAGCATCGGCCAAAATGTTGCTACCGGTGTTCGGGGCGGCCCTCGATATCGGCTACCGGCGTCTGCGAGGGGCCGTTTTCAGCATTCAGAAATATCCGGCCTTGTATCTTGCAGACCTTGGCTCCGCAGGCGTGGCGCTGGCCGTGGCGCTGTTGCTGCGTTACGGCTTTGCCGAGCTCAGTACGAGGCCCGAAACCGCCTCCGTCCTGTTGTGGTCCGGTGCCCAGTATCTCGCGATTTGCGCGATCATTTTTCCGTTGTCCGGGCTTTACAGCCGAAACTGGAAATATGGCTCGATCTCCGATCTCCTGATCATTCTTCGCGCAGTCCTCGCGACGTCGCTATTGCTGATTTCGCTCCTGTTCTTTTCGACAAGGCTGATCGACATGCCGCGATCCGTCGTGCCTATGCAGTCGCTGCTCCTGATCGCCTTCCTTGCCGCCGCGCGGCTGAGCTTTCGCGCCGACGAAATCCCGCTGGCGCGGCCGGTTTTCAAGAATGGGCGCCACAAGGGAGTGGGCCACGATCACCAGGTGCCGTTGCTGCTCGTCGGAGCGGGCGACGCCGCCGAGCTTTACCTGCGGGCACTCGCGCGCGATCCAAATGCCACTCATGTGCCGGTGGCCTGCCTCGACAAGAACGCAGACCAGCTGGGGATGAGCTTGCGCGGGGTGCCGATTGCCGGGCGGATCGAGGATTTCGAGCAGGTCGTGGCGGAACTGCAGCAAGCCAACAGGCGGCCGCGCCATGTCGTCTTCACGGAAGCGCCGGCAAACTTCGGCGAAGCCGCGTCGGACGAGCTGCTGCGGTCGGCCGAAAGGCTTGGCATTGCCGTGTCGCGCCTGTCGCAGCCAACCGAGTTCAAGCACGCCAAGGGAGACAATCCTTATGAACTGCGGTCGGTAGAACTCACCGATCTGCTGGAGCGCCCGCAAGCGGCACTCGACCGCGAGGCGATCGCCCGGCTTGTCCGGGGTCGGCGCGTGCTGATCACCGGGGCCGGCGGATCGATCGGCAGCGAGCTGACCGCACAGGTCGCTGCCTGCGAGCCGGCGGAGATCGTGCTGGTCGACAATTCGGAATACAATCTCTACTCGATCGACATGACGCTCGCCGAGACCCTCCCGAACGTATCTTCGTGGAGTTACCTTTGCAGCGTCCGGCGCAGCCAGCGTGTCGAGGAAATTTTCGAGCGGCATCGCCCGGAGCTGGTCTTCCATGCTGCGGCCCTCAAGCATGTGCCCATGGTGCAGATGAATCCGCGCGAGGGCATCCTCACGAACGTCATCGGCACGATGAACGTCGCCAATGCGGCAAAGAAATACGGCACGCTTGCCATGGTCCAGGTATCGACCGACAAGGTTGTGAACTCTACAAGCATGATGGGTGCGACGAAGCGGCTTGCGGAGCTTTATTGCCAAGCACTCGACCTGCAGGGGCTCGAAACCGGCAAGGGCCCGCGGTTCATGACCGTCCGCTTCGGCAACGTGCTGGGATCGAGCGGATCGCTAATCCCGCTCTTCAAGCGCCAGCTCGCTAGAGGCGGCCCGCTGACCGTGACCGATCCATGCATGACGCGCTTCTTCATGACGATCCGGGAGGCCGTGGAGCTGACCTTGCAGGCATCGGCCTATGGCTTTGAGAAACAGCTCGGACAGGGTGAGATTTTCGTCCTCGACATGGGCGAGCCGGTGAAGGTCATCGACATCGCGCGCCGCATGATCCGGCTGGCCGGCTTCAGCCCAGACCAGGATATCGAGATCAAGATCATCGGCTGCCGCCCAGGCGAAAAGCTCTACGAGGAGCTTTTCGACGAGACCGACAAGCGCATAACCTCTCCGGTGCCGGGCGTTCTCGGTGCGGTTCCGGAGCCCATTCCCTTACCGACGCTGCGGGACGCGTTCGCTCGCCTGCAGCGACATGCGGAGCGGGGCAACGATCCGGCCGTCGTGGCAGTCATGCGCGAACTGCTTCCGCGCTACGAGCATGAGGCCGCCATGACGAAGCCCCCCGCCGTGAACAAGAAGCCCGGCCGGCTCCAGCCGACAAGGCGCAGCAAGCCTGAGAGTCCACGCCGGCAGATCTATCAAAAGAGCGCCCGCGGGGGACTGCGATTGCCGGATTAGGTGAAAGCGCGCGGGGAGGTCAGCCTTGAGTTCCGCTGAACATGTTGCCCGCATGCAGACCGAGGAGATCGCCCGCGCAACGGGCCCCTCCGGTGTCGCACAGCCTTCGACGCGCAGACGCGTGATCGCCGTCGTCGCAAGCCTGACGGCGTCTCTCACGATTTTTCGGCTGGAGTTGCTGAAGCGCTTGGTCGGCGCCGGCCACGAAGTCATAGCCTTCGCTCCCGAGCAGGACCCGCGGGTCGCGCAGGCGCTCGCTGAAATCGGCGTTCGCTTCGTCCGCATTCCGATGGTGCGGACCGGTCTCAATCCGCTGCAGGACATCCGCACCTTTTGGTCGCTGCGGCGACACTTCAAGCGGCTGAAGCCCGACATGGTCCTTCCCTATACAATGAAGCCGATCATCTATGCCGGGATCGCCGCCCGGACGCTCGGGATCAGGGAACGGTGCTTCCTCGTCACGGGCCTTGGCCACATCTTTTCCGAAACCGGCGGTCGCTCCTTCAAGGCACTCGCCATCCGCCACCTGTGCGTCCGGCTGTATCGCCTGGCGTTCAGGCGCGCGAGGGTGGTTTTCGTCTATAACGACGCGGATGCAGAGGACATTCGCCGCTACCATATGCTGCCGGATGCCTTGACCCCCACGATGGTTCCCGGATCCGGGGTGGACCTGGAGCATTTTGCCTTTGCGCGAAGGGCTCGCGGCGGGCCTGTCTTCCTGATGATCGCACGGCTCCTGCGCGACAAGGGAGTGGTGGAATATGTCGAGGCCGCGAGGATCGTGCGACGCACTTTCCCCGATGCCCGGTTTCAACTGCTCGGTCACTTCGACAGCAACCCGACGGCAATCTCGCGCCAGGAGATCAAGGCTTGGGTCGGTGAAGGAATATTGGAGTATCTTGGCACGACCGACGACGTGCGCCCCTACTTGGCGGCATGCAGTGTCTTCGTCCTTCCCTCCTACTATCGCGAAGGCATTCCGCGGAGCATCCTCGAGGCGCTGGCGGTCGGCAGGCCGGTGATCACGACGGATCTGCCGGGCTGCCGCGATACGGTGCAGCCGGGCGTGAACGGCATGACGGTGAAACCGCTCGACGTCGCCGCGCTTGCAGATGCGATGGCGGCGTTTGCGCGCGATCCAGATCTCGCCGAAAGAATGGGCAGGCGCTCGCGGGAACTCGCGGAAAGCAGATTTGACGTGCACATGGTCAACCGAATTCTCTTTGCCGGCATGGGTCTGACCGATTGACGGACGTTCATGGCAGAGCGGTTCGTTCCTCCTATCGATGCATGGGCAGTGCCGAACTTGCAGCTCCGCGTCTTCAGACGCGCAAAGGTCGCTGTAGCACCTTGAATTACTGCATGTCTTTGTCCTTAAATCGACCTCGATTTAAGGACAAAGACATGCAGTAGGGCGGCCTCGATGATAATGCATGTCATCACCAACTTCACCGCCAGCGCAGGTGCCGAGACCATGCTCGCACGCCTGCTTCAGGGTTCCGCCGATGAGCGCATCGTCGTCGTTTCGCTGATCGGTGTCTCGGATCGGAACCGCAATCTCGCCGACAATCCGAGAGTTGCCTACGTATCGCTGGCCGCCTCCTCCCTCACCGCGCTTCCAGGTGCGATCGTCCGGCTCGCCCGGCTTATTCGCAAGGAGCGTCCCGATGTAATCCTGTGCTGGATGTACCATGCGATGGTCGTCGGCACGATCGCTGCCCAGATGTGTCGGTCCGGAGCGGCGGTTTACTGGAACATTCGCCAGTCCTTGGACGACCCCGCCTCCCTTACGCGCAGCTCGCGCCTGGCAATTGCCGGTGCGAAGCTTCTGTCGAGCCGGCCGGCCGGCATCATCTACAACAGCGCGCGCGCCCTCGAGTTGCATCGGGCCTACGGCTACGCAAACCGGAACGCCGTCGTCATTCCGAACGGCTTCGACTTGCCGCGCATCGATTCCCCCGAGGCGAAGACCGCACGCCGGATCGGCATCGTCGGTCGGTTCCACCCGCAGAAGGATCACGGCACTTTCTTCAAAGCCGTGGCTGCCGTCCGCAAGACGCACCCACAGGCGCTCTTTTCCGCCGCCGGCAACGGGCTTTCCCGCGACAACCGCGCTGTGGTCGACTTGATGGCGGAGGCGGGTCTGCCCGAGCACGCGGTCGACCTCATGGGCGAGATCTCCGACATGCCTTCCTACTACCGCAGCATCGACGCCTTGGTGCTGTCGTCGAGGACCGAGGGTTTCCCGAACGTAATTGCAGAGGCAATGAGCTACGCGAAGCCGATCGTCACGACGGACGTCGGCGATGCCGCCACAGTTGCCGGAAATGCGGGCATCGCCGTACCGGCGCGCGACCCGGAGGCTCTTGCCGAGGCGATCCGCGAAATCCTCGATTTTTCCCCTACCGAATATGCCCGCTATGCCTCCAACGCCCGAGAGCGTGTGGAAAAAGCGTATGCAATCGCCGCGATCAGGACAAAATACGCAAGTTTTCTAACGCCTTACATTCCGCATCTATGAAGTTATTCCTGATATCCGTTTCATTCCGTCAGAAGAAGTGAGCATTTTCAAGGCCAGCGCTTTCAGATTCAGTTGTGAAAGCCATTGAATATTTCTAGAATAGGTAGTATAAGCCTCCGTCTCCATTCAATTGTATGTATTGAATTAGGCCCAAATCCACTTTTGCGCCCTATTCTGAAATTATCCGCCCTCCTGCAACTGCTAGGAGATCATGATGATTTTTAAGGGAACCAACCTTACCGACACGATTCTCGGCACCCTCAATGGCGACGAGCTTTGGGGCTATGCCGGCGACGATTACCTCGATGGCCGCGAAGGCAATGACAGGTTTTTCGGTGGACTCGGTAACGACCACATCAAGGCGGGCGTCGGTGACGACTATGCCGAAGGCGGCGACGGCAACGACAGCATCGAGGGTGGGCTTGGGGCCGATACGCTGATCGGTGGTTTGGGAAACGATATCTTCGAAGGCGGTGACGGCAACGACATCATCGACGGTGGCGACGGCCATGATCACATCCTGGGCGACAGCGGAAACGACAAAATCTACGGTGGAGCAGGCGAAGAATATATCGACGCAGGCTCCGGCGATGACATCATCTATGCCGGATCGGGAAATGACGGCTTCAACAATCGCATAGACCCGGCAACCGGCAAGCTGACGCAACAGGCCGTGTCGGGTGGCGCGGGCAACGATACGATCTATGGCGAAGAGGGCAACGACGCCCTGAAGGGGCAGTCGGGGCACGACCGTGTCTATGGCGGCATCGGCGACGACATCGTCGACGGCGGCGACGGCAACAATTATCTCGACGGCGGCGACGGCAATGACGTGCTCGACTCCGAAACCGGCATCGATGAAGCCCACGGCGGCATCGGCAACGACAGGATCTCGGTCGGCGACGGCAACGACATCGCCTTCGGGGATGACGGCGACGACATCCTGACCGGCGAAGGAGGCGCGGACTCGCTCAGGGGCGGCAACGGCATCGACCTCATCTATGCCGGTGACGGCAATGATACCCTGCGCGGTGATGCCGGGAAGGACACCCTCATTGGGGAAGCGGGCAGCGATATCCTCTGGGGCGGTGCCGACTCCGACCGTTTCGTCTTCAAGGCGACCGCTGCCCTCAGCGCTCAGGACACGATCATGGATTTCCAGGATGGCGTGGACTTCCTGGTCATCGAGAAGCTCGGGGTCACGCAGTATTCGAGCTCCGGCGCCAACGGCACCGTCTATGCCTACAACACCACGGATGGCGACGTGTTGCTCAAGGGTCTCAACTCCGCGGGCCACGCCTTCTCGATCGTCGTGGACGATCCAACCAGCAGTCTCTCCGCCTCCAACTTTTCGAGGAGCGACTTCATCTTTGCCTGACCCCGCGCACGCGTAGCAGCGTGGGTTGGGAAGGGGCCGGACATCGGCGCCTTCCCCTGCAAAGCATTGGCGGCCGTAACATTGTCAGCGCTGGCCTCGGGCGTCGTCGAACTCCGCAAATCCGGTCTCCGCCTTCCAGGCTTCAATGCCCTCGCGAAAGGAACGAGGCTGGTAGTCGAGATGCTTCGCAGCCTTGGCGACTTCGAGCGCCCTGAACCCGCGAGCGGCTGTATTGGTGCCCGCGGCCTCGACCCCAATGAGAATCCGGTCTGCCCCGACGACGTCGGCAACCGCCTGCGCGGCTTCCAGAGACGCGCAGGAGCAACCGCTGCCGGCATTGAAAACCCCGTCCGCGCTCTTCTCCACCGCCCGCAGCGCCAGCGTCACGACGTCGTCGACATAAACGAGGTCGACGCTGTATTGCCCGCCGTCCGCTATGATCAAGGGACGCCCGCGCGCGAGCGTCCGCAGAAAGGCAGGCACCATCCCCGTGGCGTGCATGCCCGGGCCATAGACCGACGCGAGACGGAGGACCGTCACCGGAATCGCATTTGCCTTGCCGAAAGCCATCAGGCAAATCTCGGCAGAGAGCTTGCTCGCGAGATAATAGCTGGCCCGATGGACGGGAAATGTGGCGCTCGTTTCCGATGCGGGACCGGGATCCGGCGCATAGACCTGCGCGGATCCGAAGAAAACCAGCCGCCTCAAACCCTGGGAAGCGGCTTCCATCGCGACCTGCAGGGCGCCGATGGTATTGATCTTGAAACAGCTCGCGGCCTGGCCGGCGTCGCTGAGATCGGCTGGAATGTAGGCGGCAAGATGAAGCAGGGCATCGGCTTGCCCTATCGAAGGCAGGGGGTTGCCGATCGACCATTTCTCGAGCCGCAAGCGAAAACCACTGCGCGCGGCGACCCGCTCGGGATCGCGCACAAGCGCCGTCACGGCGTAGCCTTGTGCAAGTGCACGCTCAATGACTCTTGCCCCGATGAACCCGGTAGCGCCAGTTACCGCCAGGTGCTTTGTGCTCACGGCCGATCTCTTTCCTCAGACTTGTTCTTCCAGACGAGTGGAAGCCGTGACCAGGTCGCTGGGTCTGACCACAGTCTCCGACCAGTGGCGCAGTATGGTTACCGGCGTGATCTCCGGCTGAACGATCGGCTCTCCAAAGAGCAGATGCCGGATGCACAGCTCGACTTCATTGAAGCCCGCATGGATCCTCACCGCGGTGGTGCCCGAAAACCGCGCATTGATCTCGAAAATCCTGGGAACGCCGTCGTCGAGACGGAACTGGAAATTTGCAGGCCCGTCGGCGCCGAGGGCGTCTGCCGCCTGGGCCATTGCCGCGTTGAGGGCCGGAAACGGCTCCGCAAAGGCGCGGTAGGTATTGCCGTCGCGCAGATCCCGGCGCATGACGATCGTCGCGCGGCATTTGCCGTCGAAGGTGAGTGTGCCGGAGGTGTATTCGGTCGCATCAGAGCCGACATATTTCTGTATCACGATGTCGGGCTGCTCGGCGATTGCGCGCGTTAGCTGGTCCCGATCGCGGACGATGCCGAAGCCGATCGACCTGGCGCCGATCCTCGGTTTGACGACAAGCGGAAAGCCGCACTCTTCGATCAACGTCTCCTCGTCGCCTGGCAGGCAGGAGGGAACGAAGCCCAGTCCGCGTTGCCGGAGGAACTCGGAGGTAAGCCACTTGTCATTGGCGATGGAGACGACATTTGGCGAACTGATGATCACCTGGGTTGCGTAGGTGCTCTCGATAGCTTCCCGGTTCGCTGCAAGGATCGGCAATTCCACATCAGTTCCGGGAATAAGGATGTCGGGCCGCTCCGCTCGCAGCAGGTCGCCCAGCTTGTCCAGATATTCCGGGTCCTTCGCCATCGGAACGAGATAGGCGGCATCGCCCCAGTAGAGGCCGGCCGAGAGCGGGCTCGGATCCCCGACGATTACGGTCGCTCGAAGCGTGGAGCGCCGCAAAGCGCGAATGATCCCCTGCCCGAGGAGGGCGCCCGCCCCCGTGATGAAGACCTTCATGCCAGCCCTACCCCCAGTTCACGAAGCCTGTCCCGGCAACGGCCCAGCTCGCTCAGCTTGTGCGCATCGGAACCGATTGAAACAAACGGATTGATCTCGTCGCACAGCGCCAAGAACGCGGGGATATCGACCAGGTACGAGGAGTTGATCTCGATGGCGATCCCCCGCTCGAGCGTCGCTGTCATCAGCATGCGAAAGTAATTCTCCGGAAACCGGCCGTAGCGCCTCAGGCTCATCCCACCCGGGTGTCCGAGCACGTCGATCGGCGCGCTCGCAATCATGCCCATCGACAGACGGAATTCGATTTCGGCCGTCTCCTCGAACGACATTTGCTTGAAATCGAGGTAGCCGCCCTGCCCGTCCGGCAAGCGGTGGACGACGCCAAGAACAATATCGCAGGCGTCTAGCACGGATCGCGACACATCCAGCCGTCCATCGTCGTCGATGGCTTTCGTCTCGCAGCCGACATAGACGCGCAAATCGCCGAAGCCGTCCGCAGCGGAAAGAATCTCGGCCCTGAAGTCGGGAAACCAGGACGTGTCTTCCCGGACATGTTCCGTGAAAGCGAGTTCGGCGAGGCCGCGTTCCTTGGCCGTTTGCAGCACCTCAAGCACCGTCGCCTGCCCGTCTGTCCAATTGGTATGGACCTGGAACTCCACATTCAATTGCGCGCGACCAAGATCCCGAAAACGGGAGAACACAGGCTTGCCGCTATCCGTCCTTCGTTGCGGTTCCATGTTTGCGTTACGCCCTTGCTCTGCCTTCTGTCTCGGTCAATCGGAACGGACCCAACGGTCGTGCCACAGGTTGAACATCAGCACCGCCCACAATTGCGGCCCCCAGTCGCGGCGGCCGGCGAGATGTTCCTTCCAGCGACTGACGATCGGCTCGGCCCGGAAGATTCCATCGCGCTGCAGGCGAGACGGCGACAGCATCTCTTCCGCCCAGGCGCGCAGCGGTCCGCGCAACCAAGCATTGATGGGGACGCCGAATCCGCGTTTTGGAAGACTTATGAACTGTTCCGGCAGCCTCCGGGACAGGAGCTTGCGCAGCGCGGGCTTGCCCGGCGCTTCGGCGAAGCACAACGTTCTTGGTGCACGCCAGGCCAGTTCGACGAAGCGGTAATCGAGCAACGGGGCCCGCATCTCCAGGCCCACCGCCATCGAAGCCCGGTCCATCTTCACGAGGATGTCGTCGGGCAGATAGTCGACCATGTCGCTGTACATCATTCTGTCGACGGCGCCGAGGCAGGCCGGTATCCGCTTCGAGGTCATCGTGGTCGGAGGCTCCGCTCCGCCGAATACGACCTCGTCCGGATGTGACCAGATCGAGCGAAAGTCCAGGTAGCGGGCGTCCGGGTCCTCGATCTCCAGGAGCTCGGCAAGTCTTCTCAGCCGATTGCCGGTCACTTCGTCCTGAAGCGAGGACGGGTGCGCATGGCGAGCGGCCGCGGCGGCAACCTCCAGCGCCCAATGGGGTGCATGCCTTGCCGCCTGCAGGGCAACGGCAGGCGTTTTCCTCGCCAGCCGGTCGAAGGCGAGCATTTGCCGATAGCGTTTGTAGCCACCGAAGAACTCGTCGCCGCCGTCGCCCGAAAGTGCCACCGTTACGGTTCGTCGCGCCAGTTTCGATACAAGCAGCGTCGGAATCTGTGAAGGATCGGCGAAGGGCTCGTCATACACCTCCGGCAACTCGGTGACGACGCCCAATGCCGTGTCGGGTTCTGCCGTGATCTCCGTATGATCGGTGCCGAGCTGTCTGGCGATGCCTGACGCCAGGTCCGCCTCGTTATACTGCTCCTCCAGAAAGCGCACGGTGTAGGTTTTTACACGCGAGGTCGAAACTTCCTGCATGACGGCCGACACCAAGGAAGAATCGACCCCGCTGGAAAGGAGAGCCCCCACCGGCACGTCGGAGACCAGCCGCTCACTCACCGCCCGTTTCAGCTCCGCGTCGAGCGCGTCCAAGGCTTCGTCCGGGCATTCGATCCGCTGCGCATGGCCCCGTTCCGCCGCCTCGAAAGCATCCCAATAGCTCCTGGCTCCGCTAAGGGCGGCGGCCGCCGACGCCGGCGGCGTGTCGACCGAGAGGCTCAGCCAGGAGCCATGCGGAAGCTTGACGATGCCGCGGTAGATCGAATAGGGCGTTGGCACGTAGCCGTATCGCAAGAACAGCGTGGCCGCCTGCGGATCTAGATCGGCGGCGCGGAAGGACGGATGCGCCCTGATGCTTTTCAGCTCGGAGCCGAAGGCAAGGCCACCCTTGGATATGCCGATATAGAGAGGCTTCTTTCCTATCCGGTCGCGAGCGAAGATGATCTGTCGCGTGGCGCTGTCGTACAGTGCAAAGGCGAACATGCCATTGCAGCGCTGCAATGCACCTTCCAGGCCGTAGGTCTCGATCGCCTCCAGGAGCACCTCGGTATCGGAGTGGCCGCGGAAGCGAGCGCCCTGCTCCTCCAATGCGGCTCTCAGGTCAAGGAAGCCGTATATCTCGCCGTTGAAGACGATCGAGTAGCGGCCGCTGCTCGAATGCATCGGCTGGGCACCCGTCGGGGAGAGGTCAATGATGGACAAGCGGCGGTGTCCGAGCCCTACACGGCCCTCGCGATCGAGCCATGTACCCGAAGCATCCGGCCCGCGGTGGGCGAGGGCGTTCGTCATGCGCGTCAATATCTGCGCCGCTTCCTCCCGACTGTGCTGCGCATAGTCTATCAGGCCGGCAATTCCACACATGAGAAATTCCTCCTGCCCGTGCCTGCGTACAGCTGGCGGTACTAAGGAGCCGTCAACACCGAAGACGTATCCGCCCAGGCGACGAAATGCGGATTTGCGAAGTCGCTGTCGTCCGTCTGCTTCCTCTTGCCGTAAGAGAGGCGCGAGCCGTCGAGCCGGACCACCGATCCGCCGGCGGCGTTGAGCACCGCGTTGCCTGCCGCCGTGTCCCATTCCATCGTTCGGCCGAAACGCGGATAGACATCCGCCCTGCCTTCGGCGAGCAGGCAGAATTTCAGCGACGAGCCGACCGAGGTCAGATCCGTGACGCCGTGGCCGGCGAGAAAGGCCTCGGTCTCCGAACTGTAGTGCGAACGGCTGGCAACGGCGGTCAGGGCCGGACCTCTCGCCCGCACCCGTATCGCCTGCCGTTCTCCCACCCGGCCGGAGCCGAAGACGAGCTTCTCCGCCCGCCCCTCGTCGGCGACATAGGCGCAACGCAGCGCCGGCGCATAGACGATGCCGGCAACCGGGACGCAGCCTTCGATCAGGGCGATATTGACGGTGAAATCGTCGCGCCGGTTGATGAATTCCTTCGTCCCGTCGAGCGGGTCGACCAGGAAGAACGTGCCGCAACTGATGTCGGGGACGCAGCCCGAAGCGACGGCCTCCTCGGCGACGATCGGGATATGCGGGAAGGCGGCCGCCAGCCGGGCGAGAATGATCGCTTCGGCCCGCTCGTCCGCCTCCGTCACCGGCGAGCGATCATCCTTGTAGCAGACCGTCGGTCCCGCTTCGTAGATAGGGAGGATCGACGCGCCGGCCTCGAGCGCGATGCGCTCGAGGAGTTCGCAAAGGAGCGTCATTGGTCCTCCCTATGTCTGTCGAGGAATGCCTCGATCTTCAGCGCAAGGGCGACCGGGTCCTCTTCGACTGTCTTCAGATGCAGTTCCGGGTTCTCCGGCGCCTCGTAGGGCGAGGAGACGCCGGTGAAATTGGCTATCTTGCCGGCGAGCGCCTTCTGATAAAGCCCCTTCGGGTCGCGCCGCGCGCATTCCTCGAGCGGCGTGTCGACGAAGATTTCGATGAACTCGCCCTCCTCCATCAGCTCGCGGGCCATCCGGCGCTCGCCGCGAAACGGCGAGATGAAGGACACGAGCACGATCAGCCCGGCATCGGCCATCAGCTTGGCGACCTCGGCGACGCGGCGGATGTTCTCGACGCGGTCGGCTTCGGTGAAGCCGAGGTCGCGATTGAGGCCGTGGCGCACATTGTCGCCGTCGAGCATGTAGGTGTGCTTGCCGCGGGCATGCAGCAGCCGGTCGAGCGCATTAGCGATCGTCGACTTGCCGGAGCCGGAAAGTCCTGTGAACCACAGGACGGCGGGGCGCTGGCTCTTCATGGCCGCACGCGCCCCTTTGTTGACGTCGGTCGCCTGCCAATGCACGTTGTCGGCGCGCCGGAGCGGGAAATCGATCATGCCGGCGCCGACCGTTGCATTGCTGGCCCGGTCGACGAAGATGAAATTGCCGGTCGCCCTGTTATCCTTGTAGGCGTCGAAGGCAATCGGCGCCTGCGTCGAGATGTTGCAGACCCCCACCTCGTTCATCTGCAGGGATTTCGCAGCCTCGCGGCCAAAGCTGTTGATATTGACCTGGTGCTTCAGCGCCGTGACCGTGGCGCCGACGCTGTCCGTCTCCGTTCTCAGGATATAGCTGCGCCCGGGAAGCAAGGGATTGGCGTCGAACCAGATCACATGCGCCTGGAACTGGTCGGCGACGAAGGGCCTCGAGGCGGGGGCGACCAGCATGTCGCCGCGCGAGGCGTCGACGTCGTCGGCAAGGACGAGCGTCACCGGCTCGCCCTCAACCGCGGTCGCCAGATTGCCGTCGAAGGTGACGATCGCCTTGACCGTCGAGCGCTGTCCGGATTTTGCGACGACCAGCGGATCGCCGGCCGAGATTCGGCCGGAAGCGATCTGCCCGGCATAGCCGCGGAAATCGGCGTTGGGACGCGTGACCAGCTGCACCGGGAGACGGAAGGGCCGCTCCGCCTCGGGCGGATCGAGCGGCACTGTCTCCAGATAGTCGAGAAGCGGCGGCCCCTCGTACCACGGCATGTTCTGCGATGGCGAGATAACGTTGTCGCCGAACCGCGCCGAGATCGGGATCGGCTGGATGCTGACAAAGCCGAGCGTCTTCGCGAAAGCTTCGTAGTCGCGGGCGATTTCGTCGAACACCGACTGGCGGAATTCGACGAGATCGATCTTGTTGACCGCCAGCACGACATGGCGAATGCCGAGCAGCGAGGCGATATAGGAATGGCGGCGAGTCTGCTGGAGAATACCCTGTCGGCTGTCGATGAGGATGACGGCGAGGTCCGCCGTCGAAGCACCGGTTACCATGTTGCGCGTGTATTCCTCGTGGCCGGGCGTGTCGGCGACGATGAATTTGCGCTTCGCCGTGGCGAAATAGCGGTAGGCGACGTCGATGGTAATGCCCTGTTCGCGCTCCGCCTCGAGCCCGTCGAGCAGCAAAGCCAGATCGACTTCTTGGCCATTGGCTCCGCCCGAAGAACCGACCCGGCCGAGATTCGCCAATTGGTCCTCGAAGACCAGCTTCGCGTCGACGAGCAGCCGGCCGATCAGCGTCGACTTGCCGTCGTCGACAGAGCCGCAGGTGATGAAGCGCAGCACCGCCTTGCCGTCGTGGTCGGCGAGATGCACCGCCAGGTCGTGCGGCGGCACGGATTGAAGATACGACATCAGAAATACCCCTCGCGCTTCTTCTTTTCCATGGCGCCGGCCTCGTCTGTGTCGATCAGCCGACTCAGCCGTTCGGAGGTGCGCACCGTCAGCATTTCGCGCAATATGTCGGGAACCGTGGCAGCCTCGGAGTCGATCGCCCCGGTCAGTGGATAACAGCCAAGCGTACGGAAGCGGACCATCCGATCCACGACCTCTTCGCCAGGTTCGAGCGGCATGCGGCCGTCGTCGACCATGATCAGCGTGCCGCCGCGGCTCACCACCGGCCGGCGCGCCGCGAAATAGAGCGGCACGATCGGGATAGTTTCCTGAAGGATGTATTGCCAGATATCGAACTCGGTCCAGTTGGAGAGCGGAAACACACGCATCGTCTCGCCGGCGCCGACGCGGGTGTTGTAGGTCTTCCACATCTCGGGCCGCTGGCGCTTCGGGTCCCAGCCGTGCTGGGCGTTGCGGATCGAGAACATGCGCTCCTTGGCCCGCGACTTCTCCTCGTCCCGCCGCGCTCCCGCCAAAGCCACGTCGAAGCCGTATTTCTCGAGGGCCTGCCGGAGCGCCATCGTCTTCATGACGTGGGTGTGCAGGTTGGACCCATGCGTAAACGGATTGATACCCTGCTCGACGCCGTCCTGGTTAACATGGACGAGAAGCTTGAAGCCGCGTTCCTGCGCCATCCGGTCGCGAAACTCGATCATCTCCCGGAACTTCCACGTCGTGTCCACATGCAGGAAGGGAAAGGGCGGCTTTGCCGGAAAGAACGCCTTCATCGCCAGATGCAGGAGAACGGACGAGTCCTTACCGATCGAGTAAAGGACGACGGGGTTCGAAAACGTCGCGACCACTTCTCGAAGGACATGAATGGCTTCGGCTTCAAGTCTCCGAAGGTTGGCAAGAGACATGCCGCAACCCCTCTGACTTTTGAAAAAGAGACTTTTCTCTAAGCATTTATCGAATGCGTCACCCAGAAAACATTCGGGTGTTTATCGGCAATCGTATGGCGGCAGAAATCGCTGCACCGAAAGGCGGCATTTAACCGCCATATTGCTAATATTTCAAGTAACAAAGGTTACTTTGCGTGGAGATGCACGCAAATGGTCACGGAGACCGGGGCGCGCGAGTCTTCAAGATGGCGGAGAAACTCGGGTCGAAGGTCCGGCTGATCGGCTCGGCCGCTGCGCCGATTGCGACCGCCCAGGGGTCGGTAAGCCCAAGCTGCAGGCGCGGCGCGCTGCGCGCACGCCGCTCGGCGATCGACGGCAGCAGAGGGTGGATGGAATCGATGAGCCGGCGCGCGAGGCCGGGCGGCATGCCGCCGCAGAGCACGATCGTCTGGGGATCGAATGTCGTCTCGAGGATCTGGACGGCGCCTCTCAACTCATAAGCCGCGTCGGCGATCCAATCGGCAACTCTGCCCTCCGAGACAGCGGCCATATCGTCGAGATGCCGGTAAAGGGCGGGGTCGGCCGGGTCGAGAGCGAGGATCTTGCAGAGCGAGGCGATCGACGCGCGGTGCTCAAGCGGCGCCCGCTGATCTTCCGTCCCTCCCCGCGGTCGGCTGAGGATCATGCCGATCTCGCCGGCATTGCCATTGGCGCCGCGATAAAGCTCTCCGTCCAGAATCAGGCCGGCGCCGAGACCGTAGCCGAGATAGATGCAGATCGCCTGTTCGAAGCCATGGGCGGCGCCGACCATCTTCTCCGCCGTCGCCGCCGCGGCCGCATCGTTCTGCAGCCGGACGTCGAGTCCGGTCCCGTTCGCCAGGGTTTCAGAAAGTGGAAAGCGTTGCCAGCGGGCCATCATCCAGGGATCGTCCGGATCGGCATCGATGCCGAAAGGACCCGGCATGGCGACGCCGAGCCCGACAAGGCGATCCCGCGACTGCGGCGCCACCCTGGCCAGTTCCCGTTGTGTGCTGTCGATAAGCGAGAGGATGGTCTCCGTCCCCCGCTCCGGCCCGCCAGCGGGCAAGTTCGCCTCGCCCCGGGCAAGCACCGTGCCGACGAGGTCGACCGCAATGGTGCGCGTCACATGCCGGTCGATTTGCAGGCCGATGGCGAAAGCACCCTCCGGCACCAGCCGATAGGGGGTCGAAGGCTGCCCGCGGCCTCTACGCACTGCGGCAAGCGAGGCGACCAGCCCGTCGCGCTCTAGTTCCTCGACGATGTTCGACACGGCCTGCTTCGTGAGCGCCGTCGCCCGCGCCAGATCGGCGCGCGACAATTGTCCATTGAGGCGCAGCGCGTCGATCATCACACGGCGATTATGGGCACTCGCGCCCTCCTGATTGGTGCCGCTCTTGGCCCGGATCGGGCGCATCTCGTTCATCCCGTAAATCCCGCTTGACTCATCTAGAATATTGAACAAGAAATAAGTCAAGACAATTGACTTAATAGAGGTCACAAGAACCTCGGGGAACGACGACAGGGCCGCGAACGCTTCGATCGATTTGTCGACGGCCGTCGCGGCGAGCGACGGATTCTCGCATGCAGACTGGAACGATCAGCTATTGGAGGCAGCAATGTTGAAATCCATACGCAATGCCTTACTGGGAGCGACACTCATTGGAACCGCCTTCGCAAGCCAGGCCTATGCGGAAACGACGCTGAATGCCCTATTCATGGCGCAGGCCGCCTATAGCGAGGCCGATGTGCGCGCCATGACCGAGGCCTTCACCAAGGCCAACCCGGAGGTGAAGGTCAATCTCGAATTCGTCCCCTATGAGGGACTGCACGACAAGACGGTATTGGCTCAGGGCTCCGGCGGCGGCTATGACGTCGTCCTCTTCGACGTGATCTGGCCGGCCGAATATGCGAGCAACAAGGTGCTCGTCGATGTCACCGACCGCATCACCGACGAGATGAACAAGGGCATCCTGCCGGGCGCCTGGACGACGGTCGAATATGACGGCAAGCGCTACGGCATGCCGTGGATCCTTGACACCAAGTACCTGTTCTACAACAAGGAAATCCTCGAAAAGGCGGGCATCAAGGAGCCGCCGAAGACCTGGGACGAGCTTGCCGAGCAGGCAAAGACGATCAAGGACAAGGGGCTCCTCCAGACGCCGATCGCCTGGAGCTGGTCGCAGGCGGAAGCCGCGATCTGCGACTACACGACGCTGGTCAGCGCCTATGGCGGCAAGTTCCTCGACGGCGGCAAGCCCGCCTTCACGACGGGCGGCGGCCTCGAGGCGCTGAACTACATGGTGACGAGCTACACCTCCGGCCTCACCAATCCGAACTCCAAGGAATTCCTCGAGGAGGATGTGCGCAAGGTGTTCCAGAACGGCGAGGCCGCTTTCGCGCTCAACTGGACCTACATGTACAATCTCGCCAACGATCCCAAGGAGAGCAGGGTGGCCGGCAAGGTCGGCGTCGTGCCGGCTCCAGGCGTTGCCGGCAAGAGCGAGGTTTCCGCCGTCAACGGCTCCATGGGGCTCGGCATCACCGCAACCAGCAAGCATCCGGAAGAGGCGTGGAAATATATCGTCCACATGACCTCGCAGGAAACGCAGAACGCCTATGCGAAGCTCAGCCTGCCAATCTGGGCGTCGTCCTATGAAGACCCGAATGTGACGAAGGGCCAGGAAGAGCTGATCGCCGCGGCGAAACGCGGGCTTGCCGCCATGTATCCGCGGCCGACCACGCCGAAATACCAGGAACTCTCGACCGCATTGCAGCAGGCGATCCAAGAGGCGCTGCTCGGCCAGGCTTCGCCGGAGGATGCGCTGAAGACCGCCGCTGAAAACAGCGGGCTCTAACGGCAATACGACAATGGGGTCCCGGGCTTGCCGCCCGGGACCCATTTTGTCAGCGCAACAACCTCAATATCGAACGATCGGCAAGGGTTTCATTCATGTCCGGCACCTGGATTTCGACACGCGCATGGCTGCTGATGCTGCCGCTGCTCGCGGTCATGGTCTCGGTGATCGGCTGGCCGCTCGTCGATACGGTGCGGCTTTCCTTCACCAATGCCAAGCTCGTCGGCACCGAGGGAAGCTTTGTCGGCATCGACAACTATGCCAGAATGCTGGGGGGCTCGAACTTCCAAAGAGCGCTCGTCACGACGACCTGGTTCGCCGTCGTCTCGGTCGCCGCAGAAATGGTGCTCGGTGTCCTCGCCGCCCTTCTCCTCAACCAGCAATTCCGTGGCCGAACGGCGCTCAGAGCCCTGATGATCCTGCCCTGGGCGTTGCCGACGGTGGTCAATGCGACGCTGTGGCGGCTGATCTACAATCCGGAATATGGCGCGCTCAACGCCGCACTTACCCAACTCGGCCTGATCGACAACTACCGCTCCTGGCTCGGCGAGCCGGGCTCGGCGCTGACCGCGCTGATCATCGCCGACTGCTGGAAGAACTTTCCGCTGGTCACGCTCATCGCACTGGCCGCGCTGCAGGCCGTTCCCCGCGACATCACCGCCGCCGCTCTTGTCGACGGCGCCGGACCCTTCAACCGCTTCCGTTTCGTCATCATGCCCTATCTGGCCGGGCCGCTGCTGGTGGCGCTGGTGCTCCGCACCATCGAGGCCTTCAAGGTGTTCGACATCATCTGGGTGATGACGCGCGGCGGACCGGCGAACAGCACGCGCACGCTGTCGATCCTCGTCTATCAGGAGGCCTTCTCCTTCCAACGGGCTGGTTCCGGGGCGTCGCTGGCGCTGATCGTCACCCTGCTCGTCACCATTCTCGCCGCCGCCTATGCGGCGCTGCTCCGCAGGGCCGCAGGAGCCTCGTGATGGAGCGCCGGAACCCGCTCTTCAACGCCTTCGTCTATGCGAGCGCGCTGCTCCTTGCCGCGGTCGTCCTTGCCCCGGTCGTGTGGCTTTTCGTCATGAGCATTTCGCCGGCCGCCGACCTCTCTGCCAAGCCGCTCGCCTGGTGGCCGAGCGACATCGACCTCTCCCGCTACCGCACTCTGCTCTCTGCCGTCGAAAACAGCGCCGGTGCCGCCTTCGTCGCCTCGCTCGTCAACAGCCTGCAGGTCGCCGGCATGGCAACGCTTGCCGCGATCGTCGTCGCCGTCCCGGCTGCCTGGGCGGTGTCGCGGACGCCCGCCGTCTCTTGGTCGCTCTATGCCGTGATCGCCACCTATATGCTGCCGCCGGTAGCACTTGCCGTGCCGCTCTATATGGGCCTTGCCTATTTCGGGCTGCTCAATTCGGTCTTCGGGCTCGCGCTCGTCTACCTCACCATTCTGGCGCCCTTTACCACCTGGCTTCTCAAATCCGGCTTCGATGCGATACCGCGGGAGATCGAGAGCGCAGCGATGATCGACGGCGCGCGGCTCGACCAGATCCTCAGATTGCTGACGCTACCGCTCGCCGCCCCCGTCATGGCAACCTCGGCGCTCTTCGCCTTCCTGCTCGCCTGGGACGAGTTCTTCTACGCGCTGCTCTTCACCTCCGACCTGCGCGCCAAGACCCTGACGGTCGCCATCGCCGACCTCGCCGGCGGCCGTGTTTCCGACTACGGGCTGATCGCGACCGCCGGGGTGCTTGCCGCCCTGCCCCCGGTGCTAATTGGCCTCGTCATGCAACGGGCCCTGATATCCGGGCTCACCAGCGGCGGCGTAAAGGGATGATCATGCGAAGCTCGAAACAACGCCCGATCGGGCTCGTCGCGATCGATCGCGAGATGGGCCGCCAGCACGCCGATGCCCTTGCCTCCTACGGTGAGGCGGCCGCCCTTGCTGAAGGGGTGGCGGCATCGCTGAAGTCGACCGGCCGGCTTCTGCTTCTCGGCATGGGCGGTTCGCATGCGGTCGGCCGCGCCGTCGAGCCACTCTACCGCGCCCTCGGCGTCGATGCCGTCGCCCTGCCGCTCTCCGAGCAGCTCGGCCAGCCGCTGCCGATCGTAGGCAAGACGATCCTCATCACCTCGCAATCCGGCGAAAGCGCCGAGGTGCTGCGCTGGTTCAAGGAGACGAATGGCGGTACGCCCGAAGCATTTGGCCTGACGCTCGAGGCAAATTCCTTCCTCGCAAAAGCAGTGCCGTCACTGATCGGCGCCGGCGGCAGCGAAAAGGCGTTTGCGGCAACCCGCAGCCTGACGATCAGCTTCGCGCTGCATCTCGCAATCCTCTCTGCCCTTGGTGGCGACCCGGCAGCAGCGCGGGCCGCCCTCGAAGCACCCGAAACGCCCGAGACCGAAGGCGCACTGCAAGCGCTCGCCGACGTTAGCGCCTTGGTAACCTCCGGCCGTCTCCTTCAGGGCCTCGCCGAGGCGATTGCCCTCGGTCTCACCGAACTGTCGCGGCTTCCCTGTTTCTCGCTCGAAGGCGGACAGTTGCGGCATGGACCGATGGAAATGCTCGGACCTTCGATCGGCCTCGTTCTCTTCCGCGCCGCCGACCCTACCGCCGGTCTCGTCGCCGCCATGGCAGCCTCGGCGGCCGAAGCCGGCTCGCCCGTCGTCGTCTTCGATGCCTCGGGCGAGCCGCCGCTCGCAGGCGTGACGACAATTCCCTTCAAGCCGGCGGCGGGCATGGCGGCGATCTTCGCCATACTGCCGGTCGCGCAAGCCTTCATGATCGCCTTTGCCGACGCCCGCGTCGAACATGCCGGTACGCCGGTGCGATCCACCAAGATCACCCGGAGCGAGTAGAAAATGCGTCCACTCGCCGTCATCGGCAATGTCAATGTCGATCTTATCCTCGGGCCTGCCGCGCCCTGGCCCAAGGCAGGCACGGAGATCATCGTCGATCACGACGAGCTGCGCGTCGGCGGCTGTGCCGGCAACAGCGCGCTTGCCTGGGAGTCACTCGGCGTCGACTACGCGATCGCCGCCAATGTCGGCAACGACCAGTTCGGCGCCTGGCTGAAGGAGGCCTTCGGCGCGCGCTCGCGCCACTGGCCGGTGGAAACCGTTGGCTCGACGCTTTCGGTCGGCATCACCCATCCGGACGGCGAGCGCACCTTCTTTACTACGCGCGGCCACCTGCCGCTCTTCAGCTTCGACGAGATGCGTGCAATGCTCGACGGAAACGCGCTTCGGGGCGGGATCGCCCTGCTCGCCGGGTCCTTTCTGACAGACGCCCTGAGGCTTGCCTATGACGCGTTCTTCGATTGGGCGGATGCGCATGAGATCGCTGTGGCGCTCGACACCGGCTGGCCGCTGGAGGGCTGGACGGAGGCCAATCGATCGAAAACCCTCAATTGGCTGAAGCGCTGCCATTGCGCGCTCTTCAATGAAGTCGAAACGACGACGCTGACCGGTTGCACCGACCCGGCGGAGGCGGCGCGCAGCCTGAAATCCCGAATGCCTGCCGATGCGATCGTCGTCGTCAAGCGCGGCCCGCACGGCGCGCTCGCCATTGACCACGACGGCAAGGAATTTTCCGTCGGCGCGCCGCGCGTTGCCGTCGTCGACACGATCGGCGCCGGCGACGTCTTCAACGCCGGCTTCCTGGCGGCGCTCGCCGCCGAAATGCCGCTGGAGGCCTGCTTGAGGACCGGCGTCACCGTCGCCTCGGAGGCGATCTCCACCCTGCCGCGCAGCTACGGCAAGCCTCTTTCGGCCCTCCTCGAGGATGTCCGCCAATGAGCGCACTCGAAATCCGCAACATCCAAAAGCGCTACGGCGATGTCGAAACGCTGAAGGGCATCGACATCGCGCTCGAAAGCGGCGAGTTCCTGGTGCTGCTCGGCTCCTCCGGCTGCGGCAAGTCGACGCTGCTCAACATCATTGCCGGGCTCGCCGATCCGAGCGGCGGCGACATCCTGATCGGCGAGCGTTCGATCCTCGGCGCCCATCCCAAGGATCGCGACATCGCCATGGTGTTCCAGTCCTACGCGCTCTATCCGAACATGAGCGTCGCCCGCAACATCGGCTTCGGCCTCGAAATGCGCAAGGTGCCCTCGGCCGAGCGGGAAAAGGCGGTGCGCGAAGCCGCCAAGCTGCTACAGATCGAGAACCTGCTGGACCGCAGGCCGAGCCAGCTTTCCGGCGGCCAGCGCCAGCGGGTCGCGATCGGCCGGGCGCTGGTGCGCAACCCGCAGGTCTTCCTCTTCGACGAGCCGCTGTCGAACCTCGATGCCAAGCTGCGCATGGAGATGCGCACCGAGCTCAAGCGCCTGCACCAGATGCTGAAGACGACTGTCGTCTACGTCACGCACGACCAGATCGAAGCGATGACGCTCGCCACCCGCATCGCCGTCATGCGCGACGGCCGCATCGAACAGCTCGGCACGCCGGCGGAGATCTACGACCGGCCGGCGACCCTTTACGTCGCCGGCTTCGTCGGCTCGCCGCCGATGAACATCCTCGATGCGGAAATCGTCGGAGACCAGCTGAGAATCGCTGGCTCCGACCAGGTGCTGCCGCTGCCGCAAGATTTCAGGAGAACCGCGGTATCGGGCGGGCGCGTCGAGGTCGGCATTCGGCCCGAAGCGCTCCGGCTCGCGGATCCCAGCGCAAGCGGCGTCCGCTTGGTTGCCGATATCGAGGTGATGGAATTGACCGGACCGGAGCTGGTGACCACGGCAAGGGTCGGCGGACAACGGATCACCGCCTGCCTGCCACCACGAACGCCGCTCGCCGCGGGATCGACGCGGGCCTTCTCGTTCGAGGAAGCGGCACTGCATCTCTTCGATCCGGCAAGCGGCCGCTCCGTTCGGACGGCATGAAGCCTTCTTGTCTGTCGCTCACGCCTCTCCGGGTTTTAGCGGCCGGCGACGCTCCGCGCCGTTGCCGCACCGGCCTGCCGATAGCCGAGCTTTTCCGATAGTTCGCCCGCCGCATCGACCAGCACCCGCAGATAGGCGTCGCGATTGCGCAGCCCATCTTCCTTCGGCGATACGAGGCAGAGAGTGGCGATGCAGACTTCCTCCGCGTCGTAGATCGGCACGGCGAAGCAATGGGTGAAGCTATCGACGATGCTGTTGAAGGTGAAATAGCCGTCTTTCTTGGCCTGCCGGACCTGCGAGATGAACTCGGCCGGATCCAGGTGCTTGCCGTTCGGCAGTACGAAGTCGCTTTCCGGGATGAAGGCCATTATCTCCTCGTCGCTCATATGGTCGACGAGGAGGCGGCCGGAAGCGGTCCACGGAATGGCGACCGGCTCGCCGATATTCGTGGAGATGCGGAACGGCCGGCTGCCCTCGTTCATCAGCACCACGGCATATTTATTGCCCTCGAGCTGGCACATCTGCGCGGTCTCGCGCGTCTCCTCGGCGACCCTCGAAAGCAGATGCTCGCATTCGCGCATCAGGTCGAACTGCTCGGCGTAAGCCGCTCCGAGGAAATAGAGCTTGCGGCCCAAAAAGACGCGGCCATCATCGCCCCGGTACTCGATGACGCCCTGGCGCAGCAGCAGATTGACGAGCTCATAGACCGACGAGCGCGGTGCGCCAATTCCCTGGGCGATCTCGTTGGGGCGCAGCGGCTGGCGCTGCAGGCGCAGATAATCGAGGATCTCGAAGGCCCGATCGAGACCCCGTGCCCTACGATTGATCGTGTCTTCCACCTCCGCCATCGCGTCCTCGATCGTGTTGGAAGGGCGCGCGAAGCACGCCCGGTTCACTTCATTTAGCCTTGTAGGCGACGCAGTCAACTTCCACCTTGCAGTCGACCATCATACGCGACTGCACGCAGGCGCGGGCCGGCGGGTTGCTGCCGAAATACTCCGCATAGACGCCGTTGAACGTCCAGAAGTCGCGCGGATCGTCGAGCCAGACGCCGATCCTGACCACGTCTTCGACGCCATAGCCCGCCTCATCGAGGATGGCGATCATGTTCTCGATCGCCTTGCGGCTTTCGGCGACGATGCCGCCGCCGATGATCTCGCCCTTCTCCATGGCGACCTGCCCCGAAACATAGAGCCAGCCATTCGCCTCGACCGCGCGAGCAAAGGGCAAGGGCTGCTTGCCGGCACCGGTTTCCCCCGTTCCAAAACGCTTGATCGTCACACTACACTCCACTTCTTCCTTGAAATTCACTGTTAGTTGAACTTTGAGGTCTTCAAAAATTCCGCCAGCCGCTCGGTCTGCGGCTTCAGGAACATTTCGCGAGGATTGCCTTCCTCGCCGATGCGTCCCTGGTTCATGAAGATCACCCGCGACGACACCTCATAGGCGAACCGCATCTCGTGGGTGACGATCAGCATGCTCATGCCGTCCTCCGCGAGCGCCTTGATCACCTGCAGCACCTCGTTGACGAGCTCGGGGTCGAGCGCCGAGGTCACCTCGTCGAAGAGCATCAGCTTCGGGTTCATGGCGATGGCGCGGGCGATCGCCACGCGCTGCTGCTGGCCACCGGAAAGCTGGCCCGGATAATGGTCTTTGCGCGAGAGCAGGCCGACGCGGTCGAGCCATTTCTCCGCCAGCGCCCGCGCCTCGTCGCGGCCCATCTTCTTCACCTTGACGAGGCCGAGCATGACGTTGGCGGCGGCGGTCATGTGCGGAAACAGGTTGAACTGCTGGAAGGCCATGCCGGTCAGGGCCCGCTGGCGGGCGATCTCGCGCTCCGGCTTGCGGCGGCGCACGCCGCCCGCCGTCTCGTAGCCGATCTCCTGGCCGTCGATCGCGATCGTGCCGCCCTGGAATTCCTCGAGCATGTTGATGCAGCGGAGCATGGTCGTCTTGCCGGAGCCGCTGGAGCCGATGATGCTGATCACCTCGCCCTGGGGCATGGAGCAATCGACGCCCTTCAGCACCTCGACCGTGCCGTAGCGCTTATGGAGATCGCGGATTTCAAGAAGGTTGGTCATCGGAGCCTCACGATGGGACGGCGGTCTTGCGCTCGACGTAGCGTCCGAAGCGCTCGATGCCGTAATTCATGACGAAATAGAGGAAGCCCGCGAAGAAATAGAATTCGAGGCTCATGAAGGTGCGGGAAATCACTTCCTGAGTGCGCAACAGCAGTTCGCCGACACCGATGATCGACAGTAGCGTCGAAGCCTTGACCATTTCCGCCGCCGTATTGACCCAGGCCGGCAGCGCCTGGCGAAGCGCCTGCGGTCCGAGCACATAGGCGAAGGTTTGCGGGAAGGTCAGCCCGATCGCCTTGGCGGCCTCGGTCTGACCCTTGGGGATGGACTGCAGCGCGCCGCGCACCAGTTCGCCGACATGCGAGCTGCAGAAGACCGCAAGCGCCAGCACGCCCGCCTGGAACGGCCCGAGATCGATGCCGACGGTGCTGAGCACATAATAGCTCGCCAGAACCAGCACGAGCACCGGCGTGCCGCGGATGAAGTCGGTATAGCCGCGCACCAGCCATTTGATCGGCCTGTAGCCATAGGTGAGCGCCAGGCCGACGAAAATGCCGAGGACGGTGCCGACGACGATCGCCAGCAGCGAGATCGAAATCGACACGCCGAGACCTTTGAGGAGGGGAACGCGGGCGACCCAGAGCTGATCGATGAAACCCAAATCCATGGGCGTCACCTCGGGACGGCGAGACGGCGCTCGACGGCGCGCATCAGCGCGGCCAAGAGCGAGCAGGTTGCGACGTAGAGGCAGCTCGCGACGATCCAGGTCTCGATGACGCGGAAGGTCTCGACATTGATCTTGCGCGCCTCGAAGGTCAGCTCCGGCACGGCGATGGCGGCTGCGAGCGACGTATCCTTGAACAGCGAGATCAACGTGCTGCCGAGTGACGGCAGGACGTTGCGCAGCATCAGCGGGATGATGATCGAGATGCGTATCTGCATCTCCGTAAGGCCGATCGCAAGCCCCGCCTCGCGCTGTCCCGGCGGCACGGCGATGAGGCCGCCGCGGAACACTTCGGCAAGGTAGGCGCCCGAATAGATGGCGAGCGTCAGCACGAAGCTCTGGATCTTGCCGAGCCGCACGCCGAGCTCCGGAAGGGCGAAATAGCTGAACAGCACGAGCACCAGGATCGGCGTGTTGCGGATGATCGTCACGTACAGACCGGCAGGTTTGCGCAGGAGCATGCTTTTGGAAACGAGCCCGAAGGCGGTGATCAGTCCGATCACGCAGCCGGCGAGGATAGCCACGACGGCAAGGCCAAGGCTAAGCGCCAGCCCCTGCAGCAGCAGGTCGAAGGAGCGCCAGACAGCCGCGAAATTCAATGTATAGGTCATGGGCGCACTCGCCTCTCAGCACGCTTCGGGGCGGCACCGCCGAATGGCGGCGCCGCCGTGACGAGGGCTTACTTGTACTCGACCGGGAAACCGATCTGCGGCGGGGTGAGGTCCTTGCCGAACCAGGTCTTGAACGACTTGGCGTAGAAGTCGAATTCGACACCGGTCATCGCTTCGTGCAGCGCCGTGTTGACGAAGTTCAGCCAGTCCTGGTCGCCGCGCTTGACGCCGCAGGCATAGGTCTGCGGGTTCCAGCCATAGCCGGCATCCTTATAGCGGCCCGGGTTCTGGGTCATGTACCAGGCTAGCGACGACTGGTCGGTGGCCGCCGCATCGGCGCGGCCGGATTCCAGCGCCTGATAGATCAGGTCCACCGATTCATACTGGTCGACCGTCGCGTCCGGCAGGGCGGCATGGACCATGTCCTCCGCGTAGACGTTCTGCAGCACCGAGACGGTGACAGATGATCCCGCATCCTTCAGTGCCTTGTAGTCGGCATACTTGCCGTCGCCCTTCAGCATCAGGCCGACGCCCTCGCGATAATAGGGAATGGTGAAGGCGATCTGCTGGGCGCGTTCGCCGGTGACCGTCATGAACTGGCAGGTGAGATCGACCTTGCCGGTGGTAATGTTGGGAATGCGCGCATCCGACGACTGGTTGACATATTCGATCTTGTCGGGATCCCCGAACAGGGCCTTGGCGATGATGCGCCCCATGTCAACGTCGAAGCCCTGCAGCTTGTCCTCGGCGCTCTTGAAGTGCCACGGCGCGTTCGTGCTGCCGGTGCCGAGTATCAGATGGCCGCGCGCCAGAACCTCATCAAGCTTGCTGGACGGCTGCTGCGCTTGCGCCGGCATGGCAGCGAGCGCGGCGACTGCGAGGCTCGCAGCGATGGCGAATGTCTTGAGCATCGGAGATCTCCCCTTTTCGTTCCCGGTGAATTCGTTGTCCGTTATTTTGGACATACGTCCTCAATACCGGATTGACCTATCAAATGCCTCGGGTCATAACTTGTCAAGCGGCTTCGGCGAGATTCGCCGTCCGTGCCATCTCGTGGAGGAACCGAGCCAATGCAGCTGCCGATCGAAACGCCCGCCGTGCTCGTCGATCTCGACATTGCCCGCCGTAACATTTACGCCTTCCAGGCCTATGCCGATCGGCACGGCATTCGCGTGCGTCCGCACATCAAGACGCACAAGCTGCCGCAGATGGCGGAGCTGCAGCTCGAGGCAGGGGCGATCGGCATAACCTGCCAGAAGGTCTCCGAAGCCGAGGCGATGGTCGATGGCAGCCCCCGGATCAAGGATGTGCTGATCACCTACAACATCCTCGGCGAGGCAAAGCTCGCAAGGCTGGTCCGGTTGAACGAGCGGGTAGCCCTCAGCGTGGTTGCCGACAATCCGGCGGTGGTCGACGGCATGTCCGCCGTTTTCGCCGACGCTACGAAGCCGCTCACGGTGCTCGTCGAATGCAACACCGGCGCCGACCGCTGCGGCGTCGCCTCGCCCGAGGCGGCGGCAGAGCTTGCGCGACGCGTTGCCGAGGCGCCCGGATTGCGGTTCGGCGGTTTGATGACCTATCCGCCGGCCGGCGGTGAGGCGCGGGTGCAAGCCTTCATGAGCGAAGCAAAGCGGCTGATCGAAGCGGAGGGGCTGGAGGTCCCCACCATCACGTCCGGCGGCACGCCGAGCATGATGCAGGCGGCCGAGGCACCGATCGCGACCGAGTATCGCCCGGGCACCTATATTTACAACGACCGCTCCCTCGTCGCCCGCGGAGTCGCCACATGGCAGGATTGTGCCCTCACGGTGCTTGCGACGGTCGTCTCCGTTCCGGCCGAAAACCGGGCGATCATCGACGCCGGCAGCAAGGTGCTGACCTCCGACCTGCTCGGCCTCGCCGGCTATGGCCATGTGCTCGGGCACGACGACATCCGCATCGACCAGCTATCCGAGGAGCACGGCAGGCTGGTCTGCGACGGTCCGATCCGCCTTAAGGTCGGCGAGCAGGTTCGCGTCGTTCCGAACCACGCCTGCGTGGTGACCAACATGGTCGATGCGGTCCACATTCTCGAGGCCGGTCAGCCGAAAGCCGAGTGGAGCGTTGTGGCGCGCGGTCGCGTTCTCTGACGGGGGGCCTGCGCTTCTGCCTCCTTGAAACGCTCCACGGCCCCTCGTCTGCCGTACCCCGGGACCATCGCCGTGCCAGCGGTCGACCGGCGGCGATCGCCGCGTGCCACACGTAAAGTTACTTTGGCCCAGCGCAAAAATGGGCCATGCTCCTGCGCGCCGAGCGAAGCGGTTCGGCACGGAATTCCCGGAAACGCCTAAATTAGGATACGACATTTCCCAAATCCGCCTGCCGGCGTCACATGTTTGCGTTGATGTAGTCTATTAAATTGATAGTTTTATCTGGCAAAGGATGGAGGTCGACATGCGTTCGAATAGACTTGCCGGAATGATGAAACTAGCACTTGTGGTCGGAAGCTTGCAGCTCGGCTCGATCGGTGTTGCCGCCGCCGATACGACAATCCTGAACGTCTCCTATGACCCGACGCGGGAACTCTACAAGGACTTCAACGCCGCCTTCGCGGAAAAATGGAAGGCCGATACGGGCGAGACCGTCACGATCCAGACTTCGCATGGCGGCTCGGGCAAGCAGGCTCGATCGGTGATCGATGGCCTGGAAGCGGATGTGGTGACGCTGGCGCTCGAAGCCGACATCGACGCGATTGCACAGGCGACCGGCAAGATCCCGGCCGATTGGAAAAAACGCCTCGAAAACAACAGCGCTCCCTATACGTCGACGATCGTCTTCCTGGTCCGCAAGGGCAATCCGAAGGGCGTCAAGGATTGGGGCGACCTGACCAAGGAGGGCATCCAGGTCATCACGCCGAACCCGAAGACCTCGGGCGGCGCCCGCTGGAACTTCCTCGCCGCCTGGGCTTGGGCGCGCGCCGCCAACAACGGCGACGATGGCAAGGCGCAGGAATATGTGACGCAGCTCTTCAAGCACGTTCCGGTGCTGGATACCGGCGCGCGCGGCGCAACCACCACCTTCGTCCAGCGCGGCCTCGGCGACGTGCTGCTCGCCTGGGAAAACGAAGCCTATCTTTCGCTCGAGGAACTCGGCCCCGACAATTTCGAGATCGTCACGCCGTCAACCTCGATCAAGGCCGAGCCGCCGGTGGCGCTCGTCGACGGCAATGTCGACGCGAAGGGCACCCGCAAGGTGGCGGAAGCCTACCTCAACTATCTCTACAGCGATGCCGGCCAGAAGCTCGCCGCCAAGCACTATTACCGGCCGTTCAAGCCGGAGCTTGCCGACCCGAAGGACACCGCCCGCTTCGCCGACGTGAAACTCGTCACTATTGACGAATTCGGCGGTTGGAAGGAAGCTCAGCCGAAATTCTTCGCCGATGGCGGGATCTTCGATCAGATCTACAAGCCGGGACAATAACAGCATATGGCCTTTCGCAGCAGCACGCGATGGCGGTTTCGGCAGCCGAGCGTCATTCCGGGTTTCGGATTGGCGCTCGGCGTCACACTGGCCTGGCTCACCCTTATCGTCCTCATTCCCCTCTCCGGCCTGATCTGGCGCTCGACGGGCCTCGGCTGGTCCAATTTCATAGCGCTCGTCCTCGACGAGCGCACCGTCAACGCCTTGACGATCAGCTTCGGCACCGCCTTCATCGCCGCGGTCGTCAACCTGTTCTTCGGCGTCATTCTCGCCTGGGTGCTGGTGCGCTATCGCTTCCCGGGAAAGCGGGTGATCGACGCCATGGTCGACCTGCCTTTCGCGCTCCCGACCGCCGTTGCCGGCATCGCCCTGACGGCGCTCTATGCGCCGAACGGCTGGATCGGCTCGCTGCTCGAACCGCTCGGCATCAAGATCGCCTTCACGCCAGCCGGCATAGTCGTGGCGCTCGTCTTCGTCGGCCTGCCTTTCGTGGTGCGCACGGTTCAGCCGGTCATGGAGGAAATCGACAAGGAGGTCGAAGAGGCGGCCGCGACGCTCGGCGCCAGCCGGTTTCAGACGATCAGCCGGGTCCTGCTGCCGGGACTGCTACCGGCCGGGCTGACCGGCTTTGCGCTTGCCTTTGCACGCGGCGTCGGCGAATACGGCTCGGTGATCTTCATCGCCGGCAACCTACCCTATGTTTCGGAGATCGCACCGCTGCTGATCATCATCCGTCTGGAGGAGTTCAACTATCCGGCTGCGACCGCAATCGCCACGGTGATGCTGTTCCTCTCGTTCATCATGCTGCTCGTCATCAACTCTATCCAGGCCTGGAGCAGACGGAGATACAGCAATGGCGCTTGATACCAGCACGGCCCCGACGGCGTCATCCAAACTCGTGAAAGCGGCAACATCGGAAACGCGGGTCGCGCGCCTGACGCTGATCGCAGTCGCGCTCGGTTTCGTTGCCCTTTTCCTCCTCCTGCCGCTCGCGACCGTCTTCATCGAGGCGTTTCGCAAGGGGCCGGCCGAGTTCGCGACGGCGCTTCGCGATCCCGAGACCTTTTCGGCGATCCGCCTGACGCTGATCGTCGCAGCAATCTCCGTTCCCCTGAACCTGGTCTTCGGGGTAGCGGCCGCATGGGCCATCGCCAAATTCGAGTTCAAGGGCAAGGCGTTTCTGACGACCCTGATAGACCTGCCCTTCTCCGTGTCGCCGGTGATCTCGGGCCTCGTCTTCGTCCTGCTCTTCGGCGCCAACAGCGCCCTCGGCCCCTTCCTGCAGAAGCACGGTATTCAGATTCTCTTCGCCGTGCCCGGCCTTGTGCTTGCCACCGTTTTCGTGACCTTTCCCTTCGTCGCCCGCGAACTCATCCCGCTGATGCAGGAGCAGGGAACGAGCGACGAAGAGGCGGCGCTGTCGCTTGGGGCGACCGGCTGGCAGACCTTCTGGCATGTGACCCTGCCGAACATCAAATGGGGCTTGCTCTATGGCGTGCTGCTCTGCAATGCCCGGGCGATGGGCGAGTTCGGCGCCGTGTCCGTGGTTTCTGGTCACATTCGCGGCCAAACGAACACCATGCCCTTGCAGGTCGAGATCCTCTATAATGAGTACAATTTCGTGGCTGCATTCGCGGTGGCGGCAGTCCTTGCGCTCCTGGCGCTGGTGACGCTCGTCCTGAAGACGGCGCTTGAAATCCGCTACAGCGACGAAATCGCTGCCAGCCGCAGGCATTGAAAGGTCCATACATCCATGGAAGTCCGCGTCCAGAACATACGCAAGGAATTCGGCCGCTTTCCGGCGCTCGACGACGTGTCGCTCGACATCCGCTCCGGTGAACTGATCGCGTTACTCGGCCCCTCCGGCTCGGGCAAGACGACGCTGCTGAGGCTCATCGCCGGGCTTGAGAGTCCGACCGACGGGACGATCTTCTTCGGCGCCGAGGATGCCTCGAAGAAGACGGTGCAGCAGCGAAACATCGGCTTCGTCTTCCAGCATTATGCGCTTTTCCGGCACATGACCGTGCTTGATAACGTCTCCTTCGGGCTGAAGGTCCGGCCGGCGAGCCGCCGGCCGCCGGCCGCCGATATCCGCCGCCGGGCTCTCGACCTGCTCGAACTGGTGCAGCTGTCCGGCCTGGAAAAGCGCTATCCTGCCCAGCTCTCCGGCGGCCAGCGCCAGCGGGTGGCGCTGGCACGCGCCATGGCGGTGGAACCGAACGTCTTACTGCTCGACGAGCCCTTCGGCGCGCTCGACGCGCAGGTGCGTAAGGAACTGCGCAAGTGGCTGCGGGAAATCCACGACCGCACCGGCCACACGACGGTTTTCGTGACACATGACCAGGAGGAGGCCCTCGAACTCGCCGACCGAGTCGTGGTGATGAGCAAGGGTGCGATCGAGCAGGTCGGCACACCCGACGAGATCTACGACCACCCGATCTCGCCCTTCGTCTATGGCTTCATCGGCCAGTCGAACTGCATCGACGTGACGCTTTCGAGCGGCGAGATCTGGTTCGAGGACCGCCCGATCGGCCTGCGCGCCACAAGCGAGCCGGACGGGGCGGCAACGCTCTACTTCCGTCCGCACGACATCGAACTCATCGATGGCTGCGGCGGCTGTCTCGCGGGCCTAGTGACGACGAGCCGCCGCGTCGCCGGCACACGGCACCTCGAGATCGATCTCGGCAAGACCCACCCTCCGGTCGAGATCGAATTGCCGCCGGAGCGCGCCTCATCGACCGACCACACCCGTGTCGCCTTCCGGCCGACCAAGTGGACGCTCTTCCGCAAGGAAGGGGATGTCGCAGCCGTCTCGAGAGAGGTGGAAGCACCGGTGAGCGAGCTGGCACGCACCGGCACCTGAAGCGGCATCACAGTGCCGCGTCGTGACGCGGCACTGGCTGGCGCCGACTTCCGGTTTACTCTATCGGAGGGATAGCATCGGGCGAGATCGATCGATCCGATTCCGTTCCTCGGATTGCTGCCCGCCGCGCGTGGAGCCACCGCATGACCGTCATCGAAGAGCTTGTTCAATCCCTCGGCGAGGCCGTATTGACCGGCGACCGCATCGGCGACCGTTATCGCAGCGATGCCAGCCTGACGGGACGCAGCCTGCCGAAGGCGGTCGTTCGCCCGGCAGGTGCAGCCGAGGTCGCCATCGCCCTGAAAATCTGCAACGAACACCACCAGAACGTCGTGCCGCAGGGCGGCATGACCGGTCTGGCTGGCGGCGCCAACCCAAAGACCGAAGACATCGTCATCTCCCTTGAGCGGATGTCCGGCATCGGGGAGATCGACAGCGCCGCTGCCACGATGACGGTGCTTGCAGGAACGCCGCTCGACGTGGCGCAGCGCGCCGCCGAGCAGGCCGGGTTCCTGCTGCCGATCGACCTCGGGGCCCGCGGCTCCTGCCAGATCGGCGGCAATCTCGCCACCAATGCCGGCGGCATCCGGGTCATCCGCTACGGCGTGACCCGCGACAATGTGCTGGGTCTGGAAGCCGTGCTCGCAGACGGTACCGTGCTCTCCTCGCTGAACAAGATGGTGAAGAACAATACCGGCTATGATCTCCGGCAGCTCTTCATCGGCTCGGAGGGCACGCTCGGCATCATCACCCGCGCCGTTCTCCGGCTCCGCCCCTTGCCGACGGGTCGCCTGACGGCGCTCTGCGCCCTCGCCAGCTATGCCGATGTCGCCGCCTTGCTCAAGCGGGCGCAGCAGCAACTCCCCGGCCTGTCGGCTTTCGAGACGATGTGGGAAAGCTATTTTCGCTTCACTTGCGAGGCCGAAGGCTTGCGGCTTTTCGAGACATCGCCCGCCTTCGCCGTGATCATCGAACAGGATACGCAGGGCCGCGACGGCAAGCGCGACGCATTCGAGGTCTTTCTTGGACAGGTGCTCGAAGACGGGTTGATCGGCGATGCGCTGATCGCGCAGTCGGAAAAAGAAGCGCAGACCTTCTGGCGCGTTCGCGAAGGGCATGCGCTCGACCGGCTGCCGTCGCTCGCCAATTTCGACGTCAGCCTGCCGATCGGGGCGATCGGCCGTTTCGCCGAGGCGTGCGGCGCCGCACTCCACGAGGCGTTTCCCTCAGCCCATGTGTCCTTCTTCGGCCATGTCGCCGACAGCAACCTGCACATCGCCTTCTCGGCCCCGGATGCGCCCGAGACGCTGCATGCGGTCGACGAGATCGTCTACACCCTCGTCGGCCGCTACCACGGCTCGATCTCCGCGGAACACGGCATCGGTACCCTGAAACGCGATTTTCTCGACCGATCCCGCAGTCCGGCAGAGATCGAGGTCATGCGGCGCATCAAGACCGCGCTCGATCCGAACGGCATCCTCAATCCGGGTAAGGTGCTCATCTAAAGCCAGGAGGCTGGCGATTTCGGGAGCCGGCCCTCTGGATCGATGACGTCGAGCTGCGGTCCGCTCCGGCCGTTCCAGCGCCAGAGGGCGACACATGTGCCGCCGGGCGACATGTAGGACGGATAGATCACGCCGTCATAGCCGCGCTTCAGAAGGTCGGCCCGGGTCTTGTGCGTATGCGGCATTGAGCCCCTGTCGAGTGCGTCGCGCCATTCGCAGCGGTGGATCGCCTCTTCCAGCCGGAGTTCGGCAAGCACATCGCCACTCGTCAGGTCCGCCAGCTTCGCGTCGCGAAGCTCGAGTTGGACGATCAGCGCCGGATGCTGCACGAAACCCTGGTTATATTCGGCCCAAGCGGTGGAAAGCTCCCGCGCCGCGTAGATCGTCGGCGTGCCGACGGGATTCCATCGGCCACCGAACCGGGCGGCACCCTCTCCGGAAAGCGGCATATGCGCCCAGCGGGGCACGAAGGCACGCCAGAGCGTCATCGGCTCCGCCGGCGACATTTGTTCCTGATCGGAGCGGGACGCGGGCGGAGATCCGCTCACACTTCTCCTCATCCTCAGGCGTAGACGCCGGCGCGGATGGCCTCGAGATAGGCGAGGACCTTGTCGGCCTTGCCTTCGCCGACCAGGTCATAAGCGGTCTTGCCGGCCCAGCCGGGGATCGGCTGATGTTTGAACCAAATGACGGCGCGGGCTTCGTCGCCGGCCATTTCAGACGCCATTGCGAGGATGCGGACGACCTTGCTCAAAGCGCTGTCGACCTTTCGCGCGCCAGACTTTGCCGTCAGCGTGTTGCGTGCCACGCCGATCAGCTTGGCGAGTTCGGCAAGTGTGACGCCGAGCCGGTCGGCGACGAGGCGTGCCGACAGGTACGGCGAATGATCATCCCCGAAGCGTGCCGCCGGAATCTGGAAGTCGACAGCCATCATGACAAACTCGATCCTATTTTGAGCAGTCCACTATTAAATTAGGATTAGATACGGCGCAATTCAAGCCCAATTTCCGCCACTGCATGTCTCCGTTAATCGACCTCGATTAAAGACATGCAGCAATTCAAACGGCGACCCTTGCGCCTTTGAAAAGACGCGCAGCGCTTTAGGAAGCTCAGCTCCGCCAGGACGGTTCGCGGCGCTCGAAGAAGGCCGCGACCCCCTCTTGCGCTTCTTTGGTTTCCCAGGTGTCGGCGAGTTGCTCTATCGTCGAAGCGATGACGGCATCGGTAATCGGGCTGCCGAGCGACCGCGCAAGCCGCTTGGCACGGCCGGCGGCTCCCGGAGCCGCCACCAGGTAGGACGCGACTTCGGCCTCTACGGCGGCATCCAACGTGGCAACGTTCGAGACCATCGAGACCAGGCCAGCGGTTTTCGCCTCTTCGGCCCCGAAAATCCGCGCCGACATGAACATAGGCCGCGCCCTCGCCTCCCCGATCCGGGCGACGACATAGGGGCTGATGGTAGCCGGGATAAGCCCGAGGCGGGTTTCCGTCAGCCCGAATTTCGCCCCGCGCTCGGCGACGACGGCATCGCATACGCTGATCAGCCCCACCCCACCGCCGAAGGCGCTGCCGTGGACCCGCGCGATCAACGGTTTCGGCATCTCGTTCAACGCCTTGAACATCATCGCCAGCCGCGTCGCCTCGGCGATCCGCGTCGGCCTGTCTGCCGCGAACTGCCGCCGCATCCACTCCAGGTCGCCGCCCGCGCAAAAACTCTTGCCTTCCGCTTCGAGAACGACCGCCCGCACGGTCTGATCGGCTCCAAGCCGGCCGGCAATCTCCCTGAGTTCGCCGATCATCAAGGCCGAGAGCGCGTTGTGCTTTTCAGGGCGCGCGAGCGTCAGCCGGACAATGCCGCGTTCGTCGCGGTCGTAGCGGATCGTTTGGTAGATCATGCCGTACTCCTCAAGGAGCGCGCGAAGGCGGCGGCCTGTTCGAGCTTCTCGGCGTCGAGTCCGGTGGAAAAGCCCCTCTTCCCTAGAAGCGCGTTGACCGCGACCGTATCCACATTGCCTGCGGCGCCGGGTGCATAGGGGCATCCGCCAAGGCCGCCGGCAGATGCGTCGAACACTCTGAGACCGTGCTCCAGCGAAACCGCGATATTCTCGAGCGCACGGCCTGACGTGTCGTGGAAGTGACCGGCGAGCTTCGTTGCGGCAATCTCGCCGAGCACCGCTTCCAGCATGGCGTCGACGGCTTCCGGGGTCCCTCGTCCAATCGTATCGCCGAGGCTGATCTCGTAGCAGCCGAGGCCGGAAAGCAGCCGCACCAGGCGGGCAGCAGCCTGCGGCGCGATAGGCCCCTCGTAGGGGCATTCGACGACGCAGCTCACATAACCGCGCAGCGGAATGCGGTTATGACGGCTCGCCTCCGCCACCGGACGGAACCGCTCGATGCTTTCGGCGATCGAACAGTTGATGTTCTTCTGGGAAAAACTCTCGGAGGCCGAGGCGAAAATCGCCACCTCGTCGGCGCCGGAGGCAAGGGCCGCCTCGAAGCCGCGCATGTTCGGTGCCAGCGCCGTGTAGCGCGTGCCCTGGCGCCGCGCAATGCCCGCCATCACGGCCGGAGCATCGGCCATCTGCGGCACCCAGCGCGGGCTGACGAAGCTCGTCACCTCGATCCGCTCGTAGCCGCAGTCGGAGAGCAGGTCGACAAGCCTGATCTTGTCGCCGGTATCGACGAGTCTGGCCTCGTTCTGCAGACCGTCGCGCGGAGCCATCTCGACGATCGTGACGTGCTCGCTTTTCTGCGAGGTCATTCGGCCGCCTCCTCGTGAAGCTTGACGAGCACGGTGCCTTCACTGACCTGCGCGCCCTCGGCCACGTGCACGCTCGCTACCTTGCCTTCCCGCGTCGCCGAGAGCGTAAGCTCCATTTTCATCGCCTCCATGACGACGAGCGGCTGGCCCTTGGCGACCGCCTCGCCGGCGCCGACGCGCACCAGCTTGATGAGTCCCGGCATCGGCGCGATGAGTTCGTCGTCGGCGATCTCGCTCGTGTGCCCGCCCGAAAGCGAATCCGGCAGGTGGAAGACGAGGTTGCGGCCACCGAAGAACAAGGTCAATGTCTCGCCGTCCTTGAGGAAGCGAAGCATCCGCTTCTGCCCGGCCACTTCGAGCCGGGCGCCGTCCTCGAACCGCTCGAGCACCAGGATCGGCAGCGTGCTCGACCCCGCATGCACTGCGAACTGGTCGCGGCCGCGGGCCTTGAGGGTCGCCGCCACGCGGACTTCGCCATGCTCAACCGTCACCGTCCGTTGCGCGTCGCCCCATATCTGCCAATAGCCGAGCGACGACCAGGGATCGCTTTTTATGGCCAGCTCGAGGACGCCGGTCGCGACGACTGCCGCCAGCGCCAACGCCTCGTCGTCGGCCGCGGCCGGCGCCGTCAGCCGCTCGATTTCGCGGTCGATCAGACCCGTATCGGGCCTGCCAGAGCGGAAATCGTGTACTTCGGTCAGGCGGATGAGGAAGTCGAGATTGGTGACCGTGCCGCCGATCTGGCATTCCTTGAGCGCGGCCTGCAACTGGCCAAGGGCCGCCGACCGGTTGGGGCCATGGACGATCAGCTTGGCGATCAACGGATCGTAATAGGGCGTCACCATGTCGCCCTGCCGCACTCCGGAATCGATCCGCGCCTTGCCTTCCGGAAAGTGCAGGTGCTGCAACCGGCCGATCGCCGGCAAGAATCCCTTGGCGGGGTCCTCCGCATAGATCCGTGCCTCGAACGACCAGCCGTCGATCGTGATGTCGGTCTGCTTTTTCGGCAGAGGCTCCCCGGCGGCAACCCGCAATTGCCACTCGACGAGGTCGAAGCCGGTAATCGCCTCCGTCACCGGGTGCTCCACCTGCAGCCGGGTGTTCATCTCCATGAAAAAAAATTGATCCGGCCAGAGCCCGTTCGAAACGTCGGCAATGAATTCGACCGTCCCGGCGCCGACATAGCCGATCGCCCGCGCCGCAGTGACCGCCGCATCGCCCATGGCGCGGCGCACCTCGGCGGTCATCCCCGGGGCCGGCGCCTCCTCGATCACTTTCTGGTGCCGACGCTGCAGCGAGCAGTCGCGTTCGAACAGATGAACGAAATTGCCGTGCCGGTCGCCGAAGACCTGGACCTCGATGTGGCGCGGTCTGGTCAGATATTTTTCGATCAGCACCGAGCCGTCGCCGAAGGCGGCTTCGGCCTCCCGCCGGGCGGCGTCCAGCGCCGAGGCGAAGTCCTCCCGCCGGTCGACCCGCCGCATGCCCTTTCCGCCGCCGCCGGCGCGCGCCTTGATCAGCACCGGATAGCCGATTTCGGCCGCCTCCCCGGCAAGGAAGCCAGCATCCTGCTCTTCGCCGTGATAGCCGGGCACGACCGGAACGCCGGCGCGCTCCATCAGCGCCTTGGCGGCGTCCTTCAGCCCCATGGCGCGGATCGCATCCGCAGAGGGCCCCACGAATACCATGCCCGCCGCTTCGACGGCGGCGGCAAAGTCGGCATTCTCCGAAAGAAAGCCGTAGCCGGGATGAATGGCATCCGCCCCGACGCTTCTCGCCGCCCAGATGATCCGCTCGATCGACAGATAGCTCTCGGAGGCCGCCGCCGCGCCGATCCTCACTGCCTCGTCGGCCAGCGCCACGTGGAGCGCGTCGTCGTCGGCATCGGAATAGACGGCGACGGTGCGGATGCCGAGCCGGCGGGCGGTGCCTATGACGCGGCAGGCAATTTCACCGCGATTGGCTATCAGGAGCTTCGAAAACATACGCCTCTCTTCCGCTTATTGCGCCGCCACCACTTCGACTTCGAGGAGCCAGGCGGAATCGAAGATTCCGGCAACCACCACTGTCATCGCCGGCGCCAGCGCACCCAGATAGTCGTTGCGGATCTCGCGGTTCGCCGCGAGATGATGCCTGTCGGCGAGATAGGTCGTCACCTTGACGATGTCGGCCTTCGACATGCCCGCCGCCTTCAGCTGCGCATCGACATTCAGCCACACCTGGCGCGCCTGCGCCTCGAAACCGTCCGGCACGATGTCGCTTGAATTCATCGGCACCTGACCGCTGACGAAGAGCAGTCGCCGGAAATTCTCGATGCTCACGGCCTGCGAGTAGCCGCCGCGCGGCTGCGGTGCGCTCAGGGCGTTGATATTGTCGCGCTTCATTCCCCAAGCTCCTACATCCTGAACAGCCCGAAACGCGTGTCCTCGACCGGCGCGTTCAGCGCTGCCGAGAGCGACAGCGCCAGCACCTCCCGGCTCTTGCGCGGATCGACGACGCCGTCGTCCCACAGACGCGCCGAGGCATAGAGCGGATGGCTCTGCCGCTCGAAAAGATCGAGAACCGGCTGGCGAAATCGTGCTTCCTCCTCTTCGTTCCAGGGCGTTCCGGCGCGCCTCAGCGCCTCGCCGCGCACAGTCGAAAGCACGCCCGCCGCCTGCTCACCGCCCATCACCGAGATGCGGCTGTTCGGCCAGGTCCAGAGAAAGCGCGGAGAGAAGGCCCGGCCGCACATGCCGTAATTGCCGGCCCCGAACGAGCCGCCGACCAGCATGGTGATTTTCGGAACCTTGACGGTCGCGACCGCCGTCACCAGCTTGGCGCCGTGCTTGGCAATGCCCTCGGTCTCGTATTTGCGGCCGACCATGAAGCCGGTGATGTTCTGCAAAAAGACGAGCGGGATTTTGCGCTGGGCGCAGAGCTCGACGAAATGAGCACCCTTCAGCGCCGATTCGGAGAACAGCACGCCGTTGTTGGCGACGATGCCGACCGGGATGCCGTGGACATGGGCAAAACCGCAGACGAGCGTCGTGCCGAAACGCGCCTTGAACTCGTCGAAGCGCGAGCCGTCGACGATCCGGGCGATCACCTCACGGATTTCATAGGGCGTCTTCAGATCGCCCGGCACGATGCCGGCGATCTCGTCGGGATCGTAGAGCGGCGGTTCCGGTTCGCGAAGTTCGACGGAATGCGGCTTCTCGCGGTTGAGCCCCGCGACGCCGCGGCGGGCGAGCGCCAGCGCGTGCGCGTCGTCGCGCGCCAGGTGGTCGGCAACGCCGGAGAGCCGGGTGTGCACGTCGGCGCCGCCGAGATCCTCGGCCGACACCACCTCTCCGGTCGCGGCCCGGACCAGCGGCGGGCCGGCGAGAAAGATCGTCCCCTGGCCCTCGACGATGATCGTCTCGTCGGACATCGCCGGCACATAGGCGCCGCCGGCCGTGCAGGAGCCCATGACCACGGCGATCTGCGGAATCCCGGCCGCCGACATATTGGCCTGATTGTAGAAGATGCGGCCGAAGTGATCGCGATCCGGGAAGACCTCGTCCTGGTTCGGCAGGTTCGCGCCGCCGGAATCGACCAGATAGACGCAGGGAAGCCGGTTTTCGGCGGCGATCTCCTGGGCCCTCAGATGCTTCTTCACCGTGATCGGATAATAGGTGCCGCCTTTGACGGTCGGGTCGTTGCAGACGACCATGCATTCGCGGCCGGAGATCCGCCCGATGCCGGCAATCAGCCCGGCGCCGGGCGCGTCGCCGTTATACATCCCGTGTGCAGCCGTGGCCGCGATTTCCAGAAAGGGCGTGCCCGGATCGACGAGGGCAGCGACCCGGTCGCGCGGCAGGAGCTTGCCGCGGCTGACATGGCGCTCGCGCGCCGTTTCTCCGCCGCCGCCGGCCGCCAGCCGCACCGCTTCCTCTATCGTCGAGATCGCCTCCGCCATGGCGGCCCGGTTTGCCTTGAACACATCCGAGGATGGCGAGATGTGCGATCGCAAGATTGTCATTGTCCCCCAGCCCTGCCCTTCCTCAGTCAAGCGGCGCCCCTCGGTCTATAGCGTCCTCTGTACGCCTGAAGGACGCACGGCGCCGTAGTGGCTATTTCGTCTCGGCAAACAGTTCGCGGCCGATCAGCATGCGGCGGATCTCGCTCGTGCCGGCGCCGATCTCGTAGAGCTTGGCGTCGCGCAGCAGCCGGCCGGCCGGATAGTCGTTGGTGTAGCCGTTGCCCCCGAGCGCCTGGATCGCCTCGAGCGCCATGGCGGTTGCCTTCTCGGCCGCATAGAGAATGCAGCCGGCAGCGTCCTTGCGGGCCGTCTCGCCGCGGTCGCAGGCCGCCGCCACTGCATAGACATAGGCGCGCGCCGCATTCATCGTCACATACATGTCGGCAAGCTTCCCCTGCATCAGTTGGAATTCGCCGATCGGCTGGCCGAACTGCTTGCGCTCATGGAGATAGGGGACGACGACATCGAGGCAAGCCGCCATGATGCCGAGCGGCCCGGCGGAAAGCACCACCCTCTCGTAGTCGAGGCCCGACATCAGCACCTTGACGCCCTCGCCGACCTTGCCGAGCACATTTTCTTCCGGCACCTCGCAATCCTTGAAGACAAGTTCGCAGGTGTTCGAGCCGCGCATGCCGAGCTTGTCGAGCTTCTGACCGGTCGAGAAGCCGGAGAAGGCCTTCTCGACGAGAAAGGCGGTGATGCCGCGCGGCCCGGCGGCAGGATCGGTCTTGGCATAGACGACCAGCACATCGGCATCGGGGCCGTTGGTGATCCACATCTTGCTGCCGTTCAAGACGTAGCGGTCGCCGCGCTTGTCGGCCTTGAGCTTCATCGAGACCACGTCCGAACCGGAGCCCGGCTCCGACATGGCGAGCGCCCCGACATGCTCGCCAGAGATCAGCTTCGGCAGGTATTTCGCCTTTTGCTCGGCGTTGCCGTTGCGATTGATCTGATTGACGCAGAGGTTGGAATGGGCGCCGTAGCTCAGGCCGACCGAGGCCGAGGCGCGGCTGATCTCCTCCATGGCGACGCAATGGGCGAGATAGCCGAGCCCGGCGCCGCCATAGGCCTCGTCGGCGGTGATGCCGAGCAGGCCGAGTTCGCCCATCTCCCGCCAGAGCGGCGCCGGAAAGGCGTTGCTGCGATCCGTTTCATCCGCCAGCGGCGCAATCCGCTCGGAGGCGAACCGCCGCACGCTGTCGCGCAACGCGTCGATCTCTTCGCCCAGGGCGAAGTTCAATCCAGCGTCAAACATTCCGTTCTCCTCCCGACGCCCGCCGACGATCTCCTCACCGACGAACAGGCCGGCACATGTTACCGCTATGCGGGCCTCTCGCGAACGATAACATCGCTGCCGGCTAATTTCCTTCCAAAGAGCCGGGCGGCCAAGCACGAATTGCAAAGGAAGAAGGTGGGCAAGCGGCGCAACCGTGCTTTGATGGCGAAAGGCGTAGATGCCCGTCTACTGTCCAGCGCTGGAGGTAAGGCGGAGGCGATTCCTTGGTTCAGCGCAAAGGTGCAGAGCCGGCCCGATCTCTGAGCATTTGCCTCGAATTTCTCACATTCGCCATTCCATATAGGACATGCCGAAGCGCACCGACAAAGCAGGCATGGCCTTCCTCGTGCTTATCTGCATCCTCATCGCTCTTGTGGTCAGTATTCTCGCACTCGATCCGGGCGTTCAGGAGCCCCCACCCGTCAGACCGGCAATCGTTCCGGATAACTAAAGCACGCGTTGCTTACTGCACGCGATGCGCTTTATGCATGTCATTACCCAAACCGCTGCGCAATTTTGGACATGAGTCCGTTCGCGCAGCCGATATCCGAGAGATCGCTGGTGGCCCTTGCCTACCGTGTCGGAATATGGCCCCATCATCAGCCTGCCTGCGCAACAGTTGGGGCTTCGGATGTCTGAGAAACCGGAAATTTTAAATCAAGTCCTGGCCGATTTGATCAGTGATCAAATCGAGCTGCGTCATGCAAACGAACTTCGAGCAGTTCTCTCAACCGGCAATGAAATCACCATGCACGGAAAGTTCACCGTCGGTCGAGACTTCATCATCTACAGAACGACGAAGGATGACAGCGGCAAATGGGCGATGACGCCCTTCACACACATTGTGCAATTGATAATTTGATACTTGGCAGAGGCGGGTCCCCCGAAGGAGTCGAGTGAACTGGCTGCCGCCTTGTCGGGTGTCTCTACGATTGATCGAAAGAATTCACGCCTCGCCGCGCGGGCGGGCGATGTCGTTCACCCCGTCCGCATCCGGCGCCTGGCCGTAGCTCATGCGCTGCATCTGGGCGATGACGCGCTCCATCTCGTCGTCAGGCAGGATCGGCGGTTCGCCAAGGGTGAGAGCCTGGACATAGATCCGCGACAGCGTCTCGACCTCGATCGCAAGCCAGAGCGCCAATTCGAGCGTCTTGCCGAGCGAAATCTGGCCATGCTGGCCAAGCAGGCAGGCGGTCCGGTCCTTGAGTGCGGCAAGCGCGTTGTCGGAAAGCGCCTGCGTGCCGAAGGTCGCGTATTCGGCGCAGCGGATCGTCGTGCCGCCGGCAATGCCCGTCATGTAATGAAAACTCGGAATGGTCTTGTGGTGGCAGGCGAGCGTCGTTGCATAGATCGAGTGACAATGGAGCACGACGTTGATATCGGTGCGGGCGCGCAGAATATCACGATGGAACCGCCATTCGGACGACGGCCTATGGCCGACATAGGTTCCATCGAAATCCATCTCGACCAGATCTTCCGGCTGCATCGTCTCGTAAGGCATGGAAGATGGGGTGATCAGGAACCCCTCGCCGGCACGAACGGAAAGATTGCCGGCCGTTCCCTGGTTGATGCCGCTCGAATTCATCCGCCGGCAGATGTCCACCATCTCGCGCCTCAGTGCCAGCTTGTCGGTCGTCGGGTCTTCAGCCATGGAAGCTTCCTTTCGCGTGTTCGACTTCATTTCGCTTGCCCGGCGCTGCGCAGGCAAGGGCCCGCCAATCGGCGGCGTAACATATGAGCTCGGGTGTGAGTTGCTTGAGATTTGTCGGCTCCCCGAGGGCAAGTGGCGCCGGATGCAGGCGCCACTCCTGGCCGGCAAGCAGCGCCGCACCGGCGGCGACGCCATAGGCATCGAGGTTGATGCGCACCTTGCGGTCGGGAAGCAAGGATGCCACGAGCCCCGCATAGAGCGGATCGCGCAGAAAACTTCCATCGAGGACGACGAGGCGATCATCTGAAAGCATGTCGATGCACTCCGCAGTCAACAGCGCGCAACAAAGGAGCGCCAGGGCCTTCCGTTCCATCGGCTCCGCGACCGGCGGACCCAGGATTTGGCCGCGTCCGGCGCTGCCGGGAAAAATGCCATCCCCCTCTCCGAAGGAGGGAACGGCGAAGGTGCGCTGCGCTATCAGACGTGCAACGGTTTCGGGCGGCACAGGCTCGGCCGGCGGATCGCTGCCGGCGATCTGCGAGAATTCCCGCCCTCCCATGGTCAGAATGCCGCCGAGCGGATTGCCGAAAACATCGCTGTTCAAGGTCATGCCGCGATGTTCGTCGAGCCGCTCGACCGCCGTCGAACCGGAAAAACCGACGATCCAGGTCCCCGTGGAGATGACCGTGAAATCCCGCAGCCCGGCGGCGTGATAGCGATAATGATTGAGGCTGCTGTCATGGCCGCCCGTCAGCACGGGCAGCCCTTCCGGCAGATCGAAGCGGCGGGCAAGTTCGGGTTGGACGGGCCCCAGCGCCTGCCATGCCTTGGCGAAGGGCGGCATCAGGTGCTGCCAGCCGCGGGCGCTGACGATCGGCGCCCAGCGCGCTTCCGCGACATTCCAGAGATGCGACTGGGCGCCGAGAAAGCTCGATTCCGAGGCGGCTACACCGGAAAGCCGCCAGGCCCAGTATTGTGGTAGGCCAAGATACCAACGGGCATTCCCGAACGCGCGCGGCTCGCGCTGCTCCATCCAATAGAGCTGACGGGCCTGATGGGTCGCGCCATGCATGGTCGCACTGCCGCGGTCGAGAAAGCTGCCGGCGAGCGGCGCATAGCCGTCGCGGATATCGGCCGGCAATGGCTGCTCATAGTCGATCATCGGAAGAGCGGCGCCGTCGCCGGCATCCGGATCCGCGCCGGTCAGCACACCGCCGGAGCCATGTCCGGAGGTGACGAAGGCGTCGAAGGCATGGCGGCGCGAGAGGATCGCCAGCGTCTCGAAGATCCAATCGCTTAAGGCATTCAGATCGTGATGGCGCCAGGGCGGTCCGGGCAGAACGGGGTTTGGGACGCTGAGGGTCTCGACGATCGTGCCGTCCGCCTGGGCGGCGCTGAGCTTAACATTGGTCTTGCCGACGTCGAGGACGGCGATCATCGCCGTTACACTTCCTCGATCGCTCACCGGTGCCTCCACTTCAGATCAGCCCATATTGCCTGGCCTTGTTGCGCAGGAAGGGCAGGCCATTGCCCATCACTTCCTCCTCATCCTTGGCGACCGGCCGCCAGACCGCAAGGCCGTAGGCCACTTCCGGCGGCATGTTGATGAAGCTCTCCATGGCGAGACCGCCCGTGAAGCCGATGGCGGCAAGCGTCGAGAAGATTTCATCCCAGCCGCAGGTGCCGTAGCCGGGCGTGCCGCGGTCGCTCTCCGACAGGTGAATATATTTCAGATGCTCGCGTGCATCGAGAATGCCCTTGCCGACGCCCTTCTCCTCGATGTTCATGTGGTAGGTGTCGAGATGGACGAAAATGTTGTCGGCACCGACGCGCTCGATCATCTTCACTGCCTGCCAGCCGGTATTGATCAGGTGGTTCTCATAGCGGTTGACGGCCTCGACGCCGATTTCGATGCCGCGCGACTTGGCGTGCTTGGCGGCGGCCTCGAGCACCCGGGCGATATTGTCGTATTCCGCGAGCGTCGGCGGCACGCCGGTGCGCTCGCCGATACCGCCATAGATGACTCCGGAAAGCGCCTCGCCGCCGAGCTCCGCGGTCTTGTCGATCGCGACCTTCAGATGCTCGATCGCCGCATCCGGCCGCACCGAGGCCCAGGCGCGCTCGGGCAGGCCGAGCGAGCAGAGCGCCCGCAGCCGGTTTTTCTCGAGCAGCGCACGGGTATGTTCCGTATCGACGGCCGGCGGGTTCAGCATCGGGATCTCGATGAAATCGACCTCGTATTTGACGGCGGCTGCCACCGCCCGCTCCGCACCCGGACGGTCCCAGTTCATGGTCCACATGCTCGTATGGACGCCAAATCCCTGCATGGTCATGATCCTCTTCTGATGATGGAAACCCTGATTTTCGAAGCGACCCAGCGAAGGATCATCACGCCGACGAGCAGGATTCCCCAGACGGCGGTCGCAAGATGCTGGTTGGCCCCTATGAGATTGAGGCCGGACGATAGAAGCTGCAGCACCACCAGCGCCACGAAGACGGGAATGACCCGGCCGAAGCCGCCGAACGGATTGACGCCGCCGAGGAAGCAGGCAAGCACGGTGATCAGCAGGTAGGACTCGCCGTGACCGATGCGCACCGAATTGAACCGTGCCAGCATGATGATGCCGGCAATGGCGCACATCATCCCGGATAGCGTGTAGACGAGGACGATCGCCTTGCGCGTATTGATGCCGGAATAGCGGGTCGCTTCGAGATTGGAGCCGATCATGTAGGTATTGAAGCCGAGCTTGGTGCGGCCGAGCAGCACGTGCCAGCCGAGCACGCAGACAATGAAGACGATGAGCGGCACGGGGATGCCGGCGATCGAACCATGGCCAATCGGTCCCATGAAGGCGGGGAACCCGGAAATGTCGCCGCCACGCGTCAGGAACTCGCCGAGCCCGCGCAGGAAAATCATCATCGACAGCGACACGAGGATCGGATGGGCGCTGGTGAAGGCGATCACCAGCCCCATGACGACGCCGCTTGCCGCGCCGACCAGAAGCGCCAGCAGACAGCCGACGATGAAGATGCCGACGCCAGCATCGACGCCGCCATTCTCCCTGAGGACCCAGGCGACCGTAAGCCCGGCGATATTCGCCGTGAAGGTGATCGCCAGATTGAGGCCGCCGGTGAGGATCGGCAGCAGCATGGCAAGCGTCAGCAGGCCGAGTTCGGGCAGTTGGAAAGCGACGGAGCCGAAGGTTGCGGCACTCAGGAACTGCGGCGAGGCAAGTCCGAAGACAAGGACGACGGCGACGAAGGCGAGGCCGGGTCCGGCCATCTCCGGCCCGAGGGCCGTTTTGACACGCTCGAGGATTGTGGTCATCGTCCTCCTCCCTTCTGGCCGACGAAGGGCACCAGACGTTCGATGCGCGTATTGGAAAGCGTGATGGCGAGCAGGATGATGGCGCCGACGATCATCTTGAAGGCAAAGGGTGAGACGCCCATCAGGTTGAGGCCGTTCTGGGTGATGGAGATCAGGAGAACGCCGAGCACGCAGCCGAGCACCGAACCCTTGCCGCCGCCGAGGCGAGCGCCGCCGAGGACGACCGCCGCAAGCACGTCGAGTTCGCGGCCGTAAAGCGCGTTCGGCACCACCTCCTGGGCATAATGCGCCTGGATCAGCCCGCCGATGCCGGCCATCAGGCCAAGCCAGCCGAAGGCGATGAACTGCATCGCGCCTATGTTGATGCCGAAGCGGCGCGCGCCCTCCGGGTTGTCGCCGAAGGCGTAGAGCTGCCGGCCGATCGTGGTGCGGGTGATCAGCATCCAGGTGGCTATGACACAGATCACCATCACGAGAACCGGCAGCGTGATCTCGATCCAGGTCCCGTCCGGCATTTCATGCTCGAAGAGGATGACACGGTCGGTCAGCCAGTCGGGCAGGTCGTAGATCGATACGCCCCGGCTGAAGAACATCAGCAAGCCAAAATAAATGTTGAACGTGGAGATCGTCGCGACGATTGAGATGATCCGGAAGCGGTGGATCAGGAAGGCGTTGACGCAGCCGAGCAGCACGCCGAACGAGGCGGCGATCAGAAGCCCGGAGACCCAGCCGCCGCCGCCGATCCAGCCGAGCACGATCGCCGTGCAATATTGCACGACCGAAGCGGCGACGGCGAAAGAGATGTCAATGCCGCCGGCAATCAGCACGACCAGCAGGCCGACGGCGAAGATGATGTTGACCGCGCTGATATTGAGGAGGTCGAAGGCGTTGCCGAGCGAGAAGAAGTTCGCCGTGGCGAAGGAAAGCACGGTGCTGATGACGATGATCACCGCCAGCAGCGAGAATTCGGTCGCGTGAGTGCGGATCAGGCTACGCATAGACGGCCGCCTCGATGTCTTCCAGCCGCGCCTGGCGCGGATCATAGCTGCCGACGATGCGCGCCTGCGCCATATGGAGGACGCGGTCGGCGTTGAAATAGACTTCCGGCACCTCGTCGGAGATCAGGATGATTGCTAGGCCGCTCTCGGCGAGCTTGGCCACGATGTCGAAGATGCCGGCGCGGGCGCCGACATCGACGCCAACCGTGGGGCAGTCGAGAATGAGTATCTTCGGGTCCGTGGCGAGCCATTTGGCGATCGCCACACGCTGCTGGTTGCCGCCCGAAAGCGTCGATATCGCATCGGCCTGGCGGCCGATCCTGACCCCGAGGTCGGCGATCCAGCGCGAGACGAGGCCGCGCTTGCGATCCTCGGAGAGCAGCCCCCCGGAAAGGATCTTTCGCAACGAGGCGATCACCAGATTGTCGGCAATCGACTGCGCCTGGACGAGTCCCAGCGACAGACGGTCCTCCGAAAGATAGGCGACGCCCGACTTGATCGCGTCGCGGTTGGAACGGAAGCGGACCTCCTTACCCTCGATGCTGATCCTGCCCGAAGCGGGCTTCAGCATACCGAAAAGAGCGAGCGCCAGCTCGGTGCGACCTGCTCCCAAGAGGCCGGTGATACCAACCGTTTCGCCGCGCCGGACGGTGAGCGAAATGTCCTCGAACTGGCCGGGCCGGGTCAGCCCCCGAACGTCAAGCACCACCGGCTGATCGTCCTTCTGGCGTGCGCGGACGTGCTGGTCGAAGGTCTTGCCGGTCATCAGTTCGGTGATGCGCGACTGCGTCATGCCGGCGGCGGGATAGACCCCGACCAGCGCCCCGTCGCGCAGCACCGTGATGCGGCTTGAAATCTCCAGCACCTCGGCGAGCCGGTGGCTGACGAAGACGACGGCGACACCGGAAGCAGAGAGGTTGCGAACGATATCGAGGAGGTGATCGGTCTCCGACTGCGTCAGCGATGCGGTCGGCTCGTCCATGAAGACGAGCTTCGCCTCGCCGATCAGCGCCCGGGCGATCGCCACGATCTGGCGCTGGGCGATTGCATATTCCTTCAGCGGCATGTCGACGTCGAGACTGACGCCGAGCCGAGCGAGCGCGTCGGTGGCGATCTGCCGCATGCGGCCGTAGTCGACCAGGCGCGGCCGGCGGCCGACCACTTCGTCGAAGGCGATATTCTCGGCGACGCTCATTTCCGGAAACAGCGCCAGGTCCTGCCAGATGACCTTGATGCCGCGGTCCTGGGCGGTAACCGGCGACATGTGCGAATAGGTCTCGCCGTCATATTCGATGACAGCGCCGTCCGCCGGGCGGTAGACGCCGGTGATCACCTTGATGAGCGTGCTCTTGCCGCAGCCGTTCTCGCCTGCGAGACAATGCACTTCGCCGGGGCGGACCTCGAAGCTTACATTCTTCAGCGCCTTGACGCCGCCGAAGGTCATGTTGATGTTGCGAAGGGACAGAAGCGGCTTTTCACCGACCGTCGCGCTCGTTGCCTGATGCATGGACCCTGCGCCTGTCGAACTTCGTTTCACGAGACTTGCCAGGCCGGCCGGAGCCGGCCCAGCAGCCGGGAGAACCCGATTGCATGTCTCCTTGGATCGATCCCGATTTAAGGACAAAGACATGCAGCAATTCAAAGTGCTACAGCGACCTTTACGCGTCTCGTAGGATGCACGGTGCTGTAGGGCGGGATGCACGGCGCGCATCCCGCCTGGAAACACCGTCAGAGACCCATCGCGGCGAGGTCGGCGACGGTGTCCTTGTTGATCGGTACCAGCTGGTCGACGATGATGTTGCGGTTCTGGAAGTCCGGATGGACGACGCCCAGGCCTTCGATCTCGTCGCCGTCCTTGATCTCCTCGCCCTTGAGCAACTTATCGGCCATCGTCACGAAGACTTCGCCCGCCTGCTTCGGATTCCACATGAAGCCGCCGGAGATCGCGTCGGACTTCACCAGCTTCTGGCCCTGTCCGGGCGAGAAGGGCCCGAGAACGAAGATCTCGCCCACTTTGCGGCGTTCCTCGATCGCACGGCCGGCGCCGATCGGGCCCTGGCTGCCGAAGGCGAGGAAGCCTTTGAGGTTCGGATGAGCGGAGATCAGGTCAAGCGCCGTCGAGCGGCTCTTGTCGACATCCTCGGCAACGCCGTAGCGCTCGCCGACCAGGGTCATCTCCGGGTAGTTCTTCTTGATATAGGCGATCGCCGCATCAGCCCAGGCATTGTGCAGCGGCACGGTCAGCGAGCCGACAAAGACCGCATACTCGCCCTTGCCGCCCATCTTCTCAGCCAGCAGCTTGCCGTGCGCCTCGCCGAAGCCCTGGGACGAGGCAAGCTCGAAGTCCCAGTCGGCCCCCTTTTGGTTCGGCGATTCGTGGGTGATGACGATGATGCCCTTCTCCTTCGCCTTGGTGAGGACCGGCTCCAGCACCTTGGCATCGTTAGGCACGACGCCGATGACTTTGACGCCCTGGGCGATCAGATCCTCGATGGCGCGAACCTGCAGGGCCGGGTCGGCGCTCGTCGGACCGACCATGAAGGCGTCGAGGCCGAGCTTCTGGCCGCGCTCCTTGATGCCCATTTCCATGGCGTTGAACCACGGAATGCCGCCGATCTTGACGACTACGCCGACCTTCGGCGCATCCTGCGCCGCGACGGAAAAGGCACCGGCGAGCGAAAGCGAAGCCGCCAGAGCGGCAGCAAGAAATGTCTTGATCATGTCTCTCCTCCACAGGTTCCCGCAACGGGAACTCTCCCGGGCGCTTGCGCGCCGGCCTCCAGTTTCAATCCTCCTTGACGAGAAGCGAGTTTCCCGCCGCTGACCGTCGCCTCCTCAGGCGACCCACGCTGTGCGCAATCGATATTTCTTGTTTGCACAATCGATGGTGCAGAGACTATCCTGCAGACTTAATCTTTCGTCAAGCGGAAATCGGCTCTAAGAGATTCGAGGGGGCTCAGATGGCGAACAGCGGCAAGAAGAAGGCGACGATCTACGATCTCTCGGTGCTCTCGGGCAGCTCGCCTTCGACGGTGAGCGCCGTGCTGAACGGCACCTGGCGCAAGCGGCGCATCAAGGAAAGCACCGCCGAGCTCATTCGCAGCCTCGCCGAGACCCACCAGTATACCGCCAACCGCCAGGCGCGCGGTTTGCGCAGCTCGCGCTCGGGCCTCGTCGGGTTGCTCCTGCCGGTGCACGACAACCGTTACTTCTCCTCGCTCGCCCAGACCTTCGAGGCGCATGTGCGCAGCAAGGGCCAGTGCCCGATCGTCGTCAGCGCCAGCCGCGACCCGGAGGAGGAGCGCAAGACCGCCGAGACGCTGATCTCCTATTCGATCGACGAATTGTTCATCTGCGGCGCGACGGATCCGGACGGGGTTCACGAGGTCTGCGAAGCGGCCGGCCTGAAGCACATCAATATCGACCTGCCGGGCACGAAGGTCCCGTCCGTCATCAGCGACAATTTCGAAGGCGGCCGGCTGCTGACCGAGGCGATCATCCGCCACTTTCCCGCCGACCGGCCGCTCCAGCCGCGCGATCTCTACCTTTTCGGCGGCCGCAACGACCATGCGAGCCATGAGCGGATCCGCGGCTTCCGCGCCGTGAAAAAGGAACTCCTCGGCGACGATCCGGACGAATGCATCCAGCCGACCGGCTATGCCGCGAACAATGCGCGAAAGGCCTTCGACGCCTTCTACGCCCGGCACGGCAAGCTGCCGCGCGGCCTCTTCGTCAATTCGTCGATCAACTTCGAAGGCCTGTTGCGCTTCATGGCCGAGCATCCGCATAACAATTTCATCGACCTCGTCGTCGGCTGTTACGACTACGACCCTTTCGCCTCGTTTCTCCCTTTTCCCGTCATCATGATCCGGCAGGATGTTGAAGGAATGATCGCCAAGGCCTTCGAGGTGATCGAACAACCCCGGGCGGCGGCGCGCATCCATCTGGTGGAGCCGGTGCTCGTGCCGCCGAGGACGGCACTGACCGGGCCGCTCGATGCTCTGAAGGACATCGATCTGCCGCGGGGAGCACCTTAAATATTCTCTGTACATTAGCTGCCTTGCAATGTATTTTTCTGTAATGGACATTACAGACAAAAAAATCATTGGAATCCTAGCCAACGACGCTCGTGCCTCGCTGACGGACATCGGCGCCGCGGTGGACCTTTCGCCCTCGGCGGTCAACGAACGCATCCGCCGCCTGGTGACGAGCGGCGTCATCCGCCGCTTCACGCTCGAGGTCGATCACCGGATCCTCGGCTTCGACGTGCTTGCCTTCGTCTGGATCGCGCTGGCGACCGATGCCGACGAGAGCGAGTTTCGCAGCTTCATCGCCTCCCACCCGGCGGTTGCCGAGTGCCATCACGTGACCGGCGCCTGGTCCTACTGCGCCAAGGTGCGCATGCCGACGCTCGGCGACATCGAACCGTTTCTAGCGGAACTGAAGGCGCGCCGCTATCTCGCCCGCAGCGAGACTGTCCTGGCGCTCTCCACCGCCACGGAACGTCCGGTCACCTTGCCCGCGGGCGACGAGGCGAAGCGAGTGAGATCATGACCCTGTTCCTCTTCGCGAAGGGGCTGCTCCTCGGCCTTGCCATTGCCGCACCGCTCGGCCCGATCGGCGCGCTGTGCATCAGCCGTACGCTCGAGCGCGGCTTCTGGGCCGGCGTCGCCGGCGGTCTCGGCACGGCGCTGGCCGATGCAACCTATGCGATGATGGCGGCTGCCGGCTTTGCGGCCTTTGCGACGTTTCTCGCGACGCTTTCGGTGCCGCTCGGCGTCTTCGGCGGTGTCTTCATGCTCTGGCTCGGCTGGCGAGGATTGACGCCGCGGCCGATGGCGGCGGCGGCCGAGATCGGTGCACGCGATCTGCTGCACACCACCACCGCGACCTTCCTGCTGACGATGGCGAACCCGACCACGATCCTGACCTTCGCGGCGATCTTTGCGGGCCTCGGGCTTGCCGCCGTCGGCGATGGAAGGAGCGCCGCGATCCTGGTCGCCGGTGTCTTCCTCGGATCGCTCGGCTGGTGGTTCCTCCTGAGCGGCGGCGTCGCCCTTGCCAAGACCCGGCTGCCCGACGGTTTTTCCGCCTGGACCTCGCGTCTTTCCGGATTTCTCCTCATCGCTTTCGGCTTCGCCGCCCTTGCCTCGGCAGCGTCCGGCCTTGCAGGGTAGCGATTCATTTCGCAGCGACACGCGGCCAATACTCCTCCTTGCCGCAAAAGCGCCGTTTCAACCATAGAATTTAGCGCGCAGTGATTGCATCCGCTCGCTTATGCGAGCAGACTTACATATAACTGTAGTGAGAGATCGCGAGGAGAATCGTTTAATGAAGAAGAATCCAAATCCGATCGATACCTTCGTTGGTTCGCGGGTCAGAATGCGCAGATTGATGGTCGGAATGAGCCAGGAAAAACTCGCCGACGGCCTCGGGATCACATTCCAGCAGGTGCAGAAATACGAGAAGGGCACGAACCGCATCGGCGCGAGCCGGTTGCAGGCGATCGCCGATATTCTCGGCGTGCATCCGAGCTTCTTCTTCCAGCAGGACGAGAAGCCAGAGGCGCGAGAAACTGCGGCCGACGTGCATGAGTCGCACGAAATCTCTTCCTTTGTCGCCTCCAAGGAGGGGATCGCGCTCAACAGGGCATTCCTGAAGATCGCCGATCCGGTCTTGCGGAAGAAGATCATCGCCCTCGTCGCCGCCATGGCAAATTCCGGCGAGGCGGAACAGTCGGCCGTGCCGTCGGCGGCCCGCCATGCCGAACCCTTGCACAGCTAAGACCTGCAGCGCCGCGCGTCCTATCAGGCGCGCAACGGCTGCTGCAGCGCTTTGGACTGCTGCATGAAAATCCTATTCGTCGGCCCGACCGTCCCCGATGCGGCCAGAATTGCCGGCGACGCACTGGCCGTCCGGCCGCCCGCCACGCAGGGCGATCTCGTCCGCGCCGTCAACGAAGGGGCCACGGCCATCGGCCTGATCGACGGGAATTTCGAATATGTCGCTCCCGTCTGGCACAAGGAAATACTATTCGCCCTCTCTCAGGGTGTCGCAGTCCTCGGCGCCGCCAGCATGGGCGCCCTGCGGGCGGCCGAATGCGCCCCCTTCGGCATGGTCGGGATCGGTGCCGTTTTTCGCCAGTATATCGACGGCGAGACGGTGGACGACTCGGACGTGGCACTGCTGCATGCACCACGGGAACTCGGCTATGCGCCGCTTACGGTGCCGCTCGTCAATCTGCGTGCGACGCTGCGCCACCTCACGGAGCAGAATCTGTTATCGCACTCGGATGCGGCGCGCACCGCCGATGCGGCGGCAAGCCTGTTCTACAAGGAACGGAGCTGGGCCGCGATCTTTGCCCGCGCGGGCTTTGCGTCCGGAACCGATGCGGTGATGCTGCGCGCCAACTATGTCGACCAGAAGCGCATCGATGCACTCGAGCTTCTTGAAGCGCTGCAACGGATGCCGGCGGAAAGACGTGCGGCTCCGCGAGACTGGAATTTCAACGCAACCAGTCTCTGGACGACGATGCTGAGCCGGCTGCCTCCGTTCACCGAAATGGCGGATGTCTGAACGGCAGTGCGCTTTGGCTGATCGAATAGCTCGCCTCCATGGCTTCTCCATTGTGTTCTGCCACAGCCCATGGAATGTGATCGGGCTGGGAGAGAAGGCGCGAGTCGAATAATGGCAGAAGGCGAGGCAGACGGTCGCATAGCGGAACTTGTCGAGAACATTCTCGCCGAGACGCCCCTGAAGGCCGCCGGCTTCATCGTGACGATCTATGGAGACGTCGTGGAGCCCCGCGGCGGCGTCGTTTGGATCGGCAACCTGATCGACACCTGCGCCGCGGTCGGCATCAGCGAAACGCTGGTGCGAACCGCCGTCTCGCGGCTGGTCGCGGCCGGGCAGTTGCTCGGCGAGAGAGAAGGACGGCGCAGCTACTATCGCCTTTCGAAAGCAGCCGGCAGCGACTTCGCTGCCGCGGCACGGATCATTTTCGGCAGCGCGCAGGCGGAAAGCTGGCAACTGGTGCATCTGAGCGGCGCCCGGGCCGAGGAAAGGATGCAGGCCCTCGAGCGCGCCGGCTACGCACGGCTAGACCCGCGCCTCGCCATCGGGCCTGCGAGAGAGAGGCCGGGATCGGCCGACGCCCTGGTGCTGCGCGCCGACTCGCCCGATTCGAAGGCGCTCGCCGCCTTTGTCCAGACCTATTGGGACCTCGCACCGCACGCTGCCGCCTATCGCCGATTCATCGACCAGTTCGCACCGGTGGTCCTTCTTGCGCAGAGCCTAGCGCCGGCCGCGGCGCTAACGATGCGGCTGCTTCTGATCCACCGGTTCCGCACCGTCCTGTTGCATGACCCCCGCCTGCCTGCTGCCGCATTGCCCGAGGATTGGCCCGGCATGGAGGCACGCCGCCTATTCGCCGCGCTTTACCGGCTCCTGTCGCCCTTAGCCGACGCCCATATCAGGCGGACCTTCGTCAGCGGGTTCGGTCCGCTCCCCGACGTCACCGAGGAGACTAAAAGGCGCCTTGCCCTGCTCGAAGCACAGGCTGCTTAGCTGCAGGCCACTACACCGGAACGGCGGTCGAGTATTTCACGCTCTTCAGGGCGAAATGCGAGGACGAGTTCGCCACCGCGTCATGCGTCAGGATGCCGTGCATCAGCAATCGCTCGTAATCGGCAACGTCCGCCACGACGACGCGCAAGAGATAGTCCCACTCGCCCGACATCGAATAGCATTCCAGCACTTCTTCGTGGCTCTCGACGAAGCGTTCGAAGCTTCGGCGGGCGACCAGGTCGTGCGACTTCATCCGCACATGACAGAAGACGTTCAGACCACGCCCGACCAGGTCCGGATTGACGAGCCGAACGGCCTTTCCGAGCACGCCGGCCGTATCGAGCGCCTTGATCCGCCGCCAGCAGGAGGCCGGCGAGGCACCCACCGCCTCGGCCAGCGCAGCGTGGCTGATATCGGCCTGTTCCTGGAGGATTCTCAGGATCTTTCGGTCGACCGTATCGAGATTGAACGTGCTCATCATAATTCTTTCGAAAATGAAACAGGTTCATCAATGGATATCGAAAATGCTGCAAGATTGAAACCGATTTGCGCCCGAGGCGAGCTACTCTTCCAGTGAGGAACCTGGAGGAGATAAGGCAATGGGACAGGCTGCACTCAAACCGGACCGCCGGAACGCACCGGACGAGAGCATCGCCTGGAAGCGGGTGGTGCATCTCACGCTTCTGTCCCGCGAACTCGACGAGATGGAGGAGAAACGCCTCGTCCCTGAGAAGAAGGTCCTCTATCAGTTTTCGGCCCGCGGCCATGACATGGCGCAGATCCTGCTGGGGCTGAAGCTCACGGGTAAGCATGACGCAGCCTGCGGCTATTACCGTTCCCGCCCACTGCTGCTGTCGCTCGGCGTCGATCCGGCCGACGCGCTCGGCTCGGCCATGGCGCGCGCCGGCGGCTATTCCGACGGCCGCGACATCGGCGTCGTCTTCAACTATCCCAATCCGAACGGCGCCTCGGCGCTGCCGATGTGCGGCGGCGTCGGATCGCAATACACGCCGACGGCCGGATGGGCGCAGGCGATCGCCTATTTCAGAAAGCACCTCAAAAACCGGGATTACGACCGCGACATCGCCGTCGTCCTCGGCGGCGACGCTTCGGTCGCCTCCAACGGCTTCTGGTCGGCGCTGACGGTCGCCACGACGCAGAGCCTGCCGATGCTCTTTTATATCGAAGACAACGGCTTCGGCATTTCGGTCCCCTCGACCTTGCAGACACCCGAGGGCAACATCGCCGCCAATCTCGCGGCCTGGAAAAACCTCACCATTCTCGATGGCGACGGCTCTGATCCGGAGGAGGCCGCACGGCTCACCGGAGGCGCCGTGGACCTCGTTCGCGACGAACGCCGGCCCGTCCTGCTGCGCCTGCGGGTGCCCCGCCTCGAGGGACACAGCTTCCAGGACACGCAGGCCTACAAGAGCGAAGAGCTCGTCAGAAGCGAATGGGCGCGCGACCCGTTGCCGCGGCTGAAGGACTATCTGGTTCCTGCCGTCTTGAGCGAAAGGGAATGGGAAGAGGTCGCCGGCGCTGCCAGGGCGGCGGCCGAACAGGCACGCCTGGAGGCCGAGTCGCGGCCGGTCGCCGATCCCGCAACGCTGACCCGCAATGTCTTCTTCGAGGGCGAGATGCAGGCGATGGGCGGCCAGCACTGTAGCGGTTACCAACCACCCGCAGCGACCGACACGCCGACGGGCGACGGCCAGCGGATCAACATGGTGACCGCAATCCGGCGGACGCTCGACCTCGAAATGTCGATCAATGACAAGGTCATCCTGTTCGGCGAGGATATCGGCCCCAAGGGCGGCGTCCATGCCGTGACCCTCGGATTGCAGGAGAAATACGGCGCGGCCCGCGTGTTCGACACCTCGCTTTCGGAGGAAGGCATCGTCGGCCGCGCCGTCGGAATGGCGCTCGCCGGCCTCGTGCCCGTTCCCGAAATCCAGTTCCGCAAATATGCGGAACCGGCGATGGAACAGATCAATGATTGCGGCACGGTCCGCTGGCGCACGAACAACCGCTTCGCCGCCCCGATCGTCCTGCGCATGCCGGGCGGCTTCTTCAAATGCGGCGACCCGTGGCACAGCCAGACGAACGAGGTCGCCTTCGTCCACCAGCCGGGCTGGAAGGTCGCCGTTCCCTCCAACGCCGAGGATGCCGTCGGGCTCCTCAGAACGTCGTTGCGCGGCAACGACCCGGTGATCTTCTTCGAGCACCGCGCCATGCTGGACCATGCCTGGGCGCGCCGCCCCTATCCAGGCGACGCCTTCGCCCTGCCCTTCGGCAAGGCGAAGTTCACGCGCCAAGGCAAAGACGTCACGATCGTCACCTGGGGCGCGATGGTGCACCGCTGCGAGGAGGCGGCAGAGGGGATTTCCGCCGACGTCATCGACCTCAGGACATTGATGCCCTGGGACCGCGACGCGGTGCTTTCCTCGGTCCGCCGCACCCGCCGCTGCCTGATCGTTCACGAGGATCTCGGCACTGCCGGTTTCGGTGCCGAAATCGCCGCGGCCGTCGCCGACGAAGCCTTCATCGATCTCGACGCTCCGGTCTCGCGGCTCACCATGCCGGATATTCCAAGTCCCCATAATCCGGTCCTGCTCGACTGGGCGGTCCCCTCGACGGAACGGATCCGCCGGAAAATCACCGACCTGCTGGAGTATTGAGCATGGGCGACCTCATCGACATCAACGCCCCCATCGAGCAGGAGGGGACGAAGGCCGTAGTCCGCAACTGGCTCAAGAAAATCGGCGAAAGCGTGAAGTCGGGCGACCCGCTGGTCGAGCTCGAAACCGACAAGGTGACCCAGGAAGTCCCCGCCCCGGCCGACGGCATTCTCACGCAAATCCTCATGGAGAACGGCGACGATGCCGTGCCCGGCGCCGTTCTCGGCCGGATCGGCAGCGAAACACTCGGTCGTGAGCAGGTCGCCGTGCCGGCGCAGGGGTCGGCCCTGAGGACGCCCGGCGATGCGGGGGCACCGCATTTCTCTCCCGCCGTACGCCACGCGGCCGAGGAATACGGGATCGATCCGACGACCATTGCCGGCACCGGCCGGGACGGCCGCGTCACCCGCGCGGACATGGACAGGGCCTTCGCGCAAAGGCCGGAAGGCCGCGCTCCGGTGCCCGAGGCGAGGCCCACCCAACCGCCACCGCGGATGGAACCGGCGGAAAAGGCCACCTTGCTGCGTTCGCGAAAGATAGCGCACAGCGGCATGCGCAATTCGATCGCCGCGCATATGCTCTCGTCGGTGACCACCGCGCCGCACGTGACCGCCGTCTTCGAAGCCGATTTCTCGGCGGTCATGCGCCACCGGGATGTGCACAAAGCGAAGCTGGGGGCGGAGGGCATCACTCTCTCCTATACCGCCTATATCGTTTCCGCCTGCGTGGCGGCGATGCGCGCCGTCCCAGAAGTCAACAGCCGCTGGCACGAGGATGCGCTCGAAGTTTTCGACGACATCAACATCGGCGTCGGAACCGCGCTCGGCGACAAGGGACTGATCGTGCCGGTGATCCACCAGGCCCAGGATCTCCCCTTCGCCGGGATTGCGGCGAAGCTGCAGGACCTAACTGCCCGGGCACGGGCAAACGCCCTCGGCCCCGACGACGTTAGGGGTGGCACCTTCACCATTTCGAACCATGGCGTATCGGGCTCCTTGCTTGCGACACCGATCATCATCAACCAGCCGCAATCGGCGATCCTCGGGATTGGAAAACTCGAGAAGCGGGTCGTTGTGCGCGAGATCGACGGCGTCGACACGATCCAGGTGCGGCCGATGGCCTATGTGTCGCTGACCATCGACCACCGGGCGCTCGACGGCCATCAGACGAATATGTGGCTCACCCATTTTGTCCAGGCCTTAGAGACCTGGCCCCATGAACGAATGTAATAAATGCTGACGTGCGGGTCATAGGCGGACCCGATGATGAGCCATCAACGGCGGCAGCCCGCCAGCGGCAGCACCAGCTAGCGCGAAGCGTTCGTCTTCTCGAGCTTCGGCACCGTCCAATAGCGGCCGTCACCGGAATGGCGCTCCGCGGCCCAGAGCGGTCCCAGCCAGATGAGCAACAGACCGGCCGCCAGCGGTAAAGCCAAAACCGTAACGAACAGGACAGCTTGCATAGCAACATTTCCCATGCTCTGCAGCCGTCATCCTTGCTGACGGCTGCAACTTACAACCGGTCGGGTCTGCGAAAAGTTCCCATTGAGGTCGGCGCGGCTGTGCCCGCCAATCTTAGATGTAGGTCGGGAGTCGGGACCCAGCGAAACCACGCGGTTGCCCGCCGCCCCCGCCCACCATCAAAGATGGAAGTTACGGCCCATTTTTTGCGCAGCCATGTGTGCATGATGGGGCATTTAGCCCTAAATTTGAGCAATTCGATAATCCGCAAATTATTTAGGCACAGACATATTGCGAAAGTTGCTGCACTGCATCATGATGCAGCATGTCGCATCGAGATCTGACCATCCTAGTCATTGACGAGAACGCCATTCGCGCCTCGATCATCGAGGAAGGTCTGCGCGAAGCGGGCCACCGCAATGTTACAGTCATCCATGAAGTCCATGGGGTGGCGCGGATCATCGAGACGCTGCAGCCCGATGTGATCGTCATCGATATCGAGAATCCCAACCGGGACATGATGGAACACCTCTTCCAGCTGACGCGCACCGTTGGCCGGCCGATCGCCATGTTCGTCGACCGCTCCGACACGGCCTCGATCGAGGCAGCGGTCGAGGCGGGCGTCTCGGCCTACGTGATCGACGGGCTGAGAAAGGAGCGGGTCAAACCGATCCTCGACATGGCCGTCAGCCGCTTCAACGCCTTCAGCCGGCTGCAGCGCGAGCTTGCCGAGGCGAAATCGGCGCTCGAGGAGCGCAAGCTCGTCGAACGCGCCAAGGGCATTCTCATGAAAATGCGAGGGCTTTCCGAGGAGGAGGCCTTCACGCTGCTTCGCCAGACCGCGATGAACGAGAAAAAGAAGATTTCGGAAATCGCGCAAAGCGTGGTGACCGCCGCCGGATTGCTGATTCGATGAGGGACGGACGCCACGCGCATCGAGCAGCGCGTCGGGAGAGACCGGAGTGAATGCATTGACGAATATCGACGAGTCCAAGGCGAGCAAGCTCGCCGCCGGCGAGGCCCTGCCCGTTCCGTCCATCGTGGCAGCAGAAGGGTCGCGCACCGTGCGCGCCGGCTTCATTCCGCTCGTCGATGCGGCCGTGCTGATCGCCGCAGCCGAGTTCGGCTTCGCGCAAAAGCAAGGCATCACCCTCGATCTGGTGAAGGATGTCTCCTGGGCGAATGTGCGCGACCGGCTGGCCTTTCGTCAGTTCGACGTCGCGCACATGCTCGCGCCCATGCCGATCGCGGCGATGCTCGGCCTCGGCTCCAACCCGTCGCCGACGATCACGCCCATTTCGCTCGGGCGCGGCGGCAATGCGATCACCCTGTCGACGCGGCTCTATGCCGAGATGAGGAGGGAGGGCGAACTCTACGCGAGCGACAACGCTCTGGCCAATGCGCAAGCCCTGGCGGCGGTGATCCGTCGCGACCGGGCCGCCGGTCGTCCGCCGCTGACGCTTGGCGTCACTTATCCGTTTTCCTCGCATAATTACGAGTTCCGCTATTGGCTTGCCGCAGGCGGCGTCGATCCGGACCGCGACGTCAAGCTCGTCGTCGTACCGCCGCCGATGACATCCGACGCGCTGGCGGCCGGGGCGATCGACGGCTTTTGCGTCGGCGCTCCCTGGAACATGGTGGCCTCGGAACGCGGCGTCGGCCGCATCGTTGCGACCAAGCAGGACATCTGGCCGTCGGCGCCGGAAAAGGTGATCGGCATGCGGCCCGACTGGGCCGAGGCCAATCCAGAGACCGTTTCGCGACTGCTCGTCGCGCTCGATGCCGCCGCCCGCTGGTGCGACGCGGCGGAGAACCGCGCGGCTCTTGCAGAGGTCCTTTCCGCGCAGCGCTACGTCGCCGCCCCCGTCGATATCCTGCGACGGGTGCTGGCCGGTCAATTCACCATCGATCCCGAAGGCAACCAGCGGGTGGTCGACGACTATTTCGTCTTCCACGCCGGCTCGGCCAATTTCCCCCGCCCGAGCCAGGCGCTCTGGACCTACAGCCAAATGGTCCGCTGGGGACAGGCGGCTTTGTCCCCCGAGGGGCTGGAGGCGAGCGTTTCCGCCTACCGGCCCGACCTCTACCGCCGCGCGCTCGGACAAGCGGCCCCGCCGGCGGAGACCGATATTGTCCTCGAAGGCGCAATGCCCGGCGACGGCTTCATGGATGGACACGTCTTCGACCCCAAGCGGATCGGGGAATATATCGAGAGCTTCCCAGTGAAGGCGGCGGGGCTTCCCCCCGCCTCGCTCGACGACGTCTGAGCGATAAGCTGCTCGTTTCAACGGCAGAGGCTTCCCTTGAATGCCGCATCGCACAAAAATTAATCACAACACACCGTGTTTATTTATTGGGCAGACCTGCCGCGTGAGAAATTCCATTGCGAATTCAATTAGATAAGCGAATAATCCGAAACTGGCACGACGTTTGCTTTTGTAAAATTGCTTTAGTCAACGGCGATTGAAAGCGAGCTCGGGCGCCGCCAGCGCCCGTCAAAGACACCGACGTCGCAAGGCTTTGCCTCCAAGGGGATTTCTTCCAGGTCCCGGAGCGCAAATGTCCAAGCGGCGTTTTTTTGTGCCGGTCCCGGACCGGCCGGCAAATTTTGAGGAAACGTGCACATGACCAGGACCTCGATGGGCGGGCCACTCCGCCGCAGTCCCCCGAAGACAGCCGCAACGGGCGCGTCAAACCGCGCCTATCTGCGGGACCGGGTTTTGGCCATCCATCCGATCCTCAATCGAACCCACCTGAACTGTCGCGAAGTCGTGCTCTCTCTCGCCGAGCGACGCCACTTCGTCGAAGCTGCGGAGTAATTACCCAATGGCTGAAAGCACCCTTGAAAAACTCGTCATCATCGGCAACGGCATGGCGCCGGGCCGGATGCTGGAAGAGCTCTTCGAAAAGGCGCCCGGGCGCTATCAAGTGACGATCTTCAACGCCGAGCCGCGTGTCAATTACGACCGCATCATGCTCTCGCCGGTACTGTCCGGCGAGAAGGACTACGAAGAGATCATCATCCATGGCGACGGATGGTACATCAAGCACGGCATCACACTTTACAAGGGTCACAAGATCGTCGCGATCGACCGTTCCGCCAAGACCGTGACGTCGGATCACGGCGTCACCGAAAGCTACGACAAGTTGGTGATCGCCACCGGTTCGGTGCCCTTCATCATTCCAGTACCGGGAAAAGACCTGCAAGGCGTCATCACCTATCGCGACCTCGATGACGTGCAGGCGATGCTGCTCGCCGCCCAGTCGCGCGAGAAGGCGGTGGTCATCGGCGGCGGTCTGCTCGGCCTCGAAGCGGCCGCCGGCCTCAAGGCCCGCGGTATGGAGGTCACCGTCCTCCACGTCATGCCGACGCTGATGGAACGCCAGCTCGATCCGGCCGCCGGCTATCTCTTGCAGAAGGCGGTCGAGGAGCGCGGCATCAAGGTCCTGACCAAGGCGAACACCAAGCGGATCATCGGCGAAACCAGGGTCGAGGGCATCGAGCTCGAGGACGGCCGGATCATTCCGGCAACGCTGGTCGTGATGGCCGTCGGCATCCGGCCGAATGCTGGCCTCGCCAAGGATGCGGGGCTTGCGGTCAACCGCGGCATCGTCGTCGACGCCGGTATGCAGACTTCCGACGGCGACATCATGGCGCTCGGCGAGTGCGCCGAAGTCGGTGGAATGGTTTACGGCCTCGTGGCGCCGCTCTATGAGATGGCGCGGGTTGCCGCCTCCCACCTCGCCGGCGACCGCAAGGCCGCCTTCGTCCACTCGGACACGCCGACCAAGCTCAAGGTGACCGGCATCAATCTCTATTCCGTCGGCGATTTCGCCGATGGCGATGGGCGCGAGGAGATCGTGCTTCGCGATGCCACCGCCGGCATCTACAAGCGGCTGGTGCTCAAGGAGAACCGCATCATCGGTTCGGTTCTCTATGGCGACACCGCGGACGGCGCCTGGTTCAACGACCTGTTGAAGCGCGGCACCGATATCACCGAAATGCGCGACACATTGATCTTCGGCCAGGCCTACCAGGGAGGAGCCCCTCTGGACCCTACGGCGGCCGTTGCAGCCTTGCCGGATGATGCGGAAATCTGCGGCTGCAACGGCGTGTGCAAGGGCAAGATCGTTTCGACGATCACCGGCAAGGGCCTGACCTCGCTCGACGAGGTTCGCGCCCACACCAAGGCATCCGCCTCCTGCGGCTCCTGCACCGGACTTGTCGAGCAGTTGATGTCGCTCACGCTTGGCGAGAGCTACAACCCGGCCGCCGTGCAGCCGATGTGCAACTGCACCGAGCTCGGCCATGACGACGTGCGCCGGCTGATCAAGGCGAAGGGGTTGAAGACCATTCCGGCCGTCATGCAGGAGCTCGAGTGGAAGACATCCTGCGGCTGCGCCAAATGTCGGCCGGCCCTCAACTACTACCTCGTCTGCGATTGGCCGGACGAATATGCCGACGACTACCAGTCGCGTTTCATCAATGAGCGCGTCCACGCTAATATCCAGAAGGACGGCACCTATTCGGTCGTGCCGCGCATGTGGGGCGGCGTCACCAGCTCCAACGAACTGCGCGCCATCGCCGATGTAGTCGACAAGTTCAATGTCCCGCTGGTCAAGGTCACCGGCGGCCAGCGCATCGACCTGCTGGGCATCGAGAAGGAGGACCTGCCGGCCGTCTGGGCCGATCTCGGCAAGGCGGGCTTCGTCTCCGGCCAGGCCTATGCCAAGGGCTTGCGCACGGTGAAGACCTGCGTCGGCTCGCAATGGTGTCGCTTCGGCACCCAGGATTCGACCGGCCTCGGGATCCGCATCGAAAAGTTCATGTGGGGCTCGTGGACACCGGCCAAGCTGAAGATGGCTGTCTCCGGCTGCCCGCGCAACTGCGCCGAGGCGACCTGCAAGGACATCGGAGTCATCTGCGTCGACTCCGGCTTCGAAATCCACTTTGCCGGTGCCGCCGGTCTCGACATCAAGGGCACCGAGGTTCTGGGGCTCGTCAAGACCGAAGACGAGGCGCTCGAGCATATCGTCGCGCTGACGCAGATGTACCGCGAACAGGCCCGTTACCTGGAGCGCATCTACAAGTGGGCAAAGCGCATCGGCCTCGACGAAATCCGCCGGCAGATCATGGACGATGCGGAGAAGCGCAAGGGCTACTACGACCGCTTTGTCTTCAGCCAGAAATTTGCACAGGTCGATCCCTGGTCGGAACGGGTCTCCGGCAAGGACAAGCACGAGTTCCGGCCGATGGCGACGGTCGGATTCAATCAGGCAGCGGAATGAGGTGATGACAATGAACTGGATTGCTATTGGCGACATCGGCGACATTCCGCTTCGCGGCGCCCGGTGCGTCAAGACGCCGATCGGCAAGATCGCCGTCTTCCGGACCGCCGAGAACGAGGTCTTTGCGATCGAGGATCACTGCCCGCACAAGGGCGGTCCGCTGAGCCAGGGCATCGTTCACGGCAACGCGGTCACCTGCCCGCTGCACAATTGGGTGATCTCTCTCGAGACCGGCAAGGCGCTCGGCGCCGACGAAGGCGCGGTGCGCACCATCCCGGTCAGGAACGACAATGGCGCGCTCTCCATCGCGCTCGAGAACCTGGCACTGGCGGCGGCGGAGTAGGCATGGCGTGCGAGGTCAAGACCACCTGTCCCTATTGCGGCGTCGGCTGCGGCGTCATCGCCCGCGTGGGCGAGGACGGTGCGGTCAGCGTCAAGGGCGATCCCGAGCACCCCGCCAATTTCGGCCGGCTCTGCTCGAAGGGATCGGCGCTGGCCGAAACTCTCGATCTCGACGGTCGCCTGCTCCATCCGGAAATCGGCGGCCGCCGGGCTGGCTGGGACGAAGCGCTTGACCTCGTCGCCAAACGGTTTTCCCAAAGCATCGCCGAACACGGGCCGGATTCGGTGGCCTTTTATGTCTCGGGGCAATTGCTGACCGAGGACTACTACCTCGCCAACAAGCTGATGAAAGGCTTCATCGGCTCGGGCAACATCGACACCAATTCGCGCCTCTGTATGTCCTCTTCGGTCGCTGGCCACCGGCGCGCCTTCGGCGCCGATACGGTACCGGGCACCTATGAAGACATCGAGCTTGCCGACCTCGTCATCCTGACCGGCTCCAACATGGCATGGTGCCATCCAGTCCTTTACCAGCGCCTTTCGGCAGCGAAGGCCAACCGCCCGGAAATGAAGGTCGTCGTCATCGATCCGCGTCGGACGATGACGGCCGACATCGCCGACATGCATCTGGCACTCGCGCCGGACGGCGACACGGCGCTCTTCAACGGGCTGCTTGCCCATCTGGCAGAGAGCGGTGCCATCAACCGGGACTATGTGTCCGCCCACACGCAAGGCTTCACCGAGGCCCTTCAGGCCGCGTCGGCACTCGATCTCCCTGCGCTGTCGGCGGCGACGGGCCTCACGCCCAAGCAGTTGCGCGACTTTTTCCGGCTGTTCGAAACGACGGAGAGGGTCGTCACCTGCTACAGCCAGGGCGTCAACCAGTCCTCCGCCGGGACCGACAAGGTGAACGCCATCCTCAACTGCCATCTGGCGACCGGCCGCATCGGCCGCCCTGGCATGGGCCCCTTCTCGCTGACCGGCCAGCCGAATGCGATGGGCGGCCGCGAAGTCGGCGGACTGGCGAACATGCTTGCTGCCCATTTGGATATCGACAAGGCGGTTGACCGCGATCTGGTGCGCCGCTTCTGGGGAGCGCCGAGCATCGCCGCGAAGCAGGGCCTCAAGGCGGTGGACATGTTCCGCGCCGTCGCCGATGGCAGGATCAAGGCGCTGTGGATCATGGCTACGAACCCGGTCGTTTCCATGCCCGACGCCGACGCCGTCGAGGCGGCGATCAAGGCCTGTCCCTTCGTCGTCGTCTCGGAAATGCAGCGGCAGACCGATACGGCCCGCCACGCCCAGGTCCTGCTCCCCTCGCTCGGCTGGGGCGAGAAGGACGGCACGGTGACCAATTCCGAGCGGCGCATCTCGCGCCAGCGCGCCTTTCTTCCGGTACCGGGCGAAGCGCGGGCCGACTGGTGGCAACTCGCCGAGGTCGCGCGGCGGATGGGTTTTGACGAGGCCTTCAGCCATTCGTCGCAATCCGAGATCTTCGCCGAGCACGCCGCACTTTCCGGCTTCGAAAACGATGGGCGCCGCGATTTCGACATCAGCGCCCACGCGGCGATCGACCGGGCGACCTATGACGAGCTCAGGCCCTTCCAATGGCCGCAGCCGAAAGGAAGCGCGCCTCAGGTCAAGCGCTTCTTCGCCAAGGGCGGCTTCTATCATCCGGATGGCCGCGCCCGCTTCATCGCCGTTCAGGCGCCGCAGGCGCGCCGCGCCAACGAGGCCTTCCCTTCGACCCTCAACACCGGCCGGGTGCGCGACCACTGGCACACGATGACCCGTACCGGCAAGAGCGCCCGGCTATCGAGCCATCTCGCCGAGCCCTTCGTGGAAATCCATCCGCGCGACGCGCAGACGGCCGGCGTCTCCGTCGCCGACCTCGTCATGCTCGAAAGCCGGCGTGGCACGGCGATCGTGCGGGCGCTCGTCACCGAACGGCAGGCCGAAGGCAATCTCTTCGTACCGATGCACTGGAACGATCAGTTCGCCTCGAAGGCGCGGATCGACGCTCTGGTCCCGCCGGTCACCGACCCGGTCTCGGGCCAACCTGCCTCGAAGAACGTCGCTGTTCGGGCGAAGCGTTTCGCCGCAAAAGCCTACGGCTTCGCCGTTTCGGCCGAAAAGCCTGAGCAGTTCGACGCGGCCTACTGGGCGATCGCCAAGGCCGAGGGCGGATGGCGCATGGAACTCGCCTTCACCGGCGCGGACGGCGATTGGATAGGCTGGTGCCGGCAGGCCTTCTCCATTCCCGCCGATATCGACCCGATCGGCTATACGGACCGGACCTCGGGAGAACTCCGCCTTGCCTTCTTCGACGGCGACAGGCTGCTTGCCGCGCTCTTCCTCTCGCCCCGGCCGGTTGCGGTGGCGCGAAACTGGGCGGTTTCGCAGCTTGGCGTTTCGCACGCCAATCTCAGCAAGCGCTTCGCCATGGCCGCCGGCCGCCCCGGTGCCGACAAGCCCGACCCGGGCGCAACCGTCTGTTCCTGCTTCAGCGTCGGCGTCAACCAGATCACCGCGGCTATCCGCGGAGGCTGTCACAGCGTCGAAGCCATTGGCGAGAAGACCAGCGCCGGAACCAATTGCGGTTCCTGCCGCTCCGAAATCAGGGGGATCATCAATGCATGCCTTGCCGCCGCTGCCGAGTGATCGCGCCTCGAAGCCGCAGCGTGTCGCGGCACTGGCGACGCTGCCGCTCTTCTGGACGCTGAAAGGCAAGCGCGTCGTCGTCGCCGGCGGCAGCGACGGTGCCGCCTGGAAGGCCGAACTGCTTGCCGCCTGCGGCGCCGAGGTGCACGTCTACGCATCGCATGCGGACCTCGGCGACGGCTTTCACGACCTGCTCGGCCGCGGCGCCGCCGATCGGGACGGCTCCTTCGTGCGCCATGATCAGACCTGGCATGACGGCATCTTCGGCGATGCCGCGCTGGCGATCGGCGACTGTGAAGACGACGAGGAGGCCGAAGCCTTCTTCAATGCGGCCGGTGCCGCCGGCGTGCCCGTCAACGTCATCGACAAGCCGCAGTTCTGCCAGTTCCAGTTCGGGTCGATCGTCAATCGCTCGCCCGTTGTCGTGGCAATCTCGACCGACGGAGCAGCGCCGATCCTGGCGCAGGCGATCCGCCGCCGTATCGAGACGCTCCTGCCGCCGGCGATGAAGCGTTGGGCCGGCGTCGCCCAGGCAATCCGCGAACGGGTGAATGTCCGCCTGCAGCCGGGCGCTCAGCGCCGCACGTTCTGGGAGCGCTTCATCGATCGGGCTTTCATCGAAACACCGGAGGAGGGTGTGGAGACGCGGCTGATGGCGGAGGTGGATCGTCTGGCGACGCCCCGACCCTCCGTCGGCCGCGTCACCATCGTCGGCGCCGGCCCGGGCGACGCGGAGCTCTTGACGCTGAAGGCGGTCCGCGCCCTGCAGGCCGCCGACGTCATCCTCTACGACGAACGGATCTCCAACGACGTGCTGGAACTCGCCCGGCGCGAGGCCAGGCGCATCCTTGTCAACCAGCGAAGCCGGGATGCAGACGCCGGAGATGGAAGCAACGCGATTGTCGCTCTCGCGAGGGCCGGAAAACGCGTCGTGCAGCTCCAGGCGGGCGATCCGACAACCGATGCCGAAACGCGGGAGGCGGCCACATGGCTCGGCCAACGCGGCATCCCGGTAGAGATCGTCCCCGGCGTCGCCGATCGCCGTCGCGGCGCCTGGGAGAACGGCGATGCGCAGGCGCTCGTCGTCGCAGGCATGGCCGAGCAGGCTCACGAGCGGCTCCGGGTCGCCGGCCATTAGATGGCATGCTATCGGCGGTTATATCGGTCTTCCAAACGATCGATGAATGCCGTTTGAGCGGCGTTTATCTTTGCCCGCGCCTCCTCGAGCGTGAACCATTCCGCCCGATCAACTTCGGGGAAGGATTGCATGCGCCCGCTTCCAGGCGGCCACTCCATCTCGAACAGGTTGCTGCGAATGCTGGCGATGTCGAACTCGCTTTCGCCCGCGAAGGCGGTGATCAGCTTGCCGCTTTCAGGCGCGCCTCGCCGAGCGGCTCCAACGGCCCCGTGACGGCGATGCCGGTCTCCTCGAGGAACTCGCGGCGCGCCGCCGCTTCCGGCTCTTCGCCCCCCTCGTATTCGCCTTTCGGGATCGACCAGGCCCCGAGATCCCGGTTGCTCCAGAAGGGGCCGCCGGGATGAACGAGCAGGACGAGAAGCGCACCGGCTTCGTATCTGTAGAGCAGGATACCCGCGCTTTTCTTCGGCATGTGCGATCCTCCGATCGATAGTCCGGCGCCCGTTCGGCCTCAGCGGCCGGGGCAGGATACATCGTAGCGGCGGCTTCGGACGAATGTCCGTCGCGCGCACAGAGTTTCAGCCCCGGTCATCTGCCGCGGCGGCACGTCCGGTCATCTCGTCGATGCCGATGCAATAGAAGAGATGCGGCGAAGCGCCGAGCATCTTCTGCGGCGTCGGCTTCAATCCTCCAGGTTCCCACCAGTTGACGTGCTTCTCCAGAAGAGACCAGGCGTGCATGCGTTCGCGTGCCATTGTGGCGTTTCCGGAAGCTCCCGATACTGGCCATAGAGGAGCACGCTCTTCCAGCCCTGCGCGCCTATAAACACGTCGATCTGCAGACATGCGGATTGACGCGCATCCACTCGATCTTCCGGCCCGCATGGAGAAGCTGTAGAGGCGCCGGCCGGTATAGGGATAATGGATCGGAACGACATAGGGCCGGTCGTCCTTTGAACAGGCGACCTGGCGAGCCGCCCCGACGTCACGACAGCGATGCACTCCGCTTCGCTCATTTCCCTGATGAACATAATGTGAGTCCCTTCATCAAGCGATCTAAATGCTTTAGTCTAAGGCCGAAGCGCAGACCCGCCTTGACCGGGGTCAAGACGGATGGGTGCCGCGGCGGCGGCCCTGCGCTTCCAAATTGATGCGGATTAACGAACATGGGGACTGGCCGCCCTAGCTTGGTAGCCAAAGGAGACCGCCAATCCGGGTCGTAGAGGGTGCCGTCACTTCTTCCGAACGACGCCGATGGTCCCGCTGAATGATTTTTTTGTGCCGCTGATACAGCGAGATGCTGCAGAAGAGGAGGTTCTGCGATGTCGAAGACAATATCCGACCCTCTTGCACCCGCGACATGGCCCCGTTGGCCGGTGGGCCCTGAAGGTCGATCGCTGATGCTTTCGATGACTCGTTTCCAGGCCGACATCTTGCAGACCGCCTTGCGGGGTCAGATTGAGGCGCTCACCTTCATGCAGAGCCGCAGCGAGCAGCATCTGCAGCTCTGGGAGGAGCTGCTCGCGTCGGACTACGCGCGCGACGGCTTCGATCTTTACTGCGCCTTCTGGCGCAACGCCTTTCAGGACTATTCCGACGAGGCGGAGCGTTTCACCCGGATGGGAGCGGAGCTCGCCACCCAGACGGCAAAGCGCGTCAGCGACGAGCAGGAAGAACTGACCGAGAAAGTGGCGCGGCAGATGGTGATGTGACGCGCCGGGGGCCTTGCCGGCGCTGCTATTCCGAGGAGCCTCCGGTCTTGGCCGAGAGCATTTCGGCGATTTCCATCGGGAAGGGGAAGATGATCGTCGAGTTCTTCTCGCCGGCAATGACATTGAGCGTGCTGAGATAGCGAAGCTGCATGGCCTGCGGCTGGCGGGCGAGGATTTGCGCCGCCTCGAGCAGTTTCGCCGCCGCCTGCTGCTCGCCCTCGGCGTTGATGACTTTGGCGCGCCGCTCGCGTTCGGCTTCCGCCTGGCGGGCGATTGCGCGGATCATCGATTCATTGATGTCGACATGTTTGATCTCAACGGTCGCGACCTTGATGCCCCAGGCATCGGTCTGCACGTCGAGGATCTTCTGGATGTCGTCGTTCAGCCGGTCGCGCTCCGCCAGCATCTCGTCGAGGTCGTGCTTGCCGAGCACCGAACGCAAGGTCGTCTGGGCGAGCTGGCTCGTCGCCGCCATGAAATCCTCGACTTGGATCGTCGATTTCTCCGCATCGATCACACGGAAATAAATGACCGCGCTGACGCGGACTGAGACGTTGTCGTGCGAGATGACGTCCTGGCTCGGCACGTCGAGCACCCGCGTGCGGAGGTCGACGCGCACCATCTGCTGCACGTAAGGAAGGAGCAGGATGAGCCCCGGTCCCTTGACGCCGGTGAAGCGGCCGAGGGTGAAGACGACGCCGCGCTCATATTCCCGCAGGATCCGGATCGCGTAGGCAATCACGATCAGCAGGACAAACAGCGCCGCGGCGAGCGGGACGAGACTTCCTATGAAGGGCATCAAACTCCTCCTCTTCTGGCTTCCTTTGCCCGACGCTCGACTTCGAGCGTCAAGCCGTCCCGGCCGACGACCATCACGTCCTCGCCGGGGCCTAGCGGATCGCTGCTCACCGCTCGCCAACGCTCGCCATGGGCGATGACGTAACCGTTGGCGCCTGCCCAGCTATCGACCTTGCCAAAAATACCGATCATCTGCTCGGCTCCGGTGGCGACCTTGTGCCGGCGGGACACGAAGGCGAGGCGGGCGACAATGAGGCTGAAGGCGAGGCTCGCGATCGCCACGCCGCCGAGAACCGGCCAAGACACCTGCAGCCCCGGCACGTCGGTATCGAAGAGGAAGGCGGCACCGAGCACGATGGCAACGCCGCCGCCGAGCCCGAGCACGCCGAAGGACGGCGCGTGCGCTTCGGCCACCAGCAATGCCACGCCGAGGATGATCAGTCCGATACCGGCATAGCTGACCGGCAGCACGGCGAGGGCATAGAGACCGAGCAGAAGGCAGATGCCGCCGACCGTGCCGGGCAGCACGGTGCCGGGCGACAGAAACTCGAAAATCAAGCCGTAGATGCCGACGAGCATCAGCAGCAGCGCGACATTCGGATCGGTGATCACCGAAAGGAGCCGCGTGCGCCAGTCGGGAAGCACGTCTTCAATTGAGAGCCCAATCGTATCGAGCCGGCTATCGGCCTGGCCGATGCGAACCGTTCGGCCATGGGCCTGCTTCAGCAGGTCCTCGACGGTGGCGGCGGTGAAATCGACGACCTTCTCCCGGACCGCCGCCGCCGAAGAGAGGCTTGCGGCCTCGCGCACGGCCTTTTCCGCCCAATCGACATTGCGATTGCGTAGCTCGGCAAGCCCGCGAATATAGGCCACCGCATCGTTGATCAGCTTTGCCTCGCCGGCGCTTGCCGGGCGTTTCGGAGCGTCGGTCTTGCCTTCCTCGGCAGGCTTGTCCTTGTCGCTTTCCTCGTCGCCGCCGAACAGCCCTCCGCCGATGGCGATCGGTGTCGCGGCGCCGAGATTGGTTCCCGGCGCCATCGCCGCCACGTGGCTCGCGTAAAGGATATAGGTCCCGGCGCTCGCCGCCCTGGCGCCACTCGGCGCAACGAAGCTGGCGACGGCTACGGGCGAATCGAGGATCGCCCGGATGATGGCGCGCATCGAGGTGTCGAGGCCGCCGGGCGTATCCATCTGCAAAACCACCAGTGACACGCCCCGATCCTTCCCACGCTGGAGTCCTCGGATCACATATTCCGCGGTCGCCGGACTGATCGCGCCGTTGACGTGCAGCACCAATGCGACGCGCTCGGCCGCGGACACCGGTGGGACGGGAGAAGCGAAGGCCGACAAGATAAACAGAACAAGGGTGAGGATTCGGGACATCCGCCGTCAAGCCTCTGGTCGCGCTACGGGCCGAGCGGGAGTATGGATCGGACGCTATCCTACCCGCTCTCTACCTTTCGTCGAAATTCATGGTTTCTAATATAGGTTAGAACGGCAAAAAGCGTAAGGGATCTAGTCTCGATGCTCTGCCGCGAAAGTTGTATCGAGATGATGCCGCATAGATTTTTGCACTTGCCGGGGACGCATGAGAAGAGGCGGCGACGAGGCAGTCAAGGTCTGTGATTGACTCCGTCCGTTTGATGATGGTATTACTTGAGTAATCGTTAACCCAAGGAAACACAGTGACGATTTCGTTGAGCGACATAGCCGAGCGTGCAGGCGTTTCCGTCAAGACCGTATCGGGTGCTCTTCATGGTGGCTCGGCCCGGATGTCGGAAGAGACGCGGCAGCGGATCAAGGAGATCGCCGAGGAACTCGGCTATGTCACCAATCTCGCCGCACGCAGCATGCGGCAGGGCTGGATGCCGCTGATCGGCGTCGTCGCCGACGAGTTGATCACCTCGCCTTTCGCGACCGAAATCATCCGCGGGCTCGACGGTGCGGCGCGGGCCTCAGAGATGGCCGTCTTCGCGATGACGCTCAGCGGTAGTCGCGACGTTGCTTCGGTGGTGGAGGAAGTCCGCCGCTTCCGCCCGCGGGCGATCGCCTATGCCGCGATGTACCACAAGACCGTCACGCTGCCGGAGGAGTTTGCCGGCACCGTCGGGGTGATGATCAACTGTCGTGAGGCGAGCGACCGCGTCACGTCTCTCGTGCCGGACGAGGTCGGCGCGGCGCATGAGATCACCAGCTACCTGATCGACGCAGGGCGGCGCAACATCGCCTTCATCAACCTGCCGGGCCTGCTCGCCGGCGACCTGCGCGAGACCGGCTTTCGCCAGGCGATGACGGAGGCCGGTCTCGATGGCGCCGGCGCAAGGGTGTTGCCGGCGGTGCGGCGCGCCACCTACAGCGACCGGGCGCCGAGCCTCGTCCACTCCCACGTCACCGAACTGATGCGCGGGCCTGACCGCCCGGATGCAATCCTCTGCGGCAACGACCGGGTTGCGATGGAGGTCTATGCCGCCCTGCGCCGGGTCGGCGCCGAGATCCCGGACGACGTCGCCGTCGCCAGCTTCGACAACCAGGTCGATATCGCCTCGCGCCTCGATCCGCCTTTGACGACCATGGCCCTGCCCCATCGCACGATGGGCCGCATGGCAGCCAACATTCTGCTGACCAATGATGCGGTGCCGGGAGAAGTGCGAAAGTTGCCGTTCCAATTGGTGGAGCGGCTATCCGTATGAATTTAGTTGCAGCGTAAAAACCCGTTGAGGAGGAGTGACTATGATGGGTAATCGTTTACTTTCACTACTGGAGGCATCGGCGGCCCTGGGTCTGCTGATGGGCCAGGCCGAAGCCAATACCGTCATCCAGGTGATGCACCAGGGCGATCCCGGCTGGGTCTCGACCTATGGCGACGTCGCCAAGCGTTTCGAGGCGGCCAATCCGGACGTCGACATCGAGCTGATCTATGCGCCGCACGACGCCTATAACGAGAAGTTCAGCGCCGCCGTCATGTCCAAGCAGTTGCCGGACGTCATGGAACTCGACGCTCCCTTCCTCGCCAACTACGTCTGGTCCGGCTACCTGCAGCCGATAAAACCTTTGATCGAGCAGGATATCCTCGACGACATGACCGAGTCCAACGTCGCGCAGGGCACCTATCCGATCGACAAGGAGCTTTACGCCGTAGGCCTCACCGACTCCTCCGTCGTCCTCTATGGCAACAGAAAATACCTTGAGGCGATCGGCGCCCGCATTCCGAAGGGCGTGGATGACGCCTGGACGCGGGAGGAATTCGAAGGCTATCTCGACAGGCTCTCGAAAGTCGAGGGCGTCAAATGGCCGATCGACACGTTCCGAGGCTATGGCATCAAGACCGAATGGATCACCTATGCCTATGGTCCGATCCTGCAATCCGCCGGCTGCGACCTGATCGACCGCAAGAGCTGGAAAGCGGTCGGAACGCTCGACAGCGATCCGTGCGTCGATGCGCTGACGATGATGCAGAAATGGGTGAATAACGGCTGGGTCGTGCCGCAATCCTCCGGCACCAACCAGTTCTTCGCCGAGGGGCATCCGGCCGCGCTGGCGTTCGGCGGCCACTGGATCTATGCGGAAGCCGCCGCCTCGATGAAGGACGACATCGTCGTCATGCCGCTGCCGAAGTTCGGGCCGAAAGGCGCGAGCCCGAACGGCACCTGGATCTGGGGCATCACCACCGCCTCCGAGCATCCCGATATTGCCGGCAAGTTCGTGAGCTTCATGCTGAAGGACAAGCAATATCGCGACTATGCCAGGGAGGATTCCGCCTATCCGGGGCTGAAGAGCTTTGCCGCCGATTCTCCCCTGTATAGCACCGGCGGCCCGATGGCCGTCGCCTTCGAGCAGGCATCGAAGACCGCGATCGCACGGCCGCCGCATCCGGCCTATCCGGCGATCACCTCGGCCTTCATGGGAGCCGTCGACGAGATCTTCAACGGCGGCGACGTCAAGGCGGCGCTCAGCGCAGCGGCAGAGAAGATCGACGAGGACATCGAAGAGAACGACGGCTACCCGCCCTTCGACGAACAGCAGTAACGCTGACGGGCGACCGCGCGCGCGGTCGCCCAATCGGTCGCAGAGGCGATCGACTTACGCGATTGAACGAGGAGGAGATCATGACCTTGCAGCAACCGGCGCTGACCGCGACGGCAGCCCTGGCGCGCCCTGCCCAACGCAAAGACAAGGGACGCAGGGATCGGGGCCGCCTGTTCCAGGAAATCGGCATGCTTGCGCCGGCGGTGGTGCTCTTGGCGATCTTCCTGATCGTGCCGTTCCTCCTGTCGTTCTGGACGGCGATGACCAACCAGCCGCTGGTGCCGCGTCCGACACCTGTCCGCTTCATCGGCCTCACCAACTTCCTGAGGATCTTGAAGGACGACCTGTTCTGGACCTCGCTCTGGAACGTCTCGCGCTTCACCTTCTGGATTCTGCCGGTGCAATGCGGGCTCGCCTTCGCGACCGCCCTGCTGCTGCATCAGAAGCTGCCCTTCCGCAACTTCTTCCGCGGGCTGTTCTTCCTGCCCGCCATCACCTCGATGGTCGTTGTCTGCGTCATCTGGGGAACACTGTTCCAATACCCGACCGGGCCGCTCAACCAGGTGATCGGGTTCCTCTCCGGTGGCCGTATCCAGCCGATCGACTGGCTCGGCGACCCCAACTGGGCGATGTTCTCGATCGTGCTGCTCTCGGCCTGGCAGGCCTATGGCTTCCAGATGATCGTCTATCTCGCCGGCCTGCAGGGTATTCCCGACGAGCTCTATGATGCCGCCCGCATCGACGGCGCCAATGCCTTCCAGCGCTTCTGGCACGTGACCATGCCGGGTCTGAGACCGACGCATGTCTTCGTGCTGGTGATCACCACCATCCAGGCCTTCAAGCTCTATACCCAGGTCGCGGTCCTGACCCAGGGCGGACCGAAAAGCAGCACCGAAACCGTGGTGCATTACATGGTGCGAACCGGCTTCGAGGAGCAGAAGCTCGGGCTTGCCTCGGCCGTGTCGGTCATTCTGTTCCTCATCGTTCTCGTTATCGCGCTGCTGCAGCGCCAGCTTCTGAGGCGTTTCGATGTCTGATCTCGTCCTTTCCACAACACCGTTGGAGGTAGAGCGTGAGCGCTCCGCTGTCGGTACGCTGCGCCTCGTGCAGACCGCCTGCATCCTCGTCATCGCGCTCGTCATCATCTCGCCGCTGTTCATGCTGCTGGTGGCGAGCCTCAAGGATGATCGCTTCCAGATCCTCGCCGATATGGGCAGTTTCCGTGCCTTCTGGGTGTCGAACCCGACGCTGTCGAACTTCGCGGAGGTCGGCAACCTCTCGGGCGAGCTCGCCTACGGCCGCTACCTCCTGAATTCGCTGATCATTCTCGCATGCACCGTAGGCGCGGGCCTGATCGTCAATTCCATGGCTGGCTTCGTGCTTGCCTGGGGATCGCTGCGCGGGCGGGCCTTGATGCTGTCGGTCGTCATCGCCCTCTATGTCATCCCGCAGGAAAGCATCATCATGCCGCTCGTCATCATGGTGTCGCGCGCCGGCATGACCGACACCTTCACGGTGCAGATCGTGCCCTGGGTCGCCAGTCCGCTCTACATTTTCCTGTTCTACCAGTTCTTCGCCCAGCTTCCGAAGGAGCTCTTCGAGGCGGCCGAGATGGACGGCGCCTCGGTGTTCCGCATCTACCGCTCGATTTTCCTGCCCTTGAGCCTGCCGGCACTCGCCACAGTCTCGATCCTCATGGGGATCGAGGCCTGGAACCAGTATCTCTGGCCGATCCTGGTGACGCAGACCGACTACGCGCGGCCGATCGCAGTCGCCATAGCCACCTTCTTCGGCCAGGACAGCATCTACTGGGATCGCGCCATGGCGGCCTCGGTCCTGATGATGATCCCGATCCTCGCCCTCTATCTCGTCTTCCAGCGCTGGTTCGTAAGTTCCTTCGTTGGCTCCGCCGTGAAAGGTTGATCAATGACAAGCCATGCAAATCCCTCCTCGCTTCTCGACGGCAGCCTCAAGACGCTGAGTGCCGCCCTTCCCGCCGGCACGACAATCCATGCGTGGCTGAAGGCGATCGACGCGGGAACGCCGGCTGAGCTTAGAGCCGACCAGGAAGGACGCGACGCCGGTCGTCTGATGGCTCGCAACAGCGAGGAATTCGAGTTCCAATCGCTGGTGATCGAGAGCGGCGGCGAAACGACATTGACCTATGACGCGACGACGACCACCCTGTCCGTCGTCTATGCCTTTTCGGAAAAGGAGGTGCTCGAAACCGGCATCCGCATCCTCTTCACCGGCGAGGCCAATGCGGCACCCGCCGTTCCCGGCAGCTACCATTTCCGCCCGCCCTTCGGCTGGATGAATGATCCGAACGGCTTCGGCCGCTTCGGCGACAAGGTCCATCTCTTCTACCAGCACTATCCGCACAGCCTGCGCTGGAACACGATGCACTGGGGCCATGCGATCTCCGACGACTATCTCCGCTGGAGGCATCTCCCGGTATTCCTGCTGCCCGCGGCGGAGCTTTCCGCAAGCGCCGACGGCCGCGGCGGCGCTTTCTCCGGCTCGGCAATCCCGCTCGCCGGAGAGGAGGAGGGCATCCGAGTATTCTTCACCGAACAGGTCAAGGACCGCGCGCCGGAAGAGCAGATCCAGTTGACAGCTGTCACCCGCGACCAGATTGCCGCCGGACCCGCCGAGGTCCTTCTTCCCGAGCGTCCGGCAGGCCTCGATCTGACACTCGATTTCCGCGATCCCTATGTGATCAAGGGTCCGGACGGCCGCTGGAAGATGCTCATCGGCAGCCGTGACCACGCCGGCGGCGTCATCCTGCTCTACGAGACCGTCGATCCAGCGGCGGCTGGCGGCTGGACCTTCGTCGGCATCCTGCACCGCGAGGACCGTTTTGGCATGACGGCGGCCGAATGCCCGTGCATCGTTCCGGTCGACGGGCCGGCGGACGATCCGCAGACCCGCTGGGCGCTGATTTTTGGCCTCTTGACAAGCCGCGACCCGGCGACCGGCCGCCGCAACATCACGATCGCGACCGTCGGTCGCTTCGACGGCCGGAGCTTCACCAGGGAATTCGAGCAGGAACTCGACTTCGGCACCGACGCCTATGCCTTTCAGGCATTTGTCGGCCAGTCTGGGCCAGTCGGCATCGCGTGGCTGGCGAATTGGACGGAGATTTCGAAGAAGGCCGATTTCCCGACCGCCATGACGCTGCCACGCCGCGTGCTGATCACAGACGGCGCTCTGTCGACACCGCCTGTCGACGCCGTCGACAGCCTGCGAAAACACCTGATCGACGAGGCCCGGCTATGGTCCGGCGAAACGGTCGCGCTCGGCAACGGCGCCGTCGAGATCGTCATCGACCTTGCGGCCCCAGGCGCGGCCTTCGATCTCGAATTCGACCATCCTGAAGTCGAACTCGGCCTAAGGCTCGACCAAAAGGGCCTGAGCATCCTCTATGACGTTCCGGACGGCAAATGGCTGCCGCGCTACATTGCGACCGGCGCGCGTCCCTCGACACTTCGGATCTTCCTGGACAAGGGATCGATCGAGGTCTTTGCCGACAACGGCCGCTGGACCGGGACGAAGCGCCTGTCTGGCTTCGCGGGCGTCCGCTCGGCACGCCTCGCCGCACCGGACGGCAATGTCACTGCCGCACTGATCTGGCAGCTTGAGCTCTGAAAGAACAGGAAGGGAGGAATCAACGATGGCATCCGTCACGATCGAACAGGTTCGCAAGCAGTACGGCGCCGTGCCGGTAATCCACGGCGTCTCCATGGACATCGAGGATGGCGAGTTCGTCACCCTCGTCGGCCCCTCCGGCTGCGGCAAGTCGACCCTTCTGCGCATGCTCGCCGGGCTGGAGGACATCAGCGGGGGCGAAATTCGCATCGGCGGGCGGGTCGTCAATGACGTCGCGCCGAAGGAGCGGGATATCGCCATGGTGTTCCAAAGCTACGCGCTCTATCCGCACATGACGGTCGCGGAGAACATGGGCTTCGCGTTGAAGCTCAAGGGTGAAGGCAAGGCGGCGATCGAAAAGCGCGTGCGCGAAGCGGCCGACATCCTGGCGCTCGGGCCGTTGCTCGACCGTCTGCCGAAACAGCTTTCCGGCGGCCAGCGCCAGCGCGTCGCCATGGGACGGGCGATCGTCCGCCACCCGCGGGTCTTCCTGTTCGACGAACCGCTGTCGAATCTCGACGCCAAGCTGCGCGTCACCATGCGCGCCGAAATCAAGGACCTGCACCAGCGCCTGAAGACGACGACCGTCTACGTCACCCACGACCAGATCGAAGCGATGACCATGGCGGACCGGATCGTCGTCATGCGCGGCGGCAATGTCGAGCAGATCGGCAAACCGCTCGAGCTTTACGACCGTCCGGCCAACACCTTCGTCGCGGCCTTCATCGGCTCGCCGGCAATGAACCTCTTTGAGGGCTCGGTCGCGAATGGAGAGTTCGTCACGCGCAACGGCGCTTCGCTGCCGATGCCGGCTCGCTATCAAGGCGCAGCGGCGGCCATCTACGGCATCCGGCCGGAACATCTCGCCCTCGCCGAGAACGGCGTGCCGGCAACGGTGGTCGTCGTGGAGCCTACCGGCTCCGAAACGCATGTGCTCGTCAAGCTCGGCTCTGCGGAAGCCAACCTGGTCCTCAGGGACCGGATCGATCTTGAGCCCGGCCAACAAGTGCATGTCGCCCCGGACCTCGCCAAGCTGCATCTGTTTTCCGCGCAGGGAACGCGCGTCAACTGAGGCATCCGCCTCGACATCCATGAGTCGCGCCGTGTCGGCGCGACCGCACCATTCAACGGAGGGGAATGGAATCGTCGACGATGATCACGGGGCGTCCGTGCGAACAGGATTCGACCCGGGCTTCGACTCGGTAGACGGATTTCAGCATCTCGGCGGTGATCACCTGGTGCGTCGGCCCGCTCGCCGCCACCGAGCCGCCGCTGATCACAATCGTGTCGTCGCAATAGCGAAGCGCGTGGTTCAGATCGTGCAGCGCAATCAACACCGCCATGCCCGACTGCTCGGCGAGCCGCTTCATGAAGCCGAGCACTTCGATCTGGCGGAAGAGGTCGAGCGCCGAAGTCGGCTCGTCCATGAGCAGAACCTCCGGCTTGCGCACCAGCGCCTGGGCGATCGAGACGAGCTGCCGCTGGCCACCGGAGAGTTCGCCGAGACCGCGAAACGCGAGGTCATCGATCCTGAGTGCCGCAAGCACCCGATCGATTTCAGCGAGCTCGCCGTCCTTCACCTTCCACCCCGAGCCCTGCTTGGCCGAAAGCAGGACGGATTCGTACACCGTCAGCACCGCATTGGCCCCGGTGTCCTGCGGCATGTAACAGATTGTCTCCGGCCCTTTTTCCGTGTCGGTGAGGTGGACGAGACCGGGACCGGCGGCGAGCCCTGCAATGCGCTTGAAGAGCGTCGACTTGCCGGCGGCGTTCGGACCGATGACCGCGGTCAGGCCCCCGCCTCTGAGCGTGCCGGTGTCGATGCCGGACAGCACGGTGCGCCGACCATAGGTGGCGCCGACCGCGTCTAACCTCAAGGCTACCATGCTCGTCTCCTGTTGGTGAAAATCAGCACGAAGAAGAACGGCACGCCGACCAGCGCCGTGATGATGCCGATCGGCAGCACCGCGCCCGGAATGATCATCTTGCTGACGACGGACGTGACGGACAGCAACAGTGCACCGCAAAGCACGGACGCCGGCAGGAAGAAGCGCTGGTCCTCGCCGACCAGCATGCGGGCGATGTGCGGCCCGACGAGGCCGACGAAACCGATCGTGCCGACGAAGGAAACGGGGATCGCCGCGAGCAGGCTGACGATCAGCATCGTCTCGAGCCTGAGGCGCCGGACGTTGATGCCGAAGCTCGCGGCTTTGTCGTCGCCGAGCCGAAGCGCCGTCAACGCCCAGGCATGGCGGGCAAAGAGCGGCACGGCGAAAACCAGCACCGCGGCCGTGATCCAGACCTTCGGCCAGGTCGCCTTGGTGAGGCTGCCCATGGTCCAGAAGACGACGGCTGCGAGCGCCTGTTCGGAGGCGAGGTATTCGAGCAGCGACAGCGCCGCGTTGAAGGTGAAGACGAGGGCAATGCCGAGGAGCACGATGGTCTCGACGGTGACCCCACGCATGGTCGAGGCGAAATGGATGAACAGCGCCGCCAGCATCGCCATCAGGAAGGCGTTGAGCGGCACCATGTACTGGACCGCGACCGGAAACACCGCGACGCCGGCGACGAGCCCGAGGGCGGCGCCGAAGCCGGCCGCCGCCGAGATGCCGAGCGTGAAGGGGCTTGCCAGCGGATTGGCGAGGATCGTCTGCATCTGGGCGCCGGCGACCGACAGCGAAGCGCCGACCGTCACCGCCATCAGCGCGATCGGCATGCGGATGTCCCAGATCACCACGCGCAGCTGGTCGGTTACCGTATCGGAGCTGAACAGTGCCGTCAGCACGTCCGCAAGCGGATAGTTCGCCGGTCCGAGCGCCATGTCGACGGCGATCGAAAGGAACAAGGCGGCGATCAGGGCGGAAAGAATCAGGAGCCGGCGCGCGACAAGGGCGCGGTAGCGACCGCGCCCCTCGAGGCCGGAGATTTCGTCGGCGATCGCGACCATCATTCACCCCCGTCCGAAAGCGAGACAAAATAGCCGGGCCGGTAGGCGATCGGCAGGAACTTTTTATGAAATTCGCGGAAGGTCTGGTCCGGATCGATATCGGCGAAAAGTTCGGGATGAAACCATTTGGCGAATTGCTGGATCGGCACGAACTCATAGGGCGCGCCGTAGAACTGGTGCCAGACGGCATGCACCCTGCCCGTCTTGACGGCGTCGAGCGTGGCAAAGGCCGGCCTTTCCACCAGCCCTTTCAGCCGCTTTTGCGCCGCTTGCAGATCGGCGCCGCGGCCGACGCTGACGAACTGGTTGACGTCGGATTCGGCCGTCCAGTTGCTGCCGGTGACGATCACATGGTCCGGATTGGCAACGACGAGTTGCTCGGGATTGAGGTCGCCGAAGGTCGCCGTGATCACGTCGGAGCCGATATTGTGGCCGCCGGCCTTTTCCACCATCTCGCCGAAATTTGCCGGCCCGAAGGTCCGGCAGCAAGCTGTGTCTCCGGTGATCCCGGGTGAGCGCTCGATGAAGACTTTCGGGCGCGCAATCGCACCGGCGTGGGCGAGACGGTCGGTGACGACGGCGATCTGGGCGCTCCGATAGTCGATGAACTCCCTCGCCCGCACCTCGGCGCCGAATATCTGGCCGAGGATTTCAACCGATTTCTCGCTGTTCTTCGCCGGATCGACGCGGAAATCGAGGTAGACGACGGCGATGCCGGCAGCGGCAGCCTTGTCGATGAAGCCCGACTCCTCGACTGCCTCCTGCGCTTCAAGGTTCAGCGTCAGCACGTCCGGCTTCAGCGCGATTGCCGCCTCCAGGCTGAAGTCGCCGCTCGGGATATAGCCGAAGCGCGGCAGCTTCTCGATCGCCGGAAAGCGTTCACGGTAACCCTCATAGGAATCCGGATCCTTCATGATCAGATCGTCGCGCCAGCCGACGATCGTGTCGAAGACATGCTCGCCCCTGAGCGCCGCCGCGATGTGGATCTGTCGCGCCTCGCCGAGCAGGATCCGCTTGGCCGGAAGCTCGATCTCGACCTTGCGGCCGGTGACATCGGTGACTTCCGCCGCAACGGCTGGTGCCGCGGCAAAAACCGCGGCGACAAGTGCCAGGACGACTTTCTTCAGGTTCCGCATTTCAAAACCTCGCAAAAGCGATCGGAGGGCTTTGCCCTCCGATCCGGATTTTACTGGCCGACATTCAGCGACACGAAGTAGCCGCTCTTGTAGGGAAGTGGCAGGAAGCGCTCGTGCAGTTCCTTGAACGTCGCGTCCGGGTCGAGGTCCTTGAAGAGGTCCGGATGCAGCCACTTGGCGATCTGCTGGATGGCGACGAACTGGTACGGGTTGTTGTAGAACTGGTGCCAGATGGCGTGGACATTGCCTTCCTTCACTGCCTTCACGCCGGTGAAGGCCGGGCGCTTCGTCAAGTTTTCGAGCTTGCGGAAGGCTTCCTTCTCATCGGCGCCATAGCCGACGCCGACCCAGTTTCCGCCCGGCACGTAACCTTCCCAGTTGCCGCCGGTGATGATGATCTGGTCCGGGTTCGAGGCGATGATCTGCTCCGGATTGACCGTCCCGAACGTCCCCGGGATGATCTCCTTCGCCATGTTGATGCCGCCGGCGAACTCGACCATCTTGCCGAAATTCTCGTCGCCGAAGGACATGCAGCAATCGTCTGAATAGCCGCCGGCGCGCTCCATGAAGACGAGGGGCTTCTTCGGATCGGCCTTAGCCAGCACGTCCGTCACCTTGGCGATGCTGTCGGCGCGGAACTTGATGAATTCCTCGGCCTTTTCTTCCTTGCCGAACAGCTTGCCGATCAGGCGCATGCTCGGCTCTGTGTTTTCCATCGGCTTTTCGCGGAAGTCGACATAGACGAGCGGAATGCCGACCTTCTCGAGCTTCTCGATATAGCCCGCCTCTTCCGTCGCCGTCTTCGCGTCGACATTCATCAGCATGACGTCGGGCTTCAGCGCCACCGCCTGCTCGATGTCGAAGGTGCCGTCCTTCATGCCGCCGAAGGCCGGCAGCTTGGCGATGTCAGGATATTTGGCGAGGTAGGCGCCATAGGTCTCGGGGTCGGCCTTGGTCAGGTCGTCGCGCCAGCCGACAACGCGCTTGAAGGGCTCGTCCTTGTCCAGGGCGCCGACGAAATAGATCTGCCGACCTTCGCCGAGGATTACGTGCTGGACTGGCACATTGACTTCAACCTCGCGGCCCGTGATGTCCTTCACCTTGACCGTGTCAGCGAGTGCGGCGCTCGAAAAAAGCACGCAAAGACCCGCGGCGGCGGAAGCCACCCTGTTGAAAACCTTCATTGATCCCTGCTCCTTTGGAAAACGCTGCCTTCTAATGTTTCATGACTTTACCAGTCAACATTTATCTTTTAGAACGCTTCCAAACAGGAGAGGCGGACTGGTAATGAGCGACGTGGCGGCGGGCCGGAACTACAATCTTCGCGACGAAATCAAGGCCTATTGGTCGGAACGTGCCGCCACTTTCGATCTCTCGCCGGGACACGAAATCTTCTCCGAGGAAGAGCGCGCCGCCTGGCACCGGCTTTTCCTGCGCCATCTCGGTCACGGCGAAGGGCGCGCCGCACTCGACCTTGCGAGCGGCACCGGCGTCATCTCACACCTGCTCGACGATCTCGGCTTCCAGGTGACCGGTCTCGACTGGGCCGAGCCCATGCTCGAGCGGGCACGGCAGAAGGCAAGAAGCCGCAAGCGTGCCATTTCCTTCCGCATGGGCGACGCGGAAAGCACGATGGAGCCGGACGACCACTATGACGTCATCGTCAACAGGCATCTGGTCTGGACGCTCGTCGATCCGGCCGCGGCCTTCGCCGAATGGCTGCGCGTGCTGAAGCCCCGCGGCACGCTTCTGATCGTCGACGGCGATTTCGTCAATACGGGTGCGCTGGAGCGCCTGTTCTCGAAATTGAGCGCCTGGGGACAGCGCACCGGCGTTTTCAAGCCGGACGCACCCATGCACTCGCGCGAGATGATGAAGACCCACCAGAGCATCCTCTCCCGTGTCCATTTCGCCAACGGCGCACGCGCCGAGGCCGTGGTCGAACTCCTTACGGCCACCGGCTTTACGGACATCATCGTCGATACCGATCTCGGCGAAATCCACCGGACGCAGGCGAAGAACTGGAACCTCTTCAAGGGGCTGGCGAGACGCAGCCAGCATCGTTACGCGATCCGCGCAAGCAAGCGCGCCGCCTGACCGGGCGGCACTTCGCCGCCACCACTGGCTGTACTCGCTTTCTGGTTCGAGAGAAGCGCGGGGCCACAAAGCTGCCGCGCAATGGTCAGCAAATTGCCCCGAGATCGCCCAACCGAGCACTTGTGAGGGCTACATGGTCTATCGCCGCTGCGTCACACACGACACGGAGCGGTTGAGCAAGGCGGTATTGCTGCCGATCACGTCATGCACGTCCAAGAGGGCACGTCCAAGAGGAATGAATATGATCACTCGTTACACCCCCGTTGCATCGCTGACCGCTGCAGTCTTCGGCCTGATGGTCGTGAGCCCGGCCTCGGCGCTGGAACTTGCCCAGGCCCAGGAAACACAGCCGGCGCAGCAGACGGCCCCGGCTCAACCCGGCGCCAAGGGTGCCCCGATCAGCGAACAGAAGATCGAGGCCTTCGCGGTCGCCTACCTTCAGGTCGACAAGGTCCGGCAAGAGTATTCCGCCAAGATCGGCGCGACACAGGACGCGGCTGCAAAGGAGAAGCTGCAGAGCGAAGCCAGCCAGCAGATGGTCAAGGCCGTCGAGGCCTCGCCGAACATCTCTGTCGAGGAATATACGACCATTCTGACGGCCGCGCAGAACGATCCGGCGCTTGCCAAGAAGGTCCAGGAAAAGCTTCAGGGCACGGCGCCTGCCGAGCAGGCTCCGGCACAGCAACAATAAGCTTCCCGCCCGCCGATGCTTCCGGCGTTCCGACGTCAGGTCGGGACGCCGGAAGCGTTTCTGGCTTCTACTTTCCGGTTGCGCTTATCGGGGCCGCGACCGGCTTCGACTCCGGCGATCCGCGGAAACGCAGGAAAATCGAGAGCAGAACCAGCAGCAGGGTGGAGAGGAACTCCGATTGCCAGTTCTGAAAACACTCGAACCAGAACTCGGCCTCGGCTAGTCGCGTCCAGAGGCCGACAGGCGGTTCGCCATGGCGCATCGCCTCGACATTTGCGGCCGCGGCGCTGGCGCGCAGATGGAAAATGAAGCTCAGGACGAACAGTGCAGCAAGCACGATGCCTAGCGAATAGGAATAGAGCGTCCTTATCAGCGGCCCTTGCCGAACGGCCCAGGGTGCCTTCGGATCGTTCTTCTTCTCGCGAGGATCTTCGTCCACCTCGTCCTGAAGGACGTCCGGGTCCTTGGACTCGGCCGAGCCACGCTGGTAGAGGAACGCCGTCAGGCAGACATAGGCCGCCATCTGCAGAAATTCGCTCTCCCAATTTTCGAAGAGAGCGGACAGGAAATGGCCGGTGGAGAGATATTCGGCGACGGTCACGGTCGCTTCGCCGTGCATGATCGCCTCTTGATTGGAGGCATGAGTGCCGGCGAAAACCATGCCCGAGATGGTTGCGGCAGTGAGAATAGTCAGCGTAATGCTCAGTCCGTGGTCACGCAGAAGCGACATTCACTTTCTCCGCCATTGCGGTTCTACGCTCAATCCAACGTGCATCAGGTGACGAGCCAGAAGAAGGTTCCCGCCACCAGAATGAAAAGGGCGATTGCAGCAAGCAGGCGAAGCATCCCGGCATTCGTCGTATCGCCAAGCATCCTGTTCCAGGTCTCTCCGCCCGTTCCTTCGTGACTGCTTTCCTGATGTTCCTGAGTTGCGGCTTCCTGTACCGTTCGGCCTTGGTCGTGTTTCGGCCTGATCGGTTGAGCGCCGCCGCTGAAATCGCGCGGCGAAGGTTGCGGCGGGTCCACCGACATTCCGGCACGCAAGTCCTGGGCGCCGCCGCCCGCGTCCGAAGCGTCCGCTATGTGGTCTTCGCCGGAAGCATTCTCTGGCTGCGACTGCAGGTGCGCTGTCCTTTGCGGCTGCGGCCCCAGGCGACGAGCCGGCCACGATACATCGGGCGACTGCGACGCCCGGCGCGGGCGCTGCTCCGCGGGGCGACCCTTCCCAGGCTCTCCATTGTCCTGCTTTTGCGGCATGCTGCCTCCATGGCTTGGCGCCCTTCGCGGGCGCCAATTCGTTTTCAAAGGGAGCGTGTCAGTGCCGGCCGGCCTGATTGTGCTCGCCGCCGGGCATGGTCACGCCCTTCAGGCCCGCGCCCGCCGCGGCGGGCTGCTCCCGCGCGGCGTCAGCCAAAGACACGATGCCGACGAGGCGCTTGTCGCGATTGACGACGGGGAGACGTCGCACCTGGATATCGCCCATGTTCCGCGCCACGTCGTCCACCTCTTCGTCCTCGAAGCAATATTTGACGTCTGTCGTCATCACGTCGCGCACTTTCGCCTGCGGATCGAGTCCGTCCGCCACGCCGCGCACGACGATGTCCCGGTCCGTCACCATGCCGACAAGGCGGTCATGGTCTTCGACCGGCATGAAGCCGATGTCGTTGTCCGCCATCTGCCGCGCCACATCCCTGATCGTGTCGTTGGGGGTGGCGAGATGAACGTCCCTGCTCATGATATCCGATACATGCATTGTCCTGCTCCTTTCTCGGAAGGTGCTGTCCGATCAGCCGAGCCGTCCGGGACCAGGCCGAATCAGACAGGTGGGAAGCGGCATTTCAGTGCGCTCGCGCTCCGTTCCTGGCAGTTTTTGCGCGCGGTGCAGGCGGCTTCGGGGTCGACACGGCATTGGTCGTGCCCTCCGTCTCAAGGCTCTCGCCTCCGTTGGGGCTGGACGTGCCTTGCCCTTCCATTTCCCGCGCTGCCTGCTCCCAATGGCGCAGGTGTTCGCCGTCCGGACGGCCTTCCTGCTCCCAGATCGCGTAAGCCCTGCGCTTGATGAGCTCTTCCCTGTCGTGTTCCATGTCCCTTACCTCGCTGATGAAGCCTCGTCGGCAAAATGCAAACGGGACGACCGCCCATTTGTTCCATGCTTAAAACCTGTTCCAGTAACGCTCGCCGGAGCCGCCGCCATAGCGCGGCGGCTCCGGATTCTCATTGGGATTCGGTACCGGCGCCTCGTCCGGAAGGCGGTCGGGTTCAGGTTCGCCGATAGGCGGTTCTGGATCCCTCGGCGACGGTGGCGGAGTCTGACCCGGCTGACGCGGATTTTGCACTGCTGCCTCCTTTCTACGCGCCCGCAAGCGCAGTTGTTGGCGCCTCCTGCTCGCCAGAGTCTTGTGGAACGAAAGCGGCGACGCTCTGCGCGCGGACCGTTTCCCGCTCCCTGGCAACGGTCTCGGTAAAGGCGTCGTCTTCGGCCGTATTGAGCGCCCACCGCCAGCCTTGCGCCCCGTGCAGAGGCGGAAGCGCGACATCGCAGTCGCCGCCGGCGTTGAAGACGAGAAAGATCTCTGCCGCCGGTGCCTCGTTAGGGGAGAGGTGGCAGAGATAGACGCCGAGGATGCGCAATTCGCCGTCGCCCCATGCCGGCTCGTCCATCATGCTACCGTCGGGCTTGTACCAGGCAATCTCGATACGTCCGTGCTCGTCGGTGGCCCCTTCCAGGAAATTCTCCTGGCGCAGCACCGGGTTCTCCCGCCGGAAGGCCGTCATCTTGCGGCAGAAGGTAAGGAACGCCTCGTCAGAGCTGCTCCAGTCGATCCAGCCGATCTCGTTGTCCTGGCAATAGGCGTTGTTGTTGCCGCCCTGGCTGTTGCCGAGTTCGTCGCCGCCGAGGATCATCGGAACGCCCTGGCTCATCATCAAGGTGGCGACCATTGCACGGCGGCGGCGCCGGCGCGCCTCGCCGATCCCGGGATCATCGGTCGGCCCCTCGGCGCCCATATTGTCCGAATGGTTGTCCGAGTGGCCGTCGCGATTGTCTTCGCCATTGCCCTCGTTGTGCTTCTCCGTATAGGAGACGGTGTCCATCAGCGTGAAGCCGTCATGTGCGCTTAGGAGATTGACGGAGGTGGTCGCCGCCCGGCCGGAATGATTGAACTGGACCGGCGAGCCCGTGAGCCGTTCGGCGAGCACCGGCACGACGCAGCCGTCTCCCTTCCAGAAGCGACGGACATCATCGCGGAAGCGATCGTTCCACTCGCGGAAGGGCGGCGGGAAACCGCCGAGCTGATAGCCGCCGTCGCCGATGTCCCACGGTTCGGCGATGAGCTTGACGCCGGCCAGCATCGGGTCTTGCCGGATCGCATCCAAAAAGCCGCCCTCGCGATCGAATTCCATGTATTCGCGCCCGAGGGCGCTCGCCAGATCGAAGCGGAAACCGTCGATGTGCATGACGCCCACCCAGTAGCGGAGGCTGTCAAGCACCATGCGCAGCACCATCGGATGCGCGACGTTCAGCGTGTTGCCGGTGCCGGTCATGTCATAGGTATGCCGGGGCTGCTCCGGCGACTGGCGGTAATAGCTGAGATTGTCGAGACCTCGGAAGCTGAGCGTCGGCCCCTGTTCCGAACCCTCGGCTGTATGGTTGTAGACGACGTCCATCAGAACCTCGATGCCGGCGGCGTGGAAGCGCTTCACCATCGCCTTGAACTCGGTAATCCTGGTGCCCTTCATGTAGCGCGCATGCGGCGCGAAATAGCCGAGCGGCTGGTAACCCCAGTAGTTCCTGAGGTTTCGCTCGATGAGGTAGCGGTCGTCGAGGAAATATTGCACCGGCAGAAGCTCAACCGCGGAGACGCCGAGTTTCATGAGATGATCGATGATCGGGTCGCTGGCCATGCCGAGAAAGGTGCCGCGCAATTCGTCCGGCACGCCGGGATGCGTCATGGTCATGCCGCGCAGGTGAGTCTCGTAGATGATCGTCTCGGTCCAGGGCCGGCGGATCGCCTCTTCGCCGTCCCAGTCGAAGTTCGGATCCTGGACGACGCCCTTGACCATGAACGGAGCGCTGTCCCGCTCGTCGAAGGAAAGATCGCCCTCCGGGTTGCCGATCATATAGCCGAACAGCGCGTCGTCCCAGACGAACTCCCCCGCCACCTGCTTGGCATAGGGATCGAGGAGCAGCTTGTTCGGATTGAAGCGATGTCCGTTTTGCGGGTCGTAAGGTCCGTAGGCGCGGTAGCCGTAGAGCGTGCCCGGCCCCAGCCCCTCGATATATCCGGACCAGATGTCGCCCTCCCGCTTCGGCAGGGGCAGCCGCGCCGTTTCCTTGCTGCCATCCTCGGAAAAGAGACACAGCTCGATTTTTTCGGCATGGGCGGAAAACACCGCGAAATGGGTGCCCTGGCCGGTGTATTCGGCGCCAAGCTCCGGCTTCAGAAAATCGAGTTCGGAGAAAGCCACATTCATTCGGTGTCGTCGCGCCCCCTGCAGCGTCGTGGAAGTGAGGGGGCAACGCCGATGGGGGCAACTTTGTTCCTGCCGAAGCTCGGCGACGATTGGTTGCCGCGGAACTTTCGACCCGTCGACGCAGTTCTCGTCTCTTGCCGATCTCGCAGCATCAAGGAAAATGAATGACCGATTCTGTCCGGAAAACCTGGGGCGCCGAGCTCACCTCAGACGACGTCGCACATTTTCGCCTGTGGGCCCCCGACGAGCAGGCGGTCCGCCTCGTTCTTGCCGATGTGCCGCACTCGATGCGCGCGCTCGACAGCGGCTGGTTCGAAATCTCTGCCCGGGCGCAGGCAGGCGATCGCTACTGGTTCGAACTTTCCGACGGAACCCGCGTCGCCGATCCTGCCTCTCGCGCCCAGCCAGAAGGAGTTTCCGGCCCGTCGATGCTCGTCTATCATTCGGCCTACCAGTGGAAGGCTTCCTCCTGGCGCGGGCGGCCCTGGGAAGAGGCAATCATCTCCGAGCTGCATGTCGGCTGTTTTACGCCGGAGGGCACCTTTAGAGCGGCGGCCAAGCGGTTGCCGCATCTCGCCGAGGCCGGGATCACCGCCATCGAAATCATGCCCGTCGCGGAGTTTCAAGGCGAGCGCGGCTGGGGCTACGACGGCGTTCTGCCCTATGCGCCACACCATGCCTATGGCACTCCCGACGATCTCAAGGCGCTGGTCGATGCGGCGCACGGGCTCGGCATGATGGTCCTGCTCGACGTCGTCTACAATCACTTCGGACCGGAGGGCAACAGCCTCCCCCGTTACGCCAGCCGCTTCTTCAACCGCGACCGGCCGACCCCATGGGGTGCGTCGATCGCCTTCGAGGAACCCGCCGTGCGCCGCTTCTTCATCGACAACGCGCTCTATTGGCTCGGTGACTTCCACTTCGACGGGCTCCGCCTCGATGCGACGGACCAGATCCGAGACACCAGCCAGCCGCATTTTCTTGCCGCCCTGGCCCGCGAGGTGCGCGAAACTTTTGCCGACCGCAGCATCCATCTGGTGGTCGAGGATGCCGACCGTCGGCCCAATCTGGTGCGGCGCAACGCCGACGGGACAATCGCTCTCTTCACTGCCGGGTGGAACGACGATTTTCACCACGGCCTCCATGTCATCGCAACTGGTGAAGACAGGGGCTTCTATCGGCCCTTTGCAGCGCGCCCTTGGCAGGCGACGCGCGAGGCCATGACCGACGGCTTCGCCTCGACCGAAACGATCGAGTCCCTCCCTCAGCCGGAGGGCCATGTGCCGCCGCAGGCGCGCGTGAGTTTCCTGCAGAACCACGACCAGATCGGCAACCGCGCCTTCGGCGAGCGCCTCGTCTCCCTCGCGAGGACTGACCAGCTGAACGTGATGACAGCGATGCTGATGCTTTCGCCGCAGATTCCGCTGCTCTTCATGGGCGAGGAATACGGGGAAAGCCAGCCGTTCCTGTTCTTCGCCGACTATGCGGGCGAACTCGGCGCGGCCGTTCGGCGCGGGCGGCAGGAGGAAGCCGAGAAATTCGGCGGCATGCCGCCCGGCAAGACGGCAGAAGATCTTCCCGATCCGATCGATCCCGAGACCTTTGCCGCTTCGAAGCTTCGCTGGGAACGCGCCGAGAGCGCGGCCGGCAGGACTCACCTCGCCTTCATGCGCGACCTCGCCGATATCCGGCAGCGGCACATCGCGCCGCTGATGAGACAATGCAACGTTCCGAGTTTCGAGGTCCATTCCGCTCGCGACGGCATTGTCGCCGTCGACTGGTCGTTCGGCGGCCCGGTGCTCGAGTTGCGCGCCAATCTCTCCGCAGGCAAAGCCGCCGTTCCGCCGATCCGCGGCGAGCCGATATTCGGCGCACATAATTTGGACGAACGTGAGTTGCCGGGCCCAAGCATCGTTGCTGCCGTACGGTCCAATTAACGTAGCGAACGGAACCTGGTCCGAGCCTGTCTGTTTATCCGATTGCACGATTGAAATGGACCGAGGCTCGTGTCTTGAAAGCCATGCCGACTGAACCTGTAAAAATGGGTCCGGCCCTTTCCGGCGAGCACGCTGATGCGTCCTCCATTGCAGCGTTGCGCAAGCAGGCCGAGGGCTGCGAGCGCTGCGACCTCTACAAGCATGCGACGCAGCTCGTGTTTGGCGAGGGACCCGGCAAGGCCCGCGTCGTCCTTGTCGGCGAACAGCCCGGCGATCGCGAGGATCTGGCCGGGCGGCCCTTCGTCGGCCCGGCGGGACGTATTCTCGACGAGTGCCTGCATGAGGCAGGCATCGATCGCTCGAGCTGCTATCTCACCAATGCCGTCAAGCATTTCAAGTTCGAGCAACGCGGCAAGCGCCGCCTGCATTCGCGTCCCAATGCGGGCGAGATCCAGCGCTGTTCCTGGTGGCTCGGCGCGGAGCTCGACCAGCTGCGGCCCGAGGTCGTCGTCGCGCTGGGTGCAACGGCGCTTTCGTCGTTGCTCGGACGCCGCGCCGGCGTGATGAAAAACCGCGGCGACCTGATCGCCACGCCCGCCGGATACCCGGTGCTCGTCACCATCCATCCCTCCTATCTTCTCAGAATTCAGAACAGGGACGACGCCGCGGCGGAACGTGCCCGCTTCGTGAAAGACCTCGCCCAAATCGCCGGCCACGTGGATTAGCAACTCAGGACGGTCGGTCGAGTTCGGGATAGCGGCGGAAAATGCAGGACTCGTTGAAGGGCAAGCGCCTGTCGGAAGCCAGATAGCTCATGATCCGCGGTCGCGCCGCGACCGAATCATGCAGCGCAATCAGCGCCGGCACATGCTCTTCATTGGCACGCATCGCGTTCGGAAACGCGTAGCGGAGCCCCTCGACCAGGTGGAACAGCGAAAGATCGACATAGCTCGGTCGCCCGCCGACGCTATGCTCCGGGCCTTCCGGATTTTGGGCGAGAACGCGTTCGAAATAGCCAAGATATTTCGGGAGCCGCTCGGATAGGAAGTTCTCCGCCCGCTTCGACGCTTCCGGTTTCTGCTCCTCGTAATAGAGCGACACGCCTATCGGATGGTGCGTGTCGTGGATTTCGGTAACGAGATCCGTCACCGTCAATTGCAGGCCGTTGGCAACGTGGCGCAGGCCCTCATCCTCGGGCGCCAGCCCCAGCCTCGGGCCGAGATAGAACAGGATATTGGCGACGTGGGAGATGAGCAGTTCGCCATCGACCAGAAAGGGGGGCGCGAAAGGGCTGGTGGCACCGCCGGCATCCGTCATCAGCTTCAGCATTGCATCTGTGCCGCCCGGCTGGCGCGCCGCATCGACATAGTCGGCGCCTGCCTCCTCCAATGCGAGCCGCACAAATTCGCCGCGTCCGGGAATTCCATCCCAGTAATAGAGCGTGAATGCCATGAAATCGCTCGTCTCCCGGTTCAGCCTGTGGGCACTCGCCCGAAAATCCCTCCTGAGTTCGTCCTTTGCCCTTTCGAGGACGCGCCGCTGTTCGTCGGCCAATCCAGAACCTGCCCTCAAGGAACGGGCGATCTTCCGCGGATCGTCCGAGGCAAAGATACCGGGCTCGATGTCCAGCGCATTGCTATGCGCCGTCACCTCTTGCGACCATTTCGTCGTCTTTTTACTGCCGTTGCCCTTCGGGCCCCATCAGCGGCTCAGCGCAGCCACACGGGCAATTCGGAAGCCTGCCGAAATTCGCGCGCCCGGTCCTTCCAGCCGAGCTTTTCCCAGGCGAATTGCTGGGCCGCCATCCTTGCCGTCTCCTTCGTGGGATAAAAATCAGGCAACACATAATCCTTGTCGCCACAGCAGAGCAACGCTCTCCCGCTCATCAGGTCGAAATGAAGCTCTAGGCATTCCTGTGCATGCATCGAATCCCTCCCGGACATGATTCACAAAAACGGCCCTCGCGAGAGGAAGTTCCAACGACATGAAAAGAAGCTCCGCAAATCCGCATCGTACCACCGGAACAACGGAGGCTTCCCGGAGTTTAGAGCGCTTACGGGAGACCAGCCATGAGCAAGCACGGAAAAGCGCGATCCCCGACCGTCGCGCGCCCTCTTGATCCGCACGGTGTCGACGAACCGATCGATGCGTCAGAACGTCATGCGGCAGAGACCAGTGGTACGGTCCGGCAACAGATCACTGACCTGCAGGAGCGCATCGCCGAGCTCGAGGCAGAGATCGATGCGATTGCGACCGAGGCGCATACCGCAATCGGTACGCTCCCCGGCGCCGACCGGATCGAGACGGCAAAGGATGTGGTTACCGAGAAGCGCGACGAGATTCAGAGGCTGAGGGCACGGCTGGAGGAAATTCAAAGGCTCGTCGCGACGCGTTAGCTTCTCAAACTCACCCGCGGCGAGGCCGGTTCAAAACACGTCATACCTCAAAATAGGCGCGCAATACGGACTGAACAGGGTTTCCTTGCAAGTGTCCGCTCTCACTCGCGGTCGACGAACTTGAAGAAACGGCTGACTTTCCCCTCCGCGGTCCGGTCCTGATAAAGGAAGGCCAGCTTGTTCTCGTCGAATATGCTGAAGAAATCCCCCCAGGAAATCTCCTCCAGCCTCTCTTCCGGCTTTCCAAAGTCGATGCGCAGCAAACCGCCGTCGGATGCCCCCTTGACGCGGGCCGGATGGCCGTCGCGGCTCTCTGCCCATTTGCGGATCGTGTCGTGATCGGTCGTTGTTTTCGAAGCGCTCACCGGAACCTCCTTCGGTTGGGGATGTCTCGCATCTCGCCCCTCTAATCGATCGGTCCGGTGATTGTTCCCGTGAGCTCAGCTGCGGCTGCGGCCCTTGACGGCGGCAGCGTCCCTGTGGTCTTCCTTGTCCTCCGGCTCCCAGCCGAACACGCTCCGCCCGCCAAAGCGGGCAGAATTTCTGAACTCGCCGGCAACGATCTCCTTAAGATCCGGGCCGGTGACGTAGCGCTCCAACCGGCGCGACTGCTCATCGAGCCGCCGCAAGGCGGCGAGTTCCTCCTCTCGCCCGAGCCGCCCTTTCTGCACCGCCGATTTCATCACGTTGATCGTCTCGTCATAGACCTTGAGCGGCACCGGGAAGGGATGACGGTCCTTGCCGCCATGGGCGAGCGAAAAACGAGCCGGGTCGGAAAAGCGGCACGGCGTGCCGTGCACCACCTCGGCGACCATCGCGAGCGCCTTGACGGTTCGCGCGCCGACGCCCGGCACGAGAAGCAGTTCCTCGAAATCCTTCGGCCCGCGATCGGCTGCGGCGGCGAAATTGCCGTGCAGGCGCCGCATGTTCACGTCGCTTTCGCGCACGTCGTGATGGGCCGGCATGAAGAGGTGCGGCAGCATCGGCTGGGCCGGAGCCGGCAGTCCCGGCCCGCGCGCCTCGATCGTCGCCAGCTCGCGCATTAGGCCATCGGGTCCGAGCGCGCTTAAAAGGTCGAGCTGGCTTGCCCGCGAGGCGCCGGCGCGCCGGTCCGCAAGGTTGATGATCTTGCCCTGCTCCCGCCCCTCGATCGCCGCATGCGGCGAGTCGACGAAGCTATCCAGGCCTTCGGAAAGCCAGTGATAGCGCCGTGCCTGCCGTCGGTCGCCATTCATGCCCTGCTGGACAACCACCCAGCTCGCATCGTCCGTGACAATGAAGCCGTGAAGGTAGAGATCGAAGCCGTCCTGTACGGCGGCACTGTCGACCTTGGCGACGAGGCGGCTCGCCTCGGCAAGCCTCGCGCCGTCGAAACCGATGCGTTCGCCGATCACGACAAGTTCGCCCGGGGTCATTCGGGAATGCCGGCCACGGCCGCCGCAGACGTGAATGCCGAGTTCGCCCGAAAGCGGCGTCAGGCCACGCTTCAAGGCGCCGATGACGCTGGTGGTGATCCCCGACGAATGCCAGTCCATGCCCATCACCGCGCCGAAGGACTGGAACCAGAACGGGTGCGCAAGCCGCCTCAGGAATTCGTCCCGTCCATAATGATGGACGATCGCCTCGGTGATCAGAGTGCCGAGGCGTGTCATCCGGTCGCCGAGCCACTTCGGGACCCGGCCGCCATGCAGCGGCAGATCCGCATTGCCCGCTCGTTGCGCCATGTCTCGGCTCCTCGTTGTATCGTCTTTGATTTAACCCTACATGCTTCGGATGTTCGCGGAAAGTTCTCAGTGGCTGCGCGCAAGTTTCGGGCGCAACGTTGGCGAGCGTGAAAATATGAGACTACATACGACCGGCATAGATCGGGGAGCGCTATCCATTGCAGTGGGATGACAGCTTCTTTGCGCGCGACGCCGTTAAGGTCGCCGCCGATTTAATCGGTGCGGAATTCGCTGTCTCCGGCATCGGCGGCATCATAGTCGAGACGGAAGCTTATCTGCCCGACGATGCCGCCTCCCACAGCTTCGCCGGTACCACGAACCGCAACCGCTCGATGTTCGGCCCGCCGGCGCATGCCTATGTCTATCTTTCCTACGGTCTTCACTGGTGCCTGAATTTCGTCTGCCTGCCCGGCAGCGCCGTGCTCGTCCGCGCCATCGAGCCGAGATGGGGGCTGGAGACGATGCGGGAGCGGCGCGGCGTTTCGCAAGACAGGTTGCTCTGTTCCGGCCCCGGACGAGTCGGCCAGGCGCTCGCGATCGGCAAGGAACAGGATGGCTTGCCGCTTAACGGAAAGCCCTTCCAGCTAAGCCTGCAGACGAAGCGGCCGCCCATTGCAACCGGCCTTCGCGTCGGAATATCCAAGGCCGTCGAGCACCCCTGGCGCTTCGGATTGGAGGGCTCACCCTTCCTCAGTCGCAAATTCTAATGCATGTCGCCCAAACGTGTGCAGCGGTTTTGGGATGACGACATGCACAAAACAAGGACCTAAAGCGCGCAGCGTGAATACATTTTCTCGCGACGCGCTTTGGCCTGTCAGCGTGGCTCGATCTGCTCATAGGTGCATTGGCGCGGATCCTTGTCGGGACGCCAGCGCATCAGCTTCGTGCCATGGCGAAAGCGACGGCTGCTGACGTGATCGAATCTCACCTCGACCACCAGCTCCGGACGGACCGGTTCCCATTCGCCGCTGCGCTCGGTGCTCCAGCGGCTCGGGCCGCCGGGTGCCTTGCCGGTAAAGCCGGGCGGCTCGCGCAATGCCTCCAGCCGACGTGTCAATGCCGGGCGCTCCTTGTCGGAAATCGTCGCGGTGAAACCGACGTGGTTCAGCGTTCCGTCGCTATCGTAAAGCCCGAGCAGGAGGGAGCCGACCGCGTCGCTGTTGCTCTCGTAGCGGAAGCCGCCGACGACGCAATCGGCGGTTTTCAGGCGTTTGACCTTGACCATCGCCCGCTCGCCGCATTCGTAAGTCCCGTCGCGCCGCTTGGCGACGACGCCGTCGGTCGCGCCCGCCTCCCACGAGGCGAGCCATCGCTCGGCCTCCTGTCGGTCTCGCGTGAAGGGGGAAAGGGCGAGCTTGTCCGGAACTGCGTTTTTGGCGGCAAAGGCTTCCAGTGCCGCTCTCCGGGCGGGAAGAGGCTTGTGGGTCAGGATTGCCCCCTTTGCGTCGACCAGCATGTCGAACAGGATGAGGCGGGCCGGCGTTTGCTGCGCGAGCTTCTCGACGCGGCTTGCCGCCGGATGCAGGCGCATCTGCAGGGCGTCGAAGGAAAGACGCCCCTCGACTTCGATGACGAGTTCACCGTCAAGGACGAATTGGCGGGCGTCCAGCCGGTGCAAGAGGGCGATGACTTCCGGGAAAAACCGCCCGAGCGGCTTGCCGGATTTGGCCCTAAGATCAACCTCCTCGCCGGATTTGAAGGCAAGGCAGCGGAAGCCGTCCCATTTCGGCTCATACTGCCATGCCCCATCTCTCGGAAGCTCGGTCGCAGAGCGGGCCTCCATCGGCGCGGTGCTGACCGGCAGCGCGAAGCCGCCGGCGGATACAGCCTCCGCCGCCGCCCTTGCCTTTCTCGCCGAGCGCGGCCGTCCGGTCGCCTTGGTCGGTTTTCGATGCGCCGGTGACGGCATCGTCCACTCCTTGCCCGATCGCCCTATTTCAGCTTCACGGCCGGTTCCCTCGCCCAGACGCGCAGCTTGCCGAGTTCCTTGAAGAAGGCGGCGATGCTCCCGGCATCGGTGAGCTCGATCGTTCCCTCGTCGAGGGCGTCGGCAATGCCGGCCCTCTCCAGGAGGGGACGTGCCGCACCGACAAAGCCGATATATTTGCAATGGGCGAAAGCATCGGCCACGAAATCGCGGGCGGTGGCGACATCGATCAGATCGGCGACGGCCTCTGCCGAAGGAAGAAGCACCACCGCGTCGTAGAGCACGGATGGGCCGCCATCGACCATCTGATGGGCTGCGACCCACCTGCCGTCCGAGGAGGTGAATCCGCCGACCTTGGGGGCGATCAGCTCGAAGGCTGCCTTTTGCTCCATGACCGCAGCGATCAGGCCATCGAGCAGCGCCGCATCCGCGCCGTCGGTCGCCAGAATTCCGAGCTTACGGCCCTCGAAGCGCTTCGGACCGCGCTCGATGATGCTGAGCGCCGGCGATGGATCGAGGTCCTGCCGCGTGGGTACGGCAGCTTCGGCCGGCTTCGGCATTGTTTGCAATCCGAGCGCGTGGCCGACCTTCTTGCCGAGCGTCTCGTCGATATTGAGGAGATGGGCGACCATGCGCTCGCGAATCACAGGTGTCTCCACCTTGCTCAATTCGAAGGTCAGGGCGTCAGCAATATGACGCTGCTCGGGCGGCGTCTGGCTGATGAAGAACTGGCGCGCCTGACTATAGTGGTCCGCGAAGCTCTCGGCCCGAATGCGCAGTTTCGGCCCCTGCTCCTCCGAAGCGAAATGCCGGAACCCCTTCGTCGGAGACTCGCGCGGCCCCTCGCCCCAGGAATTCGGCTGGTAGTTCACCCGCCCGACGGGATTGCGCATGGCCATGTGGCCGTCCTGCTGGAAGTGCTGGAAAGGACATTTGGGCGCGTTGATCGGCAGATGCGTGAAATTCGGGCTGCCGAGCCGTTTCAGCTGCGTGTCAAGATAGGAGAAATTGCGTCCCTGCAGCAGGGGATCATCGCTGAAGTCGATGCCCGGCGGCACGTTCTGGGTCATGAAGGCGACCTGCTCGGTCTCGGCGAAGAAATTCTCCGGCATGCGATCGAGTACCAGCCGCCCGACCGGCTTCGTCGGCAGAACCTCCTCCGGAATGATCTTGGTCGGATCGAGAATGTCGAAATCGAACTTGTCGGCAAACGCCTGGTCGAAGAGCTGCACATGCAGCTCCCACTCCGGGAAATTGCCTGACTGGATGGCCTGCCACAGGTCGCGCCGGTGGAAGTCGGGATCCGCGCCGTTGATCTTCACCGCCTCGTTCCAGGCGACGGACTGCAGTCCGAGCTTCGGCTTCCAGTGGAACTTGACGAAGGTCGACTCGTCCTTGGCATTGACGAAGCGGAAGGTGTGAACGCCGAAGCCTTCCATGAAGCGGAAGGACCGCGGGATGGCCCGGTCTGACATGACCCACATGATCATGTGCATGCTCTCCGGGGTCAGGCTGATGAAGTCCCAGAAATTGTCATGCGCAGACTGCGCCTGCGGGAACTCCCGGTCCGGCTCCGGCTTCACAGAGTGGATGACGTCCGGAAACTTGATCGCGTCCTGGATGAAGAAGACCGGGATGTTGTTGCCAACGAGGTCCCAATTGCCCTCCTTGGTATAGATCTTGACGGCGAAGCCGCGCACGTCGCGTGCCAGATCGAAGGAGCCCTTGCTGCCGGCCACGGTCGAGAAGCGCACGAAGGCCGGCGTCTGTTCGCCCGCCCGCTGAAACAGGTCCGCCCGGGTATAGGCGGCAAGCGATTCATACGTCTCGAAGAAGCCATGGGCGCCGTAGCCGCGGGCGTGCACGACGCGCTCCGGGATCCGCTCGTGATCGAAGTGAAAGATCTTTTCGCGGAAATGAAAATCCTCGATCAATGTCGGGCCACGCTCGCCGGCGCGCAGGCTGTTCTGATCGTCTGCCACCGGTCCTCCTTGCGCGGTCGTCAAGACAGGAGTGGCGCCTTCGGCAATCTGATGGAGCTCGCCGCCGTTGCCGCGGGTTGCTTTCTGGTCATGAATGGTGGCCGGCTTGGAATTGTTCGGCGCAGAGGGTTTCTTGGCCATCGCAGCACTCCTTGATCGGGGACGGAATGGGCACGAAACCGCGACCGCTGAGGTTGGTTCCCGGCGAACTCGTTTTTCGAAGGCTGAGGTGATCGACGCCGTAACCGAAGCGTCAGCCTTGACAGGTGCCGATCAGAACGGCCTCCGCGATGCGGTGCTTGCGGGCCTCGTTCCAGGCCTGCACCGCCCCGACATCGTCCGAGATCGACATGTTGCGGGTGTCCAGCGCGGCGAGCTTGAAGTGATAGTGATGCAGGCCAGTCCCCGCCGGAGGCTGCGGCCCATCATAGCGCGCATTGCCGAAGTCGTTCCGGATGAACTTGATGGCGTGTTCCGGGCCGGTATCGACAGCCTGCGAAAGCTCGGTCCAGTTGCCGGGAATGTTGATGATGGCGCAATGCCGGAACACCCCCCTGACGGCGTCCGGATCCTCGACGATCAATGCAAAGCTCTGTGTACCGTCGGGCGTACCCGTCCATTTCAGCGACGGAAAGATGTTCTCGCCGAAGCGCGTATGTTTTTTCGGGATCGGCTGGCCTTCCGCGAAGGCGGGGCTCATCAAGCTGAAAGTCATCACCTCTCTCCTTCATGTTCGGCACATGGAACGGGCGCACGACCGCCGGATTGTACTCCCAAAGCAGGCCGGTGTTGAGGTCGGTGGCAGCAAATCGCCACCCGACCGAACGGGTCGCGGCGCGCACAGAGGCTCCTGCAAAAATTTCGATTTCGCGGCGGAACTTTGCGCACGGGCTTCGTGTTGAAGGAACTGCAAATGGGGCGGCGATTGGCCGGCAACGGCCAACACAATTTTCCGGAAATACGATCTATGAACGTTCTCTCCGTGACGGCCGAGATTTTCCCTTTGGTGAAGACCGGCGGGCTGGCCGATGTTGCCGGCTCGCTGCCCAAAGCTTTGAAATTGCACGGGATTCGCACACGCACGCTGATCCCGGGCTACGCCTCCGTCATCGAGGCCCTCGAGGCGGCCGCACCAGTTGCCCGTTACGATTGTCTTTTCGGAGAGAAGGCGACCCTGCTTTCCGGACGCGCCGCGGGGCTGGAGCTTTTCGTGCTCGATGCGCCGGGATTCTTCTTCAGATCGGGCGGCCCCTACACCGACGAGCACGGGGTGGACTATCCGGACAATTGGAAGCGCTTCGCCGCCTTCTCCCTGGTCGCATCGCAGATCGCCGGCGGACTCGTGCAGCACTGGCGGCCGGACATCATTCACGCGCACGACTGGCACGCCGCCTTGAGTCTGGTCTACGCCAAATATGCAAAGAACGTGCCGATTCCACGTGTCCTGACCGTCCACAACATTGCCTTCCAGGGACAGTTTTCCGCCCATCTCTTCTCAGAACTCGGCCTGCCGAACGAGGCCTATTCCATAGACGGCCTCGAGTATTACGGCGATGTCGGGTATTTGAAGGGCGGCCTGCAGGCGGCGGATGCCATCACCGTGGTCAGCCCCACCTATGCGCGCGAGATCATGATCCCGACCTTTGGCATGGGTCTCGAGGGGGTGATGAATGCGCGCCATGAAGACGTCGTCGGCATCGTCAACGGGATCGACGTCGACGTCTGGGATCCCTCCATCGATCCCTATATCGAGCATTCCTATTCGGCAAGAACGCCTCTCCGCCGGCTGCCGAACCGCGACGCGCTGCTCGAGCTCTTCGGCCTGCCGCATACGCGCGCTCCGGTCTTCGCCAGCATCAACAGGCTGACTTGGCAGAAGGGCATGGATCTTCTGGCAGCCGTCGTCGACGAAATCGTCGCCATGGACGGCCGGCTGATCGTGCATGGCAATGGCGACGCGGATATCGAAGACGCCTTTCTCGACGCCGCCCGGCGGTTTCCGCAGCATGTCGCCGTGAGGCTCGGTTACGAGGAGCAGATCGCCCACAAGATCCATGCCGGCGCCGACGCCATGCTCGTTCCGTCGCGCTTCGAACCCTGCGGGCTGACGCAGCTCTATGCGCTTCGATACGGCTGCGTGCCGATCGTCGCGCGGACCGGGGGCCTGTCGGAAACGATCATCGACGCCAACGTCGCTGCGCTCCAGGCGCAGGCCGCCACCGGAGTGCAATTTTCCCCGGTCGATACGGAGGGATTGCGGCACGCGCTGCGCCGCGCCCTCAAACTTTTCCGGCACCGGCGCGTCTGGGAGAGCCTGCAGCGGCAGGGGATGAAGACGGACTCCTCCTGGCACCGCAGTGCAGCCAGATATGCGGAGCTCTACGGCGACCTCACCGCGACCGCCACCGACATGCGCTTGGCCGGCTAGCATCAGCCGGTCCGTTTGACGTCTCATTCGCAACGCTGATGAGTCGATCAAGAACGATGCATGGATTGCGGCGCCGGAATATGCCAATGGCTCAGCGCTCCACGAGGACTTCGCCATGGCCGTCGAGACCGCGCCCGCCGCCCTAGCCACCGCGTCCAACGCCACCCGCACGGGCGTGCTGGTCATGCTCTTGGGCATGCTGATGTTTTCGCTCAACGACGTCATGGGCAAGTGGCTCGTCGCCACCTATTCGGTCGGTCAGGTCGTGCTGATCCGCAGTCTCGCCGCGGCGGTCCTGCTTGTCCCTTTCCTCTGGCTCGGCGGTGCCCGCAAACTTCTCGCCATCGAGCAGCCGGGCCTCCAGGTCGCCCGGGTCGTCGCCTCGACGGCGGAGGTCTTCGCCTTCTATTTCGCCGTCATCTACCTGCCGCTTGCCGATGTCATGACCTACTGGCTGGCGGCGCCGATCTATGTGGCGGCCGCCTCACCGCTCCTGTTGAAGGAACATGTCGGCTGGCGGCGCTGGACGGCGATCGCCTTCGGCTTCGTCGGCGTCCTGATCGCCCTCGAACCTTCTTCTGAGGCGCTGACTCTGCCGGCGTTGATTTCGATCCTCGGCAGCATGTGCTTCGCCTTCATGATGGTGTCCGGCCGCTCGCTGCGCGGCACGCCGGATACGACGCTCGCCTTCTGGCAGCTGGTCGGGGCGGCGCTTGCCGGCCTCCTCTGGGCGCCGTTCGACTGGACGCCGCTGAAGCCGCTCGACACGGCGCTGCTCTGCCTGCTCGGCGTCGTCGCGATGATCGCCCATGTACTCGTCAACCGGGCGCTGAAGCTCGCCGACGCCGCGACGGTGGCGCCGCTGCAATACACGCTGCTCTTCTGGGCGATCGTCTTCGGCTGGCTGATCTTCGGCGACACGCCGCGCCTGCCGATGGTGCTCGGCGCCGGCCTCATCGTCGCCTCCGGCCTCTTCATCTTCTTCCGCGAGCAGCAGCTCAAGCGGCAGGGGCGGCTGAAGGCTTAGAGCCGGCGGCGCCCTCAAGGGGCGCCACCGGCGAAATCAGTCGTCCGCAACCACCATCTGCTTCTGTGTGCCGAGGCCTTCGATGCCGAGTTCGATGACGTCGCCGCCCTTCAGATATTGCGGCGGCTTGAAACCCATGCCGACACCGGGCGGCGTACCGGTCGAGATGATGTCGCCCGGATGGAGCGTCATGAACTGCGAAAGGTAGCTGACCAGATACGCGACGCCGTAGACCATCGTCTCGGTCGAGCCGTTCTGCTTCGTCTCGCCATTGATCTTCAGCCACATCGCGAGGTTTTGCGGATCGGCGATCTCGTCGCGGGTGACGAGCCAGGGACCGGTCGGACCGAAGGTGTCGCAGGACTTGCCCTTGGTCCACTGGCCGGAGCGCTTGATCTGGAAATCCCGTTCCGAGACGTCGTTGATGACGCAATAGCCGGCGACATGGTCCATCGCTTCGTCTCGGCCCACATATTTGGCCTTCTTGCCGATCACCACGCCAAGTTCGACTTCCCAATCGGTCGCCACCGAACCGCGCGGGATGATGACGTTGTCGTTCGGACCGACGATCGCCGAGGTGGCCTTCATGAAGACCACGGGCTCCGGTGGAACCTCGAGGCCTGATTCTGCCGCATGGTCCGCGTAATTGAGGCCGATGCAGATGAACTTGCCGCTACCGGCGACGCAGGGGCCGAGCCGGGGCGTGCCCTCTACGAGCGGAAGGCCCTCGAGGTCGAGACCGCGAGCCCAGCCGAGATCGGCGATTGCCGGACCGGCGACGTCGGCGATCACCGCCGAGAGGTCGCGAATTCGGCCAGCACTGTCCAGAACGCCCGGCTTTTCCGCCCCTTCGGGGCCGTAACGCAACAACTTCATTCTGCTCCTCCAAACGGTCGAGACGAAAGACTCCGCCTCACAAACCAAAGGAAGCGGTAGATGTAAAGTTGTTTTGGAAGGTGCCGGAAGAAAAGCGGATCCTCGCAGGTCCGGTTCGCGGCGGAAGCGAATCGAAAGAGCGTGGAACCTTCCCGTCACCGGCCGGTTCGGTGCGCTGCGCGTTGTGCGCGCTAATAAGAAGGACAACGCAGATGAAATACAATTATTTTTTTGCCGCGGCTATCTCGCTTGCAATGGCATCCGCCGCTGTCGCTCAAAGCAGTTCAGGGTCAACATCGGGTGGTGGCACGGCGGGCTCCGCATCAGGGACGACCTCCGCCTCTCCTTCCGGGAGCAGCTCGGGAGCCCCGGGGGTGATGCAGATGAACGAAGCGGAAAGGAGCACCACGTCGAAATGGCCGGATCCGGTACGCAACGCCCTCTTCTCCGATGCGTCAGGGACGAGCTTGCGCAGCCAGGATGAAATCAAGGCCAACTGGTCGAAGCTGACGGCCGAGCAGCAGAACCAGATCAAGCAGGATTGCAATACGATGCAAACCGCATCGGCGGCGGGAGCCGGAAGCGCATCAGGCAGCGCAAGTGGGTCGGCGGCCGGAACTACACCCCAGGTTTCGGGCGAAACCACTGCAAGCACCTCTACCGGATCGACCTCGTCCGGGTCGGCGGCGGGCACTCAGGCCACAGGCGGCGCGATGACCATCGCGCAACTCTGCACTATGGTCAACGCGATGTAGAGCTGGCCGTCCGTATCGCGGGAGACGTGGCGCTCCCGCGATACGGCTATTCCGCTTTCCTTCTCCGCAACATCTCGGCTTATCGGCACTGACGGCGCGGCCCGCCGTCATAGGGCTGGTAGGTGTTGTCTTCCGGACGGTACGATCGGTATCGACTGAAGCAATAGTCGACATGTTCGAACGACAGGTTCGTCGCATCGGCCGAGAGGTCCATCTCGGCTGAAGGAGCGTCGACGCTTTCCTCAGGAGTGGGTGGCGGCAAGGCGACTTCCGACGGCGTTCCGGCCGCATTCATATAGGGAGAGATGCAAGTCCGCCGGCCGCCACTAAAGGATGTATAGCTGTTGTCGCGGGCACGGTAGGACCGATAGCGGTTCGCACACCATTCGACGTGCGCCGTCGGCCCGGCTGCCGACACCGGCTGCTCCTCGCTGGGTATCGTTTGAACTGAGCCGGTGGCCATTGAATCCAGAGAAGGAAGTTCCTTTTCGTCCCCATTGACCCTTGCGATCACCTCGGGTTCCGAAGGAAGGTCTTCTGCAGCCTCATTGCCCTGCGTGGTTACCACGTGTTCCGGGAAGTCCTCCACTGCCTCTTTGCCTTTTGTGGTCGCGATGCGTTCTGAAGGCAGGGTCACTACCGGCTCTTTGCCTTTTTCGGTCTCCAAGGGCTCCTTGGGAGAGACATCAATTGCCGCGGCGCGGGCGGGGAGCCGCTCGAATTGCTGAGCCGCCGGGTCCACTGCACGCGGCTGCTCGGTCCATATTTCCGACTGATTCATGTCGAGCTGCGGCTCACGTGCCGGGTTCCCGTTAAGGATGAAAGTTGCGACCGCCGCCCCGCTAAGGAAGAGTGCGAGTGACAGGGCGAACCCGCAAAGTCCCGCCAATAAGCCTTTCACCTGACCCTCCATCGCTTGTCTGTACGAAGAATGCGAGGGCTCCGTCTCAGGTTCCGCCGTGCGTGAGAATCCCCTGAATTTTGGCGGCCAGCTTCTCGCGCACGGTCGCGGAGATGCCTGACAAAGGTCTGGCTCCGCGATAAGAAAGAAACCCGCCCCTACTGCAGGGTGGCCGGATCGATCTTCCGGCTGTTCAACAGGTGCACGAATGTGATCCCCTGCTCCAGGAGCAGTTCGGCGGCCTTCAGGTCGCACGCCTCAAGGCCGGAGGAACAGCCGCGAAGGCTGCATGCGAGCGACATCGAGTTCGCAACCGCGCGCGCGTCGCCGTCCTCCTCGGCCTCGTCGGCGGCTGCTTCGAGCGCGTCGGCTACCGCCGACATCAGGTCCGCCAGTTCTCTGACATTCATCTCTTCGACAGTTTTCAGAACTTGCATGACGTCTCCTTGGCGCGCGACAATTCGCGGTGGCAAACAGCGCGCGCATCTTTCATATGGAAGTCGTGGAAGTGGTCTGATGAGATATGGTCGCGGAACCCCTGGCCTGCAAGGCATGGCTACCATGCCCGTGGCGCATGCCCTATGCCGCGGAGAACCGGCTCGCTCAGGCTTTTGGAGATGAAAAGCAACTTGCGCGCTACCCAAAGGCATCAGTTTTTGAAAAGATGCGCGATGCTGCGTGTCAGCGCCTGCCGCTCAAGTCGCCATCCGATGTGACTTGAAGCGGAGGAGACGAGGATGACCGGGAGCAAGCCATGTGCCGAAACATCAAACCTCTCTTCAATTTCAATCCGCCGGCGACGGACGAGGAGATACGCGATGCCGCACTGCAGTTCGTGCGAAAATTGAGCGGAACGACCAAGCCGTCTAAGCGCAATGAAGCGGCGTTCGAGCGCGCCGTAAGCTCGATCGCGGCCTGCGCCAGCGAACTGCTCGAAACGCTGGAGACTTCCCAACCCCCGCGCAACCGTGAGGACGAAGCAGCAAAGGCGCGTGCGAGAATGGCGATCCGCTTCCCGTAACATGTGCGGGCGTAAAACTCTGTCAAGAGTTGCACAGGCAAAGGGACTCGACCTCTAGGTTTTTCTCTGGTTTTATCTTCAGCTAATATTCTTGGGTGGAGAGGACAGAGCATGGTCTACGACTGGGACGGAAAGCGGACGCGGCGCCTTCAGATGCTGAAATTCTTCAGCGCGCTGGCGATACCTGCCCTTCTTTTCGGTTCAGCGGTTGCGGCAGTGGAGTGGACCGACAGAGGCACCCAGGGCGTCAAGGCCACTCGAATTCGGTAAGCGGCCGATGAACGCTTCGGCGTTCACCCGGCGAGCTCGGAAGCTCACCGGGTGAATTCAAGTTTATTGTATGACCTGTACCACCGTGCGGCTTTTCGGGTCGGCGATGACCCGTTGCTCATTCACGACCGCATAGGCATAGCGCGTATCTTCGGGTATCGGAGTAAGGACAACCGTCTCGGGCAAGGGCTTGCCGACGACGATCTGTTCCTGGATGACGACTGGCTGCGTCGGAAGCGGCTGCGCTTCGACATAGGCAATCACTTTCGGCGGAGGCGGGTCGATGACCGCTCCCGCGATCGCGCCCGCGACGCCGCCAACCGCGGCTCCGACCGGACCGCCAACGACTGCGCCCGCGGCGGCTCCGCCAGCGGCGCCGGTCACTGCGCTATTTCTAGACGTGTCTTCTGCTGCAGCAGGAAGAGTTACGGCTCCAATTCCAAGACTCAACGCAACAGCACTCTTGAGGAGCATGGCTTTCATCAGAAAATTCTCCCTTGTGCATCCCTTCGGGTCGACAAACTACAGGGTTCGGGCTTTTGTTCCGGCGGTCCGCAAACGAGATCAAGGAGGATGAGACATGCGCGAGGCACTGATCGTCTGGGGCGGCTGGAGCGGGCACGAGCCAAAGGAATGCGCCCATGTCATTCGCGACATGCTGCAGGAGGACGGCTTCCGGGTCTATCTGGAACACACGACCGAGACCTTTGCCGATCCCTCCATTCACGACCTGTCGCTGATCGTGCCGATCATGACCATGTCGAAGATCGAGAAGGAGGAGGCGAAAAACCTCGCCGCTGCCGTGCAAGGTGGCGTCGGCATTGCCGGCTATCACGGCGGCGCCGGCGATGCGTTCCGCGAATGCGTTGAGTACCAGTTCATCATCGGTGGCCAATGGGTGGCCCATCCCGGAAACATCATCGACTACCGCGTGAACATCAGCCGCCCCGACGACCCCCTGATGGAAGGGATCTCCGATTTCCCTTACACCTCAGAGCAATATTACATGCATGTCGATCCCTCGAACGAGGTGCTGGCGACGACCACCTTTTCCGGCGAGCATGCGTGGTGGATCGAGGGCGTGGTGATGCCGGTAGTCTGGAAGCGCAACCACGGTAAGGGCCGGGTCTTCTATTCCTCGCTCGGCCACGTATCGAAGGAATTCGAGGTTCCGCAGATGCGGACGATCTTCCGCCGCGGTGCCAACTGGGCGGCGCGGTAAATCGATCTGGCGCTTACTGGATGGGTTGCCGCTCGGCGTTCTCTCGCTGCGCCAAGCCGACCGCTCTTCGGCCTCGCAACTGATCCAGCCTATCGTCAAACGGGCTATGACTATGTTTCGTCTGGCGCTGCACAACGAGGCCGCTCCGCCTACAATCCTTCCCAACCCTTTGGAATTCCCTGTAAAGCTGCTCCGGCAGAAAACTTTCATGCACATGTTGCAATGCAATAATATTCTGGTAGGGTGTATTGCAGAGATTATCTCCTCTTGAGGTTGTGCAATGAAGGCATATGCTTGGTCGGGCAGCCGGAGTTTTCAACGGGCTAAGGTCGTTCCCCGCAGGCCGTCCGCCCGCTTTGGTGAAGCGCAGTTTCGAGGTAAGTGCCCACAGCGCGAATATTCAAAGTGCGGGTCGTTTCTTCGGCATCTGCGTATCATTGCAAAAACTGTAGCTGCGGTCTGCAGCCGGTAATCGCCTGTGCCGCATTTCACAGGCAATAGCGGCCGTCGGGGAACTCCGACTGCTGCCATCCGAAATTCGCATCGAAGCATCTGCCTACTACCGCAGCACTGGTGAGAACGTGACCGGAGTGAATTTGCTGACCCTGCAATTCGGGCCCCGCAGGCCAATGCGGTTGCTCCTCCCCGCCTTACGAGGTTAACCGATGGTGCTGGGTGTTCGCGCCGAAGAGATCGCCGGAGAGCATTTCGACGTGGTCGTGATCGGTTCCGGCTTCGGATCCGCCTTCTTCCTCCATGGTTTCACGCATCGCCGCAGCGCGCGCATTCTTCTCCTTGAATGGGGTCGCCACAACTCGCATGCGTGGCAGTTGGAACATGGTGCGAATACCGATCTCAAGGATGAGCAGACCTACAGGAGCAATTCAACAAAGCCGTGGAACTACACGATCGGGCTGGGCGGCGGCACCAACTGCTGGTTCGCCCAGACGCCACGGCTGCATCCGAATGATTTCAGGCTGAGAAGCCTCTATGGGGTCGGACAGGATTGGCCGATCAGCTACGATGATCTCGAGCCTTTCTACTGTCAGGCCGAGTCGATCATGTCCATATCGGGCGATCCGGATATGGCGTCGCTCATGCCGCGATCGAGGCCCTTCCCTCAACCGCCGCATCGGATGTCGACGCCGGATCGGATGATGAAAGCGGCGCAACCGGATCGGCACTTCGTCATGCCGACAGCACGGGCGCGGGTAGCGACAGAACAGCGTGCGTCCTGCTGCGCATCGCTGCACTGCTGGCTCTGCCCGGCCGATGCGAAATTCACTGCCAATAACGGTCTCATGCATGTCTTCGAACATCCGCAGGTATCCGTCTGCCTGGAATCGGAAGTGCGGCGATTGGAGCACGCGGCCGGAAGTATTCGCGCCGCGACGTTCCGGCACGATGGCAGGGAGCATACGGTCACGGGCGACCTTTTCGTGCTCGGCGCCAACGGTATTCAGAGCCCGGCTATCATGCTGCGATCGGGTCTCGGCGGCGATTTGGTCGGGCGGGGTCTGCATGAATCCTACGGCTGGAACCTTGAAGCCTATCTCGACGGCGTCGACAATTTCGATGGAAGCACCATCACCACTGGTCTGAATTTCGGCCTGTATGACGGAGCCCACAGATCGGAGCACGGCGCGGCTCTGGTCTATTTCGAGAACCGCTGGCAGCACGGTCTTCGTCCCGAGAAGGGGCGATTGCGGCAAACACTTCCCCTCGTAATCGTCACCGAGGACCTGCTGGAGGCGGACAATTTCGTCAGCCTCGATGAAAACGGCGACGCTTTCATAAGCTACAAGGGAGCGGCCGAATACGCGGTCAAAGGCATGACGAGAGCCAAGGAGCAACTGCCGGAGCTTCTTCGGCCGCTGCCGGTCGAAAAAGTCCTGGATCGCGGCATCCGGCGGACGGAATCGCATGTTCAAGGCACGCTTCGCATGGGGAAAGACCCCAAGGACTCGGTGGTCGACGGTGATTTGATCCACCACCAAATTCGCAATCTGCTGATCGTCGGCACGAGCACCTACCCAAGCTGTTCCTGCGCCAATCCCAGCTTGACGGCCGCGGCCCTCTCGTTGCGGGCGGCTAGTCGCCTAACATGATGGAGAAAAAGCATGATCACGCTTTCACGGCGCGCGGTTCTCGGTCTGGCCGGCGGGTGTGTCGCCTCAACCGCCCTTGCCTACACGGCGGCCCGGTCCTTTTCCGGCGAGGATTTGGTCCGGGCATCTCTGAAACGGTATCTTGGAGAGCTGAACATGTCGGATGAGCATCTGCGCGCCTTCACCCTGGAATTCCACAAGCGAAATCCATGGGATTTCCCGACGGAAAAGCTGGCGGATGCTTCGACGCTATTCGAAGGACTGGGTCTGGGAGACGCGGTTCGACCACTGCTGCCCGATGATTACGCAAAGCGTTTGGAGCGGTTCGAGCGCTGGCTGCTCGCCGACTTTCATCTCCTCACCGACTACGCCTGGCGCAGCGGACCGGAAGATGCCGTTACCTTTTCAGGCAGCCAGCATTGCGTGAATCCGTTTGCAAATTTCGACGCTGCGTAGTGTCCATCAATACTACTTGGGGGTGAAGTTATGTACTACAGATCAATTGCAGATATGAATTCCACCATTGCCAGAAACCTCCACCGACTGCCACGTGATATCGATCTCGTCGTCGGAATCCCCAGAAGCGGCCTCCTGGCTGCCAACCTCGTCAGTCTGACCGCGAACATCCAGATGACCGATCTCGACAGCTTTGTCGCCGGCAAGACCTTCTCCTGCGGGATCACCAAGCGCTCCGCCGCTCTGCAGCGCACCATACCTGAGATGCGCCGGATACTGGTTATCGATGACAGCATCAATGGCGGTGGCGCCATGCGGGAGGCGCGGGTAACGGCAGCCGCCGCGGGCGTTGCCCGCGACCAGCTTGTCTTCGCTGCCGTATACGGCACCTATGAGCGCTACGACGAGGCCGATCTCGTGCTCGAGGTCGTACCACAGCCTCGGCTTTTCCAGTGGAACGTGATGCACCACAAGTTTCTCGGCCAGAGCTGCGTCGATATTGACGGGGTCCTGTGTTTCGATCCCACCAACGAAGAAAACGATGACGGCCCCGCCTACCTCCAATTCCTGGCGCAAGCACGTCCACTGTATGTCCCGACGCGAAAGATCGCCTATCTGGTGACCAGTCGGCTTGAAAAATACCGGGCCCAGACGGAGGCTTGGCTGGCGGCGCAGGGAATCGAGTATGGAGAACTCATCATGCTCGACCTTCCCAGCAAGGAAGAGCGCCAACGGCTCGCCGCGCACGGCCGCTTCAAGGCCGAGTTCTACCGGCGTTCGGATGCCGTGCTTTTCATCGAAAGCGAGCACGATCAGGCGGTGAATATAGCCAAGCTCTCGGGAAAGCCGGTGCTTTGTATAGAGTCGCAACAGATGATCTCTTCGAATTCCGCTTGGCTGCTGGCAGGGCTAAAACAGGCGAAATCGTTGGAGGGTCGGCAGGCAATGCTGAAGGCAGCGGCCCGTGCGATGCTTGGAGAACGGGGTTACCAGGCGCTGAAGGGCAGGGTGCGAAAGCCGGCCTGATGATTGATGATTGCAGAAGGCCTCCGATGCGCAAAAGGCGCTCTTAGGCCTCCCCGCCCCGCGATCCGATCACGCGTCCCGGCACGAGCTTGATGGCCTCCCGCAAGGTTTGTCTGCCGAACGGGAAAAGCATCGCGATCACGATTGTAACGGCGTATGACAGGGCGGCAACGGCCGCAATGGCGAGAATAGGCTGGTTCGGCAAGACCGGTCGGGAAAACCAAAGGACCAGCAATGCGCAATGCGAACCGAGCACAAAGGGGCCGGCAGCACAAAGCACATCCTTCAAACCCAACGGCCCCTTTCTCCCGACATAGATCCACAGAAGCGGTGTTCGAACATACTCGCTGAGCGAATAGACAACGGCGACCCCTAAGGCTCCGTAGGGCAGACCGATGACGAAGGCCAAAGCCGACGTTACCGCTGTCACGATTCCCCACCGCATGAAATCACCCGACCGGCCCTGGCTGATGAACAGCCAACCCGCAGGATTGTTGACCGGCTGCAGCAAGCCGGCAAAGCCGAGCGCCATGAAAATGACTGCGCTCTCCCGCCACTGCTCTCCCAAGACAAAAGGAATAAGCACATCGGCCGTGGCAATGGCGGCGCCGACGCCGGGGAGCGCCACAATGAGCATCAAGGGCAGCACCCGAAGATAGGCGCTGCGATACCGATCGGGCTCGTTCGTCAGGCGGGAGAGCGCCGGCACCATGACTTTCGACAGCGGATTGGCCAGTTGGCTGAGCGGAAAGAGCAGCAGCTTATAGGCTCGGTCGTAAAGCCCCAATTGCGTCTCGCCCCAGTATCGGCCGATGAGAATGTTGTCCAGATTGCGGGCAAAGAAGTTCGCGAAGTTGAATCCAGTTATGCCGGCACCGAAGGTCAGCAACGCGCCTACGCCTTCGGTTTTGAGTGTGAAACCTGGCCGCCACCCCGAATTCGCCCAGTAACAGAGCGTCGGCAAGACGGCACTCGTCAGCGTGCCGGCGTAAAGCGCCCAATAGGATCGATCGACGAAAGTCCAGCCGACGGCGGCGAAAAAGCCACCCATGGCGCTAGCGATCTCCACCACCGCCAGGCGATCGAAGGCCATGCGCCGGTTGAGCAGTGCAAGGTGTTGGGCCCCGAAGCCATAGGCGAGTATCTGCAACGACATCGCGGCGACAAGAGACCCCACTCGGGGCTCATCGTAAAAAGCTCCGATGAGCGGTGCCATGCCCACCATCAAACAGGCAAGCGCCACGCTGACCGCAACGTTGATCCAGAAGAGAGAATTCACCTCTTCGTGTGTTATGGAGCGTTTCTGCACGGTCGCCTGCGTGAGCCCAAGGTCCTGAAACAGTGCGATGAACGCCAATACCGGCGCGCACATCGCAACCACGCCAAAATCCTGAGGTGACAGGAGGCGCGAAAGGACGATTACGGAAAGGATCTGCGTCGCGACCTTGACCGCTTGGGCAAGGGCCGTCGCGACGGCACCCCGACCTACTTTCTCGCGGAGCGAACCGTCAGGGGGATCGAATGCGCTGGCTTCCAAATCCTCACCCTCATGCAGGTTGCAGTCGACGACAGGTTTGAAACTAACCCAGATGCTTGCCGCAGCGCAACAGAAACGGTCTGTTGTTGCTGCCATGCACAATGAAATATTGCTGCGCAACATGGGCCGTAGTAGAGTTGCTTCGTAACCGTGGGTCATGCAGCGTGCCGCTTCCGTGGGAACCAACTCTCCAAGGAACCGTCTTGGAAGGGTCGTCCGCAAACGCTCACCGCCGGTTGCTGACAGAATTGTTGTTTACAATTGAGAGTTGCTTAAGCTAATCATCGCGTGCGAATGGACCCCGCCAATGGTCGGGGCGCGTTGGACAGGACACCGGCAAGATGTCGTGATGCGGCAAATTGCTCCCGGTGCATTCGAGGTCGTGTGAAATTGTCGGTGCACAAAAGGCTGCCCGGAGGAGCATGCCTTCTTCTCCGGCGCGAGAAACAATCACTTCAAGTGGGTTCTAACGATGACGGCGAGCGCAATACCTTTCTGGAACTTTCGTCCAAGCAAAATCTCAACTGTCGGAAATCCCGCCTATACCTATGACGGTCTTACTGCATTTACGCCGTTTTGGGCGATGGCAGCGCTCTTCAGCATCGCGGGCGATGTCTATTCACTGATCGGTTACAAAGGGCTGGCCTACACGGTTTTGAGCTGGTCCATCGTCCTGCTCAGCCTCTTGCTTCTGCTCTATCCGCGCCGCACCGGCATCCTGCTGGGGCTGGTCGCGGTCTCGCTGCTGTTATACGGCCTCCGCTTGCCGGTTGCCTCAAACAACAAGACGATCACGGCCGTGATGAACTTGGGAATCCTGCTCAGCGCAGCGGCTCTCTACGTCAAAGCCGGCAGCATCGCCGCCATCGACCGCATGACGCTCTATGGTCAGATCCGTGTCGTCGCCCGCGCCCTGCTCGCGATCATGTACTTCTACGGAATCTTTCATAAGATCAACACGGACTTCCTCGATCCTTCCGTCAGTTGTGCCGTGGGGCTCTACGTTCCGCTTGCTCGCCCGTTCGGTCTCGAAGACAATCTGTTTGGCAGGTACCTGGCGATCTATGCGACCTTTGTTATCGAGGCGATTGCCATCGTCGCACTCTACTGGAAGCGCTATTTCGCGATCGGCTTCATCCTGGCGCTTGTCTTCCACTACGTGATCCCGATCTCCGCCTATTCGTGGTACATGGATTTTTCGAGCCTTGTATTCGCGCTTTACGTGCTGAGCATTCCAGTTCCCGCCAGCCGATCGCTCTACGGCATCTCGCTTGCCGCCGCCAATGGCCTTCGCGCGCAGTTCGGACGGATTGGCACGCTCTTCCCGGCGGCGGTGCTCATGTTTTTTGCGATTGCAGTCGTCCTGCTTCTCGCCCGGACCTATCCGGAGCGCAGCTTCGACATGGTGGTCCACTCCGTATGGATCCTCGTGTGGTCCGTGGTCGGCGGCGTCGCGATGATCGTCCTGGCCTGTGTGGCGCTGCAGAATCTGCCTTGCGACAACGTTTCCGCCCCGCGCCCGCCGGCATGGGTCTACGTCATCCCGGGCTTGTTTTTCCTTTCGTGCCTTTCGCCCTATGTGGGGCTAAAGACCGAAAGCTCGATCAACATGTTCAGCAATCTGCATACCGAAGCCGGTCAAACCAACCACCTGCTGTTCCCGACGCCGCCGTATTTTTTCAACTACCAGAACGAGGTGATGAAGATCGTCGATTCTTCCGAGCCGCACTTGGTCAGGCAAGCGCAGGCCGGAAAGTATCACGTCCTGCACGAGATTAAGAAGCAGCTCCGCTGGAATCCCGAGGCGTGGGTGACCTACGTCAAGGATGGAGAAACCGTTAGTCGCGCGACGGCAGCGACGTTGGCAGATGAAATGCCCAACATCCTCGAACGCAAGCTGCTGATCTTCAAGCTGGTGGACTTCTCCCGGCCTAAGGTCTGCACCCACTAGGCTCGGGACCTGCAGTTTTCTGCCAGGCGGACGCGCGGCTCAGGCGTCCGCGCGGCCACCGGGACGGAGCAGGGCGACAATGCGAGCCAGACCATTAGCCTGCCGGGTTTAGCGCCTGAGGAAGTTCCCCTTCACCAGCCGCTATTTCCATCCGGTGGAGGGTCAAGGTCGGCCGGAATGAGCGGGCGCCCGCGCAGTCGCAGCGTAGCACGGCGCCCCGCCTTGAGGAGCGGGTAGATCAACCTCGCGGCCGTTCTATTGGAAAGAAGCGCCCGGTTAAGGCGGCCGAAGAGGGACGAAGACGAACTAAGGATTGCCAGGAGATTGACCGCTTCGTCGCCGTGGTAAATGCGATCCTCGAAGACGAACAGCATTCCTTCATTGAGGTCGAAACCCTGCTTCTGGAAGCGAGCCACCCGCGGATCAGCGGAGCGGGCGTCGAGCAGTTCGACGGCACCAATGGTTTCGCGCAATCGCATGAAGCGAACATAGCTTTGGCAGAAGATGCAATCGCCATCATAGACGATCAGTGCTGGTGTCGGGGGCTCTTTCATTGGACTGGCGGATCGACGCCCAGGTCGGTGGGCGGCTCGGCCATGTCGCCGAGGCGGCATTCACCATAAAACGTGCAGCCCGAAACGACGGGCAAATTGATGAGCGCATCGAATACACCGACAAACGCCAGAGCGACAATCCCGAGGGCAACGAGCTTCTTATAAAGAGGCATGTCTCGAAAACCCACCGGCTCCACTCCTCTCAGGCTCGCGTCGTATGATATGAGCGCTCGCAGTGCGACTAAGCTGCGCCTCGCCCGCCGCCGATCTTGTGCAATGCACAATGCTTCGAAATCAGCTTGAGATCAAGAGGTTTCCTATCATTGGTTGTATTCAACTCATCCTCGCGGCACCTCTCGCCCGTCATGGGCAAATGTGGCTTGATCTTTGAATATTGAAATATATCGCGGCTCGCATGGGCGTCTCGATGATCCGCGCCTGTTTCCATCGAAACGGCCCCGTCATAAGCTCCGGACTGTCTTCTCGATCCTCGCGGAGTTCCATTCCCATGCGTGACCTGCAATTTCCCGGCCGTTCAGTCGTCATGGGCAGGCATGGCGCCGCGGCCACGTCGCATGCTCTTTCGACGCTCGCCGCCATCGAAATCCTGCGCCGCGGCGGTAATGCGGCCGACGCCGCGATCGCCGCCTGTGCCGTCCAATGCGTCGTCGAGCCGGGCTCGACAGGCATCGGCGGCGACAACTTCGTGCTCTTCGCTCCCGCGTCTACCGATCCGCCGGGCACCGACACCAAGACGCGCGGCAAGGTCTACGGTCTGAACGGCTCGGGGTGCGCGCCGGGGGGCCTCACCGCCGAGCATCTCTTGAGGCAGGGAGTGAAGGAGATCGCTCTGACGTCGGTGCACGCGGTGACCGTCCCGGGCGCCATTGATTCCTGGGCCAAGCTGAACCAGCGCCTCGGCTCCATGCCGCTCGGCGCGTTGCTGCAGCCCGCCATCCGCCATGCCGAGGAAGGTTTTGCGGTGACCGAGCGCGTCGCCACCGATTGGGCCCGTAACGAAGACAAGCTGAAGGCGGATGCCAATAGTGCGCGCATGTGGTTGAAGGGTGGCCGCGCTCCCACGGCCGGTGAGGTGTTCAGGCAGCCAGAGCATGCGAAAGTCCTCCGGGAGATCGCCGCCAAGGGCCGCGACGGCTTTTACACCGGCTGGGTCGCCGAGGACATGGTGGCCTATCTCCGCAGCCTCGGCGGCACGCATTCGCTGGAGGATTTCGCCTCGCAGGAGGCTTTTTGGGTCGAGCCTATTTCGACCAGCTATCGCGGCATTGAGATCCTGGAAATCCCGCCGAACGGCGTCGGCATCACGACTTTGCTAATGCTCAACATCCTGAGCGGCTTCGACCTGGGCAAATACGATCCGGTCGGCGTCGAGCGCTTCCATATCGAGGCCGAGGCCACAAGACTGGCCTTTGAGGCGCGCGACATGTATGTCGCCGACCCGGCTTTTGCCGATGTCCCCGTGCAGAAGCTGCTTTCGGCCAACTTCGCCGACGGCCTGCGCGGCCGCATCGACCTGAGGAGAGCCATGCCGGCTGGGGGCCCGCTCGGCACCACGACATATCGGGATACCGTCTATATCAGCGTGGTCGACGGAAAGGGCAACGCCTGCTCCTTTATCAACTCGCTGTTCTGGCCCTATGGCACCGGCCTTTCCAGCCCGAAAACCGGCGTTCTGCTGCACAACCGCGGCACGGGCTTCCTTGTCGATCCCGCGCACCCCAATTGCGTGGCACCGCGGAAGCGCCCGCTGCACACGATTATCCCGGCGATGGCCATGAAGGACGGCAAACCGTGGCTCTGCTTCGGCGTCATGGGCGGCGGCTTCCAACCGGTCGGCCAAACCCACCTGCTCACCAATATCATCGACTTCGGCATGAATGTGCAGGAAGCCATCGACTGCGCCCGCGGCTTCCCCCAGATGGGGCGCTTCGAGGCCGAGCGCGGCATCCGCGAGGATGTGCTGAAAGGCCTCGTGGCATTGGGCCATGATATCAAAATGGCCGAGATGCCGCTTGGCGGCGGCCAGGCGATCATGATCGATGCGGCTAGCGGCGTGCTGCAGGCCGGCTCGGATCCGCGCAAGGACGGCTGCGCGCTGGCTTACTGAGCCTGCTCGCAGCGAGAACATTCGCCAACGTTCGGAACCTTGCGCGGGCGCGGGACGTTTGAGCCCGTCGCTTTACCAAGCGACGTTGACGCAATGGGGGTCGACTCTTTCCCTCCCACTGCCCCCGAGTCGACCTTGTTGGCAGCGCCCCTCCTCCCTCCTCCGAGGGGCGCTGCCTCACCATGGCAATGTTCGGCAGTGATGCTGTAGATGCCTCGATCAGAGCCGCCTTCTCTCTGCCATCAGAAGCACTGCCAGAACGCAGCACAGGAGGCCGAGGGACGTTGGCAGCCCGTGATGTCCGATCAGTTGCATCGTCAATCCCGTCGCGGGCGAGCCGACGATGCCGCCGATACCCCATACGAAGGCGAAGGCCGCGTTACCGGCGATCAGCGCCTGACCGGTGAACCGCTCGCCGAGCCGGATGAGCGATACCGTATAAATCCCGAAGGAGACTCCGCCCCAGACGAAAACGAGCGGCCAGACGAGCCATGCGTCGAAGATCGACGGCAGCAGCAGGCAGCCGGCCAGCGCAGCCAGGGCACAGAGCAACAGGGTCCGCCTCGAGCCGAGCCGTTCGGTCATGCGCCCGAACAAAATCTGCAGCACGGCATTGCCAGCGATGAAACAGGCGATGAGCGAAGCGATACGGGCCTCGGCGCTACCGAGCGCGGCGCCATAGACCGCCAACAAAGAGAGCAGGGTCTGCTCGAAGGCGGCGGCCGTGAAGACCGCGAACAATAGGAGCGGCGCCCGTGCGAAGAAGCCGCCGACCGATATTGCCTCGCCTTCGTGCGGCATCTTCGGCAGACGTGGCACGACCCCAAGCACGATCAGGCCGCAGAGTAGGAGGGCCACGATGCCGATCAGGAAAGGCGGCCAACCCTCGGTATCGGTGAGGCCGAGCGAGAGCGGGCCGATGGCGAAGCCCCCCGAAACAATCGATGAATAGAGGCCCAGGATGCGGCCCCGGCGTGGCGCCGGCGTGATCGACATCAGCCAGGTCTCGCTGATGACGTAGAGCGGATTGGCGAAGAAGCCGAGCAGGAAGCGCAGCGGCATCCAGGCCCAGACGCCCTGCATCCAGGCGATCGCGGCCAGCGTGAGCGCCGCCAGCAGCGAACACAGGATCGCAAGCCGCGCCCCGCCCACGCGCCGCGCCAGCGCCGGAACGAGGGGTGCGGATACAATGAAACCCAGCGGCGTCATCGCCGCCGACAAGCCGATCAGGTCCGGCGCCATCCCCTGCCGCTCGAGGATGAAGCTGAGCAGCGGATAGGTCAGCCCCTGCGCCACGGCAAACACCGAGACGGTCGCGATGATGCCCGCCATCGCCGCCCAGGGGAGCCGATCCTCTCGCGGCGATGCCGTGCTTTGCAGGTGCCGGCAAACAACTGCGGCACGCGGAAACTGGCGATCCTCTGTCATTGCAGCAGTCGCCTCATAGAGGCGGCATCGGCCCTTGCCAGAAGGGCTTGGCGATCTCTGCCTCGAACTGCCGTTGGGTCAGGCCGATATCGGCGATCAAATGCGGATCGTCCTTCAACTTCTGCTCGAGTTCCCGGCGAAAGCGTATCCGCTCGCCCCAGGTCGCGATGATGCTCCGCAGAGTCGCGAGGCTGTAATGCCGATGGGGCGGGGCCGAAGCAGGGGTCGGAGTCTCGTTCATACCAATCCTCCTTATGGTTTGCGGGTCGGGGATCCGACCTGAAAGAGGATGAATTCTGCGGGAGACGAGGAGCGCCGTAATTAAGCGCTCCCAAAAAGTTCTCAAAAACTTCCAAACGGACTATAGACTTGCCCTATGCAGGGATCGCGCTTTGCCTTTGGTCCGTTCGTGCTTGATCCGGCTGCGGGAACGCTGCTTCGGAACGATGACCCCGTTGCGGTCGGCTACCGCGGGCTGAAGCTGCTTGCGGCTCTCGTCGGACGGTCCGGCGAAATCCTGAGCAAAGCCGAGTTGATGGACGCGGCGTGGCCCGACACGGCCGTCGAGGAAGGCAACCTCACCGTCCAGATTGCGCAGCTCCGGAAGCTGCTCGGTCCAGCCCCCGACGGCGGTGAATGGATCTCCACGGTTCCGCGCGTCGGCTACCGCTTCACGGGGGCGACCGAACAGCTCGGTGGCGCCATGCGAAAGCCTTTGCCACTGCCCGACAGGCCGTCGATTGCCGTGCTCCCCTTCGTGAATTTCAGCGACGATCCCGAGCAGGAAGCCTTCGCGGACGGGTTGACCGAAGATCTGATCACCGATTTATCCAGGATCTCCGGCCTGTTCGTCATCGCCCGCAACTCGGTCTTTGCCTACAAAGGACAGGCGACAGACGTGCGCGAGATCGCCGAGGACCTCGGCGTCCGATACCTGCTCGAGGGCAGCGCAAGACGCGCCAAGGGGCGCGTGCGCATCAACGCCCAGCTGGTCGATGCGCTGAGTGGCGCTCATCTCTGGGCGGAACGCTTCGATCGCAGCCTCGAGGATATCTTTGCCGTTCAGGACGAGGTCACCGGCAAGATCGTCGAGGCGCTGCTCGGCCGGCTGCGGGCACCGCCGCAGCGCAATCGGCCCAAGAATCTCGAGGCATACGATCTCTGCGTGCGGGCGCGCAAGCTGATCGACGATTCGCCGCAGACGGCGCGGGAGGCGCATCTGATGCTGACCCGCGCGGTCTCGCTCGATCCGCGATATGCCGAGGCCTATCGCTGGCTTGCCATGAATCATTGGATGGGGTGGGTGCATTGGGGCGAACCGATCGAACCAAGCCGCAGCGTTTCCTTGGAACTGGCGCGCAAGGCCGTAGCGATCGATCCCAACGATGCCGGCTGCCGCTGGGTGTTGGCCAACTTGCTTGCCTATGAGCGCAGCTTCAGGGAGGCGGATGCGGAATTCGCCAAGGCGATCGAGCTCGATCCGAACGAGGCCGACATCTGGGCGACCTTATCCGACATTGCGGTCCTGGCCGGCCGGGTCGCGGAGGGCCTGGAGCACATCAGAAAGGCCTTCCGGCTGAACCCGTTTCCGGCAAGCTGGTACTATCTGACGCTCGGCCAGGCGCAATATGCGGGCGGCGAATACGAAGCGGCTGTCGTGACACTCAGCCGGGACGAGACCTATCGCACGGGCTCGCGCCGTTTCCTGGCGGCAAGCCTTGCCCAACTCGGCCGGCTGGACGAGGCGCGCGCCGAGGTCGAGCTTTTCCTCGTCGGCAACCCACATTTCACGATCCGCCATTGGGCCACGACCGAGCCGTTCCGCGACGACGCGACGCTCGAGCATTTCGTTGACGGTTTCCGCAAGGCCGGGCTTCCGGAGTGACGCGCTTCGCGCGGTTCGCTCGACCTACTCCTCGAACCGACCCGAGCCCTCTCGATCGCGCTCGTATTGTCTCGTGAGCGGAAACGGCGGCAGCCAGGCCTCACGGCGAACGATCCAGCTTTCATAGGTCGGCATCAGTTGGTCGGGGGCGTCCAGGGACCCCAGGTTCACTTCGATTTCGTCCGCGCTGCGGCCGAAAAGCGACGAGCCGCAGCGGGGGCAGAAAAACCGCCCGGCATAGGCGCGCGTTTCGCCATCGACCGTCACCGCGCTTTCGGGGAATATCGCGGAAGCGTGAAAAAGCGCCCCGTGATGCTTGCGGCAGTCGAGACAGTGGCAAAGGCCGACCCGGTATGGGAGTCCCGACGCCACAAGACGAACGTTGCCGCACAGGCAACCTCCGGTGAACCGGTCCATGCTGTGCCTCCTCCAGATCAAGCGGAGCGGATTGTTTACAACGAACGGCCCTGTCATTGCAATTTTCCGCCACCGGCGGGGAGTGATCGACTGACGCGCCCGCCTCCGAGGGGAACAAACCGCCACGCCTCCACGTTCCCGACCGTCGAGCATGTTGCGCGCAACCACCCCAGTGCTCCGTTCCCAGAGTGAGGCCGCATCGTGGCGCCGAGAGCAAATTGGAAGGGCTATCTGAAGGTCGCCGAGGTCAGCTGCCCGGTCGCGCTCTACACAGCGGCCTCGACCTCGGAACGAATTGCCTTTCACACCATCAACCGTGCCACCGGGCATCGCGTTCACCGGCAATTCGTCGACAGCGAGACCGGAAAGCCGGTCGAAAAGGACGATCAGGTCAAGGGCTATGAAGTCGGATCCGGCGACTACGTCGTGCTGGAGCCCGAGGAGATCGCGGCGGCCGTTCCGGAGAGCGACAAGACCCTGTCGATCTCGGCCTTCATCGCCTGCGGCGATATCGACAACGTCTATTTCGACAAGCCCTATTACCTTGCTCCGACCAAGAGCCATGCCGAAGACGCGTTCGCTCTGATCCGCGAGGGCATGCGCAAGAAGAACGTCGCGGCCATCGCCAGTGCAGTGCTGTTCCGGCGGGTGCGCACGCTTCTGATCCGCGCCTATGAGGACGGACTGATCGCAACGACCTTGAACTTCGACTACGAGGTCCGCTCGGCCGAAGAAGCCTTCGACGACGTGCCGGATCTGAAGATCGAGGGCGAGATGCTGAAGCTTGCCGAGCACATCATCAAGACCAAACGCGGAAAGTTCGACCCGGCCAAATTCGATGATCGCTATGAGGCGGCCCTTGCCGAGCTGGTCAAGGCGAAACTCGAGGGCAAGAAGATCGAGCCGCGCAAGGAGCCGAAGCGCGAAAAGGTCGTGGACCTGATGGAGGCATTGCGGCAGAGCGCCGGCGTTCCGGCCAAGAAGGCAAAGGCGGCCACTCAAACCAAAAAGAAGGCGACCCGTGGCGCGAAGACGAAGGAAGCTTCGCCGCGTCGCAAGGCGGGCTGACCCATGGGCCTCGAAACCTATCGGGAAAAGCGCGACTTCGCCTCCACACCCGAACCGAAGGGGGGCAGAGCGCGTCGATCCGGCAACAGTTTCGTTGTCCAGAAGCACGACGCCACGCGGCTGCATTACGACTTCCGGCTGGAGATGGACGGGGTTTTGAAGAGCTGGGCCGTCACTAAGGGTCCGAGCCTCGTTCCCGGCGAGAAGCGCCTTGCCGTTCACGTCGAGGACCACCCTCTCGAATACGGAGATTTCGAAGGCACGATCCCGAAAGGCGAATATGGCGGCGGTACCGTCATCCTGTGGGATCGCGGCACGTGGACGCCGATCGGCGATGCCCGGCGGGGCTACGCGAAAGGCCATCTCGACTTCGAGCTCAGCGGCGAAAAGCTCGGCGGCCGCTGGCATCTGGTTCGGATGGCCGGCAAGCCGCGCGAGAAACGGGAAAACTGGCTGCTGATCAAAGGCGACGACGAGGCGGCGCGATCGGAGCAAGACCCCGATATTCTCGAGGAGCGGCCGGAGTCGGTTCTGACCGGCCGCGAGATCAAGGATGTTGCCGGCGAAGAGCCGGGCTGGTCGTCGAAGACCGGCCGGATACGCAAGCGGGCTCGCGGCAGGAAAACGGCCGCTTCACCAGGGCAGGAGCCGGAAGCGGCTTCGAACGTCCCAGATCCCGCGAAGTTCAAGGGCGCCAAGCGGGCTCCTTTGCCGGACTTCGTCGAGCCCTCATTGGCGACCCTCGTCGCCTCCGCGCCGGCCGGCGAACGCTGGCTCCACGAAATCAAGTTCGATGGCTACCGGTTGCAGGCGCGGATCGAAGCCGGGCGCACCAAGCTTCTCACCCGTGGCGGGCTGGACTGGACGAAAAGGTTCGGCAAGGCGCTGGTGTCGGCATTGCAGGCGCTACCGGTCGGAACGGCCTTGATCGACGGCGAGGTCGTTGTCGAAACGGGCTCCGGGGCCTCCGACTTTTCCGGATTGCAGGCCGACTTGAGCGAGGGGCGCAGCGATCGTTTCCGCTTCTATGTCTTCGACCTGCTCTATCTCGACGGCTACGACTTGCGCGCTCTGCCCCTGGTCAAACGCAAGGAGCTGCTCGGCCAGCTGATCAGCGAAGGCGATGGCCTCATCCGCTTCAGCAGCCATTTCGAGGAGGAAGGCAGCCTGGTGCTGCGTCACGCCTGCAGGCTGAGCCTCGAGGGCATCGTCTCGAAGCAGCGCGATGCGCCCTATCGTGCGGGACGGAACAAAAGCTGGGTGAAATCCAAGTGCTCGGCGCGTCAGGAGTTCGTCGTCGCCGGCTACGTGCCGTCGACCACGTCGCGGAAGGCGATCGGCTCACTCGTGCTCGGCGTCTATCAAGGCGGCAAGCTCCATCATGTGGGCCGCGTTGGAACAGGGTTCACCGTCGCCGTTGCGGAGGAGCTCTTCAAGAGGTTGGACCGTTTGCGGACGCCCGAGAGCCCGTTCGCGGCGCGGCTTGCGGCGGAAGATGCGCGCCAGGTCCGATATGTCAGGCCGGAGCTCGTTGCCGAGGTCGAGTTCAGGGCCTGGACCGCCGACGGCCTTCTCCGCCACGCTTCGTTCAGGGGATTGCGAGAGGATAAACCCGCCCGCGACATCGTGCGCGAAACGCCCAAGTCCGCGGCAGTTGCGCCCAAGGCTCCGCGTCGGACCGTGAAACTCACCCACCCCGACCGGTTCTACTGGCCGGACGAGGGTGTCACCAAAGAGGGGCTCGCCGATTATTACTCCGAAGTCTGGCGCTTTGTCGGCCCCCATATCGTCGGGCGCCCGCTCGCTTTGGTCAGATGCCCCAATGGGATCACCGGGGAGACGTTCTTCCAGAAGCATGCCTGGAAGGGGCTGAACCCCAATATCGTGCTCGTCAACGACCCGAAGGACCCGCCCGACGAACAGCTGTTGAGCATCAGGGATCTCGATGGCCTGATGGGGCTAGTCCAGTCCGCGGTTCTCGAAATCCATCCTTGGGGCTCGACGGTCGCCGATTGGGAAAGACCGGACACGATCATAATGGATCTCGATCCCGGCGAGGACGTGCCGTTCGAAGCGGTGATCGAAGCTGCGCTCGAGACCGCAGGCCGCCTGAAGGCGGCCGGCCTTGTTCCCTTCGTCAAGACATCTGGCGGCAAGGGGCTTCACGTGGTGGCGCCGTTGAAGCCCAAGGCGGAGTGGCCGGCCGTCAAGGCCTTCACCAAGTTGGTTGCCGATGCGATGGCCTCCGACAGTCCCGACCGGTTCGTTTCGACCATCAGCAAATCCAAGCGCCGCGGCAAGATCCTGGTCGACTATCTGAGAAACCAGCGCGGCGCGACCGCGGTGGCCCCCTATTCGACGCGAGCGCGGCCGGGCGCCGCCGTCTCGATGCCCCTCTCCTGGGACGAATTGGCTCCCAGCATCGGACCGGCCTATTTCACGGTGGAGAACACGCCGACGCGGCTGGCGTCGCTGCACACCGACCCATGGGCGGATTTTCGCGCGGCCGCCGTTCCGCTCAAGGAGGCGAAGGCCGGGCGAAGGAGGGCCGCGTAAGGCTGCACTCAGAACGGACCCTTTCAGGAAGGGGTGAGGCAATGCCGTCGCATCTGATAAAAAGGACAGACTACGACGCCGAGACGCGAACGCTCTCGGTCTGGCTCCTGACCACCGAAAAGCGTTATGACTATGAGGACGTGCCTCCCGAAACTTATGCGGCCTTCAAGCGGGCCTTTTCGAAGGGCCGCTTCTTCAACGCGCATATCCGCGATCGCTTCAAGTATCGCGTCTCGATGCCGGACTGACACCTTGATGCCGGGAGTTAACTCTTCGTCTTTTTCTTCTTTTCCGAACTGAGGCTCTTGCGAAGCGCGTCCATGATATTGACCACGTTGCTGGGTCGCTCCTCTTCCTCAGCCTTTGCCTTGGCCGGCCGCTTCCGGCCCTTCTTTTTGGCGGAAATGATGTCCAGGAGTCGCGCCTGAACGGGATCGCTCACCATAGCGGGATCCCAGGGCTTGCTGCGTTCTTCGATCAGCTTCGTCACGAGGCGCATCAGTTCGGGATCGTTATCGCTGTCATCAATGTTGCGGAAGTACTCCTCGGGTTTCCGCACCTCGTCGCCATAGCGCAGCGTCCAAAGAACGATCCCCTTCCCTCTCGGTTCGAGCATAACGGCGCGCTCGCGGCGATACATGACAAGCCGCGAAATCCCGACCGTCCCGGTTGAGGCCATCGCGTCGCGGATGACTGAAAAGGCCTCCTCACCGACGGGATCGTCGGGAACGAGATAGTGCGGCTTGTCGTACCATATCCAGCGAATGCTGTCGGCCTCCACGAACATGTCGATGTCGATGGTGCGCGTGCTTTCCAGCCCGACCGCTTCGAGTTCCTCGTCCTCCAGAAGCACGAAATCGTCCTCGCCACGTTCATAGCCTTTGACTTCATCATCTTCGTCGACAGCTTTTCCGCTCACCGCATCGACATACTGGCTGACGACGCGATTGTTGGTCTTCCGGTTGAGCGTGTGGAAGCGGACCTTCTCGTTCTCGGTCGTCGCCGGCGTCATTGCCACCGGACAGGTGACGAGTGACAGTTTCAGATAGCCTTTCCAGAATGAGCGGGGTGCCATTGCGGTTGGCCTCGAAGCCTCTCGTTTGAATTTCCGAAACGGGGCCGCGCGCGAGTTTGTTCCTCAGTCCTCGGGCAGGCACTGCCCTGCTCTATCCCGATGAGCGGCGCCCCGAGCTTTAGCGCCCCTGTTTGCGCTGGCCAAAGGCGCTCTCTGCTATCGGTCTCTCAGCCTTTCAGCCAAGAGATTCGGGTCTCTGACGCCTTCCTGATAGAGCGCGACCAGCCTCCTTGCGAGCGTTTCGGCCTCCTCGGTGTCACTCCTCAGCCTTGTCCGGGCAAGTTCGGTTTCGAACACGCCTTGCAGCATACTGATCTCGCTTGGTCGGATAACGCAGTCAAAGTCGCGGAACGGATACATGGCGCGGCCTCCTAGGATGGGGCGAAAGCGCGATGATCTCCCAGCCAGTGGCGCCCTTGCTAATAGCCGCTGATACTACGCAGCATGCGCCTCAAGTGAGACCGCAGCAAGGGGCACCTTCTCGCCTGTCCTCCTACTCCTTGGCAGCAGGGGCCAGCAGACCGGCAGACCTTAGAAGTTGAATCTGCTTCAACGCGTTCTGCGCAAGCAGTGACCGGTAGCGCTCGACGATCCGCGCTTTGTGAGCCTCGTCGGACACTGTTTCGAGCGATCCGAGGATCGCGGCTATCTTTTCGCTGGCCTCCCGCAACTGGACGAGAAGACCCTTGTCGTTCGCAACTCGGTCAAGGACGGAGCGCGTAACAAGCCCAATGCCAGAGGGGCTGCTTGCACCTTGCGATACATAGCCATCGGGCAGGTCACCCTTGAGGTTCGTGACCGAGAGCAATCGTATCGAGTCGATGATCTGGTCGACGGCTTGCTTCGCGCCGGCGACGCGCGTCGGATGGTCGGTGTCCGCTGCCGCGTGCGGGAGGAGTTCAAGCTTGTCGGCATGCTTCGGGAGAAGCGAGAGATAGGGTTTCATCGGGCCGCTCGGGCCGTCCGACGACTTGAAGATGTCGGCATCGATCGCCGCATGCCTGACCTTGCCGGATGTCAGGGCGTCGTCCAGGTCTCTCACGTTCACGAGCTCGCCGCGATCGTAGTTGAGCAGAACGGCCCTGTCGTTCAGAGCGGACAGGACTTCGCGATCGACGATCCCGGCATTGGAGAATGTCCCGGTGGCCGGATCCTGTTTTCCGAGGCCGAGATGGACCGACAAGACATCCGAACCACGCGCGGCCTCCGCCGGAGTAGCCGCGTATTCATAGCCTTCCGCGATGATGTTGTCGCGATGCGCGGGCCGGGCGTAGACGACCACATCCATGTGGAACGCCTTGGCAAGACGTGCGAGTTCCCTGCCTATGTTGCCGTAGCCGAGGATCGCGATCCTTTTTCCCTCAAGCTTCTCGGTCGGATATTCGGCCAGGTTCTTGCCCGTATCGAAGTCGTCGCCAACGACGCGGGCATGCAATTCCTCGACCGGCAGGTCGGGGAGAACCTTGAGAAGCGCCTTCATGGCCATCTGCGCGGTAGCCCGGCTATTGATGCCCGGCGTGTTCATCAGCGGGGCCTCGCCGCCTTCGCCGTTCGGACCGCCCCAGGAAGCGGAACCCATGTTTCCGGTGCCCGTGCCGATACGGACGCCGCCAAGGCGGAACTTCGCGGCCTGGGGGATGAATGTTGCGGCGGCGATCACCGCATCGTACTGCCCCTCGCCCGCTTCAGCGAGGATCTCGTCGGCGGTGCTGAGGTGGGGTCGGTAGTAGAAGTGAATCTTGCCGTCGTCGGCCGTGCTTGAACCGTTCGCGGAATTTTCGTGGAACACGCCGCCTTTTTCGTGGATGTATGCGGCCAGTTCGCTGTGATCGAGGCGGCCCTCAGCATCGAAGCGGAGGCCGATCGCATCCGCAATCAACACCCTGAAAGTGCCCTCGCGCACCGATGCGGCACCGGCGCCGGCAGGTTCGGCGTAGTCAACGCGGCTGCCTCTCTTCTCGAGCTCTTCTTCGATGACGACGATCTTGGCCCTGAGATAGGCGTATTTGAGATTGTCGAGCAGAGCGGTGACGTCGGCAGCGTCCCGAATGCCGCCGATCCAGGCGCGATAATCCCCCGGAGTGCCGGGGAACGCGTTCACATAACGCGCGGCATCCAGGCCCTTTTCGTGAACACCGTTCGGATGGGTAATTCCCTCATAACCCAGGATCTGCTTCGACCGCGCGATGATGCGCTGATGCAGGTCCGACGAGGAGATGCTGCCGTCATTGACCTTCAGCAGCGTTACCGCCGCGCCGCGGCGATCCTCTTCCTCCACGACGAGACTGAACAGCGGGTTGCGGTCCACCCATTCGTTGACGAGCTTGCGGTTCTTTGCCGAGCGCCCGTTCAATTCGCTGACGGACCCGACGCGCCGTTCGGTCTGCAAGAGCCCGAAGGTGGTCTCGGCGAATGCCAGGGCGCTATAGGTGTTGATGACGCCGCCGAGCATCCTGTCTTCCTCGGCATCGTAGAACGGACCGGAATCGACCGACCGCTTGCTGCTGAACGGCTGCCGGGGATTGATCGGCGGCGCAATCTTGAGCTGCCTCGGGATTGCCCAGGACGGATTGCTCTGGTTGCGCTCGATCAATGCCAGAGCCGCCGGTGTGAAGGATGCGACGAAGTAGCCGGACACGCCGCCGATTGCTTTCTGGAACGGCATGAACAGGCAGCATTTGGCCATTACCGCCCGAACGACATCGGGCTCCCAAGGCATCGCCCCCAGCATGGAGGTCGCGTCGAAGACGGCATGACGGTTTTCAGGGTCGCCGTCCAACCAGGCCAGGAGCTCGGTGATCTCCTCGTTGGTGTATGAATTGGCACCGGTCGTTTCGTGTCCCACGCCAATGAAGATCGAAACGCCGAGTTCTGCGAGCGCGCTTGCCGAGGAGATCTCCCCCTCGCGCTTCGCAAAGTGAATCCTGTTTTCGTCGCCCTTTTCCGCGAAGCGATGCATCTCTATGAGCTGGGTTGCCCAGGATTGCCGGAAGAAGCCCGCTGCACCGGCGCGGTCGCTCTCGGGGCGCGGGGTGTCGACATACACCCGCTGGCCCGCGTCATTTGCGTTGAGCAGGTGCTGCACGCACACGGTATAGCCGCTGTGGCCGCCGCCCAAACCGACTGCAATCCTGTTCGACTTGGGGAATTCAAAATAGCGATGGATCGCCCGCATCATATCGAGCAGAATCTTGTCCGCCGGGTAACCGCGATGCATGCTGCGGGAAAGCTCGGCGGTCGTAAACGCGCCGATATCCTTGCCGGTGTCATCGTATTTCCGGTAGGTGCTCTCTATCCATTTGTCGAACTCATAGCGCCGCAGCCGGCTGTCGACCTCATCCTTTGTCGCATCGGTTATCGGACCGACCCCGAAGAACGGATTCGTCGGCAGCGAAGGAGCGCCGCCTTCGGTGCGTTTCATTGCGTCGAGGCGATGCGCGACAAGGTCTGAATCGGAAATCATTTCTACCTCTGTTCATTCTGGGCAGCGGGTAATCGCTCCCCGTCATTGGTGATCGCCGAAACTGACGCTGCGGCCGAACGTGCAAGTCTCGCTCCCGGATCGGGCGATTGCTCAGGCGACAATGTTGGACAATTCAAAAATCCACGCAGCACGAATTCCGAACGTATTGCCATCGAATTGCGACATGAGACGCTGGATACGATCGAACGCATGCTTTTCTTAAGAGCGGCCGATCAGAAGATCGGCCGCTCTTAAGATTATCAGCATCGTTATTGTGCGGCTTCAGGCGCAAGTGCGGCGGCTTCGCCAGCGGTAGCGGCAGTCGGCACCCTCCCCGGCGACCGCCCCTCTTCCAGTTCGTCGAGGAGCGAGTGCCACAGCGAGATGCAGAGCCCGACCATGACGATCAGGAACGGGGCCGCCGCGATGATCGAGGCCGTCTGCAAACCCTGCAATCCGCCCATCATGAGCAGGACCGAGGCCGAGGCGCCCGCCAGCACGCCCCAAAGCACGACGACACTCGGGGGCGGCTCGAGCGCGCCGTTCGACGAGAGCATTCCCATCACCACCGCGCCTGCATCGGCGCCGGAGATGAAGAAGATCGCAACCAGGAAAATGGCGACCAGGGACGTCAGCCAGGCAAAGGGATATTGCGCCAGCAAAGCAAAGAGCGAGACTGCGGCACCCTGGTTGTTGACCGCGTCGACGATGCCGCCGGCGCCGAAGAGCTCGGAATGCAGCGCGGTTCCACCCATGATCGTGAACCAGACGAAGGTGACGCCGCTCGGGATCAGCAGAACGCCGATCACGAATTCGCGGATCGTGCGGCCACGCGAGATGCGGGCGATGAACACGCCGACGAAGGGCGCCCAGGAAACCCACCATGCCCAATAGAAGATCGTCCAGCTGCCGAGCCACTTGCCGTCGCTGAAGGCCGCAGTGCGGAACGACATGGTTACGAGGTCACTCAGATAGAAGCCGAGCGATTCCGTGAAGGTGTTGAAGATGAAGATCGTCGGACCGATGCAGAGCAGGAATATCAACAGCAGCATCGCGATGATCATATTCATGTTGGAGAGGAACTGGATGCCCTTGCCCACGCCCGACACCGCCGAGAGGATGAACAGCACCGACATGACGCCGATGATGGACAGCGCGATCGCGTTGGAAGTCCCGGTCCCCCATAGGAAGTCCATGCCGCTGTTGATCTGCTGGGCACCGAGGCCGAGCGAAGTGGCCGTGCCGAACAGCGTCGCGATGATCGCCAGCACGTCGATTGCCTTGCCGATCGGCCCGCTTGCGGCCTTGCCGAGAAGCGGCGTGAAGGCAGACGAAATCAGGTTCGACTTGCCCTTGCGGAACGTGAAATAGGCGATCGTCAGGCCGACCACGGCATAGATGGCCCAGGGGTGAAGCGCCCAGTGGAAATAGGAGTACTTCATGGCGAGAAGCGCCGCCTCGAGGCTCTTCGGCTCCGCCTGCCCGTGCGGCGGGCTTGAAAAATGAAAGATCGGTTCTGCAACGCCCCAGAACATCAGGCCGATGCCCATGCCGACGCTGAACATCATGCAGATCCAGGATGCGGTGCGGAATTCCGGCCGCTCGTCGTCCTGTCCGAGCCGGATCTTGCCCAGGCGGCTGACGGCAAGAAAAAGCGCGAAAATCAGGAAGCCCGCTGACGAGACGACGAAGCCCCACCCGAAATCGTCGATGACCGTGTTGAGGACCACTTTCGAGACCGAGGACAGGCTGTCGGGGAACACCGTCCCCCAACCGACAAATCCCAAAATGATGGTGATCGACGGCCAGAAGACGGCCGGATCGACCTGAGGTCTTGATCCTTGCATTGGTTGCTCCTCCTAGTTAACCGGGGCTGCCCGCCTTCTTCCGAGCAGCCTGTTCCCACTCGTGCGATCCGCCGGGCGGATCGTGTCTTCTTGTTGTTGTCTGGGGCGAGCACGCCCGCACTCAACGGGCGGCCTTGCCGCTCAGGCTGCCTTGTTCATCGCCGACAACACGTCGGCGACGCTCTCGCCGAAGGAGGACGGAGTCGGCACGATCGTGACACCCGCCCCCTTCAGGATCTCGACCTTTTCCTGCGCCGATTCCCCGAAGGCGGAGATGATCGCGCCCGCATGACCCATGCGCCGGCCTTTCGGCGCCGAAAGCCCTGCGATATAGGCGATCAGCGGCTTCTTCATCTGGTCGCGCGCCCACAGAGCGGCCTCCGCCTCCTGCGGGCCGCCGATCTCGCCGATCATCAGCACGGCGTCCGTTTCCGAATCCTGTTCGAACAACTCCAGCATGTCCTTGAAGGACGAGCCGTTGACCGGGTCGCCGCCAATGCCGACCGATGTCGACACACCGATGCCGAGGGCCTTCATCTGGCTCGCCGCCTCGTAGCCGAGCGTCCCCGAGCGGCCGACAATGCCGATGCGGCCGGGCAGGTAGATCGAGCCCGGCATGATCCCCATCATCGCCTCGCCAGGCGTGATCATGCCGGCGCAGTTCGGCCCGATCAGGGTCATGCGATCCTCAAAGCGATAGCGCCTCATGTATCGCTTGACCCTGATCATGTCCTGGGAGGGAATGCCGTCGGTGATGCAGACGCAGAGCCGGATGCCGGCATCCGCCGCCTCCATGATCGAGTCGGCGGCAAAGGGCGGCGGCACGAAGACGATCGAGGCATCGGCGCCGGTTTCCTGGACGGCGCCTTTCACCGTGTTGAAGACCGGCATGCCGAGATGCGTCTGCCCGCCCTTGCCGGGCGTGACGCCGCCGACCACGTTGGTGCCGTAACGCTTCATGTCTTCGGCATGGAAGCTGCCGATTTTACCGGTGAAGCCCTGCACGATGACGCGCGTGTTCTTGTCGAGGAGAATGGACATGGCGTAGGCCTCCCTCAAGCAGCTTTGTTGGCGGTGTAGGAACGCCAGGCGGCGACCGCCTTCTCGGCAGCCTCGGCCAGCGTTTCCGCGACGATGATGTCCTCGCCGGACTCGGCGAGGATGCGCCGGCCCTCTTCCATGTTGGTGCCGGAAAGGCGCACGACGAGCGGAACCGGGACACCGACTTCCTTCAGCGCCTTGATCACGCCCTCCGCCACCCAATCGCAGCGGTTGATGCCGGCGAAGATGTTGACGAGGATCGTTTCAACGTTCTTGTCGTGCAGCACGGCGCGGAAGGATTTCGCAACGCGGTCGGGCGAGGCCCCGCCTCCGATGTCGAGAAAATTCGCGGGCTCGCCGCCGGCAATCTTGATCATGTCCATGGTCGCCATGGCCAGCCCCGCGCCGTTGATGATGCAGCCGATATTGCCGTCGAGACCGACATAGGAGAGGCCGCGGTCGGACGCGTAGGTCTCGCGCGGATCTTCCTGGCTCTTGTCGCGCATTTCGGCGATATGCGGCCGGCGGAACAGCGCGTTCTCGTCGAAGCTCATCTTGGCGTCGAGCGCCACGAGATCACCGCGGCGGGTCACGACCAGCGGATTGATCTCAAGCATCGCGGCATCATAGTCGACGAAGGCGCGATAGCAGCCCATGAGCGTCTGCGTGGCGCGGCCGATCAGGGCATTGTCGATGCCGAGCCCGAAGGCAATCTCGCGGGCCTGGAAATCCTGCATGCCGACGCCCGGATCGACGGTGGCGCGGATGATGGAATCGGGCTCCGCCTCGGCGATCTCCTCGATCTCCATGCCGCCCGAGGACGAGGCGACGATCATGATGCGCTCGGATTTCCGGTCGAGGACGAAGCCGAGATAGATCTCGCGCTCGATATCCATCGCCTCCTCGACGTAGAGGCGGCTGACCAGCTTGCCCTGCGCTCCGGTCTGGTGCGTCACCAGCTTGGCACCGAGCATGGCATCGGCAGCCGCGACGATCTCGTGGTCGGACGAGCAGAGCTTGATACCGCCGGCCTTGCCGCGCGCCCCGGAATGGATTTGCGCCTTGACGACCCAGCGGTCGCCGCCGATCTCGCTTGCGCGATAGGCAGCCTGTTCGGGACTGTAGGCCAGCCCGCCCCGCGGAATGTGGATATGATAGCGGGAGAGAAGTTCCTTGGCCTGGTATTCGTGGATATCCATGGCTTCCTCCTCTCAGCGGCCGGCCGTGATGGCTTCATGGGTGGCGAGCACGTTGCGCGCCATGCGCTCGGAAGCGGCATCGATCATCTTTCCGTCGAGCGAGGCTGCACCTTTGCCCTCGCTCTCGGCGACCTTCAGCGCATCGATGATGCGGCGGGCGCGCTCGACCTCCTTCTCGGGAGGGGAAAAGATCTCGTTGGCAAGCGCGATCTGGCTTGGATGGATGGCCCACTTGCCCTCGATGCCAAGCGCAGCGGCACGGCGGGCCGCGGCCTTGTAGCCTTCCGGATCGGAGAAATCGCCGAAGGGACCGTCGATGGCGCGCAGGCCATAGGCGCGGCAAGCAACGGTCATCCGCGACAGGCCGAAGTGCCACTGGTCTCCCGGGTAGTCGGGATTGAGACCGCCGATATTGACCGTGCGGGCCTTGAGGCTGGCGGCATAGTCGGCAACGCCGAAATGTAGGGCTTCCAGCCGGCCGCCAAAGGAGGCGATGGCCTCGACATTGGCCATGCCGAGAGCCGTCTCGATCAGGGCCTCGAGACCGACACGGGTCTTGTAGCCCTTGGCGATCTCGATCTGGTTGACCATCGCCTCGACCATGTAGAGGTCGGCGGGCACGCCGACCTTCGGCACCAGCAGCGTGTCGATCCTGTCGCCGGCCTGCTCCATGAGGTCGACGACGTCGCGGTACATGTAGTGCGTGTCCAGCCCGTTGATGCGCACCGAGATGGTCTTGCCACGGCCGCGCCAGTCGATCTCGTTCAGCGCTGCGACGATATTGGCGCGGGCCCGCTCCTTGTCCGGCGGGGCGACGGCATCCTCGATGTCGAGGAAGATGTAGTCGGCGTCGGAATTTGCGGCCTTCCCGATCATTTCGGGGTTCGAGCCCGGAACGGCGAGTTCGCTGCGCTGCAGCCGCAACCGGCGGAGATGGTTTATCGTGTGGCTCATGATTTCCTCTCCTCCCGGTTTTCAGGCGGCCTTGGCGGACGACGCGGTCGCGGCGGAACGGAACTGGCTGATCGCCGCACCCACACCCGCACCCGGCTCGATCTTCAGGCCGCAGTCGAGCAGCGTCAGTTCGGCGGCGGAAAGCGCGCCCAGAACCATGACCTCGTTCAGCGAGCCGAGATGGCCGATGCGGAAGACCTTGCCTGCCACCTTGCCGAGCCCGCTGCCGAGCGAGGTGTTATAGGTTTGGTAGGCGTGGCGGATGACCTCGACACCATCGATTCCTTCCGGCAGACGGATTGCCGAAACGGTGTCGGAATGCCATTTCGGTTCGGTCGCGCAGAGCTTGAGCCCCCAGGCGGAGACCGCGGCGCGGACGCCATTGGCGAGATGATGATGGCGGGCGAAGATAGTCTCCAGGCCTTCTTCGAAGATCAGGTCGAGCGCCGCTCTGAGGCCGTGCAGCAGCTGCGTCGGCGGCGTATACGGAAAGTAGCCGGTGTCGTTGGTCTTGATCATGTCCTCGAAGGAGAAGTAGCAGCGCATGTGACGCGCGGTCCTGGCGGCCTCGAGCGCCTTCTGGCTGACAGAGAGGAAACCGAGGCCAGCAGGCATCATGAACCCCTTCTGCGAACCGGACACGGCGCAGTCGACGCCCCATTCGTCCTGGCGAAAGTCGATCGAGCCGATCGACGAGACGCCATCGACGAAGAGCAGCGCCGGGTGGCCGCAGGCGTCGAGCGCGGCGCGCACGGCGGCGACATCCGAGGTGACGCCGGTCGCGGTTTCGTTATGGGTCACGAAGACGGCTTTGATCGTGTGGGCCTTGTCGGCGGCGAGCCGGTCGGCATAGAGCTCGACCGGCACGCCCGTGCCCCACTCCCGGTCGAGGCAATCGACCTCGAAACCGAGGCGTTCGGCCATGTCGACCCAGAGATGCGAGAACTGGCCGAAACGGCTCATCAGCACCCTGTCGCCGGGGGAGAGCACGTTGGTCATCGCCGCTTCCCAGGCGCCGGTGCCGGACGATGGATAGATGAAAACGCGGCCGCTCTGGTTCTTGAACACTCTCTTGATGTCGGCGAAGAGCGGCAGCGTGAGCTCCGGATAGCGAGGGGACCGCATGTCCTCCATCGGCAGGTTCATCGCCTGGCGGACCTGCTCGGGAATGTTGGTGGGGCCTGGGATGAAGAGATGATTGTAGCCTGACATCGTTCCTCCAATGGCTGCGTCCGCGGACGGCGTTTCCTCGGAACCGAAGCTGCCTTTCAGGGAAAGTCTGCACAACACTCGCTCAGGCAGAAAAGAATGCCGGACGGGCAGCGCGAGCGCGGTCCTTGCGGGTGGTCACTTCGAGGAGATGGGTAGGCGAAGACTACCCGCAGGTAGTTACTCCGGGTTGCGCCGGCGTTCTTTTGTGTAGAGTGCTACGGCCATGGCGCGATTGCGCACCTCGAGCTTGTCGTAAAGGTTTTTGAGGTGGTATTTCACGGTATTCTCGGAGATGCCGGTTCGCGCGGCGATCTGGATATTGGTCCAGCCATTGGCCAGCATGCCGAGCAATTCGCTCTCGCGAGAGGTGAGCTGCTGAAAGGGCGTGTTGGAGATTTTGGAGAGCACCGTATAGGGAATGCAGATCCGGCCCTTCATCACGGCGGTGAGCGTCGCGAACAGGATTTCCGGATCCTCGAACTGATAGCAAAGCCCGTTCACACCCAGCCTGATCGTCTCGTTGACGACGGCCGGATCACGAGTATCGGCGAATAGAACGATCCTCGGATCGAGTCCGAGCCGGCCGAGATCGGCGAGCACCTCGGGTGCCTCGGCATCGTCGAGCTGCCAGGAAAGCAGCACGCAATCCACTTCGGCGATGGCAAGCTTCTCGTAAAGCTCGGCCGATGTGCTCGCGGTGTCGGCGATGAAAAAGCGGGCATTCTCGGAAAACAATCCACGGAGGGCAGCAATGACGAGCGGATTGCGTTCCGCGATCAGAACACGCCCGACCGCCTCCTGCGGCACGGATGCAACCATGCGTCTCTCCCGTTGACGCAGACCTGTTCGACTACTGCATGTCTCGTTCAATCGATCTCGATTTAAGGACAAAGACATGCGGCAATTCCAAGTACTGCAGCGACCTTTGAGCGCCTGATAGGACGCGCGGCGCTGTATGGAACGTATCATTTGCGTCGGCGGCCGGGTCACCGCGAAACGACGGAACATATTCAAATAGCCCGCTTTGCCTTTACTTGCCTGGGGGAGACGCTCCCCTACATGGGCAGGCATGGACATTGAGGATAGTGCAGTCTCGGCGCGTAGGCTTGATCCGTCCGCACAGATGCAGCTTCAGGCACAGGATCCTGCGGTCATGGCCGAGGTTGCCCGCCTTCTCGCGGGCCGAACGCGTGACATCCGCCTCAAGGGCGAGCTTCGTCGCCTGTTCCAGGAGCGCTCCTGGCCGCGAACCGCCAAGGTTATTCGTGCCTGGATGATTTGGGTGGCCCTGTTGGATGTCCTGACCCTGGGCCTCAACGCCATCCTCCTCCCGAAGGCGATCGTCCTGTCGATGCTCGCGCCCGCCTGCATCCTGCCGCCAGCCGCTCTCGCCACAGCCTTCGTCTGGCGAAAACCGCGAGCGACCTCGATCCAGGGAGGCTCGATCATCGCGGGCCTGTTTTTCATCCTCCTCTCGGTCGCGCTGGTGGGCGTCGGCGCGGGTGGCGAGTTTTACGAACGCCACCTGACCATCATGCTCTTTGTGGCGATCACCGCCATTATCATCTTCAGCGTTCCGTTGGCTTGGACCGTTACCGTCGCCGCCCTGGCGCTTAGCCTCTACCTGGTTTTCCAGTTGCTGAACCCCAGCCTGGAGACCGGAAGCGCCGTGGCTGCGACGTTGTTTTTTGCCAGCGGCATCGTCGCCACTGTCGTTGCGCGGCGCACCATGACGATCCTGGCGCAGAAGGGGTTTCTTCTCGAGCTCAGAGACCGCAGCCGTGTGGCAGAACTGGCCGATGCGAATGCTCGGCTGGAACGTCTCGCCAGAACCGATCCGCTGACGGGGATCGCCAACCGGCGCTGGATGATGGAAACGCTCAACCGGTTCTGGAGCGCAGGCCTGGATAGCCGCGGCTGCTCCATGCTGATGTGCGATATCGATGAGTTCAAGAAGCTCAACGATCGCCTCGGCCATGCGGAGGGCGATCGTTGCCTCGTGAAGGTTGCGGGTATTATTGAAAGCAGCGTGCAAAGCGATCGCGATCATGTCGCCCGTTACGGCGGCGAGGAGTTCCTGATCGTGCTTCCGGGCGTCGACGAGAGCGAGGCGGTCCTTCTCGCCGAACGGATTCGCAAGAGTGTCGAAGCCGCCTCCCTTCCGAACCCGGATTCCCGCGTTTCGCCTTGCGTCACCTTGAGCATCGGAGTGGCGACCCAGCCGCCGGATGAGACGATCGTTTCACCGGAACAGCTTCAGAACCAGGCCGATGCTGCACTTTATCTTGCCAAGCAGGCCGGCCGAAATCGCGTGGTCCTGCACGAACCAAGCTGACCGACAGCTCAAGCATCTCGCTCAATGTGGAACAGCAGGGACAGCTACGTTGCCGGTGGGCGATACCGCACCTGCTTTGCCTTTGCCAAAGCATCAATGGTCTCATCGACGCTGAGAAGTACGGTGGTCTCAATGGAGCTCAGCGCGCCTCCCGCGCCGATCGCAATCGCGACAGCGGCCATCGAGACACTGTCCGGCGCCTCCCAAAGCGTCCAACCGTCATGCTCGCCAAACGCGTACCAGAAACCGTGAAGCTTGCCGCCGACGGCCTCGATATAGGTCCGAGCTGCCTCGCGGCGATCCTCGGGGTTTTGAATCATGCGCGCCCATGTTTCGGGCGTGTAGCTGAAGCGCGTGAGATACATGGTCATGGCTCACCTCCTGCGTGAGAGCGATTCAGTTAACGCTCAAGCCGCGGGGAACGCGAGTCATTTCCAGGATAGTGTTCCAGACCTACTTGGCACCCAAGAGGGCAAACACATCGACCGGTTCGTCCAGTCCTCTCAAGGCATAGGAGCCGAGACTTTCAAGTTCTCCGGCGCATCCTGCCCTTTCGACAAAGGCTCTTGAAAGCAGAACGGGGCGCTTGAGCTCCTTGGTCAGGCTCTCGAGCCGAGAGGCGATGTTGACGGCCGGACCGATGACTGTGAAATCGAGGCGCTTGCGCGAACCGATATTGCCGTACATCACGTCGCCGACATGGACGCCGATGCCGTAGCCGAGCGGATCGTGACCCTTTTTTAGATTGGCCGCGTTGAGCCTGGAAAGCGCCGCCTGCGCCTCGTCGATGGCGGCAAGAAGTTGGCTGCAGGCGCAAGGATCGGTAAGGGGAAAGATCGCCAGCAGCCCGTCGCCCATGAATTTCAATATCTCTCCGCCATGCCGTTCGATCGGCTCGGACATCGCGTCGAAATAGTCGTTCAGAAGCTCTATAACGTCGTCGCGCGGCCAGAGATCCGACAATCTCGTGAAATCGCGCAGGTCGCAGATCAGGATCGCCGCGCCGACCGTCACGCCGCTGCCGCGCGTCGTCGCCCCGGCCAAAATCTGTTCGCTGGCATGCGGGCCGACATAGGTTTCGAGAAGCGTGCGCGCCATACGGTTTTTCAACCGGATTTCGCTGACGAGCGACAGCGGCGGCAGGATGTCCGCCAGGAAGGCGATATCCTCGGCGTCGAAGCCGCCCGGCCGGTCGCTGGCAAAGGTGATCGCGTGGCGCTTGCCCAGTGTGTGGTATAGCGGCCAGATCATGTAATCGGTGAGCCCCTCGGCTCTGAGCTCGTCGTAGAGGGGATAGTTTGGACCCCCGGCCGTCGGGTCGTCCAGATGCCGGCGCACCTCGTCGGCCCCTTCGTTGAACTCGTGCAAGGGGCTGTTCAGATATTGCGTGCTGTCTTCGACGCCATATTCATAGGTGTCGATCTCCGCCTCCGACAACCCTTTCCGCCACAGGATGCGGGCGCCGATCCATTGCGGATGATGAATCCTGAAATGCAGGGTCGCACGGGCAAGCGGCAACCCGGCCTCCGACAATCTCCGGCAGAGCTCCACGAAGATGTTGTCGATGAAGCGTTCTTCGCGCGTCTCCATCACCAGCCAGTCGAGAATCTTCCTTCGCTCGACGGACCACGCCCGATCGCTCTGGCGAGCGGAACCCAACCGCGCCTCTAACGTCTGCATTGCTCCCTCCTTCGGCCTGGGTTCCATCGCAACCCTTGTTCAAAATCCCAGGGATTGCTGTGCCGGCTCCGGCCGGCCGATGTGGACGCCTTCCAATTCGAGCATGCGCAGCTTCGTGGTGGCGCCGCCCGGTGCCGAAAAACCGCCGACCTTGCCGCCGGCCGCCAGCACGCGGTGGCACGGTATGATCAGCGCGACCGGGTTTTTCGCCATCGCCTGGCCGACATCGCGCGCCGCTTCCGGGCCGGCACCGACCTCCTTGGCGAGCGCGCCATAGGTCGTCGTGCGCCCCCAGGGAATTTTTCGCGTCGCTGCATAGATCTGCTTGAACAGAGCGTCCTCTTCTTCGAGATCGAGCGCGAGCCCGGAAAAATCCGTCTCCTTGCCCTCGAAATAGCGTTTCACCTCGGCAACGGCTTCCACGACTGCCGGCGTGGGCTCGTGTGGTACCGCCTCGGGCAGACGCCTGAGCAGAAGCCGCTCGGTCGCCTCCGCGCTTTTGGTCGGCAGTTGAAAGCGTGTGATACCTCGCACGCTCCAGGCAATGCCGCAGAAGCCGGCGGCCGTTTCGAAGATCAGATATTGGTGCGCTGTCTGGCCCATAGCCACAGCCTCCCACGATTCTGGAGTTTCCATGAAAATCGTGCGGCCAGGCTGCGAATTCAACCCGTTTCTTGGGTTGGGCGGCGGTAAGGCCGTCCCCTATCCCAGGGCGTGGCTGGCCAAGCCATAGATTATCGGCTTCTCGCCGCCCGCTTCGTCGATCAGCCAAGGCCGCCGGAGCGACATGCTGGTAACGGTGTCGTAGACCGGAAGGCCGCATTGCGCGACGAACTCTGCGAACGAACCGCTCTTCTGCCGGGTGTCGATGCGCAGAAAGGCCCCGGCGTGGTCGGCCACATGCGGCCTCGTCACCGCAATCGCATCATCGTCGCTTGCCGCCACCACCGGGCCGATCAAGTGGCCGCGCCCGAAGCGCCGGCACAGCGAGTAGGCGGCGATGCGATCGCCACGGACAAGCGCCATGCCTTTCGAGAGCTCGACGAGGCGGGCCAAAACTGAGGTGCGGTCGGCGCTATAGGCGGCGCGGTCGAGAGCCGCGATCTCGTCAAGATCGTCCCGCGTCAGCGAACGCAGCGCCGCTCCCGACGGAAGAGTGCCCTGCGGCGTTGCAATCGCATCGCCCTGGCACTGATAGACGGTTCGTTCCGGAGCAAAACCGAGCGACTTATAGAGCCGCCGAGCGGAGCGGGTCGCGTTGAGGCCGATCGCCCGCGAGCCGGTTTGCGCCAGCAGATGATTCATCAACCAGGTACCGGCGCCGAGCATCTGCAAGCGCGGCAAGGTGATGACCAAGCCGAAGGTGGTGAAATCGGGTGCATGATCGAACCACATGGCCGAGCCGAGCACGCGCCCGATCGCATCACGTGCCACGATCCCGTGACCGAGCTCGCGCGCGAGCTGCCAATCCTCGGCTCGATGCGGCCAGCCGACGGACATGGACAGGGCATGGAGCGCGTCGAGATCGGCATCGGCGATGCCACCGATACTCAATTCGAAGGAATCCAACTTTATCGAATCGGCTCTTTCCATTTTCTTGCCCCTAGGAGGCACCAGCACGCCATCCGCGCTACGGTTCGTACTCGGGCCGCGGAAGCCGAATGTACCGCTTCAGTTGTAGCCGCTTGCCCGCAACACAAAACGCTTCAGATCTTTCCCAGTTCAGCACTTTCCACCGAAGCCGCAAATCATTCGGCAGGCATTTGCCCGCTCTGGACCTATCCTGATGCGACGCCACCTCGACCCCGGCCAACCCGGCATGCTGTGAGGCAAGAATGAAGACAGAAGAAATCCTCGCCCGGCTGATATCCTTTCCGTCGGTGGTCGGAACGGCGAACCACGAGATAGTCGACTGGATCCGCAGCTACCTTGCAGAGCTCGGCGCCAAGGTGAGCGTGCTGCCGGGTCCGGAAGGCGATCGCTCCAACCTCTTCGCCAGCCTCGGCCCCGTCGACCGGCCGGGCATCATCCTGTCGGGACACATGGACGTGGTGCCGGCTGCCGAGCCGACATGGAACAGCGATCCCTTCACGCTCAGGCACGAGGGTGAACGGCTCTATGGCCGCGGAACCAGCGACATGAAGGGGTTTCTCGCCTGCGCCCTCGCGGCTCTGCCGGCGATCGCCTCCCTGCCGCTCTCCCAGCCGCTACACCTCGCCTTCTCCTATGACGAGGAAGCCGGCTGCCGCGGCGTCCCGCACCTGATTTCCCGGCTTCCGGATCTCTGCGCCAAGCCCGAAGGCTGTATCGTCGGCGAGCCGAGCGGCCTGCGTGCGATCCGCGCCCACAAGGGCAAGGCCGCCGCGCGCATCGAGATCGTCGGCCGGGCCGGCCATTCCTCACGGCCGGACCTCGGCCTCAACGCCATCCACGCCATGGCGGAGATCGTTGGCGAGGCGGTCCGTTCCGCCGCGGCTTTGATGGCAGGTCCGTTCGACGGCAATTTCGAGCCGCCCTATTCGTCGCTCCAGGTCGGCACCATTGCCGGCGGGCAGGCGGTGAACATCATTCCCGACCGCTGTACGATCGAACTGGAAGCCCGCGCCGTGGCGGGGGTCGATCCCGCCGGGCTCCTCTCAGGCATTGAGGCGAAGCTCCAAAGCCTGGCCGGCCGCGGCTTCAAGGCCCGCTGGGAAAGCTTGAGCTCGTATCCGGCGTTGTCGCTCAGGGAAGATGCGCCGCTTGCCGCGCTGCTGCACGATCTCACCGGTAAGGAGCCGCTTGCCGCCGTCAGCTACGGCACGGAAGCGGGCCTTTATCAGGCGGCCGGTATCGACGCGATCATCTGCGGTCCGGGTGACATCGCACGAGCCCACAAGGCGGACGAATATATCGAGATCGGCGAACTCGCCGCCTGCCGAACAATGATCGAGGCGCTTGGCCGAAGGCTAGGCGCGTGAACCCGGTCAACCGGCAAGTCGAAGCCACCCATCAAATCGGTGCCAAATGCCGTCGAGCCTGCCTGCTTCGGAGCATTCTGCCGGGGCAACACGGCAATGATGCATGAAAAGAAAAGGGGACGACCATGGCCTTTCTATTCAACTCGGATGCCGTACGGGCGAAGATCTTCGATTCGCCCGCGAGCTACCCTCGCTTTCTTTCTTCACGGATGCCGGCAGCATCGATCCTGCTGCGGTCCGCTACCTGCTGACTTGGACCGCACCGCCGGACCTCGAACGCTATGTCAATCTCGAAGTGCTGTTCTCGATCGGCGCCGGCGTCGACCAGTTCGCGCTCGACCGCCTGCCGAAAAGGGTCAAGCTCGTCCGGATGATCGAGGACGGCATCACCCGGATGATGCAGGAATATGTGACACTCGCCGTCCTCGCGCTGCATCGCGACCTTCCCGGTTATCTCAACCAGCAACGTGCCGGCGAATGGCGCGGGCGTCCCGTCCACCAGGCGGCGGAGCGCCGGGTCGGCGTCATGGGCCTCGGCAATCTCGGCCGGGCGGCGCTGGACCGGCTCGGTCCCTTCGGCTTCCCGCTTGCCGGCTGGAGCCGCTCGCCGCACGAGGTCCCGGGCGTCACCTGCTACCACGGCGAAAGCGGTCTTGCCGACTTTCTCCCCAAGCAGGACATCCTGATCTGCCTGCTGCCGCTCACCGCCGAGACACACGGCATCCTCGACGCGTCGCTGTTTTCTAAACTCCCGCTGGGCGCCGGTCTTGTTCATGCCGGGCGGGCCACAGCTCGATACCGACGCGCTTGTTGCAGCACTTGAGAGCGGCCAGCTCGCCGGCGCAGTGCTCGACGTCACCGATCCGGAGCCGCTGTCGGCGGAGCACCCGCTCTGGCGCCATCCGAAGGTGATCATCACTCCGCATATCGCCAGCGTCACCCAGCCGGAAACCGCGGCAAAAACCGTCGTCGCCAATATCCGGCGCCACGAGGCCGGCCTCGAGCTCGTCGGCCCCGTCGACCGCGACCGCGGCTATTGAACTCACAGCAACGCCGAAAGGAAAGCCATGTCTCTTCTGAAGAAAATCGAAACCAACCCGCAGTTCGAGCCGAAGCGGTCGACGCCGACCCCCGAACGACTGATTTCCGGCAATCCGTCCTTCAAGACCTGGGCACAGGACGTCGCCGGCGACGGCAAGATCAATACCGGCGTCTGGGAAGCAACGCCGGGCGAGACCCGCTCGATCAAGGGTGAAACATTCGAGTTCTGCCATATCATCGAAGGCGTCGTCGAACTGACGGAAGAAGGCGGTGCGGCTCCCGTCACCTATCGCGCCGGCGACAGCTTCGTGATGAAGCCCGGCTTCAAGGGCGTCTGGCGGACGATCGAAACCGTTCGGAAAATCTATTTGACCGTCGGCTAGTGGCAGCGCTTCAGGATCTCCCGGTCTACGAGGTCCAGCGGGACGGCTACTGGCTCAGCGCCGACCGTGGTCGTCCTCGACCTCGACCGAATCCACCGGCATCTTGCCGAGGAATCCTACGAGACCCTTGGTTTCGACCGCCGTCTTTTCTGCGCCCTCGCCGTCTTCGCCATCTCCGACGTCTTTACCCTGCCTGCTGATTTCGGGCGACGACTTGTCGCCGAGCTGAAAAGGCGAAACGACGGCCGTTGACCTCACACCTGATCTTCTGTTGTTCCCCGCCGGGCGGATCGGAACGTGGCGATGCAGACCGCCTCCCTGTTCTCCGTCCTTTCAGCCACGCACCCCGATGCAGGCCATCATGGCAACCAGTGACATCCGTCCTTCCCCGCGTTCGCAAAGCCGTTCCTCGCTTGCCTCGGGCCAATTGAACGGCCGAAGATTGCGCTGAAACGCCCCCGTCAAACAGCGCATTCGATCATCGCTATTGGCGCAGTCGACTGAAACTGCCGGTAAAGCGCCGCTAATCTTGCTCGGAAGGCAAGGAGCAGCCATGACCCTCAGTTTCAACCCCGATACGGTCGAACTCCCCAAAGGCCATTTCATTGGCGGTCGCTACGTGCCCACGGCCGGCGGGCTCGCCATGCATCGTCCTTCCGATGGGGTGGCCTATGCCGAGTGCCCCGTCGCCGGGGAAGACATGGTCGATCAGGCGGTCGCGAGCGCGACGCGGGCACTCAAGGAAAGCGGCTGGTCGGGCCTGCGTCCGCGCGAAAGGACCCGCGCTCTTTCGCGCTGGGCCGACCTCATCGAGGCGGAAGCGGCGACGCTGGCGCGCCTTGAGGCGGTCGCCTCTACCCGTCCCGTCGGTCATCTCGTCGACGGCGATATCGCCGTCACCGCCGAGCAGATCCGCTTCTTCGCCGAATTCGCCGACAAGGAAGGCGGCGATCTGGTGCCGACGGACGACGACAATCTCGGCATGATCATGACCGAGCCCTATGGCGTCGTCGGCGCAATCACACCCTGGAACTTCCCGGTGTCGATGGCCGGCTGGAAGCTCGGGCCGGCGCTCGCCGCCGGCAATGCGGTCGTCTTGAAGCCGTCCGAGATGACGCCCTTCTCGACGCTCTATCTCGCCGAGCTTTCGGTGCGCGCCGGCCTTCCGGCCGGTCTCGTCAATGTCGTGCTCGGCGACGGGCCGACGACCGGCAATGCCATTACCGGGCATCCCGGCATTGCCAAGGTGAGCTTCACCGGCTCGACCGCGGCCGGAGCGGCGATCATGGAAAACATCGCGCGCACCGGCATCAAGCCGATGACGCTCGAGCTCGGCGGAAAAAGCCCGCAGCTCGTCTTCGCCGATGCGGATCTCGACCGCGCGGCGCAGGCGATCGCCCGCAACATCACCGCCAATGCCGGCCAGGCCTGCGTCGCCGGTTCGCGGCTGATCGCCGACCGGAAGATCGCCGAGCGGCTGACCGCGGCGATCGTCGGGCACATGTCGGCGATCCAGCCCGGACCGACCTGGGACGCGGCAAGCCAATATTCGCCGATTATCTCCGAGCGCCAGATCGGCCGGATCGATGCGATCGTGCGGAGAGCCGCGGCGACCGGCGGCGAATGCCTGCTCGGCGGCCGGCAACTTGAGCGGGAGGGCTACTTCTATGCGCCGACGCTGATCGCCGGGGTCGACCAGTCCTCTCCCGCCGTGACCGAGGAGATCTTCGGTCCGGTGCTGACGCTGCAGACCTTCGACGAGGAAGAAGAGGCCCTGGCGCTCGCCGACCACCCGACCTACGGGCTTGCCGCCGGCGTCTTCACCCGCGACCTGTCGCGCGCTGTCCGCGTGACCCGCCGGCTCGAGGCGGGCACCGTCTGGGTCAACCGATACGGCCGCTCGCGCGACCACATCCTGCCGACCGGTGGCTACAAGAGCTCCGGCATCGGCAAGGATCTCGGCCGCGAAGCCTATCTCGCCAACCGCCGCAGCAAGAGCGTGCTGATCAATCTCTGAGGGAACTACGATGAAGAGCTATTCAATCGCATTGATCCCCGGGGACGGCATCGGCAAGGACGTGGCGGCGGCCGCCTGGGAGGTACTGGAGAAGGTCTCCGCCCGGTCGGGCTTCGAGCTGAAGGCCACGGCCTTTCCCTGGTCCTGCGCCTATTACAAGGAAACCGGGGCGATGATGCCGGCCGACGGCATCGAGACGCTGCGCGGTTTCGACGCCATCCTGCTCGGCGCGGTCGGCTGGCCCGCGGAGGTTCCGGATTCCGTGTCTCTGCACGGCCTGCTGCTGCCGATCCGCAAGGCCTTCGTGCAATACGCCAATATCCGTCCGCACCGGCTGCTGCCCGGCGTCGAGGGCCCCTTGAAGGCCCGCAGCTTCGACATCCTCTGCATCCGCGAGAACACCGAGGGTGAATATTCCGGTGCCGGCGGCCGCGTGCATCAGGGCACGACGGACGAGGTCGCGGTCGAGACATCGATCTTCACCCGAACCGGTGTCGAACGCATCCTCCGTTTCGGCTTCGAACAGGCCCGTGCCCGCCGCTGCAAGCTCGCCTCGGTGACGAAGTCCAACGCGCAGAAATATTCGATGGTCTTCTGGGACGAGATCACCGAGCGTCTGGCCACGGAATATCCGGACGTGACGGTCACCAGCTACCACATCGACGCGATGGCCGCGCGCATGGTCATGGCGCCGGAAAGCCTCGACGTCGTCGTCGCCTCCAATCTCTTCGGAGACATCCTCACCGACCTTGGCGCCGCCATTCAGGGCGGCCTCGGCTTTGCCGCCTCAGCCAACATCAATCCCGATCGCAGCGCCCCTTCGATGTTCGAGCCGGTGCACGGATCGGCGCCGGATATCGCCCATCTCGGCATCGCCAACCCGATCGCGGCGATCTGGTCGGCGGCGATGATGCTCGATCATGTCGGCGAGGCGGCCGCGGCGGAGGCAGTCATGGCGGCGATCGCCTCCGCCACCTCCGCCGGGATCGGCACGGTGCCCGGCAAGGACAGAACGGAAACCATCACAGCCGCGGTTCTTGCCGCGCTCGACTAATCAAGGGGAACGACATGCTGAAGTTGAACGACAAGGAGCTTTTCCGCCAGGCCGGCCTGATCGACGGCGCATGGGTCGACGCAGCCTTCGGTGAGGTCGTCGAGGTCATCGACCCCGCGTCTCAGGACGTCCTCGGCACGGTTCCGGACATGGGGACGGATGAGACGCGGGCTGCAATCGAGGCTGCCGCTGCCGCCTTCGGAGCGTGGAAAAAGAAGACGCATGCCGAGCGGGCCGCGCTGCTCGAACGCTGGCACGCGCTGATGATCGAAAATCTCGAGGATCTGGCGCTGCTCCTCACCCTGGAGCAGGGAAAGCCGCTCGACGAAGCGCGTGGCGAGATCCGCTATGGCGCCGCCTTCGTCAAATGGTTCGCCGAGGAGGCCCGCCGCATCGGCGGCCATACCATCCCCTCGCCAACGGCGGACCGGCGCATCGTCGTCTTGAAGGAAGCAGTCGGCGTCTGCGCCATCGTCACGCCCTGGAACTTCCCGAACGCGATGATCACCCGCAAGGTCGCCCCGGCGCTCGCCGCCGGCTGCACCGTCGTCATCAAGCCCTCGGAATTCACGCCGTTCTCGGCGCTTGCGCTCGGTGTGCTGGCCGAGCGCGCCGGCATTCCGGCCGGCGTGATCAACATCGTCACCGGCATGCCGACCAAGATCGGCAACGAGTTCATGGCGAACGAGACGGTCCGCAAGATCTCCTTCACCGGCTCGACGCGCGTCGGTTCGCTTCTGATGCGCGGCGCCGCCGATAGCGTCAAGCGGCTCTCCCTCGAGCTTGGCGGCAACGCCCCTTTCATCGTCTTCGACGACGCCGATCTCGACCTTGCGGTCGAAGGCGCGATCGCCTCAAAATTCCGCAACGGCGGCCAAACCTGCGTCTGCGCCAACCGCATCCTGGTGCAATCGGGCGTCTATGACGCCTTCGCCGAGAAGCTCGCCGCCCGCGTCAACGCGATGAAGGTCGGACCGGGAACCGAGCCGGGCGTCGCCATCGGCCCGATGATCAACGCGGCGGCGATCGAGAAGATCGAGCGCCATGTCGAGGATGCGTTGGCCAGAGGCGCGAAGCTCGCGGCTCGCAGCAAATCTGTGCCGGAGGGCAAGCAATACACGGCCCCGATCGTGCTCACAGGAGCGACCACCGAGATGCTGCTCGCCAGCGAAGAGACCTTCGGCCCGGTCGCGCCCCTCTTCCGCTTCGAGACCGAGGAGGAGGCGATCGCTATTGCGAACGGCACGCCCTTCGGACTTGCCGCCTATTTCTACACGGAAAGCCTGAAGCGCTCCTGGCGTGTCGGTGAAGCGCTGGAATTCGGCATGATCGGTCTCAACACCGGCGCCATCTCCACCGAAGTCGCGCCCTTCGGCGGCGTCAAGCAATCCGGCCTCGGCCGCGAGGGCGCGCAATGCGGCATTGAGGAATATCTCGAAATGAAGAGCTTCCACATCGGCGGGCTGGCGTAACTTCGGGATACTCGCAAACCGTGTCGCTCGGGCGGGAACCGCTTCGAACACGAGGCGGTTCCCGCCAGGCGATCATCACCTCGGCAGTGGACAGCGCGCGAAACAATTCCTCCGAACACTGAGGATCTTCGTCCGTCCTGCGCCTTAGCGTCGTCTCGTGTCTCCGCGATAATAGCTCCGCAGTAACCGAGCGCGATTTTGCCATTTGCGACATCGCGCGAAGGGGCGGCGAAGATACATGTGCGAATCCCCAAGTTAGCCAATCATATTCCGCACCTTGGACACAGTTCGTTCCTATGGAGCGTTGGGGCGATGTACTCAACCAACAAGGAACGACTGCCAGGGAGACTTACCGAATGCCGCAGCACAGCGCGAATGAACAGTACCTGTTAGAGTTGATCAATGCCGAGAGGGCGAAAGCGGGCGTACAGCCGCTGGCCTTCGACAACGACCTCAGCGAAGCCGCCGAAGGGCACAGCCAGTGGATGCTCGCTGCCGACGTTTTCTCGCATACCGGTTCTGGGGGATCCAGTTCGACACAGCGTATCAAGGCGGCGGGCTATGTCTTGCAGGGGTCCTGGGCCATCGGTGAGAATATCGCCTGGGCAACGACCCGTGCCCCCACCGGCTATCAGGATGAAGTCAAGCTCCTGCACACCAACTTAATGAACTCGTCGGGTCACCGCGCCAACCTTCTCAATCCGAATTTCCGCGAGGTCGGCCTCGGCGTCGAGGTCGGTGACTATGGCGGCCGCAGCAGTGCGTTCGTGACGGAGAATTTCGCAAAGACCGGTTCCGACCTCTTCCTGACGGGCGTGGCTTTCGACGATCGCGACGGCGATGGCTTCTACGATCCCGGCGAGGGTCTCGGCGGCATCACGGTGACGGCCAAGAATTCAGCGGGGCAGCTTTTCAAGACCACGGCGAGCGCCGCCGGCGGCTATGACCTCGCGCTGAAGCCCGGCACCTATACCGTTACTTTCTCGGGCGCCAACATTGCCACGTCGACCCAGACGGCCACCATCGGCACGAAAAACGTCAAGAAGGATCTTATCGATCCGGCCATGACCTCAGGAACGCTGAGTGCGAATGCCGCAGCAGAAGGTTCGGCGCCGATGTCGACACCGGTCCACACTCCAGTCCCTTCCGATGCATCGGAGGGCGACGGAACGCCTACTTCGAACGCTTGGCTTGCGGATTTCCTCAAAGACAGCGGTGATTGGGACGCGGTGCAGAGCGACCGCTTGACCGGTTCCGCCAGTGATGAGGCAAGCGCCCCGGTGGCCAAGAATGGCGATCATCTTGCTCTCGCGCTCAATGGAGACCAGTTGCATTTTCAACCGTCCCTGGAGACTGTCGGCAAAGCCGATGAAATCGCCGACTTGTTCGAGGAGATGGTTGCGAACTTCGCTCACCGCGATTCTCTCCCGTCTCGGCTAGCGGACCATTCGGACGACCTCCAGGTGCCGGCGGACGTCGATGCCACGCACGACGCCCTTGCCGACATCCTGGTCCAGATGGCGACAGCTAGAGACAGCCTGAATTCGGATCTGTTTGTCTGAAGCCATCCGCCGGCGAAAGTCGCGGGTTCCCGCCAAGGCGGGAACCCGCGAACGTGCACATGAGCCGGTTGCTAGGGAGCGACATCGATCCGCGAGCGCTGGCTCGCCGCACCGTTGTCGGCTCCCCCAGCTACTGAACCCTGTCGAGCATCTTGTAGTACATGCCGACCAGCGGCAGGAACCACGGCTTGCCGAAATGTCCGGGCACCGCCGGCCAGGCGAGGTCCTTGACCGGGTTGCGATCGGCCTTGCCGAGAATGGCGTCGGCGATCAGCATGCCCATATGGGTCGACATCTGTGCCCCGTGGCCGGAATAGCCCATGGCGTACCAGAGCCCGTCGGCAAATCCCGCCCGCGGAAAACGGTCCTTGGTCATGTCGACCAGGCCGCCCCAACAGTAGTCGATCTCGACCTTGGCGAGATGCGGGAAGATTTCGGCCAGGCTCGCACGCAGGATCGCACCGCTCTTTTCGTCGGAGCGCTGATCCGACGTTGCCGAAAACCGCGCACGGCCGCCGAAGATCAGCCGGTTGTCGGGCGACAGCCGGAAATAGTTGCCGATATTGAGCGAGGTGACGCAGGTGCGGTTGCCGGGCATCGTCGCGGCAATCTCGGCCTCGGTCAGCGGCCTGGTTGCGATGATGAAGCTGCCGACCGGCACGATGCGGCGGCGGAAATAGCCGAAGGCGCCCGTCGTATAGGCGCCGGTCGCCAACAGCACCGTATCGGCCGTCACGCTGCCGCGCGACGTCGCCAGTTCCTGCTTGCCGCCCGACTGGCGCCGGCCCTTTACCGGGGCGTTCTCGACGACTGTCGCGCCGTGGCGGACCGCCGTATCGGCAAGACCGACGACGAAGCGGCCCATATGCATCATCGCGCTCTTCTTCGAGAGCATTGCACCGTGAAAGCAGTCCGAGCCGACCTCGTCCTTCAAATCGCCTTTCGTCAGAAGCGCCGTGTCCGGGTCGACCTCGCGGTTCACCACCTCGAAGTTCCGGGCGATCGCCTCGAAATGCACCGGCTTCGAGGCAAGCTTCAGCTTGCCGGCGCGCCGGAAGCTGCAGTCGATACCCTCCTCCGCCACGATGCGCTCGATCGTGTCGACGGAAGCGTCGTAGGCGCGGTAGAGCGCCGCCGCCCGCTCGGGTCCGAGTTCCGCCTTGGCGGCGACGAAGCTGTGGGCAATGCCGTTGTTGAGATGGCCGCCATTGCGGCCGGAGGCGCCCGATCCGACCGCCCCCGCCTCCAGCACGATCACTTTCGCGCCGGCCAATGCAAGCTGACGTGCAGCTCCGAGCCCCGTGAATCCGCCGCCGATGACGGCGACGTCATAGTGGCCCTCGACCGGTGCGCGGCTGCCCCCTTGAAAGGTGCGAGCCGTGTCGTGCCAGTAGGACTTGAGCTGCATGGCCATCTCCTGTCAGAGCCCGACGACGCCGGGCAGGCCGGAAATATCCTTGATTTCCGTATATCCATAGAAGGGATTTGCCGGCTCGTGGCCTCGGTTGACCCAGACCTTGTTCTTGATGCCGAGATCGTGCGCGGACATCAGGTCGTAGCGGAACGAGGACGAGCAGTGGAGAATGTCCTCCGGGCCGCAGCCCAGCATGTCGAACATATATTCGAAAGCCTTGAAGCGCGGCTTGTAGGCCTGTGCCTGCTCGGCTGTGTAGACTGCGTGAAAGGGAGCACCGAGTTTCTCGACATTCGACATGATCTGCGAATTCATAGCGTTCGACAGGATCACCAGCGGGATCTCTTTGGCGACCTTGGCGAGGCCGGCCGGCACGTCCGCATGCGGACCCCAGGTCGGCACTCGCTCATAGACCACACGGGCGGCCTCATCGCGAAATCTTATGCCGTTGCGCTTGCAGGTGCGTTCCAGCGAATTGTGCACCACTTCCGCATAGGGCTTCCAGTCGCCCATGATCTCGTCGAGACGATAGGCGGCAAAATTCTTGATGAACTCGGCCATGCGCGGTTCATCGAGCTGCTCACCGTAAAGGTCGCGCGCCGCTTCCGCCATCTGGAAGTTGGTCAGAGTGCCGTAACAGTCGAAGGTGATGTATTTCGGACGGAAGTTCGCCATGCGCATTCTCCTCTTCAATGACGTGACGGGGTTTATCCGAAATGGATCATAGGCGTGTCCCGTGCGCCGGCTTGCGCGATTTGGGCGCCTATTGAGGCAGATTGTACCGTATCCGCGGGCGGCTTTGGCACATGGTTGTGTGCACTGCCCGCAGCGCTCAGCCTTGTTCCCACGCTCGAGACCCTTTGCCGCTGCCCTGTCGGCATAAGATGCGGCGACCCGGCGGAGCAAAGATATAAGATACCGCCCCGACCGGCGCCTTCGGACGATCTGCCGGTCGCATTTCCTTAACACTTGCTGCAGGAAACCAAGGACCAGTCCATGCAGTTAAGTCAGATCGAACTTGCCCCGTTCGGCCCCGAGCATCTGGAGAGCGCCGCGCGCCTCTCCCGCCAGGCCGGCTGGCCGCATCGGCTGGAGGACTGGCAGATGGCACTGGCGCTGAGCGAGGGCGTCGTTGCTCTCGAGGCCGGCCGGGTTGTCGGGACGACATTGGTGACCACCTATGGGAACGGCTGCGCCACGATCAACATGGTGATCGTCGACGAGGCGATGCGCGGCCGCGGCCTTGGTCGCGGACTGATGGATGCGGCCCTGCGGATCGCCGGCGACCGCCGGCTCCGGCTGGTGGCGACGGCGGACGGCCTGCCTCTTTATGAAAAGCTCGGCTTCCGCGAAACCGGTACCGTGCTGCAGCACCAGGGCATCGCCAGAGAGCTTGCCGCCCCCGCTGAAACCGAGCCGGCGACCGCGGAAGACATTGCAGAGATCGCCGCCCTCGATCGCATCGCCTTCGGTGCCGATCGCCGGGATCTGATCGCGTATATCGTCAAGGTGGGCGAGTTCGTGGTCATCCGCCGCAACGGCCGTGTCGTCGGCTTTGCCGCCCTGCGCGCCTTCGGTCGCGGCGATGTCATCGGGCCCGTCGTCGCTGCAAATGTCGACGACGCCAAGGCGCTGATAACCCATTTCATCGCAAGGCGGGCCGGCCAATTCGTCAGGATCGATACCACCGCCGAAACCGGCCTCTCCCCCTGGCTGTCAGACCAGGGGCTTAGCAATGTTGGTGGCGCTTTTGCCATGGACAGACCCACCGTTGACCGCGCCGCAGACCGCGCGGCTTTCACCTTCGCCCTCGCCAATCAGGCGCTCGGCTGATCTGGAGGACTCGATGTACAGCAATTCCCTAATCGAACTCGATCGCGCCCATCTGGTCCACCCGGTCGCCTCCTATCGCAGCCACGAGCGGATCGGCGTGCGCGTCCTTCGGTCCGCCAAGGGCGCGACCGTGACCGACGCCTCGGGGCATACGATGATCGACGGTTTTGCGGGGCTTTGGTGCGTCAATGCCGGCTACGGCCATGAATCGATCGTCGAGGCGGCGGCCCGGCAGATGCGCGAGCTGCCCTATGCTACCGGCTATTTCGGCCTCGGCTCCGAACCGGCGATCCGGTTGGCGGCGGAACTGGCGGAGCGAGCGCCGGGCGACCTCAACCATGTCTATTTCACGCTTGGCGGATCGGACGCCGTCGACAGCACGATCCGTTTCATCCGCTATTACTGGATCGCCCGGGGCCAACCGCAGCGCGACCAGTTCATCTCCATCGAGCAGGGCTATCACGGCTCCTCAACCGTTGGTGCGGGCCTCACGGCACTGCCTCTGTTCCATGCGGGCTTCGGCATCCCGTTCGACTGGCAGCACAAGATTCCGTCGCACTATGCCTACCGCAACCCGGTGGGCGACGATCCGCAGGCGATCATAGATGCGTCGCTTGCGGCACTCAGGCGCAAGGTCGAGGAGATCGGTCCCGAGCGGGTCGCCGCCTTCTATGCCGAGCCGATTCAGGGCTCCGGCGGAGTGCTGGTACCGCCGAACGGCTGGATGAAGGCGATGCGTGAACTCTGCCGCGAGCTGGGCATCCTCTTCGTCGCCGACGAGGTCATTACCGGGTTCGGCCGCACCGGTCCGCTCTTTGCCTGCGAGGAGGACGGGATCGTTCCCGATTTCATAACCGTGGCGAAGGGCCTGACCTCCGGCTACGTGCCGATGGGCGCGGTTTTCATGGGCGATCATATCTACCAGACGATCGCGGATGGTGCCGGTGCCGTCGCCGTCGGTCACGGCTATACCTATTCGGCCCATCCGGTCAGCGCCGCGGTAGGACTTGAAGTGCTGAGGCTCTACGAGAACGGGTTGCTGGACAACGGCCGGAAAGCCGGCGCACGGCTGATGGCGGGGCTCAAAGGCCTCAAGGACCATCCGCTCGTCGGCGATGTGCGCGGCCGTGGCATGCTGGCCGCCGTCGAGCTGGTGGCCAACAAGGAGAAGAAGGCCCCGCTGCCGGCGGCCGCGGATCCGGCGCGGCGCATCTTCGACCGCGCCTGGGACAACGGCCTCGTCATCCGCGCCTTCGGCAACGGCGTTCTCGGCTACGCGCCGCCGCTCTGCTGCACCGACGCGGAAATCGACGCAATCGTCGAGCGCACGCGGCTGACGCTTGACCAGACCTTGGAGGACCCCGAAATTCGCGCGGCCCTCACCTGACCCCCGGCATCCGCTCAGAGAACAGCGGATCGGCGGTCGGAAAGGTGAAATACCGGTTTATGCCCATATTCGCAATTTTGTGCCGGCATCCTTCTTCCATTCAGAGACTCCGGCGAGCCGATGCTGCGAGACTGGATGGGTTAAGGGGCGCAGGAATGCCCGGGAAAGCAAGTCTTTCCGGCCCGTTGAAAACAGCATTTTCTTCTGATGCAGCCCAGCGCGAGCAAACTTCGCCCGCGCCAAATAGAGGAAAGAGCCTTGGCAAAGACCTTCGCCGATTTCAAGTATCTCACCTTCGACGTCGTCGGCACGCTGATTGATTTCGAAGGCGGCATCAAGGATTGCCTGGCCGACATCGGTAAGGAAGCGGGCGTCACGATCGACGGCGAAGAGGCGCTGAAGCTTTACCGGGCAGGGCGTTACTCTGCCGATGCCGACCTCTTCCCCGACGATCTGGTCCGCGTCTATCTCGCCATTGCTCCGGAGCTCGGTCTTCCCGCCGAAGCAAAATATGGCGAAAGGCTGCGTGATTCCGCCGAGGGCTGGAAGGGTTTTGCCGACAGCGCTGAGGCGCTTGCCCGCCTTGCTAAGCGCTACCGCCTGATCGCCATGACCAACGCCCGGCGCTGGGCTTTCGAGCATTTTTCCCGCGAGCTCGGCAATCCGTTCTATGCCGCCTTCACCGCCGACGATACGGGCACCGAAAAGCCGGATCCGGCCTTCTTCGAGAAAATCTTCGCCTTCGTTGCGGCGGAAGGCAATTCGAAGGACGACATCCTGCACGTCGCCCAAAGCCAGTATCACGACATCGGCATCTCGCGGAAACTCGGGCTGACCAATTGCTGGATCGAACGGCGCCATGCCCAGAAGGGCTATGGCGGCACAATCGAGCCGGCCGAGTTCACCAAGCCCGACTTTCATTTCACCTCCATGGCCGGCCTTGCCGACGCCGTGGAGAAAGCCAAAGCCGCCTGAAAGGCGGGCGAAGCATTCCACCTGAACCCCGTATGCAAAAGAAGACGGGGCGATCCGACCAACCACCAAGCGAATGGGGAACGACATGACTGACAAAATTACCAACTGGACCGGAAAAGACGACGCAGTCGTCGAAAACGCCATTCGCCGCGGCGCCACCCGCCGCGAGCTCCTGCAGATGCTGCTGGCCGGCGGCGCCGCCATGTCGGCCGGCGGCCTGGTGCTTGGCCGCGCCTCTGACGCGGTGGCCGCAACTCCGGTCAAAGGAGGGCACCTCAAGGTGGCGGGCTTCACGTCTTCGACCGCAGACACGCTCGATCCGGCCAAAGCTTCGAATTCCACGGACTATTCGCGATGCTCCGCGGTTTATAACCGCCTCTCGAGCCTCGACAAATCCGGCGCCACCCAGATGGAGCTGGCAGAAAGCATCGAAAGCGCCGATGCCAAGGTGTGGACCGTGAAATTGCAGAAGGGCGTTACGTTTCACGATGGGAAGTCGCTGACATCCGCAGACGTAATCTTCTCGCTCAAGCGCCATCTGGATCCCGATGTCGGTTCCAAGGTCAATGCTATTGCGAAGCAGATGACCGGCTTCAAGGCAGTCGACGATCTCACGGTCGAAATCACGCTCGCCGATGCCAACGCAGATCTGCCGACGATCCTGGCGCTGCATCATTTCATGATCGTCGCCGACGGCACCGCCGACTTCTCCAAGGGCAACGGCACCGGACCGTTCGTTCTCGAAAACTTCGAGCCGGGCGTGCGCTCGGTCATGCGGAGGAATGAGAACTACTGGAAGTCAAAGGGACCATATGTTGACTCCTTTGAGTTCTTGGCGATCAGCGACGATAGCTCCCGCGTCAATGCGCTTCTGTCCGGGGACATCCATGTCGCCGCCGCCATCAACCCCCGTTCGGAGCGCCTTGTGGCAAGCCAGCCAGGTTTCGTTCTCTCCAAATCGAGTGCCAACAGCTACACCAACCTCAACATGCGCCTCGACGCGGCCCCGGGTCAAAACAAGGACTTCGTGGCCGGTATGAAGCACCTGGTCAATCGCGAGCAGATCCTGAGGGCGGCCCTGCGCGGGCGCGGCGAAATCGGCAACGATCAGCCCGTCTTTCCGGGCAACGTCTACCGCAACGACGATATCAAGCCAAAGGCGTACGATCCTGAAAAGGCAAAATTCCATTTTGAAAAGGCCGGCGTTTTCGGCCAGACCATCCCGGTGGTCGCTTCCGACGCGGCTACCGGTTCGGTGGACATGGCAATGGTCATCCAGGCCGCCGCTGCCGAGATCGGCCTGAAGCTCGATGTCCAGCGCGTGCCCTCGGACGGTTACTGGGACAATTACTGGCTCAAGGCGCCGATCCATTTCGGCAACATCAATTACAGGCCGACGCCCGACATCCTGTTCTCGCTGCTCTACGCCTCCAGTGCTCCCTGGAACGAGAGCCAGTACAAATCGGAAAAGTTCGACAAGATGCTGATCGAGGCGCGCGGTTCGCTCGACCAGGAGAAGCGCAAGGCGATTTACCATGAGATGCAGGTCATGGTCGCCGAGGAGGCCGGTACCATCATTCCGGCCTACCTGACTGGTATCGACGCCATCACAGACAAGCTCAAGGGCATGGAAACCAACCCGCTCGGCGGTATGATGGGTTATCGCATGGCCGAGCATGTCTGGTTTGAGGCCTGATTGGGCCACTGGCCTAGGGGGCTGCAGCTTCGATGCTGCGGCCCCGGACAGTATGGTTTGAAACCTATCTTGAAAGCCGAAAGGGAGCGCGCGTGAACAACCGGGTCCTATCCCTTGCGCTGAGTAGATTGCTCATCGCCTTCATCACCCTGATGATTGTCTCCTTCGCCGTGTTCTTCGCGACAACGCTCCTGCCGGGCGATACCGCGTCGATTCTGCTCGGCCAAGCCGCCACGCCGGAAGCCGTCGAGGGTCTGCGTAAGGCCATGCATCTCGACGAGCCGGCAATCCTCCGTTTCCTGCGCTGGATCGTCGGTCTCGTGCAGGGCGACCTTGGTACCTCCTATGCAAACGAGATGCCTGTCGCCGATTTGATCGGCGGGCGCTTCGTCAACACACTGAAGCTCGCGGGCGTCACCGCGCTCTTCTCCGTGCCGATCGCGCTGACGCTCGGCATAACAGCGGCGATGCTGCGCGGCTCGCTCTATGACCGCGTCGTTACCGTGCTAACCATCGGCGTGATCTCGGTGCCGGAATTCATGATAGCGACCTCCGCAGTGCTGGTCTTCGCCGTCTATCTGAAGTGGCTGCCGGCGCTCTCGGTTGCCAATGAAGTCACCTCATTCGCCGATCTCCTGCGCATCTATGCAATGCCGGTCATAACGCTGACCTTCGGTGTCTCGGCTCAGATGATCCGCATGACACGGGCAGCAGTGATCGAGACGCTCAACACGCCCTATGTGGAGATGGCGTTGCTCAAGGGCGCCTCGCGGCCGCGCATGGTTTTTCGCCACGCGCTGCCCAACGCTCTGGGCCCGATTGTCAATGCGGTTGCGCTTTCGCTCTCATACCTGCTCGGCGGCGTTATTATTGTCGAGACGATCTTCAACTATCCCGGTGTTGCCAAGCTGATGGTTGATGCCGTAGCGACCCGCGACCTGCCGCTCATCCAAAGTTGCGCGATGATCTTCTGTCTCGGCTACCTGCTGCTGACCACCACGGCCGACCTCATCGCCATCCTTTCCAATCCGAGGCTTCGATGACAATGACCACTTCGAGCACATCGACCAGCGCTATCCGGAAGTCCGGAAGCCGGCTTGGCTATCGTTTCAACCTCGTCGGCGTTATCGGCTTTTCGATCATCATCGCCTGGGCGCTCGTCGCGGTCTTCGCGCCGATGATCATCCCCTATCCTGTCGGCGAGATCGTCGATCTCGACTACTTCGGCCCGATGAGCCATGACTTCTGGCTCGGCTCCGACTATCTCGGTCGCGACATGCTCTCGCGAATCCTGATGGGCGCCCGCTACACGGTCGGCATCTCGCTTGCCGCGGTGACGATCGCTTGCTTCTCCGGCGTGGTGCTCGGCATGATCGCCGCGGTCGCCGGCGGCTGGCTCGACACAGTCTTGAGCCGCTTTCTCGACGCGCTCAACTCGATCCCGAGCAAGCTCTTCGGCCTCGTCGTCGTCGCCGCCGTCGGTTCCTCCATTCCGGTGCTGATCCTGACGTTGTCTGTAATCTACATCCCCGGCGCCTATCGCTTCGCCCGGGCCCTCGCCGTCAACATCAATGCGATGGATTTCATCACCGTCGCCCGGATCCGCGGCGAAAGCACCTGGTATCTGATCCGCTCCGAGATCCTGCCTAACATTGTCGGGCCGGTGCTTGCCGATCTCGGCCTCCGCTTCGTCTTCATCGTCCTGCTGCTCTCTGGTCTCTCCTTCCTCGGCCTTGGCGTCCAGCCGCCTTATGCCGACTGGGGCGCTCTCGTCCGGGAGAACATCGGGGGCCTTCCCTTCGGCGCGCCGGCGGTCATGTTCCCGTCGCTCGCCATCGCCACCCTGACGATCAGCGTCAACCTCCTCATCGACAACTTGCCGCAGAAGATCCGTGATCGGAGTGAATGATGGCTAATCTCGTGGAAATCCGTGACCTGAAGGTCGAAGCGACCACCGATTCCGGGCGCAAGGTCGAGATCATCAAGGGCGTCAGCATCGACATCGCCGACGGTGAGATCGTCGCGCTGATCGGCGAAAGCGGCTCGGGCAAGACGACGATCGCGCTGACGCTGATGGGCTACGCCCGTCCCGGCTGTCGCATTTCCGGCGGCAGCGTTTCCGTCGCCGGCAAGGACATGGTCCGGCTCAGCGAAACGGAGCGCGCCCGCATTCGCGGTACCGAGGTTGCCTATGTGCCGCAATCGGCCGCCGCCGCCTTCAACCCGGCCGCTACGATCATGGACCAGGTAATCGAGATCACCCGCATCCATCAGTTGATGTCGCCCGACGAGGCGCGTGCCAAGGCCGTCGCGCTCTTCCGTTCCCTGTCGCTGCCCGAACCGGAGACGATCGGCAGCCGCTATCCGCATCAAGTTTCCGGCGGACAGTTGCAACGCCTTTCCGCCGCCATGGCGCTGATCGGCGACCCGAAGCTGGTGATCTTCGACGAGCCGACCACTGCGCTCGACGTAACGACCCAGATCGAAGTGCTGCGCGCCTTCAAGTCCGTCATGAAGGCCGGCGGCATTGCCGGCGTCTATGTCTCCCACGACCTCGCGGTGGTCGCCCAGATAGCCGATCGCATTGTCGTCTTAAAGGGCGGCGAAGTGCAGGAGGTCGGCACCACGCAAGAGATCCTCAGCGACGCCAAGCACCCCTATACGCGCGAGTTGCTCGACGCCTTCGAACCTCAGCCGCGCGCCGCCCCCGGTCCCGCCGCATCTGCCCCGGCCCCGCTTTTGCAGATCGACACGCTGGTCGCGGGCTACGGGCCGCGACAGGCGGACGGATTGCCGCTTGTGCGCGCCGTCAAGCAGGTCTCGCTGAAGGTCGAGAAGGGCCGCAATCTCGGCATCATCGGCGAATCCGGCTGCGGCAAGTCGACCCTTGCCCGTGCGATTGCCGGCATCCTGCCCGCGGTCTCGGGCAGCATCCAGTTCGAGGGGCGCGAACTTGGCCGCAGCGCCCGCGAGCGCTCACGCGAACAGCTGCGCGAGATGCAGATCGTCTTCCAATATGCCGACACCGCACTCAACCCAGCAAAGTCAGTCGAGGATATCCTCGACCGGCCGCTCGCCTTCTACCACGGCATGGGTCGCAGCGCCCGCAGCGCCCGCATCGATGAACTGCTCGACATGGTGCGTCTGCCGCGCAACCTACGCCATCGCCGCCCCTCCGAGCTTTCTGGCGGCCAGAAGCAGCGCGTCAATTTCGCCCGGGCGCTCGCCGCCGAGCCGAAGCTGATCCTTTGCGACGAAATCACCTCCGCCCTCGATACGGTCGTCGCTGCCGCGGTCATCGACCTGCTCAAGGAACTGCAGCGCGAGCTCGGCCTCTCCTACGTCTTCATCAGCCACGACCTTTCGACGGTGCAGGCGATCTGCGACGAGGTGGTCGTCATGTATGCGGGCGAGAAGGTCGAGCAGCTCGCCTCGGCCGAGCTCGCGACCGGCGCGAAGCACCCCTATTCCAAGCTGCTCTTCGCCTCCGTGCCGAAACTCGACACCGGCTGGCTCGACGGTCTCGATCGGCGGCCGGAGCTGGCGCGGGCGTTCAGCAAGGCGGGGTAGAAATATCTGGTGGCGAATGCGATTGGCCTGATCCGCCTGCGCGCACGGCGGGGAGAACGGACGAGCCGCGGGCTGCCAGTCCCGCCTTGACGAGGGCTGCCGCTGCCATGCCTGGTAAGCCGCGGGTTCCGGTCCCCTCTCCCCGTCAAAACGGGAGAGGGTTAGGGTGAGGGGCGAACACATGAATCGAGAGGCGCCACCTATACCTGAAACAGGCTGGTCAGCGGCATGTGCGATTTGACGATCGGCGACTTCAAGACGACATAGCTGAAATACTTGTCGATGCCGACATCCATGTCGATCAGCCGTTCCATGATCGTCTGGTATTCGACGATCCCGCCGGTGACGAACTTCAGGAGGTAGTCGTAACCGCCGGACACCAGGTGACACTCCACGACGGAGTCGACCTTCTCGACGGCGGCGAGAAAGCGGGCGAAGTCGATCTGGCGATGATTCTTCAGCGTCACCTCGGTGAAGACCGTCAGGGTCTGGCCGAGCTTGGCAATATTGATTTGCGCCGAATAGCCGACGATATAGCCTTCCGCCTGCAGCTTCTTCACCCGCATCAGGCAGGGGCTGGGCGAGAGATTGACGAGTTCGGCGAGCTCGACATTGGTGATGCGGCCGTTCTTCTGCAGTTCGTAGAGGATCTTGATGTCGATCCGGTCGAGTTTCATCGGCGCTCTCCAATTGGCCCGGGGGCCGCAATACGACTCGGACTGTCCAGCATCTTATGCGGCGTGTACTGGCTGACAAGCTGAAAAGGCCTACCCTGCCCTGATAAGTTTAGGCAATCTCCGCCAGAATAAGCATTGGCCCTGGGTCGAGCGAACGGAAGAATATGCTGTGAAGCGCCGATGTGCGGCAGTCTTGCAATCGCCGAAGCGCTAGAATGCCGTTCGGTTCGACCGGAGACCGCTGATGCCTGCCCCGCTTCTTCATATCGAAACCACGCCAGCGCTGCCGGCGAGCGCCGACGCCGTCGTCATTGGCGGCGGCATCGTCGGGGTTTTTGCCGCCTATCATCTGGCACGGCGCGGCCTCAAGGTCGCGCTCCTGGAAAAAGGCCTGGTCGGCGCCGAGCAATCCAGCCGCAATTGGGGCTGGTGCCGACAGCAGAACCGGGACGCGCGCGAGTTGCCGATGGCGACCAAGAGCCTGTCGCTCTGGGAGAGCTTCGCCGCGGAAACCGGCGAAGACACCGGCTTTCGCCGCTGCGGCCTGCTCTATCTCAGCAATGACGAAAGCGAGCTTGCCGGCTGGGCACGCTGGGGCGACTTTGCCCGCGGCGTCGGAGTGACGACCCACATGCTCGATCAAACGCAGGCGAGTGAAAAGGGTGCGGCGACCGGCCGCCGCTGGAAGGGAGGCGTCTTTTCGCCGAGCGACGGCACCGCCGATCCCTCGCGCGCCGCGCCGGTTGTCGCCCGCGCGGTCATGAAGCTCGGCGGAACCGTGCACCAGATGTGCGCGGCCCGCGGCATCGAGCTCGAGGGCGGACGGGTCAGCGGCGTCGTCACCGAAGCCGGCACGATCCGCACGCCGATTGTTGTGCTTTCCGGCGGCGCCTGGGCTTCCTCCTTCTGCCGTCAACTCGGCATCCGCTTTCCGCAGGCCTCGATCCGCGCCTCGATCCTCTCCGTGGCGCCCGGTGCCGAGGACCTGCCGCCAGCCCTGCACACCGCCGCAGTCTCGGCGACGCGCCGTAGCGACGGCGGCTATACGCTGGCGATCAGCGGCCGCGCCCGGGTCGATCCGACCCCGCAGCAGATGCGCTTTGCCCGGCATTTCGTACCGATGTTCGCGCGACGCTGGCGCAGCCTGGCGCCCGGCGGCATCGAAGGCTGGAAATCCGGTCATGAGACGCTGTCGCGCTGGCGGCTCGACCGGCCGACGCCGATGGAGTTCAACCGCATCCTCGATCCTCGCCCGGATCAGGCGCAGATCCGGTTGACTTTGAAGCGGGCCCGGGCGCTCCTGCCGGCGCTCGAGAAGCGGCCGGTCAGCGCCGCCTGGGCCGGCTATATCGACAGCACCCCGGACGGGGTCCCGGCAATCGGCGAGATCGGCTCGCTCCCCGGCCTGGTGCTCGCCGCCGGCTTCAGCGGCCACGGCTTCGGCATCGGACCCGGCGCGGGCCACCTTGTCGCGGACATCGTGACGGGTGAGCCGCCGATCGTCGACCCGAAACCTTATCGACCCGACCGGCTGAACGGCTCGGCCTGGGGCAAGGTCGCCGATTTTTGACACGATTTTTGATGCGGGCAATGTGGCAACGCGGCTGTACAGCCCAGCGGCCCGCGAACGGGCGCGGGTGAAAGTGGAGTTTGCGGCCGGGTCGCGCACACTTCGCCGCTCCCGCGTCCCTTGCTCGAAGATGCAAGAGGCGCCGTAGCGGCGAAGTGCCTCCCCCGCTTTGGATCGCCAGTACCTTTGAGACGTTCACCAGGCGACGTTGCAGCGGACAAGCCGCAACACAACACACCCTCTCCGGCCGGCGTCGTCGGCCGCCATTCAAAGCCGTCGTGGCAAACGTCGCCTGCCTTAGCCGAAGAAAATCTGGCGCAAGCGGGCAAACAGGCCTGGCTGGTTTTCGACAAGCATCGCGCGAATGTGACGTGCCGCCGTCGACGCACTGACCGTGGCGCCGAAATGGCAATAGCAGATGACCTTGTGCAATTGCTCGTCACTCAATTCGAAGAACCGCTTCGCCTCGCCGTAGCTGTCATTGTCCAGGCCGGCGGTCCGCAGGACCGGGTCCTCGAATGCAACGGAGATCGGCGTGCCGTCGCCGCGCATCGTGGCGCGCACATGCGCCGGCTGATACTCGGTCTCGTGCAACGTCGAAAGCCGTCTGTGCGGGCTGCGTTCCAGGAGTTCCGCCCAGCGCTCCAGTCGCTCGCTACGCGACAGGGTCCGGCGCGGAAGGTCCTGTTTGACCTCGGCGACACTTTGCAGGTCTTCGATTGCATGGTGCTTCATTGTGACCTCCTAATCAGACTTAGTTGGTCCCCCATTCCACCTCATACGCCTAATAAACGTGACTCCAACCGGCCGCGAAGTCCAATCACGAAAATGCCCCGCGAACACTTAACCAGCAAAAATTGAGGGATTTCGCGCGGACCCGCGCCTGACGCCGCCCTCTCACGCGTGACGAGCCCGCGCCCGGGGATGTCCGGACGCGCCAGTTCGTTTCCCGCGACCGTCTCAATCCTCGCGGAATGCGTGCCTCATCTGGTCGGTGAGCGGCTTCGCCAGATAGGAAATCACCGTGCGATCGGCGATCTTGATGAACACCTCGGCCGGCATGCCCGGATAGAGGGAGAGGCCCTTGAGCTTGGCAAGGCTCTCCGGCTTCGGGCGAATGCGCAGCGGATAGTAGGTGGCGCCGGTCCTCTCGTCGCTGACCATATCCGGGGCGACGGTCACCACCTCGGCCTCGACCTCCGGCGTCGTGCGCTGGTTGAAGGCGCTGAAGCGGATCTCGACCGGCTGGCCGACACGGATCTGGTCGATGTCGTGGGTCGCCACCCGCGCCTCGACGGTGAGTTCGTCGGCCTCCGGTACCACGAGCATCAGCGTCTCGCCGGGATTGACGACGCCGTTCACCGTATGGACGGCCAGCTGATAGACGCGGCCCGGCAGCGGCGCGGTGATGTCGAGCCGCCGCAACTGGTCCGTCGCTGCCGTACGCCGCTCCTCATATTCGGCGATCTTCGCCTCGACATCGGTCAGCTCCTTGGAGATTTCCGTGCGCCGGTCCTCGTCCAGTTGCAGCACCTGAAGGTCGATCTCGCTGGATTTGCCGCGTGCCTGGGCACGCGAGGCGATATACCGTCCGCGGTCGCCCTCGAGCTCCGCCCGCTGGCGTTTCAGCGTCGTCACCCGTTGCATCGGCACCAGGCCCCGGCCATAGAGCGAGTCGACGCCGGTCAGTTCCTCCGCGATCAGCGTCAAGGCGTCCTCGATCGCCTTCAGCTGCACGGTCAGGCCGTCGATCTCGTCGGCCAATTGTGCCTTGCGCGACTGCAGCTGCCCCTTCATGCCGAGCAGCGCCGTGCGGCGGCTGGCGAAGAGCTTCTGCTCGCCATCGACGAGTTTTGCCGCCGCCGCGCTGGAGACGAAGTTCGCGAGGTCCTTGTCGATCTCGAACGACTCGGCGCCGATCCGCTCGGCCAGCAGGCGGGCGCGGCGCGCATAAAGCTGCGCCAGCGTGCTTTCGACGATCGCAAGGTTCGCACGCACCGTGGTGCCGTCGAGCCGGATCAGCACCTGGCCGGCCTCAACGCGGTCGCCTTCCTTGACCTTGAGTTCGCCGACGATGCCACCGGTCAGATGCTGGACCTTCTTGACATTGTCGTCCACGACCACGACGCCGCCGGCGACGATCGCGCTCGACAGCTCCGTCGTCGCCGCCCAGCCGCCGACGCCGGCCACGAGGGCAAGCGCGAGGACCGAGACCCCGATCATATGGCGAGAAAGCGACCGGCGCGCATTGGGCGCCCGTTGCGTGCTTCCGCTCATTGCTTTGCCTCCTGGCCTTCCGCGACGATCTTCAGCGGTGACGCACGTTCCGTCTGCTGCCCCCTCAACACTTTGCCGAGCACTTCCTCCTTCGGGCCGAAGGCCTGCTGCCGCCCCTCGTTCATCATCAGGACGAGGTCGGTGCTCGCAAGCGCGCTCGGCCGGTGGGCAATTACCACGACGATGCCGCCGCGCCGGCGCACATTCATGATCGCCTCGCTCAGCGCCTGCTCGCCATCCGCATCGAGGTTCGAATTCGGCTCGTCGAGGACCACCAGGAAGGGATCGCCATAGAGCGCCCGGGCGAGCGCGATGCGCTGGCGCTGGCCGGCCGAGAGCGCCGTGCCGCTCTCGCCGATCTCGGTGTCGAAGCCGTTCGGAAGGCGAAGGATCAACTCATGGACGCGCGCCGCCTTGGCAGCCGCGACGATCGCCTCGGAGGCCGCATCCGCGGCGAAGCGGCAGATGTTCTGCGCCACGGTTCCGGCGAAAAGCTCCACGTCCTGCGGCAGGTAGCCGATATGCCGTCCGAGCGCGTCGCCGTCCCATTGGTCGAGGGCCGCCCCATCCAGCCGCACCGAGCCGCGATAGGCCGGCCAGACGCCGATAAGGGCGCGCGCCAAGGACGACTTTCCCGATCCGCTCGGGCCGATGACGCCGAGAGCGCTGCCGGCCCGCACTGTGAAATTGATATCGGTGAAGATCAGCCGCTGCGCCGCCGGCGGCCCGCTCGCCAGCGCCTCGACACTCAGACGCTCGTGCGGCTTCGGCAGCGCCAGCGGGGTTTCGGCCTCCGGCAAGGCCTTCAACAGGTCCTTCAGGCGCTGCCAGCTCTGCCGCGCCTGAACGAGGCCGCGCCAGTTGCCGATGGCGAGCTCGACCGGGGCGAGCGCCCGGGCGGTGAGGATCGAGCCGGCGATGATGATGCCGGGCGAAGCCTGGCCCTCGATCACCAGCACGGCGCCCGCAGCCAGCACGCCCGACTGCAGCGCCATGCGGAAGACCTTGGAGAGCGCCCCATAGCCGTTGCCGATATCGGATGTGCGGCGGTTTTCCTCCCGGTATTCGGCGTTGCGGCGTTCCCAGAGCTCGGCAAGCCGGCCGGTCATGCCCATCGCCTGGACGACCTCGGCATTGCGCTGCGAGGCCTGGGCAAAGGCGCTGCGAAGGCCGCCCGCCTCGGATGCCTTCCTGGCAGGCGCTTGCGTGCCGCGATTGGTGAGATAGGTGAGAAGCGTCAGGATCAGCCCGCCGCCGATCGCCACGAAGCCGATGACCGGATGGAACAGGAAGCAGATGGCGACATAGAAGGGCAGCCAGGGAAGATCGAACAGCGCCGCCGGCCCGGCGCCCGAGAGGAACGAGCGAACCTGATCGAAGTCGCGCAGCGCCTGCAGCCCGTCTCCCTGCATCTTCAGCTTCAAGGGTGCCTTCACCATCGCCCGATAGATGCGGCCGCTCAAGCTCTCGTCGAGCGCGCCGGCGATGCGCACCAGCATCCGCCCGCGGATCAGCTCGAAGGCGCCCTGGAAGGCATAGAGCAAGAGGGCGAGCAGACAGAGCGCAATCAGCGAGGGAATGCTGCGACTGGGCAGAACCCGGTCATAGACCTCGAGCATGAAGAACGAGCCGGTGAGATAGAGGATATTGACGAGCGCACTGGCGATGCCGACGCCGACAAAGGCGGATCGGCACTCTCGCAGGGCGGAGGCGGGATCGACATTCCTGCCGCTCGATACTGTCAAAGGTTCAGGCACCGGCGATTTTCTCCAGGTCGGCATGGTCCGGCCGCCAAGGCGGCCTTTTGTTGAGGTCCCGGCACGGACGCGCCGAGAACGAGTGTGTTCGTTCAGCTTGTTGCTCCGCACCTTAAATCACGTTGGCCTAATTTTTCAAAGTCCGCATGCAGAAGTTGTTACCGTGGTGACAGGGATTATACGGTCGGTTGTCGGTTGCCGATGGCGCGAGCGGACCTGCCCATTGGGATGCGGCGGCAGGCCGCGCCATTGCCGGCCCTCGGCGATGCGAACACGCCTCCGCTACCTGTCTCGCAAATTCGGCAGGATAGTGTTGCGAACCACAAAGGAGAGCTTTATGTGCAGGGCGACGCGACTTGATCTCGGTGGAGAGTGGTGAGCAGAAAGGCTGCCCCTGAAATTTCCGGTGGCGCTTCTGTGAAGCGGCTGGCGACTTTTGCCGTCCATGTGACTGAATGGAAGCGACCCTTTCTGGAGCGCTCGTTTCCCGACCGGCGCTTTCACTTTCTGCCAAAGAACCTGTCCGACTCGGATTTCGACCGGACTTGGAAGCCTCGCATTCTCCTGGAGGGGCCATGCGAGGTCTTCGTCTGGGGCGCCGCCTTGCCGCCGGCGCTGGCCGAAATCGCGACAAAGCAGAACATCCCTGTTTGCTTCGTCGAGGACGGCTTCCTTCGGTCAGTGCGGCCGAGCGCCAGCCGTACGCCTCCCCTGTCGCTAGCGCTCGACAGCAGGGCGCCCTATTTCGATTGCCACAGGCCGTCCGATCTCGAAGTGCTGCTCTCAACCTATGACTTCGAGGCGGATGCAGCGCTGATGGAGCGGGCGCGCGCCGGCGCCGCGCTGCTCCTGGAGAGCGGCATCAGCAAATACAATGGCGGGCTGCAGCGGACGGCGGAAGAGATTTATGGACCAAAGACGCGCAAGCGCGTGCTGGTGATCGGCCAGGTTGAGGACGACGCTTCGATCCGCTACGGCTGCCCAAGCCCGATGACCAACAACGACCTCGTGCGGCTTGCCGCGTCGGAGCAGCCGGAGGCCCAGATCCTCTACAAGCCGCATCCGGACGTATTGAGCCGCGTTCGTGCGGCCCGATCCGACCCGGCCGAAGTCGCGCATCTCTGCGACGTGGTCACCGAGAGCTTGCCGCTTGCCGAGGCGCTGCGCACCATCGATCATGTCTATACGATCACCTCGCTGGCCGGTTTCGAGGCGCTGATGCGCGGCATCGAAGTGACGAATGCCGGTTCGCCCTTCTATGCCGGCTGGGGGCTGACGGACGACAGGCAGTCCAATCCGCGCCGCGGCAGGAGGCTTTCGCTGCAGGCGCTTTTCGCCGGCGCCTATCTCCTCTATCCTCGCTACTTCGACCCCGTCACCGGAGAGCAAACATCATTCGAAGCGACCGTCGCCGCGATAAAGCGGCAACTCGACGAACCCGATCTCAGACAGCCTTCCCGCCCGGCCTGGCGGCCGTGGGGCCCCTACGGCGTGCTCGGCTGGCGCCATCTGCTCACCGCGATGATGGCGCCGGCGATCCGCCATGCCGGCAACGACCGCGACGCCGAAGATTTCCAGGCCGACCCCATCCGCTTCTTCCGCAGCCTTTCCGACCGGCGGCTGCGGCTGATCGGCCGCATTCTCTATCCGTTCGGGTGAGCCCGTGAGCTATCTCTCCACCCATATCCGCGTCGTCGGTGCACTCCTCGTGCGGGAGATGGCGACGCGCTTCGGCTCGAAGCCCGGCGGCTATATCTGGGCGCTGCTCGATCCGGCCGCCCATATTCTCTTGATGACCTTCATCTTCCGGGCAATCGCCCGCGCGCCGGCGCTCGGCACCAGTTTTGCGCTGTTCTTCGCCACGGGCTATATCGCCTTCCAGTTTTATCAGGCGATGACGAGTTACCTGAACAGCGCGGTCCGTGCCAACAAGGCGCTGCTCAGCTATCCGAACGTCGCGCCGATCGATACAGTCGTCGCCCGCTTCGTTCTGCAGGTCGGCACGACCTCGCTCGTTGCCATCATCGTGCTTGGGACAATCGTTGCGAGCATGCGGGTGCATACCGAATTGCACTGGCCAACGATCCTGGAGGCCATCGCCATGGCTTGCCTCTTCGGCCTCGGCATCGCGATGATCAATTGCGTGCTTTTTCTAAAGTACCCGGTCTATGAACAGGTCTTCGGTATCGTCAATCGACCGCTTTTTCTGATCTCCGGCGTTTTCTTTCTGCCGGATTCGATCCCAGCGCCATACCGCGACCTTGTGCTTATCAATCCACTTGTTCACATCGTCATGGGCTTCCGAAAGGGCTTTTATCCCGAGTACCGGGCAATCGGCCTCGACATGAACTATCTCTATGGAATCGCATTTCTGACATTGTTTGCCGGAATGCTGGTCTTCACCCTTTCCCGAAAAACGCTGAGAAACGAATGATACGGTTCGAGCAGGCGACCAAATATGCCCGCACCAAGGGCATCAAAAAGCCGATCATCGAAGACGCCTCGCTGACTCTAAACCGGGGAAAAAGCGTCGGCCTGCTCGGCCGCAACGGCGCCGGCAAATCGACGCTGCTCCGCCTCATCGCCGGCGCGATCAAGCTCGACGGCGGCCGAATCATCCGCCGCGGCAAGATCTCCTGGCCGCTCGGCTTCGCCGGAAGTTTCCAGGGTTCAATGACCGGCGAACAGAATGTGCGCTTCGTCGCCCGCATCTACGGCGTCGATACGGAGGAACTCGCGGCCTATGTCGAGGACTTTGCCGAGCTCGGCCCCTTCTACAAGGCGCCGGTCGGCACCTATTCCTCCGGCATGAAGGCGCGGCTTGCCTTCGGCTTGAGCATGGGCGTCAATTTCGACTATTATCTCGTCGACGAAATCACCGCCGTTGGTGACTCAAATTTTAAAAAGAAATGTCAGACAGTGTTCGAGACCAAGCTCCAGGATGCCGACGTGATCATGGTCTCGCATAGTTCCAAGACGATCCGCGATTATTGTGATTGCGGCGTGGTGCTGGAAAAAGGCAAGCTGACTTATTATGACGATGTCGAGGACGCGATCCGCGCACACGACAGAAACATGAGGGATAACTGAATGGCGGCCAGCAAAGACGCGGCAGCAAACAAGTCGGGCCCCACACAGGCCTTCGATCGGCCAGCCACCTCCCCAGCCGCCAACCACGATGCGAAGAGCAAGGGTATCGCCGTGCTCGAGGGGCTGCTCGGCAGGCAGAGCGCCCCTGTCATTCCGCTTCGCGAGCGGCAAGACAGAGCCCTGCCGGATGAAAAGACCAGCTCAAGGCCTAAGTGGCTCAAGAAGTTCGCACTCCGCCACACTGTGATCGCGGCGTCGTTTCTCGGCCTCGTTGCCCTACCGGCGACGCTTGCCTCGCTTTACATGGCCTTCATCGCGGCCGATCAGTATCACAGCACCACATCCTTTGCCGTGCGCAGCATCGAGGGCGGGGTTTCGACCGATATCCTCGGCATGTTCACCCAGGCCTCCGGCGGCAGCACCGTCTCGGACAGCTACATCCTCATGGACTATATCCTCAGCGAGCGGATGGCCGCGGATGCCGATCGCAAGTTCCAGCTGGAGAAGGTCTACGCGACAAGAGGACTCGACTATCTCTACGGCATCGGCTCCGAACTGCCGATAGAAGACAAGCTCGCCTATTGGCGGGACATGGTGAAAGTCAATTTCGACCACGCCTCCGGCATCATGCAGGTCACGGTCAAGGCCTTCGAGCCGACACAGGCGCGACAGATCGCCCAATTCATCGTCGACCAGAGCGACAGCCTCGTGAACAGCCTGTCGCTTTCGGCGCGCAACGACGTGCTGAGGGCCGCCCAGGACGAGGTGCTGGCGGGCGAGGCACGGCTTTCCAAGGCACGCGCATCATTACGCGTTTACCGCGACAAGTCGCAAGAAATCAGCCCCGAGGAAGGCGCGAAGCTCGCCGTTCAGTTGATCGCCGGTCTGGAGGAGGAACTGACGAAGCTTAATGCCGACCTCGCCACCGCGAAGAGCCAGATGAGCGAGGACACCCCGCGCATTCGCGTACTAAAAACCCGTATCGAAAGCCTGGAACAGCAGGTTGCCGTCGAGCGCCAGCGCCTCGGCACGGGCGAAAAAAGGTCCGTTGCGAAAGACCCTAACGCGCCTGATGTCGCCGGTCGCATCGCTGAGTTCGAGGAACTGGAGACCGAACGCGAATTCGCCGAGCGTGCCTTCACGGCGGCGCTGGGCTCGCTCGAGAAGGCGCGCATCGAGGCGAACAACCGCCAGCGCTATCTTGCCCTGTTCATCGAGCCGACACTTTCGGAAATGGCGCAATATCCGAGCCGGCTGCTCAACGCCCTTCTCGTAACTCTTGGCCTGTTTTTCGCGTGGGGAATTGGCGTCATGAGCTACTACAATATTCGGGACCGGGCGTAGGCGGCAGAACAAAAGCTGAAAGCCTCGCCGAAGCAAGCGTTCATCCCCAAGGAACCGTTGAGTTTGTCGAGAAATTCCGGCCGGATGCAAATATTGTATTTATGTTTATGTTTGGCTATGACGCTTGCTGCGCCTTGAATCTCAGCGCAGCGAGGCAGAGAGCCAATGCCGCGCTTGAAGCGTGGCAATATGGACCGTTCCCGACACAAGCTGTCCATCCGCCATCGGCATACGCAACGCCCTTCTCCTCGTAAGGCGCCAATATGTCTACAACGAGCATTGCATCATCTAGAGACGTCGTGAAATGCGGTACTTTTCCGTCCTCGTAGCCAGTTGGGACGATCCACAGAACCCGGCGCGTGGTTTCGCCATTGGCTTCGTTCGTAACGTGCTGGATTTTACGTTTCCAGCCGATCTGCTGGGCGATGGCGCCGTCCAGATGGCGTTCGCCTTCTGTCGACTTATCTAATGCTCTAATGACGTCAATAAGCGCCATACCGCTCCTCCGTGTGCATATGACGGCAATAGCTAAAGGGTAACATCGCGCCCCCATGCTTTCCCTCGGCAAGGCATTGGGAGCAAGTCGAGGAGCAGGCGGCAAACGCTGGCTCCTCGATTAGTAAAAATGATCACCTCTTCTTGAACAGGTAGCCGTAGTTCTTGATCCAAGGCTTGGTCGGTCTGCTCTTAAAATACTTGCTAAACTCACAATCGAATCCCAACCGATCGAGAGTAGTTATCATATCTTGATGCGTGATACCGAATTGCCAAAAATTATGGACATCCCTCATCGACTTATTCTGTTCGCTGTCGAATTTATCCAGATTTGCAAACCATTCTTTCAAGCGTCCTTCATGCTGATACACAACATTAGCCTTGAACCAATCAAAGCCATAGTCGGGGAACCGTAATGTCTCAGACCCTACCGTCCACATCGGATTATGGATTAGGAAATATTTCGTCCTTGGCGCCCACATCCTGAGAACTTCGTCCCAATCTGGCGCAACTTGGTGTAGCAAGACGTCAAAAAAGAATACGACGTCGACGTCCCCGACCTTTTCCAAAGTGGAACTCGTGCCAAAAAGGCCCGAAACGGGACTTGCCTTTGGCTGTTGACTTGTCCACGCGAGGGTTTCACTCGTAATATGTTGATCGACAATTACCGCTTTGTCGAGCCTATGCTCTTCGAGCACATAGCGGCTGTATCCGCCGTCGACACCCCAACACGCTCCCAAGTCCGCCGACGACCTTATGTCCGGGGCTAAGGCAATGGCACGATCGATGAGCGACAACTTTACCGGGTCGAGTTTCTGCTTGTACATTTTCGCATCCTGTTTTTCAGCTTATTGCATTCGTAGGTCCTACGACTCAGGGGCTCCAAGCGCTTGCCTAGGCTGCGCCCTATATCATAAGCCCACGAATTAGATTTCGATGCTCTGTGACTTCTGCACAGACTTTTGCATCTTTGAGTAAGTCGTCCATCAGGCGGCGATATCGGGCATACCGTTGCTGTTTGATCGAAGGGGGGGGGCGAAAGCGATAGTACCGCTTCAAAACATACTCGTAAATGACCGAAATGGCCTCGTTTTTCCAAGCTTTAGCTGCAACAGATTTAGCATAGAAAGCGCCGGCTTTTGCCGAATTTCCTAGTTCTTGGTAATCCTCGGCGATGTTCCGATAGAACTCCGCCTTACCTGCGCGTTTCCGACTTAAAACCGGCCGGATATGTTGCTTGTAGATGAAAATATGCGCACGCAACCTTTTCTTGTTGTTCAGCGTAATTCTTTCTTCGTCATGATCGACATAAACGCAGAGCGGGTCGGCCACCCCCACAAACTGCACATAATCGGACAACCTAATAAAGAAATCCCAGTCCTGGCAGGCAGGCAACGACTCATTGAAACCGTGAATGTGTCGCGCTACCCAAGCCTCAACAACCACCGAGCTCAGCGTTCCCAGGAAATTGGATCTTCTGATTTTTTGCGGGTTTAGTAAACGTCCCCCGAATTGGCGAAGGATGATCTCACCATGGGAGTTAACCCTGTATCGGGCGGTTACCGAAAGAACCGGTCTGCTGTCGTTCTCCTTGGCGCGACTGATCTCATTCAATTGCAGTTCGAGTTTCTCAGGCATCCAGATATCATCGCTATCTAGAAACGCGACAAATCTTCCGATCGCGGAAAATATTCCTCTATTTCTTGAATAATTGGCGCCTTTGTTTGTCTCGTTGACGAGCATCCGTATGTTCAAGTCGTCCGAGAATTCCTTGATGATCAGCTTTATTGCCTCGAGGTGGATTGCATCTGAACAATCATCCACCACGATAACTTCCTTGGGCCGAACGGTCTGCGCCGAAACCGAATTCAGAGCCCTCCTCAGTAAGGCAGTTCTGTTGTAGTTAGGAATAACTACACTAACATCACATGCTGTCATTAACGCGCCCTCACTGCATCGACGAACGCTTGGGTTTGAACGTTCTCGTCATGCGCGACCGCGACATGATCTCGAGCTACCTTCGCCATTTGCTCCATTGTCTCAGGGTGCAACATGGCATACTCAATCGCTGCCTGCAGTTTTTCGCCATCCGACTCCGGAACTAAAAGCCCGCTGTGCTGGTCGTTAATCAGCTCTGGGATGCCCGAATGGTAGGTAGAGACAATTGGGATCCCCGCGACCATTGCTTCCATTAGGACAACCGGTAGTCCTTCGCTGTCGCCATCTTGTGCAGTACGGCTAGGAGCAACAAGAAGATCGCACTCTGCCATCAGTTGGCGTACGAAGCTCTTCTGTTTCGAGCCATAAAAGATGAAATTCTCAGCGAGCCCTTCTTTCCTCGCCCGCTCCTTACAGACTTTGAGTTGCGGTCCGTCCCCAACACAGTGCACCCGAACGCGCTTCTGCATTTTTTTCGCGACATTCTTCACCGCTGAGTACAAGAGGTCGAAGCCCTTCTTTTCAACGAATCGGCCGACGAACAGTATACTAAATACCTCCAAGTCTCCGTTTCGCTGGCGGGGAATGCCGTCGATGTCAGTACCTAGATATATAGTTCTAACATCCCTAATCTCTGTGTTCTGCCGTAATTCGTCAGCCCAAATTCGGTTCACGCACACAGCACAATCGATGTATTTCGCGGCCCTTTGGTAATTCGCCCATCCATTTTTTTTTACGTAAGAGGAAACATCGTGTCCGTGAAAAACGACTACATTCTTCATCTTTGGAAAAACATACTTCTTCAGCTGAACCCCAACTGGGAAATTGTTTCCAAAGTGGGTAACTGCTACATCCGGGTTCCAATCCAATTGGATGCCGAGCCAAACGGTTTGCTTATGAATTCTCTTCCGGAGTCGCAACTGCGCCAGATGTATCGCTCGAATCGGATGCATCAACACGCCGAGTACGATGCGACGAAGCAGCTTAAGGTTGAATGGCTTCGCATATAGCAATCCTCCTGCGCACTCGGGAGCAGATTGCTCAAATCTGAAAGGAGCAAGGGACCGCGCAAACACGGCAACCTCTGCAGCGTCCTGCTGCTTGATAGCTTTTATTTGATCATGCACAAATGTCTGCGAGTACTGAGGAAAGCGCCCATTTATAAATAGGTATTTCATGTCTTCTCCGGTATTCACATCGGTCAAGCTTCAACGGCCTGAGCCGTTGAGCGGCTTCGCTTCCTTATAAAGTACAATCCTCGGTAGATTGTGATTGATTCAACCCATTTCTCGTAGACGTTCATAACAAAATCAGAAGGTATCTTTCTAAAGTCAGCGTTGTTCCTTTTCGTTAATATCCTTCCGTTTGTTTCAATATTACGAAGGATATTAACCACGAAGCTCTCCATCTCGCTCCGCACGTTACTGAATTGCTGCTCTCCCGAGCAGAGTGTGTCCTCAATGACATACACTCCGCCCGGACGGAGGTACTGAAATAGGTACTCAAATGTGGCTATCGTAAGGTTGTTTTGGTGTGCGCCATCATCGATCACAACGTCAACCGATGGAACCAGTCCGATCGCCTTATCCAGAACAGAACGACGCGTCTGATCACCAATCACGGCGTGAATACGCTCGCCGTAATTCGCTTCAGTACTTGGATCAATATCGATTCCAACCACATTCGCATTGCTGAAATACTCAGCCCACATCCTCAGAGACGCGCCGGCCGTGCCCTTGTAAGTTTGGCCGCCGATCCCAATTTCAATGACTCCTCTCGTCGTTTGTCGCCGCGAGGCAAACTCCGATTGATACACACGCGTGTAGTTGTGATGCTTCGACGATTTGTCAGTTCCGAACCTGATCGCGAGTTCATCAAGGGTCAAATCTTGCATGGTTTCCTGCATCATAATTCCTCAGCGCGACAAAGAGACCATGCGAGCACTGTTTCAATCCGCCGTACTAACGAGGCGGTCCTGATTAACCAGTTCACCCTCGAGGGCTACGGCAAGGCTTCCTATCGCAACAAGTAAACGTCACGCGAGCCGGTCACCTGCCCGACTTCGCAATCTAATGCCTTCCGACGCACCTTACTGTCAACGTGGGCCTCGGCGAAAACCAATGATCTTACCAAAGATCCGGCGCGGGGCCCCTGCCTCAATCACGATTCATTCAAGCCTTCAAGATGCCTTCTTCCGCAGTTTTGCGGCTAACCACATTTCTGCTGAACCGTCATTATGGGCGAGATTCCCCTCATCCAAGATCGAGTGATAGCATCCTTTTTCTTCAAGCTTGCGAAAGGTTCTACACTCTAGGACCTCAAACCCAAAACTCTCGACATCTGAGGCGGAAATAGTATGCGGCGCATCCGCCCTTGGCTTGTGGTTGATCTCCACGATAAGAAGGAAAAACCCACCTGCCTTCAGTATTCTCTTAATCTCACCGACGCTATCCTCCACACTTCTTACAAAATCTAAGCTGTTAAAGGCAGAGACACAGTCGAAGGATTCGGCGGGAAATGGGATTTTTTCCGCAGGCGCATCAACATACATTGCTTTGTGCTTTGAGATGCCAAATCGCGCATACTCTTTAGCAAGTGGATCGAGCCCAACGGCGGATGCCGTGTCAGGCATCCACTCGAGAGAGCCGCGTGGGCCACACCCTATATCAAGAACCTTTCTATCTTCGTAGAAAGACTTGGGGATGTCGAAGTATTCTGTAAAAAAGTACTCGTAATGGGAGTTCTTAAATCGCCTTTCTCTCTTCCATTGCCTCCACCAATACATATACTGAGCTTTCAAATGATCTTCAGTGGAAAGCTCATCGTTTTCCGGTTTCATGCCCTCTCCTAACCTATGCCGGCTCAATCACCGGCTTTTCAAACCTCGACAAGCTTCGCGCGACGAATTCTCCCACCGCGACGCCCCTCATTCATCGACATATTTCAGCGGCGCAGAATTTTGATCTAAACGGTGAACGACGTGCTCCATTTCCACGGGAGCACCTGTCTCCGCAGCAAAATAGCGCGAATACAAAATGTAACTGCCGGCAAAGATTTCGCGCATTTCGAGCTTTCTGCTTCGGCGTCCGCACTTCTGCCTGTCGTCAGTCGCCCCCCAGCCTGCGTAGAAGGGCAAACCAATGCATGTTACGGGCAAACCACGCAACAGCCCCTCAAAGCCCATCAGCGAAGTGATCGTATAGACTTGGTCGACGCCCTCGAGTACATCTGCGGGCGATACATCCTCTCTCAGGATGGCGCAGATGTCCGCCACCTCAGCGGGGTTTGACACGCCCTTGCGCGTTCCGTGCAGCACTTCCGGGTGGGGCTTGTAGACGATCTGGGCATCGGGATTTTCCGACGCCGCCAGACGTACGAGGTCGTTATTCGTGACGGGCCGGTCGCAGCCGTAGGCGATCGCCGCATCGGTTTCCACCTGCCCGATCACGAGGATGCGCCTTTGGGTCTTCGGGCCCAGAATGAAATCGAGATCGATCCGCTTGCCGAGATTGTATTTGCTCACCCGCAGGTCGAGCAGCATGCGGATGCATTTTTCCGCCCGTTCCATCAGCGCCGTGTCGGCGGCAAAATCGTAGGTCTGCAGCGTGTGCTCCAGATCGGAAGGGTTCGCTGCGTCATAGTGCATCGTCCGCGAATCGATGATCAGCGATGCGGGCGGCGACTTATGCGCGCCAAGCGAAATCGAGCGCACGAAACCGTCCTCGACATGAAAGAATGGAATACCAAAGCGTCGGCAGAAGCGCTTCAGGAATGGTGGATACTTGAAGCCCCAGACATAGACTTCGACATTGCGGCGGAGAAGCAGGCGAAGCGGCCAACCCTGAAGAAACATCAGCCAGGGTCGGCGGCTCACCACTTTGCATGCCCGGTCGGGAAACCAGCGGGGGACATAGGTTTTCCATGGGCCGAAGCCGAAGAAGATCGCGTTCGGGCGGGACATGCTAAACCCGCTCCTCTCTGATTTCCCGCATCGATACTGTCAGCAGCGCCAGCCCGGCAACGAAGCAGACGAGCGCGAACTCCAGCACATAGCCCTTGTCCAGCCCGTCAGCGCGATACTCCGGATAGGTTGCGCTCCGAAACCACATGATGATGTGCACCAGCGGATTGTAGAGCAGGTAATCACTGAAAGGGTTCGGCATTGTCTCGGGCAGGAAGAAGACGCCGGAGATCATGAAGATCGGGCGGTTGATGATGCCGAAGATCTGCTCGTAGATCGGATAGCGGGCGAACATCACGATGTTGATAGTGCCTATGCCCAACCCCAGAACCGCGGCGGCGCCGGCGGCCTCGACCATGCCGGCGAAGTCCATCGGCTGGCTGACGCCGCCGAGTTCGATGATCAGGACAATGATCAGGACCGACACCAAGGCATCCGTCATCAGCTGCAGGATGAAACGCGACACGATCGCATCGAAGGGCGAGACGACCGGATAGGAGAGCAGCGCCTTGTTCGCCTTCATCGTGCCGGCCATGAACGAGGACATGCGCTGGTAGAAGGTGAAGGGCAGGTAGCCGCTTGCGAAGAACAGCGGAAAGCTCAGGCCCAGAGCCGGCATGCGGGCGAAGGCCTGGAAGATCAAGGTCATCATCGCGACATGGGCGACCGGATCGAAGACGGCCCAGAGATAGCCGCCCGGCTTCGAGCCGTAGCGTGTCGACATTTCGCGCACGATGAGGGCGGCCGTCACTCTGATGTGCTGTTCGATGAGCTTCACGTCTGGTCCCGCGCGGATTGCCGTTCATGCGATGAGCGAGCGGTCATTTCTTCGGCCGCCGTCGGCATATTTCACAATCCGCGCTTGCTGGCAAATTTTGGGCAACAGCCGCACCACACGCGGCGCCGCTGAAGCCCTGTGACAAGCACGGGGATGATGCCGGCCTATCTTGGCCCGGCCCCGGCAGCTTCGTCTCCAGAGGAATTCAACGTCGCCAACGGGGGCTCTCAACGCCGGCTCATTGCAGCTTCGACCCAAAGCGGACCCGACGCGTCGGTGCGGTCCGCCGCGCGAGCTGCGTAATCAGGCAGGAACGTATGTCAGCCTGATCACGCCCTCGCCAACCGGATCATTGGCCACGAGGCGGAGCGGCGGTCGGGGGCCGGCGAAGAATGGCGTGCCGCGGCCAAGAACGACGGGGTGGATGTAGAGGCGATACTCGTCCACAAGACCAAGGTCGGTCAGGCTTCCCGCCAGGCCCGGTCCGGCAACGGCAATCTCCCCCGGAAGCCGAGCCTTCAGCCCGCGGATCACCGTCTCGATGTCATCCGCGACCAGCGTGGCGTTGGGGCCGGCCGACTTCAGCGAGCGCGACACGACCCACTTCGGTTGGCGCCGCCACGCCGCGGCGAACGCGTGCTCCTCCGCATTCCACTCAGGACGATCTTCGTCCCAATAGCGCATGATCTCGTACATCCGGCGACCGTACACGCTGCCGGTCAGGTCGCGCACGTGGTCTATCCAGTGGCGAAAGAGCGCGGGGCCAGGTGCAAATTCCTGGTGGTCGACGTAGCCGTCCAGCGATTGGTTCATTCCAAAGACAAGCTTCGCCATGCTCCAAAATCTCCAACCCGAGTTCTTCAGAATAGCTTGAGCCGGCGTTCCTTGTAAGTGCGGTTGCGGCACGGGCTGCGTGCGGCTTGAACGCGATGAACCTCTAAAGTGAACCCAAAGCCTGAGTTCATCGGGCAACTCTCCGGTTTTCGAAGCCTCGGCGCGGCTCGACGAAAGCAATCCTACTTCCTCTTCCCCGAGCGCCTGGATAACCACCGATATCCAAGTGCCGAGCCGCCCCCGTTCCCTCCAGGCGAGTTTCCCCGACCCGCGCTACTCGCCTGTGCTGGAAAGCAACTCGTCGAGCTGCTCCAACTGCTCCGGCAATGCGGCCGCCGAACCCTGTAGTGCTTCCTCAAGCGCCTCCTTGGACGGATAGACTTCGTGGAAATTCAGTAGTGTCCTCCCGCCTTGGGCCTCGAAGGTCACGGTCGTGATCGCGCCCTCTTCGCCCTCGTCGTTGCTCCAGACGATGCGCTCGTTCGGCACCACCTCGAGATACGTGCCATAGAAGGCCATGGTGTCCGAACCGCCGGCGCCGAATTCCAGCCGATATTTGCCGCCGGTACGGACGTCCATATCGCACGATACGAGCGAAACGCCGGATAGCGATTTTGGCACCCACCAGCGCTGGAACAGCTCGGGCTGGCTCCACGCCCTGTAAACCGTGCTCGGCGGCGCGTTGAACGTCCGCGTTACGACGAGTTCGCGATCCCCTCTGCGCTCGACTGACGTGCGGTTTTGCGCACCACCTGCACTGTCAACTTGCTCCGTCATCGCTTCCCTCCTGTTTCATTTCGCTGATGATTTCATCCAAAACTTCGAAGCGGGCCTCGAAGAGCTTGCGATGCGCCTCGATCCACTCGGCCTCCGCCTTGAGGCCTCGTTTCCCAAGCTTGCAGGTTCTCACCCGTCCGACCTTCTGCGTGACGACGAGCCCCGCCCGCTCGAGAACCGGCGATCATTTCTTGATATATCCGGCGACCGCCAGTGGGGCATCTCTGCCATAGCGATCCCCTTGACCGCTTGCTGAGGGCAGACATAGCCCGCGTCCACGCTGGAGTCAGGTGGTCGGCCGTCTCCCATCCGTTTCGAGATAAGTTCCCGTCGTCGGCTATTGCTCTCGGCCCTTCTAGCATAACCGCGTTGAGGGTGACCTTGTCAGGCGAAGCCGGCTCGAAATTTGTGCTGCCGCGCTACGGGCCAGCGTCCGCACGTCCCAAGTGCCCAACGATCCGCAGCCTTGGCGAGGCGCTCGAGCTGGCGGGCGCGGACAGGAAATGGTGACCGTCCTTGACCCGCCGTTCCTCTTGATGCGGGTCTGCGTGGTGCGACGTCGCGCATTGCCTGGAATCGCGGGGTCCTCGATCTCCGGCAGGAAACGCGGTGTCCCGCACTCGCCAGCCCCACCCGGCGCGAATTCGCCCCCGCTGCTTCCGCGACACATGTCGTTACAAAAGTCCTGCCCAGCAGACACATCGTCAATACACCCAGACGTTCAAATGGCGGCGCTGGCTTCGAAAACGAGCCTCGACCCAATATGCGAAAGGACGACCATATGAAAACGTCTCGGATCATCGCGGCTGCGCTGCTGATCGTTGGAAGCGGATTGGCGCTGCAGGCGGCCAAGGCGCAGCAAGGGGGAATTCAGCGTACCGATCTCGTGCAGCACGACCTCGATACGCCTGGCCGGGAGGCCGTTCAGGTGCGGGTCGATTTCGAACAGGGAGCCGTCTCCATCAAGCACTCCCATCCGGGCGAAGAGATAGCCTATGTCCTCGAGGGCTCGTTGGAATATCAGCTCGAGGGGAGAGCACCGGTCATCCTTCATGCCGGGGAAGCGTTGTTCATCCCGGCCGGAGTGGCGCATGTGGCGAAGAATGTCGGCAGCGGCAAGGCATCGGAGCTTGCGACATACGTTGTCGAGAAAGGCGCCCCGCTGGTCGTTCCGGTCAAGTGAGCGTTCGACATGAATATTGAGAACCACATGGAAGGAAGTCCGAGAATGGCCGCACAGGAAACCGCAGAGGCGTCCGGGCTGTCCCGCCGGGCTCTGCTCTTGAACGGAGCTGTGGCGGTCGCCTTTGCGGCGTTTCGCCCTGCGACGGCCCTCGCCCAAGCGGCTGCGCCGGCGACTTTGGAGGCTGATGCCATTCGCCCCTTCCGTGTGGATGTGCCGGCGGCAGCGCTCGTCGACCTCCGACGGCGCCTTGCAGCCACACGCTGGGCCGACCCTGAGACGGTCGGCGACCGCTCCCAGGGCGTTCAGCTTGCGAAGCTTCAGTCACTTGTCCGCTACTGGGAGACTCACTATGACTGGCGTAAAGCCGAAGCGAAGCTGAATGGCTTGCCACAATTTCTGACGAGTATCGACGGGCTCGACATCCACTTCATCCATGTTCGCTCCCGTCATGCAGACGCATTGCCGCTCATCATGACCCACGGCTGGCCCGGTTCGTTCTTCGAATTGCTGAAAGTCATCGGTCCGCTGACCGATCCGACGGCACATGGAGGGACCGCGGAGGACGCCTTCCATCTCGTGCTTCCCTCCCTTCCCGGCTTCGGCTTTTCCGAAAAGCCGAAAGGCACTGGCTGGAACCCGGACCGCATCGCCCGCGCCTGGGACGTTCTCATGAAGCGCCTTGGGTATCAGGACTACGTGGCACAGGGCGGCGATTGGGGTGCCATCATTTCTGATGCGATGGGCCGCCAGGCTCCTCCGGGTTTGCGAGGCATCCACGTCAACAGGATCGAGCGCTCTACCACCGTCCCGCAGGAAGTCGCCAAGGCATTGAAAAGCGGTGATCCTGCACCGGCGGATTTGAGCGCCGAGGAGCGGGCGGTGTTTGACGAGGCCAGGGAGTTCCTCGGCAAAGGCTTTGGCTATGCGGCAATCATGGGGACGCGTCCGCAAACCGTCGGTTACGGCCTTGCCGACTCACCTGTCGGATTGGCAGCGTGGATCTATGACAAGCTCGCCGATTGGGTGTTCACCCGGGGCGAACCGGAACGCGCGTTGAGTCGCGACGAAATTCTCGACAACATCACGCTCTACTGGCTGACGAACACCGGGACCTCGAGCGGCCGGATCTACTGGGAGAACAGCGCGGGCACTGCCAAGTTGGTCCCTATCGCGATCCCGGCGGCGGTGACGATTTTCCCCGGAGAGGTGTACAGGCCGCCAAAGAACTGGGCGGAACGCGCCTACCGCAACCTGATTTACTACAATCGCGTGGACAGGGGCGGCCATTTCGCCGCCTGGGAGGAGCCGGACTTGTTCAGCGCCGAGCTGCGCGCCGCTTTCCGGCCGCTGCGTCGACTCTAGCCTTCAGTCGACACAGGCGCACGAGCCGGTGAATACTGCTACCACGGCGTTTTCATTTTGATAAGTAATGACGGTCGAACGGTGGAGATCGCGCCATGGAGCACATCGATCATATCTTGGTCGTTGATGACGATCGGGAAATCCGGGAGCTCGTGTCGAGCTATCTGAAGAAGAACGGTCTGCGCGTAACCGCCGTCGCCGACGGGCGGCAGATGCGCGCGTTCCTCGAGGCCAACACGGTCGATCTTATCATTCTCGACCTCATGATGCCTGGCGACGATGGCCTCGTTTTGAGCCGCGAGCTGCGCGTCGGCAGACACAAGGCGACACCGATTGTCATGTTGACTGCCCGTTCCGACGAGATGGACCGTATCATCGGCCTGGAAATGGGCGCCGACGACTACCTCGCCAAGCCGTTTTCGGCGCGCGAGTTGCTCGCCCGCATCAAGGCGGTCCTGCGGCGCGCACGCATGTTGCCGCCCAATCTGCAGATCTCGGAAGCCGGCCAACTGCTGCGTTTCGGTCAATGGAAGCTCGACACGACGGCAAGGCATCTCGTCGATGCGGACGGGACCGTGATTGCGCTCAGCGGTGCCGAGTATCGGCTGCTGCGCGTCTTCGTCGACCATCCACAGCGCGTTCTCAACCGCGATCAGCTCCTCAATCTGACGCAAGGACGCGATGCCGAACTCTTCGACCGCTCCATCGATCTCCTGGTCAGTCGGGTGCGCCAGCGTCTCGGCGACGATGCCCGCGAGCCGACCTATATCAAGACGGTCCGCAGCGAAGGCTATGTCTTCTCGATGCCGGTCGAAATCGTGGAGCCGCGCTGATGTCGGCGGCCGCCCTCAAAGGAATTCGCCTTTGGCCGCGCACACTCAGGGCGCGGCTGTTCATAATTCTCCTTGCCGGTCTCGCAATCGCTCACGCCATGTCGTTTGCGGTGCTGTTTTCCGAGCGGTATGTCGCCGCGAGGTCGGTGATGTTCAATACGCTCGAGAACGACGTCGCGACGGCGATCGCCATCCTCGACAGGCTGCCTGCCGCCGAGCGCAGCGCCTGGCTGGATCAACTTGCTCGCGGCTCCTACCGGTTCCTCCTGGGGCCAGGCATGCCCGGCAATCCAGTGCTTGAGCCGAACGACGCCGAAGTCGCCTCCAAGATCCAGGCTGCAATAGGCGCGAAATACCCGATCGAAGTTCAGTCGATTCCCGGCGCGGCCCGCCGTCTCCAGGCGCATCTTCGCTTGAGCGACGGCGAACCACTGACGATAGACGTCACCCCAAGGGGCGTCATGCCCGTAGCCGACTGGCTGCCTTACGTGCTCGTGGCACAGCTTTCCCTTTTGGTGTTGTGCAGCTGGATCGCGATGCGCCAGGCCATCCGGCCTCTCGCCAATCTGGCGAAGGCCGCCGACACGCTGGACCCGAACAGCAACACGCCGCGTCTCAGCGAAACCGGACCAGCGGAAGTGGCCTACGCGGCGACCGCCTTCAATTCGATGCGGGATCGCATCGCGCAGTATCTGGAAGAGCGCGTGCAGATCCTTGCTGCGATCTCGCACGATCTACAGACGCCGATCACCCGCATGAAGCTGCGCGCCGAAATGGCCGATGAATCCGCCGAGCGGGACAAGCTGCTCCAGGACCTTGGCGAAGTCGAGCGCCTCGTCAAGGAAGGGGTTGCCTATGCGCGCAGCGCCCACGGCACGGAGGAAAGAGCCTCACGCATCGATCTCGCCTCGTTCATCGAGAGCCTCGCATATGATTACCAGGATACCGGCAAGGCCGTTACCATCGGCGAATTGAGCCACGGCGCGATTGCGACCCGGTCGCACGCGCTAAGGCGAATTCTCACCAACCTGATCGACAATGCGCTCAAATTCGCCGGCAGTGCGGAAATCGAGGCTCAGCGCCAGGACCGCAACGTCTTTATAAGAGTGCTCGATCGCGGTCCCGGCATTCCGGAGGACCAGTTGGAAGCCGTGCTGAACCCTTTCTTCCGTCTGGAGCAGTCGCGCAACCGCGACACGGGGGGGACTGGCCTTGGTCTTGCGATCGCCGATCAGCTCGCGACCGCGATTGGTGCTACGCTCATCTTGCGCAACCGCGACGGCGGAGGACTGGTGGCGGAAATCAGTCTCCGACAATAGGTCCTCAGCCCCCACGGCAACACACCAGGGCGGCCTCAGCGCCCTGATGTGGCCCATTCCATGCAGCAGCCCATTCACGCGGGCTGCGGTTCGCCCGTCTGCTCCCGAACGATGTACTCGGCGTACCAGATCGGCCAATCCTCGTCGCGGTGACCGAGCTGCTTCTCGTATTCGCCGTGGGCGGCCTCGGCGCGCCGGAAAGCGCCCGCAAGATCCGCGGCGGAGGCGAATGTCGTGGTGCTCGCGTCGATCCGCCCGGGCAACCGTGTGGTGACCTCCTGGAACAGCCAGCCGTTGCCGTCCGGATCGCGGAACGAGGCATAGGAGCGGTAGCTGCGGCGCTCGGGATCCGCGCCTGCTACCCTGTGCCGCCCAAACAGATAGGGCTCGTCGTTGCCCGTCTGCACGTCGCCGGCATGAAACACTTCGCTGATATCGACGCCGCGGCGACGCAAGTCCTCGCGGGCGGCCTTAATGTCGGAAACGATGAGGTACAGCCCCTGGGCGGAGCCCGGTCGCGCGTCAGTGACATTCTTTCCGAAGATGACCGAGGCGCCGGATCCGGGCGGGGTGAACTGGATCACCCGGTAGCCGTCATCCCCGGCAAAATCAGCATCGAGGCGCCAACCGAGGCCCGCGTAGAATGCCTTTGCGCGATCGACGTCCGACACGGGGACGACGATGACCTCGAGCTTCATGTCGATCGGCCGCGTTCTTTCGCTGTTGATTGCGGTGCTCATGCTTTTCTCCTTGTGTTTGGAAGCGCCATGCGCCGGTGCGAGTTGTTCGCCGGGACCAGAATGCCGCCCTGAACGCGTGGGCGAAAATCGCCGGCTGCCCCCCGACCGAAACTCGTCCGATCGGGAGGTATCTTCTTCAGTGTCAGACGATGTTGATCGCGACCTCGATATTGCCGCGCGTCGCCTTGGAGTAAGGGCAGGTCTGATGCGCCCTTTCCACCAGCGCCTGTGCCGTGTCACGGTCGATGCCCGGCAGGCTCACATTGAGCCGGGCCTGCAGCGAATAGGCGCCGCCGCCGTGGCGAAGATCCACTTCCGCATCGACCGCCAGATCGGCCGGAAGCGTTACCTTCTGCTCGCTGGCCGCCTTGCCGATCGCTCCGATGAAGCAGGCCGACCAGCCGGCCGCGAAGAGCTGCTCCGGATTGGTCCCCGGCCCCGTGCTGCCGGGTGAGGAAAGCTTGATGTCCAGGCGCCCGTCAGAACTGCGGGATGCGCCGTCACGGCCACCGGTGGTGTGCGTCTTGCCGGTGTAGAGTACCTTCTCGATCTCGGTCATGGTGTCCTTCCTTCGACAGAGTTGATGACGCCGAGCCAATTGGCTTGTCCGACTGTCGAGGCACACATGCCGTTCCGCACGTGTATGGAATGTTTCGTCACCGGGCGAAGAAAGTAAGCGAATGCCGGCAAGATGCGGAACGGAAACACTGCGATACAAAAGCGCTGTCAGAGGCGACGCGTAAAAGGGTGAAGCCATTCGCCCATGTCGCCCGAAGGTGCGCCACGGTTGAACGCGAGATGCATGAAGACCAATACCCAAAGCGCGTCGCGCATTCGTGAATGCGGACGCGCCTTTAAAAGTCTACAGCGATCTCGGAGCGTCCAAAAGGATGCGACCGTGCTGCGGCGTTAAAAGTGATCAGAAACGATCGACGTCGAAGACGGCCTGTGCAAAGGCCTGAGGAGCTTCCTGCGGCAGGTTGTGACCGATGCCGCCTGTGATCAGCCTATGTTCATACTTGCCGGAGAATTTTTTCGCGTAAGCCGCCGGCTCGGGATGCGGAGCGCCGTTGGCATCTCCCTCCAACGTGATCGTCGGCACACCGATCGTGGGGAATTTGGCGAGTTTTTCTTCCAGGTCGTCATATTTCGGCTCGCCGTCGGCCAGGCTGATCCGCCAGCGGTAGTTATGGATCGTGATATCGACATGATCCGGGTTGTCGAAAGCCGCCGCGCTGCGGTTGAAGGTGGCGTCGTCGAAATTCCATTTCGGCGAGGCCAGTTGCCAGATAAGTCTCGCGAATTCGTTTCGGTTTCGCTCGTAGCCGGCGCGCCCGCGGTCGGTGGCAAAGTAGAACTGGTACCACCAGGCATGCTCGGCGCCGGGCGGCAGCGGCATCTTGTTGGCTTCACGGCTGCCGATCAGGTAGCCGCTCACGGACACAAGGGCCTTGCACCGCTCCGGCCAGAGAGCGGCGATGATGTTGGCGGTCCGCGCGCCCCAATCGCATCCGCCGATGACCGCCCTTTCAATGCCAAGCGCGTCCATCAAGGCGACGATGTCGGCGGCGATTGCCGCCTGCTGACCGTTGCGCGGCGTCTCCGGTGAAAGAAAGCGCGTCGTCCCATAGCCGCGCAGATAGGGAACGATCACCCGGTAGCCGGACTCCGCCAGCAAGGGCGCCACATCGACATAGGTGTGGATGTCGTAGGGCCAGCCATGCAGAAGGATAACCACAGGCGCGTCGCTCGCGCCGAGTTCGGCGTAACCAACATTAAGAACGCCCGCATCGATCTGCTTCAGCGAGGCAAAGGACGTGTTCGTCCCTGGCGTGATCGCCCGAATGCCGGCCTCAGCCGTAGATTTTGCGGCGGCCACGCCGGTGATGTTCAATTGCGCGGCGGCAAGTGTCAACGCCGCCGCTCCGATGAACCGCCGTCTCTGCAGATTGATTTCCCCTGTCATCGCTCTTCTCCGAACTGTGTGAACTACAGTTGCGGAATGCGATTTCCATGTATCTGCGTTGTGACTTCGCGAGACCGCGATTGAAAGCTCATGTACGCACCCGCGCCTGGACACAGTGCGTTACAATTCCACTAGTGGCGGCACTATGCGGATGCGCTATCGCGCGCATTTCGCCGGATCGTCTGCGGTGGCTGCCCGAGCGTTCGAAGAAAGGCGCGGCGCATGCGATCGGGATCGGCAAAACCTGTCTCGACTGCGATCACGTCCATGGAGTGGCGGCCCTGCTCCATCAACAGCCGGGCCGCTTCGACGCGGAGGTTCTCCACTGCCTTGGCGGGCGACTGTCCCGTCTCTGCCCGAAATGCCCGGCTGAACTGGCGCGGGCTCAGCCCCGCCGCATCCGCTAGCTCTTCTACCGACAACACGCCGCGCAGATTCGCCTTGGCGTAGTCGATCGACTTCTGGATCCGGTCGGACTTCGGCTCGAGCTCAAGCAAGGCCGAAAACTGCGATTGCCCGCCGGCGCGCCGGTGATAGACGACAAGCTTGCGGGCGACGTTGCGCGCAATCTCCTGGCCATGGTCCTTCTCGATCATCGCAAGCGCAAGATCGATGCTCGCCGTCATCCCTGCCGACGTCCACACGCTTCCGTCGACGATGAAGATGCGATCGTCCTCGACCTTGACGTCCGGGAAACGCTCCTGGAGCTGGCGCGCGAAGGCCCAATGCGTGGTCGCGCGGCGTCCATCGAGCAGACCGGCTTCAGCAAGCACGAAGGCGCCGGTGCAGGGCGCCGCCACCCGGCGCGACGTTTCAAGCGCTTGACGCGCAAATGCGATCAGCTCCGGAGTCATGGGCTCGATCGTCGCGCCGGCGCCGAACATCACGGTGTCAAAAGGTCTGTCGTCGAAGGCCCTCGTGAGGACACCGAAGCCGGCGGACGACTTGACCTCGCCGCCCGCCTCTGAGAGCAGCTCTATCTCATATGCCGGCTCCCCAAGCGCCGAGTTCGCCATCTCGAAGGCGGTTACCGCCGCGAAACCCATGAGCTGGAATCTTGGAAAAACGACAAAGCCGATCCTATGCATGGGCAAGTTCCTTACTGGAATTTTCCGCGATTACGATATTTCCGCTGGATACAAACTGCCACTCAGTCTCGAGCGGCTTCCCGCTGAGAAATCCTGACCGGACGCAGCAATGCCGGCGAACGGCCGATAGCCACAACTGCGACTAGGCCGAGCACCAACATGAGCCCAATAACGACAAAGCCGTCGCCGAATGCGAGCGCCCAGGCCTGCCGCCGAACCGCCGAGCCAATCTCCACTACAGCCCTCACCGTGGCGCCGGCGTCACTCGCAACCTGCCCCGCAACAGCGCCGGCGAGGCCGTAAATCCGCTCGGCCTCGGCGAGTGCGTCCGAATGGTACTTCTGACGCTCAGCAACGAAGCTGGAGAGAACCCCGACGCCGAGCGTCGTTCCCGCCAGATTGCTGATATTGAATGTCAGCGACGCTGTCGGAAGGTCCGCGGGCTTCAAACTGCCGGTGCCGACGATCATGGCGGGCGTCAACAGCAACAATTGACCGGCCGAATATAGGGCAAGCCCATAGCGGAAATGTTCTCCCGCGGGCGTCGTGGTTTCGCTGCCCATGAGCATGGTTCCCAACACCAGGAGGACAACGCCGGTTCCCATCGCGATGCGCAGATCACAGAGATGCAGGAACCACCATACCAGCGGGAGAGCGAGCAATTGGGCAGCCGCGGCCCAAAGCATGAGCTCCGAGATATCGAGCGGCGCGTGGCCTTCTACGGTCGCGAGCAATTGCGGCACTAGATACGAGCTTACGGCGAAACCGGCGCGTAGCAGGAAATTCAACCCAATCGGAAGGCCAAACCTCCGTGTGAGGAGGATCCGGGGCGCCACGAGCGGCAGCGCTGACAAGCGTGACACGATAATGAAGCCCGCCCACGCGGCAGCGGACAAGCCGGCGCCCCAGACGATCATCTCGCTCGCAAACCAGAAGCGGCGCGCTCCTTGGTTGAGGACGAGCATCAGGCTCGCAAGGGCGAGCGACAACAGGACGATGGACGTCCAATCGCCCTTGAGCGCCGACCAGTTCAGGGCCTTGTGCGGAACCCAAAAGCGGGCGGCAAGAGCCAGAGCCGCGCCGATCGCTGCCTGAACGGCGAAAAGCGCGCGCCAGCCGAAACTGTCGGAGGCATAACCGGCAATGGCGGCCCCTGCGGTCCCGGAAAAGAGGAGGGCAAATGCGAGTATGACCACCGTATAGGCGAGACGCGGTCCGCCGGCCACCATGAAGACGGCGACGAACGCCGCCGGGCCGAACCCGCCGGCGGCAAAGCCTTGCAGTGAACGGGATGCAATCATGACGCCAAGGTCGCTCGTCATGGCACCGGCGAGCGCCGCGGCCGCAAACAAGATGGAGCTTGCGACCAAGTAGCGCCCTATGCTCAGGACTCCGATTAACAGGCCCGAGGTGACTATGCCGACGCAACTTCCCATCGTATAGGCGGTCAGTATCCAGGAGCCCTCGTCCGCGCTGGACAAGAGCCCGTTCTGGATGTCGGCGATGTTTGCCGAGGCAAATTGGGCCGACAGGTTCACCAGGAAGGCGCCGGCAAGCCCGGTCGCGAGGAACAGCAGATTTTCACGTGTCAGAGTGGGCGTGCTCATTTGAACCATCCTCGGCGGTAAAATTGTTGCCGGTGTTGGCGATTTGCTTCAGCCGGCCGCATTGAGGTAGCGAGCCGCCGGCGCCCGGAGGGAAAGGTTCGGCATGAGTTTCTGCCGCGCCGCCTCATAGAGTTCCCAATCGGCAACGTTCGGTAGCGCCGGAATGGTGACGTGTTCGCCGAGATCGAAGCCGGCGAGAGCGGCATCCACCATCGCTTCGGCGGGCATGACGATCTCGCTCGGGACATGTTCCAGAGGAGTCCCCGCAGTGCCCCAGAAGTCGGTGGCCGTCGCACCCGGGAGGACCGCTTGAACGCGGATGTTCTTCTCGGAAAGTTCCTTTTGAAGCGATTGGGTAAAGGCGAGCACAAAGGCCTTGCTGCCTCCGTAGACGCCGTTCAGCAGCTCCGGCGCGATGCCGACGATCGAAGCGATGTTGATGATCGCACCCGTACCACGGGCGACAAAGCGGGGAACCGCCGCATAGGTCAGCCGCGTCAGAGCGTTGACGTTCAGCATGATCATCTCCTCCATCTTGTCGATATCGGAATCGAGCAGTGGGGCAGTCGCACCGACGCCTGCATTATTGACCAGCAAGGTAATGCTGGCATCCGTCTGAAGTACCTGCTCGAGGCGGCCGAGATCGTGCTTGTTGCCTAGATCTGCCGCAACAACCTCGATGGCACGGCCGGTCTCATCGGTCAGGCGCTTCGCGAGATCGTTGAGCCGGGACTGGTTGCGGGCGACGAGGATCAGGTCATATCCCCTGCGCGCCAAGCGATCGGCATAGATCGCTCCGATGCCGGAGGACGCGCCGGTAATCAAAGCGGTACCTTTCGAGTGCTGGGTCATGCGAGGCTCCATTGATTTAAGATTGGAGCCTCGATGGTAGGGCGAAAGCGCCATGTCTCAAATGTCGTATTTCCGTCGATTTAGGACATGATCGTTGGGATCGGCGGGTACCCTCATTTAAACGCGCCATTCAGCGCAACCGGAGTGTCGCGGCTTGACTTCGCCTGCATCGGGCCTTGCTCAGACGACGTTGCCCCGCCGACGAGCGCCGCGATCGCCGATGCCTCTCGTAGATCGGTATCCCATGCACAGGGCGCAGCCGCGAGTGCCATGATGCCAACGACCAGGACAAAAACACGCACTTGAACTCTCCTCTCTGACGACGAGTCGAACGCTCATCCGAATGTAAAAACAAAGACTTCGACGCCGGGATCAAGGAAGCGGATCTCGAATGTCCGCTCACGCACTTCTCCTGACTGGCGCACGAGCTGATAGAGGCGCGTCTCACGCACCGTTCCGTTGCCCTCCGGGTCGATGTCCGAACCGTGATCCGCCCCCGGTGCAGTTCCGTCAACGAGCACCTGGAAGCGCACCTTCCTGCCGTTCACCCCTGGGCCGAGGACGAGGTGTAGGTCGCGCGCGCTGAACCTATAGGTGACCGCTCCTCCGGCGCGATTGAGGCTCGCCTGCTCGGCGCCGACGGTCCAGTTGCCGGCAAGGCCCCACTGATTGAGGCGCGGCTTGCCGATCGTATAGTCGCGTGGCTCATCGGCCGCGACGCCCTCGTACGACGCGAAGTTCGCAGCACGGCGGTAGCCGACATAGTCTTCGCCGGACTGGAGATTGGCGAAATCGGGGGCGGCTTCGGCGCCCTTTCCCTCGGGCTTCACAAGAGTTCCTTCACCAGCGCGGCTACCCGCCGCCTCCGCCAGCAGGTCCTGGATGACGCGTTCCGACTGTGCGTAGTCACCCTCGCCGAAGTGGTGGTGCCTGACCCTTCCCTCGGCATCGATGAAGTAATGCGCGGGCCAGTAGCTGTTGGCGAAGGCGCGCCAGATCGCGAAGTCGTTGTCGACCGCGACAGGATAACCGATGTTAAAATCGCTGACTGCCCGCTTGACGTTGTCGATGCGCCGCTCGAAGGCGAATTCGGGCGCATGCACGCCGATGACCACCAGGCCCTGATCCCGGTACTTCTCCGCCCAGGCGCGAACATAGGGGATTGTCCGAATGCAGTTGATGCAGGAGTAGGTCCAGAAATCGACGAGCACCACCTTGCCGCGAAGCTCCTCCACCGTCAGCGGCTTGGAATTCAACCACTCCACGGCGCCGTCCAGGGGTGGAAAAATGCCCTCCACCGGCAGATTGCTTCGATAGTGCCGGACCTGACCGTTCGCGGCCGGTGCGGCACGATAGCTGGCCGCCGTTTTAGGAAGTTCGCCGTGCAGGCGATCGAGGAGCGATTGCTCGATGCTCGTGGTGCCCGCAAAGGAGAGGCGCGCCAAGAGCCCCGTATCCAGGCCGAGCGCAATTGCCGCGACGCCCGCCAGCACGGCGATGCCGAGGCCGTGCCGGAGACGCTCGCCGAAACCGAGCGACCGCTTCATGGCCGCAAACACCCTTCCACCGGCGAGCAGGGCCAGCGCCAGCGAGGTGGCCGCGCCGGCGGCATAGGCCGCCAGCAAAAGCGTCGTGCCCACATTGGCGCCATGGAGGGCAGCGCCGGTCAGCACCAGCCCGAGGACCGGACCGGCGCAGGGCGCCCAGAGAAGTCCGGTCGCGACACCAAGGAGCAACGATGCTCCGACACTCGCCTTCTGTCCGGCTGCCCGATGTGAGAGGCGGTTGCCGATGGCGACCAGTGGGCGGGTGACTACGGCCCCAACCTGCGGCGAGAGCAGCATGACGCCGAAAACCGCAAGCACTGCAATTGCCGCATATCGGCCGGCCTCATTCGCCTGGACCACCCAGTCACCGCCGATGGCGGCCAGCGTCGCGACCCCCGCAAATGTCACGACCTTGCCGATGAGCATCGGGAGAATGCTCGTCGCGAATGGCCGACCGGCTCGTGAAAACACGAAAGGCAACACCGGAAGAATGCAGGGGCTGACAATGGTCAGCACACCTGCGAGATAGGAAATCGTGAAAAGGATCATCGTCGTCCCTCTGCGAGAAGACCAACGCCTTTTTTGGCGCGGGCCGCGTTGTCACGCGCTGCAGAGGATCAGCGTGAAGTATCCGGCTTGTGTCTTCTCGCTAACGGATCTGTATCAAAGTGCATGAGGCCCTTGGAGCCCTTATGGAAAGCCGGCGAGCGAGCCGCTCCGTTATTGAAGTAGCTTCAGCAGTTCCTTCGCCGCCGAGGTGGACGAAGACGGGTTCTGTCCGGTTATCAACCGACCGTCGACGACCGTGAAATCGGCCCAATCGGCAGCCTTTTCAAAGCGGCCGCCGAGACGCTTCAGTTCGTCTTCGACGAGGAACGGCACAACCTCGGTCAGTTGCACCGCCTCCTCCTCGGAATTGGTGAAGCCGGTGACGCGCTTTCCCTTGACGATGGGCTCTCCCTGATAGGTGACCTGTCGCAGGACTGCCGGGCCGTGGCAGACGGCCGCGACCGGCTTGCCGGCATGGTAGAAATTCTCGATCAGGGCAATCGAGTTCCTGTCGTCGGCAAGGTCCCACAACGGGCCGTGACCTCCCGGATAGAAGATCGCGTCGAAGCCGTCCGCACTCATGTCGGAAAGCTTGGAGGTATGCGCCAGTGCCCTCTGGCCCGCGAGGTCCGTCTTAAAGCGCTTCATCGCTTCGGTCTGGTTGCCCGGCTCGTCGCTCTTCGGGTCGATCGGCGGTTGACCACCCTTCGGTGACGCAAGCGTGACCTCCGCTCCGGCATCCGTGAATGCGTAATAGGGCGCTGCGAACTCCTCGAGCCAGAAGCCCGTCGGCTTGCCGGTGTCCCCGAGTTGGTCATGCGAGGTCAGAACCATCAGAATTTTCATCGCCATGCTCCTTCTGTTGAGGCGTGTCCAAACGCGGGTGCGCCGAGGCATGTGGGGCCTGCGCCCGATCATCCGCCGCTTCGGCTCGGCGCGATTATTTACCTGGTGCCGTTTTCGGGTGAATACTCGTTTTCTGGCAGTCACTATCCCGAAGAACGGCAGAAAAACATGGACCGTATCGATGCAATGAAAGTGTTCGTAACGGCGATAGACGAAGGCAGTCTCGCCGGTGCCGCCCGGCGGCTGAAGCGCTCGCCGACTGCGGTCAGTCGGGCGCTGAGTTTACTTGAGGCGCATGTCGGCGTCGAGCTATTGCACCGGACCACCCGTACGCTGAAACTCAGCGAAGCCGGCCAGCGCTATGCCGTGGCCTGTCGGCGGGTGCTGGTCGACCTCGAGGAGGCCGACATGCTTGCCGGCGGTGAGCGCGCGGCTCCACGCGGGAAATTGACGATTTCAGCGCCGCCGATTCTCGGGGAAGAACTGCTTCGGCCCGTACTCGACGATTTCCTCGATCTCTATCCGGCCGTTTCGGCCCAACTCCTCCTGCTCGATCGCTTCGCCAACCTGGTCGATGAAGGCATCGACCTTGCTCTGCGCATCGGGCAATTGGCGGACTCATCCCTCATCTCCACCCGGCTTGGTGGCGACGTGAGACGTGTCGTCGTCGCCTCCCCTCGCTATCTTGCCAATCACCCGCGTATCGACGAACCAGCCGATCTCGCAAAGCATCAGATCGTCGCCTTCACCAATTTTGGTCTGGACTCCTGGAGCTTTACCCCGGCGCAGGGGTCGTCTATCCCAAGAACGGTTCAATTCTCGCCGCGATGCACCGTCAACAGCGTACGCGCTGCGACCGCTTCTGCAGTTGCGGGCCACGGCGTCACCAGGCTCTATTCCTATCATGTCGCCGAATATGTGCGGGACGGTCGCCTGAAGATCGTACTGCCCGATGCCGAGCACCCGCCCCTGCCGGCGCATCTGCTCTCACCGCCTGGGCGCATGTCGGTCCCGAAGGTCCGCGCCTTCGTCGACTTCGCCGCGCCACGCCTGCGCGCCGAATTTCTGCGCCTGGCGACGGAGGCCGGTATACTCGGTTGATCATGCCGATCTTCGGTTGAGTGTCTGCCAATCTCCGGCAATTCTCCCGCAGAGTGAATGGCTCTACTTTCGACTGCACCAACGCCAAGGGCTGAGGGCGGACGCAGCAAGCGGCCGCTGCAATCGAAAAGGGACCACTGCCATGAGCACTGAACAGAAGGTCGTCATCGTCACCGGCGCGTCGCAGGGAATCGGCGCCGGATTGGTTCGCGCCTATCGCGACCGGAATTACCGCATCGTCGCCACGTCCCGGTCGGTCAAGCCGAGCGCGGACCTGAACATGCACACGGTGCCCGGCGATATCAGCGAGCCGGAGACCGCAGAGCGGGTCGTGCGGGAAGCGCTCGAGCGCTTTGGCCGCATCGATTCGCTCGTCAACAATGCCGGTGTTTTCCTTGCCAAGCCTTTCGTCGAAATGACACAGGAAGACTACGAGCACAATATCGGCGTTAATGTCGCTGGCTTCTTCCACATCACCCAGCGCGCCGCCGCGCAGATGCTGAAGCAGGGCTCGGGCCATATAGTCAGCATCACCACGAGCCTCGTTGATCAACCGATCGTCGGCGTCCCCTCTGCACTCGCCTCGCTGACCAAGGGCGGTCTGAACGCAGTGACCCGGTCGCTCGCGATGGAGTTCTCGAAAAGCGGCATTCGTGTCAACGCGGTCTCCCCGGGGATCATCAAAACACCGATGCATCCGGTCGAGACGCACTCGGCTTTTGCCGGACTGCACCCAGTCGGTCGAATGGGTGACATTCGCGACATCGTCGATGCCGTCCTCTACCTGGAGACCGCCAGCTTCGTCACCGGCGAGATCCTACACGTCGACGGCGGCCAGAACGCCGGACGCTGGTAGCCAAACGAGTGCGCCGCGCCGCAGCGGCGCGGGCGCCTGAGACCCCCAGGCAATTTCTCGCAAAAGGAGGCTGCAATGCCCATCGTCACCGTACAGGTCACCCGAGAAGGAACCACACCCGACCGCAACTCGGTCACTTCTGAGGAAAAGGCCGCGATCATCAAAGGTGTCAGCGAGGTGCTCCTCAACGTCCTGAACAAGCCGCTTGAATCGACCTACGTCGTGATCGAGGAGGTCGATCTCGACAACTGGGGCTGGGGCGGCCTCCCGACGGAGCAGTACCGTCGAATACGCGCCACGGCACGATCCTGAAGCGATCAACTGTCAGGTCCCCGCCCGCAACGATCGTCGCTGAAACCATCTCCGCAACGGAGCGAACGAACAGCCGGCCGGACCTCGTCCTGCCGACAACGAAGCCATGGCTGGAAGGAAAAGAAATGGACAAGAGATTCTACATCGGCGTTTTCGCCGCACTCTTCGCGGCCTTTGCTTTTTCGCTCAATTTCGTCGTGCCATTCATCATCGGTGACTACTCCACCTTTGATTTTGCCCTTGTCCGCCACGTCGTTTCGGCCCTGGTCGGCCTTTGCATCCTGTTTTCGGCAAGAGGGGCGTTGCGGCATCTTACGCTTCGCAACTGGCTTTCGACGACCTGGCTCGCCCTCATCGGCTATGTCGGCTATTTCCTGACGGTGACCGGATCCGCCATCTTTGCCGGTCCGGTGATTGCTCCCGCCTTTCTCGGACTGGTCCCGATCGTTCTGGCAGTCATCGGCAACCAGCGGCAGAGATCCCTGCCCTGGCGATTCCTGATGATGCCGCTCATGCTGGTGCTGATCGGCCTTGTTCTCGTCAATGGCACGGTATTTACGGCCGAAGGATTGAGCTCCGTCCGCTCGCTGTGGATCGGCATTCCGCTGGCACTCGCGGCCGTGGCCCTGTGGGTCTGGTTCGCGATTGCCAACGAGGCTGCAATCGCCGCCCGACCCGACATGCCCGCAGCCGCGTGGTCGGCGCTCACACTGGTCGGCGGAGGCGTGTTGATGCTGGTCCTTTACCCGATCGGTGCAGCGATGGACCTCTTCCAGCTTCCCAAGCTCGGTTTTGGGTGGAACGCTGCCGGCTCGCTCTATCTTTGGGGCACATCCCTCGCGCTGCTGGCCACGGTCGGCGGAGTGTGGGCGTGGAATGTCGCCTCACGGAACTTGCCCGTCGCACTGACCGCGCAATTGATCGTGGCGGAAACCGCCTTCGGCGTCATTGGCGGACTCATCGTTCATGCGCGGTGGCCAACTGCAATGGAATGCGCCGGGGTCGCCATCCTGATCGCCGGGGTTGTCCTGTCGATCCGGGCTTTCCATGTAAAGGAGCGTCGATCGGGCAAACCTCCGTCGCATGACTCCTGCGTTTCACCGCGGGGCCTGCCCGCAGCGTCCTAATTAGAAACAGCTTGCCCTACGCTCGGGAACTATTGCGCCCGAGCGCGGCGGCCACGTCGCGGCCTTCGTGCCGCCAGCCATTGCCCTCAGCAATGTCTGTCGCCGGCGTTCCCGTACAAAGCCGCCCGCCGATTTCCCCGCGCGCCGCAGCGATGCACGCATTCTGCAGCGAATCATACGCGGGGACGTTCTGCAGCTCCCGTCTCCTGGGTGTTGACAATGCGTCTCCCAAAACCGGCCGCAATTTCCGTTGCCGATAAACTACGATCATATTAATCGTAGTTAACGCGACACACAAACGATCGTCGCGGAACTGGTCTTCCTTTTGGAGACAACGAGCTGAAACGCCATAAGGAGAAATGCCGACATGAATGCACGATCCATCATCGGCGCAGCCGGCGCCGCCCTCGCCATCGTCACTGCCATGCCCGTCGCAGCGCACGATCCCGGCGATGTGGTTACCCCCCATTTCGAGCGGGCCCTATCCAACATTCCCGGCAAGACGCTGACGGCGCTGATTGTCGACTATCCGCCGGGCGGTGTCTCGGCCGCGCACAGGCACGCAAAATCGTCTTTCATCTTCGCCTACGTCCTCTCGGGAGAAATCGAGTCGAAAGTTAATGACGGTCCGACGCAGACCTATCGCGCCGGCGAGAGCTGGCACGAGCCACCGGCGTCCGACCATTTCGTCAGCCGCAATGCGAGCAAGACCAAGCCCGCAAAACTACTCGCCGTATTCGTCGCCGATAGCGACGAAAGGGCCCTGACCCATCGAGTAGTGGAGCGACCTTTCAAGGAGCAAGCAAATGAGCAAGCGTCTCGACTACAACCAGATCGCACCGGCCGGCGTCAAAGCCTTGGGCAACGTCTACGGCTACGTCATGCAGAGCAGCCTTCCTGCGGTACTGGTCGATCTCGTCTATCTGCGTATCTCGCAGATCAACAACTGCGCCTACTGTCTCGACATGCACACCCGCGACCTTCTGAAGAAGGGGCAGACGATCGAGAAGATCGCACTGGTGCAGGCATGGCCGGAGGCCGGCAATCTCTTCGACGAGCGTGAGCGGGCCGCCCTCGCCTGGGCCGAAACCGTGACGCGCGTCGCCGAGACCGGCGTGCCGGACAAGGCCTACGAGGCCGCGCGTGCCTTCTTCGACGAGCGCGAACTCGTCGACCTGACGATCGCGATCGGCCTGATGAACAGCTACAACCGTATGGCGATCAGTTTCCGCAACACGCCACTGGCTGCGATCGATAAATAAGGTGGCAGTGCGATAGCGGGCGCGTGGGTCTCGCGCGTCCGCAAATTTTCCCGCGTTGGGTACGACCAGAATTCTCTGGAGCTGTTCTGAACCTGGAGCGCTACGCGAGGCCAACAGCCTAGGAGATGGCGATAATCTCGAGCTCCTGATCGCCCACACTCACGACATCTCCGACGGCCCTGCCCATCAGCATCCTTGCGACCGGCGATACGTAGGAAATCGATCCGGCCTTGGGGTCCGCTTCGTCCTCTCCCACGATGCGATATTTCTGCACCCGTCCATCGTCGCGGCTGAAAGTGACCGTGCTCCCGAAGGCGACGGTATCGGTTGAGGTCGGATCCGGGACAAGCTGAGCCGTGCGAAGTCTCTCGGCAAAGTAGCGCAGGTCCCGCAAGGGGCTTGCCGCGTGCCGGCGCCTTTCATTCACGTCTTCGATCGTGCTCGTGGCATCATGGGCCTCGCGAGCGAGCTGGAGCGACACCTCCAGCGCCTTCAGACCCGCTTCCGTGACAAGGTTCGGGTGAGGTGAAACTGGACAGTCGGGCAGCAATGTTTCCGACGCAGTTTCGGCACTTTCTTCCTTGGTGAAGGCAACACTCAATCTCAGTCTCCGTTTAGACGCGGGGCGCTGATGGCCCGTCCGCCCCGACGCCGCGCGAGCCGATACTGCGCCGACCTGAAGTCAAACTCGGAACCTGCGTTCGGGGCGCCCGCGATCGTCGCTCCCTCGCCTGACAGAGCGACAGCCGAAGCGTGGCGCCTTCAATGATGGTATATAGAACATAGGGCCGGGGCTGAAGCGTCAAGTAATCATCATCACTCCCAATCGAGGAGGAGGTCGATGCTTGGCAAATTGCACCCGCTGCTTGAAGAGGCTCTGGAAGCGCATGGTGGGCACGCCCGTTGGCGCGCGTTCAGGGGGATCGCCTCGACCATACGGACCGGTGGAAAGCTATGGGAGCTGAAAGGCGCTCCTTTGATTCCCGTGCCGCGGCGGGCAACAAGCGAGTTCCGTCGCCAGTGGACTCGCGTTTCCCTTCGGCGAACCCGATTAGACGATGACCTGGACTCCCGAGCATGTGGAGATCACCGCCGGAGACGGCTCGATTATCGCCCATCGGGAGAACGGACGTGAGGCGTTCGATCGCAGCTTCAAGGGACAGTGGGACCCGCTGAACCTCGCCTACTTCAACGGCTACGCCATGTGGACGTATCACGCGGCGCCGTTCATTTTCGGCGAGCCCGGCTACGAAGCGCGCGACGTTGCCCCGATCGACAATGAAGGCGTGAAACTTCGCGGCGTCGCCGTGCGGTTCCCCGAGGGCGTTCACAGCCATACGCGGGAACAGCGCTTCTACTTCGATCCCCAAGGGCTGCTCCGCCGTCACGACTATACGGTCGATGTCTGGGCGGACACGCCGGCGGCGCATTTCATATCTGATTACGTTGACGTTGACGGGCTGAAATACCCGACCCGCCGCAGCGTGTTCACAATCAAGCCGGATGGCGCTCTCGACCGCGATTTCACCGCCGTCACGATCGAGCTGTCGGACTACGCGCTGTTCTGAGCTGCCGCGGTTACGGCTATGCGCGTCCGTGCGGACGCGACACTTGGAGGAAGATCGAGAGCGCGCGATGCGGGCGCCGTTCGCGATGCCTCCATCGATCACGCGATCCAGGATCACGAGCCTGACTTGGAAACTGTCGACCCGGTTCGCCCGAGACTCGTGAACCGGAGACGGTCGGCGTAACGGGCTAAGGATGCGCGGAACACTGCGAAGAGCGAGCTTCATGCGGTGGTGCGCGCTTCGGGCGGCCCGGGAGCACGAGCATTGGGACGGCTTGATGCGCAGAAGCTGTAACCGCGGGTTCGCTCCCTTGCCGCTAAAACCCATCAGGATGCCCGCGCACGGCGCCCACGCCTCGGAGTACGTGCGGCCAGCCATTCCTTTACGTGGCCGGCGTGTTCCTGGGGTGCCTTCGCCTCTACCCGGCCCTTGATGCTCGCCAGCGTATGCGCCGCCAGCGCCTCTCTTGTCCGCTTCTCGGCCTCGATCATGACCGCGTGGATGGCGCAGACGCCATCCACCGCCCAAGCGGGGGTGCGGTCGCCGAAAAGCGCGCATTGAGCGCGTATCTCCCTGCATTCGAAGAGTGCCTTGCGTCCATCGACAGCTTCGACGACATCAAGCGCGGTGATTTCCGTCGCGGGGCGCGCCAGCGCAAAACCGCCGCCAATCCCCTCGCGTGCGACGACGATGCCGGCCTTTTGAAGCTTGGTGAAAAGCTTCGCCACGAAATCAGCAGGAACCTTCTGCAGCTCGGCAAGATCGCGCGCGCTTGCGGGCTGCCCCAACTCCTCCGCATCGGCGAGGAAAAGAAGACAGTGAAGAGCGTATTCAACGCCTGCGCTGACATGAGCCATGGAATACTCAAAACCCAGACTAATATTGTCGGAGATACCCCCGAAGGAGCGCCTTCGCAATCCCTGTTCCGTCTTCAGATTGACGAGACGTTTCCGAAAGCGGCCGGAACTATCGTTGCCCGACTACTCTCCGTGGCAGCAAATGGATCGCGCCCTGGCCGTTGAAAATGCCCAGTTCGCCTCTAACGTTTGGCCACTCAATACATAACCGTATTGAGCATGACGCTGATAGGCGCCCCCTTATTGAACTGTGCGCTGCCGCGCGCCAGCAGCCAGCCGTCCGCACGTTCCAGGCGCGCAACGATCCGCAGCGTTGATGAAGCCGTCGAGCTTGCGGGCGGGGACAAGGAAAAGGTGATCGTCTTCGTCCCGCCGTCGCTTCTGATGCGCGTCTGCGCGGCGCGGCGTCGCGCAGGGTCCTGAATGGCAGGGTCCTCGAGATAAATCTCAAGATGACCTTCCGGGATAGCAGCGCCGCTCTCGAAGGTGACTGTGCCGCGAATATCCGTCGGTTGCGCGGCGACGGGCACGGCGACCGCGGCGAAAGCCGCAGCTCCGACGGTCATCAACACTGTGCGGCGGCCGGTCGGGCGCTTCATCACACACTCTCTCCATGGTCGCCCCGCTTAGATCCGTGCGATAGCAACATTGCAGCGACGCTGGTCTTTTGGAAGGGGCGCCTGAAAGCGCCCCTCCCGCGGTCGAGTTAGACGATAACGAAGTCGTTCGCCGAAAGATTCAGATTTCTGCTCAATTGCGCATATTGAATGGCTGCGACCTCTCCGGCGCCATCGGCGTCATAGGACAGGATGCCGCTGTCGGTATCGTAGATGATGCGGTCGTCGGCGTCATGAGCGACGCCCGCCGCACTCCCGTGGAATGCGCCGAGCGCGAGAGCGCCGTCGCCACCCACGCTCTCGAAGACGAGGTTGTCCAGCAGGATCGTATCGTCGATCACCCTGAAGTCCCTGATCCAGTCGACATTGCCGTTCCCAAGCTCGGTTGAGAAGCGGAATGTATCCTCTCCCTCGCCGCCGGTGAGCGTGTCGGCCGCCAGACCTCCATCCAGCAGATCGCTGCCAGCGCCACCATCGAGCCTGTCGGATCCCGCAACGCCCGGCTGGGGCGGCGCAGGGGGGAATTCGACCGAAACGTTCAGTTCATAGGTCGAGCCTGCAGGCACGGCTTCCGCCCAGCCATCGCCCGGCGCCGTCGGCGACCAGCTGCCCTCCAGTATGTAATAGGTCCCCGTCTCCTGAGCGACGAATACCAGGCTTGAATCCCGGTTGCTTGCAGAGCCGGGGTCGCCGCCGCCATCATCGTTCTGAGCGACGATGTTGCCGGAGCTGTCGAGCAGCCTGACCCAGCTGTCATGGACATTCGGGTCGGCAATGCCGTCGATGTCGATCGTGATGACCGTACCGGCAGCCAGTTCGATCTTGTAGTATCCGCCCTGGCCGTTTCCGGTGGCGTTGACGGTCGTGTGAAGGACCGTCGTCGAATCGAAGATGTCGGGGTCGGCGGTCAGCGAGAAATTGTTGGAGATGTCGAAGGAGGCTGCGATCGAGTTGTTCGTCGCGTCCGGTCCGAGCGTCGCATAGCCAGTTCCGATGCCCGGGCGTGGCGGCGCGTCGCCCTGATAGGCGAAATCGCCGAGCAGCGTGTCATCGCCGTGGCCGCCGTCGATCCCGTCGTTGCCGCCCTGGCCGGTCAACACATTGGCTGCGTTGTCGCCGGCGAGGCGGTCGTTGAAGCCCGACCCCGCGAGATTTTCGATGGAGACATAGATATCTCCGCCGGACCTGCCACCCGTGAGGCTAAGCCGGACACCGCTCATTGCCTCGGCATAATCTGCGGTGTCGCTGCCGGCACCGCCGTTCAACCGGTCGGCGCCGCCGCCGCCGGTCAGCGTGTCGTCGCCTGTGCCGCCGGAGAGCTCGTTGGCGAACGCATTGCCGATCAGATGGTCATCGAAGGATGAACCGACGGCGTTCTCGAACCCCTCGAGGATATCGTGCCGGATCGCTGCGCCTCGGCCGACGATCTGCACCGGACCGTCACCGTCGCCGCCATTGGCCGTGCCGTTCTTGAGATCGATCGTCACACCGTCGGAGCTGCCGGCGTAGACCACCGTGTCGATACCCGAACCGCCGTCCAGATAGTCCTGTCCGGCGCCGCCGATGAGCGTGTCGTTGCCGCCTTCTCCATAGAGGATGTCGCCATCATTGCCGCCATCCAGGATGTCATTGCCGTCGCCACCGTTAAAATAGTCACCGCCGCCCTGACCCCAGAAGTGGTTTGCGGCGGCCGTGCCGATGAAGCGGTCGATGCGGTCGTCGGAACCGATCAGGTTTTCGATGCTGTAGAAAGTGTCACCCGAGGCGGTGCCGCCGCTGGCGACATTGGTGGCAAGGTTGACGAGCAGCTGGAAAGGGCTCTCCTTGCTGAAATCGACCGTGTCGACCCCCGCGCCGCCCCTGAATATATCGATGCCGTCCTGGCCGCTCAGCGTATCGTCGCCCTCGCCGCCGTCGAGAATGTCGTTGCCCTGGCCTCCAAGAATGGTGTCGTTGCCGCCGCCGCCGTAGAGCGTGTCGTTGCCGTCGTCGCTTTCGGTCTGGTCTTCGAGGTCCTCCACATCGATCGTGTTGTTGATGTCGCGGCTGGCAAGCGAGTCGCGGCCGCCGATGATCAGGTCGTCACCGCCCTGGCCGAAGATCGTGTCGTCGCCGGCGCCGCCGTCAAGAGTATCGTTTGCATTGGTGCCGAAGATGATGCTCGCCATCGTGCTGTCGCCGATGCTGGGCGGGGTCTCGCCGCCGCCCCCGCCGCGCTGGATCGTCGACTCGTCGGCATAGATGATGTTTTCGACGTGGGCGATTTTCCTGATCTTCAAGTGCCTGGACAGGAGAATGACCGTGTCGTTGCCGCCGTTCGCCTCCTCGCGAACGATGTCCTGCCATGAATCGACGAAATAGATGTCGTCGCCGCCATTGCCAGCCATGCGGTCGCCGCCGGCGCGACCGTCGAGCGTGTTGGCGCCGTCATTGCCGATCAGGATGTCCTTAAACCTGCTGCCGATGCCGTTCTCGACGTAATAGTCAGTTTGATCGGCGTTGTGTCCGGCGAAGATCGACACATTGTTGCTATGACCGTTGACGCTGGAGAACTGTCCGGCGCGCAGGTCGAGGATCGTGCCCGCCGTCGAGCCGGAGAAATCGATCGTGTCGGTCCCGCCGGTATCATGGATCGCAAAGCCGATGTCATGCTGCATGCCCGACGAGGTCAGCTGGTAACCATATTGCGTGCTGCCGAAGCCGTAGACATTGTCCCCGGTGTTGAGCTCGATCTGCTGATAGGTGCGCACGCCATTTTGGTCGACGGTCGAGAAAAAGCGACGAATGACGGCCTCGATGTCGGCGATCAGCGGCGTCGACGCCGACCAGCGGCTGGTTTCGCCGACATCGATCCCATCGAAATAGGACATGACGCTGTATTGCTGGCGGTCATAGGTCCAGGTCGCATTGTTCAGATAGTTGATCTGCACGCCGCCGGGACCGCTGTAATTGTAGAGCCCCGGATGGTTCAGGCCGAATTCATGGCCGAATTCATGAATGAAGGAATCGAAGACATAACCGCCGATATCGGTCTTGTTGGGTTCCGTGTCATGGAAACGCTGGCCGATGCTGACATAGCGATCGCTCGAATAGGCGCTGCCATCGTCCTCCTCGCCGAGTTCCGGGCTGACGACCTCCATCCAGTCCGTGGTGCTGTCGAACGGCGCGTCGTCGACGATCTCGAATTTCAAAGGGGTGACAGCCGCCCACATCTCCAAGGCGCCGATCGCGGCCGCCTTGTATTCCGGATGGTCGTTGAGCTCGAAAACGTTGATCCTCAGCGTTCCCGCCGCAATCTCCGGCGTCAGGCTGCGGGGCAATGCCCCAAGATAGTCGAGAAAAGACTCGTAATCCTCGCTTTTGCCATAAGGGTTGTCAGGCGTCTGATCGTTGACCCACCATTCGTCGCTCGTCTCACTTGGATTGGGCATCGTGAGGTTCCCTCTCTGACGATTATGCGCAGTTACGGCTGTACCGTTCTGCAGCTAGCCAATTTTCCATCACACGCGTGGCGTGCGCCTGCCTGCCAGCCCCGTCACCCGGCGCGAATAATGTTATTGCAGCCTTTGATTTGTCACCCCCATAAAGACGGGGGTAATGTCACATTAGAAGTTGCAGCCACAGCAAGCGTCCCGGAGCGGCAAACGAGCTGCGAAACCATTGCTCCGACCGACCAGCTCTGAGTCGCCGCCGGTTGCTTCAGTGTCGAGGAGGCGGGGAACCTCACCGGTGTAACGCTTCATCCTGGAATTTTGGGCTGTTCGGCTGGCTTGCCGAAATTCTCCCGGTAAGCGCGCGGCGTCAGGCCGAACCGGGTCGGTAGAAAGCGCAGGCTGGCTGACGCGCGGTCAGCGACAATCTCGTCTAAATCGCCACGGCCAATACGGCGCAGCAGTCGCCCGCCTTGATCAGTCCGGGAAAGTGGCGGGCGACCAGCATCCCGGCCATCTTCGCCTGAACTTCGATCGGCTCGGCGCCGGTGCGCGCAGTCGGATGGATCCGCGCGATGACTGAGCCGGATTCGACCGGCTCGCCGAGATCGACAAGGAACTCGACAAGGCCGCCATCTTCGGCAAAGGCGAAGCAATCGTCGCTCGGCATGTCCAGCCTCTGCGTCGGTTGGGCATCGATCTCGCCCTTGATGATGCCGGCGTGGCGCAGCACATTCATCGCGCCGCGTTTAGCGATAGCAGCACTTTTCGCCGTCGCCGAGCCGCCGCCACCGAGTTCCGTAGTGATGAAGATCTTGCCCATCTCCTCGGCCGCCGTGTCGTACATGCCGACCGCGTCGATCTCGAGCATCTTCATGGAAAACGGCGCGCCGAAGGCTTTGACGAAGTCGAAGGCGCTCGCTTCCTGCTCCTTGTCGGGAAGGATGTGAGCGGCGCAGAAGGGCAAAAAGTCGAGCGTCTTGCCCCCGGAATGGAAGTCGAGCACGATGTCTGCCAGCGGCAGAAGAGCGCGCTGGAAATAGTCGGCGATCTTCTCGGTCACCGTCCCGTCCGGCCGGCCCGGGAAACTGCGGTTCATATTGCCCCTGTCGATCGGCGAGGTCCGCGTCGCAGCCTGAAACGCGGGATAATTCATCGCCGGGACGATGATCACCCGGCCCTGAACTTCGGCGGCATCGAGCCTCCGCGCCAGATCCAAGAGCGCGATCGGGCCTTCATATTCGTCGCCGTGATTGCCGCCGGTGAAGAGGGCCGTCGGCCCTATCCCGTTCTTGATGACGGTGATCGGGATCATCACCGAGCCCCAGGCCGAATCGTCGCGGCTATAGGGCAGGCGCAGGAATCCGTGCTGGACGCCGTCGGCGTCGAAGTCGACCGTGGCGCTGATCGGCGACGGCCGCAAATGCTGCTCCCTCATGTCCTCAGTCCTTGACCATCAGCTTGCGCGGCACGGAGGCGAGGCATTCGACGCCGCTTTCGGTGATCAGAATGCTCTCTGTGGTCTCGAAGCCCATGTCCTCGAGCCAGAGACCGGTCATGAAGTGGAAGGTCATGCCCGGCTTCAGCTCCGTCTTGTCGCCCGGACGCAGGCTCATGGTGCGCTCGCCCCAGTCCGGCGGATAGGAAAGACCGATCGGATAGCCGGTGCGGTTGTCCTTCACGATCCCGTATTTCTTGAGCACGGCGAAGAAGGCGTTGGCGATGTCCTCGCAGGTGTTGCCCGGCTTGGCGACCGCGAGCCCCGCCTCCATGCCCTCGAGCGTCGCCTTCTCGGCGTCGAGGAAGGCCTGGGTCGGCTTGCCGAGGAACACCGTGCGCGACAGCGGCAGGTGATAGCGGTGGTAGCAGCCGGCGATCTCGAAAAAGGTCCCCTCGCCCCGCTTCATCGGCCGGTCGTCCCAGGTGAGATGCGGCGCGGAGGCTTCGACGCCCGAGGGAAGCAGCGGCACGATCGCCGGATAGTCGCCGCCGATGCCGTCGACGCCGCGGGTGCCGGCGTCGTAAATTTCCGCGACCAGATCGCATTTGCGCATGCCGACCTCGATCTTGTCGAAGATGCGCGCGTGCATCGCTTCGACGATCCGGGCGGCGTTGCGCATGTACTTGATTTCCGTCTCGCTCTTGACGGCGCGCTGCCAGTTGACGAGCGCCGTCGCGTCGACGTAGCGGGCATTCGGCAGATGCTTCTGCAGCGAAGCGAAGGCTGCCGCCGAGAACCAGTAATTGTCCATCTCGACGCCAATCCGGAGCGACCCCCAGCCGCGATCGGCGAGGATGCCGGAGAGGTAATCCATCGGGTGGCGCTCGGTCGACTGCACGTAGTGGTCGGGATAGCCGATGATGTTCTCGTGGTTGAGATAGGCGGTCAGCTTGGCGCCGTTGGCGTCCTGGCCGCGGCCGAACCAGATCGGCTCTCCTAAAGGCGGCACGATCACCGCCTGATGCACATAGAAGGACCAGCCGTCATAGCCTGTGAGCCATGCCATGTTGGACGGGTCGCTGACGATCAGGAGCTCGATGCCCTTGGCTTCCATCGCCTGGCGGGTCTTTCTGAGCCGCGCTTCATATTCCCCAAGGGAGAATTTGAGGTTGGGTTGGGTCATGTCTCTTCCCTCGTTTTGCCGGAAATGCCGGCGTCAACTCTCGAACGTCGTTCCTGCGTTCGCGGCATTCGCCCGCGCGAAGGCGAGCGTGGCGATGGCGGTGTCCTGGATGCCGGTACCGGTCAGGTCGGCGATGGTGATCTCGTTCGCGCTCGTGCGTCCCGCCCTCAGACCGGCGATCACCTGGCCGAGCTCGGCGAACTCGGCATCCGGTGCCACGACGCCAGCAGCAACCGCGTGGTGCAGTTCACCGAGACGGCGCGTCTGCTTCAGGCTGTCGGCGACATAGGTGGCGCGGGCGATCGCCCGCGGATCAAGCTCGTTCTTGTGCTCGGCATCGGAGCCCATGACGGTGACATGCTGACCCGGCTCAAGCCAGCCGGCCATGAAGATCGGCTTCTCCGACGGGGTGGTGGTGACGACGATATCGGCGCCCGCGACGGCTGCCTCCGGCTCGATTGAGGCCTTGACCGGAAAGCCGAGCTTTCCGGCCAGTACGATCGCAACCGCTTCGGCCTTCGCCGCATCGCGGGCCCAGAGCCGCGCCTCGCGGATCGGGCGGACGAGGGTCAGCGCTTCAAGCTGCAGCCTGGCCTGCATGCCCGCACCGAAGATCGCGGCAACGGATGCACCTTCCCGCGACAAGTGCTTAGCCGCGATGGCACCAGCGGCAGCCGTGCGGACGTCCGTCAAGTATCCATTGTCGAGCAACAAGGCCTGCACCAGCCCGGTGCGGCTCGAAAGCAGCACCATCATGCCGTTGGTGCTCGGCAGGCCGATCTTCGGATTGTCGAAGAAGCCGGGGCTGATCTTGATGGCGAAACCGTCGAGGCCGGACACATAGGCCGTCTTGACGTCGACCTCGCCTCGATGCTCAGGAATGTCGAGCCTCAGGATCGGCGGCATCGCCACCGCCCTGGTGGCGAGCGCATGGAAGGCATTCTCGACGCAGGCGACCGCTTCGCGATCGAGCGGCACGATGCGACGCAGCTCCGCCTCGGTGAGAATCGTCATCCTCGTCATGCCGCTGCCTCCTTGCGAAACGGATCCGTTTCGCCGTTCATCACGCTGAGATGCAGGCCCATATCGACATTGCGGCCGGAGAGAATGACTGCGATCGGACCGACGATCGTCTTGATCTTGCCGGCGAGAAGCGCCGCGATCCCGACCGCCCCGGCTCCCTCGACGATCTCGCGCTCCTCGGCATAGGCGTGGCGCATGCCGGCGGCGATTTCCGCCTCTGTCACAAGGATGATGTCGTCGAGGAGCTCCCGGCACATGCTAAATGTCACGCGATTGTCGAGCCCGATGCCGCCGCCAAGCGAATCGGCAAGGCTCGGCTGTTCCTCGTCGAGCACGGGGGTGCCGGCGGCGAGGCTCGTCTTCATCGCGGCGCCGCGCTCCATGGTCAGCCCGATCACCCGCGTCGCCGGCCTGCGCGCCTTGACGGCTGCGGCCAACCCGGCCGCCAGCCCGCCACCCGAAACCGGCACCAGCACAACGGCGACCTCTGGCATCTGGTCGACGATTTCGAGCCCGAGCGTCCCCTGCCCTGCGACGACTGCCGGATGGTCGAAGGGCGGCACCATCACGAGACCTTTTTCCGCGATCAGCCGCTCGACCTCTTGCTGCGCCTCGTCCTGCGACCTGCCGACAATCCGGACATCCGCGCCAAGACGCCTGATTTCGGAGACCTTGTTTTCCGGCACGAGGTGCGACATGCAGATCGTCGCGAGCGAACCTTCCGCCTTTGCCGCATAGGCGAGTGCTCGGCCATGATTACCGGTCGAGGCCGCGACGACGCCGCGCGCACGCTCCGCGGCGGTGAGTGAAAGCACCGCATTGGTCGCGCCGCGCAGCTTGAAGCTGCCGGTCGTCTGATGATGCTCGAGCTTGAGGCCGACAGACACGCCGCAGAGCCGGCTCAGCGATGCCGAGGCAACCAGCGGCGTCGTCAGCACGCGTCCGGAAAAACGCCGCGCCGCGGCTTCGATATCCTCGATCGTCACGGGGAGAGACGCGTTCACGGCCATTCCCCCTTAAGTGGCAGCGTCATCAGTCGCCCGAGCCGCGGCCGAGCCTCCTGGTCGCTGCAGAGGCGCAGGCAGGCCCAGGCTGTAGCGTAATTGCTGCTGACGACCGGCTTGCCGATCGCCTCCTCGATTTCATCGATCACGCCGGCGGCGCGAACGGCGGTGCAGGAGATGAAGAGGGCATCGGATTCCGGGGCCATGGCCTCCTTCGCAAACGCGACGATCTCCGAAGGCGCGATCCGCGCCATTTCCCGGTCGTCGGAAAGCCCCAGGCAGGTGAAGCGGTCGATCTCGAAGCCGAAGGCCGCAAAATAATCCGCCATCGGCCGGCTGGTCTCGACCGTATAGGGGGTGAGCACGGAAATTCGCGTCGCGCCGAGCGTCCGCAAGCCTTCGACCGCCGCCGCCGTCGGCGTCACTACGGCAGCCCCGGGCTTGGCGGCCTTGACCGCTGCAGCGATCTCCTTATCGCCAATGACGACGGATGCCGAAGTGCAGGAATACATCACGACGTCGAGCGCCTCGTCGGGCAGGATCAGGCCTGCCGCCGCCGTCAGCGACGGCTGCATCGCCCGCAGGTTCTCCGGCGTCACCGGATTGGCATAAGGAATGCGCGTGACATAAACGCCGATCCGGTCCGAGGCCACCAGCCGATGAAAGTCCGCTTCGGTGGTGTGATCGGTGGCAAGGATGATGAGGCCGATGCGCTTTTCCAGCGGCCGGTCGTCGAGGCGCGGTGCGCGCGCTGCCAAAGAAAGAGCGACAGGCGTTTCCATCAGCGTTCGTCCACCCGTGCGTAGCGCTCTTCTAGCCAGCGCAGGAAGAAGACCGAGATGAGGCTCATGATCAGGAAGAAGACGCCGACCAGCGTCATCGGCTCGATATAGCGATAATTGCTGTTGGCGATGCTTTTCGCCTGGTTCATCAGTTCTAGCACCGTGATTGCCGAAAGCAGCGGCGTCTCCTTGAACATGGCGATCAGGTAATTGGCGAGCGCCGGGATCATCGGCGGGATCGCCTGCGGCAGGATCACGTGGACCCAGGTCTGGCGGGCGGTGAGGTTCGTCGCCTTGGCGGCTTCCCACTGGCCGCGCGGCACGTTCTCGATGCCGGCCCGGTAGACCTCGGCGGCGTAGGTGCCGTAATGGATGCCGAGACCGATGACGCCGGCGAGCAGCGCCGGCAGTCGGATGCCGATATCCGGCAGCACGTAGAAGATGAAATAGAGCTGCACCAGCAAAGGCGTGCCGCGGATGAACTCCACCGCGAAGCTCGTGGTGCGCGCGATCGGCGCCGTCGCCACCATGCGCAGGATCGCGAAGACGAGGCCGACCACGGCGGCGACCGCCGCACCGAGAATGGTGGCGAGAATGGTGATCTGCAGCCCCTCGATGAGGGTCGGCATGATTTGGCGGACGAATTCCCAATCCCATTCCATGGTCAGGCCCTCACGCCGTCGAGGCCACGCGTCACGCGGCGCTCCAGCCAGCGCATGCCGAGCGAGATCAACCAGGCCATGACGAAGTAGAGCACCAGGATCGTCGCGAAGGGGATCAGCGTGCTGCCCGTCTGCGCGCGCACCACCTGGGCCTGGAAGGTCATGTCGGTGAGCGAGATCAGCGAGACAACCGCTGTTCCCTTGAGGAGCTCAATCGCATTGTTGCCGAAGGTCGGCAGCATCAGCGGCAGCGCCTGCGGCAGGATGATGTGGCGCATCGCCTGGTAGCGCGAGAGGTTGAGCGCGGTGCAGGCTTCGCGCTGCTCGCGGCCAATCGCTTTTACGGCACCGCGCACCACTTCCGCGCCATAGGCACCGACATTCAGGCCCAGCGCCAGCACGCCGGCCTGCAGCGGCGTAAGGGTGATGCCGGCAAAGGGCAGCACGAAATAGACCCAGAAGAGCTGGACGAAGATCGAGGTGCCGCGGAAGAACTCGATATAGGTCGTGGCCAGCGCCCGCACTGCCATGAACCTGCTGACGCGCCCGAGCCCCGCCGCAAAGGCGACCACGACGGCCAGCGCCGAGCCCATCAGGGTGAGCTGGACGGTCACCCAGGCGCCTTCAAGGATCAATCCGATATAGCCGGACCAGTCGATCATCGTTCAATTGTTCCAGTCAGAGTGCGGCTCGGTTCGACGGGGCCTTCCATGCCGCCTTCCCCCGGTGTCGCTCCGGTGAAAAGGCGGCGGGAAGCCCCAGCCCAGGCTTATTGCGCGGCGCAGAGTTTCTCGCGCGTCGTCGACATCGCCGCCTTGGCCGAGAAGCCATAGGGCTCGATGATCTTGGCGAACTCGCCGGATTCCTTCATCTTGGCGAGTTCGACATCGAAGGCATCGCGCAACGCCTCGTCGCCCTTCCTGAAGGCGGCGCCGTCGCAATAGACCGGGGCGCCTTCGACCGGCGCGACCACTTCGATATTGGGGTCGTTGGCCTTCGAGACGAGGTCGTTGATCGAAAGCACCGGCAGCGAGTAGACGTCGATGCGGCCGTCCTGCAGCATCTTCATGCCGCTCTGGCCGTCCGGCACGACGATAACGCGGTCACGCGGCACGCCGGCTTCGAGCGCCAGCTTCTCTTCCGTGCCGCCGCCCGGCGCACCGATCTTCGCATCCGGATTGTCGGCGATGTCCTTGTAGCTCTTCAATTTGAGCGGATTGCCCTTCTTCAGCGCGAAGGCCTCGGCGTCGCAGAGGATCGGCTGCGAATAGGCGACCGCGGCGCAGCGCTCCGGCTTCATGAAAAGCCCGGCGGTGATCGCGTCGTGACGGCCCGCCTGCAGGCCGGGGATCATCGCGCCATATTCGGAGATCGAGGCCACGATTTCCGGCACGCCGAGCCGCTTGAAGATCTCGCGGGCCACATCCGGCGCGGCACCGGAGACCTTGCCGTCGGCGCCGACGGCGGTAAAGGGCGGCTCGTTGGCGATGGCGACACGCGCGAAGCCCTGTTCCTTCAGTTCCTCGAGCTTGTTCTCATCCGCCGCGACGGGCGTCGCTGCGGCAATTGCCATCAACGCCGTCGCACCTGCCGCCATTGCCATCAAAGCTTTCAGTGTCATCGTTCCCAACTCCTCTGTTGTTCTCTTCACGTTGTTGCTTGAGGCAATGTCGGCCCGAGAGCTCAGACGCGGTGCCCTGCCGCTATGATCTTGCGCAGGAAGGTCTGCGTGCGTTCCTGTTTCGGGTGCCGGAAGATGTCTTCGGGCCTCCCCTCCTCGACAATCTTGCCGCGGTCGAAGAAGAGCACCCGATCGGCGAAATCATGGGCAAAGCCCATTTCGTGGGTGACGAGCAGCATCGTCATGTCCGTTTCGGCCGCCAGCTTGCGCATGACGTTCAGGACTTCCTCGACGAGCTCGGGATCGAGCGCGGAGGTCACCTCGTCGAACAGCATGATCTTCGGCGACAGCGCCAGCGCCCGGGCGATCGCGACGCGCTGCTTCTGGCCGCCGGAGAGCTGGGCCGGCATGCTCTTCGCCTTGTCGGCGAGCCCGACCATGTCAAGAAGCTCCATCGCCCGCTTTTCCGCCGCCGCACGCGGAACGCCCTTTGTCAGCATCGGCGCCAATGTGACGTTGTCGAGCACGCATTTATGGGGAAACAGGTTGAAGTGCTGGAAGACCATGCCGATCTTCTCGCGCATCTTATGGAGATGCCGCTCGTCGGCCGGAACGAGACTGCCCGCCTTCTTCATGTGATAGAGCTGCTCGCCGTCAACCTGAATAAAGCCGTCGCTGATCGTTTCCAGCGTCATCAGGATGCGCAGGATCGTCGTCTTGCCCGAACCGGACGGGCCGATGAGGGCGAGCTTCTCGCCCGGTATTACCTCCATCGACAGACCATCGAGCACGGTCAGCGGACCGTATCTCTTGACGATGTTGTCGATGCGGATGATCGGCTCGGGCATTCGCGTCTCTCCCTTTGAGAGCGGTAATGTCCTAACGATGATCCGGTTCCGAAATCATGTCAATGTGAATAATAATCTCATGACAATTATTCGACGATGAGCAAGTTTTGCATCCACATCAGATCGCGAGCAGCAATGCCTCCGGGTCGCCAAGCGCCAGCGAGGCGACGATGCCTAGCCCGGTTTTGAGCTCCTGTTCGCTGGTCGAGCCGAGCGAGATGCGCACGGCCGGGCGCCAGCCGCTGTCGGCGGTGCGGAAGGACGCGCCCGGCGCGATCGCCACACCGCGCAGGCGCGCCTGGGAGACGAAGGCCTCCTCCGCGTGGCCCTCGGGGAGCGGCAGCCAGACATGCAGGCTCTGCGGATGGCTGCGGTGGGGAAGTCGGCCGAACGTCTCGGTGGCGATGGCGTGGCGGGCGGCGAGAGCCCGGCGCTGCCAATTGACGAGGTCGATCGCCGTGCCGTCGCTCACCCAACGGGTGGCGATCTCGGCGATCGACGGCGTCGCCATCCAGTTCGAGACGAGATGCCGATTGGCGACCGCCGCGACGTAGCGGTCCGGCGCCACCAGATAGCCGATCCTGAGGCCCGGCACGGTGATCTTGGTGAAGCTCGTCACGTAAAGGGTGCGTTCCGGCGCCAGCGCCGCCACCGGCGGCAGACGCTCCTCGACCAGTGGCCCAAGAATATCGTTTTCGATGATGGCGATGTCGTGCCGGCGCGCCACTTCCGCGAGCGCGGCTCGGCGCTCGCGGCTCATCAAGGTCGCCGTCGGATTGATCACTGAGGGCTGTAGGAAGATCGCGCGGATGACCCCCTTGCGACAGGCTTCGTCGAGCGCTTCCGGCACCATCCCGTCGTCATCGATCGCGATGCCCTGGAGATGAATGCCGAGATAGGTCGACAGCGGCACCAGCGTGTGATGGCTGATCGCCTCCGTCGCGATGGTCGAACCGGGCGGAGCGACGCTCATCAAAGCGACGGTCATGGCGGAGGTCGCGCCGTTGGTGAGGCTGATATTGAGCGGCGAGACGTCGAGCCCGCAGCGCGAAAGCCATTCCGCCGCAATTGTGCGGTGGCGCGGGAACACCATGTTCGGCCGGAAGGACAGCGCCGAGCTTGCCGGCAGGTTCTCGGCAAGCCACGCGAAGGCCTGTCGCATCTTTTCGAGATGTATCTGCTCGCAGACCGGCTTCAGGATCGAAAGGTCGATCAGTTCGCCGAGCCGCTCCGGCAGATAGGGCGGATCCGGCTCGCGCGGCCGCGTCTGAACGAAGCTGCCGCGCCCGACCTCGCCCGAAATCAGCCCGCGCCGGATGAGCTCGTCATAGGCCCGGCTCACCGTCTGCACCGACAGCTTCAAATCGTCGGCAAGCTTGCGATGCGTCGGCAGCCGCGTGCCGTTCTGCAACCGCCCCTCCTCGATCGCACGGGCAATTTGATCGGCCAGCGAGAGATAGGCCGGGCGGCGTAGAAGCGTTGTGTCGGGCATCCAATTTGTCATGATTTGAACTGTGATTAAAATCAGCTCAATTGACAATGCAAAAGTGAGAACCCAATGTCTTTTCCCGGATTTCGACTTCAGGAGGGGCGCCCCGCATGAAACTTGACGCGATCGATCTGCGCATCCTCGAGGCGATCCAGGCCGACGGGCGCATCACCAAGCTGGCGCTGGCCGAAAAGGCGGGGCTTTCGCCGACGCCGTGCTGGATGCGGCTCAGAAAACTGGAAAAGGCCGGCATCGTCGCCGGCTACCATGCGCGCGTGGCGCTGCGACGGGTGGCTCCGGTCGCAAGTGTGATGATGGAGGTGACCCTTGCCAATCACCGGCAGGCGGATTTCGACCGGTTCGAGCGCGCCATCGCCGTAATTCCCGAGATCGTCGCCTGCTGGTCGGTCGGCGGCGGGGTGGATTATATCCTCAAGGTGGTGACGGCCGACATCGACGCCTATCAGCGGCTGGTCGACGAGTTGCTCGGCCGCGAACTCGGCATCGATCGCTATTTCACCTACATCGTCACCAAGACCGTCAAGGAAGAAACCGTCCTGCCGCTCGGTGCGTTGTTGCCACAGGCTTCGGCGGGGCAAGTCTAGAGGCGGTGTCTTGAAACCGAACGGTGGAAAAGGACGAGCGGAGGGATGGAAAGCCGTAACTCTCTACTCGTACTCCAACCAAACCCCGCCGGCATCGGCCGAACGGACGCAGTTCTCGACCCACCGCACGCCTTCCAAGCCGGCATCGATACCCGGGAAGGCCAGGTCTTCGATACCCTCGGGCGCAAGGCCACGATTGCCAGTAATGGCGAGAGCGAAGCGGCGGTAGAGATTGGCCCAGGCCTCGAACAGCCCCTCTGGATGGCCGCCGCCGATGCGGTCGTCGAGCCGGGCTTGCGGGTAGAGATAGTCCATGCCGCGTTCCAGGATGCGGACCGGCTCGCCCTGGATCTCGTAGGAAAGCTGGTTCGGCCGCTCGTCCCACCATTCGATGCTCGCCTTCGAGCCGACGATCCGGACCTTCTGGCCGTGCATCGAGCCGGCATTGACGGCGCTCGACCAGACATTGGCGACGGCGCCGTTGTCGTATTCCATCAGGGTTATGGCATTATCCTCGAGCGGCGCGCGGCTCTTGACGAAGCTCTGGCGCACGCACATCAGCCGCCTGATCTTCAGGTGCGGCAGGATTACCTCCGAAATATGGAGCGGGTGGGTGCCGACGTCGCCGAGCACATAGCTGGGGCCGGCGAACTTCGGATCGACCCGCCAGCGTGTCGACGGGTTCTGCTCCTCGACGGCGGCGCTGTGGAAGCCATGGGCAAATTGCAGGTTGACGATCCGGATCTCGCCGAGGTCGCCGTTCCTCACCATGGCGCGGGCCTGCTCGATCATCTGGTGACCGGCATAGCCATAGGTGACGCCGACGGTCAGCCCGCCCGCTTCGGCGAGCGACTTGAGCTCCTTCGCTTCCACGACCGTGAAGCAGAGCGGCTTTTCGCAGATGACGTTGAGGCCGTGTTCGAGCGCCGCCCTACAGGTCGAGAAATGGGTGTTGTTCGGCGTGGCGATCGAGACCGCTTCGATCCCGTCGGCGCGCCTCGCCTCCTCGGCGAACATCGTCTCGTAGTCCGGATAGCTACGGGCCTCGTCGAGCCCGAGATCCACCCCGAAGGCGCGGCCGCGTTCCGGGTCAATGTCGAAGGCGCCGGCCACCAGTTCGAACGTGTCGTCGCGGAGTGCGGCCGAGCGATGGATGTAGCCGATCTGGCTGCCGCGTCCGCCGCCGACCATGCCCCAGCGGATCGGGTTTTTCTTCGTCTCTGGCATTATTCTGTCCCTCAAGTGTTTGGTGTCGCTTTCCGCTGGTGTCCGTTTCACCCCCTCTGCCCTGCCGGGCATCTCCCCCCGCAAGGGTGGAGATCGGCAAGACGCGGGCTCCCCAATCGTCTTTTCGACAGCGTTCATCTCGGTGCGGGAGGCAGCCGGCACCGCAAAAATACGGCGCCCAATCTGCAATGGCGGCCACCGGCGAAGGCATCAACACTGGCCGATCTCCACCCTTGCGGGGGAGATGCCCGGCAGGGCAGTGGGGGCTGCGACACGTACCAGACCTCAATCACCTCTAAAATCCGACCGAGCGCAGATAGTCGCGGCTTTCCCGCACATCCGCGAGGCTGCCGGCGACGCTTAAAGGGTCGCGCTCCTGCTCGACGGTGATAAAGCCGTGATAGCCGATCTCCTCGAGAGCCTGCTTGACCGGCCGATAGTCGATGACGCCGCGGCCGATCGGGCACATCACCCCTTGGGCGCAGGCCTCGAAGAACCTGATTTCCTGCCCAAGCACGCGGCGGAAGACCGTCTCGTCGATGTCCTTGAAGTGGACGTAGTCGAGCCGGTCGGCGTAGCGCTTCAGTGTCTCGACCGGATCCATGCCGGCGTAATAGCTGTGGCCGGTGTCGACGCAGAAGCCGGCAAGCTCCGCCGGCACGTCGCGAGCGATCCGCTCGATCTCGTCGGCGAATTCGATATAGCCGCCGGCATGCGGATGGATGACGGCGCGCACGCCGTATTTGCTCCTCGCAAGCTCGGCGATCGTCTTGATGTTGGCGACCATGCCGCGCCACGCCCCGTCGGAGAGCCGAGGCGCCCGGTCGGCATGGCCGGCGGCAAAATCGCGTTCGTCGTGGCCCCAGTCCATCACCGTCAGGTATGGCGTCCTGAAACGTTGGCCGAGGAGCTGTTCGGGCTGCGGCAGCCGGGTGATGACGGCGCAGATCTCGTCGGTCTGACGCAACAGATTCTCGCGGTTTTCGGCCGAGACAAGATCGTCGAAGATCGTCCCGGCGACGATGAAGAGGTTGCGGTCGACGAGCGCCTTGGCGACTCGTTCGGAGTCGAGGGGCACATAGCCATAGGGGCCGAGTTCGAGACCGCCATAGCCGGCGGCGGCCGCCTCGTCGAAGACGCGTTCCCAGGCGGGCAGGTTCGGGTTCTTGACGTCGTCTACGCCCCAGCAGCAGGGGGCGGTCGCGATGGTGATGGTCACGAATGTTGTCCTCGTTGCATAAGCTGGCACTTACGCATCCTTGCCCGGCCAGTATTTGTCGACGTATTTCTGGATCTCCGCACGCATGAAGCGACCCGACTCGTCAGCGCGGTCTTCCCAGCCGAAAACGCAGGCGGTGACGATGCCGTCGAAGCCGACCGAGGCGAGCGAAGAGAAGAAGACGTCCCAGTTGATCTCGCCCTGATACATGTCCATGTGCTGGTGGATCGTCACCGGGGCGCCCGGCGGGTTGATGATGTAGCGAAGCCCCGAGGACGCCTTGTGGTTATAGGTGTCGGCGACATGGACATGGGCGATCAGAGGCCCGGCATCGCGGATCATCTTCGCCATGTCATCGCCGAAGTAGAAGGTGTGCGGGGCGCAGTAGAGGAACTTGACGTTCTTCGAGCCGATCGCCTTCAGCATGTCGATCGCCGGATGCAAGGTCTCGCACCAGTCTTCCGGGTGCGGCTCCATGTTGAGCGTCACGCCTTCCTTCTCGAAGACCGGCACCAGCTCCTCCATCGAACGCCACCAGGCGGCTTCGCTGTGCTCGTGCGTGTGTATTCCGCCGCAGCAGTTGGAGCGATGGCTACGGTCGGGCGACGGGCCACGGCCGAACTCGGAATTCATCGTGTCGCAGCCCATCTCGACGGCGACCTCGATCGCTTGCTTCCAATAGCGCACCGCCGCCTGGCGCTCGTCCTCATGCGGGCTCGCCCAGCGATACATCGGCAGGATCGAGGCGAGCTTGACGCCGTGATCCTTCAGCGCTGCCTTGAACTCGGCGATCCGTTCCTTGTGGGCGCGCGGCCGCACCCACCAGGGGAGGAAATCCTCGCGCGGCGACAGCTCGATATGGTCGTAGCCAAGCTCCGCCGCCTTGCGGCACAGATCATTGAGGCCAAGATGGCGATGCATGTAGGGGTCGAGTGCGATCTTCATGGGTGCTCCTCCTGATGCGCGAAGGATACCGAGCACCACCGCTGCCCGCTAAATCTTCCTTGATCAAATTTGATCAATCCTGGATGCTGAACGGGAGGGAATTTCCCGGGAGAAAGCGCATTGACGAAAGTGACCTTGAAGGATGTGGCGCAGGAGGCGGGCGTCGGCACCGCGACCGTCGAGCGTGTCGTCAACGGCCGCGGCGGCGTCAGGCCTGAAACGATCGAGCGGGTGTTCCTCGCGGTCCGAAAGCTCGACTACCGGCATAGGCTGCCGGAGCCGCATCGGGGGCTGATCCGGATCGAAGTCATTCTGGTCCGGCCCGAGACGAACTTCTACTCGCGCATGAATCAGGCCTTTGAGCGGATCGCCGCCCTGCTCGACAAGAGCGTCACCGTTCACCGCACCTTCGCGCGCGAGAATGATCCGGTCGAATTCGCCCACCACATCGCCAATCCGGGGGTCCGCCGCTCGGCGCTCATCGTCGTGGCGCCGGACCATCCGAGCGTGGTGAAAAGCCTGAGGACGGCGGCGCGCCATGGCAACGCCGGTGGTGCAGATCATGACACGACCGGCCCCGGAACTCCCCTATGTCGGCATCGACAATTATGCGGCGGGGCGGACGGCCGCCTATTACATGTCGAGGATGCTTGCCGGACGGTCAGGGTCCTTCGTGGCGCTCTGCCACAGCGGCGCATACGAGAACCACAAGGAACGCATCCGCGGCTTCTCCGCCTATCTCACCAACCATCCTGGCGACCACCTCTTCCGGCAGGTGATGTTCGATTGCGACGACGACCTCAACTCGATGGAGCTGCTGCGCGGGGCACTGTGCGACGATTCGGGGATCATCGGCCTCTACACCGCCGGCGGCGACAACCGCTCCGTCGCCGCGGTGCTGAAGGAGCATGAGTCGCGCCGCGTTTTCTGGGTCGGTCACGAGCTCTCCGACCAGTCGCGCGGCGCTCTCCGCGACGGCGTCATGTCGATCGTCCTCGACCAGGCTCCGGAGATCCAGGCGCGCCGCGCAATCGACCTGACATTGCGGTCGCTTGGACTGATCGACGTCGAGGTGAGCCCCGAGCCGGTGCGGTTTCTGACGATCACGCCGGAGAACGTCTGACGGATTGCGGGCGAGCCAAGTGGGGTGCCAGCAGTGGATTCCGCCAATCTCTCTCACGCCCGAACCGGCTGCGGTCTTCTCCGATTGATCAGGCGCTTGGCGAGTTTTTGCCCCGGTCGTTCAATGGCAAGGAATGTCGCGCAGGCAGCCGCATAGACCAAAGGCACAAGGATCAGGGTGACGGCCGCAAAGCGCGCGGCCGGCGAGATCATTTCGCCGAAAGTGCCAATGAAATAGGCGGCGATCGGCTGCAGAAAAATGAGGTGCCAGAGATAGGCCCCGAACGACAGCTCTCCCAGCCAGTGGAAGAACCTGTTTCCGAGGGACGACGACACGGCGCGAAGCCTTTTGCCCAACGCCTCGCCGGCCAGGCGGTGATGGAGCAGGCCGAAAAACACCCCGACAAGCGCGACCCGCATCAGCATTTTCGTCGCCGTCATGTCGCCGCCGATCGGCAGCAGCACGAGTGCCAGGGCGACGGCGCCGTAGAGGAAAGCCTTGGACCTCTCCGAGTCAAGGCCGAGCGCCAAGAGCATTCCGCAAAGGAAGACATGCATCTTCAACGGCAGGAAGGCGGGCATCGGGAAATGCACCCCCAACAGACCGGCCGTCGAGACGATCGCGACGGCGATAGCGGCGGTGACGAGCGCGCCCCTCAGCCAGCCGCATCTCTTCAGCAGAAGCATGACGAAGGGAAAGGCGGCGTAGAACTGCATTTCAAGGCCGATGCTCCAGTCGGGCAGCGGCGTCCTGTAGGCATAATCTGGGGAGAGGCCGAACAGAAAGCTCAAATGCATCAGCCCGTTCGTCAGACCGTTGTCGAGGTAGCGCGCCGGCGACTGCGGCGCCTTGTCTAGGAAGCCGTCGATGATCATCCTCGATTCGAACAGCCAGGGACCGAGCGCAAAAGCCACGGCCAGAAGAAGATAGTAAAGCGGCGCAATTCTCAGGAAGCGGCGGATCCAGAAGCTCGCCCAGGTCGAGGTCAGTTCCCACGGCTCTTTTGCGGCCCGCAGCTGATAGTGAAATACCATCAGGAAGCCGGAAAGCATGATGAAGAGATCGACGCCGAGATCGGGCTCCGACAGAACAGGCAGGCGCCAGCCCGTGAGCAACAGCGTATGGCCGACCATCACCCAGAGGGATGCCAAGCCTCGCAGTCCGTCCAGGCAATCGATACGGGTCTCGCGGAGGGTATAGCCGGCCATCAGTACACTTCGTCCTTGTTTGCAACCAAAGGTTACTGCAGCGCGCTATGTTGCGACGCACAAGGGCATGCCTAGAGGCGGACTAAGGCGATACTAAGTAAAGATTGAGGCCGCCCCGTCGCCGGGGCGACGACGAGAAGCGGGTCGGATCCTTCCGATCAGGTGCGGCCGGCCCTTGCGTCAAGGCTGAACCCGCCCGCGCCGAATGCGGCGACCTGCAGAAAACCGCCGACAATCGCGATATTCTTCATGAAGTGGATCAGCTGGTTCTGATCGTCGAATTCCATATGAAAACCGAGCGCAGAGGCGAGCGTGAAGACGGCCAGGACCAATGCTGCCAGCCTCGTCTGATAACCCAGGACGAGCAGGATGCCGCCGCCGAGTTCGACGACGAGCGCGCCGGCATAGGCGACGGCTGGAAGCGGCAGGTTGGCCGCCGATATATAGGCGATGGTGCCGGAGGGATCGGCCAGTTTCTCTATGCCGGAAACGACGAAAATGACGGCGAGGAACAGGCGGCCAACAAAGGCAAGCGAACTCTGAAGTGCGGCATTGTTGCTCATGTCAGTTCCTTTCCCAGCAATGGCGGCCGCCATATTACACGGATGAGGAGTTCGGGCCCGGAACTTTTCGCGCTTGATGCTGTTGGACCCTGATTGGCCCGCCTGATCCAGGGTGCCAAAAACTGACGCCGGGCGGGCTTCGGAGGAAGCCATGATCCGCGCATTACCCCCACTTTATCTGCCGCGCCGCCGCCTGTTGCAATTGGGACTTGGAGCAACGCTCGCCTCGACCGCTGGCTTCGCCCGCGTTTCGCGCGCGGATGAACCAGCTGAACCGATGGACGAGGATGTCTTCCAGTTCGCGCTGAACCTCGAATATATGGAGGCCGAGTATTACCTGCGCGGCACGACCGGCAAAGGGATCGACGATGCCGACGCGGGTGCCGACGCTGGGCCGGTGACCGGCGGCAAGCAGGTTTCGTTCGAGACGCCCGCGATCAGCGAGTTCATGAGCGAGGTGGCGGAAAACGAACTTGCTCACGTCCGGTTCTATCGCAAGACCCTTGGCGCCGATGCCGTGTCGCGGCCGGCCATCGATTTCGATGCTGGCTTCGCCGCCGTCGCGAAGGCCGCGGGCCTCGGGGAGAATTTCGATCCCTTCGGCAACGAGATGAACTTTGTGCTCGGCGGTATGCTGTTCGAGGATGTCGGCGTGACCGCGTATGCCGGCGCCGCGACGGTCCTGAAGAACGAGGAGTTTCTCGCCGCCGCCGCCGGGATCCTCGCCGTCGAGGCCTATCACATGGGCATGGCCCGCTCGACGCTCTATCGGATGGGCGAGGAGGCCTGGAAGGCCGCCGCCGCGGTTTCCGATGCCCGCGACAAGATCGATGGATCGGACGACAAGGACCAGCCGCTCCAGATGGACGGCAAGGCGAACATCGTTCCCTCGACGCCGGATGCAATTGCTTTTACCCGAGCGCCGCAGGAAGTCCTGCGCATCGTCTATCTTACCGATCAGGAGGGCGCCACCAAAGGTGGCTTTTACCCGAACGGCATGAATGGAACGATCACCAGCACCTGAACGGATTGCCAGGGCCGGCACGGCGCGGCTTCGTTTTTCCCGCCTGGTCCGGCCTCGCCGGCTTTGCCACACACGGCAGCAATTCTCCCCGTCTGAAACAGAAATTGAACGGCGTTACCCTGCAGTGCGGTGTCCGTGTCGAAGGCCTGGAAATCCTCGAAAGAGCGGCCGGAAAGACGCGTCGAAAGTGCGCTCGTGTGGGCAGCGAGATACCATCCGGCGGCGCCGTTGGAAGGGAGTTGTTAACCTTCATTTCCTATTCGCTAGGGACAGCCCTTTCGATGATGAAATTTCGAGTTTCAGGCCATGCGTATTCCCCGGACAAATTTCTCGACGGCAGCTTTGCATGATGCACATGAGGCGGATGGTTTCGAGCATCCGCATCCGGGAGCACCGGACGTTTCGCATGCCCAGACAACCCTCGCCTCGCCGCAGGATCATCTGTTCGAGGCGCCGGAAGCGCCCCGCCGGGGTACGGGTCATCCGGGCGACGATATGGGCTATGCCGGGCGCGCCGCGCGCCTCTACGGCCACGGCTCGCCCTATGCGCCGGCCCAGGTCACCGCCTGGACGCGCGATCCGCTGCCGACCCTTGCCGAGATCACCGGCCAGTCGGACGGACCGAGCTGGGAGAGCCATTTCTTCCTGTCGCCCAATGTCCGCTTCACCCGCACGCCGGAACGCGAATTCATGAAGCGCCGCGCGCCCGCAGCCGATGAGGGCGAGGTAGAGGTCGAGGCGATTGCCGCCGAGGTGGTCGAAGCAGAGATCGTCGCCGAAACGGGGCCCGTCGACGCAGTCCCCGCTGCTGTCGAACCCCAAACGCCGGCCCATAGCCCCTCCGAACTCCTGCGGGTGCTGATGCAGCAGCTTCCCTCCTGGCGTCCCGCACAGTCGCGCGATGCTGCCACCGCAGAACCGGCGCTCAATGCGGCACCGATCGTGGAAGGGGAGGTGCCGGAGGTGGAAGAAGCGGGCGGAACACTGGCGCCGGCGGTCCATGCAGCGGACGTCGCCGAGATGATCCCGGCCGGCCGCGAACCCGCATCAGATTCGGCCGCCAGGGTTGTGACCGGTGAAAGAGAAGCCCGTCTCTCCTACCTCTCCGATCACGCATTCTTCGAATTCATGCCGTTCCAAATGGCGGCTGCCTCGCATGTTGCCGCCGATCCGGTGAAGGAACCGGCAAAAGCGCCGCAGCAGATTGCGGCGGCACCGACGCCTGTCGCCGCGCCGGTGGAAATCCAGCCGCAGCCGCCAACGGCGATCACCTCGATGTTCCGGGTGGTCGAATGCCGCCCGGCGACGACAGTTATCGCCGCGCCGGTTCCCGTACCGCCCCCAAGCGCCCCCGATAAGCCTGAAGCCGTGGCCGTGGCGGCCGCGCCGGCGCTGGTCGAGCCTGTCGTCAAAGCCGAGGAAAAGACGCCGGTTTCCAACGTTCCGGTCACCAAGGCGGCGATCACCATGCCGGCCGTGGTGCAGCGTTCCGCTTCACCCTTTCCGCCGATCGGCGGCAGCGAGCGCCAGCAGGCTGACGCCGCCTACGAGTTTCCGGCCAAGGAGCTGCTGCAGGAGCCGCCGCAGGGCCAGGGCTTCTTCATGACCCAGGAGCAACTCGAGCAGAATGCCGGGCTTCTCGAAAGCGTGCTTGAAGATTTCGGCGTCAAGGGCGAGATCATCCATGTCCGGCCCGGGCCGGTCGTCACGCTTTACGAATTCGAGCCGGCGCCCGGCGTCAAGTCCTCGCGCGTCATCGGCCTTGCCGACGATATCGCTCGGTCGATGTCGGCGCTTTCGGCCCGCGTCGCAGTGGTGCCCGGCCGCAACGTCATCGGCATCGAACTGCCGAACGCGACGCGCGAGACGGTTTATTTCCGCGAGCTGATCGAATCCAATGATTTCCAAAGGACCGGCTGCAAGCTGGCGCTCTGCCTCGGCAAGACGATCGGCGGCGAGCCGGTGATCGCCGAACTCGCGAAGATGCCGCATCTGCTCGTCGCCGGCACCACCGGCTCGGGCAAATCGGTGGCGATCAACACGATGATCCTGTCGCTGCTCTACCGGCTGAAGCCGGAGGAATGCCGGCTGATCATGGTCGACCCGAAGATGCTCGAACTCTCCGTCTATGACGGCATCCCGCACCTTCTCACGCCGGTCGTCACCGATCCGAAGAAGGCGGTGATGGCGCTCAAATGGGCGGTGCGCGAGATGGAAGACCGCTATCGCAAGATGTCGCGGCTCGGCGTCCGCAACATCGACGGCTACAACCAGCGCGCCGCCGCCGCCCGAGAGAAGGGCGAGCCGATCCTGGCAACCGTGCAGACCGGCTTCGAGAAGGGCACCGGCGAGCCGCTCTTCGAGCAGCAGGAGATGGATCTGGCGCCGATGCCCTATATCGTCGTCATCGTCGACGAGATGGCCGACCTGATGATGGTCGCCGGCAAGGAGATCGAAGGGGCGATCCAGCGCCTCGCCCAGATGGCGCGCGCCGCCGGCATCCACCTGATCATGGCGACGCAGCGCCCGTCGGTCGACGTCATCACCGGCACGATCAAGGCGAACTTCCCGACCCGCATCTCCTTCCAGGTGACCTCGAAGATCGACAGCCGCACCATCCTCGGCGAGCAGGGTGCCGAGCAGCTGCTGGGCCAGGGCGACATGCTGCACATGGCCGGCGGCGGCCGCATCGCCCGCGTTCATGGCCCCTTCGTCTCCGACCTCGAGGTCGAGCATGTGGTGGCGCATCTGAAAACGCAGGGGCGCCCGGAATATCTGGAGACCGTGACGGCGGACGAGGAGGAAGAGGAGCCGGAAGAAGATCAGGGCGCCGTTTTCGACAAGAGCGCGATTGCTGCGGAAGACGGCAACGAGCTCTACGAGCAGGCGGTGAAAGTGGTGCTGCGCGACAAGAAATGCTCGACCTCCTATATCCAGCGCCGGCTCGGCATCGGCTACAACCGCGCTGCTTCCCTCGTCGAACGAATGGAGAAGGAAGGCCTCGTCGGCCCGGCCAATCATGTCGGCAAGCGCGAGATCATCCATGGCAACCGCGACCACGCGGCCAAGGCGGACGACGCCGAGATGGAGTGAGCGAAGGGCGAGCAGGGAACAGATGCGCGCGACGTCGGCAGCCACCAACCCCCTCTGGCCCGGCGG
>NZ_NWTD01000002.1:0-26980 GCF_002532005.1 Sinorhizobium sp. NG07B | reverse complement strand
CGTCGGCAGCCACCAACCCCCTCTGGCCCGGCGGCCCTCTCCCCCACAAGTCCCCACAAGTGGGCCACAAGAGAGAGAGAGAGAGAGAGAGAGAGAGAGAGAGAGAGAGACACTTTGCACTTGCAGCACCGGTCGCTTGCACCTTGCAGCTGGTGTGACGGTGAAGACGCCAAAGAAGGTGCAGCCCGGCTAGCACCTCTCCCCTGTGGCCCCTGTGGCACCTCCTGGGGAGGTTCTGCGGCGCGCGCCGAAACAAGGACTACGGCTTCTGGTTCTTCACGAATGTCGCATGCCATTTCGCCAGCATCGACACTGCCTCCTTGAGGAAAGCCGGGTGGGTGCCTGGAAGAAACTCGATCTTCGGCGCTTTCCCGTCGAGCCTCAGCCGCGCGAAGACCCGACCCGCCTCGTCCTTCAGTTCCTCCGGCTTTTCCGGTTCCGGCTTGTCGCTCTGAGACAGGCGGTTGAAGAGGAATTGGAAGCGCTGGTCCGTATCGGCGCTACGGAAGCGCGGCGCGCCTATCTCCTCTTCTGCCAGCTCCCTCGCCTCGTTGTTTTCCAGCAAGGTGCCGATCGCCATCCAGCGCTCGCGACCGGCCTTCGGCGCCGGGCCGATGGCACGGGCGAGTGCGTGGGGCACGCTGTCGGCGACTTGCAGCAGGCGCGACAATTCGCTTTTCTGCACGGCAAGCGCGTCGCCGATCACCTTGCGGTCGAAGCCGCGGGCGGCAAGTGCGGCGGCAAAAAGCGCCCGCTCGATGAAGGAGAGGTTGCGTCGCTCGGCATTCTCCTTGCCTTGGGCCAGCACCAGCTCGTCATCCGTCAGCGGCCGGACGATCGCCTTCACCTGCAGTTCGAGCCGGCGCACGGCCTTCAGGCGGCGGTGGCCGTAGGCGGTCTGGTAGTAGCCCTGCTTTTCCGGATGCGGGCGCACGAGGATCGGCGATTGCTGGCCGTTCTCGCGAATGCTTTCGACGAGCGCGAGGAAATCCGGGTCGTCGACCTGGCCGTCAGTCATCCGGTCCTCGATGAAGGAGGCCTCGACAAGCGCCGGATCGAGCGCGACGACGCGCTCGCCCTGGGTCAGGGCCTCGCGGAGCACCCGCGCCTCTTCCGCCTCGCGGGTGATGCTGCCGAGCGAAAGGCCCATGGCCTTGACGGCGCCGGACGCGGCGCGCGGGGCGGCGGGCTGGGTGTTGACAGGTGTCAACTCACTCGGCCCGGCCGGCGGCTGGTCGGTCGGGGGCTGCGGAGCGGCAGCGGGCGCACCGCCCATGAACAGCGCCCGCAATTCGTTCTTCCGGTTGTTGCCAGCCATGACTTAGCGCCCCCAGGCCGCGTGAATGAGAGCCTCGATCTCGCCGTTGACGGCGTTCAGCGACTCGATCGCCCGGTCATAGGTGGCGCGGGTGAAGTTCTCGCGGCCGACCTCGTAGAGCGTCTGCTTGGTCAATCCCGCATCCGAGATCGCCGTCGACTTCACCATCGCCGAGGTCAGCACCCGGTCACCGAAGAGCGAGCGCATAAAGCCGACGATCTGTGCCTGCGGCCCGTCATTTGGCTCGAAGCGGGTGACGAGATAGCGCAGGAAGTCGAAATTGAGCTCGCCGCCCGCCTCGCGCACGACGCTCAAGAGATCGGAGGTCATGTAGAGGAACTGGTTCATCGAGGCGACGTCGAGCATCTGCGGATGCACGGTGACGATGACCGAGGTCGAGGCGCAGAGCGCCGAGAGCGTCAGATAGCCGAGCTGCGGCGGGCAGTCGATGACGACGACGTCGTAGTCATCGGCGACGCTGGCGAGTGCCGCCTGCACGCGAGCGAAGAACAGCGGCCCGGCATCGGCGCCGTTCTGCCGCGCACTCAACGCCTGCGGCGTCGTGTGCTCGAATTCCTGTAGTTCGAGATTGCCCGGCACCAGGTCGAGGCCGTCGAAATAGGTCTTGCGGATGATCTCTTTCAGCGGCCGCGCCTCGGCGTCATAGCGGATCGAGCCATAGAGGGTGTCGTTGCCGGTGAGATCGAGCTCCGGCTGATAGCCGAACAGCGCCGAAAGCGAGGCCTGCGGGTCGAGATCCACCGCCAGCACCCGATGGCCGGTCAAGGCGAGATATTGCGCCAGATGGACGGACGAGGTCGTCTTGCCGGAGCCGCCCTTGAAATTGGTGACGGAGATGACCTGCAGATGCTCGCCGCGCGTTTCGTCGCGCCAGTTCACATAGGCACGCGCCTTGGCGGCATTGCCCTTGGCGAGCGCCTGTTCGGCGAGGTGGCGGCGCAGCGCATTGATGTCGGCAAGCGAATAGGAGCGCCGTCCGCCGATTCCGGTATCGGGCTGCGGCCCCTCGCCGGCAAGCGACAATTGCCGGAGATAGCCGTCGGAGACGCCGATCAGCTTGGCGGCCTCGCCGGAGGTGAAGCTCCGGAGCGTCTTCATCGCTGTCGGCGCGAACAGCCGGTCGCGCATCGCCTTCAGCTGCTCGGAAAGCGCCCGCGCATCAGCCGCGATCGCCTCGTCCGCCGGCCTGCGAGATCCGGTGCCGGCGGCCGCCGCCTTGCCCACTGCGCTTGCGGCGTCCACGGCCGATCCTGTCATGTCCATCGTGACAACCCCTCGTGCTTATTCACCATCCCGCGGCGGACGAAAAAATGGCAATGGCCATCCGTTCGCCGGCCGCACAGATGCGCCCGCCGCATTCCCTAACAGAGCAATCGCTGAACTACGCTGAAATATGGAATATGCGATCTATTCCGTTACAGGAATGATTCATCTGCTGATTCGCGTCAAGCCATTTCTCCCGCCCTCAGCGGCTCGGAGGCGCGCGGCCGTAAAGCAACAGCATGACGATGATGACGATGCCGTAGACGATCTGGCGGCCCGCTTCCGGCATCTGCATGACCGAGAGGATGGATTGCAGCAGCGTGATCAGGATGACGCCGGCGACCGTGCCGAAATAGGAGCCGCGGCCGCCGAGAATCGAGGTGCCGCCGAGCACGACCGCGGCGATCGACGGCAGCAGATAGGCGTCGCCCATCGCCTGCGCCGCCTTCGAGGCATAGCCGGCAAGCAGCACGCCGCCGAAGGCGCTCAAGCCACCGGAGACGACGAAGGCGATCATCACGACGCGACGCGTGCCGACGCCGGAGAGGAAGGCGGCGCGCTCGCTGTTGCCGATGCCGTAGACGGCGCGGCCAAAGGCCGTGCGGGTGAGCAGGAACACCATCGCCGCACTGACGGCGATCCAGACGAGGATGGCGTTCGGAACGCCCGGCACGAGGGCGCCTGTGGCAAGCCAGCGGATGGCATGCGGGGCCGAATCCTGCGGCGAGAAGCCGCCGGTATAGACGACCATCAGCCCCTGAGCCACGACATTCGAGGCGAGCGTCACGATCATCGAAGGAATACGCAGAAAGGCGACGCCGATGCCGTTCAGGAGGCCGAAGGCCATGCCGGAGAGGACCCCCACCGGGATGGCGATAAAGGCGCCTGCAGATCCGAATCCGGCCGCGGCGCAGGCCATCATCGCGCCCATCGTCATCACCCAGGGCACCGAAAGGTCAATATGGCCGAGCAGGATGACGACCATCATTCCGGCGGCCACCACGCCGAGGAAAGACGCGACCTTGAGCTGCTGCAGCAGGTAATCGGGCGAGAGGAAATTGCTTGAATAGAGGCTGCCGAGAAGAAGAAGCAGCAGAATGCAGCCGAAAGCGGTGACGACGGCCGGATCTGCGCGGCGGAGGAAGCCCGGCAGGCGTGCCCTGACGGACAAGCGGCTTTCGGACGTCTCGCTCATTGGAACCAGTCCAGACGGTTTCGCACGCGCAGCAGCGCCAGCGACCCGAGGCTGACGGCGATCATCAGCACGATGCCCTGGAGGAGCGGCTGCCAGAGCGGCTCGACATCGAAGGCAAACAGCATGTCGCCGGTGGTGCGCGCGGCAAAGGCGCCGAAGATCGCCCCGACGGCGCTGCCGCGGCCGCCATAGAGCGACACGCCGCCGAGCACGACGGCGGCAATCGACCAGAGCGTATAGGCGCTGCCGCTCGCATAGGCCGCCTCGCCGGTATAGGTGAAGAAGGTGAGAAACAATCCGCCCATTCCGGCGAGCAGCCCTCCCAGCAGGTAGGCCGCGAACTTGCCGCGCCGGATCGGCACACCAGACATGAAGGCGGCCGGCTCGGAAGAACCCGCCGCATAGGCGGCCCGCCCGGCGACCGATCGTCGAAACGGCAGCCAGACGAGCAGGACGACGGCGGCAAGCGCCACGAGGCTCGACGGAACGACGCCGAAGAGGCGGCCGGTCAGCGCGTCGGCGAGATCCTCGTTGACGGAGCCGCCGGGAAAGGGCCGGAGTAACAACGCCAGGCCGAAATAGACGGCACCTGTCGCGATGGTCGCGACGATCGGCTGCAGGCGGCCGTAGATCACCAGCAGGCCGTTGATCGCGCCGCAGAGCGTTCCGGTCGCCAGCACGGCGACCACGCCAAGGCTCGTCGGCACGGCGCCGCCGACGACGATCCAGGAGGCCAGACAATTGGTGAGCACCAGGATCATGCCGACCGAAAGGTCGATCCCGGCGGTGATCACCACTAGCGCCTGGGCCATGGCGACGAAGGCGAGCAGCACGCCCTTGTTGGCGGCCGTGTGCACGACATTGGCGGTGAAGCCGGCCGGATGGTTGGCGACATAGACGACGAACATCACCAGGAAGATCGCCAGCCCCGTCAGCGTGCCGCGCTGTTCGTTCAGCCAGTAGCGCCATTCGCTCATGCGGCCGTTCCCTCCTGCCCTGTCTCGACGTTGAGGGCGCTGGCGATCAATGCCCGCTCGCTGATCGCGCCGCCCTGAAGTTCGCGGACGATGCGACCGTCAAAGAGGACCAGGACCCGGTCGCAGCAGCCGATCAACTCGTCATAGTCGGTCGAATAGAAGACAATCGCCGCACCGGCCTCCGCCAGCCGCCGCAGCAATTGGTAAAGCTCCTGCTTGGTGCCGACATCGATGCCGCGCGTCGGATCGTTGAGCAATATGATCCGCGGTTTGCGCATCAGCCATTTGGCGATGACCACCTTTTGCTGGTTACCGCCCGAAAGCGTGCCGACGGGCACGTCGAGGCCGGCGGTCTTGATTTCCAGCAGTCGCACCATGTCGTCGATCGACTGCTCCTCCTTCGTCCGGTCGATGACTCCGCCGCGCGAGACCCGGTCGAGGGCGGCGAAGGAGAGATTTTCCCGGACCGTCATCGGCAGCATCAAGCCTTCGGTCTTGCGGTCCTCCGGGATGAGCGCCATGGAGAGCGGCGCTTTTCGCGCCGCTGCCGGCCCGCTAATCGAAACCGGCGATCCGTCGACGAGCACCGAGCCGGTCGTGCCGCGCAATACGCCGAAGAGCGCCAGGAGAAGCAGCCGCTGACCCTGGCCCTCGAGACCGCCGAGGCCCACGACCTCTCCCTCGCCCACCGAAAAGGAGATTTCGCGCAGCCGATCGCTCCAGCCGAGATCGCGGCATTCGAGCACGGGCGCTCTCGCCGGCCTCGCTACCGCGTGGCGCGGCGGAAAGACGTTGCTGTATTCGCGGCCGATCATCATCTCGACGATCTCGCTATTGCTGCGGCTGCCGGCGGCAAAGCTCGCGACATTGCGACCATTGCGAAAAACCGTGCAGGTATCGGCGAGTTCGGCGATCTCATGCATGCGATGCGAGATGTAGAGCAGCGCCAGACCATCTTCCCGCAGCCGTTTCAGCACCGCAAAGACCTTGGCGACGTCGCCGGCAGTCAGCGCCGAGGTCGCCTCGTCGAGGATCAGCGCGCGCGGCTTCGAGGCGAGCGCCTTGGCGATCTCGACCATCTGCCGGCGCGACAGAGGCAAATCCCTCACGGCGGCGCGCGGGTGGATATCCTCAGCTCCGGCCCGGGCGAGCGCTTCCTCGGCGAGCGTCCGCTGGGCGCGCCGGTCGATCATGCCGAAACGGCGGGGCGGATTGGCAAGGGCGATATTGTCGGCGACGCTCAGGTCCGGGATCAGCGACAGTTCCTGGAAGACGCAGGCAATGCCTGCCGCCGCGGCCTCGGCCGGTGATCGAAAGGCAACCTCGCGGCCGTCGAGCAGGAGACGTCCTTCGTCCGGCGCGACCACGCCGGCCATGATCTTGATCAGCGTCGACTTGCCGGCGCCGTTCTCGCCGAGGATCGCATGAATTCGGCCCGGCACCACTTCGAGCCGGGCCTTCTCCAATGCGCGGACACCGCCATAGCGCTTCGATACACCTTCCATCTGGAAGAGCGGCGGCGGTGTCTCGGCTGCGGTCATGAGGCGCCTCGGATCAGGGTTCGTCACGGGCATGCCGCGCACGCGAGGCGCGCGACATTTTCAGTGCTTGAGGAAGAACCTACTGGTTCTCCTTGGTCTGACCCATGATCTCCTGGGCCGTGAAGTTGATGCCGCAGGTGGGGAAAGCATTGCCGACGAAGAAGTTATCCGACTGGTCGGGATAGAAGTCCTGACCTTCCTTGAAGTTCGGATCCTCGACGATCGCCAGCGGCAGCTTGATCGATTGCGGCACCACTTGGCCCTCGAGCGCTGCGATCGCCGTCTTGATGGCGACCGCGACCTGCGCCGGACCGGTGCCCGCCGACGAGCATTTCAGGCCCTCGCCGGCATGCTTGGCGCAGAACTTGCGGAAGCCGTTCTCCGTCTCGCCGCCGAAGGGCACGAAGGGATGCCCGGCATCGATCATCGCCTGCACGACGCCGGTATCACCGCCCTGCGCGGTGATCCCGTCGAATTTCTTGTGCACGGCGATCGCATCCGCCGTGGCCTTCTGGGCGGTCGGGTCGTCCCACTTGCCGATCACCTCGACGACGTCCCATTTCTTGCCGGTCGCCGCGAAGGTTTCATGAATGCCGTTGTGGCGGTCGGTGTCGACGGACGTGCCGGCGACGCCACGCACCTCGAGGATCTTGCCGCCCTCCGGAAGATGCTTGGCGAGCCAATTGGCCCAGAGCACGCCAAGACCCTTCTGGTCGACATTGACGTTGATCGCATCCTCGGTATCGAGAATGTTGTCGAAGGCGACGAGGACGATGCCGGCTTCCTTGGCGCGCTTGATGACCGGGCCGAAGGCAGTCGGGTTCTGGGCGTTGACGATGATCGCGTCATAGCCGGAATCGATAAAGTTGTTGATCGCCGAGATCTGCGCCGGCACGTCCTCGCCGGTCGAGACGACCTTGAACTCCTTGAGCTTCGCCGCGACATCCGGCTGCGCGGCATAGGCCTTGGCCGTCTGGATCATCTGGATGCGCCAGGTGTTGGCAATGAAGCCGTTGGCGAGCGCGATACGATAGGGACCGTCCTTCTTAGGGAACTTGAAGAATTTGGTTTCGGCCGTCCACGGCACGAAGCAATCCGGTTCGGCCGCGGGACCGCTGACGATTTCAGGTTCTGCGGCGGCGGTGGTCGATAGAAGTGCGAATGCAGCGGCCGTGAGAATGCCGCTGACAAATGATGTGGTCATCGAATTCCCTCCCATTAACAGGCGGGACTGGGCATCGAGCGAGCGGGCGCCGCCATCGATGTTCGCCGCAGACATGTCTGCGGCCTGGAGCAGTGACCGTTGAACGCAGTCGAAATTGCTCCAGAACACAACGAAGCTCACTTCCGGTTTCGGTCACCCGATCCCAAGTGCTTCAGAGGCCGATCCGGCACGACTTGTCGATACGCGAGTCCAGTGACGCCAGACAGGCTCCTCCCGAGGCGTCCGAACGAAATGGTAGCGTTACCAATATCCTGTGTAAAGCGGCGGCTTCGACAAGGCCGGAGGGGCTGCCTGCGAAACAGCGCTGCCGTCGGCAACGCCGCTTCGAAGGTGTCGGTTCAACCCTGTTGGCTGGGGCGCAGGGGCTGGTTGAAACGGTCGGCGAAGGCCTCGATCGAGCCGCGGCCGAAGCGTCTGACGCGTCGCTTGACGAGGACGGACATGACGCGGGCGGCGGTCGAGATGGTCATCTCGTCGAGCGGGCCCGAACCGCTCCAGGGCTTCGTCAGCCGGTCGGTGACGATGCCCAGCATGTTGGCGGGCATGATGTCGGTGCAGGGTTTCATCCAATCGAATACGGCGCTGATCGGCACCACCTTGCCTTCAAAGGCAACGATCGGTTCGGGCATGTCTTCGTCCCAATCGTCATAGGCTTCGAGCGCATCCCTGAAGAGGGTCTGCAGCGTGATTGGGGCATGCCCTTCGTAAAGGGCGGGCAGGAAATTCGTCATTAGGGTCTCCTCCGAGTGGTTAGGCCGGAAACGCGAAATGGCCAATTCTGTCAGCGGTAACGGTTTGTGATGCTCCTTCATAAAGCGTGCGGCGGCAGTATGGTTCAAAGCACAGGAGCGCGCAAACACAATCGATTAAAATGGTGGGATTTCTGACGCAATCCCAACACTCGATATCGTCAACGCAGACTCAAGTTGCTGATTTGCCGGGGGGAATTTGCGCCTGTGGAAAACAGCTAAACCGTCAGATGCCGACGCGCTTCCGGCGTGTCCAGCGTCTCCGCCGGCCCCTCATGAACGAATGCGCCGCGATCCATGATGTAGACCTGGTCCGCAAGCTCGCGGCAGAAATCGAGATACTGCTCGACGAGCAGGATGGCCATGCCGGTCGAATCCCTCAGATAACGGATCGCCCGGCCGATGTCCTTGATGATCGACGGCTGGATGCCCTCGGTCGGCTCGTCGAGCACGAGGATCTTGGGTCGGGTGACAAGCGCCCGGGCGATGGCGAGCTGTTGCTGCTGGCCGCCGGAAAGATCGCCGCCGCGCCGGCCGAGCATGGTCTGCAGAACCGGAAAGAGGCTGAAGATGTCTTCCGGGATCGAGCGCTCGGCCCGCTTCAGCGGCGCATAGCCTGTCTCGAGATTCTCCTTAACCGTCAGCAGCGGAAAGATCTCGCGGCCCTGCGGCACGTAGCCGATCCCCTGCTTCGCCCGCCGGAACGGCGCCAGACCATCGAGCGCCGTGCCGTTAAAGGCGATTGCCCCGGAACTCACGGGATGCTGGCCGGTAATTGCCCGCAAGAGGCTGGACTTGCCGACGCCATTGCGGCCGAGCACGCAGGTGATCTTGCCCATCTCGGCCTTGAACGAGACATTGCGAAGCGCCTGGGCAGCGCCGTAGTGCAGATTGACGTTGTCGACGCTCAACATGGTTTGCCCCTCACGCGCTACCGGCCGAGATAGTTCTCGATCACCTTCGGATCGTTGCTGACGAAATCGATCGAGCCTTCCGCCAGCACCGAACCTTCGGCGAGACAGGTGACCTTGACGCCGAGCTCGCGGATGAAACCCATGTCGTGCTCGACGACGACGACCGAGCGGGTCTTGGCAATCTCCTTAAGGAGGATCGCCGTTTCCGCGGTCTCCGCATCCGTCATGCCGGCGACCGGCTCGTCGACGAGCAGCAATTCCGGCTCCTGGGCGAGCAGCATGCCGATTTCCAACCATTGCTTCTGGCCGTGCGACAAGTTGGCGGCGAGTTCGTCGCGGCGCGCCGTCAGCCGCACCGTCTCAAGAATCTCCTCGATGCGCGCCTTGTCCTCGCGCGTCAGCCGGTAGAACAGCGTCGCGAAGACGCCGCGGCTGCGGTTGAGCGCCAGTTCGAGATTATCCCAGACCGTGTGGCTCTCGAAGACCGTCGGCTTCTGGAACTTCCGGCCGATGCCGAGCTGGGCGATCTCCGCCTCATCCCTTCTGGTGAGATCGATGTCGCCCTTGAAGAACACCTCGCCCTCGTTGGGCCGCGTCTTGCCGGTAATGATGTCCATCATCGTCGTCTTGCCGGCGCCGTTCGGCCCGATGATGGCACGCAGTTCCCCCGGCTCGATGATGAAGGAGAGCGAATTCAGCGCCTTGAAGCCGTCGAAGGAGACGGAGACGCCGTCGAGATAGAGCAGGCTTTTCGGTTTCTTCTCGGTCATGGCGATCACTCCGCGGCCATCGGTTCGGCGTCGGGCAAGCCGGTCCCGTTCTCGGATCGGCTGGCGGCACGATAGGCGCGGCGCCGGGCTAGATAGTGCTGGGCCGTGCCGACGACGCCCTTCGGCAGGAACAGCGTGACGAGGACGAAGAGCCCGCCGAGCGCAAAGAGCCAGAATTCCGGGAAGGCGGCGGTGAAGATACTCTTGCCGCCGTTGACGAGGATGGCGCCGATGATTGGCCCGATGAGCGTGCCGCGGCCGCCGACCGCCGTCCAGATGACCACCTCGATCGAGTTGCCCGGCTCGAACTCGCCCGGATTGATGATGCCAACCTGCGGCACGTAGAGGGCGCCGGCGACACCCGCCATCATCGCCGAGACGGTGAAGGCGAAAAGCTTCATGTGCTCGACCCGGTAGCCAAGGAAGCGGGTGCGGCTTTCGGCATCGCGCAGCGCCACCAGCACCTTGCCAAATTTCGAGCGCACGATACCCGAGGTCACGACCAGCGAGAGGGCGAGCGCCAGTGCCGAGGCCGCAAAGAGCGCGGCCCGCGTACCGTCCGCCTGGATGTTGAAGCCGAGTATGTCCTTGAAATCGGTCAGCCCGTTATTGCCGCCGAAGCCCATGTCGTTGCGGAAGAAGGCGAGCAGCAGCGCATAGGTCATCGCCTGAGTGATGATCGACAGATAGACGCCGTTGACGCGCGAGCGGAAGGCGAACCAACCGAAGACGAAGGCCAGCAGCCCCGGCACGAGGACGACCATCAGGGCCGCGAACCAGAACATGTCGAAGCCGTGCCAGAACCAGGGCAGTTCCTTCCAGTTGAGAAACACCATGAAATCCGGAAGCAGCGGGTTGCCGTAGGAGCCGCGCGCACCGATCTGGCGCATCAGATACATGCCGATCGCATAGCCGCCGAGAGCGAAGAAGGCGGCATGCCCGAGCGAAAGAATGCCACAGAAGCCCCAGACGAGATCGAGCGCCAGGGCGAGCAGCGCATAGGTCAGGTACTTGCCGAACAGCGAGACCAGATAGGTCGGCACGTGCAATGGATGGTCCGGCGCAGTCAGGAGGTTGAGCGCCGGCACGAGCGCCGCGAGCGCGAGCAGGAGTGCCACGGCGACGACGATCGTTCGATCCAGCGATTTGATGAGAAACGAGGTGATCATGCTTCCACCGCCCGGCCCTTGAGTGCGAACAGCCCGCGCGGCCGCTTCTGAATGAAGAGAATGATCAGCACGAGCACGAGGATCTTGCCGAGCACGGCGCCGGCATAGGGCTCCAGGAACTTGTTGAGGATGCCGAGCGAGAAGGCCCCGACGAGCGTGCCCCAGAGATTGCCGACCCCGCCGAAGACCACGACCATGAAGCTGTCGATGATGTAGCCCTGGCCGAGATTCGGCGAGACGTTGTCGATCTGCGAGAGTGCCACGCCCGCCATGCCGGCAATGCCAGAGCCGAGCGCGAAGGTCAGCGCATCCACCCAGGGCGTGCGGATGCCCATGGAGGAGGCCATGCGGCGGTTCTGCGTCACCGCCCGCATCTGCAGGCCCATCGGCGTCTTCTTCAGGAGGAAGAGCAGCGCGGCAAAGACGGCGAGTGCGAAGAGAATGATCCAGAGGCGGTTCCAGGTGATCGTCAACCCGCCGAGCTCGAAGGCGCCGGACATCCAGGAGGGGTTGCCGACCTCGCGATTGGTCGGGCCGAAGATCGTGCGGACCGACTGCTGTAGGATCAGCGATATGCCCCAGGTGGCAAGCAGCGTCTCGAGCGGCCGGCCGTAGAGAAAGCGGATGACGCCGCGTTCCATCGCCAGGCCGACGGCGCCGGTGACCAGGAAGGCGAGCGGCAGGGCGATCGCCAGCGACCAGTCGAAGAGACCCGGATAGGAATTGCGCAGGACCTCCTGCACCAGGAAGGTCGTGTAGGCGCCGAGCATCACCATCTCGCCATGCGCCATGTTGATGATGCCCATGACGCCGAAGGTGATCGCCAGGCCGATCGCCGCGAGCAGCAGCACAGAGCCGAGCGACAGGCCGTACCAGACGTTCTGGCCGGCCGCCCAGAGCGCCTGTGTCTGCTCGATGCTGGCGAGCGCCGCTTCGATTTCAGGCTTCAGCGTCTCGTCGGCCGCGCCGAGCGCCGATGAGAGAATGGGAAGCGCCTCACGGCCGCCCTTTTCCCTGAGCAGCCGCACCGCCTCCTTCTTCTCCGCGACGGGTCGGTCGGACATCAACAGCGTCGTGGCGCGCGCCTGTTCGAGCAGTGCGCGAACCTCCGCATCCTTCTCGGCGGCGAGCGCGCTCTCGACGGCACCGAGCGCATCGGCGTTCGGAGACTGCAGCACGGATTGCGCGGCCTTGAGGCGTGCGGTCCGGTCGGGACTCAAGAGTGTCAGGCTGCCGAGCGCGGTTCGCACGGCGCGGCGCACGCCGTTGTTGACCTTGACCTTGGAAAGCGCCGCCTTTGGCGCCTCGCCGGCGCTTTCGCCGGTGACCGGGTCGGTCAGCGTCAGCGTCGAACCGCTCTCCTTCGTCAGGAACACCTGGCCGTCGGCCTTGCGGGCGTAGAGATTGCCTTCGCCGAGCGCCTCGAGGATGGGCACGACATTGGGATCCCCGGTCTTTGCGAGGGCTGCGATGTGCTCGTCCATGTCGGAGAGTTTCGCCTCGCCGAGCGCGTTCACCATATCGCGCAGTCCCTCCTCCGCCCGGAGCCCCAGCGTCGGGAGCGCGTTGAAGAGAACCAGGGTAAAAAGCACGGTTTGAAGGATGCGGTACATTCGCCCCTCGCTTGGCATCTGCAGCAAATCCTCCGCCCGAACGGGTGTTCGGACGGAGGGAGTTTCGAGCTATCGCGTCACGAAATCACGAACCCTTGCCGCCGCACTTGCCCGTGGCGACGTTGAAGTTGCCGCAGGACATCGGCGCCCGCCAATCGGAGATCAGATCCTTGGAATCCGGCAGGTAATCCGACCACTCGTCGCCGACCACCAGGCCGGGCGTTTCCCAGACTGTCTCGAATTGGCCGTCCGACTGGATCTCGCCGATCAGCACCGGCTTGGTGATGTGGTGGTTCGGCATCATCGTCGAATAGCCGCCCGAGAGGTTCGGCACCGAGACGCCAATCATCGCGTCGAGCACCGCGTCGGTGTCGGTGGTGCCGGCTTTTTCGACGGCCTTCAGCCACATGTTGAAGCCGATATAATGGGCCTCCATCGGGTCGTTGGTGACCCGCTTGTCATTCTTGGTATAGGCCTTCCAGGTCTTGATGAATTCGGCATTGGCCGGATTGTCGACCGACTGGAAATAGTTCCAGGCAGCGAGATGGCCGACAAGCGGGCCTGTGTCGAGGCCGGCAAGCTCTTCCTCGCCGACGGAGAAGGCGACGACCGGGATGTCCTCGGCCTTGACGCCCTGGTTGGCGAGTTCCTTGTAGAAGGGCACGTTGGCGTCGCCGTTGATCGTCGAGACGACGGCGGTCTTCTTGCCGGCCGCGCCGAACTTCTTGATGTCGGAGACGATCGTCTGCCAGTCGGAGTGACCGAAAGGCGTGTAGTTGATCATGATGTCCTCGGGCTTGACGCCCTTGGAAATGAGGTAGGCCTCGAGGATCTTGTTCGTCGTGCGCGGATAGACGTAGTCCGTGCCGGCAAGCACCCAGCGCTCGACCTCCTCGTTCTCCATCAGATAGTCGACTGCGGGGATCGCCTGCTGGTTCGGGGCCGCACCGGTGTAGAAGACGTTGCGCTGGCTTTCCTCGCCCTCGTACTGAACCGGGTAGAAGAGGATCGAGTTCAGCTCTTCAAAGACCGGCAGCACGGATTTGCGCGACACGGAGGTCCAGCAGCCGAAGACGGCCGAGACCTTGTCGACCGAGATCAGTTCACGCGCCTTTTCGGCAAAGAGCGGCCAGTCGGAGGCCGGGTCGACGACGACCGCTTCGAGCTTCTTGCCGAGCAGGCCGCCCTTCTTGTTCTGCTCGTCGATCAGCATCAGCATGGCATCCTTCAGCGTCGTCTCGGAGATCGCCATGGTGCCGGAAAGCGAATGAAGAATGCCGACCTTGATCGTGTCGTCGGCGGCAAAGGCGCCGTTGAACGCGGTCGTCGAAAGAACGGCAGCGAGAAATGCGCCGGTGACGCGTGCCCTGTAAGTCATCTGGTTGAACCCCTCTAGCTCTGGTCGCCGCAACGGAGTGTTGGTTCTCCTTGGCCGTTGCTTGAGGGATATTCCGCCAGGCCCACTGCACTGCACATACGACATTCTACGTAGGCGAATGGGGGAAGAAGGAAGTTCGATCGGATCTCACGCCTTCGCCGAATCCGGATCGAGCCACCGGTCGATCGACAGCTTGCCCGGCCCGGCCTTGAGGATGGCCAATGCCATCGCCGCCCAGGTCAGATGAATGGGCCATCCGTCCGGTACGGTCAGTTGAATGACGATCGTCATCGCCAGCAGCGCCAGCGCGGCAAGACGCGTCGCCAGTCCCAGGACAAGAAGGACGGGAAACAGGACTTCCGCCGATGCGGCAGCGAAAGCCGTCACCGCCGGTGCCGGAAAGGCATAGGGGCCGCCCGGCAGGTGCAATCGGAACTCCGACGTAAAGAGCAGCAGCGCGACATCGTTCAATTGCAGGAAGCCGTCCCACTTGCCGATACCCGAGCGCCAGAAGGGGACGGCGAGTCCTAGGCGCAGCAGAAGCTGGGCAAGCCATGCCGGCGCCAAGGCGGCGATCAGGCCATCGACCCGGCCGAACCAGCCTGCCCTCCCGGTGGCCGCGTGCCTCTTGAAGAAATTCCGCACCGACGTGACCATCTCATCCTCCCTGGCGAATGCCCGCAAAGGCACCGCCCTCCAGCATCGTCGCGATCGCCGCTGCCAAATCGAAGTCCGGGCAGCACATGGTCGCCGCCGCGGCGGCGCTCACAAGCGGCTCGCCGGCCATCAGCCTGCCCAGAAAAACATCGTCGCCCGGCGCGAGGCGGCGAACCTCGACCTCGAACAGCGGCCTTGTCACCAGCGCGCTTTCGGCGGCCGTCGTTTCGATGCGCCCGACAGCACCGCTTGCCCGATTGACCGAGAAGATCGTCACCGCCGGATAGGCGGAGCGAAGAATGTGGCTCGCCGGATGCTGCTCGAAGACGAGTTCGCCGAGCCGTTCCGGTGGGACCGCGGCGAGCTCATCCGGGCGGAGCACTGCCGCGTCGGCCGCATGATAGGCATCGAGCCAGGCGCGCTCGATGCGTGCGACGTCGGCGAGCCATGGCATGGATCTCGCATGTTCGTAGCGCTCGATGAAATCGGGGAAATCCCGGCCGTACTGGAAGAGGAGCGGCGACGTCGGCGGGGTTTCACGGACGTGGAAGCGGGCCATCGCTCGAAAGAATGTTTCGCCGGTGATGCGCTTCGTCGCCGGAAAGACCGCGGCAAGCGATTCGATAAGGCTGACGGTCACATTGTTGCGATAGACAGCGAAGCGCTTGCCGACGGCCTTGCCGTTCGGGCCGGCGACAAGCGCGGGCGTCGCGCGGCCGGGATCGAGCAGTCCGGGCACGAAACCCTCCGGATAGTCGAGCCCGCCGGCCGAACTTTCCCTAAGCGCGCGCATGCATCTTTTCCCGTGGCAGTGCGACCGCGTGGCGATCGAGAATCACCTGGGCCGCCATCGCTTCGGCTTTGAGAACCGGCCAGTCGGGTATGGCGCTGTCCCATTCGACAAGCGTCGGGATCGGACCGCGCCGGCCAATGACGATTTCGAAAAGCTTCCAAACGGCATCGGGCACCGGTCCGTCATGGCTGTCGATCAGCAGCCGGTCGCCTTCGTCGTCGCGCTGCTCCGCATGGCCGGCCAGATGGATCTCGCCGACATGCTCGAGCGGGTAGTCCGAGAGATATTCGAGAGCGGAAAAGGCGAGGTTGGTGGCCGAGACGAAGACGTTGTTGACGTCGAGCAGCAGGCCGCAACCGGTGCGTTTGACGAGTTCCCGGATGAATGTGGTCTCGCTCATCGTCGATTCCTTGAACAGCAGGTACGTCGACGGGTTCTCCAGGAGCAGCGGTCGTCGGATCGCCTCCTGCACCTCGTCGATATGTTCGGCGACGCGCTGCAAGGTGGCTTCGGTATAGGGCAGCGGCAGAAGGTCGTTGTAATAGGTCGTGCTGTGTGTCGACCAGGCCAGGTGCTCGGAGACGAGCGCCGGCTCGTAGCGTTCGACGAGGCTTGCGAAGCGGCCGAGGTGGTCCTTGTCGAGCGGCTGCGGCCCGCCGATCGACATGCAGACGCCATGGAGCGAGACCGGGTAATCCTCGCGTATCCGCGACAGCGCCGCGTGCGGCGGCCCGCCCAGCCCCATGTAGTTTTCCGCGTGGACCTCGAAGAAGCCGCCCTGCCGATCCAGAAGAATGGACGGCAGGTGCTGGTGCTTGAAGCTGGTCCCGGCCAGCCCGGCGATCGTATGCACCGGAAAGCAGAGAGCCTGCGGCGCACCGCGATCTGCTGGAATTGTCGATACAGGCATAGTCGCCTCCACCTTCCGGCCGCTTGGTTACGAGGGAATGTCGCGGGTGAGCGGCTCGGGCGAACCCTTCCTGCCGCCCGGGAGTTCCATCGTCGTGCAGGTGCCGCCGTCGACGAATTTCCAGGCATTGCCCTGATAGTCGACCGTCGACGTGGCCTGGCAGGTCGTACCCGGACCGGCGGCGCAATCGTTCTGCCCCTTGAGCGCGACGCCGAAGCATTTCTCCTTGCCGGCATCCATCGCCGCCTTGACCTGTTCCTGTGAAAGCGGCGCGGCCATCGCCAGCGACGACACCGCGGCTGCCACGGCACCTGCCAATACGGCCACATTGATCGTGGATTTGGAAGTCATGACATCTCTCCATTTGAGGGTCGCGTGCGGCCTCCGTTTCCAGGGCCACACAGAGCCTCGTTCGCCGAAAACGGGGATATGTTACATTTGCCGCCTACACGCTTTCGTGAGTGCGATGGACGCCGGACTCACGAGGATTTTGGATTGACTGGATCCGCAATCAGAACAGTGATCGGCACAACGCCGACAGAATCGCGAGCGGACCTGTAACAATCGGCGAAAACCGGCGAATGGGGAGGAAGCGCAGGGTGGACGGCGCAAGCGACCGAGATCTCGCACGGCTCTTCCGCACTGCGCTTGAAGGCGACGAGCGGGCCTATGGCGACTTCCTGCACGAAGCGGCGCGTCTTGTCCGGGCCTGGGCACGGCGGCGAACGGGGTTCGCCGGCCTCGATCCGGAAGACATCGTTCAGGAGACGTTGCTGGCGATCCATGTGAAGTGCCACACCTGGAGAAGCGATGGTCCGGTGGCGCCATGGCTCTATGCGATCGCCAAGCACAAGCTTGTCGATGCGATGCGCAGGCAGGGCCGCCATCCGCGGATCGACATCAGCGAGGTGGAAGGCCGGCTCGCAGCCGAAGAGGCGGAAACAGCCAGGGATTGGGAGATCGGCCGCGCACTGGAGACGTTGACGCCGGGCCAGCGCTCGGTGGTGACCGCGATATCGGTCGAGGGGCGCACGATCGCCGAGGCGGCCAGAATCCTCGAGATGAATGAAACCGCAGTTCGCGTGGCATTACACCGTGGCCTTGCCGCGATAGCCAGGCGATTTGGAAGAGATTGACATGGAAACAGATGACCTCATCAGGGCCTTGGCGGCAGACACGCGACGAGGCGGCATATCGATGGCCGGTGCCTGGTCGGCGGCCGGCGCCGCCGCCGTCGCGCTGGCGGCCATCGTCTTCTTCGGCGTGCTCGGCGCGCGGTCGGACATCGCCGCCGCTGCTGAAACCTTCCGCTTCCTCTTCAAATTCGTGGTGACCGTGGCGCTCGCCGCCAGCGCCTTCGGTCTCCTTAAAATGCTGTCGCGGCCGGATGCAGAGCCGCACCGGACCCTGCTCGGCCTCGCCGTCGCACCGATGCTGCTGGCCGCCGGGATTGTAGCGGAACTTGCCGTCTCGCCGCTGGGCACTTGGTCCGCCAGGCTCGTCGGCACGAACAGTCTCGTCTGTCTCACCTTCATCCCGCTGATCGGGATAGGGCCGCTTGCGCTGCTGCTATTGGCGCTGCGCCATGGCGCTCCGTCTCACCCCATGCTCGCGGGCGCAATGGCCGGGCTTGCGGCCGGCGGCATCGCCGCGACCTTCTATGCCGCCCATTGCACGGATGATTCACCGCTCTTCGTGGCGACATGGTATACCATCGCGATTGCCATGCTCACGCTCGCCGGCGCGCTCGCGGCGCCCCGTATCGCCCGCTGGTAATGACCTCCCAAGCGAACATCGGGTTTAGCGGATACGCCTCTGCCCTCATCCCTCTGCTCGCCAAAGAATGAGGATTCAAGGAGAGGAGAGCCACGCTGATCATATCAGGCCGCGCGCTTCCCGGCTCGTGCAATGCTTGGCTGCAGCAGCCATGTCATCAGCAAGAGCGCGGAAATCGCACCGATCAACTCGGCCGCGATAAAGCCGGGAAGATCGGCGGGGCGAATGCCGGAGAACGTGTCGGTCAGCGATCGGGCGACTGCCACGGCTGGGTTGGCAAACGAGGTGGAAGCGGTGAACCAATAGGCGGCGGTGATATAAAGGCCGACCAGCCAGGGTACGGATTTCTGCTCGAAGCGGATGCCGGCGAGGATGGTCGCGACGAGGCCGAAAGTCGCCACCCATTCAGCGAGCCATTGCGCTTGCCCGGTGCGCATCTTCGTCGACCATTCGAGGATCGGATGATCGAACATCAGATGCGCAACGATTGTGCCGATGATGCCGCCGGTGACCTGGGCAAGGACGTAACCGGCGAGATCGCGTCGCGGCAGGGAGCGCGACAGTACAAAGATCAGCGATACGGCGGGGTTGAAATGCGCCCCGGAGATCGGCCCGAGGATGGTGATCAGCACCACCAGGATTGCGCTGGTTGCGAGCGTGTTTGCGAGCAAGGCGAGCGCCGTATCCGCTGTCAGCGACGCGGCCATGATGCCCGAGCCGACGACGGTTCCGACAAGCAGTGCCGTGCCTAGTCCTTCCGCGACGAGGCGGCGGGAGAGATCGTACGACGACATCAGCGCGCCTCGGGCCGGGACGTGGAGCCTTCGAGCCGGCCGATTTCGTGGAGCTTCGTCTCAAGCGCGAGCTTGTCGATCGAGGCGAACGGCAGGGCTGCGAAGACCGATATACGGTTCTTGAGGTATTTCGCTGCAAGCGCAAAGGCGCGGCCCTTCTCCACATCCGAACCCTCGACGGCGGCGGGATCCTGGATGCCCCAATGCGCGGTTGCCGGATGGCCGATCCAGACCGGACAAGCCTCGCCGGCAGCATCGTCGCAGACGGTGAAGATGAAGTCCATCTGCGGAGCGCTTGGCCCGCCAAAGGCGTCCCAGCTCTTCGACGAGAACCCGGTGGTGCGATAGCCGAGCGCCTCGAGCGTCTTCAGCGCCCAGGGGTTGACCTCACCCTTCGGCTGGCTTCCGGCCGAGAAGGCGCGGAAGCGCCCTTTCCCCTCCGCCTCGAGTATGGCTTCCGCCATGATCGAGCGCGCGGAATTGCCGGTGCAAAGAAAGAGGACGTTGTAGACCCGATCGTCGTTCATTGGCATTTCCCCTCTACGGTTGGCGCACAGCAGGCCGCGATCGCGGCGGCCGGTGCGCAGATTTCAGGATGGCCGCCACAGCAGTCTTCCATCAGGAAGCGAACGAGGCTGCCGAGCCCATCATAATTGGCCGAGTAGATGATCGACCGCGACTCGCGCTGCTGGGTGATCAACCCCGCCCGTTCCAGTTCCTTGAGGTGGAACGAAACATTGGAGGGCGAGACTTCAACCTTCTCGGCAATTGCGCCCGCCGGCATGCCGTTGGGACCTGCAATGACCAACATGCGGACGATCTGCAGGCGCGTTTCCTGGGAAAGCGCGCCGAACGAGGCGAGCGCTTGACGTTCATTCATATTTCAATAATCCTTGAATCGTTGAAATAGGAATAACGCAGATGATTACGCTCGACAACTCGGAAATTCCGCGTGACGAAATCTCCCTCGGACTTCTGCTTGAAACACTTACCGAAGCCAGCGACCTGCCGCTCGTCTTTCACTACGAAGGGCGGCCGATCAAAACCGGATACCACGTGACGGAGGTCAAGGCGGGACAGTTCGCGGCGCTCGACTGCGGCGCCAATCCGGAATCCTGGACCGAAATCTTTGTGCAGCTCTGGGATGTGGACGGAGCCGAATGCGCACATATGCCGGCCGGCAAATTCTCTGCGATCCTCCGCAAGGTGTCGGACCACGTGGAGCTTGATGGATCGGCAAAGCTCACCTTCGAGGTCAGCGACGGCGTGCGGCCAATGCAGCTCTATCGTGCGTCGCTCCCGCGCCTGCGCGACAACGCAATGCATGTGCAACTCGTTCCCAGGCCGGCGAGCTGCAAGCCGCGGGATCGATGGCTCGCCGAGGAGAAGCGCACGTCGGCTGCCTGTTGCGGCCCCGCCACATCGACGAGCGCCTGCTGCCCGTGATCGGCAGGTCACAAATACCCGGTCACCGCCGGTGCCCGGTCCCAGGCATCGTGCCGACCATCCTCGTAGACGATCGGCGCATTCGCCAGCTCCTCGTCGGTCGCATCGTCGAGGCAGGCGATGTTCACCGCATGAAACGGTCCGCCCAGCATCTCAAAATCGGCGCTGGCAAAGGGACGGACGCCGCAATGCTTGCAAAAGACATGGCGGATCGAGCGCTCGCCGAAGCGGTATTCGGCGAGTGCCTCCTCACCGGAAAGCAGGGAGAAATCCTCAGGCGTCACGAAAATTTTCCAGAAGCGCGCCTTGAGGCAAGAGGAGCAGTTGCAGCGGAAAGTCGTCGTCCACCAGACGCCCGGCCGCGACGGCTCCGATCGCTCGCCTTCCGGCGCAAGGTCGAGATTTGCGGAAAAGCGAACCGCCCGGCAATGGCAGCTGCCGTGGTAGGCCTTCTTCATTACACAGCCTCCTTCCAGGCAACGACATAGGCATCGAGACGATCCATGCATTCGCCCCAACCTTCCGCGTGCGAATCGCGGCTCTCGACTGTCGCGAAGGGCGCTTGTTGGAAAGTGAGCCTTGTGCCGCCCGCCACCTCCTCGAAGGTGACGGTGATCAGTGTATCGATCGCGTCCTCTTCTTCCCAGGTGAACGTAAAGACGAGGCGGCTCGGCGGCACGATTTCGCGATAGGTGCCCTGGGCCCAGTAGTCCTGCCCTTCGGCCGAGCGGATGCAGCTGCGCCAGGCGCCGCCCTCACGGAAATCGGCCGTCATGCTTGGCACCGTGAAGTCCTTCGGTCCCCACCAGCGCGCGAGGTGCTCTGGCGTGGTCCAGACTTTGAAGACGATGTCGCGAGGCGCGGCAAGGACGCGCGTGATGGTGAGGGCGATCTCCTCCTTGAGAGATGGAGCATTCATTGGCTTCTCCCTTCTCAGACAGGTTCGGTTCAATTCTGATCCGACTTGTCGTTGCGCTGCAGTTCATCAAGATAGCCGTCGAGCCGGTCGAAACTGGCCTCCCAGAACGGGCGATAGCGCCCGACCCAATCGGCAATCTCCTTCAGCGGCTCCGCCTGCAGCCGGCAAGGCCGCCACTGCGCGTTGCGGCCGCGCGCGATGAGGCCGGCGCGCTCCAGAACCTTCAGGTGCTTGGAGACGGCCGGCAGGCTCATGTCGAACGGGGCAGCCAGCTCGTTCACAGTCGCCTCGCCCGAGGCAAGACGGGTGATAATGGCCCGACGGGTCGGGTCGGCCAAGGCCGACAGCGTGGTGCTCAACTGATCCATGCCGAATTTAACCTAAAAGCTAATTAACTTCTAGGTTTAATACAGGAGAGAGGACGCTCCTGTCAAGCCGATTGCCCGTGCTCCGCCGCGACTACGAGCGACTGACCGTTTCAAGCTTGCTTTCCCGCTCGTTGCATTGCATAAATTTCATGCGTCGCCACAGCTTGCCGGGAAAATAGGCAGAGACCGGCGGAATACCCTAACGACGAGGCAACATGGCGGCACGCCAGCGCATCATTCCCGTTCGGCGAGAATACAATCGCTGGGTCGCCAACCAGACGCTGGAAGACTATGCGCTGCGCTTCACGGCGAAGAGCGCGCGGCGCTTTTCCTCAGAACGTATCTCGCAGACGGCGATCGGCGCGATCTCCTTCCTGGCGCTGGAAGCAATCGGCGGCGCCATCACCATGTCCTACGGCACCACCAATGCGATCATCGCGATCCTCGTGGCGAGCGTCATGATCCTCGTCGTCGGGCTGCCGATCAGCCGCTATGCGATCCGCCACGGCGTCGACATCGACCTTCTGACACGCGGCGCGAGCTTCGGCTATATCGGCTCGACGATCACTTCGCTGATCTATGCGAGCTTCACCTTCATCCTCTTCGCGATCGAAGCGTCGATCATGTCCGGGGCCCTCGAGCTGGCGCTCGGCATACCGCTCTGGATCGGCTACATCGTAAGCGCCGTCATGGTGATCCCGCTCGTCACTCACGGCGTGCGGCTGATCAGCAAATTCCAGCTCCTGACCCAGCCCTTCTGGATCGTGCTCAACATCGTGCCCTTCGCCTTCATCGCTTTTGCCGACTGGCAGAAGGTGGGCCTGTGGCTCTCCTATGCCGGCATCCAGCACGCCTCCGGCCCAGCCGGCACCGTCGCGCCCTTCGATCTCGCGGAGTTCGGCGCCGCATCGGCCGTGATCTTCGCGCTGATGGCGCAGATCGGGGAGCAGGTCGACTTCCTGCGCTTCCTGCCTCCGGACGGCCAGAGGAAGCTGCACCACCGCATCGCCGTCTTCCTCGCCGGTTCCGGCTGGGTGATCGTCGGCGCACCGAAGCTCTTGGCCGGCTCTTTCCTCGTCGTGCTGGCGCTGAGCGCCGGCGTGCCCTCGACCCGCGCCGCCGATCCGGCGCAGATGTATTACACCGCCTTCGGCTACATCGTCCCCTCTGAGACGGCCGCGCTCATACTGATGGTCGCCTTCGTCGTCGTCTCCCAGCTGAAGATCAATGTGATGAATGCCTATGCGGGGTCGCTTGCCTGGTCGAACTTCTTTTCGCGATTGACCCACAGCCATCCGGGCCGCGTCATCTGGCTGGTCTTCAACGTGGCGATCGCGCTGCTCCTGATGGAGCTCGGCATCTACCGGCTGCTCGAGGAGACGCTCGGCATCTTCTCGGTCATCGCCATGGCCTGGCTCTCGACGATCTCTGCCGATCTCTTCGTCAACAAGCCGCTCGGCCTCTCGCCGCCTGGCATCGAATTCAAGCGCGCCCATCTCTACGACGTCAATCCTGTCGGCCTCGGCACCATGAGCGTCTCGGCGCTTCTGGCGCTCGCCGCACATTTCGGCGTCATGGGTGACATCGCCGCCTCGCTGGCGCCCTATATCGCCCTCGTCACCGCCTTTATCGTCTCGCCGCTCCTTGCCTGGTGGACAGAGGGAAAGTTCTATCTCGCCCGCAAGCCGCGCAAGAGCTGGATAAGCGAAAGCGAGATCACCTGTTCGATCTGCGAGCATCCGTTCGAGCCGGAAGACATGGCCTGGTGCCCGGCCTATGCCGCGCCGATCTGCTCGCTCTGCTGCTCACTCGACAGCCGCTGCCACGACATGTGCAAGCCGAAGGCGCGGTTAAATGCCCAAATCGCCGCGGTGGCCAAGGCCGTGCTGCCGGAGACGGTCGTCGCAAAGCTCGCCACGAGGCTGGGGCGCTACGCGTTTTCGGCGGTGATCTCGATCTCCGGCATCGGGGTTATCCTGGCGATGATCGCCCACCAGACGACCGCCGCCTCGCCGGAGACCGCCGCGGTCGTCGAACGCACGATCGCCATCGTCTTCTTCGTCTTCGCCATCCTCGCCGGCGTCGTCTCCTGGTTCTATGTGCTCGCCCATGACAGCCGCGTCGTGGCCGAGGAGGAATCCTCCCGCCAGAACACCCTGCTTCTGAAGGAGATCGCCGCCCACAAGAAGACCGACGCGGCGCTGCAGAATGCCAAGGAAGCGGCCGAATCCGCCAACCGCGCCAAGAGCCGGTATGTCGTGGGCTTAAGTCACGAGCTGCGCACGCCGCTCAACGCCGTGCTCGGCTATGCGCAGATCCTCGAGCGCGATGAGACGATCCCGCAATCGCGGCAGGGCGCAATCAAGGTGATCAAGCGCAGCGCCGATCATCTTTCCGGCCTGATCGACGGGCTGCTCGACATTTCCAAGATCGAGGCCGGCAAGCTGCAGGTCTATTCGAACGAGATCAACGTTCACGATTTCCTCGACCAGATCGTCGACATGTTCCGCCCGCAGGCGCAGGCCAAGGGCATCGGCTTCGAGCACAACCGGAGCCCTACGCTGCCGCAATATGTGAAGACCGACGAGAAGCGGCTCAGGCAGATCCTCGTCAACCTACTGTCGAACGCGGTGAAATTCACCGATCAGGGCCAAATCCGCTTCGACATCGTCTATCGCAGCCAGGTGGCGACCTTCACCATCGAAGACAGCGGCCGCGGCATCAGTGACAAGGACCTGCCCAAGATCTTCGATCCCTTCCAGCGAGGCGACGCCGAGTATCGCATGCCGGGGCTCGGTCTTGGCTTGACGATCACCCGCCTGCTGACCCAGACGCTCGGCGGCGAGATCTCGGTGACGAGCGAGAAGGACAAGGGCACCGCCTTCAAGGTGCGGCTGATGCTTTCGGCCGTCGACCGTCCGGTGGCGCTCATCGACCCGGTGCGCAGGATCAGGTCCTACAGGGGCGCGCACCGCACCATCCTCGTCGTCGACGATAATGCCGACCACCGCGAACTGATGCGCGAGGTACTCGCTCCGCTCGACTTCACCGTTCTCTCGGCGGCGAGCGGCGCCGACTGCCTGGCGCTCATCGAGGGGACGCGGCCGGACCTCTTCCTGATCGATATCTCGATGCCCGGCATGAACGGCTGGGAACTGGTGACAAAGCTCCGCGAGGGCGGCCAGACGGCGCCGGCGATCATGCTGTCTGCCAATATCGGCGACGGCTCGGCGGCCGGCGCCATCGGCCACAACGACACGCTCGCCAAACCTTTCGGCGTGCGCCAGCTCACCGACAAGCTGGCGATCCATCTCGGCCTCGAATGGATCCACGAGGGCGAAGTCAAAGATGCGCCCGCCAACGGCAAAGCCACTGTCACCAGCCCCGGCGAGCAGCATGTGAGGGAATTGATAGCGCTCGGCGAAATCGGCTACGTGAGAGGTATAGAGGCGAAACTGACGGAGATTGCCCTGAACCCCGAGAACAAGCCCTTTGCCGAGGCGGCCACTGCCTATGTCCGGGCCTTCGACCTTGCCGGCTACGATGCCTTTCTGAAACGGCTGCTTCCCGAGGAGGCGAACGCCCGTGCCTGAAACCGCCAACCCGCGCGACATCGTGCTGCTCGTCGACGATTCTCCCGAGGCGCTCGGCTTCCTCACCGAGGCGCTGGAACAGTCCGGCTTTTCCGTGCTGATCGCCACCTCCGGCCATGCGGCGCTCAACATCGCCGACCGCATCACCCCCGACCTCATCCTGCTCGACGCGGTGATGCCCGGCATGGACGGCTTCGACACCTGTACGCGATTGAAGGCCAATGCCTCGGTCGCCCAGGTGCCGGTCGTCTTCATGACGGGGCTGACGGAGACGGAACATGTGGTGCGGGCACTAGAGGCCGGCGGCGTCGACTACCTGACGAAGCCGATCAACATCGACGAGCTGCGTGCCCGCATCCGCGTCCACCTTTCCAATGCCCGCTCGGCCCAGAGCGCCCGCGTCGCACTCGATGCCGCCGGCCGGCACCTGCTGGCCGTGCGCGGCGATGGCACCGTGCGCTGGTCGACGCCGCAGGCGACCCGCCTCGTCAACGCCGCCACCGGCAGCGATGAAGGCCTTGCGGTGGTGGCCGCCCGCATCGCCGTCTGGATGCGGGAGCGGGAGAAGCAGGGGAGCGACAAGCAGGGCAGCCTGACGCTGCACCAGGCCGGCCAGACGGGGCTGCAGATTTCCTATCTCGGCGCCATTGGCGCCAACGAATTTCTCTTCCGCCTGACCGCCGAGAACGGCGTCAGCGACGACGAGACGCTGCGCCAGCATTTCCATCTCACTCAGCGCGAGTCCGAGGTTCTGCTCTGGATTGCCAAGGGCAAATCCAACCGCGACATCGGCGAGATCCTGGGCTTGAGCGCCCGCACCGTCACCAAGCACCTCGAACAGATCTATGTGAAGCTCGGCGTCGAGAACCGCGCTTCGGCGGCGGTCAAGGCGACGCAGGTGCTGCACGGGATTTAGTTTTCACCACACGCAGTGGCTCAGATAGGCTCGCGGCGTATGCGGACGCGATACCCCCCTCTGGCCTGCCGGCCACAGGGGAGTGTCGCCATCCGCTGACGTTGCAACTGTCGCCATACCCCTCGCGCCCAAAAAAAGACGCGGCCTGGAAAACCAGACCGCGCCAGTTTGCACTCATCGTGCGTTGCCCTGGGAGGCAAGTTATTCGGCGGGCTGAACCGCCACCGCCGGGATAGTCTCGACCGACTGGTTGCCGCCAAGCGCCGCCGAGAGCTGCGCCTGGTCCAGTTCGCCTTCCCACTTCGCCACCACCAGCGTCGCAACCGCATTGCCGACGAAGTTGGTGAGTGCCCGGCACTCGGACATGAAGCGGTCGATGCCGAGGATCAGCGCCATGCCGGCGACCGGCACGGAGGGGACGACCGAGAGCGTCGCGGCGAGCGTGATGAAGCCGGCGCCGGTGATGCCTGCCGCACCCTTCGAGCTCAGCATGGCGACGAGCAGCAGCAGGATCTGGTCGCCGTACGAGAGCGGCGTGTCGGTCGCCTGGGCGATGAACAGCGCCGCCAGCGTCATGTAGATATTCGTGCCGTCGAGATTGAAGGAATAGCCGGTCGGAATGACGAGGCCGACGACCGAGCGCTTGCAACCGGCCTTTTCCATCTTGTTCATCAG
>NZ_NWTD01000032.1:0-10031 GCF_002532005.1 Sinorhizobium sp. NG07B | reverse complement strand
CGAAGCGAGCCGCACATATAGAGTTCAAGCTGATCACGTTCCTTACGGCCGAGCATCGTGAAGGCTCCAGAGAATCAACGATTACTCAATTGAATCAGATGCATGAGACTTCTTCAACAGCCCCCGGGTCCACTTCATGAGAAACGTTCTGGCGCATGCCGGCAAGAGCGGCCGGCGGGTCGTCTCGGCCTTCATCGCAACGGCCTTTGCCCAGGAGACCTCGGAGTCAGCCAGCGCTCAATGGCGCAGCGTCGCCGATCAGATCAGACCGAAAGTTCCAAAGCTCGCCACCATCATGGACAACGCTGAAGAGGATGTGCTCGCCTACATGACCTTCCCGAAAGAGCACCGGGCAAAGGTGCACTCGACGAATCCAATCGAGCGTCTCAACGGCGAACTCAAGCGACGCACCGAGGTCGTCGGCATCTTTCCGAACGACGAAGCCATCGTCCGTCTCGTCGGCGCACGGCTGCTCGAACAGAATGACTAATGGGCCGTCCAACGCGCCCGGTACCTGACACTTGAGACCATGGCGCAAATGAGCGATGATCCGCAAATCAGTCTGCCCGCTGTGGCCCGCTTATATCCCTCCGGCTCTATGTCGGAAAGCACGGCCTTCAGCCGCGACCTACACCACCTCCCGGGACACGATCATGATCTCGTCATCCCCGCAGCTGGGCGTCGACACATAAAGCTTCGAAAGTCGACCCCGAAGCGCTGCTGAGTGACGGGTTTGGAGATGCGCTGCGCCTCCAGCAAAAGCAGCTAGCTAGCCTAGCGCGTGCTCATTGACCTTCGCGCCAACTGGCGAAGCTCGGAGCCGTGTATTCCGTGGAATCAGAAGTCGCGCTGCAGTGAACCTGCGGGAAGCGAGACCAGGAATCAGCGCCGCTGTGTCGGCCTCTGCGTGTAGCCCGCTCTACACTGCGCGTTCGAGGGTTGCTGGACGGGCCTGGTCGACTCACCCCAGAGGCGGACATACGGTCCTACCAAACAGATCGCAGGCTCCGGCAAAGGATGATCTACTTTCCTATGGTTTCCGGCCTCTGCTGTGTTCATTCCGGGGTATCGACTCCTACTCATCTGCAAACTTGCTCGAGCGCGAGCGGAACACTTGCTAGACACAACGTCAAAGCATTCGTCGGAGTGATAATCAGAAATCTCTGCTTCTCGTGGAGAACCGGAAACAGGCGACGTAGACGATGTGTTTGCAGTTCAATTCAGTTGTGGATGACGGTATAATCGATACTTCCGTACTGTTCGAAAGCCCCATACGTCGCATCTACTCGGCCGCCTGGACAAATGCGGGCTTAATTCCATACATTGAGTAGAGACCGGCCTCATCGAAAATCACACGGTCGTTATAGCCGCTGAACCAAATGGCATTCGGGTTTCGACCGACGATCGTCACTTTGGATCGATCTCGTGCATCAGCGGCCGAACGCAGTAGTTTGAAAATCACGACGCCCTTTTCGCCGCGAGGAATGCCAGGTACGAACTCATTGGTAACGGCAGCAACTTCGGTCTTGCCTTTGTAGTGGGTGATCGAGAGCCGCGCATGCGTCTCGACGCCGGAGAGGCCCTTCTGAGACTCGTTGACAATCTGCCAAGCACGTTCAATCGGGACATTGAACGCTTTGTGGCCAATTATGTCACGGCCACAGAAGAAGTAGTGATTCTCGATACCGTTGCGGAGTATCTCGCGCTGCATGATGCGCAACGAATCCGCGTTGTCGTTTATTTCGCGAATAATCGGCGACTGATTGTGCATCGTGATCCAGTCGCGCCGGGCGAGTTCGTTTACCGCAGCCCGGGTTTCGGCGATCCATTCGAACCCACCCCCAGGATTGTCGGTATAGCCGCCATCGGGCGCCTTGCGCAAGAATTCATCGGGATGGTTGAAGTGCACTATCATCCGCAGGCTGATTGCCGGATAAGCTTGGTGGAACGCGTCGAGCATCGCAAAGAAGGTCTTGTCGAAACGTTGCGGATAAAACGCCAGTTCCTTGGTCCCAATGCGGATATTCTCAACACCGGCTTCCGCAAGCCCGGCCAGCCAAGCAGCAAGGTTCTTGTTTCCTAGAACCATGGGATCACCGCCCGACACCAGGATCTCGCGTAGCTTTTCGCGACCGGTCTCCGGATGGCGGCCGCCGTTCGCGGACACCAGCCTGTTGTGCTCACGAATATATCCGACGACCTTACCGAGCTGTGCCAGACCCTTTGGAGTTACCGTGCCGTCTTCGCGACTAATCGGTTTGCGACCAATCAGTTCCTCGCGATAGCAGAAGCGACAGTGGGCGGAGCAGGTGGATGCTACGTAGAGTAGACCAAGTTCGTACTTATGGATCAGCCCCTCGCACGGGCTGAAGGTCATCTGCTTTCCTGGATCTTCTGCGCCGTCCAGGTCATAGGTCTCTCTCGGGCTGGCTTTCACCAGGGTCTGCATGGGGCGGCTGTATTGCGCCTGCTCATAGTAGTGCCGCGTGATCTTGATGGGCATCCTAGCTTCTAGATCTCTCGGGGTGCCCTTCAGCTCGAGGATCTGATCCAGGTCTTCTCGTGAATAAAAGCCGCGCATATCTTGGGGCACATTCTCGCTGGCGAACTTGGCTATGCCGGCGATGATCTGCCGGTCGTAAGTCCCGTTAACAACTTTGTCTAGAAACGTTTGCTCACGCTGTGAGGGAAAGTAAGTTTCTAATGTACTCACGGCGCACACCTCCCATTTCTGATGGCACAGACTGCAGTAGAGGCTGAACCTACGCGAAACGTGTTGTTTCTGTCCGTTTATTCTCGGGTGCACCACCCCGAGTTACAAACGCATATTCGTCACCAGTTTATGACTCGTATTCATGAAGACCATATTTTCAAACTGGTGTTGAAAGCCGTGCCGTTCAGCCTCAACAACACGGCGGTGACAGGCTGCGATGAAGCCACATCTGTTTTCCTTTTGTGCTTGAGGCCGAGAGATAAGCTCCTTCATCGGCAAGAGTGAAACGGGATGGTTGGAGATTGCGCTGATGCCGTGCTTGAGGTCATGGATGAAGCCAGGCATGAAGGGGCTACCGGGGACCGAGGTGATCACCGGCCGGCGCCAGCGGCGGAATTGGACCGACGAAGAGAAGGCGCGGATCCTTGCCGAAAGCGCTCAACCCAAGGTGACATCTCGCCTGTTGCCCGGCGCTGGGGCGTGGATCGCGGTTTGCTGAACGTGACGCCGGGAAGTCGGGCTGGCCTCTCGCCGATCCGAGCAAGCCTGCTCGCAGCAGGCCATGTTCATACCGATGACGGTGGTTTGCGATCGAGCGGCGCGCCAGGGCTCGTCGTCGGATAACGCCCTCGTTGCCACGGGTCGATTGCGATCGAGATTGCCGGAGCGCGCATGACCTGATCGGCTCGCAGGTGCACGAGTTGGTGCAGGCGATCGTGGCGGCGTTGCGAGGGCGCCGGTGATCGGACTTTCGTCGAATGGCGTGGAGATCATGGTGGCGACGCAGCCAATCGATTTCCGGCGCGGCATGAATGGGCTGGTGCATACGTGGCGTCGGCCATTGCGACCTATCCCTATTTATGTGCCGGGCGAGATTTAATGTGGCGGAGCCGCGAAGACGGCTGCCGGCCTGCTAAATCTGGAATTCTCCGCCACATAATATTTCGTGCCTCTGGGATGGGTGCGGGATCCCCCTGCGCCGCAATGCTGGAGGGGCAGGATGCTCGACTTCTATTTTTCGAATCGTGGGGTACTCAAACGGCTCGGAGCGGTGCGCTCGGTGGCGAGATGGATCGCCTCGCGGAGCATTTTTTCACGGTCGGTTATAAGCGAGCGTCCGCCACGATTTACCTGAGCCGGATTGCGCGTTTTAGCCAGTTTGCGGGGACGCGCTGTGGCCTGATGCCAATCCATCAAGATGTCATCGACAGCTCGTTGGGCTCGTTTACTACGGATACTCCGCGCATCGGGGCAGTATCGGCTCTGGCACACGCACGGCGAGTGGCTCCGGAACGGTTCATTATTTCCGTTCCAAGTGAAAGGGCTGACCCGGATGCTCTGCTTCTGGCCTCCTTTCGGACTATCTGCGCAGAGTACGGGGCCTGGAGCCGAAGACCCGCGAAGGTGTTCTTCTGGGCGGCCGACGCTTCTGGATTGGGTGGTCATCCCGGCCAAGACCTTGAGGCGTTGACAGCTGAGCACGTGCTCGCTGCTGTCGAGCATCGACTGTCGCTATCGGCGACCTCCGGCACCCGCACGGCAGCGACTTCTCACATTCGAACATCTCTTCGGTTTTTATGTTGGGCTGGCCACCATCACCAAGATCTTGCCCGCATCGTCGCGAGGACGCCTTATTGGCGTTTGGCGCATCTGCCGCCGCGCCTTGCATGGGGTGACGTTCGGCGCGCAATCGATGCGATCGGCGCAACGACGTCGGTCGATATCCGCGATCGAGCCATCCTGCTGCTGCTCGCCACCACGGGCATTCGCAACGGCGAGTTACGCGCGGGCAGCGAAGGCCAATCAACGAGATCGCCGATCTTTTTGGCCACCGGAGCATCAACACAACGGCGCTTTACGTAAAGGTTGCGACCGCAGCTCGCCGAGGTCGCACTCCCCTTTCCGGGAGGCGCGGCATGACCGCCTTTGCCCTATTCTAGATCCAGGGCGATTCCGCCTCCGCGTATCCTCAGCGAGGCAGAGTTGGCGTCGCTCATCGACGCATGCGCCCGCATTTCTCCAGATATCCCTCTCAGGGGCGGACGATGGCGACGCTGATCGGACTGTTAGCAAGCTCGGGACTGCGATCGGGCGAAGTGGTCAGGCTTGATCGTTCCGATGTCGATCTGACCAACGGGGTTCTTCTGGTTCGGAAGACGAAGTTCCGCAAGGATCGTCTCGTTCCGGTTCACACAACGACCCAAACAGCGCTTCGCCGCTATGCCCGTGAGCGCGATGCCGTTTTTCCCAGTCCCAAGGACCAGGCCTTCTTTCTCAGCTCTCGTGGCAACCGCCTCTCGGCGACTGGCTTGCAAAGCGGATTTGCTCAGGTCCGCAAGTTCGCCGGCCTTGATGACGGCAAGCCGTTGCGGCCGCACGATCTGCGGCACCGGTTTGCCGTGACCCGCATGAGCCTTTGGCATCAACAACGCGCCAACGTCCAGGCGCTACTCCCGGTGCTCGCCACCTATCTCGGCCACGCCAGCTACAGTGACACAGCCTACTACCTCACTGGCTCGGTGGATCTTCTCGCCATGGCGGCGGAGCGCGCCTTCCTCGATGGAGGCGCAGCATGAGTGAACATTTACTCCTGGCGCCGCTCTTGGAGTCCTACTTTCGCCGGCGCCTGACCAAACAACGCAACGCGACTCGCGCGACCGTGGTCAGCTATCGCGACGCCTTGCGCATGCTCATCCTCTTTGCCGCCACCCGGTTGCGGAAGAAGCCGGCTGCGTTGGTGCTCGAGGAGCTCGATCGAGACCTCATTCTCGCCTTTCTCGACGAACTCGAGGAGAAGCGGAACAACACCATCGCCACGCGCAACGCCCGCCTAGCGGCGATCCGATCGTTCTTCCACCATGTCGCAGCCGCCTTTCCGGCGTCCTTCGGTGTCGCCCAACGCGTGCTGACGATTCCCATAAAGCGGGCGCACATCGAGGTGACGCACCACCTCACCAAGGCCGAAGTGGAAGCCCTCATCGAGGCGCCCAATCCAAGGACGTCCCGTGGTCGGCGTGACCGCACGTTCCTACTGTTCCTGGCACGGACCGGCGCGCGGGTCTCCGAAGCTACCGGCGTCAATGCAAACGACCTTCAGTTGGAACGGTCGCACCCGCAAGTAATGCTGCGCGGCAAAGGGCGCAGAGACCGCGTCATCCCCATTCCTCAGCATCTGGCGAGAGCACTGACAGCCTTGTTGGCCGAACACGGAATCGCGAACCACGAGCCTCGACCGATATTCGTCGGCGCCCGCAACAAGCGGCTGACGCGCTTCGGAGCAACCCATATCGTGCGGCGTGCGGCGGCCCAAGCTGTGACCATTAGGCCGGCCTCACAAGCCTATATCGCCGCACATCTTCCGACACTCACTTGCCATGATGCTTCTGCAGTCGGGCGTGGACCTTTTGACAATCCAAGCCTGGCTCGGGCACGCACAGGTCGCCACAACCCATCGCTATGCCGCCGCCGATGTCGAGATGATGCGCAAAGGTCTCGAGAAGGCTGGAGTCTCCGGCGATCTTGGCGTCCGTTTCCGACCAAATGACGCCGTACTGCAACTGCTGAACAGCATCTGAATATTATGTGGCGGAGGATTCCAGATTTGGCAGGCTTCGGCAGCCGTCTTCGCGGCTCGGCCACATGATCTCGCCCGGCACATAAAAACGGTTATGTGGTGACGTGTTCGTGTTCCGCGCCAAGCGATGCGATCGCCTGCGCTGCATTTATTGGGGTGACTCTGGCATCATCCTGGCGACGAAATGGCTGGAGCGGGGCAAGTTGGTTTCGGCCACGATCCGCGTTGGCGCGATGCAGGATGAGTAGCCAAGAGTTCTCGCTTTTGCTGGCCAGCATCGATTGGACTCGGGTCAAGCGAAACGCCGTAAAGCGGCCAACGACAACGGCCTGATCCTAATGTGCTAGGGTCTGCCATGCCGCTTCGACCCGAACCCTGTACCTCAGGATGCCGCGCAATTCAGTCAGATCATTCTCTCGCTCGATGCAGAGAATGCCGACCTCAAGGCGCTCGTTGCCTTCGTAATGCAGCCAATAGTTTTCATCCAAGTCCCCCGCCGTCGAAGGGTGGATGCACCTTAGCGAGTGAATCGAGCGTGACTACTGAGTGGGTATGACTGGTCCTCGGCGGCGGTATGGCTGGCGTTGATAATGAATAGGGAAGGGAGCAAAACGTGGTCACCATAGACGCCATCATTCGTCCCTCCCACCGCGTAGCACGGCCGCATGCAGTTAGAGGTGGGTCGATCGGCTGTTTGTCTGAGACGCGGCCACAGGCGCCGGCAATTCACCTCGCGAAATGCCGCGCTGAACAAGAGACAAGATTGCTAGACCTCACGTGCTGGGCACCCTTGTATGCGTGAGCACTCGCCTTAGCGCAGATCCGCAGGTCATATTCGCTGCTCGGCGGGCTTCCCGTTCACTCGCAAAATCCAGTAATGCGCGTCCTCCTCCCCAAGGAACTTGCCGTCGTTCAGGCACTGTTCCGGCGTAAGGACGCCAGCCTCTTGCAGGCACATCACCTCGTCCTCAAACGACGTTGCCCCCGCATGACTTTCGCAGGCGCTTGCGACCACGAACCCGTTCGGACGCGTGACCCGCGCCAGCTCGCGCAGCGCATGCGGGTGGACATGCCCGAGCGTGAAGACGCCGCAGCAGACGGTCATATCATAGCTCGCACACGAGTAGTCCGAGATTGGCCTGCTTAGATCAACGTCGCCTTCAACGTTTCGGTAGACGCCGGTTTGGCGCGCCATTTCGGCCATCGTCTCTGAGAGGTCGAACCCGTCTATCAAGCGGAAGCCGAGATGCTCCAATTGAACGCCAACTAGCCCTGTACCGCAGCCAGCATCCAGGATTGCCGTCGCTGCTCGCTCTCTGTCGATGTAAGCCGCCTGCAGTGCGCCCGCGAGTTCCGCCACGATCGAGGGGCCGCAGTAGCGTTCTCGCTCAACGTCCAACTCGTAGGAATCGGCCCATTCATGATAGTATTGGGCTAAGCGATCGGCGTCACCACCGAGCGCATGTGAAGCCTTGATCCGCTTTTGCGCCGCTTGTCGAAGTGTGTTCTGTTGAACAACGCTGGTGTCCATGTATTTTTCTCCGTGCAGGCAAATTCAATTTTGGCCGCCTTCCGCGGCTACTCTGCCGGCCAAATGACCTTGCACCGGCTCATCAAGGATGCTTCGCCCCTTACCTTGGCCGCCGTTCCGGTTGCAGCACTTCGTACTGAGTTCCAACTCTCGGCCCTAGAGAACCGCGAAATATTACACTTGCCCCCGGGATCACCGGCGGCGCGGATATCGAGGCATTGTGTCGCTGCCTGGAGCTGTTTCGATGAGATGCACAACTATCATAAGGTCCATTGCAAGCATGTGACACGGTCGCTTCTGAGCCACTTGAGCCGCCGCGTAAACCGTCGGAAACGACACATGTAGAATGCAACGGAGAGATTCAGAAGTCGTGCCAACTACTCAAGAACGGATCGTAGGAGAGTTTGTATCACTGTTCAAGTGGTTACATGACAGTGCAGGACAAACCGTCCCGGCACCACTATGTCGGGTGAACGATAAATTGGACAACAGTGTTGGTTGGCCGACATGTCATCAGCAGTGGCGGCAGGTGTCCTCCGCGGGCCTCGCGGTGCTGGACCGCCACGGATCGGGCGCCGTAAACCCGCTCAACCAAGGCGGCCGAAGCCGTTAAGGCAATTCGGACTTCGGCTCCGGTCAGGCAATCGAGGTAAGAACATTTGCTCGCGTTAGCCCATACACCGCTGTCCAGTATTTTTGCAAGCAGCAGCCCACCGTCACAATCCCGAAGTTCCGGCTCAGGTGATCCAAAGACGGGGTCGCCTCACAATAGACCGGAGCTTACTTCAAGATTAGTTATTCTCAATGCGGCAAGGTTTTTTAATGGTCGTCTGTGGCGCGTCAGCCGTTGCGAAACGTGTAGCCATAACCGTTAATCGCCGGGGCGCCGCCGAGATGCGCGTAGAGGACTCTCGATCCGTTTGGAAAAAAGCCTTTCCGGACAAGGTCGATTGTCGCTTGCATCGATTTGCCCTCATAGACCGGATCAGTAATTATGCCCTCGAGCCGCGCGCACAAACGGATGGCAGTCTTGGTTTCCTCCGACGGAATGCCATAACGCGGGTACGCGTACTTCTCGAGCAACACTACGTCATCCTCGACGATTTCAGTGCCAAGCCTGACGAGCTTCGCCGTATGTCGGGCAATGTTTATCACCTGGGCCTTGGTTTGGGCGGGGGTGGCGGAGGCATCGATACCGATCACCTTGTGCTGTCGACCGTCCTTGGCGAATCCAACGACCATGCCGGCGTGCGTCGAGCCCGTAACCGTGCAAACGACGATGTAGTCGAAGGTAAACCCAAGCTGTTTCTCTTGGGTGCGCACCTCCTCCGCGAACCCTACGTAGCCGAGGCCGCCATATTTGTGAACTGAGGCCCCGGCCGGTATCGCGTAGGGCCTGCCGCCCCTTGACTTGACCTCATCGAGCGCTTGTTCCCAACTGCGGCGGATGCCGATGTCAAAGCTATCGTCGACCAGGCGCACCTCTGCCCCCATTATGCGGCTCAAGAGAATGTTGCCGACCCGGTCGTAGACGGCATCCTCATGTGGTACCCAGCTCTCCTGAACCAGGAGACATTTCATGCCGATCTTGGCGGCGACCGCGGCGACCATCCGCGTGTGGTTGGACTGCACGCCGCCGACGGAGACAAGCGTATCGGCATTTGACGCGATCGCATCGGGGATGATGTATTCGAGCTTGCGGAGCTTGTTTCCGCCAAACGCAAGACCGGAGTTGCAGTCCTCGCGTTTGACGTAAATTTCCACTTTTCCGCCTAGATGCTTGCCGAGGCGGTCGAGCTTCTCGATGGGCGTGGGTCCGAAGGTGAGCGGGTAGCGCTCGAACTTTTGAAGCATGTTCACTCCAGCAACACGTGATTGAGCTGAATCTAGCTATGCACCAGTCATTTTTAAGGGCGTGTTCGATTTGAGGTTAGCTGCGTTGCTCAATATTCCAGAAAATGTCTATCATTAGTTCGAGCGCCTCATCCCTAGACCAAGCAACCGATATGCCGGCTGCGGTCGACTGCCAATGCCTATATCGAACCGAAGAACTGCATTTCTCGGATTAGTACGACCGGAATGCGGGCGCCTCCGACCATACAAGCATAGTATTCCTGCACGATGCGCTCAAGTTCGCGTGACCTTGCCCCCAAGTTTTATCCAGTTTTGAGTTCGCTCCTGCGGTTTTGGGTTGCTGTATTTGGGGCGGTAGC
>NZ_NWTD01000031.1:0-12510 GCF_002532005.1 Sinorhizobium sp. NG07B | reverse complement strand
CAGCGCCGCCGCCCTCGTCAGTGATCGGGCTTATAGACCCCACACCTCAGACACGTCAACAGACATTTTTAAAAAAACTTCAAAAAACGACAAGTCTCTGATTTCGTGTGATAATTTTAGGCGAGGGGAAGAACTTCGAGAATCGCCTCTGACATCAGCAGCGAAAATCTTGACCAGTAGGTAAAAATCACGTCGTGTAACGCATTCCTGCGCCGAACGTGACCCCCTCCCCCGTCGAAGCCGCTTTTCCGCGATTGGCAAAGGCTGCTAGTGTCGGCGTATCTCAGAGAGGAGAATTCAAAAAATGCTGGTACTGGATGCGGCTCAGACACGCGCGGCCTTGCCCTGGGGCGGTCTCGTCCGGGCACTCGGGGAAATGTTCGCGAAAGGATGCGTCATGCCGGTGCGCCATCATCACGATGTCGAAGTGCCCGGCGAAGCGGATGCAACGCTGCTCATCATGCCCGCCTGGCAGCCGGGGGCCTATATCGGCGTCAAGATGGTTTCGGTCTTTCCCGGCAACCAGACGCGCGGACTGCCGGCGATCCACGGCAGCTACCTGCTTTCCTCCGGCAAGACCGGCGAGCTGCTGGCGATCCTTGACGGCGGCGAGCTGACGGCCCGGCGGACCGCCGCGGCTTCGGCGCTCGCGGCCCGCTACCTGGCGCGCGAAGATGCGAGCCGGCTCTTGATGGTCGGAACCGGGCGGCTTTCGGCAAATGTCATCGAGGCGCATGCCTCCGTGCGTCCCATCCGCGAGGTGGCGATCTGGGGCCGCGATGCGAAGAAGGCCGAAGCGACCGCGAAGGAACTCGACCTCAAGGGCGTCGCGGTATCGGTCGCGACGGATCTCGAGGCGGCTGCCCGCGAAGCGGATATCGTCTCGTGCGCAACGCTCTCTTCCGAGCCGCTGATCCATGGCGATTGGCTGAAGCCCGGTGCGCATCTCGACCTGATCGGCGCCTTCAAGCCGTCCATGCGCGAATCCGACGATCGCGCCGTCGCCCGCGCCAGCATCTTCGTCGACACGCGCGACGGGGCGCTCAGCGAGGGCGGCGACATCGTCCAGCCGCTCAAGGCCGGCGTCATCACGGAAGCGGCAATCCGCGCCGATCTTTTCGAGCTTGCCCGCGGCATGCACCTCGGCCGCGCCACGCCCGACGAAATCACCCTGTTCAAATCGGTCGGCGCTGCGCTTGAGGATCTCGCCGGCGCCGTGCTTGCCTTCGAGGCGTACCGGGTCGAGGCTTAGGCGGACTCTCCCGCTTTATCCGGCGGGCGCTTCACCGAAACGTGACGCCCGCCCGCGAGCGCCTGCATTGACGCCGCATGGGCTTGCCGTACGCTCGGCCAACATCAGGCGGGAGGGAGCGGCAGCCACATGATCGGAGCGAGAAAAATTGTCGCGGCGGCAATGCTGGCCTTTGGCCTTGCCGGCGAGGCGTCGGCAGCCGATGCCGGAAACTGGAATGCCGTCCTTGCCGAGGCGAAGGGCCAGACGGTTTATTTCAACGCCTGGGGCGGCTCCGAGAATATCAACGCCTATATTCGCTGGGCGGGCGGCGAGATGAAATCCCGCTACGGCGTCGACGTGGTGCATGTGAAGCTCGACGATACGGCGAAAGCGGTCGCAACGGTGGTTGCGGAGAAGGCGGCGGGGAAGAACGACGGCGGTGCGGTCGATCTCGTCTGGATCAACGGCGAGAATTTCGCGGCGATGAAGCGCGAAGGGCTTCTCTTCGGGCCCGACTGGGCGACGAAACTGCCGAACTGGCGCTATGTCGATCATGAGACCAAGCCGACGGTGCTTCGGGATTTCACCATTCCGACCGAGGGGCTGGAAAGCCCTTGGGGGGGCGCCAAGCTGGTGTTCTTCCATGATACGGCGCGAACGCGGAAAGCCGATCTGCCCGATTCGGCAAAAGGGCTCCTGACGTGGGCGGAAGCCAATCCGGGCCGCTTTTCCTATCCTCAGCCACCGGATTTCACCGGCACCTCCTTCCTGAAGCAAGTGTTGATCGAGCTCATCGACGACAAGCCCAAGCTGCAACGGCCGGTCGACGACGCGACTTTCGCGGCGGATGCCGCGCCGCTGTTCGCCTATCTCGACAAGCTAACACCGCTTCTGTGGCGGCAAGGCAAAGCCTATCCGCAGAACTATCCCGACATGAAGCAGAAGCTCGCCGATGGCGAGCTCGATATCATCTTCGCGTTCAACCCGGCGGAGGCGTCGTCGGCTATCGCCAATGGCGAGCTTCCGGACACGGTGCGCTCCTTCGTCTTTTCCGGCGGCACGCTCGGCAACACGCATTTCCTCGCCATCCCTTATAATGCCACGGCGAAGGCCGGGGCGCTGCTCGTCGCCGATTTCCTGCTTTCGCCCGAAGCGCAACTGCGCAAGCAGGATCCGAAGGTCTGGGGAGATCCGACCGTTCTTTCCGTGGCAAAGCTTGCCGCCGAGGATCGATCCGCCTTCGAAAAGCTCGATCTCGGCATTGCCACTCTGAAGCCGGACGAGCTCGGACCGGCGCTCGACGAGCCGCATCCGGACTGGATGATACGCATCGAGGCCGAATGGATCCGGCGCTATGGGGCGGCCAATTAGCGTCAAAGCGTTGAAGGGATCGCGCACTTTTACCGCGAACACGCTTCTTGCCCTGATCCTGGGACTGCCGATCCTTGCCGGCGTGGCGGGAGTCATCCTGCCTGCCTTCGGCTACCTCCCGGCGCTCGGCGGCTCGGAATTCACGCTCGGTCATTTCGCCGAGCTTGCCGGCCAGCCGCATATCCTGCGCTCGAGCCTCACCGGCCTCGTGGTCGGCCTGGCCACCACCGGCGCTGCCGTTGCGATCGTCGGCACCTTCCTGGCAGGATTTGCCGGAACGCCGGCCTTTTCCCGCATTCAGCACATGGTGTCGCCGCTGCTTGCCGTTCCGCATGCGGCCGCCGCCTTCGCGCTGGCCTTCCTCGTGGCGCCCTCGGGCTTTCTCCTTCGGCTCGTTTCGCCGGAACTGACCGGCTTCGGGCGGCCGCCGCAATGGCTCGTTCCGAACGATCCGCTCGCTCTCTCGATGCTCGTCGGGCTGATCACCAAGGAAGTACCCTTCCTCTTCCTGATCGCGCTCGCCGCGTTGCCGCATCTGCCGCTCCGCCAATCCCGACAATTGACCGCGGCGCTCGGCTATGGACGCCTGATCGGCTTTCTCGTCAGCCTCTGGCCGGCCCTCTACCGGCAGCTCCGCCTGGCGGTGTTCGCGGTCCTCGTCTATTCCGTCTCGGTCGTCGACGTCGCGATCATCCTCGGACCGCAGCTGCCGGCAACGCTGCCGGTGCGGATCGCCCAATGGACGGCGGATCACGACCTCGGCGCCCGGTTTCTCGCCTCGGCGGCCGCCCTGCTGCAGCTTGCCGTCGTTCTTGGAGCGGTCGCAATCTGGCTGCTGATCGAACGGCTCGGTCGATTTGTGGTCCGCAAGCTGACCTATTCGGGGCGGCGCCTGAGAAACGACGCCATGCCCCGGTTCGTCTCAGCTTTCGCAATGGCCGGCTGCGCCGCCTCCATCTTCCTCGGCATTACCCTACTCGGCCTCTGGTCGGTTGCCGGGCTCTGGCCATTCCCGGCGGCCTTGCCGGCGGAGCTCACGCTGCAAACCTGGTTGCGAACGCTGCCGCCGCTCTGGCCGGCGCTCCGAACCACGATTGCCCTCGCTCTCCTGTCGGCGGCGCTCGCTCTCTTTTGTGCCATTCTGCTGCTCCACCGTAACGGCGCCGCAGAGCGTGGCGGGAACGTGCCGCGTCACCGATTGCTCTATCTTCCGCTGCTGCTGCCGGAAATCAGTTTCGTTTTCGGCCTGCAGATCCTGATCATCTCGGCAGGACTTAAACCCGCGTTTTGGAGTGTTCTGGCAGTCCACTTCCTGTTCGCCTTGCCTTACGTGCTGCTGTCGCTCTCCGCCCCCTGGCGCGAGCTCGATCCGCGCTTCGAAAGGGTCGCGGCCGGCTTCGGCAAGTCCGCGCTGCGAACGCTGCTGACCGTCCGCCTGCCGCTCCTGTTTCGCGCATGCCTCACCGCCTTTGCCGTCGGCTTTTCGGTGTCCGTCAGCCTCTATCTTCCGACGCTGCTGATCGGCGCGGGGCGGCTGACGACGATTGCCACCGAGGCGGTGGCGCTTTCCTCCGGCGGCGACCGGCGGGTGATCGGCGTCTATGCGCTCGTCCAGGCATCCCTGCCCTTTCTTGCATTTCTCGTTGCCTCGCTCGGCCCCCAGTTGCTATTCCGCAACCGCCAGGCCATGAGGACGTGAATGCTGGAAATCGCCGAGACTAGACCCCTGACGCTGTCAGACGTGACGATCCGGCTGGCGGACCGGACGCTGCTTGCGGTCTCGGCGACGGTGATGCCGGGTGAGGTTCTGACGATCATGGGGCCGTCCGGCTCCGGAAAGTCAGCGTTGCTCGCCTTTGCCGGCGGCTTCCTCGATCCGGCGTTCAAGGCCAGCGGGCAGCTGCTGATCGGCAAGGAAGACCTGACCAATGTTGCCGCCAACCGGCGCCACGCCGGCATCCTGTTCCAGGATCCGCTGCTGTTCCCGCATCTCTCCGTCGGAGGCAACATCCTGTTTGCCATTCCGCCGTCCGTCCGGGGACGCGCGACACGCCGCGCGCTTGCGGAGGGGGCGCTCGCCGAGGTCGGGCTCGCCGGCTTCTTCGACCGCGACCCGGAAACGCTCTCCGGCGGTCAGAAGGCGCGGGTGGCGCTGCAGCGGGTGCTCGTCTCGGCTCCGCACTTCCTGCTGCTCGACGAGCCTTTTTCCAAGCTCGACGCGGCGCTGAGGCAGCAGATGCGCGAACTGGTCTTCTCGAGAGCCAGGGCGGCTGGCCTGCCTGCCCTCCTCGTCACCCATGACCGCGCCGATGCGGAGGCGGCCGGCGGCACGGTGGTCGAAATCGGCGGCGAGGCGAAGCCATGAGGGCCGAGCTTCCATCCCTGCCGGTCCGCGAGATCCTGCCGGCACTTGCCGAAGCGCTCGGGAGATCGCCATCCGTCGTTCTCTCCGCGCCGCCCGGGGCCGGCAAGACGACGCTGGTGCCGCTTTTCCTCCTCGATCAACTGTGGCTGAACGGCGGCAAGATCATCCTGCTCGAACCGCGGCGCCTCGCGGCGCGGGCCGCGGCCGGTCGAATGGCCGCGTTGCTGGGCGAGACGGTCGGCGAGACGGTCGGCTACCGCATGCGGCTCGACAACCGCATTTCGGCGAAGACCCGGATCGAGGTGGTGACCGAAGGCGTCTTTACCCGGATGATCCTCGACGATCCGGAGCTTGCCGGCGTTTCGGCGGTCCTTTTCGACGAGTTTCACGAGCGATCGCTCGACGCCGATTTCGGCCTGGCGCTGGCGCTCGACGTGCAATCGGCGCTGCGCGACGATTTGAAAATCATCGTCATGTCGGCGACGCTCGACGTCGAGCGGGCCGCCGGGCTGCTTGGAGACGCGCCGGTCCTTCAGAGCGAGGGGCGGAGCTATCCGATCGATATCCGCTACGAGAGCAGAGGCACCGGTGAAAGCGTCGAGGATACGGTGCTTCGGACGATCACCGAGGCGCATCGGTCCGAGGAGGGCTCGATCCTCGCCTTCCTGCCGGGGCAGGCCGAGATCACCCGGACGGCCGAACGCCTCGCCGGACGCTTCGATCAGAACACGATGATCGTGCCGCTCTACGGCAATCTCAGCCAGAAGGAGCAGGATGCGGCGATCCGGCCGGCGCCGAAGGGCAGCCGCAAGATCGTGCTCGCAACCTCGATCGCCGAAACCTCGATCACCATCGACGGGGTGCGCATCGTCGTCGACAGCGGCCTGCAGCGGCTGCCGGTCTTCGAGGCTTCGACCGGGATCACCCGGCTGGAGACCGTGCGCGTCTCACGGGCCTCGGCCGACCAGCGTGCCGGCCGCGCCGGGCGAACCGAGCCGGGTGTCGCCATCCGGCTGTGGCATGCGGGCCAGTCGGCGGCACTTGCCGCCTTCACGCCGCCGCAGATTCTCGCCAGCGACCTTTCCGGCCTGCTGCTCGACCTTGCCCATTGGGGTGTCGCCGATCCATCGTCACTCAAATTCATCGACCCGCCGCCGGAAACGACGCTGCGGGAAGCGCGCAGCCTGCTCGTCGAATTGGGAGCACTCGACGCGCGTGGGGCGTTGACGGCGAGAGGGCGCATGATCCGCGACCTCGCCTTGCCAGTCAGGCTGGCAGCAATGGCGGTTTCGGCCGCAGACGAGGGGCAGGCGCATGAGGCCTGCCTCATCGCGGTGATGCTCACCGAACAGGGCCTCGGCGGCAACAGCCTCGACATCGAGGATCGGCTGCGGCGCTTCCGCAGCGAGCAGAGCGATCGGGCGGAGGCGGCACGCGGGCTTGCGAGACGAATGGCCGCGGACCTCGCTCGATCGAAACCCAGGGGAGAGTCCGGCCCGCCAGGGCCGCTGCTGATGCATGCCTTTCCGGATCGCATAGCCCTGCAGCGCGGCGGCCGCGGCCGCTTCGTAATGGCCAACGGGCGCGGCGCGGAAGTGCCGGAGACCGAGCGGCTGGCGGCGGCGGCGATGCTGGTGATTGCCGATCTGACCGGACGGGCCGGCGCGCAGCGAGTGCTGGCGGCGGCGGAAATCACCAGGGCCGATGTCGAGGCCCATATGCCCGAGGCGATCGTCACGGAGGAGCAAAGTTTCTTCGACCGGGCGAGCCGCCAGGTCAGGGCTCGCCGCGTGACCCGGCTCGGGGCGATCATTTTCGACGAGGCGCCGCTGCCGCGGCCGCGCGGCGAGCCCGCAGCGCGAGCGCTCGCCGACGGCATTCGCCAGTTCGGATTGGCTGCCGTGCCGTTTCCGAAGGACGTGGATCAATTGCGCGACCGCATCGGCTTTCTTCACCGCTCGGTCGGCGAGCCCTGGCCCGACATGTCGGATGCGGCGCTCATCTCCCGCCTCGATGAATGGTTCGTTCCGTTTCAAGGGGAGGCCGGCGGCATCGACGGGATCAAGGGCCGTGACCTCGCCGAAGGGCTGATGTCACTCGTTCCTTACGATTTGCAGCGCGATCTTGCGAAGCTCGCTCCGACGCATTTCGAAGCGCCGACCGGACAGCGCCACCCGATCCATTACGACGGCGACGAACCGCTACTTTCGATCCGCGTCCAGGAACTCTTCGGTCTCAAGGCGCATCCGGCCATCGGCGACGGGCGGCTGCCGCTGCTGCTTGAATTGATCTCGCCCGGCCAGCGCCCGATCCAGACGACGCGCGACCTGCCGGGCTTCTGGGCCGGCTCCTGGAAGGACGTCCGCGCCGACATGCGTGGCCGCTACCCGAAGCACCCCTGGCCAGAGGATCCGGCCAACGCGATGCCGACGACGCGCGCCAAGCCGCGCGGCACCTAAAGCGCGTCGCGTTCAAGCGTATTCACGCGGCCCGCTTTAGGTCTTTGTTTCTGTGCATGTCGCCCAAAACCGCTGCGCACGTTTGGGCGACATGCATTAGGGCTGGTTTGTCATTCGGGGATTGCGATAGTCTTTGAAGCGAGCGCATGAGGGGCCGGCAGGCAGAATGGCGACGATGACACTCGACAACGAACTCAACAGCAATCGCAGCCTGAGGCTGCAGACGCTCGTGCGGCTGCGCTGGCTGGCGGTCGGCGGCCAGTCCGTCGCCGTTATCGTCACGGCGCTATGGCTGCAGTTTCCCCTGCCGCTCGTTCCCTGCTCGCTGCTGATCGCCAGTCTGGCGTTGCTCAATGTCTTTCTCACCATCCGCTTCCCGCCGACGCATCGCCTGACGGCGGCGGCCGCCTTCGTGCTGCTGGGTCTCGATCTCGCGCAGCTGACGGCGCTGCTCTTCATCACCGGCGGGCTCGCCAATCCGTTCGCGCCGCTGCTCTGCGTGCCGGTGATTATCTCGTCAGCCTCGCAGCCGAAGCCGCACAGCATCGTGCTTGCCGTGTTCGCGGTGATCGGCGTCACCGCGCTCGCTTTCTCGCCCTTCCCGCTGCCCTGGTATCCCGGCACGGTGCTGTTGATGCCGCGCGTGCTGACGGCGGGCATCTGGTTCGCGATCGTCTCGATGACGGCCTTCGCCGCTTTCTACACCTATCGCGTCTCGCTCGAGGCAAGCGAACTTTCGGAGGCGCTAACGGCGACCGAACTGGTGCTCCAGCGCGAAAAGCACCTGTCGCAGCTCGACGGACTCGCCGCCGCTGCTGCCCACGAACTCGGCACGCCGCTTGCGACGATCACCGTCGTCGCCAAGGAGATGGAGCGGGAGCTCGGCGACGACCCGCGCTTCGGCGAGGACGTGCACCTGCTGCGCAGCCAGAGCGAGCGCTGCCGCGACATTCTGAAGCGCCTGACCACGCTTTCCTCCGAAAGCGAGGAGCATATGCGGCTTCTGCCGCTCTCCTCGCTGATCGAGGAGGTGATGGCGCCGCATCGCGAATTCGGTATCCAGATCAAGTTGATCCAGAAGGGGGACCGCGCCAGCGAGCCGGTCGGCAACCGCAATGCCGGAATCCTCTACGGCCTCGGCAATCTTCTCGAAAATGCCGTGGACTATGCCCGCGAGGCGGTGACGGTCACGGTCGAGCACACGGCGGAGCGCGTCAAGGTGACGATCGAGGACGATGGCGACGGCTTTTCGCCGGATATTCTCGCAAGGATCGGTGAGCCCTATGTCACCCGCAGGCAGAAAGAAGACAGCGCCGGGGGGCTGGGACTCGGCCTCTTCATCGCCAAGACGCTTCTGGAGCGATCCGGTGCAAGGCTTCGTTTCGAGAATAGCCCCGGTGCCCGGGTCAGCGTCGAATGGCCGCGTGTACTGATGGATACGAAACTGGCGAAATGATTTTTGGCAGTTTATTGAAGACTGCTACTGCATGTCTCCTTAAATCGACCTCGATTTAAGGACAAAGACATGCAGCAATTTCTAAGTGCTACAGCGACCTTTGCGCGTCTGATAAGACGCGCGGCGCTGTAGGAATAACCTACATAGTTTCAGCGCAATCACCCCAGTTTTGGCTCCGGATTTACGAGAATGACCGAAAAATCGCCGGCTGCGCATGCCACCCCTCAAGATGCCGAACTGATCGGAGCGGACAAGACGCTGTTGATCGTCGACGACGACGGGCCCTTCCTGCGCCGCCTGGCGCGCGCCATGGAGGCACGCGGCTTCGCGGTGGAGATCGCCGAATCGGTCGCCGAGGGCATCGCCAAGGCCAAGACGCGGCCGCCGAAACATGCGGTCATCGATCTGAGGCTGGGCGACGGCAGCGGCCTCGACGTGATCGAGGCAATACGCGGCCGGCGCGACGACACAAGGATGATCGTGCTGACCGGCTACGGCAATATCGCCACCGCCGTGAACGCCGTGAAGCTCGGGGCGCTCGACTATCTCGCCAAGCCGGCGGATGCGGACGAGATTTTCGCCGCCCTCGTGCGGCGCGAGGGCGAGCGCGTCGAACTGCCGGAAAACCCGATGTCGGCCGATCGCGTCCGCTGGGAACATATCCAGCGGGTCTATGAAATGTGCGAGCGCAACGTCTCGGAGACGGCTCGGCGCCTCAACATGCATCGCCGCACGCTGCAGCGCATTCTGGCAAAACGCGCGCCGAAGTAGCTAATCCCGCGCACCGCTGACGATGTCGCTGATCGACTGGCCGAGTTCACCATTGCGCTCGGCCGCCCATTCGGCAAGCATCAGCCGCTGCGCCGCGGTGCGTGCAAAGGCCTGGGTGACCGATTTGCGGGTCGCCGGCGCCAGGCGATGTTCCGGCGCTTCGCGCAGCATATGCGCGTCGTAGCCGTCGGAGAGCAGCAGTCCGCACTCCTGGGGGAAGATCTCTAGCGGCACGTGCGCGTGGGTGGCGAAGAACAATCGGTCGCAATGGAGGCGGTATTCGGGCCACTTGCGGTCGACGCGGAAGTCTTCGATCGACGTCTTGATCTCGACGATCCAGATCTCCCCCTTCGGGGAAATCGAAATCAGGTCCGCACGGCGGCCGCTGGCGAGCGTCAGTTCCGGCAGCACCGCGTGGCGCAATTCCAGGAACAATCGCTGTACGCCACGGCGCACCTTCAGCGCCCGCTCGGACTGACGCCCGTCGGAGAGCGGATTGTCGCCATGGATCGATAGGATCGTCATCGGCTATCCCGACCTCTCTTCCCCTTGTTGCAAAAAAACCATCGTCACGGAATTTGCACATTTCGGCCGAATTGCGGCGGCGCGATCTATTGCGCCATGCACGGCAATCGCAAATAAGCTGGCGGCCGGGCACCTCCCCCCGATTTCCTGATTCCCTTTTACGAGACCCCCATGCGCTTCCGCAACGCTCTCCTTTTGTGCAGTCTGGCGGCGACCGTCTTCATCGCCGGCTGCTCGCAAACGACGTCCACCGCAGGCTCTGCTCCCGAGGGCCAGAAGGTCGCGACAAATCAGATCTTTACCGGCAATTACGGCGCCGTCGAGGACCACGGCTATCCCTTGCCGGCCATTCCGATCAAGCGCCTTGACGAGCGCTTCCACCGCCAGATCGTCGATTACGACACCAAGGAGCGGCCGGGAACCATCGTCGTCAACACGCCGAACCGCTTCCTCTACTACGTGCTGCCGGGTGGCAAGGCGGTGCGCTACGGCATCGGTGTCGGCAAGGCCGGTTTTGCCTGGGAAGGCGAGGCCTATGTCGCCTGGAAACAGGAATGGCCGACCTGGCACCCGCCGAAGGAAATGGCCGAGCGCAAGCCGGAAGTCGCCAAATATGTCGAAGAGGGCATGGGTCCCGGCATCACCAATCCGCTCGGCGCCCGCGCCCTCTATCTCTTCAACGAGGAAGGCAGGGACACGCTCTTCCGCCTGCACGGCACGCCGGAATGGGCCTCGATCGGCACCGCAGCCTCCTCTGGCTGCATCCGCCTGATGAACCAGGACATCATCGATCTTTACTCGCGGGTCCGTCCTGGGCGGAGTGCACGCGTCGTCGTGCAGCAGTAACGGCTGGAAACGAGCGAGAGCTTAAACAAAGGGCCGCCGGTTGATGCCGGCGGCCCTTTCGTTTTGCTATCGCTGTGCCGCCTGCTTCGCCTTCAACTCCAGCCGCCGGCGATGCAGCACCGGTTCGGTGTAGCCGTTCGGCTGTTCCCGGCCCTGGAGCACCAGGTCCAGCGCCGCCTGGAAGGCAATCGAATCGTCGAATCGGCCGGCCATCGGGTGAAAGTTCGGATCGCCGGCATTCTGCCGGTCGACGATTTCCGCCATACGCTTCATGGTTTCGACGATCTGCGCCTCGCTGACGATGCCGTGGTGCAGCCAGTTGGCCATGTGCTGCGCCGAGATGCGCAGCGTCGCGCGGTCTTCCATCAGACCGACATTGTTGATGTCGGGAACTTTCGAACAGCCGACTCCCTGGTCGACCCAGCGCACGACATAGCCGAGAATTCCCTGGGCGTTGTTGTCGAGTTCGCGCTGGATTTCCTCTTCCGTCCAGTTCGGCCGTCCCGCCACGGGCACCGAGAGAATATCCGCGAGCTTGGCCCGCGGCCGGCTTTTCAGACCTGCCTGGACCTCGGCGACGTTGACGCGGTGATAATGCGTTGCATGCAGCGTCGCCGCCGTCGGCGAGGGAACCCAGGCGGTGTTGGCGCCGGCCTTCGGATGGGCGATCTTCTGCTCGAGCATCGCCGCCATCAGGTCGGGCATCGCCCACATGCCCTTGCCGATCTGGGCACGTCCGGAAAGCCCGCAGTCGAGGCCGATATCGACGTTCCAGTTCTCGTAGGCGCCGATCCAGGCGGCCTGCTTCATGTCGCCCTTGCGGATCATCGGCCCGGCTTCCATGGAGGTGTGGATCTCGTCGCCGGTGCGGTCGAGGAACCCGGTGTTGATGAAGACGACGCGCGCGCGGGCGGCGCGGATGCATTCCTTGAGGTTGACGGTGGTGCGTCGTTCCTCGTCCATGATCCCCATCTTGATCGTGTTTTCCGGAAGCCCAAGTGCGGCCTCGACGCGCGAAAAAATCTCGCAGGCGAACGCCACTTCCTCGGGCCCATGCATCTTCGGCTTGACCACATACATGGAGCCCGAGGGCGAGTTTGCCCGCCGGCCATTCGGGCCGATGTCGTGCAGCGCGATCAGTGCCGTCACCATGGCGTCCATCAGGCCTTCGGGCACCTCGCGGCCGTCCTGGTCGAGGATCGCCGGGTTGGTCATCAGATGCCCGACATTGCGCACGAGCATCAGCGAACGGCCCGGCAGCGTCAGCGTTGCCCCATCCGGCGCGGTGAAGACGCGGTCGGCGTTCAGGGTCCGGGTGAAGGTCCGGTCGCCCTTGGCGACCTCTTCCTCGAGGTCGCCCTTCATCAGCCCGAGCCAGTTGCGATAGACGACGACCTTGTCCTCGGCGTCGACGGCGGCGACCGAATCCTCGCAATCCATGATCGTGGTGATCGCCGATTCGAGGATGATGTCGGAAATCCCG
>NZ_NWTD01000030.1:0-14621 GCF_002532005.1 Sinorhizobium sp. NG07B | reverse complement strand
TGCTGGGTAAGCGTTTCGGGAAGAATCCAAGATCTCCAAGGCGACAATAATTTCCTTTCCACACGAACGTCGCGATATTGTTGAAGACGCATTACCGCATTCCTCAACAGCCCCACCCGGCATCTTTGCCAGGTGGCGCTAAGAACCTTGGTGACAGCCGCCTTGAGGCCTTCATGCGCATCGGAGACGACAAGCTTCACACCGCGCAAACCGCGGCGGGTCAGCCGGCGCAGGAACTCCGTCCAGATCGGCTCGGCTTCGGACGTGCCGACTTCCATACCAAGTACCTCACGCCAGCCGTCGCTGTTGACGCCAACGGCGATGATGACGGCAACGGAAACGATGGGCCCGCCGCGGCGGACCTTCAGATAGGTGGCATCGATCCAGATGTATGGCCAGTCACCTTCAATCGGCCTGTCGAGGAACGCCTTCACCTTGACGTCGATCTCCTCGCATAGCCGCGACACCTGGCTCTTGGAGATACCCTCATGCCCATGGCCTTGACCAGATCATCTACCGAGCGCGTCGAGATGCCTGAATGTAGGCTTCCTGAATGACGGCCGTCAGAGCCTTCTCCGCCATTCGACGCGGCTCTAGAAAGCTTGGGAAATAGCTACCCTTGCGCAACTTGGGAATGCGCAGTTCGACGGTCCGGGGCGCGTCTCCCAATCGCGGTCACGGTAGCCGTTGCGCTGGGCGAGCCGCATCGGGCTCTTCTCACCGACCAGCACCGGTCGCGCCGCCAACCTCCAGCTCCATCAACCGTTCGGCCGCAAAGCCAATCATCTCGCGCAACAAATCCGCGTCGGCGCTCTTCTCAACAAGCGAGCGCACGTTCATCATGTCGTTGGTCATCGGTGATCTTTCCATCAGGTTGGTCTTGAACAACCCGACCCTAAATGGAAAACGCTGATGGCCGCCCAAACCTCAGGACCTACACCACCTCCCGGGACACGATCGAGATCGACATCATCACGGCATGTAAAAAACAGCGCACGCTGAAGAGCGGATGATGTCCCAGGAGATGGCATAGCTTCTTTGCCGCAGCCGGGTCTACTCGGGGCCATTTTTCATGCTTGCGCGCCGCGCGGTCGACATTAGCCAGCGCGTAAAAGCGTTTACCTGCGGGTTGACGTCGCCGGCCGGGCTCACTGCAAAATAGCTGTTATGCGTCTTCAGGGGTGTGCCGCTCAGCGGGATCAAAGCGCCACACTCGAGCTCCAATTCAATGAGATATCTGGGTATAAGGGCGGCGCCGATCGAAGACACGGCAGCCGAGATGATCATGGAAAACTGATCGAAATGTCGGCCGCTCATCAGCCGTTTAGCAGTTATTCCTTTCATGGCAAACCATTCAACCCACGCGCTTTCGCGAGTTATGAGATGCAGAAGTGGAGCCTCCGCTATGTGAGCAGGCTCGGTCGCCAAGTATCTATCGCGGAATTTGGGGGATGCAACCGGCAGCATTTCCTCATCGAACAACTTGTTCAAACGTGCGTCCGGCCAGTTGGCCTTCCCGAAATGGATCGCGAGATCGAAGCGTTCTTGTGTGAGATTAAACGGTACGGTGCGGGTCTCAAGCCTGATTTCGATGCTGGGATGATCGTTCAGAAACGTGCCCAATCGCGGGATCATCCAACGGCTGGCAAATGTTGGCAGGACACCGATACGCAACGTGGTATTTCGCCTGCCAGCGGCGATCGCCCGAGCTACTGATTGCTTCAGGTTCTCAAGATCGACTCCCAAATCTGCCGCAAACCGGCTGCCAGCCTCGGTCAGTGTGACGCGTCGTCCCACACGCCGGAACATTGTCACGCCGATCGTCTCCTCGAGTTCCTTAACTTGTTTGCTGACCGCGCTTTGCGTGAGATGAAGTTCCTCCGCCGCCTGTGTAAAGCTTTCATGCCTCGCAGCGCACTCAAAGCTGCGCAACAAGGCGTAAGACGGCAGATTGCGGTTACCTACGGACTGCAAAGGGCACAAACACCTTCTATTAACTGAACTCGCAGTCCAGAGTTAATTGGGCCGCGAAGAGATGACGATCGGCCCGATCGAGAAGTGCAGAGTTCGAGGTATTCCCGGGTGAACCCCTGTTTCGCGCCGGAATCGGGTTGAGAGGATGATTTATTCGAGGCCAGCAATCTTGCCGGTCACATCGACCGTCCTGTCGGAATCCACTGATTGGTGGTGCGGCTATTTTGGTAATCAGGTCATAGGCCCCGCTCATGGATTGAACGAAAAAGACCTCGAGGAGTTTACGAAGCGCCTGAACGCCCCTCCCAGGTGCCTTGAACCTAGTGATGATCATAATTGGGACGAGGCAAGCGCGCGCTGATCGGGATAGAAGCCTCACTCCATTGGTAGAGAAAAATCCTCTCTTGCAAACGAGCGACATTGGTAAGGCCTCGCCCTCGCGTCGTGGTGAATCTCGAAGGTCAACTGCGATGTAGGAGGAGTGCTCATGCAGCTCGTTCGGATGCAAAAACGGACAGCTCAAGGAGGCTTTCGATCCAAATCCGAACGCTCGCCAAGCAATTCGTCGGCGCGTGACCCGCAGCATGCCGGTCCTGCTGTGCGCCCCAATTCAGCTCCCTGCAGGAAACCAGCTCTCTCATGCTCTTAATTGCGCAAGTTGTTCCACCTGGAAGCACCTGCGCTGGTGATCCGGCGGTAGATCGTCTCTATTTTCCAACTGTCGGAAATGGTGTAATCGACCATTTGATTAAGTCGACGGCGCGCTGAAGTATCGTCGCAGTCCGAGCACGGCTGGTTGACTCGGCGATGACATGTCCGATGCGGTCTCTGTAGTCACCCTTCCTGACGATCGGGGTCTTGGGTTTAATGTACAATTTGACCTCGGCCACACCGGGTATGCCGGCCGCGCGACTGTCGCCATCGATCCAATTTAGGATGCCATCGCGATCAGCATTTAGACACTGCGCGGCCGCAAAATGCGAATGCCGTCTGCGCAAGTCCGATTCGTGGCCAACGACAAGCCTGATGTGCTCGGTAATGAGATCGACACCGCAGGCCGCCTGAATAAGCCGAGGACTAGTTCCACCCGCAACGCGCGGGTTGACCTCGATGACGACCGGACCAAGCTTCGTCAATCGGAGATCAACGTTCGTCGGGCCCCAGCCAAGACCGAGAGCTGGCAAACAGCTCCGCGAAACATCGGCGATGTGCTCACGCTCTTCATCAGTTAGCGGGGCCGGACAGGTGAAATGACGGAAAACAAAATGCGGTGGGGGTTCGAATTCGGCGGCGTCAATTCCAACGACCTCATTTCCCATCATATGAGCGCTAAAAAAGGGGCCTTGTGCGAATTCTTCGACCAGTACTCTCGGCGAAGATCGCCACACATGCTGTCCGCCTAACAGATAGTTTGTATGCTCGGCCAACTCCTCGGGGTTCCGGCACAACCGGACTCCGCTGCTGCCGCTGCCCCGAGCTGGCTTAATGATTACCGGCAACCCGATCTTTGTGGCAGCGCGTTCTATCTCCGCCGGATTCGCCGCCAAGTGATAAGCAGGGATCGGAACGCCGGCCTCCGCGAGGAGCTGACGTTGAGTAAATTTGTCGCAGCATCGTGTAATGGATTCGGGGTTTGGTCCCGGTAGATCGAAATGCCTGCAGAGCTTGACGCCCGTCGCATAGACCGACTCGTCGTCGCCTGAAAAGCCCGTAATGCCAGCAAGGTCATAGGTAGCACGCAGCCGGGAACACTCGTCGATCAGCGCATCGAGGTTTTCGGTGTCGACACGGATTGCCTCAATGCCTTCCGCCGCAAGATAGTCGTACTTAGCTGGATCAGTCGATAGGGTGATTGGATGAAGGTTAAGACGTCGGGCCGCTTTCACGTATAGCAGGCCAATACTCCCATGGCCTTCGAGCAGGATGAGCGCTCTTCTTGTCATTGGCACCGAGCTCCGTCGCACGCTGTGCGGCAATCAAAACGTAATAGACATCAACTTTTCAGCTCTGCCCGCCGCTTTGTGGTGAAGCTATCACTGGATCGGTATCGCGGTCGTAAAGATTCTGTAAACTTAGTTGAAGGACCTGTTGCAACATTGCCATCGGTGTGGCCGACTCTTCTGGATCTATCTCGGAGATTTCGAGCTTCGAGATGCCACCGGCTCGTGTATGAGACAGTGATCCTGGGATTGGCTGACGACGGTTTATCCCGCAGCAAAACACGTATCTGCTTCGTCGACAATGCAAAAGAATGGCCGAGGTAGCAGTCGAGATTATGGCCATTCGACTGGCGTTAAGCCCAGTGGCGGTAATAGTGGGCCCAACTTCGCAGGATCAGGTGGAGCTATTGAAGGTTGGAGGGCAGACTACGGGGTGGAGCTCGTTTTGGTAGCTGGGGCCAGCTACAAGAATTGGAGATCGCTTTATGTCGTCAGTGACACTGCCTCCGAGCTGACGACGCCGCCACAACGGTCCTGCTTCGCCACCTGTCGCGGCCGGGACTGATATCCAGGGACGTCAAATTTGGGGTCGGACACAATGTTCCGGGCGATTGTCTTTGGAATAGACAATCTGGGCGTTCGACGAATGCACCTGAAGTTCGCACGTGCCGTTTGAAGCTCGGCCTTGGCAGCGCCTAACTCACCCTTACAGAGGGCGGCTGGTGCTGCAGCCGATAGAGTGATCGGTTCTCTTCCAGACGCAGAAAATATTAGATTTTGCCGATGATGAAAACCTGATGATCCTCGAGTCGGGAGCCTCCACGTCGACTCTCTTTGGCAGCTCACCTGAGTCCGCCGTCCGCCCGCCACCCAGATCGTGTCCCGTGAAGTGGTTGCCTACCCGCAACCTGGCAAGGTCGCCGAATGCCTAAACTACCTTGACGATTGGAATGCGATTAGATGGGATATTCGGCTTTGCGTCTCAGCGTTGACCATTGTGGATTGCGGTGCTGCGCTTCTGGCTGATGGTAAAACGAGGTCTTCTTTCAACAGCCTCAACATCAAAGGAGAAGCGGAGCATGAAACACTATTGTGCATGGATGTGTCGGTGAAAGAGACCGCGGTCTGCATTGTTGATGAGACAGGCAAGATTTGCCGGGAGACGAAAGTTCCCACTCACCCTGAGGATTTGATCTCGGTGATCAAGGACCCGAAGTGGCAGATTGAGCGGATCGGTCTTGAAGCCGGACCACTGTCGCAATGGCTCTATGAAGGACTTGCCAAGGCAGGATTGCCGGTGATCTGCATCGAGACCAGGCATGCCAAGGCATTTTTGAAAGCCCAACCGAATAAGACGGACCGCAACGATGCGCGTGGAATAGCCCAGATGATGCGCGTCAATCTCTACCGGCCTGTGCATGTGAAGACACTGACGAGCCAGAAGCACCGGGCATTGCTGACCGCGCGCAAACTCCTGCAGGAAAAAGCCATCGCCATCGCGAATGACATTCGCGGATTGTTGCGCAACTTCGGCCTGAAAGTCGGATTGGTCGGCACGGTCAAATTCGAGGAGCGGATCAATGAGCTGGTCGAAGACAGGCCTGATCTACACGAAATCATGCAGCCATTGTTGGCTGCACGCAAACTGCTGCGCGACGAGTTCACCAAGCTGCACAAGAAGGTTTTGGATTTGGTCCGCGAGGATGACGTTTGTCGCCGGTTGACGACGATCCCTGGTGTCGGCCCCGTTGTTGCTCTCACCTATACGGCAACCATCGATATCCCTGGCCGGTTTGCACATTCAAAGGCGGTCGGTTCTGTGCTCGGGCTGACGCCGAAACTGAACGAGTCTGGTGAAAGCAAACGGGTCGGGCGAGTATCCTGTTGCGGTGACGCGATGATGCGATCCCTGCTGTACGAAGCAGCGCAAGTCCTGCTTGTAAACGTTAAGAAATGGTCGTGGCTAAAAGCCTGGGCGATGAATATCGCCAGACGCCGCGGAAGGCAAAAGGCGGTTGTAGCGTTGGCCCGACGGCTTGCTGTGATCATGCATCGCATGTGGAGTGACGGAACCGAATTCTGCTGGACACGGGAGAGCTTGCCTGTTGCTGCGTAATTAGCAACCAAGGTGACGAGAACCAAAGGAGACAAGAAGATTCCGCCGCCGGTGGAAAGATGTCCTTCGCAGGACGATGCATGGGGTGAGTTCGCGTGGTTGTTTTGGTACGGTCGTTTATTGCGATCAGGTCGCCGATTAGATTGTTCCGCCTCATTCTTCTGGTCCCATAATGGGAGGGCCACATAGGCCGAGCCCGGAGAGAAGCGCGATACTGCGAAGACATCAATCGCCATAGCTACGGACAGTCAGAAGGTGCTTGACCTCACCACGCCGAATAGAGAAGACAACCACTTGGGGGACGCGCCCGCCACCCAGGCAATCGTCGAAAATCCCGATCCCGAACCGCGCTGCGGCGCTGCAGCCACCGGACATCCCACCGCCCAGATGCAGCCAGAACCCTGCCGAGGATATCATCGCTCAATGCGCGAGCCATATTTCCTCGCCAATTAAAGACCGGAGGAGGGAATCACCGAACGCTGTGAAAAGCCCCCTCATTTGGATTCTTTCATCGGACGCCTCTTAGCGCCCTCCTCACGCGATCTGGCCAGCCGACGAGTTGGAGCACAGCCTATGGCAGCTTCAATGCCTCAACACGGACGTCTGATAGAAAAGGCTGGTTCTGAGGAAGCGCGTGGCCCACCCCTCTCGGCGTGCTGCTATCCTGATTGGTTCGATTACGGGGACTTCGCGCCTGGACCTGCGCTCTGCCCAAAACTTAATGGAAGTTTTACAAAAATCAGGTTCGCGAGGTGTTTAACTGCAGCTACGTCAGAATCGCCGTGCTGCTGCAGGAGGAAACAATGAAAGACATTGTCGTGATCGGATCAGGCAAAATCGGTTCTACGATTGTACGATTGCTGGCGGATACCGGGGACTATCAGGTCACCGTTGTTGACCGAAGCGCCGAACAACTGGTGGAGATCGGAAGCGGTCCTGCGCATTCGACGGCCAACCTCGACATCACCGATGAAGCAGCCTTAGCGGCGCTGCTGTCCGGAAAATTCGCGGTCCTAAGCGCGGCGCCCTTCCAGCTCACCGTCGCCATCGCCAGCGCTGCGGCCAGAGCCGGAACGCATTATCTCGACCTCACGGAAGACGTTGAATCCACGCGGGAGGTGAAGCGGATCGCGAAAACGAGCAAAGCCGCTTTCATTCCACAATGTGGGTTGGCACCGGGGTTTGTTTCCATCGTAGCAAGAGACCTGTCGCGTAAGTTCGACACCCTCGAGGACGTACGGTTGCGCGTCGGCGCCCTCCCGCAGTTTCCGAGCAATGCCTTGAACTATAACCTCACCTGGAGCACCGACGGAGTCATTAACGAGTGCATTCAGCCCTGCGAGGCGATCGCCGACGGCGAGCTCATTGAAGTCCCCGCTCTGGAGGAACGTGAAGAATTCTCGCTCGACGGCGTCACCTACGAAGCCTTCAACACCTCTGGCGGACTCGGAACGCTCTGCGAAACGCTGAAGGGCAAGGTCGACACACTCAACTTCCGGACGATACGCTATCCAGGTCATGCAGCGATCATGAAGGTTCTTTTGCACGACCTGGGGCTACGGCACCGCCGCGATGTCCTGAAGGACATACTCGAACACGCGCTGCCGACCACGGTGCAGGATGTCGTGATCATCTTCGTGACCGTCTCGGGACGCAGAGACGGCCGGTTAGTTCAGGAAACCTACGCGAACAAAATCTACAGCGCTGAGGTGGGCGGGCGTTTCAGAGGCGCAATTCAGATCACCACTGCATCCAGCATCTGCGCGGCCCTCGACCTCCTTAACGGCGGCAAGATCGCAGCGCAGGGCTTCATCCGACAAGAAGATATTGGACTCGACGCATTTCTGGAGAACCGCTTCGGGGCTTGTTATCGGCGAGGAGACGCGGCAAGCCACCGAAGTGCTTGGGTTGCGGCTTGAGCGAGTGTTTTCCGAGATATTTTTGCGGCCCTTACCGATCGTCGATTTAGCCACCACTCCCCTCGTGCGGCCAGGCCAACCCGCAGCTTTGGCGCTGTCCATCGGCAGATCCAGCGGGGGCACAAGCTTGTCGCTGGCAAGCTCTTCGTAGATCAGAACTCGGGGACCAACCACTCGCACGCTGGATCGCCGCTTGTGCGGCCGCCGCGAACTGGACAACGGCATGCCCGGTAAGAAAGGCAAAATTGGTTGGCGATTTCAACAAGGGACGGGTGTTACGACGAGTTAATTGCACGCGGCGTCAACTCTTCCATGAACTCGATCAAACGGCTTTGCGACCGCTGCCCGTTGAATGCTACGTCCTTTGGGTCCTCGAGCCGCTCGACGATGAAGCGCGACATGACCTCCTCGAAATCCGTGAAGACCGGTGACGTCGCTCCACCATCATCACCAGCCAGCTCCCGGTATCAGCATGAGGTTATCGTGGATCGCTTGATCTACAACCCCTCCGTCGAAATCACCGTTGATAAACTTGACTCGCTAAGGGAATGGCCTGCGAACAGATCACTACCAGCAGGCCCCCGGGGGCGAGATCATCCGGCATTCGGGCGATCCATACCACGCCGCGGGCATATGAGGGTGCAACATATCCTACACTAAATTTTACAGAACCTTTGCGACCGCAAATCGCTGACAATGCTACATTCACCCCAAGTCTGAGGTCAGGCACCTGGGCAACCTAGATGCCTGAGAGCATCCCATCGGAAACTCGAGACAATCTTCTGATGACTCGGATCACTTCAATGCACCTGACGGACGAGTGATATGGCGATCCAAAGTTCTACCCATCTTATCGGGCCTTCGGGTAGCGGGGCGAGCGTGTCGACTAGAGAACTTCTTAAAGCGGCCGCCGATCAAGTTTGGAAGCCATACATTCATCATCAGACGTTCGAAGGCGTGGATGCAATCCAGATAGTCGCCGAAGACGGACAGCAGTCAAGGGATTATACTGGCGACGCGCTCTGTTGCGGCACATTCGGCGAGTTGCTGCAAGGCCAGTTACCGGTCGGCTGCGTTCACCGGGACCCTCACTTCTTGGTCACGATGCCCATCGCGGTCTTTGCGCGAGCTCACTTCATGCCGGTCGCAGGCACACGATCCGTAACCGTTTATCCATCACATAAAGTCAAAGCAAAACGACTGGCTGAGAATCTCGTGAGTGCGCTCGGCTCCTCAGGAGGAATCCTCCTTTTGCAATCTGAGCTTCCCGAAGGCAAAGGATTGGCGAGTTCGTCTGCGGATCTTGTTGCGACTGCACGGTCAATCGCCTGCTGCTTCAAGCGTAGGATCCGGACATCATTGATCGAGAAGCTAATGGCGGAGATCGAGCCATCCGACGGGGTGATGTACCCAGGAGTAGTCGCATATCAGCAGCGCGCATGTAGCCTTCTCTCATTCCTTGGGCAAATGCCGCCGCTTGCAATCGTTGGTATCGACGAAGGAGGGATGGTCGAAACCGTCGACTATGATCAACGGCGAGGCGAAATCTCCGTCAGTCACAGAGCAGAATATCGCGAATTACTCGACCGCGCACGGATAGCAATTTCGCAGGGTGACACGACCACGATAGGCAGAATAGCGACGGCCAGCGCGCTCTTGCATCAGGAGCGGGTCCCAAAGGAGCATCTGAACTCGATGCTGAATGCATCCGAGGCCACTGACGCTCTCGGCGTCATAGTCGCGCACAGCGGCACAATGATTGGAATCCTGCTTGATCGCATGGCGGCTGACTTTCCACGGAAGCTTAGGTCCGTGCTCGCCCATGTATCGCCGTTCGACGACTCGCCAAAAATATATCTGACAATGACTGGCTGCCGGTGAGGTAAGCAATATGTACGCTGTTCGCAAACGCCTGCCATTCTCCGGCTATTCTGATGCCTATGCTCTCCCCAGTATTATTAGGTGTGAGACAAATCTTTATCTTGCGCAGTTCGCGTTCATGAAGCTTCTGCCTGCGAAGTACATCCTTGACCAAGCGTTGACTCGAGGGACTTTGATGCACGGAATGAAAGTTCTCGAGACCTCGAGCGGAACCTTCGCGCTTGGTTTGGCTGTAGTTTGCCGGGAACGAGGATTGCAGCTCGAGATTTTCACAGACCCAGTGATGGATAGGGGACTGGAAAACAGATTGAGGTCCTTGGGTGCGGAGGTTTTCATAGTAACTGAAAAGGCGAGGGAGGGTGGATATCAAAGAAGCCGCCTCGACGCATTACACGCTAGGATGAAACAGCTGGGTCACTCCTGCTTTTGGCCACGGCAATACGAAACACCAGACAACCCCGCAGCCTATAAGGTCTTCGCCGACCAAATATCGGGGATGTTGGACGCCGACATAACTTTGGTCGGTTCTGTAGGGTCAGGCGGCTCTACTTGCGGAACGATAGAGGGCCTCCGCCAACAAGCCCCTGGCGCGCGCCTGATTGGAGTGGACACCTTCAATAGTGTCATTTTTGGCCAAGAGGATGGCGAACGGAAACTGCGTGGCCTAGGGAACAGTCTTGTCCCCAAGAACGTGAAGCATGAACTGTATGACGAGGTGCATCTCATCTCGGCTCCGCTCGCATTTGCTGCAACGCGGACCCTCCACGAGCGGCACGCCGTTTTTGCCGGTCCGACCTCCGGAGCGAGCTACATCGTTGGGCGTTGGCGCGCTCGACAGTATCCAAGAGAGACCATAGTTGTCATATGTCCAGATGAAGGTCACCGCTACGTCGAAGCTGCATATGACCACGAGTGGCTCAAGCAGAACGCATGTCTACATGAAAGTAATCTGCTGGACGCCCCGGCAACCGAAAATCATCCCTCGACGGCTCTCCCACCATGGAACCGATATCATTGGGATCGGAGAAGCCGGGAAGCTGTCCTAAACGTGCTGGAGAATGCTTCATCATGAACCGGGGTAGCTTCCTTTTCGTGGAAAGTAACACGACCGGCACTGGCGAACTATTGATGAAGCGGGCGCGAGTCCTGGGTTTTGAGCCCTATCTCGTCACGCGCAATCCTGCACGCTATCGGTATCTTAACGACTCCTTCGCTCAAGTGATCGAAGCTGAAACGCGTAGTCCGGATGAACTCATCGGGGTGGCCGCCAAATTAGGCAGGCTGGGAGGAATATATTCATCGTCGGACTATTTTGTGGAAACAGCGTCTCGTGTCGCGACGGCAATGGGGTTACCAGCACCGAACCCGGAGGCTGTAGCCACATGCCGGAACAAATGGAAACAAGCGGCCGAGTTACAGCGGCAATCAATCACGATCCCTGAAACTCGCTTAGCCACATCCATCAGAGATGTCGAGAACATTCTTACCCAAGCTTCTCTGCCGGTCGTCGTGAAGCCGGTCTCCGGAAGCGGTAGTAGCGGCGTGCGGTTGTGTGATAGTGCCACAGCCGCCATCCAGGCGTTTGAGAGTGCAAAGGACGTGCTGTTAGATCAAGTGGATCTGCCCAGTCCCGACATCCTTATCCAGCAATATATAGAAGGTAAGGAATACTCTGCAGAGATAATTGCCTACGATGGAGCGCTGCATTGCCTTGGAATTCTTGCCAAGCACAAGGGGCCGGCTCCCTGCTTCATCGAGGTAGGGCACGACTTCCCGGCCCCGCTTCCTGAGACATTACTCGGGGAACTGACCTCTTTTGCCGCAGGCGCGGTGTCGGCCCTGGGCCTGACGTTCGGCCCGGCTCATGTGGAGTTCGTCATAACGGAGACGGGCCCCGTCATCATTGAGGTCAACCCCAGGCTGGCTGGAGGAATGATTCCGGTCATGCTCTCGCACGCCTTGGGCACGTCAATTCTTGACATGGTGATTAGACTTTACGCGGGAGATGGGTTTACGCCTCCACGCGCGAACGCAAGGGCGGGAGCTATCCGTTTCCAACTCGTTCATAAATCCGGCAAGCTCAAACGCCTGAGCTTTTCTCGAAGTCCAGAGCCGACAGTGCCGGAGGCGGGGCTGCTGAAATCTGAGGGGGAGGAAGTTCAAATACATGGCGACTTCAGAGACCGGGTAGCCTACGCCGTAGGCGTCGCTGATGAACTCAATGCCGCCGCCGCGGCAGCTCAACGGATGATCGATTCGACGGTGATCGATGTCGCGCCGGCTACTCGAGAGCAGGACGACAAGCAAGTCAGTGGGTCAAGCCAGGGCAAGTGGAACTTACATCCCGAAGCGATGAAGTTACTCGCTCCGGCTATCGAAATCTCGCGCGATGGTCGCCTTCTGCGGTACCAAGCGGTCATAGACCAAGCACATCTGGTGATGCTTTCCGACCAGGGCTTGGTCAGCCAAACAGTCGCTGCCGGTCTCCTCAGGCACATCTTGGACCTCCAGGACGAGAGCTTTCAATCTTTGGAGGGACGCGATGCTCCGCGTGGTGTCTATCTGGCCTATGAGGCCGAACTTGCCGCAAGAGCTGGCCCTGAAAGGGCCGGCTGGCTGCATCTTGCGAGGTCCCGCAACGACTTGAACGCGACCATTTCTCTCCTGGTACTTCGGGAAGCTGCGTGTTCCATCTCGCAACAGATAGGAACTGCACAAGATGCCGTGCTCCATCGAGTGGGGGAAGCATCGAGACTCGTGGCTCCGTTGTACAGTCAGTATCAGATCGCGCTCCCCGGATCGCCAGGGCACTACCTGCTTGGCGTCTTCTTCGCTCTGGGGCGCGAGCGCCAGCGCCTTCATCGTTTGCTGGAAGACATCAGGAACTGCCCTATGGGAGCTGGTGCTGGCGGAGGCACCAGCATGCCTATAGATCCGATGAAGACCGCAAGTCTTTTGGGATTCGAACTACCGTCCTTCAACTCACTTGATGCTGTTGCAAGCCGCGATCATCACCTGCAAGCGCTTTCAATCTTCGCTGGCGTTTCAATCTTGCTCAGTCGTGTGGCTCAGGACCTGCAGGTTTGGACGACGCGCGAGTTCGCTCTCATCGACATTCCCGACAATCTCGCCGGCGGCTCTTCCATGCTCCCGCAAAAAAAGAACCCGTTTCTGCTTGAACACATAAAGGCGTCGGCGAGCACCGTGGTTGGTGCATACGTTTCTGCGGCAATCGCAACCTGCAAAGCGCCTTTCAGTAACTCCATCGAAGCAAGCAACTACGGCTGCTCTCCGCTGGGCCTTGCAGAGGATGCTCTGAAGCGGGCAATCACCCTCACAGCGCTAATCGTGAAGTCCATGTATTTCAACTTACATTCGATGCGTGAAAATCTGGAAGACGGCTCACCGATGACGGCCGTCGCCGCCGAGCGGATGGCGTGGCGAGGGGTTCCTTTCAGGAAGGCCCACACACTAGTTGGCGAGATCGCCAGTCGCGTGTCTCAGGATAGCGTGGCGGAGCGTCGAAGCGAGCTGGCCAGCCAACTCGCTGGCGTACTACCGGCGACCCTCGAAGAGTGCAGAGATGCTTTGCAGTTCGGAGGAGGACCAGGAATAAGATCAACCGGCGACCAGCTTTCTGTAGCAAAAAAGCTCCTTCGGGACATGCAGCTGAAATGCGCCGATATATCGGAACGCTGGACGCGCGCTGAGGTGCTCCGCAAAAGGAGGGTGAAAGAACTCATTGATCAACACCCCGCTGCCTGAAGGAGTGCATACGGACAAGGTCCAATATTGCCGGGTGCCTTGACTTGGCAATGGGGTCGCCTCGGCGAGTACTGCAGATAGTCTCTTCTGCGCTGCCTTGGCGAGGACGCAGAAGATGCCTGTCGCCAAGCAGCCTAAGCGGCTGCCGTGGAACTACTCACTTGGCGCCGGCAGGACGTAGCCTGATGGCTCGCAACCTTATTTCGTTCGATTACCGCAGGTCAACATGGAACAGCAGAACTCACACCGCGGCCTTTTGAAGATTCCTGGCCTGTTTACTCCGATCGTTGCTGCGACCTTGTCCTGTCTGGCCAGCCGCATGTTCGTCCTCACACTGTTTCTCTTCGTGTTGGCGCAGTTTTCGTCACCGGCCTTGGCAGGGTGGCTTACATTTGCAGCGATCGTTCCTGGCCTGATTGTAAGCCCTGTCGCGGGCGTCCTGCTTGATCGGCTAGGCCCTACAATCGGTGTCAGATCGACATGATCGCCCGACCTGCATTCGTTGCCGCGATCAGCTTCGCTGGTTGGTCCAGTCAGCCGGTCCTCTTCATCCTCGTAATGCTGTACTCGATCACCGGACCCTTAGGCGTCGCGGGAACCAGCACTCAGCTGTCCCGACTGGTTCATCATATGGGCCTGCGCCTCGTCGTCCTCGCCTACGTACAAGTAGGTGGTTGACCAATGGGACTACGTACTAAGATGGTGTCAATCGGTGGCGAAAATTCACCCCCAGTATCGGCATCCGTTTTTCCGCTTTTTGGAGAATCTAATCCAAGTGCAACAATGGCGAGTGGAGCGTAGGGGATTACCCGCAATCGCGCAAATGCCGCATGAACACCTCGGCTACTGTCTAGCCAAGGCACTTCCTAGGTGGGCAAGGGCGACCAGCTGCTGCTGGCTGACGGCGAATAGGTCCGTATCGCCCCGTTTCCCCGAACAAGAGGTGATAAATGGCGATGCCGAGAGGACCACAGGCGTTCCCCAGGAGTGAATACTTGCAGCGCCTGTCCGTCGTTAAGGCGGAGA
>NZ_NWTD01000029.1:0-15371 GCF_002532005.1 Sinorhizobium sp. NG07B | reverse complement strand
CTCGCCCCGGCCAGCAGATCGACGCTGAAGCCGGCCTCGTCCTCGCTGGCACTGCCGCTGACCGCCGCCGACACCGCTGGGGCGTCGTTGGTGCCGTGGATAGTCACCACGACTTCTCGACTGGCCGTACCATCGGCCGACCACACCGTCAGCGTATCTGTCACCATCTGCCCGGCGGTGAGCGCCTGCGTCGCGGCGCACGCGTTGTCGAGCACGTACGTCCACGCCCCGGTCGTCGCGTCGAAGCTGAAGCGGCCGTAGGTGCCATCAAGCGCATTCTTTTGAGGCGTCTGGAAATGTTTCTGGCCGGTATCGACATCGCAGACGTTCAGTGTGCCGGCGGCAGTTGCCGAACCAGGGTCGCCATTGCTCGTGCCTCCTGCTTCGATTACGGACCCTGTGGACGTGCCGCTGATCGCTGCCGCGTCGTTCTGGCCGACGATGTCCAGCGTCACTTTCGCGTAGCTGAGGGTACCATTGGATAGCCGGATGGAATAATAGAAAGAATCCTGGATAGACTCACCCCCAGACAGCGAATCGACGCTCCGGGCATTCTCAGGCGAATTGGAACCGCTATCGATTCTGAATTCGATCTTTCCATTGTAGATTCGGATCCAGTTTCCTTCGGCGGTCTTCTCCCAGCCTGTTGTAATATTGCTCTGCAACAACTCACTCATAAAATTCGAGCCGCCGTCGTCGATGGACCAGAGTGTCTTCGCCTTGCCGCCGAGATCGTTGGACATCACGTTCAGCGCGATGGTGCAGGTAGCCGCATCGTAGATTCCAGACGCCAGCAGTTGCTCTTCAGTCCATCCATAAGTGTCGCCCTGCGCCTGCGGAGTGTTGTTGAAGGATGTAGTGCTCCCACCACCTGTGGTCTGCGTCGCCATAAACCCTCTCCATTACTTTGGGTGCCCTGCTCGGGTCGTGTGATTTCGAGTTTGATAGATTGCGGCGGCCTTTCCGGGATGCCGCTCGTGCATGTTTATCTGGAGCGGCCCAGGTCACATCCAGAGACCTCGGAACAAAGGCGTCCAAATTGCCTGTTCCGTCGGAGATCTGGAAAATTCGCGAGATCACATTCAGGAAGAGGGTGGGAAACCGGCCGAGCTCAGCCGGTCCCCCCGCAATCAAAGCTGGCGCGCCCTCATCAGGCGAAACTACTCTGCACACGCCTGCTCCTTTCCGGCCAGCGCATTCAAATGGCCGGTCTGGGAAAATTTGATTGGTTCCCCTAGCCGGTTCCACGCTAACGCAGCAACGGCTCGAGCAGATCCCTATCCCTGCTAAGTTCTTAACATGTCTGATCAATTAAAAAACTAATCTTACGGTGTACTACTTTAATGCAGACGGATTAAACCTTGGGCGCTTCGCATTTCTCAACTGTTTAGAGGTTCAAGCTATACTGGAGAGCTTTCGCTTGTCGTTAGCACTGCGTCCGGAAAATTGTCGCCATGTCCATTTCGCCGACCGCAAGCGCACTCCCCCGGCGCGGCTGTTAGGCGAGTCTCTCCCCGTAACTGTCGGTTCCCAATTGCCCGACAATGACTGCATCAGTCGCGGCTTGCGGCGTCGAGGTGCGGTGGAACGAAAGTCTCATTCGGTCGAAGGGCGTCAGGCAGCGTCTCGGCTGACCCAAGGCGGCGCATTCCGCGATAGACGGTGGTCGAGGCCCGAGTTGCTTGCAGCTTCAGTTGGTAGTCATCCGGCATTGACGAGTTTCATGCGGCCGGGACTTTTCATCTCGAGTGCTGACTACCAAGCCTCTTACCTTGTTCTCTTGCGGCGGCGATGCATTCGTTCGTTCGGAGATCAGCCTGCGCGAATGCGGTGGCACCGAACACAGGGAAGATCAGCTCGCGATCGGCCGAAGCGGACCTGCAGCCTTCCTGCTATGATCCGGTTTAGCTCGCAATAACGCGCCGGCCCAGGGCTGGTGCCTCGGCACCACCAGAGGGCACCAATGTCGCCCGAACCCATAAGAAAACCGACTCGCCAGGTCCAATCCTAGCGTCGGAAATTCCACCGTTGGGGGCGCTGACAGGCGGGATCTCTGATCTTTGCCGTCGTCCCAAGGGCTCTCGTAGAACCAATGAACCAAATCGCTGAACGGCGGCTTTGTCCCGCCTCGTGTCCCTTCGTACTGATAGCTGCGAACGACTGCTTGCCAACCACCCACGACGCTGGTGAAGGTGAACTCTCGACCCTGAGGAGACCCTGCTTTCTTCAAGGTTAAATGACCGCTTTGCTCCCCGAAACTCGGCGGTTGACTATCCGCGGCTCCCGACCTGAAACCCGACTTCCTCCACCAACGCTGGCAATGCATAGGGAGGAGTTTCAGTGAACGGCGGCCTATGAAGAAGTCACAACAATTGCGGTTGAGATTTCCTTGCCTTCGCGGCGGTAACTGTGCGGAACGCTAGAGTCAAAATATACAGCGTCCCCCGGATCCAGCGCGGCCTCCTTGCCATCCACGTTGACGATAAGCCGACCGCTGAGCACATAGATGAACTCGGCGCTGCCATGTTGATGCGGCTCTGATGGTGGCGAATCGACCGGGAACTCGGCGTAGAACGCCTCCATGCGGCGGTCAGAAGCGGGATAATCCAGGCTTTCAAATAGAAAGGCCGGGTTCTTTTCGCCCGGCGGGCTTGGAAGTTTGAGACGCTGCTGCTTTCGGACGACCGCGATGAGCGGCTCCTCCTTGTCGGCCCTGAAGAAGTGTTCGAGCCCGACGCCGAAAACCATGGCGATCCGAAGCAGCGTGGGCAGCGTTGGAAACATCTGCCCGCGCTCGATCTTCGAGAGCATCGCAGGCGAGAGCCCTGTATGCTCGGCCAACTGCACCAGGCCCAGCTTCTTTCTCAGACGCAGTGCCTTGATACGAGGGCCGATCGCGTAGCGCTGAAGCTCATTGGACAGCGTTTCGGAGAGCACGTCGCAAACTCCTTTTCGTTTGGGGAAACTATCAGACGACATTTATCTTCACAAGAGAATTCTGTTTCTCTTCACGATAATTTGAGTGGAATGAAAATAGATTTTCTCCACATGAAAGGGGCACGAGGTGCATCTCGCACCCGTCATCGAGAGGAGAAATGCCATGAAGTTCAAGAACCTTGTATTCGCTGCAGCGATCACGCTCGGCAGCAGCGTCAGCGCGGTCGCCGCGGAAAAGGATATCGCCGACACCGCGATGGAGGCGGGTCAATTCAAGACGCTGGGTGCCGCGCTCGAAGCGGCGGGCCTGGTCGCCACTCTCAAGGGAACGGGTCCGTTCACGGTCTTTGCTCCGACCGATGACGCCTTCGCCAAGTTGCCGGCCGGTACAGTCGAAAACCTGCTGAAGCCGGAGAACAAGCAAAAGCTCACTCAAATCCTCACCTACCATGTCGTCGCGGGTAAGCTGATGGCTGCCGACGTGGCCGGTATCGATGAAGCGAAGTCGGTAAATGGCAAAATGATCGACATCGAAGTCGAGGGCTCCAGCGTCAAGGTCAACGACGCCGCCGTCACTGCTGCCGACATCGCTGCCTCGAACGGGGTCATCCATGTCATCGACAAGGTGATTATGCCGCCGGAAGGCTAGCCTTTCATCCCTCGATCTGGAAGAAGAATCATGAAATTTATCAGCATTTTGACGCTCCTTCTCGTAATCGTAGGCGGGCTGAACTGGGGGCTGGTCGGACTATTTGGCTTTGACCTCGTGGCCGCCATTTTCGGGGCTGGCTCGGGGCTCGCCCGGATCGTGTACATCCTGGTAGGGCTATCGGCGGTCTGGCAGATCATCCCCCTGTTTTCTGCAATGGGGTCCGGCGAGTTTGCTGCTGGCCAGAACCGATAGGGAGTCTGGAGGGACCCGCTTGCCTCGTCGGCGGTTTCCTCCATATTTGCCGATGGACATGCATTCCCTCCTCGTGCTGGTCGCCTTCGAGGTCGCAAGCTTCGCTGCGGCGGCTAGCGGCGTAATATTTAGGCCAGGCGGCTGGTACACGCAGCTCGACAAGCCAAGATGGCGCCCGCCCGATTGGCTGTTCGCCCCGGTCTGGACGGTTCTCTATGCATCGATCGGACTGTCGGGCTGGCTCGTATGGCGAGAGGCAGGCGTTGCCGGGGCAGCACTGCCTCTCAGTGTCTATGCAGTCAAACTTCTGCTCAATGCTGCGTGGACGCCGATCTTTTTTGGACTTCACCGACACGGCCTGGCCGTGGTGGAGATCATGGTGCTTTGGGCTGCAATCCTGGCGACGATTATAATGTTTCACCCCGTGAATGCGGCTGCTGCCTTGCTGCTTGTTCCTTACCTGGCGTGGGTGAGTTTCGCGGCGGCACTTAACTTGTCCATCTGGCGGCGCAACCGATCGAAACCACTGTCGCGGGGCGCCCGATGAGACCCCGGTCGATCGTCGTGAATGATCGGATGCAGCAAGGCTATCGGTACGCGCTCGTTGCGCCAATTGGCGGTGAATTTCATCCCGATTTCCGGCCAGACTTGACACCCGCCGAGATGCTCGCGCTCGGCGTGTTCGGCGGCAAGTACATGACCGATTGTCGCGACGAATTCCCCAACAGCTGGTTTGCAGCGGCCCGGCTGTCGTCGCTGCGAAAAGATCCGTCACTTAACTGCTTCGGTGTCGACGCCAGCCAACCGCTCAGCGTCTGGCGAGCCAAGGGATGGATACATCCCGACGATCCGCGTGGCTGGTTCCAGTGGTACTGCCGATACCATCAAGGTCGTCGCATGCCGGGCGAGGACGAGCGACAGATCGTCCGTTGGAGAGCTATTCGCCGCCATATCGCTCAGCTTCGTCGGGCTTGCGAGCCTGGGGATTGCTGGTGCCGGCCGCGTCAGCGCCAGGCTCTGCTGCATTGGGCATATGACAGCCGTTCGATTTAACTATTATGCCGCTGCTGTGCTGAAAAACGTCCGGTATCTTGCTCGGGGCTAGAAGCTGAAGGGCAGCACACGGCGCACGACGGCTGTCGCAGCCGAGTTGACCGGGCACGCATTCCACCCGCTGCGGATCTGAACCGGCAAGGGTCAACCCCAGCGGTCTTACGCGAGTGCGATCCCGCGAGATCGCTCAACGCTTCCACGAATTGCTGGACTCTCTCGGTATCAGTGCACATTATGGAAGTATGGTCGGTGAAAACGACAGCGGGAGTGCAGGCGGCGCAAGCCAGCGCTTTGGTTTGGCTGGGCTTGCCGAAGCGATCGTCGAGACGCTCGATCAGCCGCTGCTGATCCTCAATGTCAACCTCACCGTCACGGACGTCAACTCCGCATACTGCGAAACGTTCGGCGTCACCGCCGAGGAGACGCGCGGTCAGCCGATTTACAGGCTGGGCAATGGACAATGGCACATTCCCGAGCTTCGCCGGCTCCTCGAGCAGATCCTGTCCGAGCGCACGACGGTGAAGGGCTACCGGATCGAGCACAAGTTCGCCGAAATCGGCAAGCGGGTCATGATCCTGAACGCCCGCAGAATAGCGGCCGATAACGGGCGGCCGGAACTGATCCTGCTCACGGTCTCTGATCGGACGGAAGCCGAGCAAGCCCGGTTCGAGCTCGAACGGCATCGAGAGTTCCAGGAAAAGCTGATTGATAGCGTTCGCGAGGGACTCCTGGTGCTTGACTGGGATCTGAAAGTCGTCCGGGCGAACCAGACGTTCTATGACCTGTTTCAGGTCTCTCCTTCCCACACCGAGGGCCGGCTGGTGTACGAACTTGGCAACCGGCAATGGGACATTCCGAGACTGAGGCAGCTCTTGGAAGATGTTCTTCCCGACAACAATGCCTTCGATGATGTCGAGGTAGAGCACGAGTTCGAAACAATAGGACGGCGCATCGTGATCCTCAATGGCCGCCGTCTCGATCATCTCGACCTAATCCTGCTGGCGATACGCGACGTTACCCAACAACGCCTGTTAGAGGCGCAGCAACGAACGTTGATGGGCGAACTGCATCACCGGGTGAAGAACGTCCTGGCGAGCGTGAGCGCGCTGGCGAATCGCAGCCTGAAAGAAAGTCAATCTCTGGATGAGTTTCGCGACAGATTTGCAAGTCGCCTAGGCGCCTTCTCCAGGACCCAGGACCTGCTGATGCGCGCACCTGCACACAGCGTCCTCTTGGCTGAAGTTCTGCGCTTGGAGATGGAAGCCCAGGGAGGCCATGAGGGAGAAAACTTCCAACTTGACGGCCCAGACGTCACCCTGTCGCGTGAGGCCACGCAAGCTTTTGCCATGGCGATCCATGAGCTGACCACCAATGCTGTAAAGCACGGTGCCTGGGCCTCCCCCGAAGGCCGGGTGAAGGTAACTTGGACAGCGCACCGCAAAGGCAATGCGACACTTATTAGTTTTCGCTGGCGAGAGATTGGCCGCAAGATCGATACAGCTCCCGCTCGTAAGGGTTACGGATCGCGGGTTCTGGCGGAACTGTTCAGCCACTCGCTGGACGGCACGTCCAAATTGACGCTTCATCCTGACGGCGCCGAGTTCATTGCGGGGTTTAAGCTGCAGGACTAGTATTCGGTTCCTGCGCCTCTTGCCAGCCACGATAGGGACGGCCTTCCAACCTGCTACGACCTAGTCTGAAGAGGAAAGTTCGATTCATAGCTGTCGCTCGCCGGCCCGGTCCGGAACTTCCGACGCTGGTGCCATCAGCGGACATAGTGAACTACAAAAAAGCTTGCCTGCTCTTCTCGAGCATTGGGGAAAGCAAGGAAGCATCCCGGCTCTTCCGGTTCTCCGCCTTCGTTTACTGATCGGAAAAGACTTGCGTCGCCACCGCCATCGCCGCCTGAACGCGACTGAAACCAGCATAGGGAAGCATGTGGAGAATGGCCTCTGTCACCTCTTGCTTTGTCGCCCCGGTGTTTAAGGCCGCCTTGAGGTGGACGTTCAACGGCGTTTCATCCGCTGCTGTTCCACGCGCCGTCAATGCGGCGACTGTGGCCAGTTCCCGCGATTTGAGATCGAGGCCGGGCCTGGAGAACACCTCTCCATAGGCGAACTCAACGATATAGCGGCCGAGATCAGGCGCGATGTCGCGGAAAGCAGCAACGACGCCTTTGCCAGATACCTGACTGCTGGCGGCCATTGCAGAGACACCTCTGTTGAAGCGTGCGTCATCTGCCTCCGACTGTGAGCGTTGCGTGGCGATAGCCTCGCCGGTGAGTGACGGCGCAGCCAGGCTACCCGCTTCCACTTCCGCAAAGACGTTCAAGGCAGGTGCTACCGCCGTCAGTGCCTGCGGCCAACCGATATAGACCGGCATCTGGATCAGCAATTCGGTGATTTCGGCCCGTGTCCAACCCGTGCGCAGACATGCCTCGACATGGAAGCGAACCGTGCTATCGAGGTTGCCGATAGCGATCACCATGGAGAGTGTCGCCAGTTCGCGATCCTTCAGCGCGAGCCCCGGCCGATTCCAGATTTCGCCATGCGCAAATTCTACCGTCAACCGATCGAGATCCGGGGATAGGCTGCTGCCTTCGATCACACGTTGGGCAAAGGCGCCGGCGGCATCCCCGCCAGTCTTGAGCAATTGCTGGACGCCGAGCACCCAATCGTCGCCGTCCGGCCGCCCCGTCGCCGTTCCGACGGTCACGCCGCGCTCAGCGAACACTTCGCGGGCGAGAAGCATTGCGTCCTGGGCGAAAGGAAAACCGCCATAGACGACGCTATGGAGCAAGGTCTCGACGACTTCGCGCGGGCTCCAACCAGTTTCCAGCATCCCGGCGATATGAAAGCGCAGAGCTGGGCGCGCCGTGCCGAGTACGGTAATGACGGCAACATTGATGAGCTCTCGAGTTTTCAGGGGCAGGCCTGGGCGCGCCATCACATCGCCATAGGCATCTTCAATAAGAAGCCGGGAAAGATCCGGAGAAAGCGGATCCAGGTTCCGGCTGAAGTCGCCGCCGCTAACGGTCCTGAGCGCCTCGAGGCCCCTTGCGCGGCGATCAGCGCCTGGGTCTTCGCTCGGTTGAGCAGCCGCAGAATTGCGGAGAGCGGCCGCTGTCATCAGTCCCAGGGTTGTTTGGATCATCGTTCGTCTGCCCCGATCTGTGGTACGGTTACCATCAGGCCTGGCACCTTTCCCTGTCTTCATCATCGATGAGCACCCTTTGGTCTGTTTTGATATGTCGTGCCTATTGGGACGGCACAGGCGATCGTCACCCGATCGCTGAGATGCAGCCAAAGCATCGCGCCACGTTTGCAATAAATCCAATGCATATTTAGTATCGCCCTCATGAATCGGGTAAATATCGCGAGCATTGATCTCAATCTTCTGGTGGTGTTCGACGCTCTGGTGGCGGAAGGGCATGCCACCCGCGCTGCACAGCGGATAGGTCTCACTCAGCCAGCGGTCAGCCACGCGCTCAACCGGCTGCGTGCTCTTTTCGGAGATCCTCTCTTCATCCGCTCGCCGCGCGGAATGGTCCCGACGCCGGCTGCACTGGACGCCGCCCCGGCCATCCGCTCAATCCTCGAGCAGGTCGAAGGTGTTCTGCGCGGTGGCCGGATCTTCGAACCGGAAGAGAGCGGTCGACAGTTCGTGATCGGCCTGTCGGATTATGCGGCCTTCGTGCTTTTGCCCCAGTTGACCGCACGGATGGAACGCGAAGCGCCGAAGATATCGCTCGTCATCCGCAACACCAGCCACAGTGTCGGCCTGCCGATGCTGGAGGAAGGATCAGTCGAACTCATTGCCGGCAACTTTCCCGAGCCGCCGTCTCACCTGCGTGACGAACTGCTCTACGAGGAGGATTTTGTCTGTGCTGGCCGAGGCGACCACCCGGCCCTTGCGGATCCCCTCGACCTCGACCGCTATCTATGCCTGCGACATCTTCAGGTGTCGACGAGAGGCAATCCGCATGGCTATGTCGACGCCGTCCTGGCGGAGCGCGGATTGAAGAGGAAGATCGCTGTTACCGTCGGGCATTTCTTGATGGCGCCCCTTCTGGTCGAATCCTCGAACCTCGTGGCCACCGAACCCCGCCGCCTGTTTGGGTCACTGCCCAGCCCGCTGCCGCTTCGCTTCTTTCCGCCCCCGATCGACATTCGCCCGTTTCGGGTTGTCCAGGCCTGGCATGCGCGTCATGACGCGGATCTCGGCCACCAATGGCTTCGACGCGTCGTTCGGGAGATCGCGCAACAAACGTGATGCACCGTTTGTGCTGCATGAGCGGCCCTCCTGCATTTCACGTCATGAACCTGGGCAATTCCGTGGCTAAAGCATCGACGGCAACGCGGACCTTCAGCGGCAGATGCCGCGTCTGCAGCCATACGGCATGACAATCATAAAGGAACGGTGCCTGATTGGGGAGAAGCCGGATAAGAGCGCCTGTCTCGATCCGCTCCCTCACCAGCCAGTATGGAAGCCATGCAAGCCCCGTCCCGGATGTCGCGGCATCGGCGATGGCATCGAGATCATCGAGGCGGAATCGGTTCACCGGAAGCACTTCGAATGGCGTTTGGCCCTGCTGTGGGAAGAGCCAGGGCGGAACAGGGCCGGATCGGCGATAGACGACTGCTTTGTGTTGCGCCAACTCCTCCACCGTCTTCGGGCGGTCATGGGTTTCGAGGTAGGCCGGTGCGGCGCAAACGATCATTGGCTGGCGCGCGACACGACGCGCGATCAATCCCGCCCTGTCCGCCAGTGTGCCCGTGCGGATGGCGAGATCATGGCCATCTTCTGCAAGATCGATGAGGCGATCGTTGAAGGAGAGGTCAAGCTCCAATGCTGGATATCGGCGGGCGAGTTCCAGCAGTACGGGCATGACGCAGTGGCGGCCGAAATGGACCGGCATAGTGACGCGCAGTTTTCCGCGCGGTTCGGAAAGCTGGTCGGCCGCAAGCGCATCCGAGGCTTCCGCCTCGGCAAGAATGACGCGGCAGCGCTCGTAGTAGGCGCGACCAAAATCGCTCAGGCTTTGACGCCGCGTGGTGCGGTTGATGAGGCGCACGCCAAGCCGCTCCTCCAGAAACCGGATATGCTTGCCGACCATTGGCCCGGAGAGATCGAGCGCCGCTGCGGCGGCCGCGAAAGAACCGAGATCGACGGCTTTGACGAACACGGCCATGCTGGTCAGGCGATCCATATTCAAAACCTCTGGTTTCTACTGTGGTGCAGAATCGGCCATTTATCCGCTCGAACGCTGCTGACATAGCTTATTTCATTCGTTCATTTTGGAGTCTAGCCATGACGCGCGTTGTTCGCTTTCACGAGCTTGGTGGTCCGGAAGTTCTGCGGATCGAGGATGTGGATGTTCCGGAGCCTGGCCGGGGCGAGGTTAGGATCCAGGTCAAGGCGCTCGGCCTTAACCGGGCCGATGCCCTGCTGCGGTCGGGCAACTATATCGAGACGGCGACATTGCCTTCCGGGCTCGGCCTGGAAGCCGCGGGCGTCATCGAAAAGGTCGGCGAAGGCGTGGAAGGTTTCGTGCCGGGCGATGCGGTCAGCTTGGTGCCGCCGAGGTCGATGATCCGCTGGCCATGCTATGGCGAGCTTGCCAACGTTCCCGCCGCCCTCCTCGTCAAGCATCCGGCTTCGCTTAGCTGGGAAGAGGCGGCGGCCGTCTGGATGCAGTATCTCACCGCCTATGGCGGGCTGATCGACATCGGTGGGCTCGGTCGTCAGGATTTCGTCGTCATAACCGCCGCGTCAAGCAGTGTCGGACTGGCCGCGATCCAGATTGCCAACGAGGTTGGTGCAATACCGATCGCGGTCACCAGGACATCGACCAAGAGACAGACTCTGCTGGAGGCCGGCGCGGCGCATGTGATCGCCTCGGCGGAGGAAGACCTGGAAGCCCGCCTGAAGGAAATTTCCGGCCCGCAAGGCATTCGGGTGGTGTTCGATCCGGTTGGCGGACCGATCTTCGAGCCTTTGACCGCTGCCATGTCACCCGGCGGCATTCTCGTCGAATATGGCGGACTGAGCGCCGAGAAGACGCCTTTTCCGCTGTTCACCGCGCTCAGCAAAAGCCTCACGCTGCGCGGCTTTCTCGTTCACGAGGTGATTGGCGATCCGGTCCGGTTGGAAGCCGCAAAGGCGTTCATTATCGCGGGGCTGATATCGGGTTCGCTTCACCCCGTCGTCGCCAGGACCTTTTCGTTCGATCAGATTGTCGAGGCGCATCGCTTTCTTGAATCCAATGAACAATTCGGCAAGATCGTTGTGACGGTTTGACCAACGCAAATCCGCTCCGAAGTATGTCGACTTGGACGGCCGGATATACTCTTCTGCGATGGTGCCAGCGCGAACAATCGACCCTAAGCGGCCATAGCTCATCGATGGCGCAAAGGTCCGCAGTAGCTGGTATCTCGCGTCGTTCCACTCGATCCAGTCGGCGCGATACCACGTCCGTCGGAGAGGCCGTTTGCCACCGGAATGTGGATACGCAGGATCCCCGCCTTGGCGGCCGCATCCATGGCATTGCTTGATGTCCTATGTGAATAGCTCGGCCCGAGAGTGTAATTCAGGCCGAGCTCTAAGCAGCAACCCGGTAGCCGGACGCCGCGCTCGCCTTCGCACTGCCGGACGTCGTGAAGGCGCCGAGGCGCAGCGCGATCTGCTCGGCCTCGGCCGTCAACGCGTGGCTGGATGCATTAGCCTGCTCCACCATCGCCGCATTCTGCTGCGTAATCTGGTCCATCTGGCCGATGGCGCTGTTGACCTCACGGAGAGCCGTCGCCTGCTCGGCTGTGCTCGAACGGATGGCGTGGAACACCGCGCTCACCTCGACCACCTGGGCGACGATCTGCTGCAGCGATTGCGCCACCTGGTTGACAGAGGCGACGCCATCCTCGACCTGGCCGCGCGACTAGGGTCGCATTCAGAAGACCCAAGCCGCTCACGAGCCGCTGCTTGAGCCGTCGCGCCTTCGAACAGCCTGCAGGGACAAGGGGACCGCGCAACGAACCGCTAAGCCCTTAACAAGATCGTTGCTGCTGATGCGGTTGAGAGGGTACCCTCCCTGGTTTCGGCACCTTGGAGGAAGCGATGCAACAGGAGCAAATCCGCCTCACCGGCGCAAGGGAGACCCTGCTGATCACGCTCCAAGCCAAGGCAGCTGAAAGCATCATGCCGGATTCGCTGCTTCGCGACCGCTTCGCCGCAGATGCCTTGCACCGTATCGATCAGGGCAGTCGTCACCTTAAGGTTGGTCACGACATGACCATCGGCATCGCGTTGCGTGCCTATGTGCTTGATCGCTGGACGGAGGCATTCCTTCAGCGCTGCCCGGAGGCCACTGTTGTCCATCTCGGCTGTGGTCTCGACAGTCGGAACTTCCGCATAGATCCCGGGCCGGGAGTTCGCTGGATCGAACTGGATTTCCCCGATGTCATCGCCTTGCGTCAGCAGATCTACCCCGACCGAGCGGGCTGCGAGATGATTGCCAGCTCGATCGTCGAGCGCGGCTGGATTGCAAAACTTCCCACCGACAGGCCGGCCATGATCGTCGCCGAGGGCGTTCTGCCGTATCTGGAGGAACAGCAGGTTGCGCAGGTTTTGCGGCGGATCGCCAGCCACTTTCCCTCCGGCGAGATAGCCTTCGATGCCTATAGCAGCTTCGCAATCCAACTGCTGCGCTTCAATCCGGCGATCCGCGCCACCGGCGCCTGTCTTCATTGGGCGCTTGACGATCCAGCAGAGATGGAGCGGCAGGTATCGGGGCTAAGGCTCATCCAGGACCATTCGGATTGGGACCCAGAACAGGTGGCGCGGATGTCACCGCCCGCCCAGATCGCGTTGCAGCTCTTCGGCACCATCCTCACTCCCTATCGTATGGGGCGCCTGGTTCGATATGGTTTCTGAGAGATGCGCACCATAGTCAGACACCGCCTCCCGACCCTGACTATTTTGGGCTCTTCTGCGCAAGTTAATGCGCCGTCCTCGGCACAGGCGCCCCGGACCTGTCCCTCGAGACCCACTTGAGGGAGCGCCCGAAAGGCTGACTTGCACAGACCTGAGAAGCAGCGCACCATCATGAGCAGTAAAACTTCCGTCCGCAGCCCCGTCGAGGACACTTCGTTATGCCCCGTCGGCGATCGGGCGTTAATCGGCACCAACGCCCGGGCGTTAAGGCTAAATGGAGTTTCGCGATGAAGACGTGGGACAGACCAGGTTTGGCCTTAGACCGCGCGACGAAAGCAGGGGCGGTCAACGCGGCTCAATCGGCGCTGCCAAACGAAGACGGGGTCGCGGACGGCGAAGCATTCCGGGCGATCGATCGGATGCGCGAGGCCCTGAGTGGAATGGCGACCGGAGGTCTTTCACCTGCGGCATTGACACTCGCCTTTTTCGACTGGTCGATCCACCTCGCATCGGCCCCGGGCAAACGCATGGAACTCGCCGAGAAGGCCGGGCAGAATTGGGGCCTTCTGCTGGCTTACATGGCCGCAGCCGCCACGCGTCCGGATGCGCCGCCCTGCATCGAGGCGCTGCCGGGAGACAACCGTTTTCGTGCGGAGGGCTGGCAAAAGCAACCCTACACAGTCTGGGCGCAGGGTTTCTTGCTGTGTCAGCAGTGGTGGCACAATGTTACGCGCAACGTGCCGGGCATGACACCGCACCACGAGGACGTCGTCTCCTTCGCCGCGCGCCAGTTGCTGGACATGTTCTCGCCGACCAACATTCCCTTTGCCAACCCGGAAGTGATCCACAAGGCAATGGAGACGGGCGGCGCGAACTTCACGCAGGGATTCCGCAACTGGCTGGAAGACGTCGGCCGGATGGCCATGAAGCAACCTCCGGTCGGGACGGAAGCGTTCCGCGTAGGACGCGACATCGCGGCCACGCCTGGAAAGGTCGTCTACCGAAACCACCTGATCGAGCTGATCCAGTATGCGCCCGCGACGGAGGACGTCCTGGCCGAGCCGATCCTGATCGTGCCTGCCTGGATCATGAAATACTACATCCTCGATCTTTCATCGCATAATTCCCTGATCCGCTATCTCGTGGCGCGAGGCCACACCGTTTTCTGCATTTCCTGGCGCAATCCGACCGCGAAGGACCGCGACCTCACTCTCGACGATTACCGGCGATTGGGAGTCCTGGCCGCGCTTGATGCCATCAGCGCCATAGTTCCTGAACACAGGATCCACGCAACAGGCTACTGTCTGGGAGGGACGCTTCTGGCGATCGCGGCAGCCGCGATGGCGCGCACCGAGGACCAGCGTTTGGCTTCAGTCACGCTGTTTGCCGCCCAGACGGATTTCTCCGAACCTGGCGAACTGGCGCTGTTCATCGATCACAGCCAGCTGCATTTCCTCGACAGCATGATGTGGCATAGTGGCTGTCTCTCCGCCGATCAGATGGCGGGGGCATTTCAGCTGCTGCGCACCAATGATCTCGTGTGGTCGCGCCTCGTCCACGACTACCTGATCGGCAAACGCACCCCGATGACAGATCTCATGGCGTGGAACGCCGACCCGACCCACATGCCCTACAGGATGCATGCGGAGTATCTGCAGCGCCTCTATCTCGACAACGAGCTTGCCGCCGGCCGTTTCATCATTGACGAACGCCCGGCTCACCTCCAGGACATCCGCATTCCCATGTTCGTCGTCGGAACAGAGCGAGACCATGTCGCACCATGGCATTCCGTCTACAAGATACATTATCTCACCGACACCGACGTCACTTTCGTGCTGACCAGCGGGGGCCACAATGCCGGCATCGTCTCTGAGCCAGGTCACCACGGAAGAGTTTTTCGCATCGCATTGACACGTGATGTCGATCCTAGTGTCAGTGCAGACGCATGGGCCGCGGCGGCCAGATCGAAGAACGGCTCATGGTGGCCGGACTGGGTCGAGTGGCTCGCCAGCCATTCAGCGCCGGAACGAGTGCCACCGCCGGACTTCGGCGCGCCAAAAAAAGGCTATCTCCCTATCGATGATGCGCCCGGCACTTATGTATACCAACGGTAACCCTATTCAGGGAATGGCACCGCCTCAAGGCAAATCAAAGCGTGGCCCCGCAGTTGCGCCCTGTGCGGTTCCTGTTGATACATTATGCGATTTTCGAAGCCCAGAACGTGAACGAAGGCTGCTGGCTGCCGGCGGCTGAGGCCGTCGGTGCTGTGTCCAGTTCGCCGGTGTCTGCTCCGCAATCCCGGTAGTCCGAGTGCCTTCGGCAGCAACGCAGCCTGTCTCGCGCCTGGAATGAGGCCGTCGTCAGCATGCCCGCCTGGAAGGGAATCGAACCGTCGGCGGCGTCGCCCGCTATACCTAAGCCTCTGATCCCTTGGCTATTACGTTGGTTAAGAGTCTTCGAAGCTTATGTTAAGGACCTACGCGAAATCAGGACAATGCCGCGGTGTTCGATATCGCCACGCTCGGCAATCGCAGCTGACCGGCGTTAC
>NZ_NWTD01000028.1:0-18002 GCF_002532005.1 Sinorhizobium sp. NG07B | reverse complement strand
AGAAGCTGCGCTTCGCTATCCGTGAAGGCGGCCGCACCGTCGGCGCCGGCATCGTCGCCTCCATCGTCGAGTAACGATCGGAAAGGCGATGCCGTAAGCTGCCGACGGCGGCAAGGAAGGTGCAAATGGTGCGCAAGCGCGATTTGCACGCGGCGCCGGCATCGTCGAGTAATTCGGGCTTTTGCCGGTTTTCAAGGACCCCGCGGGCAACCGCGGGGTCCTTTGTTTCTGCTGTTCGCCGCCGTCGCAACTTGAATGTGTCTCGCCGGAGTGGCAGGCTCCTGCGTCGTCAGAGGCGGAGGAGCAGATCGTGAAGAAGCGGATTCTCTTTACCGGTGGCGCCGGTAAGGCCGGCCGGCATGCCGTGCCCTATCTCGTCGAAGCCGGCTATGAAGTGCACAATGTCGACCTTGTTCCGCTCGACAGCCCCGGCGTCACCAACCTGATCGCCGACATCACCGACAGCGGCCAGATGTTCAACGCGCTGTCGATGCATCGGGATTTTCCCGACATGGAACAGGCCAGGGGGGAACAGAGCCGCGCGGATCAGGGCAGGGGGCCGCAACCCTTCGATGCCGTGGTCCACTTCGCGGCCATTCCACGCATCCTCATCAAGCCGGACAACGAGACCTTCCGGGTCAATGTGATGGGCACCTACAACGTCATCGAGGCGGCGGTGAAGCTTGGCATCCGCAAGATCATCGTCGCGTCGAGCGAGACCACCTACGGGGTCTGCTTTGCCGAGGGGCATCGCGACTTCCACAGCTTTCCGCTGGAGGAGGACTACGACGTCGATCCGATGGATTCCTACGGGCTCTCCAAAGTGGTGAACGAAAAGACCGCCCGCGCTTTTGCGGAGCGGTCCGGCTTCGATATCTATGCACTGCGCATCGGCAACGTGATCGAGCCGCACGAATACGAACGCTTTCCCCACTTTTTCGCGCATCCGGAGATCCGCAAGCGGATTGCCTGGAGCTATATCGATGCGCGCGACCTGGGGCAGATCGTCAAGCTTTGCATCGAAAAGGACGGGCTCGGCTTCGCGGTCTTCAACGCCTGCAACGACACCGTGTCGGCCAACACGCCGACCCGCGAGCTCGCCAGGCAGTTCTATCCGAACGTGCCCTTCACCAGAGAGATCGGCGAGTTCGAGGGGCTGCTGTCGAACCGAAAGATCCGCGAGGTCCTCGGCTTCAAGGAGGAGCACGATTGGCGGAAATATGTGCAGCCTGGCACGTAGCGGCTGCGCGCTGGGGTAGCCTGCGGCCATGAGAAACTTTTCTTGGCACTTTTTGCTCTTTTGTTGCAAATGCGCTTGAAAGCATCCGGCAAACTGAATAAGAAGCCGCAGTCTCGAGGATGCAGCCGGTCACGGTTGTGTGTCTCGTCTAGGGGTATAGCTCAGTTGGTAGAGCGGCGGTCTCCAAAACCGCAGGTCGGGGGTTCGAGCCCCTCTGCCCCTGCCATTTTCCCTCCTTCTTGCCCTGTTGTTTGACTTCGGCCAGAATGTGCGGGACGGGCGGCGCGGCCGTTCATATATTCACAAAAAAGACCGATCGGCTCTTGTGGTTTTTGGAATCGGTCTTTATGTAGGGTCCAAACAGACACGCGGTGCGTGGGGCTGACACATCGGCTTTACGCGCCGTAATGGCGTGAGCATTTTATGGCATCCAAAACGAATCCGTTCACGTTTCTGCAGCAAGTACGCTCCGAAACGTCAAAAGTGACTTGGCCTTCGCGGCGCGAGACGACGATCTCGACGCTGATGGTCTTTGTCATGGTCTCTTTTGCCGCCGCCTTCTTCTTTGGTGCGGACCAGTTGATGGGTTGGCTGATGAGCCTGATCCTCAACGTTGGCGCTTGATTTGGGTGGAGGGTTAGATGGCTGCGCGCTGGTACATCGTTCACGCCTATTCAAATTTCGAGAAGAAGGTCGCCGAATCGATCGAGGAGAAGGCGAGGCAGAAGGGTCTCTCGCATCTGTTTGAGAAGATTCTCGTTCCGACCGAGAAAGTCGTTGAGGTCCGTCGCGGCCGCAAGGTCGATTCCGAGCGGAAGTTCTTCCCGGGCTACGTTCTCGTGCGGGCGAATTTGACGGACGAGGCTTACCACCTCATCAAGAACACGCCGAAGGTCACCGGTTTTCTTGGCACCGACAGCAAGCCGGTGCCGATCCCGGACCATGAGGCGGATCGGATCCTCGGTCAGGTCCAGGATGGCGTCGAGCGTCCGAAGCCTTCGGTCTCGTTTGAAATCGGCGAGCAGGTCCGCGTGTCGGATGGGCCATTCGCCTCCTTCAACGGCATCGTGCAGGATGTCGACGAGGAGCGCTCGCGCCTGAAGGTCGAGGTGTCGATCTTCGGCCGCGCCACGCCGGTCGAGCTGGAATACGGCCAGGTCGAGAAGGTCTGAAAGAACGCAAGCTTATGAGAATGGGCAGGCTGACATGTCGGCCTGCTCCGGCGGAGTGATCCGCATGCGCGTGGGAGGGAGCCGGTCTTAGCCAGACCGGCCTATCCGCACCACGCAACCGCAGCCGCCGGTCAACCGACCGGCAAGGAGCCGGGCAACCGGCTGAACAGTTCCCGCTTCCGGTTTGCCGGGTGGGGCAAAGAGAGGCAGAGAGAAATGGCTAAGAAAGTTGCAGGCCAGCTCAAGCTGCAGGTCAAGGCCGGCTCGGCGAACCCGTCGCCGCCGATCGGTCCTGCGCTTGGTCAGCGCGGCATTAACATTATGGAATTCTGCAAGGCGTTCAACGCCGCCACGCAGGAAATGGAAAAGGGTATGCCGATTCCGGTCGTCATCACCTATTACCAGGACAAGTCCTTCACCTTCGTCATGAAGCAGCCGCCGGTCAGCTACTTCCTGAAGCGCGAAGCGAAGATCCAGTCCGGTTCGAAGACCCCGGGCAAGGCGAAGGCCGGCTCGATCTCGAAGGCCCAGATCCGCACGATCGCCGAGGCCAAGATGAAGGACCTCAACGCGGCCGATATCGAAGGCGCAATGGCAATGGTCGAGGGCTCCGCCCGCTCCATGGGCCTGGAAGTGACGGGCTAAGACCATGGCGAAGATTGCAAAGCGTGTACAGAAGTCCCGCGAGGGCATTGATCCGGCGAAGGTCTACGGCCTCACCGAAGCCGTGACGCTCGTCAAGGAGCGTGCGACCGCCAAGTTCGACGAGACGATCGAAGTGGCGATGAACCTCGGCGTCGACCCTCGCCATGCCGACCAGATGGTCCGCGGCGTCGTCAACCTGCCGAACGGCACCGGCCGCTCGGTTCGTGTCGCCGTGTTCGCACGTGGTGCGAAGGCCGAGGAGGCCAAGGCTGCCGGCGCCGACATCGTCGGCGCGGAAGACCTCGTCGAAATCGTTCAGGGCGGCAAGATCGACTTCGATCGCTGCATCGCGACCCCCGACATGATGCCGCTCGTCGGCCGTCTCGGCAAGGTTCTCGGTCCGCGCGGCATGATGCCGAACCCGAAGGTCGGAACCGTCACCATGGACGTCGCTGCGGCCGTCAAGGCTTCGAAGGGCGGCGCCGTCGAGTTCCGCGTCGAAAAGGCTGGTATCGTTCACGCCGGCGTCGGCAAGGCATCCTTCGATGCCAAGGCGCTGGAAGAGAACATCCGCGCCTTCGCAGACGCGGTGATCAAGGCGAAGCCGACCGGCGCGAAGGGTAACTACGTCAAGCGCGTGGCGATCTCCTCGACGATGGGTCCCGGCCTCAAGATCGATCCGGCAACGCTCAGCGTCGCCTAACGGAATCACGGGCTTCGGCCCGAAACCGAATTTCCGGCCTTTCGGGGCCGGAAATATCCGGGCTTCCGGCCCGGAATTCCTGTCCGAGATTGCGGGTGGTTCTACCTTAATCACCATTGCCCGCATGAGACGGGTAAGATCTGGATTTCAAGTGACGCCGCAGGCGTCGAAATTCGGTTCGAACCTCGCTTGCCTTGTGTCAGACCCGGCTATCCGGGAACGCCAAGGGACAGGATCCTTAAGCGTTGCTTGGGATCGAGCATGATCCCGGGTGACAAAGGCAAACCCGGCAGGGCTGCGATGAGCAACCCTGTCAACTGGAGACAGACAGTGGAAAGAGCGGAAAAACGCGAATTCGTCACGGAGCTGAACGAAGTCTTCAAGGCTTCCGGTTCGGTTGTCGTGGCCCACTATGCTGGTGTCACAGTTGCGCAGATGAACGACTTCCGTTCGAAGATGCGCGCTGCTGGCGGCACCGTCAAAGTCGCGAAAAACCGCCTGGCCAAGATCGCTCTTCAGGGCACGGAGTCTGAAGGGATGACCAATCTCTTCAAGGGACAGACGCTGATCGCTTACAGCGCCGATCCCGTAACGGCTCCGAAGGTCGTCATGGATTTCGCCAAGACCAACGACAAGCTCGTTGTCCTGGGCGGCGCCATGGGGACAACCACGCTCAACCCGGAAGCAGTCAAGTCGCTCGCGACCCTGCCTTCGCTGGACGAGCTGCGCGCGAAGCTGCTGGGCCTTCTCAATGCCCCGGCAACCCGCGTCGCGACGGTTGTCGCAGCACCGGCAAGCCAGCTTGCCCGCGTGTTCTCGGCCTATGCCAAGAAGGATGAAGCCGCCTGAGGCGGAATTTCGCTGTTGTAATCAAAACCAGTTCGAACCGAACAAAAGGAAAAGTAAAATGGCTGATCTCGCAAAGATCGTTGAAGACCTCTCCTCGCTGACCGTCCTGGAAGCTGCTGAGCTTTCCAAGCTGCTCGAAGAAAAGTGGGGCGTTTCCGCCGCTGCTCCGGTAGCCGTTGCTGCCGTCGGCGGTGCTGCTGGCGGCGCTGCTGCCGCTGCAGAAGAAGAGAAGACCGAGTTCGACGTCATCCTGACGGATGCCGGCGCGAACAAGATCAACGTCATCAAGGAAGTCCGCGCCATCACCGGCCTCGGCCTCAAGGAAGCCAAGGACCTGGTCGAAGGCGCTCCGAAGGCTGTCAAGGAAGCAGTTTCCAAGGCTGAAGCTGCCGACCTCAAGAAGAAGCTCGAAGACGCTGGCGCCAAGGTTGACGTCAAGTAATTCGACGACATGCGAAGGGAGGGGGCCCTTTGGGCCGCCTCTCTTTGACCGTTTTTGGAACATATTACCCAAAAGCCTGTCGAAAACGGCTTTTGGGTAATGGGTTCTTCAAGAGGATGGTCGCGATTGAAGGACAGCACAGCAATCCGTGCTGGCGTCTTTCGAAAGCTTGACGAGATTGAACGACTCATTTGATTGACGGGATCGACTGGCCATCGGTTCCCGTCCGTTGCAGGCCCGGATGCAAGATTGACAAGGAGCGACGATGGCTCAGACCCTTTCGTTCAACGGTCGTAGGCGCGTACGCAAGTTTTTTGGAAAGATCCCCGAAGTCGCAGAGATGCCGAACCTCATCGAGGTCCAGAAGGCGTCCTACGACCAGTTCCTCATGGTCGAAGAGCCCGCAGGCGGGCGTCCCGACGAGGGACTTCAAGCTGTTTTCAAGTCGGTATTTCCGATCAAGGATTTTTCGGGCGCTTCGATGCTCGAATTCGTGTCCTACGAATTCGAACCGCCGAAGTTCGACGTCGAGGAATGCCGCCAGCGCGACCTGACCTATGCGGCACCGCTCAAGGTGACCCTGCGCCTGATCGTGTTCGATATCGACGAGGATACCGGCGCGAAGTCGATCAAGGACATCAAGGAACAGAACGTCTACATGGGCGACATGCCGCTCATGACGGACAACGGTACCTTCATCGTCAACGGGACCGAGCGCGTCATCGTTTCGCAGATGCACCGGTCGCCGGGCGTCTTCTTCGACCATGACAAGGGCAAGAGCCATTCGTCCGGCAAACTGCTCTTCGCCGCACGCGTCATTCCGTACCGCGGTTCCTGGCTCGACATCGAGTTTGACGCCAAGGACATCGTCCATGCCCGCATCGACCGCCGCCGCAAGATTCCGGTGACGTCGCTGCTGATGGCACTCGGCATGGACGGCGAGGAAATCCTCGACACCTTCTATACGAAGTCGCTCTACCAGCGCGACGGCGATGGCTGGCGCGTGCCGTTCCAGCCGGATGCGCTCAAGGGCCAGAAGGCGCTTGCCGACATGATCGACGCCGACAGCGGCGAAGTCGTCGTCGAGGCCGGCAAGAAGCTGACGCCGCGCTTGCTGCGTCAATTGCAGGACAAGGGGCTGAAGGCGCTCAAGGCGACCGATGACGACCTTTACGGCAACTACCTCGCCGAAGACGTCGTCAACGTCGAAACCGGCGAAATCTACCTGGAAGCCGGCGACGAGATCGACGAGAAGACGCTTCCCGTCATCCTGGCGGCCGGGTTCGACGAGATTCCGGTCCTCGACATCGACCACATCAATGTCGGTGCCTATATCCGCAACACGCTGACCGCCGACAAGAACGAGAACCGGCAGGACGCGCTGTTTGACATCTATCGCGTCATGCGTCCGGGCGAGCCGCCGACCATGGATTCGGCCGAAGCCATGTTCAACGCGCTGTTCTTCGATGCCGAGCGCTACGACCTCTCGGCCGTGGGCCGCGTGAAGATGAACATGCGTCTCGACCTCGACGTGCCGGACACGGTCCGCACGCTGCGCAAGGAAGACATCCTCGCGGTCGTCAAGATGTTGGTCGAACTGCGTGACGGTAAGGGCGAGATCGACGACATCGACAACCTCGGCAACCGCCGCGTCCGCTCGGTCGGCGAGCTGATGGAGAACCAGTATCGCCTGGGTCTCCTGCGCATGGAGCGCGCGATCAAGGAGCGCATGTCCTCGATCGAGATCGACACCGTCATGCCGCAGGACCTGATCAACGCGAAGCCGGCCGCTGCCGCCGTTCGCGAGTTCTTCGGCTCCTCGCAGCTGTCGCAGTTCATGGACCAGGTGAACCCGCTCTCGGAAATCACCCACAAGCGCCGCCTTTCGGCTCTTGGCCCGGGTGGTCTGACCCGCGAGCGCGCCGGCTTCGAAGTCCGCGACGTGCATCCGACCCATTACGGCCGCATTTGCCCGATCGAGACGCCGGAAGGCCCGAACATCGGTCTGATCAACTCGCTCGCGACTTTTGCCCGCGTCAACAAGTACGGCTTCATCGAGAGTCCGTACCGCAAGATCGTCGATGGCAAGGTGACCGGGGACGTGGTCTACCTTTCGGCGATGGAAGAGGCAAAGTATCACGTCGCCCAGGCCAACTCGGTCCTGAACGACGACAATTCCTTCGCGGAAGAGTTCGTCGTCTGCCGTCACGCCGGCGAAGTCATGCTGGCGCCGCGCGACAACATCAACCTGATGGACGTTTCGCCGAAACAGCTCGTTTCGGTCGCCGCGGCGCTCATCCCGTTCCTTGAGAACGACGACGCCAACCGCGCGCTGATGGGCTCGAACATGCAGCGTCAGGCGGTTCCGCTGCTGAGAGCCGAGGCACCCTTCGTCGGCACCGGCATGGAGCCGGTCGTTGCCCGCGACTCGGGCGCGGCGATCGCCGCCCGCCGTGGCGGCGTCGTCGACCAGGTCGATGCGACGCGTATCGTTATCCGCGCCACCGAAGACCTCGATCCGTCGAAGTCGGGCGTCGATATCTACCGGCTGCAGAAGTTCCAGCGTTCCAACCAGAACACCTGCGTGAACCAGCGTCCGCTGGTCACCGTCGGCGACCTGGTCAACAAGGGCGACATCATCGCCGACGGCCCGTCGACCGATCTCGGAGATCTGGCGCTCGGCCGCAATGCGCTCGTCGCCTTCATGCCCTGGAACGGCTACAACTACGAAGACTCGATCCTGCTCTCCGAGCGGATCGTGCGCGATGACGTCTTCACCTCGATTCATATCGAGGAATTCGAAGTCATGGCCCGCGACACCAAGCTCGGTCCGGAAGAAATCACGCGCGACATTCCGAACGTATCGGAAGAAGCGCTGAAGAACCTGGACGAAGCCGGCATCGTCTATATCGGCGCCGAAGTTCAGCCGGGCGACATCCTGGTCGGCAAGATCACGCCGAAGGGCGAAAGCCCGATGACGCCGGAAGAAAAGCTTCTGCGCGCCATCTTCGGCGAAAAGGCCTCGGACGTCCGTGATACGTCGATGCGCATGCCGCCCGGCACCTTCGGCACTGTTGTCGAAGTTCGCGTCTTCAACCGGCACGGGGTCGAGAAGGACGAGCGCGCGATGGCGATCGAGCGCGAGGAGATCGAACGCCTCGCCAAGGACCGCGACGACGAGCAGGCGATCCTCGACCGCAACGTCTATGCACGCCTGATCGACATGCTGCGCGGCCATGTTGCCGTTGCCGGCCCGAAGGGCTTCAAGAAGGGCACCGAGCTTTCGAACGCCGTCATCAGCGAATATCCGCGCTCGCAGTGGTGGATGTTCGCCGTCGAGGACGAGAAGGCTCAGGGCGAGATCGAAGCGCTTCGCGCCCAGTACGACGAATCCAAGTCGCGCCTCGAACAGCGCTTCATGGACAAGGTCGAAAAGGTCCAGCGCGGCGACGAAATGCCTCCGGGCGTCATGAAGATGGTCAAGGTCTTCGTCGCCGTGAAGCGCAAGATCCAACCGGGCGACAAGATGGCCGGCCGTCACGGCAACAAGGGTGTCGTGTCGCGGATCGTGCCGATCGAGGACATGCCGTTCCTCGAAGATGGCACGCATGTCGACGTGGTGCTGAACCCGCTCGGCGTGCCGTCGCGCATGAACGTCGGCCAGATCCTCGAGACGCATCTGGGCTGGGCTTGCGCCGGCATGGGCAAGAAGATCGGCGCAATGCTCGAGGCCTATCACGAGAGCGGCGACATCAAGCCGTTGCGCCAGACGATCGACGACGTCATGGGCGCCGGTCCGAAGGGCGAGCCGATCAAGCAGTACGACGACGAGTCGATCGTCCGGCTGGCCGAGCAGACCCGCCGCGGCGTGTCGATTGCAACGCCGGTCTTCGACGGCGCGGTCGAGGCCGACGTCAACGAGATGTTGAACAAGGCCGGCCTGAAGGTCACCGGTCAGTCGACGCTCTATGACGGTCGTACCGGCGAGGCCTTCGACCGCCAGGTCACAGTTGGCTACATCTACATGCTGAAGCTCAACCACCTGGTGGACGACAAGATCCACGCCCGTTCGATCGGTCCGTACTCGCTAGTTACCCAGCAGCCGCTGGGCGGCAAGGCGCAGTTCGGCGGCCAGCGCTTCGGCGAAATGGAGGTTTGGGCGCTCGAAGCCTACGGCGCCGCCTACACGCTGCAGGAAATGCTGACGGTCAAGTCGGACGACGTGGCCGGCCGTACCAAGGTCTACGAGGCGATCGTCCGAGGCGACGATACGTTCGAGGCGGGCATTCCGGAGAGCTTCAACGTTCTCGTCAAGGAAATGCGCTCGCTCGGCCTCTCCGTTGAGTTGGAAAACTCGAAGGTTGAGGATCTCGGCACCGCGGCGCAGCTGCCGGACGCGGCGGAGTAAGTGATATCCGGTGCGTGCCGCAAAGCGGCGCGCACCGTTTCCGCCGCCGGGCGCTCGCTTGCCCGCGGCAGGAACAGGGCCGCACCCGATGCGGTTTTAGCTGTTTATGGGGCAGGGGCCGGCGCCCGGGATTTGCCGGCACCCTCGCCAAGCTCAGGGCGTAAAGCCCGCAAAGGAGACAGGCATGAACCAAGAGGTCATGAATCTTTTCAATCCGCAGGTGCCTGCACAGACCTTCGATTCCATCCGGATTTCGATCGCGTCGCCGGAGAAGATTCTTTCCTGGTCTTACGGTGAGATCAAGAAGCCGGAGACGATCAACTACCGCACCTTCAAGCCCGAGCGCGACGGTCTGTTCTGCGCGCGCATCTTCGGTCCGATCAAGGACTACGAGTGCCTGTGCGGCAAGTACAAGCGCATGAAGTACAAGGGCATCATCTGCGAAAAGTGCGGCGTCGAAGTGACGCTGTCGCGCGTTCGCCGCGAGCGCATGGGCCATATCGAGCTCGCCGCGCCCGTTGCCCATATCTGGTTCCTGAAGTCGCTGCCGAGCCGCATCGCGACGTTGCTCGACATGACCCTGAAGGATATCGAGCGCGTCCTCTATTTCGAAAACTACATCGTCACCGAACCTGGCCTGACGTCGCTGAAGGAGAACCAGCTCCTCAGCGAAGAAGAGTACATGATCGCGGTCGACGAGTTCGGCGAAGACCAGTTCACCGCGATGATCGGCGCCGAAGCGATCTACGAGATGCTCGCTTCGATGAATCTCGAGAAGATCGCCGGTGATCTGCGCGCCGAAATGGCCGAGACGAGCTCGGATCTGAAGCAGAAAAAGCTGATGAAGCGGCTGAAGATCGTCGAGAACTTCATGGAGTCCGGCAACCGTCCGGAGTGGATGATCATGAAGGTCGTTCCGGTGATCCCGCCGGACCTGCGTCCGCTCGTGCCGCTCGACGGCGGCCGTTTCGCGACGTCGGATCTCAACGATCTCTACCGTCGCGTCATCAACCGCAACAACCGTCTGAAGCGGCTGATCGAACTGCGCGCACCGGGCATCATCATCCGCAACGAAAAGCGCATGCTGCAGGAATCCGTCGATGCCCTGTTCGACAACGGCCGTCGCGGCCGCGTCATCACCGGTGCCAACAAGCGTCCGCTGAAGTCGCTCTCCGACATGCTGAAGGGCAAGCAGGGCCGCTTCCGCCAGAACCTGCTTGGCAAGCGCGTCGACTATTCCGGCCGTTCGGTCATCGTGACCGGTCCGGAGCTCAAGCTGCACCAGTGCGGTCTTCCGAAGAAGATGGCGCTCGAACTCTTCAAGCCGTTCATCTACGCCCGCCTCGACGCCAAGGGCTTCTCCTCGACCGTCAAGCAGGCGAAGAAGCTGGTGGAAAAGGAAAAGCCGGAAGTCTGGGATATTCTCGACGAGGTCATCCGCGAGCATCCGGTTCTGCTGAACCGTGCGCCGACGCTGCACCGCCTGGGCATCCAGGCCTTCGAGCCGATCCTGGTCGAAGGCAAGGCGATCCAGCTGCACCCGCTCGTCTGCACCGCCTTCAACGCCGACTTCGACGGCGACCAGATGGCCGTTCACGTGCCGCTGTCGCTCGAAGCCCAGCTTGAAGCCCGCGTGCTGATGATGTCGACGAACAACATCCTGCATCCGGCAAACGGCGCACCGATCATTGTTCCGTCGCAGGACATGGTTCTCGGCCTCTACTATCTGTCGATCCTGAACCAGAACGAGCCGGGTGAAGGCATGGCCTTCTCCGACATGGGCGAACTGCACCATGCGCTGGAAACCAAGGCCGTCACGCTGCACGCCAAGATCCGCGGCCGCTACAAGACCGTCGACGCCGAGGGCAACCCGGTCTCGAAGATCTATGAAACGACGCCCGGTCGCATGATCATCGGCGAGCTCCTGCCGAAGAACCCGAACATTCCGTTCGAGATCTGCAACCAGGAGATGACCAAGAAGAACATCTCGAAGATGATCGACACGGTCTATCGCCATTGCGGCCAGAAGGACACGGTGATCTTCTGCGACCGGATCATGCAGCTCGGCTTCGCCCATGCCTGCCGCGCCGGCATTTCGTTCGGCAAGGACGACATGGTGATCCCGGACACCAAGGTGAAGATCGTCGGCGACACCGAAGCGCTCGTGAAGGAATACGAGCAGCAGTACAATGACGGCCTGATCACCCAGGGCGAGAAGTACAACAAGGTCGTCGACGCCTGGGGCAAGGCAACCGAAAAGGTCGCCGAAGAGATGATGGCGCGCATCAAGGCGGTCGAGTTTGACGACAATGGTCGCCAGAAGCCGATGAACTCGATCTACATGATGTCGCACTCGGGTGCTCGTGGTTCTCCGAACCAGATGCGTCAGCTGGGCGGCATGCGCGGCCTCATGGCCAAGCCGTCGGGCGAGATCATCGAAACGCCGATCATCTCGAACTTCAAGGAAGGCCTGACCGTGAACGAGTACTTCAACTCGACGCACGGTGCCCGTAAGGGTCTGGCGGACACCGCCTTGAAGACCGCGAACTCCGGTTACCTGACCCGCCGTCTCGTCGACGTCGCGCAGGACTGCATCGTCACGCATGTCGATTGCGGCACCGACAAGGGCCTGACCATGACGGCGATCGTCGATGCCGGCCAGGTCGTCGCCTCGCTCGGCCAGCGTATCCTCGGCCGTACGGCGCTCGACAACATCGACAACCCGGTCACCGGCGAACGCATCGTCGATGCCGGCAAGATGATCCTCGAGGCCGATGTTGCCACGATCGAGAAGGCCGGCATTCAGTCCGTCCGCATTCGCTCGGCGCTGACCTGCGAGATCCAGACCGGCGTCTGCGGCGTCTGCTACGGCCGTGACCTCGCCCGCGGTACGCCCGTCAACATGGGTGAAGCGGTCGGTGTCATTGCGGCGCAGTCGATCGGTGAGCCGGGCACGCAGCTGACCATGCGTACCTTCCACCTCGGCGGTACGGCGACCGTGGTCGACCAGTCGTTCCTCGAAGCGTCCTACGAAGGCACGGTCCAGATCAAGAACCGCAACATGCTGCGCAATTCCGATGGCGTCCTTGTCGCCATGGGCCGCAACATGGCGATCCAGATCCTCGACGAACGCGGTGTCGAGCGCTCCTCGCAGCGCGTTGCCTACGGTTCGAAGATCTTCGTCGACGACGGCGACAAGGTGAAGCGCGGCCAGCGTTTCGCCGAGTGGGACCCCTACACCCGTCCGATGATGACGGAAGTGGAAGGTACCGTTCACTTCGAAGACGTCGTCGACGGCATCTCGGTTCTGGAATCGACGGACGAATCGACCGGCATCACCAAGCGCCAGGTTATCGACTGGCGTTCGACGCCGCGCGGCACGGACCTGAAGCCGGCGATCGTCATCAAGGACAAGAACGGCAGCATTGCCAAGCTCGCCCGCGGCGGCGAAGCCCGCTTCATGCTGTCGGTCGATGCGATCCTCTCGGTGGAGCCGGGCCAGAAGGTCAGCCAGGGTGACGTTCTCGCCCGTTCGCCGCTCGAAAGCGCCAAGACCAAGGACATCACCGGTGGTCTGCCGCGCGTTGCCGAGCTCTTCGAGGCACGCCGTCCGAAGGATCACGCCATCATCGCCGAGATCGATGGCACGGTTCGCTTCGGCCGCGACTACAAGAACAAGCGTCGCGTGCTGATCGAGCCGGCCGAAGACGGTGTCGAGCCGGTCGAGTACCTGATCCCGAAGGGCAAGCCCTTCCATCTTCAGGATGGCGACTACATCGAAAAGGGCGACTACATCCTCGACGGCAACCCGGCGCCGCACGACATCCTGGCGATCAAGGGCGTGGAAGCGCTTGCCTCCTACCTCGTCAACGAGATCCAGGAAGTCTATCGCCTGCAGGGCGTTGTCATTAACGACAAGCACATCGAGGTGATCGTCCGGCAGATGCTGCAGAAGGTCGAAATCACCGACGCCGGTGACTCGAGCTACATCGTCGGCGACAATGTCGACCGCATCGAGCTCGAGGACGTCAACGACGCGCTGCTTGCCGAAGGCAAGAAGCCGGCCTTCGGCGAGCCGGTGCTGCTCGGCATCACCAAGGCATCGCTGCAGACGCCGTCCTTCATCTCGGCCGCGTCGTTCCAGGAGACCACTAAGGTGCTCACGGAAGCGGCGGTTGCCGGCAAGACGGACAGCCTGCAGGGCCTCAAGGAAAACGTCATTGTCGGTCGCCTCATCCCGGCCGGCACCGGTGGCACGATGACGCAGATCCGCCGCATCGCCACGGCGCGCGACGAGTTGATCCTCGAAGAGCGCCGCAAGGGTACGGGCGCCGATGCGGCGACGCCGATGCTCGCCGACATGGCGAACGAAAACGCTGCGGCCGAATGATCGGAAAGGAGAGGGTGCGTGCCACCCTCTCTCTTCCCCAAATTCAAAGCCGCCCGGACCAGGTCGCGGGCGGCTTTCTCGTCTCACCTCGTCGGAATTCGGTCAGCCGAAGCGGATGATCGACACCTCGCCCTCGAGCGCGCCCTGGTAGGCGGACGCATGCGGCTCCTCGTCGGGAATGTCGGTAAGCGTGCCGATCTGATCGAGATCCGCCTGGAAGAATCCTTCCTCCGCAAGCGCATTCAGCGCTTCCCGCACGGCGGTGTCGTCATCCGGCGCCCGGAGCATCACGTGAATTTCCACGCCCGCTTCGTCGCGATCGTTCTCGTAGGCGCGGCCGATGATGACGAAGACCAGCGGCTCTTCGGGTGAATTGTCGTTGTCGGGCATGATGGGCATCGGAAGGTCCTCGTTCGGATTGCGGGTAACCTTAACCCGGTTTCCCCGCCTCGCGAAAGAAATAGGAGAGAGACTTCTTCTTGAGAAGCCGAATTTCGCCGGGCTGCAAGACGTCTGGAGAATCGGGCTGACTCACGGTTCGTGGAAACGCCGATTGGTGTTACCGATTCTTTAACGACAGAGACCAAGGCGATGTTCAATGCGCCACGGACCTGCCCGGGAAGCGGGATGCGCGCCGCAAAGCCTTGTTTTTCAGGCATATCAGGGCTGCAAGAGCGAGAATATTTGTTAATTGCCCTTGACGGATCGACCTGAAATCAGTACACCCCGCCGCATCAGAGCCCATGTGAGGCTGGCTGGTTCGGAACGTCGCGTTCTGGAGTTCGCCTCAAACAAGGTTCAAACGCACGCTGAAGACACAATGCTGCACGCAAGACGCGCGAGATAGCGCGTCCTCTGCTTTTGTCGGGGCCATCTGCGAAAAGGCGGATCGGCCCTCGTTTTGCGCATTTCATAGGCGTTCGGTACCGATCCGCCCGAGAGGGTAACGAGACAAGTTTTTGCAAGGGATGGTTACATGCCTACCGTAAACCAGCTGATCCGCAAGCCGCGTCAGGCACAGGTAAAGCGCAACAAGGTTCCTGCTCTGCAGGAAAACCCGCAGAAGCGCGGCGTTTGCACCCGCGTCTACACGACGACCCCGAAGAAGCCGAACTCGGCTCTGCGTAAGGTTGCAAAGATCCGCCTGACGAACGGCTTCGAGGTGATCGGCTACATTCCCGGGGAAGGCCACAATCTTCAGGAGCACTCCGTGGTCATGATCCGCGGCGGCCGCGTGAAGGACCTTCCGGGTGTTCGTTACCACATCATCCGCGGCGTTCTCGATACGCAGGGTGTGAAGAACCGCAAGCAGCGTCGTTCGAAGTACGGCGCCAAGCGTCCGAAATAACATCGCAACCGGCGCCATTTCGCTGGTCACCAGATAAAAAGTTGAGAGACGAAAAGTATGTCCCGACGCCATAGAGCAGAAAAGCGTGAGATCAACCCGGATCCGAAGTTCGGTGATCTGGTCGTCACGAAATTTATGAACGCAATCATGTTGGACGGCAAGAAGTCCGTTGCAGAAAGCATCGTCTATGGTGCCTTCGAAGCGGTGCAGTCGAAGCTGAAGCAGGAGCCGATCGCCGTGTTCCATTCGGCTCTCGACAACATTGCTCCGCATGTTGAAGTGCGTTCGCGCCGCGTCGGTGGTGCTACCTATCAGGTGCCGGTCGATGTACGTCCGGAGCGTCGCCAGGCCCTCGCCATCCGCTGGCTGATCGCGGCCGCACGCAAGCGCAACGAAACGACCATGGTCGATCGCCTCTGCGGCGAACTCATGGACGCAGCAAACAACCGTGGCAGTGCCGTCAAGAAGCGCGAAGACACGCACAAGATGGCCGATGCCAACCGTGCGTTCTCGCACTACCGCTGGTAACGGCAACACGTCTCGAAAGGCAGTCACCCATGGCTCGCGAATATAAAATCGAAGACTACCGAAATTTCGGTATCATGGCGCATATCGACGCCGGCAAGACGACGACGACCGAGCGTATCCTTTACTACACCGGCAAGTCCCACAAGATCGGCGAAGTCCATGACGGCGCCGCAACGATGGACTGGATGGAGCAGGAGCAGGAGCGCGGCATTACGATCACGTCTGCAGCCACCACGACCTTCTGGAAGGGCCGTGACGGCAAGATGCGCCGCTTCAACATCATCGACACTCCCGGCCACGTCGACTTCACCATCGAAGTCGAGCGCTCGCTGCGCGTTCTCGACGGCGCCATTGCGCTTCTCGATGCCAACGCCGGCGTCGAGCCGCAGACGGAGACCGTCTGGCGTCAGGCCGAGAAGTACCATGTTCCGCGCATGATCTTCTGCAACAAGATGGACAAGACCGGCGCTGACTTCTACCGCTCCGTCGAGATGATCAAGACCCGTCTCGGCGCGACCGCTGTTGTCATGCAGCTGCCGATCGGCGCCGAAAGCGAATTCAAGGGTGTTGTCGACCTGATCGAAATGAACGCCCTCGTCTGGCGCGACGAATCGCTCGGCGCCCAGTGGGACGTCGTCGAAATCCCGGCCGACATGAAGGAAAAGGCTGAAGAATACCGCGAGAAGCTGATCGAGACGGTTGTCGAGATCGACGAAGCGGCTATGGAAGCCTATCTGGAGGGCACCTATCCGGACAACGACAAGATCCGGGAACTGGTTCGCCGCGGCACCATCGACGTGAAGTTCCATCCGATGTTCTGCGGCACGGCCTTCAAGAACAAGGGCGTTCAGCCGCTGCTCGACGCCGTCGTCGACTACTTGCCGTCGCCCATCGACATTCCCGCGATCAAGGGCATCGACGTCAAGACCGAGGGCGAAATCACCCGTAAGGCCGACGACAACGAGCCGCTGTCGATGCTGGCCTTCAAGATCATGAACGACCCCTTCGTCGGTTCGCTTACCTTTGCCCGCATCTATTCCGGCAAGCTCGAAAAGGGCACGTCGGTGATGAACACGGTCAAGGAAAAGCGCGAGCGCGTCGGCCGCATGCTGCAGATGCACTCCAACTCGCGTGAAGACATCGAAGAAGCCTTTGCCGGCGACATCGTTGCTCTCGCTGGCCTCAAGGAAACCACCACCGGCGATACGCTCTGCGATCCGCTGAAGCCGGTTATCCTCGAGCGCATGGAATTCCCGGAGCCGGTCATCCAGATCGCCATCGAGCCGAAGACCAAGGGCGACCAGGAAAAGATGGGCCTCGCTCTCAACCGCCTGGCTGCCGAAGACCCGTCCTTCCGCGTCAAGACCGACGAGGAATCCGGCCAGACGATCATTGCCGGCATGGGCGAGCTTCACCTCGACATCATCGTCGACCGCATGCGTCGCGAGTTCAAGGTCGAAGCATCGGTCGGTGCTCCGCAGGTTGCCTACCGCGAAACCATCACGCGTCAGCACGAAGAAGACTACACGCACAAGAAGCAGTCCGGTGGTACCGGCCAGTTCGCCCGCGTCAAGCTCGTCTTCGAACCGAACCCGGAGGGCGAGGACTTCGTCTTCGAATCCAAGATCGTCGGCGGTGCGGTTCCGAAGGAATACATCCCGGGCGTTCAGAAGGGCATCGAAAGCGTCCTGTCGTCGGGCCCGCTTGCCGGCTTCCCGATGCTGGGCGTCAAGGCGACCCTCATCGACGGCGCGTTCCACGATGTCGACTCGTCGGTCCTGGCGTTCGAAATCGCTTCGCGTGCCTGCTTCCGTGAGGCTGCGAAGAAGGCCGGTGCTCAGCTCCTCGAGCCGATCATGAAGGTCGAGGTCGTGACGCCCGAAGATTACGTCGGCGACGTAATCGGCGACCTGAACTCTCGCCGTGGCCAGATCCAGGGTCAGGAATCGCGCGGCGTCGCCGTGGTGATCAATGCCCATGTACCGCTCGCGAACATGTTCAAGTACGTCGACAACCTGCGCTCGATGTCGCAGGGCCGCGCTCAGTACACGATGCTGTTCGATCACTACGCGCCGGTTCCGTCGAACGTCGCGCAGGAAATCCAGGCGAAGTATTCCGGCCAGAAGTGACCGCAATACGCCCGCGCTGAAACAGAATGAAAAGATTTCCCCTCTAAGGGACAAGAAACGGAGAGCCGAAAATGGCAAAGAGCAAATTCGAGCGCAACAAGCCGCACGTCAACATCGGCACGATTGGCCACGTTGACCATGGCAAGAC
>NZ_NWTD01000027.1:0-18112 GCF_002532005.1 Sinorhizobium sp. NG07B | reverse complement strand
CTGATGAACAAGATGGAAAAGGCCGGTTGCAAGCGCTCGGTCGTCGGCCTCGTCATTCCGACCGGCTATTCCTTCAACCTCGACGGCACCAATATCTACATGACGCTGGCGGCGCTGTTCATCGCCCAGGCGACCGACACGCCGCTCTCCTATGGCGACCAGATCCTGCTCCTGCTCGTCGCCATGCTGAGCTCGAAGGGTGCGGCCGGCATCACCGGCGCTGGCTTCATCACGTTGGCCGCGACGCTCTCCGTCGTCCCCTCCGTGCCGGTCGCCGGCATGGCGCTGATCCTCGGCATCGACCGCTTCATGTCGGAGTGCCGGGCAATTACGAATACTATCGGCAATGCGGCAGCGACACTGGTGGTGGCGAAGTGGGAAGGAGAACTCGACCAAGCGCAGCTTTCCGGGGCGCTTGCAGGTGACGGGCCGGCGGGATCCAACCCGGAAATGGTTCAGCCAGCCGAGTAATGCCTCCCAGGGCAACTCCGCACAGTCGTGCGGCTTGGCGCGGGTCTGGCATGCCAGACCCGCGCCATTTTGTTATCCACCGAAGACGGCTTCTGTTTCATCCGCGGCAATTCAAAATGTTGCAAAGGACCCCGCGTCTACCTGTTCATGCCCAAGTGTCGCCGCAACGCTGATCGGGAACCAGATGCTGCAAACTGCACCCACCGTCGTTAGCTAATGTCCCTGCCCGCTGTTTCCAAGGAGCCAGAGGTGACCCCTATTGTCGTGTTTGTCAGTGCCACGACACGCTGCTGTTCGACAAAATTCCTAACACACTCGCTTAAAGCGTTGAACTGACAGTGACGTTTCGCATAGGCGCTTCTCCGCGTCGCTGGCATGACTTTTGCTGATTGTCGATCGCGACGGGGCAGGAACGACCAACTATGACCCACTGGCTGCCTCGCCGGGCGAGGAACCTTATGCTCAACGATGGCCGGACTGTGAAGTCCGAATTTATGGGAAATCAACTCATCGATGTAGTCGCGGCTATCGATGAAATCGCAGCATTGTTCCGGGACAAGGTAGCGATCAAGCATGGTGCGGAAGAGCTCACATATGGTGGGCTGCAACTGCTGTCGGATAGAATTGCGAGCACCCTGCGGGCGCGCGGTCCAGAGGGTACGATCGTGGGCTATTACGGCGCAAGAGACCTCAATTGGGCGGTCACGGTAATCGCAATTTTGAAAAGCGGCTCAACTTATTTGCCGCTCGATCCATCCTTACCGGCATCGCGCATTTCCTGCGTGATTGAGCAGAGTGGATGCAATCTGATTATCGGGTCAGAAAGACGCGAATCGCTTGCTCGCTTCCAGGAAGACAGCACCGGCGACCTGCAATTCTTGACGGTGCAGGCGGCGCTACTCGATGTCTGTACCTCCCCTGCAATGCGAGCATCGGTAGAGGGCCCTCTCGCCTACCTCCTGTTCACCTCCGGTTCGACGGGAAGACCAAAGGGAGTGATGGTCAAGCGGGCGGGCCTCAACAACCACTTGATGGCGAAGATTGATGCACTCCAGCTAGGTCAGAAGGACTGTGTCGCACAAACTGCCTCGCATAGCTTTGACATCTCGCTGTGGCAGCTTTTGGCAGGGCTTTGTGTCGGCAGTTGCGTCACGATCATAGATGATGCGACAGTGAGATCTCCGATGGCCCTTCTTGAGGCCCTTGAAACAAATCGCGTCACTATCGTCCAATTCGTTCCATCGTCGCTCGCAGTATTCGTTGAATATCTGCAGACACTGTCGGCGCAGGAGCGGCTTCTCGGCGCCTTACGCATGATCTCCACGGTCGGCGAGCCGCTGACGCCTGCCTTGGTGCGCAGCTGGCTGACACTCTATCCTCAAGTCCCGATCCTCAATCACTACGGCCCGACAGAATGCGCGGATGGGGTTACGCATCATCTGATCTCTCTCCCGCCCCTTACGGCTGACGCCTATGTTCCCATTGGTAAGCCGATTGCCAATCTCAGGGTTTATATCGCCAGCGGCACACGTCTGTGCGAGGCGGGGGAAATTGGCGAAATCTGTGTGAGCGGTGTCGGTGTCGCTGACGGTTACATCAACGATGGCGAGCGTACCGAAAATGCTTTTCTGTCAAATCCGTTCTCGGACCACCCATCATATCGGCAGCTCTACAAGACCGGCGATCTTGGACGGATCAGGGCAGACGGCCTCTTGGAGTGTCTTGGTAGACGAGATCGGCAGATCAAGATCCGCGGACATCGAATCGAACTCGGAGAGATCGAGTCTCGCCTATGCGCCCATCCTTTGATAAGTGCGGCCGTGGCTGTTGCACCCCTCCACGAGAGCGTGAAGCTCACGGCCAGGGACATAGCAAATACCGACGGAGCAATCGGGCCCAGACGGATAGTGGCGTATGTGTCGGCTCCTGCGGGGCTATCGGAGAGTGAACTCCGCAGCTTTGTTGCCGAAACGCTGCCTGCCTACATGCTGCCGGAACGAATCATACGTGTCGACCGGCTACCGACGACCCCAAACGGCAAGGTCGACTTCGCGTCACTGCCTGATCCGACGACGCTTCGCCCGGAGTTGCTGGAGCCCTTCGAGGAACCAACGACCGAGCTCGAAAGCAGACTACGAGATATTTGGTCCAGCATTCTTCGGATCGAAAGTATCGGCGTGGGCGACCAATTCATGGATCTCGGCGGAGACTCGATCCGCGCGATGCTAATATTGGCTCAAATCCACAGGCAGCTCGGGACGAAGGTGGACTTCAGGCTTGTTCTGAATGGGACGATCAGGTCGCTTGCGGCGTCGATATCAAGGCAGTCCGAGACGACAAAGTTGGGGCTCCCCACCTGTGGCAAGCTCAGACGATCACCCCTCACTCGAGTACAGGAACACCTTTGGTTCCTCTGGCAGCTCGACCCGACTGCGAAAAACTACATTATCCAGGGTGGTGTGCGTATCCGAGGTGACATCGATCCGGCCGCTTTCAATAAGGCCTGGAAAGATGTGGTTCAGGCGCATGACGCGCTTTCGGCACGTTTCAGCGACGAAGACGGCCCAGTTCAAATTTTCGATGATCCCAAGAACTCCGATCTAGAGTTGGTGGACGCCACCCTCCTATCCAACCACGAGGCCGAGGCAGTTGTGGCGGAGCTGCGGCGAACGGAGCTCAACAAGCCCTTTGATCTCAGTCAGGGCAATCTGTTTCGTGCGCGCATAATCCGTCTCGGCGCGGACGACCATCTCATATTGATCACCGCGCACGAAATCATCATAGATGCATGGTCGATCTCTGTCCTGCTCAGAGATTTGCAAACGAGATACTCGCATGCCGCTGCATTTTCTCCGGCGGATCGCACATCACTCTCTAGCTATGCGCTGTGGGAAAGTGCACATGTAACGCCGAAGTCGCTGAAGGGCCAGCGGCGCTATTGGCGTCAGCAGATAGGCGACAATCCTCCGGTACTTTCGCTCGGAAGCCCTCGACTGCGGCCGAAAGTGACCTCCTACCGCGGGAATTCGCATGCGGTTCTCCTTGACGGTGAGCTATCTGATCAGTTGCGAGATTTTGCACGCCGGCACAGGTGCACGACTTCCACGGTCCTCCTGGCATGCTTCAAGCTGCTGTTGCGGATGTATAGCGGCCAAGACGATATTATCGTTGGCATACCGCACGTGGTGCGCAGCGAGCCAGGCACTGAGGAGATCGTGGGATTCTTCCTCAACATGGTGCCGATCCGCACAACGATTGACGTCAACAGGTCCTTCGTGGGCCACGTAACTCACGTACAGGACCTCATAGGCGACGCCATCGCGAACTCGGCGTATCCGTTCAGCTGGATGGTCCGGGATGCCCGACTCCACCGCGAGCCTGGTCGATCGCCCATCTTCCAAGCCATGTTCAACATGTACTCTGAGCCCGCGGAGCCACCTGGCAAACGCGATCTCCAAGTGTCATTTCGCGAATACGACACCGGTTATGTGAAATTCGACCTCACGCTGTACGCGCAAGATGAAGGCAGTGCAATTGCATTGCAACTGGCCTACGCGGAAGACATATTTTCGAGCGATGAGATCGCTCGCATGGCCGATAATCTTCGTCATCTCATTGCTACCTGTGTGGAGAGATCGGGCGAGCCGATCCTCGCCCTGGAGGGTCTCAGCCCGTCGGAAGTCGCCAGTCTAAATTCGCTCAAGGGCGAGGAGCGGCTATACGAGAACGAACCTCTGCTCGTGGAAGCGTTCGATCAGGTGAGCGCTTTGAATATCGATCGGGTGGCCTACTTCGGCGAATTCGGAGCAATCACGTTTGGCCAACTGCGCGAACGAGTGGCTGCGATCAAGGCCGTTCTGCGAGCTTGCGGGGTGGGGCCGGGAGACATCGTTGCCATGCTGGTTGACAGGTCCCCGGATGTAGCGGCCACAACGTTGGCAATTCGGGACTTGCAGGCAGTTGTTGTGCCGATATCGCCAGATTACCCGAAGGAGCGGGTCGGCCAGATCCTGGAGGATAGCGGCGCGAACCTCCTTGTGCACACCGGCAGTGACGAAGAGGTCCATTTCGCGCTGCCGAGCGTCAGCCTGACCACCCTGCAGGCCAGATACAACGCTGGCCAGGTTTCGCACAGAACTATCGAATTGCCCGATGAGAGCACAGCCAGTCTAATATATACCTCTTCCTCGACCGGTAAGGCGAAGGGCGTTCTCATACCGGAATCCGCCATACTCAACCGACTGAACTGGATGTGGCGATGCTTTCCCTTCGATGGCTTCGACGTGATGGTGGTACAGAAGTCAGCAGCCCTTGTTGCTGCGGCATGGGAGTATTTCGGAGGGCTCCTGAAGGGAGTGCCAACGCTGATCCTGACGCACGAGCAGTTGCTCGACCCCGACCTCTTGTTGCAAGCATTGGCAAAGCATCACGTGACGCGGTTGTTTGCCTCTCCTCCCATTCTCACCGGTTTGATCGCCTCTCAACAGCGAGGCCCAAAAAGGACCAACTTGCGCCTTGTTACAAGCAGCGCTGAACCGATGCCGCCATCACTTCCCGGTCGTTGGAGAGAATGCTTTCCAGACGTACCCCTATGGAATTTCTATGGAACGACGGAGTGCGCGTCTAATTCAGCGGTATACCGAACATCGAACGGCGACGACGGCTTTTCAGCCGTGCCGGTCGGGCGCCCGATCGACAATGTAAAAATTTACGTTCTTGACGCACAGTTGAAGCGGGTGCCCGTGGGCGTTGCGGGCGAGCTCTGCGTGGCAGGGCGCTGCCTGAGCACGGGTTATTGGAAGGATCCAGAGCGGACAACTCACTCGTTCGTTCCAAATCCGTACGATGAAGGTCAATACAGCCTCCTCTACCGCAGTGGTGATATTGCTCGCATCTCGGTGGAAGGCCTTCTGGAGATTTGCGGGCGTGCGGACAACCAAATCCAGCTTCGGGGGTTTCGAATTGAACTGGAGGACATCGAAACGGCGCTTGCATCGCATCCTGGCGTTGCGAAGGCCGCGGCATTTGTAAGGGGCCAGGATGATGATCAGCGACTGCTCGCCCTTGTCGTCCCGGCTCGTGCCGGCCTGGCCTCAAGGGACATTGTAGACCATCTGCGGCAAAAACTGCCATCTTACATGATTCCGTCGGATGTTCGGGTCGTGCGCCGTATTCCGGTCACGGCGAGCGGGAAGATAGACCGTGCCCGTCTGGCGTCCGTGTCATCGAGCATCATGCGAAGGGCCAAATCCGCTAAGCCGCAGACGAAGAGGGAGCGACTGCTCGCCGATATTTGGCAAGAGCTGTTGGGCACAAAATCTGTCGGTATCGATGATAGCTTCTTTGATATCGGCGGAAATTCGCTTCTGAGTGTGCGGTGCGTTACACTGGCGCGCAAAGCGGGACTGAGCTTTACCGTCAGCCAACTGCATCGGACACCAACGATCCGAGAACTGGCAAAGCACCAAACGTCGGCTGCGGCCTCTGCCTTGGCGACTTCCGATGGGCCGCTGCCAGTGACCCCTGCAGTCTCCCATTGGAATAGTATCGTTGGCATTGGCGAACACTACAACATTGGCGATCTGTTCTTCATGCCCGCCGGCCACTTGAACCTCTCCATTCTTGAGCAAGCGCTTGCGCATGTCCTCGGCCGGGAGGAAGGACTGAGGCTCCGAATTGACCAAACGGAGAGCGGCCTGTCTCAGGCAATCGGTTCGATACCAGATCCCCTGATCGAAGAAATAGACCTTGCCGGCATGGCCGCAGCAAAACAACTCACGGTCATCGAGCACGCCTGCGCGGAGCGTCAGCGCACATTTCGATTTGACGGTGAGACACCGCTTATCAGAGTCTCAGCCTTCCGGACATCAGAGTGCGACGATTACTATTTGCTTGTCCTGCTACACCATTTCGTAGCAGACGGGGTTGGATACCGGCTGTTCCTGAATGCCCTCGAGGCAGCTTACAATTCGTTTGCTTCAGGCCAAAGCGCTGCGGATCCCGAGGCGTCGACCCTGTCTCGATGGCTGGAGCGATTGGAGAATTACGCAAATGGCGAAGCGGCAACAGAGCTCGAACACTGGGAGAGCTTGCGGTATGACCAGTTTGACATGCGTGTGAGCGACGCTGGCGCTGGCGCGGCGGGATTTTCAGCCGAAACTGCAAGGTGGCTCCACTATGTAGGGGGTGAGGAACATCTCGATGAAGAATTCTGCAGACCGCTCTGGAAAGACCAGGCAACATTCCATCTAAGGATCAGTGAGGAGGCAACAAGGAAGCTTCTCAACGTTGCGGCGGCGTCTGCAGACTGCGAAGATTTCGATCTATTGCTTGCTGCTATTTCGGGGACATTTGGCCGCGCTTTCGGCAATTACTCACTCTGGATTGACAGTCTCACTTCGACCAGGGGACGTCTGTTTGACGACATCGACCCCTCTCAAATCATCGGTTATATCGGTGAACTGGTACCGCTCCCGTTATGCCTTGACGGTACAGAGTCTCGTCCGGACCGAGCCCGTTCGATTTATCAGCAGCGCAGCTCGTTGCCACGCCAGGGCATAGGTTTCCGAGCTTTGAAGTTCTTAAATCGGAACCCCGCTGTCCGGGAGCGGATCGATCGTCTGCCGTTACCTCGCATTGGAGTGAACTATCGAGCGAGGCTTCAACATCATTATCCGCGCCGTCTGCTGTCCAGAGATCCACACCCATTGTGGATCGGTGACGACATGGATCAGTCCGTTCTGAACTACCTCTTCTGGTTTCGCGTCGGATACCAATCGGGCGAACTACAGATCGAAGTCAGATATGATCCACGACACGTTGGCTACGAAACGACCCGCAAGGTCTGCGCAATCTTGCAGGAAGAGCTCCTGCAGATGGTGGACGCGTTTGCAGATCCTGGCGCAATCGGCCGGTAACGGATGGGGCCCTCGGAGCAACAGATGAAGGGCGAAGAAGAGCGCATGGCCTCACCGGCAGAGCATATCAGTTTGTTGGATGGCAAGGTGTCCCGCCTCATCATACGGCTCGCCATTCCCTCGATTATTGGGTTGTCGTTCAATGCACTTCAGCAGTTCGTGAATGCGATCTTTGTCGGGACACTGGGTGCGCAGGCTATCGCTGCCGTCAGCATAACTTTGCCTATCGTGGTCCTGCTCACCGCGGTCGGGCAGGGAATCGGCGTCGGCACAGCATCCTTCGTATCGCGCAACCTCGGGGCTGGCAATTCGCTGGAGGCCAGTCGAGGGGCGAGCTCGGCACTCGGCCTCGCGGTTCCGATCGGAGTCGGACTGACCGTCGCTCTGCTTCTCAATTTGCGCGACGTTCTCGCTATGCTGGGTGCCAGTCCGACAATAATGCCAGCTGCGCTCGATTACGCATGGTTGCTCCTGTTTGGGTACACTCTCATGCTGTTGAACATGGTCAACGGGTTTATCGTGAGAGCTGAGGGTAATACACGCTTCAGCATGTGGACCATGATTACATCTTTCACGCTGAATGCCCTGCTCGATCCAATTCTGATTTTTTCGCTGGATCTCGGTGTTCGCGGAGCGGCGCTAGCAACACTGCTGTCTCAGATCTCCGCCACCAGCCTCTACGTCCTCTATTTCGTGAAGCAACGTGGAATTGTCCGTGTCCGACCTTCCTTCGCAAGTTGGAGGGGCGACCGCGTAAAGCAGATGGCCGCCATTGGAGCTCCCGCAACCTTCACCGGTATCTTGTCTGCTGCTTCATTTATGCTCTTGAACAGGGCTGCTGCGCCGTTCGGCGACAATTCCATTGCCGCTGTAGGTATAGCGGCACGCTTGATAACGATTGGTGCACTCCCGATTATGGGCCTGTGCATCGGCTCCCAAGCGGTTCTCGGTTTCAGTTGGGGAGCACAAGATTTCGCTCGGGTACAGAGAGCGGCGAAGTTCATGCTTTCCGTAGCCGTTGGGTTCTCGGTCAGCTTTTCTGCTGTGGTCGTGGTTTTTGCCCGGCCAATCGTCCAGCTCTTGAGCGATAGCGAGGCCGTGACGCAAATCGCTGTCCCGACATGCATCGTGTTCCATCTGTTTTTCGGGCTTTTTGGTGTCCAGTACGTTGCAATAACCATGCTTCAGTCGTTCGGGCGAGCCCGTCTGAGTGCCGTCGTTTCCTTCGCGAGGCAAGGATATCTCTTCGTACCAGCCATACTGCTGTTGCCCGTCATTTGGGGTTTTAACGGCCTGTTGATCAGCCAGGCAGTTGCTGAGCTATTGGCAGGGTTGCTGGCCGTGCTCGTGATATTCAGGCAGTTCGGCGATCTCAAAGGAATGCTCCTTAGCCGAGGAGCGAGCCGCGAGAACTGAGAGCTGATGCAAGCGTGGCGACTCTCTCTGGATTGTCGCTGACCGCCCGGATGCAAGGCGGAGGCTTCGCTTCCCCTCAGCTGCTGATTTTCGATCCGAGTCAAATGACATTGGCGGGGAAGCGCCGTCGACTGCACTCGATTTTGCTCGGGGACCCCGCAAAAATGCATGCTCAAGCGAGAGGAGATCTCGATGATAGGAACGCTGCTGCCATCGAATGTTGCCGTGCAAACCTGCCTGGCAAGTGAAGGCAGCAGAACTGGAGTGATGGCCGAAGAGGAAAGTGCAATCGCGACCGCAGTCAAAAGCAGAAGGCGTGAATTTTCGATCGGGCGGGCCTGTGCCAGAGCGGCATTGTCCAAGCTTGGCTTTCCACCGTCAGCGATCCCAACTGGGCCTAACCGAGAACCGCTCTGGCCGTCCGGCGTCGTGGGCAGCATAACGCATTGCGCCGGATTTCATGCCGCGGCTGTTGCCCTGCAGAAGGACTGCGTTGCGCTTGGGATCGATGTCGAAGTCGACGAGGAGCTCCCCTCAGGCGTGTTGCCGCTCATTTCGGGTGACGAGGAGCGAAATTGGATCGCAAACGCACCTCAGGGCCGCAATTGGGGACGGCTGCTCTTCAGTGCCAAGGAGAGCATCTTCAAGGCGTGGTTCCCGCTCACAGGTGAATGGTTAGGCTTCGAGGATGCCGTAGTCACTATCATTCCGGAAGATCGCTCATTTGTTGCTCAGCTTCCGCACACGATCGTGCCGGCGAACAATTTTCCTTCGGAGCTCCGCGGCCGCTTCCTTATTGCAGATGGACTGATACTGACTGCAGTGTCCCTTGCGGCATCTAAGGCCAATCACTCTCCCCTTGCCGGCGCGAAGACGGAGTCGAGTCCAGACATTAAGTAGCATTGTAGCGCTCCTCAAGACAATCTGGAGCTTTCGACAGACAAGACGACCTTTCCTTCGGGCCAGTTCAAAAGCACAAGCTCGGCTTTTGACTGTTTAAATGACGTTGCGACGCCAGGCCGTGTAGATGAACTCAAAGGTAGGGAGCAGTGACGGCTGCCGAGATCTCGTATCCATCCTGTTACAAGAAAGACGACTTCTCCCCATGTCCGCATCCCTTCTCAGTCCGACATCGGCATAGCTGCGAGTGTTCACAGCATTTCGGATCTGAGCGGCCTTCGGCAGCCCGTGAGAACGGAGTGACCCAATAACCGGATTTAGCCAGGCGCTTGCCAGAGCGGTCCGCAGGAATATTGCATCTACGGCGACACAAAGCAGTGTTCGGCGGCCATATCGATCGTGCCCACTGGAGTGGTGTAACTGACGGCTTTGGTCGCCGTGCTCTCCGGCGTAGGCCGGACTGATCAGCGTGCCACTGCCGGCAGGCTGATGAGCGGATCATCGCTCATCTGGCTAATGGTTTGCAGTGTCATATAGCGAGTCCGCTGCACGGCCCACTCATCATTTTGTTCAAGCAGCAATGCGCCGACGAGGCGGACGATGGCATCGTCGTTGGGAAAGATGCCGACAACCTCGGTGCGCCGCTTGATCTCGCCATTGAGTCGCTCTATCGGATTGATCGAGTGTAGCTTGACGCGGTGGTCCTTGGGGAAGCTCATGTAGGCGAGGACGTCGTGCTCGGCCTCGTCCATGATGGCGGCGAGTTTTGGCACCTTCGGGCGGATTTGGCCGGTGACGGCGCGCCACTGCAGGCTTGCCGCCTCTGCCGTCTCCTGGGCGAAGGCGGTGGCGATGAAGGCCGACACGACGCGACGGCCACTCTTTCCGGCATGCGCCAGCACGTTGCGAGCGAAATGAACCCTGCAGCGCTACCAGGTGGCGCACAGAACTTTGGAAACCGCCGCATTGATGCCTTCGTGGGCATCGGAGACGACGAGCCTGCCGCCGCGCAGGCCACGCCGGGTTAGCTTGCGAAGGAACTCCTCGGCTCGGCTTCGATGTGCCGACCTCCATGCCCAGCACCTCGCGCCGGCCGTCCGTGTTGACGCCGACGGCGATGATCATAGCGACGGAGACGATGCGGCCGCCGCGGCGCACCTTCAGGTAGGTGGGTAGAGTAGGCGATGTGCGCCTTACCGCCTTGCGACGGCAGGTTTCACATCGCCGAACCGGACATGCGCCTTTCGTTGCGCATCCGGCTCTCCAGAAAACATGGCAAAGTCAGGCGTTCCCATCCATGCCAAACGATATCGGCAGACGGGGGTCCAGCCGAGCATGTGTTGCTCGACCGGCCCTCTCGCCAGAGCCGTCTGGTGGGGCGTCGACCGCTGGGCCGTTTGGAGCCCCAAAGTTGACGCACCCCCGCTTTGGGCCGTTTCTTACCCAACCAGCAGAACAGACGCAGACCCACATACCAGTCGATACCGACGAACACGCGGCCTGCGCCCACACAGTGGCGATAATAGTTTGCCCATCCACGCAGAATGGGGTTGATCTCCCGACGCTTATCGCCAAGGCTGACGGAGGTACTGTCCCGTCCCGTCAGTTGCTCGACCCTGCGACGCAGGCTGACGACTTTTGCCGCAGCAGCGTTTCCATAGGTCCGCAGTAGCGGTGATGAAATTCGCGGTGCGACATTGCCGCATCATGACATGCAAAGCGTGAAGATCATCCACTACAAAGGGCGGGGGGTTGTACGAACGTCATTATAAGAAAAGAGATTCTCTTTCGCAGGCATTGCGAGGAAAAAAGCAGCCGCAGCGGAATGGGAGGTCGCGCGCTGGAAATACCGTTCCCACGGTGTCGTGGCAGACCTTACAATTGACCATTTGTTGATCTATATTCTGGTCGAAATGGAGCAACCCGCAATGAAACTGTCAGAACAGGTCAAGCCGATCAGCTATCTCAAGGCGCATGCGCCCGAGATCATCCGGACGTTGAAGGATAATCCTCAGCCCGTTGTCATAACCCTTTACGGCGAGGCGAAAGCGATCCTTCAGGACGTCGGTCAATACGAAGAAACGCAGGAGACGCTGGCGCTCTTGAAGGTGCTGGCGCTCACCAACCGGCAGGTCGAGGAGGGCAAGCTGCGGCCTGCTGCCGAATCCTTCGCCCGTATTCGCAAACGTCTGGCCGACAGCCAGTCCTGCGTACCGTGTTCTTTTCGCCGAGGACGCGGAACGCGACATCGAGGATCTTTACCGGTTCATCGCCGGTCGCGACGGCACTGAAACGGCAGAGCGCATCTTGAAGGAAATCGAAACCGCCTGCGCCGATCTCGCAGAGTTCCCCGCCCGCGGAAACATTCCGAAAGAGCTGGAGAGTATCGGGCTCGCCGAATACCGGGAACTGCATCATAAGCCGTGGCGCATGATCTACCGCATCATGGGCACCGACGTCGTCGTCTACTGCGTCGTGGACGGACGTCGCGACATGCAGACCTTCTTGGAACGACGGCTCATCCGCTGAAGTCGGCTTACGCCCTTCGGTGATTTCGAGATCACGAGCAGCCTCTCCTTTGACCCCGCTGGCACCGCCCAGGCCGCTGCTGCTCAAGCTCTTCTTCTGGATGTGGATTGCAAAGGTCCTTCCTGCCCGGCGCCAGGCTTCCGCCTTCTTCGGAATGGTCTTTCTCACCAATCGCGGCGTCCACATGCCTTCACTGTCGCTAGAGGGCGGTCCGCTCAGCCTACCCACATTCTTGGCGCTCGGCGGTCTCGCAAACGTTGTGCTCATTCTCGCTCTCCCGCCGGCTGACAAGCCGCACCGGTGCCGCAGCGGTCGAATTGGCCGTCGCCGCAACTCTTTGCTTCCTATACCTCTCCGGCGCCCGGCCGGTTGCCGCTCGCCGGCTTCAACATCCGCGGCGGGCTCAGTCTCTCGCCGGAATTCGCGGCCTGCTCACCGGCCTCGTTATCAAATTCTCCGCATTCATCGCCGAGATCGTGCAGGCGGGGATCCCGTCCGTCGGTACCGGCCAGTGGGAGGCGGCACGAGCGCTCGGCCTGCACGACGGCTAAATCATCCGTCTCGTCGTCTTGCCGCAGGCGCTAAAATCCTCGACCACTGGCATCTGACGGAAGAAGCCTTGCCGGCATCCGAGACCAACCCGCCCGGCCTACCCAGCTTTCACCGACCTTGCGGCGAAGAACGACGCCGTTATCACGCCCTATCTGACCACGGTTGGTCGAGGAAACCGGCGGGATCTTCTCGCGCAATCTGCCCGAGATCCGGCGTGCGTACTGGACGCGGGACCTCAAACGCTGGGCGCGCGTGCGCGGCAAGGACTTGCGGCTCGAACATCGCCCGGAGCTCAGCGATCCGACGCCGTCGTCCCCTTTTGTCATTGCGGCCTATCTCGACGGGCAGGATTGGATCGGCGTTACCCGCGTTCTGCAGCATGCCTTCTGGAGCGAGGCGATGGACATCGGCAAGTCCGATGTGCGCGAGGCGATCGTAACAGCCGCAGGCTTCGATGGCGTAGCACTCCTCAGGCGGCGGGCCGACGAGGAAGTTCAGAACAAGTGGTCGGCGGACCGCGTCCATGCGCGCGCCAGCGGTGTCTTCGGCTTTCCCACCTATGTCTATGATGGCGAAATCTATTGGGGGCAGGACAATCTGCCCTTCCTCGAACGAATCTGCGCGGCGATAAGCCTTAGGTGAACGTCAGGCCTATTTTCTTGCGACCAGGATGAGGAGCTTCTGCTGGCGCCGATGCCGGTCTCTTTCCTGGCCCGTCCGCTCGAGCAAGTTGAAACGCTGTCGGGAGTTCCGGATGCCGCCATCGACCTCCAACCGGCGCCCGGATGGCAGCGCGGCGATAATGGGTGACCGACGGTGGCGCGGTGGAGAACCGCGGTGCGATAACCCTCTATTTTGCCGTCCGAGAGACGCTGCGGCGTCCGTCACCGGCCGAAAATCTGGCGCGATTGCGCGTCGTCGTTGCCGACGTGTCCGCTTCCGATGACCGCTACGCCGAAAGTTTCGGCTTCGATTCCGTGCTCGGCGCCGGCGGTCAGCTCGGACTGGCGCCGGAAGGCGAGCTCTTGGCCGATCTCAAGGAAATTTACTGCGGGCACGAGTCGGCGATTACGGTCCACGAGATCGCCACGCCCGCAGTGCTGCGCAACGGAGGCATCGGCACCCATTGGCTACTTCCCGGATCGCTGACCTTCACAGACCCGAAAACCGGCGATCGCGTCACCTTGTCGGCCGATGACGTGAAGAAGCTCGGCGTCGCGCACGATTCCACAGCCCCGATCTTTGATAATCCGGCAGACTGGGAAATCAGCAGCCTGATCCTCGTCCACCCCAAGGGGCGCACTCCACTATGGAGTGAATTTTGGACGCCGATTGACATTCCTGAGTTTGCGCGTGCTCCGCGCAGCTTGCAATGATCACCAACACTGGCTTGCATCGCCGAAGTCAGTTCATCTTGTCGTCGGCGACCCGTCCTGCACCGCCCAGACCGCCGCCTTTTGAAACACCGCTCGTTCCAGCGCCGGCGCGAGCGATTCCGCATAGGCCGTGGCGATATGGTGGCGGTCGCGGAAGGTGAGCTTTCCGTCGATCACCGCAGGGCACGTTGACCTGTTGCAGAAGAGATCGACCACATCGACATAAGACGCATGCATCTCCAAAGCCGCCTTTCTTTCCGCGGCGGGGATGGTTTCCTCCACCGCCTCGCTGCGCGGCGTGTCGCAATCGCTTGGACTGCGTTTCTGCCAAAGCGCGCGCGCCACGCATTTGTCGAGATAGGATTTGTGCACCGGCCCGTCGCGAAGCACCGCGACATTGCTACCGGTGCTTTCCAGCCTTTCGACCGACCGCTTGATCCCGGCGGCCCAATCTTTCACTTCGAACTGGTGCTCAGAAGTGTGATTGATCTCGTTTTTTACATAGCTCGAAGAGTATTGGGATAGGATCACGATGTCGGGACGCAGAGTGTTGATCTCTTGGAACGCCCTGTCGCGCCACTTGTCGCACTCATTATACTTCCGCGGCATGCCGTTCCGTGTCGAGACGCTTGCCGCCGGGCAGGACGACTTAAGATAAGTGACGAGCCGCCAACCGTTGTTCTCGGCAATCTTCTTGAGCGGCGTCGACCAGTGATCGGCATGGGAATCGCCGAAGAGCACGACGGTCTTCTTGGAATTGGCAGCGCCGAATTCGCAGGCCTTCGGCTGCACTTCTCCCCTCTCGGCGACGCAGGCGGAATCGAATTCGCGGGCTGCCGACTTTCGCTCTGCACTCCGCAGGATCAGGCGCTGCTCGCCGTCCAGGCTGTGCTCAGCCAACGCCGCGGTGCCGTAGGCGAGCGTCGCGCCCGTTCCTGTGAGCAGCGTGGCGAAGGCCAACGAACGGCTCGTCTTTGCCGCGAGCCAGCCATTGTGGCGCACCGGGTTCTCGATGAAGCGGTAGCTGAAGAGCGAGAGCCCCAGCGTCAAGGCCAGGCACAACAGACGATCAACGATGGTCAGCTCGGGCTTGAGCACGCCCGCATAGACGATGACGGGCCAATGCCAGAGATAGAGGGAATAGGAGAGCTTGCCGATTTCCTGGAACGGCGAAAACGCAAGTATCGACTTCGGCCCTTTGCCCTCATGCGCGCCGCTCAGGAGGATGAGCACCGTTCCGAGCACTGGAAGCAGCGCAATCGAACCTGGAAATGGAACCTCCTCGCTCACCGTCAGATATGCCGTTGCGATCGACAGAAGCCCGAGCCATCCAAGTGCGGGCGAGAAGCGGGAACGCCTCGCCCAGTCTTGCATCACTGCCATCGAGGCGAGACCGCCGCAGGCGAATTCCCATGCGCGCAGGGGCGAGAAATAGAACGCCCAGGGCTGGGAAATGGCAGTCATCCGCCAGCAAAGCGTGAAAGAGGTGACCGCGACGATCCCAAGAAGAACGAAAAGACCGCCCTTTCCCGGCCGCAGCTTTGCGAAAAGCAGAAGCAACGCCGGCCACACGAGGTAGAACTGCTCCTCGACCGATAGCGACCAGAAGTGGATGAAGGGGTTGCTGGTCGCATCCGGCGCGAAGTAATCGACTGTCCACCGGATCAGCCACAGATTGATCATATAGGCTGAGGCGAACAGCGATCCCTTCGAATAGAACTGTTGTTCGGATGGCGACAGAAGGAAATAGCCGACGATCAGCGTCGTCAGGATGACGAAGAAAGCGGCCGGGAGCAGGCGGCGGGCGCGCCGCGCATAGAAGCGCCAAAGATCGATGGTGCCGCTTTTTCCGATTTCCTGTTGCAGGTGTCGGGTGATTAGAAAACCCGAAATGACGAAGAAGATGTCGACGCCGACAAACCCGCCGGGCAGATCCGTCATGCCGAAATGAAAGGCAATGACGCCGGACACTGCCAAAGCCCGCAATCCCTCGATGTCCGGACGAAAGATTGCCGAGGCTGCCTGTGATTTCATACTCGATCCCCTGTCACCTGGTCGCCCCCTGCTGATGCCTCAGTAGGCGGGAGGCAAAGTTCCATGATGCGGGTGGCCGAAGAGATGTCGTCGGGAAAGGAGACGCTTTCCGCCAGAAGCCCGTAAGCCGTCGAAATTTTGTCCTCCGCCGGTTTCATGAGCGTGTCGAAAACGAGCGCCAGACCGACCGCCGTTTCGCCCTTCACCAAGAGCGGATTGAAAGTGTCGAAGGTGCCCGTCTGCGATAGCCTAAGCTCTCCGCCCTTGGGAGCGTCCGGATTCACATAGTCGAAGTGAGCAAAACCCGGCGGATATTTGAGCTCGTCCACGAGCGACAGCCCGTGATGCCAGACCGGCTGCTCTTGAGCCTCTGCCGTTGGCATCAGAAATAGTGACATTGCCAGGAACGTGGTCGCAACCTTCATTCCTCCAGTACCGCCAATGTCAAGCATCCCGTCGTTTCTCCTTGTTTTCGGTTTTTCTCGTAGACCAGAATAGGCGAAATTCGAAAAATCGATTATTTGGATGGCCCAAATCCGCGCTATGGATAGACAAAAGCGCTTCGCTAAGCTGTTGGCCCGCAATGATATTGTTGTCGTAGTCAGTCTGGACTGGACGTCTGGTCAGAGGCACTGCGGACATGTGCGAAGGATACGTTGTATGTTAGAGTGGGCTTCGCCCATCGTACGAGCGCACAGCGGCACTCCCGCCGGACGGACGGGCAGTCGTTCGCTGGCCACCCATGGCCACGACTTCGAACTGACCAGACGAGAGATCGCAGAGCGGCATCAGCCTGTTCTGCGGAGCTTTGCGCTTCATCAAAGAGAACGTCGCACCGCACGAGGCAAGTCGTGCAATTCTATGGCTGACCGCCAATGCTTCCGTTTTAATGAAGGGCTCTTTCCGCGCAGGCGCTGCAAGTAAAGGCTTGGGAAAAATCTGTGGCTGGAGAATCGCACCCCATCTGGTTGTCGACACCCACCTCTTGGGAGGCAGCATTTCTTGCCATTTGAGAATGCGCGAGCCCGAGCCGTCGTAGGAAGCGGTCGGGCATGTGTACATGAGCTCACTTTTCAACGCGGACACCGAGGGCATTCTCCCCGAGGTGATGACGGCCTATTGGGACGTTGATTACGAACGCCGCGGCACAGCTACTGTTGTAAGACTGTCTTTCGCGCTGTCCCACGCCAAGCTAATTCATCCGTAGAGTGGATCGGCCCCATCCAAATAATCGATTTTGCGGTCCGTACGTTAAGTTGCATAACGGTATTCGCCCAGGGAGACGTAAACCTACACACCGAGCCTCCCAAACACCGGTGTAGGACAGCTCCCCAGACGTATCCCTGGGTACTCCCTTTCAAAGCGGCGTGTTGCCCGCGAGCGCTTAGAAAATTGCGCCTGATCCAGCTTCCCGGCATCGGGCCAGAGAGCATCGCAACACGCCCGAGGGCCCTCGATTTCGCCGTCAGGTCCGGGCTGTTGCAGGCCAAAGGCCGCGCTCATGCTACAGTCTTGCCTCCGGGAAGGGCGTCACGGCGAGCATTCTCGCAACACCGCAGTTCTTTGGTATGTTGGCGCGGTCCGCTCCAAAGAAGCCTGAGGCTTGAAGGTAGCCCGAGGAACCATGTCGAAAATGCTCTAACGAGCAGACCTGATCAGCCTCTCAGCAAGTCTCGTCTTTCGCGCAATGACCTCGGATCCTTCATAGGAAAGGTGACCGCTGTCTCGGTAAAGGAATGTGCCGTCGATCTCGGTCTTGCACGTTGTGTCGTCGCAGAGAAAGTCGTGGTAAGAGATAACCTCCACGTCAGCCTTCATGGCCACTTGGTTCAAGAGCTCGAGAGTGCGGGACCGCATCCGGCGGTAATCGCTGACATATATTTTACAATCACTGTAGCGGCCGAGCATAAGGCTGCC
>NZ_NWTD01000026.1:0-20245 GCF_002532005.1 Sinorhizobium sp. NG07B | reverse complement strand
TCCCTCCGGCAGGAGATAGCCGATCTCTTTGAGGAAGTTCTGGTAGGCCTCCATATCGACCGGCGCGCCATGCTCGCTATACCAGGCATCGAGCTTCGCCTGGAGTTCGTCACGCCGCGCGAGAAGGGCGCGATTTCTTGGTGTCAGGTCATCGACAATGGACGCAAAGTCGGCCCAGAAAGTCGCATTCTCGACGTCGGTGCCTGGTAGTGCCTCGTCGCAAACGCAATCATAGAGTTCCCGAGCAAGCGTTAGCCCAGCGGCTGCAACGACGGATGAGCGAAATGCATCATTCATATTCGCTCCAGATTCACGCGGCATGGCGGGATACCACCGGCAGACTGTCAGCAACGATATGCGCCAGCACGTCGGACGTGGCCGCGGACAATGTCCAGCCAAGATGTCCATGTCCCGTATTGTAAAACACGCCCGGCGCGCGTCCTTTTCCAACACGAGGCATCATATTTGGCATCATTGGGCGCAGCCCGGCCCATGGAACCACACGGTTTGTGTTTACTCCTGGGAACAGGTCACGGGTCCAATCAACCAAAGGCCTGATCCGATCATCTCTGATGTCGCGATTGTAGCCATTGAATTCCGCCGTGCCCGCCACTCGAAGGCGGCCATCGCCGAGCCGGCTGGTAACTATCTTTGCTCGGTCATCAAGCAAACTGACCCAGGGCGCGGCAAACTGGGAGCGCTCGTCGTCAAGGTGTACCGTTATCGAATATCCTTTTACGGGATAGATGTTCAGGCGGTCGCCGAGCATCCCTGCAAATTGACGGCTTGCAGAGCCCGCACAGACTACAATCCCGTCGGCCTGCAAGATTTGCTCGACTCCCTTCCCCTCACCGTTTTGCGCCATATAGGACACCCGGAGCCGGTCGCGGGGGTCGATACGAGCAACCATTGCGTCGTACTCAAACGTGCCCCCTAACCTCTCGCAAGCTCTAGCTAAGCCTATGGTGTATTTGTGAATATCGCCGGTCGAATCCGAGGGCGTGAAAAAGCCGCCGTAAAATTTTCCATGCAACGTAGGTTCAATAGACGCGATCTCTTCTGGCGTCACGGGCCGCCGATCGAGTCCGCCATCCGTGAGCATTCCATTCACCTTCGTTGCGTGGTCGAAACCCAGCTTGTCCCAGTAAATATGTAGAATCCCCCGCGTTACGTGATCAAACTCGATGCCTTCGCGGTCCGCGATGTCAAACATATGCTGCCGAGCGGATATGGCCAGCCGAGCGGTAGCAACGGTGTTGTCGCGGTACTTTGCAATATTGGACACGAATTCGGCTAGCCAACTGTATTTATGCCAGTTCGGCGCAGGATTCATGAGCAACGGAGCGTCTGCCTTGAGCATCCACTTGATGCCTTTAATGACGGTGGACCAGTGATTCCAAACCTCAGCGTTACTCGCTGACAACTGCCCGCCATTTGCAAACGAAGTCTCCATCGCTGCATAGCGTTGCCGCTCGAGGACAGTTACGTCATAACCTTGCATCAAAAGGGCATAGGCAGTCGACACGCCTGTAATGCCGGCGCCAATCACAATTATCTGCGTCATTTGGAACTCCAGAAAGAAGAATGGGTGCAAGCCGATAGACCTGCGGCGACCCCCAAATCTGTCTCCTTTACCTGAGAGCTTAGCCCGGATGACCTGCTGGGCGCTTTCCCCTTCGGTGGGCGCAAAGGCACCTCTCTCCAGATTGTCCTACTGTACGGTCACTTGTGCCTGAGAGTTTCCTTGGGGGGTTGCTCCGTCGGCGTCGGCGCTAGACCGATCTCTCCCGTACAGCGTGCTGAACAACCGATTTATAGATGTTCTTGCCCAGCGATAAACTGGATTTTTGCCGCCTTATTGAAACAAGACAGGCAAAAATCGGAGGTATTTGAAACGCGCGGCGGAATCCGTAGGTATGAAGGGGAGCAATGAGTGCGGCCTCGGCGGTGACATAGTGCGCCGTCGCACCGATCAGCTTCACGCCGCGCTCATAGGCCTGCTTGTAAGGGTTGGCCCCCTTGGCAAAGACTGTGAATTCTGCTCACCCCAATACGGTCTCGACCAGCGTTACCCAGTAGCCAATCCCATACGGCAAAGCTTCGTCATCGAAGTCAAACGCTGGACTATGACACGCAGGTGTTGGCCCATTGCCAAGGAAAATGTAAGCCCCCGGTCGGGCTTCGAGCATGAATGCGAAATCCTCCGCTCCCATGGCAAATTTCACGTTATCGTCAACGGATGCAGAACCGACAAGATCGCGCGCCGCCTGGAGCGCTAGAGTGGTTTCCTCCGTGGAATTAAAGGTCGCTGGAACCGATCGGATATATTTGAACTCAATATCCCCGTCGAAGCCTCGCGCAATGCCTTGGGCAGAAGCAAAAATCTCTTGCTCGGCGAAATCCCGGAGGCGGGATTCAGAGGTTCTGACGGTCCCGCCGATCCCGACCTGATCAGGAATGACATTGTACGCCTGCGCGGCATTTAACTTGGTGATAGAGATTACCAGCGACTCCAGGGGATCGGTCTTACGCGATACCAAGGTTTGCAGGCCAATAATGATTTGGGCTGCAATGACAACGGGATCGACAGTTCTATATGGATGGGCGGCATGGCCACCCCGGCCTTTAACGATGATATCGAAGTCATCTTGGGAGCCCATGATCGAACCATGACGAATGCCGAACTTGCCGACTTCGATGCCCGGGGCGATGTGCATCCCAAAAACCTGCGAGATTCCGAAGCGATCCATGATGCCTTCTTGCACCATTTTAAAGCCGCCCGTTGGAAATTCTGGCTCCTCGGCGGGCTGGAAAATAAGGGCAACGGAGCCCTTGAAGTTGCGGCGCCTCGCAAGATGCTTTGCGGCGCCGAGGAGCATGGCAGTATGACCGTCATGGCCGCAGGCGTGCATTACACCAGAGATTTTTGAGGCCCAAGGCTTATTTGATGTCTCGACTATTGGCAGGGCATCCATATCCGCTCGCAAGCCAATCGTGGGCCCCTCGCCGCCTTCTCCCTGGATCAAGGCGACGACGCCGGTCCCAGCGATTCCGGTTTCAATTTGATTTATTCCAAATGCAGCGAGCTTTTCGGCGACAAACTTTGCGGTATTGTACTCCCGGAAGTAAAGTTCGGGGTTTTCATGTAGATAACGGCGCCAAGTAGTAACTTCGCCTTGCAGTTCGCGGAATTCGTTAATATCTCTCATGTTTGCATAAACCCTTTGACCTCTTAGAACCTATGCCACCTCGCCGTGCATCTCTCATGCGGAAGTGCGACGTAGCTCGATTGGATAGAGCTGTAACTCGAGTCGAACCGGCTGATCGCAACCACTCTCGTAGAATTCAACACCGGATTGAGGACCGACAAATCCTTCGGCTGTCGGATACCCTTTGCGACCTCATCCACCGTCACTTCCAAGTACAACCTTTTTGGGATTTTCGACGGCCGACTGTATCGAAGCTACCATCCTGTTCGATCTTTTCGAGCTTGCTTCCTTTCGAATGACTTTCCATAAATTCTCTATTGCAGCATTTACCCCTTGGTCTCTTCAGCTGGAGTAAACGAGGTAAGCCCACTAGGCTGTGAGGCATCAACCACGACGTCTGTTGCTGACGCGCGCACATGGCAAGCCACAAGACGCCCATCTGCCATTGGAACCAGAGGCGGTACATCGACGCGGCAACGCTCGACCGCAAGCGGACAACGAGGATGGAACGCGCAACCGCTTGGCGGGTTGACCGGGCTTGGCACCTCCCCTTCCACGAGCGCCTCCAGCCGAACCCGGGTTGGGTCAGGCACGGGCGCTGCGGCGATCAGCGCCTCTGTGTAGGGGTGGACTGGCTTGGCAAACAGAGCCTCGGACGGCGCGAGTTCCACAATCCGCCCCAGATACATGACCGCCACGCGATGGCCGATATGCTGGACGACACCAAGATCATGTGAGATGAACACGAAGGCGATACCCATCTGCTGCTGGAGGTCCAGGAGCAGGTTCAAGATCTGTGCCTGCACCGACACGTCAAGGGCTGAGACTGCTTCGTCTGCGATGATCAGTGAGGGTTGAAGAGAAAGCGCTCGCGCAATGCCGAGACGCTGCCGCTGGCCGCCCGACATCTCGGATGGCAGCCTGTGCATCATCTCGGGCGACATTCCGACCTTCTTTAGAAGGTCCGCGGCAAGTGCGTTGCGCTGCTTGCGGCTCAGGCGCTCAAAATTCTCGACGGGCTCGGTGATGATCTGCCTGGCGGTGAGACGTGGGTTCAGCGACGAATAAGGATCTTGAAAGACCATCTGCATTCGACGTCGAAACGTCCGGAGAGCGCCCTTCTTGAGACTCGCTATGTCGGTCCCGTCGATCATGACGCGGCCGATTGTCGGCTCAATGAGGCGCATCAACAGCCGGGCCACTGTCGACTTGCCACAGCCCGATTCGCCAACGATGCAGAGCGTCTCGCCAGCTTCGACGGAAAACGACACATCCTCCACGGCCCGAACGACCGGAATTTTCCTCTTCAGCAATCCAGCGCCAATTGGATAATGCTTGGTCAGATTCTCAACTTTCAGCAACGGACCGCTCATGCCTTAATTACCTCTTCAGAACGCCAGCAGGCCGCTGCGTGACCTGGGATAACATCACGTAGATCGGGCGTCTTCTCGCGGCAGATGTCGATTGCGAACGGGCATCGGGGCGCAAAGCTGCAGCCGATGATGGGCTCACGCAGGCTTGGCACGATCCCGGGAATTTCCGGAAGACGACGCTGTCGACCTTGCCGCCGATGCGGAACAGAGCGCATCAAAGCCCGAGTGTAAGGGTGAGCCGGGCGCGCGAAGAGCTCATTTACCGTGGCCTGCTCGACGATTCTGCCAGCATACATGACGATCACCCGCTGGCATGTCTCGGCCACAACGCCCAGATCATGGGTGATGAACATCACGGCCGTTCCCGTGCGCTCCTTTAGATCCACGATCAACCGCAAAATTTGGGCCTGGATTGTGACGTCAAGCGCAGTAGTTGGCTCGTCTGCAATCAGCAATTCCGGGGAGCAGGCAAGCGCCATGGCGATCATTGTGCGCTGACGCATGCCACCCGACATTTCATGGGGATAGTTATGAACCCGTCGGCCGGCATCAGCAATTCGTACCAGCCGGAGCATCTCTTCGGCCTTTTCCATGGCTGCCGAGCGCGAAGCGTCCGTGTGGATCTGTACTGCCTCGGCAATTTGACGGCCGACCGTGTAAACCGGGTTCAGGCTTGTCATCGGATCCTGGAAGATCATTGCGATTTGGTGGCCACGGATCTGCCGCATCTCCCGATCGGAAAGTCCAAGCAGATCCCGTCCGTGAAAGCGCACTTCACCACCGACCGTCTTTGCCGTCATTCTTGGCAGCAGGCGAAGAATGGAAAGGGCTGTGACGCTTTTTCCGCACCCCGATTCGCCGACAACGCCGAGAGTTTCGCCCTTTTTGATCTGGAAGCTAATGCCCCCCAGTGCGCGCGTAATGCTGTCTTCGCCGTAGAAATGCGTTTCCAGGTCTCTAATATCAAGGAGCACATTGTTCGTTGCTGTTTGAAGCATCTGCATGTCAGCGCCTCCGCTTCGCGCGGGGATCGAACAGATCTCGCAGACCGTCCCCGAGGAGATTGACGGCAAGAACCGTGATCGCAAGACCTATGCCGGGGGCAAAAACCGTCATTGGGGCAATTGCGAGGTACAACCGCGAGCTCGAGATCATGTTGCCCCAGCTCGGAATTTCTGGGGGCACCCCAACACCGAGAAAACTGAGTGCAGCTTCTGTTAGGATCGCGTCTGCGCAGACGATGGCGCTCTGCACCATCAACGGCGGAATTGTACTGGGCAGGATATGCCGCCAAAGCACCTTCGGCAAGCGCGCTCCGCCGCTAAGGGCGGCTTCGACATAAGGACGGCACCGAACGCTCAGAGCTAGAGAACGAACCAGCCGAGTCACACTTGGCATCTGAGGTACCGTAATGGCGAAAATTAAAATCCCGGTTCCTGGCCCTGTCAAAGAGATAAGGGCGATTGCCAACAGGATTGTGGGGATGGACATGAGCCCGTCCATGACCCGCATCACGATATTGTCAAAGGCTCGCACGTAGCCGGAGATGAGCCCGATAAGAACGCCGCCGAGAGCCGCGCCCGCTGCAGATATTAATCCTACCAAAAGCGAAACCTGCGCGCCGTACATGGTGCGCGCGAATACGTCACGGCCGAGATTGTCAGTGCCAAACCACGCATCGGCGGAAGGCGGCTGAAGCCGTTTGAATGGATCCATGTTCAGTGGATCACCAGCGTAAAGCGGAGCAGCGAGAGCTAGAATGATCAGGAGCATCAAAAGGCCCCCGCCCACAGCCACTAGCGGATGCCGCCTTGCCAGGCGAGGCAGGTTAGATAGTCGCAAGCGTCCGGTTGGGACTGTTTCGACTGGTGCGGAAAGATTCGTCATACTAGTACCGGATCCGAGGGTCGACGAGGGTATAAGATAGGTCGACCGCGAGATTGATAACGACGTACAGCCCCGAAACGAGGATAAGCACGCCTTGAATAATGGGATAATCGCGGTTGTTGATCGCATCGACTACCAAACGACCGATACCCGGTATGTTGAACACGGTTTCGGTGATGACGACGCCGCCGATCAGGCCAGCCAAACTTAGGCCGGTGACGGTAAGGATTGGGACACCTGCATTCTTCAGTGCATGGTGGAATAGCATGGCATAGGAAGACGCACCCTTGGCAGCGGCTGTTCTCATATAGTCTTCCGACAGAACCTCGAGCATGCTGGCTCGTGCGATTCGGGCGATGAAAGCAACATAGGGAATGCTCAAAGTTACGGTCGGCAGGATGAGGTGTGTAACCCACAGCGCCAAGTCTTGGTCGATCGACTTGTATCCCTGGACCGGCAGCCAACGGGTGGTGATTGCGAAGAAGTAGATGAGAAAAAAGCCGACGACGAATACCGGAACAGAAAAGCCCAGTGTCGCCAAAGCGATCAGAATGCGATCGACAAGAGCTCCAGTGCGCCAGGCAGCGAGAATCCCTAGAGTCACTCCAACAGTTACCGAAAGGATCATCGTCAGGATGGATAGAGACACAGTCGGTTCCAGCCGCTGTAAGATGAGCTCGATAACCGGCCGCCCGGCAAAGATCGAAGTACCGAAATCGCCGCTGACCATACCGCGCACCCAACGCAAGAACTGAACTAGCATCGGATCGTTCAAACCCATCTGCTGGCGGATGCCTGCAATCACTTCTGCAGTGGCCGATTTGCCGGCAATGATTGCCGCAGGATCGCCCGGTGCCAATCTAAGAAGCAGGAAGACGAAGATCCCGACCATCGCCATGACTGCGATCGAAGAAACCATCCTGCGAAGAATATAACCCATCACGCAGAAGCCCTCTGCATCTTCCTCAGCGGCTGCGGCGTCACTCCAGCATGCAGCGCCTCGATTAGCATGGCTTGTGCCCGAAGAATGGGAGATAGCGATAAAGCCACTCCAGCGGACAATCCCCGCTCAAAGAGATTGCAACGTGAGACTTTCATGCTCAGTTCCCCTTGCTTGCGCGCAACCACGTGCGCCTTGTTCGCTCCCGCGAGAAGCCGAGTTGACCTTTTTCGGTGAACTACGACGTCATAGAAATCATAGACGCCGAGAGCGGCGCGTTCCCGCCAAAATGAGCGAGGTTCTGATGCGCAGAGGTCAGAATCTGGTAAATATTGAAGTTCAAAGCCGGAGCCGGAGCAGCAGCCTACCGGAGCGGGGATTATTTGTGCCCGCGGGTACTGGTTACTCGACAGTCGATTGTCCATCCCTTTACGGAAGGTACAGGGTCCGTCATCCGCGGCCAGTAGACCAAATAAGATAAGTGCTCGAACCTTACGCTGCCTCGCACAAGGAGGTTAGGCTAGTAAGCGCTTGGTGGGGGCAATTCTTCGCCAGGCCAACCGCAAGAAGGCTGTTGTCGCCTCATCCCTAGTTTACAAAGAATGTGTGATTGATTTGCCGAAGCGAGGGTGCAGGACCGCGGACTGCCTACTTGCCACAAGCCATAGCGCATAGCCCCAACTGTGCGCGCTTCTCCGTCGTCGATCGGGGTGCTGGAATGCGGCCGAGTGTCCCCCGCAGCTTGCTGGACAAACTGAGCCGGCAGCCGCTCGCGGATGCCGACAATCATTCTAGGACCGTATTGAATTGCGCACCCGCATCGCCGTCTGAAGCACGGGGACGAGGCGCCCCCGTGCTCGGAACCATCCTGCGGCATGCGGGCCGCCATTGCTCCTCACGCCTTCTGCATGTTCCACATCAGGATGAAATCAGGAACGCCAATGACACCGGTGAGCGACTTACGCCGCGCAATTGGCGAAACAAATTGACCCAAAAAGCCGAAGCCGACGAAATCCCACCAAATCCTTTGCATCTCGCGCGCCAGCGCCCTTCGGTCGTCCAGCGTTTCTACCTCCGCCCATTTAGATCGAAGGGCCTCATATTCCTCGTTCTTCGGCCAACCGTACCACCCCTTTTCGCCATCTGCGGTTAGGTAGGCTGCAGAGATAGGATCGCTGAGCGAGAAATTGGAAGTGCTCGTGATGAACATGCTCCAACCGCCGCTCTCTACTGGCCCTTTGTTCGCCCGCCGCGCAGCAACACCGCCCCAGTCGCTTGGTGCAAGTTCAGCATTGACCCCGATCTTACGCAGCGAGGCCGCGAGAAGCTGCGAAGCGTCGCTGGCTTGCGCCCAACTCGTGGGTTGGAGAATGACCACTTTCTCGCCAGCATACCCGGCCTCCTTAAGGAGCTCCCTGGCCTTCTCCAGGTCGCCGCCCTTTTTGAACCAGCCTGTGTTTTGGTCATTGGAATAAGGCGTATCGTTTCCAAATATCGATGTGAGGGTACGGCCATATTTTGGATCGGGGGCCATGACGCGCAAGAATGCCTCCTGATCGATCAAGTGAAGCATCGCTTGACGCACTTTCACACTGTCAAATGGCTTCTGCAGGCAGTTCATGCGTAAAAACATTGCCTCGCCTCCGCCATCCAGTACCTGGAGGGCAAGGTTGGGGTCACTTTCGATCGCTGAGTAAAGGTCAGCCTGCGGCCTTGGAAGGAAATCAATTTCACCAGCCTGCAAGGCTGAGAACGCGGTCTGCTGATCGGCGATATTTTCCCAGTATACACGATCAACGTTGACGACCTTCCCACCGGCGAATCCATCGGATGGCTCCCTACGCGGCACGTACTTCTCATTGCGGTCATAGGCGAAGCTCGCGCCCGGCTTGGCAAGATCATGGTTGAATTTGAACGGCCCCGATCCGATATTCGCGGTCACCTGCTCGGTGACGGGGCGATCTGCGTCCTTCTCGCGCATAATGAATAGCGGGTAATTAGTAATCTCCGCCAACCGGTCGATTAGCAGCCCCAGGGGCTCCTTGAGTGCGATCGTAAAGGTCCTGTCGTCCTTCTTGGAGATGTCGCTGGCCCGCTCGATCACCAACTGGCCCCCAGACGTCTGCCCCCAGCGGCGAATCGAGGCGACGCAGTCCGCAGCTGTGACGGGGGTGCCGTCGTGCCAGCCCAAGCCGTCCCGCAGTTCGAACGTGTAGGTCTTCTTGTCGTCGGAAACGCCCCACTCCGCCACCATTTGCGGCTGTGGCATAAATTTGGAATCAAGCGAAAACAGAGTGTCGTATACGGCAAATCCGTGGTCGGTTGTGGTATTGGTCGTTGTACTGTACGGGTCAAAGACCGTAAGATCTTGCTTGACCATACGCACCGTCCGCGCATCGGCTGGTGCCGACTGTGCCCGTAGGACTGACGGGATCGTTAGGGCTGTTCCAGCGGCCACGCTCATCTTGAGGACATTGCGGCGAGAGATTGTCATTTCTATTCCCCTTCCAGTTTACGGCGCCGTTGTTCGGCCCTTGTTCAGTCCTGTCGGCGCAGCGAGCGAGGCGGCATGATCCTTCTAAACGCCCCCTCAAGCGGCGACTATGGAAAGCGTAATGACTGGGGGCGGAACGTTTGCGCCAAAATTCACCGACGGTTGAAGGAAAAGCCCTAAAGAGCAGCGTTCTTTGAAATGCACAGGGCTCCGCTGATCTCATGAGGCCAATCTTAAAATCGGCTCAACCCACGTCCCATTCGGGGAGTGTGAGCAAGAGCGTACGAGGAACATGCATGCTCGTGCTTTCACGTCCCGTAGCACGTTTCTACGACCGCCTCCGTGCCGAATGCGGCCCTTGAAGACGAGTTCGAAGAGGCCCAGATTATGACATTCAACGTCAGTCAGAAGGGAGAACGCGTGTGACGGAGCTAATGCCGGAATTGAAGACGCCTAGGCATCGAAATCCAATCGGCCGATGTCTCCCAGCATCTTGATGATCGGAACGTAGTAGTTTGAATCGTAGGCTGCCGCATTCTCCAGCACGCTGAAGAAGACGCCCACCACACCGCTCGTGAGGTCCGCAATCATGTACTGGCCGCCATAGCCACCATGCCCCAGCCAACGGCCGTCGGTGTTCGTTTGATTGCTGTAGCGTAGATGCTCCCGGGGCGGAGACATAGGGATTCCGGCCTGCAAAGAGCCCTCGATAAAGGAGGCGCTGCCTATCCGCTGGTCATCAATACCTTTTCCACGTCTTACAAGGAGCGAACCGTATCGCGCCAAGTCGCGCGCTGTGAGACACACCCCCCCATCCATTGTTGGGAAGCCCTCCCGATCCGTAGTTGTATATAGACAGCCCTCAATCCCTGCCGCGTCAGCAATGTCCGCTAGATAGGAACGCATCGGCCGGCCGCTCACCACTTCAGCAATCATCGCGAGCACATCCGTGTTGGCGGACTTATAATCGACGAAGCCTTTACGGTTGGTCGTGTCCGGCGAGCTTATGGTTGCCAGAAAGCTGCGCATGGTATGCTCGCGCCCGGGTTCGGCCGGCAATCGCCAGCCCATGGCCTCCTCGTGCGCAAAGATAGTAGCATATGGATTGGTGTAGTCCTCACTGTAATCATTGGCGACATCCATGTCCATGACCTGCTGGACCGTCGCAGTGGCATAACCGCTCCTGATCCACGGTAGATAGTGGTCAACCCTATGATTCAGATCAATTTTATTTTCGTCCAGCAAGAGGCCGATCACTAGGTTCATCATCGTCTTGCTGATTGATTGGATGCTGTGCGGACGAGTTGGACCGAAATCCGGCGCGTAGCGCTCGAATAGAAGTTCATCGCCCCGGATGACGGTCATGGCGGAAAACCACGGAAGCGAGGTCAATTGACGGACCGCCTCCATTTCGGCGATGCGGAGATCCATGCATCTGCGGAGCGGCATTACCCGGGCGGCGCGAAAGCTCAGGCCGTAGCGCGCGAGACGATGCAAGTTGTGAAAGCCGTGTCGGCGATAGTCTGGCTGGTTCCAACGGGGCTTGTTGTCTGCACCTACTGTCAGGTCTGGGTTGGTCTCGCTCACAGCATTTCCTCCGGATTTTGCGCGCAGTGTAAGACTGACAATCGATAACAAGTAAGCGAGCTGAGTTTTCGTCAAAGTGCGCTAACTGTTGCAATGGCCACGGCCCCAACCGGGTCGGCATGAAATAGGCGGCGTCGTCTATCCACGACAAGCGCGGCTGCAGCTCTTCGACGGCGCAGCACCTAATGAAATCGTGCGCCCCGCCGCCGGAACACCTGGCGCGCTACATAGATGAGTCGAAGGGGCGCCGGTGTCAGGCTGCGCTGTTCGTGAGACTGTTCTCCCCAAGCCCACACCGACTGTTTGATCCTCGACGACTTAGGCGCTTTTCAGCAGACGAGCATCCCGTATTCCCGCGACAGGCAGAGGGCGTTGGACGGAATGATCGCGGAAGGCGGGTGGCGGGTGGCGTGGGAGTGGTCCCATTAAACCTCACCATCCCGATCTATAAGAACGGGCGGGATGTTCGGAGCAAGGGTGGCAGATACATCCGCTCGATTTCCGCCATGCTTGTCTTGCCTGCCGCGAGACCGACATTGAGGGCGGCCAAGGTCTTTCCGTTGGCCCCTTTCAGAGGGACTGCAAGCGCGCACAGCCCGATTCTTCCTGATTGATGGATGCAAAACCGCGCTCATTCACTTTGCGATCTCTGCCAACAACGTATCAACGTTCGTCACCGTGTACTCTGTCCGAGCAATCAGCTGCGATGCCCGAAGCAGTCGAAGGGTCGTTTCCTCCCCAGCGGCTGCGAGGAGCACGCGTCCCATAGAAGTACAATATGCAGGCAGGCGCGAGCCCGGCATCAATGTTTTCAAGATCACCCGGCGTTGGGCCGCGCGGGCTATGTACACGATCTCGGTTTCGTCGAGGATGGATACCGATGTGCTCTGCCCGATCTCTTCCGAAAGCAGATCGAGGAACGGCTGAGCGATTCGCGGCAGAGGCATCGCTGCCAGGCAGCCGGTGCCAAGCCGGAGCACTAGAGCTCGTGCCGCAGGGCACGTTCGAAACGTGCCCGAGAAGTCTGCGAGATGGGCCTTCGGATGCTCGCCCTTGCGATCCGGACTGTAGAAGTAGGAGACGGCGGGCGGCGTCTCATCGCCCCAGGGACCGCGCATAAATCTCCGACTGCCGGTAGAGTGGAAGATGATCGCAATATTTGGCGGTGAGCACATGCGCGACCAGCCCCGGTCCCGGTTTGCCGCGCTCGATCGGCAGGGACGGCATCGTTGGCTTGACGTCGTTGTCACAGCCCTTGCAGGTGAAGCGCGGCTGCACATGGCGTACGACCCGGAAGGAGGCTGGGACATAGTCGAGCACCTCGGTGACGGCCTCCCCATTGAAGTCGGAGCCACCGCAGACCGGGCAGGCGCAAGCCGCCTGGTGCACGACCTCCTGTCGCGGCAGATGATCCGGCAATGGTTGACGGCTCGGCTTCGCCTTTTCTCGGCTGCCAGAGACGCCACGCGCAGAGACCTCGATCTCGGCCTCCGCCGCCTCGATGTCTTCCAACGCCAGCTCAAGCTGCGCGATCGAGCGTTCGATCTTCTCCGACGAGGCACCGAAGCGGGCCCGTCGCAGAACGGCAAGCTGGGCCTTCAGCTTCTCGATCAAAGTGTCGCGCGAGCGCAGCTTCTGGCTTTGACGCGCCAGTTCCTCGGCCTGTGCGGCGATGATCGCGCGCAGGCTCTCGACGTCATCCGGCAAGTCGGAAAGGCTCTGTCCCATGGCCGGAACGTATAGCTGATTTGGCCTCAGCTCACCAGCTATCACAATGGAAAGATTGGATTTTTGTCCTATGCGACACGCGTCGGCGCAGACGTCCATGACGGCCGCCGCCAGTCGATCCCTTCCCAAAGCATCGCCAGTTGCGCCGCCGTCAGCCGGGCCATGCCATCGGCAGCCGAGGGCCACGGAAAGCGGCCTTTCTCCAGGACCTTGTAATAGCTGCAGAAGCCCTGGCCATCCCAGAACAGAAGCTTGATCCGGTTGCCGCGACGCCCGCGAAAGACGAACACCGATCCGGACGCCGGCTTTTGCCGCAGCGCCGTCTGCACAAGTGCCGTCAGTCCGTCGATCCCCTTGCGCATGTCGGTCACCCCGCAGGCGAGATAGACGCGCGCATTCGCACCCGGTCCCATCATGCTTCTTCCATCGATCGGATCAGGGCCTTCAGTGTTTCCGGCGCGATCGAGGCATCGACCTTCAGGATGCGGCCACCTTTGCAGCCGATCTCGATGCGCGACGGTTTTGCCGATCGTTTTGGTGCGAGCCATTCTGCTGCCGCGGCTCGATCCGTTTCGCCATCCGCATTCGACCCAATCAGCGCCACCGGCAACAACGTCACGCCTGATCCACCCGGCGGCCTGTTATCCCGGCCAAGCTTCTTGCGCGAGGTGTAAATTTGCTGCGGGAGGATGTCGTGCCGGCGGGCAATCTCGGCGACGCCAGAGCCGCTCGTCTCCACCTCGTCCAGAATCCGAAGCTTGTCCTCGTGCGTCCAGATAGGGCGGCGCTCGACGCCCGTCAGAAATTCAACTCGCCCCATAAGTTCACCCTTCGTTACGTCGCTAACTACGGAATTAGCGACGTAACTTCAGCGCACGGGGCAAAATCTCAAAGGCTGCTTCACCGGACGCTTACCATGTCTCTGCTTCTGGCTGGTCTCCCTGTCACAGTAACGGGCACCACAATGAACCGTCTTTGCGGTTCCGGCATGGACGCTGTCATCGCGGTCGCCCGCCGTCAAGTCTGGGGAAGCCGAGCTGATGATCGCCGGCGGCGTGGACAGCATGAGCCGCGCGCCTTTTGTCATGCCGAAGGCCGAGACCGCTTGCTCCCGCAACGCGGAGATCTACGACACCACGATCGGCTGGCGCGGCCCGTCTCGGTCTCACTGCCGACCAGTTCGACGTCATAGCTCAATGAAGCCTTCGCGTCCCAAGGCATCGCCACGCTTCGCGACCTTGGCATTGCCGACAACGACGCGCGCGTGAACCCGAACGGCGGAGCGATCGCGCTTGGACATCCGCTCGGCATGTCGGGCGCCCGCATCTCAGGTACGGGAGCGCTCGAACTCTCGCTGCGCAAGGGCAGGTACGCACTGGCTACCATGTGCATCGGGGTGGGGCCAGGGATTGCGGTCGCGCTTGAGCGCGTCTAACCCAGGCGGAAATGCAGGCTGCTCGCGCTGCATGTGACGCAAGCGACTGGATCGCAAACGCAACTCAACGACCGTCGAACACAACGGCGATTCCGCAAATGAACGAACAAGCTGCAGCACGTCGTCGGCGTACGGGCGTACCTCAGGGTTTATCTAGGACAGCGCGGTCATGAAGACCTAAGTGAGGATGCTACGAGAGGGTGAGCCGCGGGGCTATTCGGCACCGCGGCTCGATTATTTTCTATCCTGATGCGTCAATCGTACCGCTCGGCGTAAGCTTCTCGCGCCGGACCCTGCAGGTCGAACCGTAGCGTTTCGTCGCTTGTATCGGATTTCGCATTCAACAAAAGCTTTGCACGTCAACCGCGGATGCCAACCGTCGAAAGGGTCAGTTTGCAAAGGTCCGTGATGTCATAGATCGGCAACCCTGTCTTTCGCCGAAGAGTATTTGTCACAACCGGGAAACCGGTGCACTCGAAGAGTATCAAAGCAATCTCGGGATGCTCGATGCGGAGTCGCGCGATGCAGCCGCCAACCTCCTGTTCGATCTGCTCGACGTCCGTTCGCACGAGTGGGCGGGCTAAAGCGTTGCGTACGTATATCCCATCTTGAATTCCCCCGATGACTACGCGCTTCCGATCGAAAGCTTGATGTATGCCCAGTAGGTCTTCGGTGCAATGCCGTGAGTCAGCTGTTATTACGGCTAGCTTTTTTGCAGGGGCTAACTGACGCAGCAGAGCATGAACGAGAAGCAGGCTTGAGGTCACGACCGGCACATCGACCGCTGCAGAGATCGCTGCTTGATGACGAATCATAAAGCCGCAGTCAGCAGTGATCACGTCGGCACCTCGATCGACGAGGCGCCGGGCGGCAGCCACACAGGCGCCTTCTAGCGAAGCGTCACCCCGAATGACAACCTCGGCAAAAGCACTCTCCACCATTTCGGTAATTATGGGCCGATTAAAGGTTGCTGGATGGAAGAGCGATTCTTCACGCGGAAGATAAGCCGGGTCGTCAGGCGACAGGCCTTCGTCCAGCTCAAGTATTCCAAGAACGGTACTGCCTTGAGAAGACATTTGGGTGCGGCTCCTTCCTGCCAATAAGCTGTACTGTTTTCAAACATCGTCTAACTTGACACGAAACGGTAACCCTCGTGCGCATTCGGCGGATTAGCAACAGTATACCGGCGGACCTCAACTCATCGATGACCGTAAGTTGCCGTGCTGCCCATTCAGAGCTATGCGTCTGAGATAGTGACGACTCTGCGTGGTGTGTTGGTCAGCACCTCGACTCCTGATTCTGTGACGCGAATTGACTCGCTGAACATGTAGCCAAAATCCTCGTCGAACCAGTTGCCCAACATAAGATGAAAGGTCATGTTCGGCTTCAATTCAGTCATGTCCCCCTTTTGAAAGCTTGCAGTAGGCTCTATCCAACCGATCCCATTGGCGTAACCACAGCGGGACTCTTTCTTCAGGCCATGCTTTTTATAAATCCGGTGGAATGCTGCTGAGACATCGCTGCAGCTACGCCCAGGCCGGATGGTTTCCAGAGCTGCTTCCAAACCGGCGAGGTGCGCATCGTGAACCCGCTGAAGACGCTCCGAGGGCTCACCGATTGAGAAGGTCCGCATTAGCGGAACAGTGTAGCCGTGCCGGACACCAGCGATCTCGATATTGATCTGTGATTCCTTGCGGAATAAGTCCTCGCTCCAACGAATGTGAGCCGTTCCCGTTCGTGGAGAGGAGACAAGGGTGATCTCCGGGATATATGTACCTGGCTTGCCATTCGCGCCCCGTGCAAGCGCCGCCGCAATTTCGGCGACGGCGTCGGCCTCGCGTACACCGATACGTATCACTTCAGCTGCCCGTTGCATCGCAGCGTCCGTGATCGCAGCAGCCTCGCGCATGATGGCGATCTCGAGGTCTGACTTGATGATCCGTATCCACGTCACGAGGTGTGTACAATCCTCAATTCTTGCATCAGAGAAACGGGACCGGAACTTCGTCACCGCGTGGAAGCGCAGCTCTCCGAGTTCGAGCCCTATTCCTCCGGCTTCGAGACCCTTTTCGTACATGAAATCGATAATTGCATCGTAGCCATTTTTTTCTGGAGTACCGATCAGAGTTTCCGGATACGCGACTATTCGGTCACGGCTCATGAACGTTTGGTGGATTGCTGCGGGGGCATCCATCTGACGCAGGATGAAAATGGGTTCTTCCTCGTGAAGCAAAACAATGATTCCCTCAGGCACGTAGCCTGATGGAGTAGTATACCCTGTGAGATACGTTATGTTATGCGTATTAAATACTATAAGCGCCTCAACGCCTCGCCGAGCCATCTCCGACTTAGCGGCGGAAAGCCGACGTAGAAACTCCGCCCTTGGGAAGGCTTGGGGGCCTTTGCAGATCGGCATTGTCTTACTCCCTATTTTGAGAAAACGGTCCTAGGGTGAAGAAGGCGGTCCCAGCTGTTCCTCCGGCCGCGATTCCGCAGAGAAGGCGCGCGAAATGCGTTTCGCGAAGCTTCCAGGTTCTGGCCCGACGGACGACTGACGCCACGAGCCAGTCAGTGCTGCAAGATTTGGCTGAGGAAAAGCTTGGTTCTATCGTGCTGGGGGTTGGTGAAGAAGTCTTTCGGAGTTGCTTCCTCGACAATCCGGCCAGCGTCCATGAAGACCACCCGGTCGGCGACGGCGCGGGCAAAGCCCATCTCGTGGGTGACGCATACCATGGTCATGCCATCGCGCGCCAAGCTCGTCATCGTCTCGAGCACCTCCGACACCATTTCCGGGTCGAGCGCGGAGGTGGGTTCGTCGAACAGCATGATGGCCGGCTCCATGCATAGCGAGCGGGCGATGGCGACGCGCTGCTGCTGTCCACCCGATAGCTGGACAGGATATTTGTTCGCCTGTTCTGGAATGCGCACGCGCTCGAGGAACTTCAAGGCCGTTTTCTTGGCTTCGGCTTCGGACACGCCTTTGATCCACATTGGACCCGCCATACAGTTCATCAGAGCTGTCATGTGGGGAAAAAGGTTGAAGTGTTGGAACACCATGCCGACATTCTTGCGCACCTCGGTCACATCGTGCATTTTGTTATGCAATCGGATCCCATTGACGGTGATCTCGCCCTCCTGGTGCGCCTCGAGCCGGTTGAAGCAGCGGATCAGCGTCGATTTCCCTGATCCGGAGGGGCCGCAGATGACGATGCGTTCGCCCTTACGCACTGTAAGATTGACGTCAGTCAGTGCTCTGAAGGTGCCGTACCACTTGGAAACGTTCGTAGCCTCGATGATTTTGTCAGAAGAAGTTGGCATTAAGGACAACACTCCTGCTGCGTCCGGCTCGTGGCTCTCATTGAGGACATTTTTTAGCCGCTCCATGTTGCTCGCGCTCATCGCACCTTGCTCCTTCCGTAGTGACGTTCAATTCTGCCTTGGATCAGTTCGAGACAGGCAGATAGAATCCAATATATAAACGCTGCAGCAATTAGCATTTCCATATGGTGGAAGGTCGGTTGGCCGATCGTGCGAGCGAGGAAAGTCAACTCCCACACCCCAAGAACCGAGACGAGCGAACTGTCCTTTAGCATCCCAATGAACGTGTTTCCCATTGGTGGGATAATGACCGGGAGCGCCTGCGGAAGGATAATCCTGCGCATAGTCAGAATAAAGCCAAATCCCATCGACCGGGAAGCTTCCCACTGACCACGATCAATGCTTGCAATACCAGATCTGAAGATTTCCGTCATATAGGCGCCAATGCACAGAGACAGCGCCAAAATTCCTGAAGGGACGGCGTTAATGACAATTCCTAATTGCGGTAGGCCGAGATAGATCAGGTAGATTTGCATCAAAAGCGGCAGGCCACGAAAGAACGACGTGTAGAAACTTGCGAGGCCGTATGCAAACCCGTTGGTTGATAGCTTCGCTATGGCGGCCACTATTCCAATCATTGACGCGAACAACAGGGAGAGCGCTGACACATATAGCGTCGTAATCACCCCTTGCGAAATCAAGAGCGGCAGTTTGTCCCATATAAAAGGCAGGCTCAGATTGAATAGATTGAAAAATCCAATGAAAAGAATAAGCAGCTCAAACCACACTACGCCAATTTGAACTCGCAATGGGACAAAGCCTATTAGCACTAGATTGAGGCAGAACATAACCGCGATTGTAAATGCAATCGCGAATCTCCCATACAGGCCGCTTTCCAAGGGGTTGCCTATAACTGGACGCATGAGTTCGCCCAATGTGGTGCTTGTAAGGTTGAAGGTCATGAAGGCCACGAGCACTAGTGCAAAGATGGCGGCAACAAACCAAGGCTTATGGACGAGCACGTCCGATTCGACCGTATCGGGATAAAGCATAAGAAATCCTCCCTAAGAAGCGGCCCAAGCGAGCCTAGGCCGCTGCAAGGTTATTTTTGGGCAGTGTAGTCTGAACCGTACCACTTGATCGAAAGCTTGGAGAGTGTGCCGTCCTCCCTCATGCTCTTGACGGCTGCCGCAACCTTGTCGCTGAATTCCTTATCGCCATGAAGCACGGCAATTACAGCTGGTGTCGACACGAGTGAACTACCGATAATCTTAAATGGATATCCGGCTTCAATTGCCGCCTTTGCAGCCAACTCCTCATCGAGCAGGCCGTCGAGACGAACGCCGTCGCCGAGACGTAGGTCATCTCTTGCGGCGGAGCCGCTATCATAACTTTTTACCTCCCCCGGCGCGAATTCGTACTTTATCGGTGGGGCGTTATAAATTTCGAGTGTGTGTTTCAGGTAGTTTTCTTCCGAAGATCCGGCAGGAACGCCCATCACCTTGCCATCAAGATCGGAAGGTTTACTAGCTTTGCTATCCTTATGAACGACTGCAACTGTGTTGCCCCAGATGTACACAGCTGGAAAGTCGAATAACTTGGCACGCGGCGCCGTCGGCGTCATCTGACCCATGGCAAGATCCCACCGACCTTCCCATATTCCTGAGGTGATGATATCCCAACCGGGGGTTACGAATTTAGCTTCGGCACCCATATGCTTAGCAACGCCTTTGGCGACTTCGACATCAAAGCCGTCCAGCTCCCCCTTTTCATTCATAAACGAGGCGGGATGCCAGTTGGCGCTTGTCGCCACTGTCAGCGTTTTTTTTGCCAGGACGCGATCGAGCACTTCTCCCGCGTGGGCGGAAATAGCGAAAGTCAATGACGCAAATGCGATCGCTGCAGTCGCCGGCCGAGTGAACGTTTTCAGAGGCCAATTCATCTTCATTCCCCTTTGCTTTATTTGTTGGTCCGATAATCCACCTACCCGTAGGCATTATTTGTGGATTATCATTGATAGTTCACGATGATGGGTTCGTTGCGTCAAAATCCAGTCGCTGCCGCAATGGCCGCTTCAAAAATGGCTTCGTTTGAAATGCATCGGCATCCGCGCCAAGCGCCCATCTCGATCGGCATGTTTCATTGCCGCAGTAGGCCCCCCCAGAGGCAACAGCCCCTGTGAGATTCTCGCTCCATTTGTCGACAGAGCCAATACTTGCAAGAGGCGGGGCCTTACCGGTGGCCGAGATCGAGGACGTCATAGCAAAAGCAGTT
>NZ_NWTD01000025.1:0-25110 GCF_002532005.1 Sinorhizobium sp. NG07B | reverse complement strand
ACCCGATGATCACCCACACCATGCCGCTCGACGAGATCAACAAGGGCTTCGAGCTGATGCATTCGGGCGAGAGCATCCGTTCGGTCGTGCTCTACTGAGTTTACATCAAGAATCAGGCAAGCGCCGGAACCACTTGAAATCCGGCGCTTTCCGCGGCTGCAGCGAATCGCAATCATGATCTATGTCGATGCCGATGCCTGCCCAGTGAAGGCGGAAATCCTCAAGGTGGCAGAACGCCACGGCTTCGAAGTTACCCTCGTCGCCAATTCCGGCCTGCGGCCGTCGCGCGACCTGATGGTGCACAACGTCATCGTGTCGGCCGGCTTCGACGCCGCGGACAATTGGATCGCCGAGCACGCGGGCGAAGGCGACATCGTCATCACCGCCGACGTTCCGCTTGCCGGGCGCTGCGTCACCGGGGGCGCGCTCGTCACCGGCCCTACCGGCCGCGTCTTCGACAAGACGAACATCGGCATGGCATCCGCGATGCGCGATCTTGGTGCGCACCTGCGGGAGACGGGCGAAAGCAAGGGCTATAACGCCTCTTTCAGCGCACGAGACCGCTCGGCCTTTCTCGAAACTCTTGACCGGCTCTGCCGTCGCGTCAAAAGGTGAGGCGCGGAACGGCAGCGTGAGTGGCGAATGACATCAAATCGGCTGAGACATTGGCCATTTTACCTGGCGCTTGCCGGTGCCCTTGTCAGTGCGCCGCTTGGGCATGCTTTATTTCGCGAAGAGGCGATCGAGATCGCCGCCATCGCCTTCTTCTGCATCTATTTGACGATAACGGCCTTCCGCCTGCCGAAACTCACCGGAAGCTATCTCGAGGCGAATGCGCGCGACACGGGCGAACCGGAGCCGATCATCTTTCTTGTGACGCTCCTGGCCGCCGCAGTCTCGCTGGTCGCGCTGTTCGTCGCGCTCAATCGCGCCGATGACGGCGGCGCAGCCGAACTGATCCTTGCCTTCGCCTCGGTCACGCTTGGATGGGCTACCATTCACACGATGGCGGCGCTGCATTACGCGCATCTTTACTGGCTCGCGAACCGCCGCGCCGATGGCGGCGATCCGGCGTCGCGCGGGCTTGCCTTTCCGGAGACGAACGCGCCGGGCGGCTATGACTTCCTCTATTTCGCCTTCGTCATCGGAATGACCGCGCAGACCTCCGACGTCGCCATCACCACGACGGCGATGCGGCGCGTCAACCTAATGCATGCGATTGTTTCGTTCTTCTTCAACACGGTGCTCGTCGCAGCCGCGGTCAATGCCGCGGTACAGCTTGCCGGCGGCACGCCATGACTACAGGGAGCATTCCATGAAGATCATCTCGCAGAATACCGCCTTCGGCGGCATGCAGGGCGTTTTCGCCCATGACTCCAAGGCCTGCAAGGGAGAAATGACCTTTGCCGTCTATGTGCCGCCGCAGGCGACCAGCGAACCGCGCCCGGTTCTTTGGTATCTCTCCGGCCTCACCTGCACCCATGCCAATGTCATGGAAAAGGGGGAATATCGCCGCCTGGCCTCGGAGCTCGGTCTGATCGTCGTTTGTCCGGACACCAGCCCGCGCGGTGCCGACGTCGCCGACGAGTTGACGAACTGGCAGATGGGCAAGGGCGCCGGCTTCTATCTCGATGCGACGCAAGCGCCCTGGGCCGAGCACTATCAGATGTACAGCTACATCACCGAGGAACTGCCGGCCCTGATCCGCGAGCAGTTTCGCGCCGACATGGACCGGCAAGGCATCTTCGGCCATTCGATGGGCGGCCATGGCGCGATGACCATCGCGCTCAAGAACCCCGAGCGCTTCAGGAGCTGCTCGGCCTTCGCCCCGATCGTCGCCCCCTCTTCCGCCGACTGGTCCGTCGGCGCCTTCGAGAAATATCTCGGCTCGGACAAAGCCGCCTGGCGAAAATACGACGCCTGCGCTCTCGTCGAGGACGGGGCGCGCTTCCCGGAATTCCTCATCGACCAGGGCAAGGCCGACGGCTTCCTCGAAAACGGTCTGAGGCCTTGGCTCTTCGAGGAGGCGGTCAACGGCACCGGCATCGGCCTCACGCTTCGCATGCACGAGCGCTACGACCACTCCTATTATTTCATCTCGACCTTCATGGACGATCATCTGAGGTGGCACGCCGAAAGGCTCGGCTGAGCGCCGTCATGACGCCGGCTGGAATCGCGGCTGGCCGGCAGACTCGATCACCCGTACGCTCGAATCCGCAAGGCCGTGATGGCCTTCGGTGTCGATAACGAGGTGCCAGTGCGCGGTCTCGGGAATCGTCATCCGCAGAGGCGATTTCCGCGCTACGCCGCCGAAGAACTGATGCTTCAGCGTTTCCTTGTAGCGCGTGAAATTGACGTCGGTCATCAGGCGAACATTGGCAACGGCCGACAGGGTGATCTCGATCCGCGTCCCGGCGCGCTGGGCCTTGAGATCATAGTGCGTGAAGTTCAGGGCTTGCTTCGCCATCACAATCGACCGGACCTATATGAGACATCGCTACGACAGTAGCGGCGGGCGCTTAATGAATGGTGTCGTGTTCTCTCGCCGGACTGGCCCTGACGACCGCAATGGTCTAGAGCCTTTGCTTGAAACACTGGAAGCGGATCGCGGCAGATGGCAGGCATAGAACACAGACAGGTGGACGGTGACGAGGCGGGCATGCGCCTCGACCGCTGGTTCAAGGTGCATTATCCGGGCTTGGGCTTCGGTCCGTTGCAGAAGCTGCTTCGTTCCGGCCAGATCCGCGTTAACGGCGCGCGGGCAAAATCCGACACGCGCGTACAGCCTGGCCAGACGATCCGCGTTCCGCCGCTTGGCGTCGATGCGAAGGTTACCAAATCGGGCCCGATCGGCGGGCGGGACCTGCGCCATTCCTCGGACGGAGAGCTGCTGTCGCGCATGGTGCTGCACGAGGACGCCAAGGTCATCGTGCTCAACAAGCCGGCGGGCTTGGCAGTCCAGGGCGGTTCCGGCGTCAGCCGGCATATCGACAAGATGCTCGAGGCCTGGACGAACCAGAAGGGCGAAAAGCCGCGCCTCGTCCATCGGCTGGACCGGGACACGTCCGGCGTGCTCGTCATTGCCCGGACGCGCGGTGCGGCACAGCAGCTGACGGCCGCTTTTCGTGAGCGCGACACCAGGAAGATCTACTGGTCCCTGGTCAAGGGCGTTCCGCGCAAGCGCGAGGACCGCGTCTCCACCTGGCTCGCCAAGGAACAGACGCCGGACGGCGACCGTATGCGGATCGCCAAGCATGGCGACGAAGGCGCCGACCACGCTATTTCCTACTATCGGATTATCGAGCAGGCCGGCCAGAACCTCGCCTGGCTGGAAATGGAACCCTATACCGGCCGCACGCATCAGCTGCGCGTCCACGCCGCCCATATCGGCCATCCCATCATCGGCGACCCGAAATATTTCGAAGCTGACATCAACTGGACCTTCCCCGGCGGCATCCAGAACCGGCTACACCTGCATGCCCGCTTTATCGACATCCCGCATCCGAATGGCGGACGCCTGAAGATCACGGCGCCCTTGCCGCCGCATATGGTGCAGAGCTGGAACTTGCTCGGCCTCGACGAGAACGCCGCCGGCGAGGACGATTGATGAAGCTGGTGCTCTTCGATTGCGACGGAACGCTGGTCGACAGCGCCGGCCTCATCCATGAGGTCATGAGCCGCACCTTCGAGGCCTTCGATCTTCCCCGGCCGGAGGCCTTGGCGACGCGCGCAATCATCGGGCTGACGCTCGACATCGCCATCGCCCGGTTGCTGGGCCAGGATCACATCGACCCGCGCGCCGCCGCGATGACGACCCATTACAAGGGCATCTTCAGCTCGGTGCGCGGCGAACGGATCCATCAGGAAGCGTTGTTTCCCGGGATTGGCGAGATGGTGCAAGCCTTGGCCGCCCGCGAGCAGCTGTTGATCGGCGCAGTCACCGGAAAGTCGCGGCGAGGGCTCCAGCACATTGCCGCCACCCACGGCTTCGACAAGCTTTTCTTCGTCTCGCGAACGGCGGACGATTGTCCGTCGAAGCCACATCCGGCAATGGTGATGGAATGCTGTGCCGAGGCGGACGTCGATCCGAAGGATACGATTGTCATCGGCGATGCGATCTACGATATGCAGATGGCGAAGGCGGCCGGGGCCGCCGCCCTCGGTGTTTCCTGGGGCTATGCCAGCGTTCCGGCGCTGATCGAGGCGGGCGCCGACCACATCGCCCGGGTACCGGCAGACATCATCGAATGGATGGAATTGAACCATGCCTGATATTCGCGACGAATTGAGCGGAGCGCTCAGCCACGAGGATCCGGTGCGCCGCGCCCAGATCCAGATGCAGAAGCCGCTTGCCAAACGTTTCTACAAGTCGGTCGGCGTCGCCGCGGCCGAGGGCGGCGGGCACGCGGTGTTGCTCGACGGGCGATCCGTCCGCACGCCGGCAAAGCGGCCGCTCGCCGTCCCGACGGCGAAGCTCGCCGAACTGCTCGCCGCCGAATGGGATGCACAGGCGGAGATCATCGACCCTTCGGCCATGCCGCTGACCCGCATCGTCAACACCGCCATCGACGGCGTGGCGGTCGACCAGCGCGCAGTCTTCGACGATATCGTACGGTTCGCCGGCACCGACCTTCTCTGCTATCGCGCCGACAGCCCGACAGGACTTGTGGAACGGCAGAACGCCGTCTGGAACCCCGTTCTCGATTGGGCCGCCCATTCGCTCGGCGCACGCTTCATCCTTGCCGAGGGCGTCGTCCATCAGGATCAGCCGCACGAGGCGATTTCCGCCTATGCGGAAGGCTTGCGCGCCTTCGCAACGCCGCTCGGCCTCGCCTGCCTGCACACGATCACCACGTTGACCGGATCGGCACTGCTTGCGCTTGCCTTCGGCATGGGCCGGCTCTCGGCAGAAGAGGCCTGGAGCGCCGCCCATGTCGACGAGGATTGGCAGATCGAGCACTGGGGCACCGACGAAGAGGCCTTCCAACGGCGCGAGAACCGCTGGCAGGAAATGCAGGCGGCGACTGCGGTGCTCGACGCGTTGAAATAGAGGGCAAGGCGCCTGGCATTACGGCAGGCGTCTTACGGTGGATCAGGCCGCCAGCTTCAGGCCGGCGATGCCGGCGACGATCAGGCCGATGCAGCCGAGGCGTACGACGGTCATCGGCTCGGCGAAGAGGACGATGCCGAGCACCACCGTGCCGATCGTGCCGATGCCGGTCCAGACCGCGTAAGCCGTGCCGAGCGGCAGTGTGCGAACGGCAATTCCAAGCAGGACGACGCTCAGGATCATCGAACCGACCGTCAGCACGGTCGGCGTCAGACGGGTAAATCCGTCGGTGTATTTGAGGCCGATTGCCCAGCCGATTTCGAGAAGTCCGGCGAGAAGCAGAGTGAACCAGGCCATGTCAGGCTCCTTCATCTGGAGCGAGGCCGTCCCCGCGGGTGTTCGGGTCGATCAGGATCGCGCCCGTGCAGCCGTCTGCAACTTGGATCTCTGTGCCACAAAGCGGTGAGGGCAGCAAGCGGCTGGCCGGCAAAACTGCTCTGCGCCGACGGCACGGCTCGTCATGAGTTCCGGTCGCGGCGCAGCTTCGCCCACCATTCGAGCCGCTTGCGGATGTCCCGTTCGAAGCCCCTCTCCGGAGGATCATAGAAGATCCTGCGCCCCATTTTCTCGGGGAAATAGTCCTGGCCGGAAAAGGCATCCGGTTCGTCATGATCGTAACGGTAGCCCTCGGCATAGCCCTCCCCCTTCATGAGCTTGGTCGGGGCGTTGAGAATATGCTTCGGCGGCAGCAGCGAGCCGTTTTCCTTGGCGGCGCGCATCGCCCCTTTGTAGGCCGTGTAGAGGGCGTTCGATTTCGGCGCGGTGGCGACATAGACGCAGGCTTGCGCCAGCGCCAGTTCCCCTTCGGGCGAACCGAGATAGTCATAGGCATCCTTGGCGGCGTTGCAGATCACCAGCGCCTGCGGATCGGCAAGGCCGATATCCTCGACAGCCATGCGCACCAGCCGCCTGCCGATATACAAAGGATCCTCGCCCGCATCGAACATCCGGCAGAGATAATAGAGCGCCGCATCCGGATCGGATCCGCGGACCGACTTGTGGAGCGCCGAAATCAGATTGTAGTGGCCGTCCTGGCCCTTGTCGTAAACCGGCGCGCGGCGCTGGACGATTTCCCGCAACGCTTCGGCGTCGAATATCTCGTCCTTGCGCGCCGCCCGCCACACCTCCTCGGCCAGCGTCAGCACGGCCCGGCCGTCACCATCCGCCATGCGGATCAGGCTCGCCCGGGCGTCCTCGTCGAGCGGCAACGGCCTACCTTCCGTTTGCTCCGCCCGCTTCAGGAGTTCCTCGAGGCTCGCCTCGTCATGCGGCTTGAACGTCAGCACCCGCGCCCGCGACAGGAGCGCGGCGTTGAGTTCGAATGACGGATTCTCCGTGGTGGCGCCGACCAGAATGACGGTCCCGTCTTCCATCACCGGTAGGAAACTGTCCTGCTGGGCGCGGTTGAAGCGATGGATCTCATCGACGAAGAGCAAGGTCTGGCGTCCCGACATGCGTCGGGCGCGCGCCGACTCGAAAACCTTCTTCAGGTCGGCGACGCCGGAAAAGATCGCCGAGATCTGCTCGAAGGCGAGACCGGCCTCTCCCGAAAGCAGCCGGGCGACGGTGGTCTTCCCGGTGCCCGGCGGTCCCCAGAAGATCATCGAACCGAGCGAGCCAGAGGCGATCATCCGCGTCAGGGCGCCGTCCGCCCCCGTCAAGTGCTCCTGCCCGGTCACTTCGGCGAGCGTGCGCGGCCGCAGCCGATCGGCCAGCGGTCTTGCCGAGGCCATCTCCGGCGGTTCAACGGGGGAAAAGAGGTCACTCATCGGAAGAACTGTCTGATAAGCTGGCCGTCGCGCTCGATCTCAACGCGCCAGAACGAGGCGTCTTCGGCAACGACGCTTTCCAGCGTTTTCGAGTTGTCGACCGGCGTTCCATTGACGGAGCGTACGATATCTTTCGGCTCGAGGCCAATGCGCGCCGCCGGCGAGCCGCGGTTGACCTCGGTCACGACGACGCCCTTGAGCGACGTCGGCATGCGCAGCTCATCCGCAAGGCGCGGCGAAAGATTGGCGACGACGGCGCCGGCAAAGGGGTTCCGCCCCTCGATCAGCCGTTCGTCGCGCGGCGCGGTTTCCGGCGCCTGCTCCAGCTTCAGGGTGATGTCGTGCGCCTCGCCGTGTTCGCTCACCGTCACGCGCGCTTCATGGCCGATGCCGACGGTCGTCAAACGGTAGCCGAGGGCATCCGGATGCTCCACCGAAATACCGTTGACAGCCGTCACCACCTGCCCCGGCTTCATGCCGGCATTTGCCGCCGGTCCGTCCGGCTGGACGGCAGCCACCAGGGCGCCGCGGGCACGATCGAGTCCGAGCGCCTCGGCGACATCGGAGGTAACCGGCTCGAAAGTCGCGCCGACGAAGGGACGGACGAAGGAACCGCCGCCGCCCTCCGCGGAGGCGACGAAGACCTTGACCAGATTTGCGGGGATGGCGAACCCCACGCCGTTCGATCCCCCGCCCCGCGAAAAGATCGCGGTGTTGATGCCGATCAGCTCACCCTTCATGTTGATCAGTCCACCGCCAGAGTTGCCCGGATTGATCGCCGCGTCGGTCTGGATGAAGAAACCGAAATCTCCGTTGGAGATCTGGTTGCGGGCAAGCGCCGAAACGATGCCGCTCGTCACCGTCTGCCCGACCCCGAACGGATTGCCCATCGCCAGCACGAGGTCGCCGACCTCCACTGCGTCCGAATCACCGATCGGGATGACGTCGAAAGGACCATCTGCTTCGATCTTGAGGACCGCTAGGTCGAGTCGGTCGTCCTTGAGGACGATCTTGCACGGATACTCACGCCCGTCGGCGAGCGCCACCTTGATGTCGTCGGCCCCCTCGATGACGTGATTGTTGGTAACGACGATGCCGTCGCGGCGGACGATTACGCCGGAGCCGAGCGACGACTGCTTCTCCGTGCGGTTTGGCATGCGCTGGCCGAAGAATTCCTCGAAGAATGGGTCGACCGATCGTCGCTCGACGACCCGCTCGGCATAGACATTCACCACGGCATTCGCCGTCTGCTTGACCAGCGGCGCGAAGGAGAGCTGCATTTCCGTGTGGGATTGGGGGACGGTCCTGGCGTCCTGCGCTACGGCCGGTGTAGACATGGCAATCGCAAGAACAAGAGCCGGCAGGGCTCGACGGCCAAAAATCATGAAGCATTCTCCCTTTCATTGCCGCTAGTTCAGATAGGATTTCGCAGCAAAAAAGGCAAACGCGAGGCTGCCGCTCGATGATGACGCACGCTCGCGATTTCAACCGCTTTTTCAGACTTTTGCCCGCGGCCTTGCCATGAAATCATCGCGGCGCTTTTCCCGCTCACGCGCCGTGCACGAAAACGTGGTCTCCCCCATCTTTTCCGGTGATCGAATCTCTGGTCATCTGGCCGAGATCAGCTTTCAATCCCTGTCGAGGAAGCACCATGCCCGCCTACCGCCCGCCGCGGATCGCCGCGTCCGAAATCACCCCGGAGCCCTTCTTCCTCGATCGCCGCCGCTTTCTCGCCGCTGCAGGTGGCCTCGTTCTCGGCGGGGCCGGCCTGGCCGAGGCGGCAGAGCTCAAGGCTTCGAGCAGTCGCTACAAGGTCGAGGAGGCCCTGACGCCCGAAAAGGACGTGACCACCTACAACAATTTCTACGAGTTCGGCACGGGAAAGGGCGACCCCGCCGCCAATTCGGGCGGCTTCAAGCCGGCACCCTGGCGGGTGAAGGTCGACGGTCTCGTCGGCAAGCCGCGGGAGTTCGGCCTCGAAGAACTGCTGGCCCTTCCGCTTGAAGAGCGTACCTACCGAATGCGCTGCGTCGAAGCCTGGTCGATGGTGATCCCCTGGGTCGGCTTTCCGCTGGCAAGTCTCCTCGACAAGGTCGAACCGCTCGGGAGCGCGAAGTACGTTGCATTCGAAACGGTGGTGCGGCCTGAGGAGATGCCCGGCCAATCCGGCTACTTCCAGCCGCTGCCCTGGCCCTATCGCGAGGGCTTGCGGCTCGATGAAGCACGCCACCCTCTGACGATTCTCTCCGTCGGCCTTTATGGCAAGACGCTGCCGAACCAGAACGGCGCGCCAATACGGCTGGTGGTCCCGTGGAAATACGGTTTCAAGGGAATCAAGTCGATCGTCCGCATTTCGCTTTCCGAAACGCCGCCGCCTTGCACCTGGAACCTTGCCGCACCGGATGAGTACGGCTTCTATGCCAATGTGAACCCGGCGGTCGATCACCCGCGCTGGAGCCAGGCAACGGAAAACCGGATCGGCGAAGGCGGCTTCTTCGGCTCCAATCGCCGCGACACCCTCCCCTTCAACGGCTATGCCGACGACGTCGCGGGCCTGTATTCCGGCTTGGATCTCAGGGTAAACTTCTGACCATGGCCTTCGTACCCGCCTTGCCCAAGCGCTTTCACGGCCCCTCGGTCTGGGCGCTCTACGCGCTGGGCCTCATTCCCGCGGCATGGGCATTCTATCTCGGCGCAACCGGCCGGTTACCTGGCAATGCCGTCAAGGAATTCGAGCACCTGCTTGGCCTGTGGGCGCTGCGTTTCCTTGTGGCGACGCTGACGATCACACCGCTTCGCGATCTCTTCGGCCTCAACTGCCTAAGATACCGCCGCGCCCTCGGCCTGCTCGCCTTCTATTACGTGCTGATGCACTTCACCGCCTACATGCTGCTCGACCAGATGCTGCGCATCCCGGCCATCGTCGCCGACATCGCCCGCCGCCCCTTCATAACCATCGGCATGGCGGCCCTGGTCATGCTGATCCCCTTGGCGCTCACCTCGAACAATTGGTCGATCCGCAAGCTCGGCCAGCGGTGGAACAAGCTTCACCGGCTCGCCTATGTGATCGCCGCGGCCGGCGCGCTGCATTTCGCCATGGCCGTCAAGGTCGTAGGGCCGGAGCAAGTGCTCTACATCGTCCTCGTCACGCTCTTGCTCGCCTGGCGGGCGGTGCGAACGCCGTTCCTGCGGTGGAAACGGCAACGGACGGCAGGGACACGACCTCACCCTGCAACGCAAAAAGCGGCCGGGTGAAATCTCACCCGGCCGCCTCAGATCGTTTGAGAAGCTACCTTTATCAGGCTGCTTCTGCTGCTTCCGCTTCGGCGGCGACGCGAGCGCGATCCTTGGCGCCCTTGGCATCGACATCGCGGTCAACGAATTCGATGACGGCGAGCGGAGCATTGTCGCCCTGGCGGAAGCCCGCCTTCATGATGCGCAGGTAGCCGCCGTTGCGGGTGGCGTAGCGCGATGCGATCGCGTCGAACAGCTTCGCGACGACAGCAACGTCGCGGATCTGCGAGATCGCCTGACGGCGGGCATGCAGGTCGCCGCGCTTGCCGAGCGTGACGAGCTTCTCGACGATCGGGCGGATTTCCTTGGCCTTCGGCAGGGTCGTGACGATCTGCTCGTGCTCGATCAGCGACGCTGCCATGTTGGCGAACATCGCCTTGCGGTGGCTGGCGGTTCTATTCAGCTTGCGGCCGGCTTTACCGTGGCGCATGGCTATTCTCCTTCACTTGCAGGCATCCGCCCGCAGTCTAAATGGTTAATACTGGTCTTCGTAACGCTTGGCGAGATCTTCGATGTTCTCCGGCGGCCAGGACGGCACTTCCATGCCGAGATGCAGGCCCATGGAAGCGAGAACTTCCTTGATCTCGTTGAGCGACTTGCGACCAAAGTTCGGCGTCCGGAGCATTTCCGCTTCGGTCTTCTGAATGAGGTCGCCGATATAGACGATGTTGTCGTTCTTCAGGCAGTTGGCCGAACGGACGGAGAGTTCCAGTTCGTCGACCTTCTTGAGAAGCGCCGGGTTGAAGGCGAGCTCGGTGACTGCTTCTTCCTCGGCTTCCTTCTGCGGCTCGTCGAAGTTGACGAAGACCGACAGCTGGTCCTGAAGAATGCGGGCGGCAAAGGCGATCGCGTCCTCGCCGGTGACGGAGCCGTCGGTCTCGATCGACATCGTCAGCTTGTCATAGTCGAGAACCTGACCTTCGCGGGTGTTCTCAACCTTGTAGGACACTTTCTTGACCGGCGAATAGAGGCTGTCGACCGGGATGAGACCGATCGGCGCATCTTCCGAACGGTTACGCTCAGCCGGCACGTAGCCCTTGCCATTGTTGACGGTGAATTCCATGCGGATTTCCGCGCCCTCGTCGAGGGTGCAGATCACATGGTTCGGGTTGAGGATCTCGATGTCGCCAACCGTCTGGATGTCACCGGCCGTCACGACGCCCGGGCCCTGCTTGCGCACGACCATGCGCTTGGAATCGTCGCCATCCATCTTGATGGCGATTTCCTTGATGTTGAGCACGATGTCCGTCACATCCTCCCGGACGCCCGGGATGGAGGAGAACTCGTGCAGCACGCCGTCGATCTGCACCGCGGTGACTGCCGCACCGCGCAGCGACGACAAAAGCACGCGACGAAGCGCGTTGCCGAGGGTCAGACCGAAGCCGCGCTCAAGCGGTTCCGCCACCAGCGTTGCCTTGGTGCGGCCGGAGGAGGTGAAATCCACCTTGTTCGGCTTGATCAGTTCCTGCCAATTTTTCTGGATCATGTTTTCTGCCTTCCGTTCGTTGCCACCATCCAATCGTGGCAACCGAGCCCCGAAGACCGGGAGAACGCATCCGCGTCCTCACCGGAATCTTGAATACAAATGATCAGACGCGGCGCTTCTTGCGCGGACGGCAGCCATTGTGCGGGATCGGCGTCACGTCGCGGATCGACGTGATCATGAACCCCGCGGCCTGCAGCGCGCGAAGGGCGGATTCACGGCCGGAACCCGGTCCGCAAACTTCCACTTCCAGCGACTTCATGCCGTGTTCCTGAGCCTTCTTGGCGCAGTCTTCGGCGGCGATCTGAGCGGCAAACGGGGTCGACTTGCGCGAACCCTTGAAGCCCTTCGCACCGGCGGACGACCAGGCGATTGCATTGCCCTGCGCGTCGGTGATGGTGATCATCGTGTTGTTGAACGACGAATTGACGTGCGCGACGCCAGACGTGATGTTCTTGCGCTCGCGGCGGCGAACGCGGGTGGCTTCCTTGGCCATAGGATCCCTTTCTTAGATCTCTGCACCGCCGTAATTCCAGCGGCTCCACCGGGAAAAGGATTGGTCGTCCCCTGCCCTGCAACTTCGATTTTCACAGAACCGGCACGCCGGCTCCGCACACGTTTTCGCCGAACCGAGCGGTCCGGCACAGGTCGGGCGATCGCCCTCCCCAAACTGCAAAAGGAGGCCGGCGCGGACGCCAGCCTCCCGCTTTCCCTTTTCGGGAAATTACTTCTTCTTGCCGGCGATCGCCTTTGCCGGACCCTTGCGGGTGCGGGCATTGGTGTGCGTACGCTGGCCGCGCACCGGCAGGCCGCGACGATGACGCAGGCCGCGGTAGCAGCCAAGGTCCATCAGGCGCTTGATGTTCATCGCCGTTTCGCGACGCAGGTCACCCTCGACCTGGTAATCGCGGTCGATGGTCTCGCGGATCTGAAGGACTTCGGCGTCCGTCAGCTGGTGCACGCGGCGGTCAGCCGGGATGCCAACCTTCTCGGTGATTTCCTTCGCGAATTTCGGGCCGATCCCGTGAATATAGGTCAGCGCGATGACGACGCGCTTTGCCGTCGGGATGTTGACGCCAGCGATACGTGCCACGTCTATTCTCCTTGCGTTCCAGTTGCCATCCGGCAATAGGTGCTTCGTTACGCGACTTCGAAGAGCCGCACGTTGATTGAGGTTCGAGACACGTCAAAAACGACCGTACCCGGACTTCCTTGTTTTGAAGACCGCGCCGATCGCTTCGCATGTCGCGAGTTGGCGCTGTCTTTGGAGGAATCACCTGGAAAAGTCAACTCCCCGGCGCTTCCATTTTGGCAAAGGCGCAGCCTATGCCAGAATCTTGTCGATCTCGGCGGTGACCGCTCCCACGTCCGCCATCCCGTCCACGGTCTTCAACTGACCGGTGCGGGCATAATGGTCCGAAAGCGGAGCCGTCTTTTCCCGGTATTCCGTCAGCCGCTTTTTGAAGGCCTCGGGATTGTCGTCGGAGCGCACCGTGCCACCGGCGGCAACGGTTTCCGCCACGCGATTCTCCATGCGCCGGACAAGGGCTGCCTCGTCGACCTTCAACTCGATGACCGCATCCAGTTTCAGGCCTTTGCTCTCAAGCATCCGGTCGAGCGCAATCGCCTGCGGAACCGTGCGCGGATAGCCGTCGAGGATGAAGCCCTTGGCGCAGTCCGCAGCGTCGATGCGGTCGGAGACGATTTCATTGACGATCTCATCGGAGACCAGCTGGCCGGCATCCATGACCGCTTTCGCGCGCTTGCCGACCTCGGTCGCCTGGGCAACGGCGGCCCGGAGCATGTCCCCTGTGGAAAGCTGCGGGATGCCGTATTTCTCCGTCAGAAGCTTGGCCTGCGTACCCTTGCCAGCGCCCGGCGGTCCCAAAAAAATAAGTCTCATCGTCCCCTCTTTCCTCCGCGCAGCTTCGACTTCTTGATCAGCCCCTCATACTGCTGGGCAATGAGGTGACCCTGGATCTGTGCTACCGTATCAAGGGTGACGCTGACAACAATCAAAAGCGACGTACCACCAAGGTAGAACGGCACACCAGTCTGCGAAATGAGGATTTCGGGCAGAATGCAGACGAAAATCAGGTAAATCGCACCGACTACAGTGATACGTGTCAGCACGTAGTCGATGTATTCGGCCGTGCGCTCACCGGGGCGAATCCCCGGAATGAAGCCACCGTGCTTCTTCAGGTTATCGGCTGTGTCCTTCGGATTGAAGACGATCGCGGTGTAGAAGAAAGCGAAGAAGGCAATCATCGCGCCGTAGAAGAACATGTAGAGCGGCTGGCCGTGCGCCAGCGCCCCGACGATGGCGGTCGCCCAGCCGGGCAGCGTCGCGGCATTGGCGAAGCCGGCAAGCGTTGCGGGCAGCAGCAGCAGCGACGAGGCGAAGATCGCCGGGATGACGCCCGAGGTGTTGAGCTTCAGCGGCAGGTGGGACGTGTCGCCCTGGAACATGCGGTTGCCGACCTGGCGCTTCGGATACTGGATCAGCAAGCGGCGCTGGGCGCGCTCGACGAAGACGATTAGGGCAATGACCGCAACCACCATGACGATGATCGCCAGGATCAGCGGCGTCGAGAGGGCGCCGGTGCGGCCGAGCTCAAGGGTTCCGGCAAGCGCCGTCGGCAGATGGGCGACGATGCCGGCGAAGATGATCAGCGAAATGCCGTTGCCGATGCCGCGCGAAGTGATCTGCTCGCCGAGCCACATCAGGAACATCGTGCCACCGAGCAGCGAAATCACCGTCGAAATCCGGAAGAACCAGCCCGGATCGTTGACGAGGCCGCTACCGCTCTCGAGACCCACGGCAATGCCGTAGGCCTGCAAGGCGCCGAGCAGCACCGTGCCGTAGCGGGTATACTGGTTGATGACCTTGCGGCCCTGCTCGCCTTCCTTCTTCAACTGTTCGAGCGCCGGGACGACCGAGGTCATCAGCTGCACGATGATCGAAGCGGAGATATAGGGCATGATGCCGAGCGCGAAGATCGCCATGCGCTCCACTGCACCGCCCGAGAACATGTTGAAGAGGCCGAGGATGCCGCCGGCCTGGCCCTGGAAGGCCTGGGCGAACGCGGCCGGGTTGAGGCCGGGCAGCGGGATATAGGTGCCAAGACGGTAAACCAGAAGCGCACCGAGGGTGAACCAGAGCCGTTTCTTCAGATCTTCCGCCTTCGCGAAAGTCGAGAAATTCAGGTTCGAGGCGAGCTGTTCCGCTGCAGAAGCCATGCAATTCTCCGCGTACCAAGTCTCGGAAACAGCGGGAGAAACCCGGTCAGTTCCGGCAAGAGTAAGTCTTCGTCGATGAAAACCGGGCGCGAGGCGATTGTCGCTGCAATCGGATGCCTCACCGTGGTTTCCGTTGTGTCCCTTTCGCGGCAAGTGATTCGCCGCCCTCGGACGTGAGGCTCACATATGGGAGCAAAACCGCCCGGCGTGAAGCACCCCGGGCGGTTCATCAGTCATATTATTCCGCAGCGGCGGCTGCCAGCAGCTTCACCGAGCCGCCGGCCTTTTCGATCTTCTCGACGGCCGGCTTGGAAGCGCCTGCGACTTCGAGCGAAATCTTCGCCTTCAGCTCGCCGTCGGCGAGGACACGAACGCCATCCTTCTCGCGACGGATGACGCCGGCCGCCTTCAGGGCAGCCGCATCGACGATCTTCGAGGCGTCGAGCTTTTTTGCATCGATTGCCGTCTGGATACGGCCGAGCGACACGACAACAAACTCCGAAGCGAAGATGTTGTTGAAGCCGCGCTTCGGCAGACGGCGGTAGATGGGCATCTGACCGCCTTCGAAGCCGTTGATCGCCACGCCGGAACGGGCCTTCTGGCCCTTCACGCCGCGGCCGGCGGTCTTGCCGGAACCGGAGCCGATACCGCGCCCAAGACGCTTGCGGCTCTTGGTTGCGCCTTCGTTGTCTTTGATTTCATTCAGTTTCATATCTCGATCCCCCTCACTTCTCGTCGACGACGCGAACGAGGTGCTGGACGGCCCGGATCATGCCGCGAACGGCCGGAGTGTCCTCCAGCGTGCGAACCCGGTGCATCTTGTTGAGGCCCAGACCGATGAGCGTCTGACGCTGTACGGCCGGACGGCGGATGGGGCTACCAATCTGCTCGACGGTAACCGTCTTCTTGGCAACTTCTTTCTTAGCCATCTGTCAGCTCCCTTATTCTTCGGAAGCAGCGCCGGCGGCAACGCGACGGGCCTGGAGCGTGGCGTACTTCATGCCGCGCTGTGCCGCGATGTCCTTCGGGTGCATCTGGTTCTTGAGCGCGTCGAAGGTGGCGCGAACCATGTTGTAGGGGTTCGACGAACCGGTCGACTTGGCAACGACGTCGTGAACGCCGAGCGTTTCGAAGACGGCGCGCATCGGGCCACCGGCGATGATACCGGTACCGGGCTTGGCCGAGCGCAGCAGCACCTTGCCGGCGCCGTGGCGGCCGTTAACGTCGTGATGCAGCGTGCGGCCGCCGCGCAGCGGTACGAAGATCAGGTCGCGCTTGGCGGCTTCCGTCGCCTTGCGGATGGCCTCCGGCACTTCGCGTGCCTTGCCATGGCCGAAGCCGACGCGGCCCTTCTGGTCGCCAACGACGACGAGAGCGGCGAAACCGAAACGACGACCGCCCTTCACCACCTTGGCGACGCGGTTGATTGCGACGAGCTTATCGACAAATTCGCTGTCGCGCTCTTCGCGGTTCTGGCGATCTTCGCGAGAACCTCTTCTTTCTTGTGCCATTGTCCTCTTCCTTTTTCTTTTCCGGGTGCAATCGGCAGATTGACGAAAGTCGCCTCGGACGAGCCGAAGCGACCGGGTAATTGCGAGGCGGATCCGCCCGGACATCTCTGCCCGGGCGGCGAACCTTAGAAGTTCAGGCCGCCTTCGCGAGCTGCCTCGGCCAGCGCCTTGACGCGGCCGTGGTAGATGAAGGCGCCGCGATCAAAGACAACGTCCTTGACGCCTGCCTTGGAAGCGCGTTCGGCAAGGAGCTTGCCGACGGCTGCAGCTGCCGCCGTGTCGGCGCCGGTCTTCAATGACGACTTGAGATCTGCCTCGAGGGTCGAGGCAGCGGCAAGCGTCTTGCCGGCAACGTCATCGATGATCTGCGCATAGATGTTCTTCGACGAGCGATGAACCGACAGGCGCGGGCGGCCATTGGCGACCGCCTTGATTTGACGGCGCACGCGGCTGGCGCGACGCACAAGAGTATCTTTCCTGCTAGCCATTTCGCGTGATCCTTACTTCTTCTTGCCTTCTTTGCGGACGATCCGCTCTTCGGCATACTTGACACCCTTGCCCTTGTAGGGCTCGGGGCCGCGGTATTCGCGGATTTCCGCGGCTACCTGGCCGACCTGCTGCTTGTTGATGCCCGAAACGACGATTTCCGTCGGCTTCGGCACAGCGATCGTGATGCCTTCCGGCGTCTGGTAGACGACGTCATGGCTGAAGCCGAGCGCCAGCTGCAGGTTCCTGCCCTGCATCGACGCGCGGTAGCCGACGCCGTTGATTTCGAGCTTGCGCTCGAAACCGTCCTTGACGCCCTTGAAGATGTTCTCGATCATCGTGCGGGACATGCCCCACTTTGCACGAGCATCCTTGGTTTCATTGAGCGGCTGAACGAAAACCGCATTGTTTTCGAGCTTCACCGAAACTTCGTCGTTTGCGACGAAGAACAGTTCGCCCTTCGGGCCCTTTGCCGTTACCTTCTGGCCATCGACGTTAGCCGTGACGCCTGCCGGAACCTGAACGGGCTTCTTACCGATACGAGACATTGTTATACCTGTCTGTTCGCTATGGAGATCCTGCCCGGTCTTAGAAGACCGAGCAAAGAATCTCGCCACCAACATTCTGTTCGCGTGCCTGGTGATCGGCCATCACGCCCTTCGGTGTCGAAAGGATGGTGATGCCGAGGCCGTTCGCGACCTGCGGAATGGACTTGACCGAGACATAAACCCGGCGGCCCGGCTTGGAGACGCGCGAGATCTCACGGATCACGGAGGCGCCTTCGTAGTATTTCAGTTCGATGTTCAGCTCGGCCTTGCCGTTGCCAAACTCGACTTCAGAATATCCGCGGATATAGCCTTCGGCCTGAAGGACATCCAGAACGCGCGCGCGGAGCTTGGAAGCCGGCGTGGACACGCTCGACTTGCGGCGAGCGGCGCCGTTGCGGATACGGGTGAGCATATCGCCCAAAGGATCAGTCATTGCCATGTACCCGTCTCCTTACCAGCTCGACTTGACGATGCCCGGCACCTTGCCGAGATTGCCCAGTTCGCGAAGCGCGATACGCGACATGCGAAGCTTGCGATAGTAGGCGCGCGGACGGCCGGTCACTTCGCAACGGTTGCGGATGCGGGTCTTCGACCCATCCCGGGGCAGTTCTGCCAGCTTGAGGGTGGCCTTGAACCGCTCTTCGATCGACAAAGACTGGTTCATGATGATTGCCTTGAGGGCCGCACGCTTCGCGGCTTGTCCGGCAACCAGTTTGCGGCGGCGCTTGTTCTTTTCAACTGCGCTCGTTTTCGCCATAACAGTTATCCTTCTTTACGCTTGTCGTTACGGATTACTGACGGAACGGGAAGTTGAACTCTGCAAGCAGAGCGCGCGCTTCGTCGTCGTTAGTTGCCGTCGTGCAAACGATGATGTCCATGCCCCACATCTGATCAACCTTGTCGTAGTTGATCTCAGGGAACACAATGTGCTCCTTGACGCCCATGGCGAAGTTGCCACGACCATCGAAGGACTTCGGATTGAGACCGCGGAAGTCGCGAACACGCGGAAGAGCGATGTTCACGAGACGATCCAGGAACTCATACATCCGAACGCCGCGCAGGGTAACCTTGGCACCAATCGGCATGCCTTCGCGCAGCTTGAAGCCAGCGATGGAGTTGCGAGCGCGGGTGATCACCGGCTTCTGGCCGGCAATCGCGGCGAGGTCGGCAGCAGCAACGGACGGCTTCTTGGAATCGCCGGTCGCCTCGCCAACACCCATGTTGATGACGATCTTGTCGAGACGCGGGATCTGCATTTCGTTGGCGTAGGAGAACTTCTCCTGCATCGCCTTGCGGATGCGCTCCACATATTCCTTCTTGAGCCGCGGCTCATAAGCGGTCTTAGCCATCGATCACTTCTCCCGAACGCTTGGCCACGCGGACCTTCTTGTCACCATCGATCTTGAAACCGACGCGGGTCGGCTTGCCGTCCTTCGGATCGGCGACCGCGATGTTCGAAAGGTGGATCGGGGCTTCCTTGTTGATGATGCCGGCTTCCTGGCTCTGGGTCTGGCGCTGGTGACGCTTCACCATATTGACGCCACGCACGACAGCCTTGTCTTCCTTCGGCATGACCTGGATGACTTCGCCGGAACGGCCCTTGTCCTTACCGGTGAGTACGACGACCTTGTCGCCTTTGCGAATCTTTTGCATCTCTCAACGCTCCCTTAGAGTACTTCCGGAGCCAGCGAGATGATCTTCATGTGGTTCTTGGCGCGAAGTTCGCGCGGAACCGGTCCGAAGATACGGGTGCCGATCGGCTCTTTCTTGTTATCGATAAGAACGGCTGCGTTGGTGTCGAAGCGGATGACGCTGCCATCCGGACGGCGGATGTCCTTCGCAGTGCGAACGACAACTGCCTTCATGACATCACCCTTCTTCACGCGGCCGCGCGGAATGGCTTCCTTGATCGAAACGACGATGATGTCGCCGATCGACGCGTATTTGCGCTTGGAGCCGCCCAGCACCTTGATGCACATGACACGACGTGCGCCGGAATTATCCGCCACCTCGAGGTTTGTTTGCATCTGAATCATGTCAGGTCGCCTTCTTGTTGTTACCAGGCCGGTTGGGTCGAAACCCCCTCGCCCGGCTTATTGTGCTTATCTCAAAGCAAAAGAACGCCCGAACTCGAGCGTTCCTCTGCTTCAATTGCGTGCTTCATACAGATATTTGCCTGGGACGCAAGGGTCTGACGGGCAAAACCTGCAGAAATCAAGCCTGGGCGGAGACGACCGTCCAGCGCTTGTCCTTCGAAATCGGCGCGCATTCCTCGATGGAAACGACGTCACCGACCTTGTACTGGTTGTTCTCGTCGTGAGCCTTGTACTTCTTGGAACGACGAACGGTCTTCTGGAGGATCGGGTGCGCAAAGCGGCGCTCGACCCTGACGACGACGGTCTTGTCGTTCTTGTCGCTGACGACGGTGCCCTGCAGAATGCGTTTCGGCATTTTTTGTGGTCCTTAGGCCTTGGCTTCTGCCGCCTTCTGGCGGGCAATGGTTTTGATGCGTGCGATGTCCTTGCGGACTTCGTCAATACGCGAAGACTTCTCGAGCTGGCCGGTAGCCTTCTGGAAGCGCAGGTTGAACTGCTCCTTCTTCAGCTTGGCGAGCTCTTCCTTGAGCTGATCGGCGCTCAGAGCGCGAACATCTGCGGCTTTCATGAGCTTCACTCCTTACTCTGCGATACGCTGCACGAAGCGCGTCTTGACAGAGAGCTTGGCAGCGCCAAGACGAAGTGCCTCACGGGCGAGTTCTTCGTTGACACCATCGATCTCGAACATCATACGGCCGGGCTTGACCTTGCATGCCCAGTATTCAACCGAACCCTTACCCTTACCCATGCGGACTTCGGTCGGCTTGGCGGTGACCGGCACGTCCGGGAACACGCGGATCCAGACCCGGCCGGCGCGCTTCATGTGGCGGGTGATCGCGCGGCGGGCCGCTTCGATCTCGCGCGCATTGACGCGGTTCGGCTCCTGAGCCTTGAGGCCGAATTCGCCGAAGGCAAGATCAGAACCGCCCTTGGCTACGCCCTTGATGCGGCCCTTGAACTGCTTGCGATACTTCGTACGCTTTGGCTGCAACATTTTTTTACTTCTCCGATATTGGCTGCCACGCGCGAATGTTACGCGTTTTCACGACGACGGTCGCGACCGCCACCGCCCTGGTTGTCACTCTCGCTTGCACGGCGCTCGGAAGCCATCGGATCGTGCTCGAGGATTTCACCCTTGAAGATCCAGACCTTGACGCCGCAGATACCGAAAGCGGTTTCGGCTTCTGCCGTGCCGTAGTCGATGTCGGCGCGCAGCGTGTGCAGCGGAACGCGGCCTTCGCGATACCATTCGGTACGAGCGATTTCCGCCCCGCCGAGGCGGCCGGCGCAGGTGATCTTGATGCCTTCGGCGCCGAGGCGCATCGCCGACTGAACGGCGCGCTTCATCGCGCGGCGGAAAGCCACGCGGCGCTCGAGCTGCTGCGCGATCGATTGGGCGACCAGCGTTGCGTCGACTTCGGGCTTCCGCACTTCGACGATGTTGAGGTGCGTTTCCGAATTGGTCATCTCGGAAAGCTTCTTGCGCAGCTTTTCGATGTCGGCGCCCTTCTTGCCGATGATCAGACCCGGACGAGCCGAGTGGATCGTCACGCGGCACTTCTTGTGCGGACGCTCGATCACGACCTTGGCGATACCGGCGGCCTTCAGCTCTTCCATGAGATAGGCACGGATCTTCAGGTCTTCGTGCAGGAGCTGGCCGTATTCGGCGTTGTCCGCGAACCAACGGCTGTCCCAGGTCCGGTTGATGCCGAGACGGAAACCGATCGGATTAATCTTCTGGCCCATTATGCGGCCTCCCCTTTGGCTTCCACTTCACGAACAACGATCGTCAAGTGCGAGAACGGCTTTTCGACGCGCGATGCACGACCGCGACCACGGGCGTGGAAGCGCTTCATCACGATCGACTTGCCAACGTAAGCTTCCGCGACGATGAGCGAATCAACGTCGAGGTCGTGGTTGTTCTCGGCATTCGCGATCGCGGATTCAAGCGTCTTCTTGACGGTGCCTGCGATGCGCTTGCGGGAGAATTCGAGTTCGGCCAGAGCGCGGTCGACCTTCTTGCCGCGGATCAGCGCGGCAACGAGGTTGAGCTTCTGGGGGCTGACGCGGATCGTGCGCGCAATGGCCTGCGCCTCATTATCCTTCAGCCGGCGTTCGGCTTTTGCCTTGCCCATTGTTACTTCCTCTTTGCCTTCTTGTCCGCACCATGACCGTAGTAGGTCCGGGTCGGAGAGAATTCACCAAACTTGTGTCCGACCATGTCTTCGTTGACGCTGACCGGGACGTGCTTGCTGCCGTTGTAGACGCCGAAGGTAAGGCCGACAAACTGCGGAAGGATCGTGGAGCGGCGGCTCCAAATCTTGATCACTTCGTTACGACCGCCTTCGCGGACCTTCTCAGCCTTCTTGAGAAGATAGCCGTCAACGAACGGACCTTTCCATACTGAACGAGTCATTCGAGACTTCCTCTCTTACTTCTTCTTCTGGTGCCGCGAGCGCATGATGAACTTGTCGGTCGACTTGTTGGAGCGCGTACGCTTGCCCTTCGTGGGCTTGCCCCACGGGGTAACCGGGTGACGGCCACCCGAGGTACGGCCTTCACCACCGCCGTGCGGGTGGTCAACCGGGTTCATGACGACGCCGCGTACGTGCGGGCGCTTGCCGCGCCAACGCGAACGGCCAGCCTTACCGTCATTGATGTTGCCGTGATCGGGGTTCGATACAGCACCGATCGATGCAAGGCAAGAGCCGTGCACCAGGCGCTGTTCGCCCGAGTTCAGGCGAAGGATCGCCATGCCCTGGTCGCGGCCGACGAGCTGCGCGTAGGTTCCGGCGGAGCGGGCGATCTGACCGCCCTTGCCCGGCTTCATTTCCACATTGTGGATGATGGAGCCGACCGGAATGAACTGCAGCGGCATGGTGTTGCCGGGCTTGACGTCGACAGCCTTGTCCGAAGCGATGACCTTGTCGCCGGCGGCAAGACGCTGCGGCGCCAGGATATAGGCCTGTTCGCCGTCGGCGTAGTTGACGAGCGCGATGAAGGCGGTGCGGTTCGGGTCGTATTCCAGACGCTCGACCGTGCCCTCGACGTCGAACTTGCGACGCTTAAAGTCGACAAGGCGGTAGGACCGCTTGTGACCGCCGCCCTGGAAGCGGACGGTGATGCGGCCCAGGTTGTTGCGACCGCCCTTGGAGGACAGGCCCTGGGTCAGCGCCTTGACCGGCTTGCCCTTGTAGAGGCCGGCGCGGTCCACGATGACCAGCTGGCGCTGGCTCGGCGTCGTCGGATTGAAACTTTTCAATGCCATTTTCTTGTTCCCTTTTGGGTTTTTACCCTAATGGGCCTATCCGTTAGAGACCGGTCGAGACGTCGATGGACTGACCTTCGGCGAGCGTGATGATCGCCTTCTTGACGTCCTTCTGCTTTCCGGCGAAACCGCGGAAGCGCTTCAGCTTACCCTTGCGGACGAGCGTGTTGACGGCCGTGACCTTGACGCCGAACAGGGCTTCGACTGCAGCCTTGATCTCAGGCTTCGAAGCGCCCTTGGCGACGTTGAAGACGACCTGGTTCTGTTCGGAAACCAGCGTCGACTTTTCGGTGATCGAGGGAGACACGATCACGTCGTAGTGGCGAAGATCCGTCATTTGAACCGCTCCTCCAGAGCTTCCACAGCAGCCTTGGAAAGCACCAGCTTGCCACGGCGCAGAATGTCGTAAACGTTGATGCCCTGGACCGGCAGAACGTCCACATTCGGGATGTTCTGGGCTGCGAGCTTGAAGTTGTTCTCGATCTCGGCGCCGCCGATGATCAGAGCGTTGGTCAGGCCAAGCGAGGCGAATGCGCCGGCGAGCGCCTTCGTCTTTGCTTCGTTGGCGACGAGATCGTCGAGGACGATGATCTCTTCTGCCTTGAGCTTGGCCGACAGCGCGTGGCGCAGGCCGAGCGCCCGGACCTTCTTCGGCAGGTCGTGCTCATGGCTGCGCACGACCGGGCCGTGAGCCTTGCCACCGCCGCGGAACTGCGGAGCACGTGCGGAGTGGTGGCGGGCGCGGCCCGTACCCTTCTGCTTGTACATCTTGGCGCCGGTGCGCGCGACTTCGGCGCGGCCCTTGGCCTTGTGCGTGCCCTGCTGGCGCTTGGCGAGCTGCCAGCGGACGACGCGGGCGATGATGTCTTCACGGGGTTCGAGGCCGAAAATGGCGTCAGAAAGGGAAACCTTTCCCGCGTCCTTGCCCTCGAGGGTTTTGACGGTGAGATCCATTATTCGGCTCCCTTACTTCTGTTCTGCGGCGCGCACAGCGGCCGGGCGCGGTGCGCCTTCCGGAGTGCCCGACTTGATTGCGTCGCGAACGACGATCCATGCGCCCTTGGAGCCGGGGACGGCGCCCTTGACCAGGATCAGGCCGCGATCTTCGTCGGTCGATACGACTTCGAGGTTCTGCGTGGTGACGCGCGTCTGGCCCATGTGACCAGCCATGCGCTTGCCCTTCCAGACGCGGCCCGGATCCTGGTTGGAACCGGTCGAACCATGCGAGCGGTGCGATACCGATACACCGTGCGTGGCGCGCAGACCGCCGAAGTTATGACGCTTGATGGCGCCGGCGAAACCCTTGCCGATCGTGGTACCGGTGACGTCGACCAGCTGCCCAGCGACGAAATGGCCGGCCGTCAGTTCGGCGCCAATGTCGATCAGGTTGTCAGCGGTGACGCGGAATTCGACGAGCTTCGCCTTCGGCTCGACGCTCGCAGCGGCGAAATGGCCGCGCAGAGCCTTCGTCGTGTTCTTCACCTTGGAACGGCCGGCACCCAGCTGAACTGCGGTATAGCCGTTCTTTTCTTCGGTGCGGTGGGCCACTACCTGGCAGTTCTCCAGCCGCAAAACTGTTACCGGGATATGCTCGCCGGCGTCGTTGTAGACGCGGGTCATTCCCACTTTCTGTGCAATCACACCTGAACGCATCGGTTCACGCCTCTTGTTAAGGGTTCCCGTCCGGTGCATCCGCACCTTCCGGTTTCCTGTTCCTGGAAGCCGTTGGAGAAACTCCACGTACCTTCCTTGTTATTTCGGCTTGCGCCGGGATTCTTAAAGCTTGATCTCGACGTCGACGCCGGCGGCCAGATCGAGCTTCATCAGCGCATCAACCGTCTGCGGGGTCGGATCAACGATATCGAGAAGACGCTTGTGCGTGCGCATCTCGAACTGTTCGCGGCTCTTCTTGTCGACGTGCGGCGACCGGTTGACCGTGAATTTCTCAATCCGGGTCGGAAGCGGCACGGGCCCGCGCACACTCGCACCGGTGCGCTTGGCCGTCGACACGATTTCGCGCGTGGAGGCATCGAGGATCCGGTGGTCAAACGCCTTGAGGCGGATGCGGATATTCTGGCCGTTCATTCGACTTGTCCTTGCTCGTGTTTCCCGTGTGCCTTTCGACGGCACACACTCAAACTTCTGAATTCGTTCGCTTAGCCGCTTCTTTCAAAAATCGCAGGGACACGGGCGACCATGTCCCTGCCGAAACGGCTCAAGCCGTTTTGTCGTTACTCGACGATGGAGGCGACGATGCCGGCGCCGACGGTGCGGCCGCCTTCACGGATAGCGAAGCGCAGCTTCT
>NZ_NWTD01000024.1:0-35093 GCF_002532005.1 Sinorhizobium sp. NG07B | reverse complement strand
TGCGCTTCATTCTCTGGTCCTCTCAATGGGCCAGAGCTTACTTCAAAATGGATTATTTCAACGGGGCAAGGTCACGCGGGTTGATCTAAGTGGCGCGAATCTGAGCTCTGCCTTATCACCGCGCCTCAACGGAGCAGCGATATGCCGCCCATCTGAACGAGTTGAGGCACGTCTGAAGATTCATTCCTGACCTCGTCATCGTCTTCGGCTAGTATCCAACTTCCTTGCAACTACCGAATTGCTTAACCATTTGGCCAGCTCTACTAGCACGACTAGACCGCCAGATCAGAAAGAGCACGCTTGCGAAATAGGCGACCTGGAGGAGCAGCGAACTAGCCAGCGTCGTGACGACTACTATGCGGAGGGAATGAGAAGCGAAGTAGACAGTCAGAGCGTTGATGCATAGGACCAGCAACAGAATGCGACAAAAGATTCTAAAGGGCAACGCCGTTCTCCTCGTTTGTCCACCAGATCATGCAGCGACCTTATCGGCCGCAATATGGGACTGGCAGCTCTTCGGGCAGACGCGGGAGCAGGCTCCGCAGCCGATGCAGCGCCCGGCATGGTCGACGACCATGATCATGCGATTGAGCTCGCCATCGAAGTCATCGTCCTCGCCGTCGCAGATGCCGAGGACTTCACCTGCATCATCGACGCCGTAAAGGTGCATAACCTCGCGCGAGCACACCTTGAAGCAGCGGCCGCAACCAATGCAGGTCGTGCCATCAATAGCGGTGAGGTACTCCGGCATCCATTTGGAGCCGTCGCGGGTGACGAAAGCGCTCGTCATCGCGAATTCTCCGACGCAGCGAGATCTCTCTTGGCCGCGTCCAACTCAGCAAAAACGGAGAAGGTTTTCTCGGCAACGGCCTTGATCTCTGTCCAATTGACGGGGAGGTCCTCGGCAAGGTCGTGCAATTCCATCTTCGCAGCTCCCGCACGCGACTGCAGCTTGCGGACCTTCTGCTGCAACTCCTCAAGGTCTGACATTCATCCTTCCTCGAAAATCGTTTCATCACGCCCGCACCGCGTCGGGTACGCTTCAATGGCTGCAGTCGCTTCCGTCGACCAGTTTCGTACAGGCCTTCGCCTCACGGCAGCGTAGAACATGTCGAGTCTCCACAGCACGTCCGGGTGGGAACCGCCAATGCTCACATTCTCCTCATTTCAGACTTCTTCCTCGAAACACGATTTCAGCCGGCAATCCTACTTCGTACATGCAGGAGCTTGTTTTCCTCCCAGTAGAGGCACACGGGTTTAAGGAAAGGAGAAGCATCGCGCGTCTCGCGGGTGTGCGTGTCCCCAACCTTCACTCAGGTTGCCACACGTCAATTAGCAAAGCCCGTGCCACCGCGCCTAGCGGACAGTAAGCGCATGATCACGCTTCGAAAAACCTCCATGGGCCAAGATAGCCGATTGCGCTAAACCTGACATGTTTTCTGCCACTGTCAGGTTCTAGACACGTATTCACGCGCTTCGCGCCGCCAGAAACGCGTGGCGACGGACAACTCAAAACGTATTCGGGATGAGGGAATCAGATTGGACACCATGACTGCGTCGGCTACCGCTAGGCTCGTCGTCATCGTCCCCTTCACGCCTCGGTCCCTCAGGCGGTGGCGGATCTCGCCATCGCCGATTGCAAGCGGCCGCTCCATCTGCGCGCCACCTGTGCCCCCTCGCCCGCCTTGCGATTGAATTCTACCTGGGCGACATGGGGGTTCTTCACGACGAAGCGGGTCCAAACGCGGCTCGCCGATACGGCGATCGTCAGATCGTGGCGCAAAAGGCCAGAACGAGTGCCGGCATGTGCCGGCCGGTGAACTCAACGGGCGGGTCGGGCCGGACGACTGAAAACACGAGATGCTATCGATGACAACGTGAGTGGGGCCATTGATCCCCGCCGAACTCCGGCAAGAGCGCGACCGTCCAGACTCGCAGTTAAGGCCCTCGACCACGGCACTGTCATTTGCGTTGTTCAGTTCCCGGAATAGACCCGGTCAGCTCCCGTCAACTGAGTACGCTTTTGCTGTAGGCGCGTTTCGAAGCAGCAAGACTTGCCCTCAGCACGATGGAGATGGAAATAGCACCACACCCATTCGCTTTTTAGCGGTCCGGCTCCTCGAGCGAGTAGCCGGCGGACCTGACGGTACGGATGACACTGCCGGGGGAGGCTGTCTTCAGCGCCTTTCTGATCCGGCTGATGTGGACGTCGACGGTGCGTGCACCGATATGAATATTATCCGGCCATGCCGCGTCGATCAGCTCGTCTCGGCTAAAGACCTTCCCGGGAGCCTCAAGCAAATGCCGCAGCAGGTTGAACTCGATCGGGCCGAGATGGATGTCGTATCCATTACCCCGAACTCGGTGGGCATCGGGCTTCATCTCAAGGCTGCCGCAGCAGAGCCAGCTGCCGTTTTCCGTCCCGTTTGAACCAGGCTCCGGCAGCGCCAGCTTCGTTCGTAGACATTCAAGGAGCTTAGCCGGTGCGATCGGCCGCACAAAGCTCTCGTCAATGCCCGCCTTGAAGAGATCGAGGTGTTGATTATCAGCGCCGGGTGCGATCAGGGCAATAACGGGCAAGCCCCCGGTCCGGGGCTCCCCTTTGAGCCGGGCGCAGATTGTGGAACCTGTCGCATTCGTTGGCGCACAGTCCAACACTACTGCCTGGAGTTCCCTTTCATTGGCCAATGCAAGTGCTTCCTTCACGTCACCTGCCGCCTCACTCGCGAAGCCGTCCGCCCCCAAAATGTGGCTCAAGAAAAGATATAGCTCCACATCGTGTGAACAGATCAGGACCAATGGCTTCATCAGCACTATCCCGAGAACCAAATCGGCCTCGCCTCGGTTGAGTGGGCTGGCCATCGGACGTCCTCAAGGCCTTACACGATCCCGTTGCGTGAAAATCGGCTCCATCACGCCCGTGCCGCGTCGGGATAGGCTTCAATTGCGGCTATGGCATCATCGACCAGTTTCGCACCCGCCTTCGCAAGTTTTCCAAGTGTGTCGAAGCCGAACCGATGGACATCGCGCAGGGTCTTCGAAAGAACCACCAATCGGCCGGTGGTGAGTACCACGCGACCGAAGCCCTCAGGGCTCATCATCATGGTCGACGATGCAAGCAGTCCGGAGCGCTCCTCGATTGCAAGCGCCGCGCAGGTGTAGAAAATCTGGAGCCTCCACAGCACGTCCGGATCGGGATCTCCGATGATCGGGATCTCACGGCGCTGCTCCTTCGTGACGATGAAGTCGGCCAGCAGGTCGGCGTCGGATTTATCCTCCCACATTCCATAGGTGTCCTGTGCGCGGATCAGGCGTGTGAGGCTTTTGAGAAAAGGCGTAGCAAGGGCCCTCTGGTCCGGGTCGACGGCACGGATGACCGCGGTGTCCGATGGTGTTCTCATCGTTCAGTCCTCATCCTCAAACGATTGTTTTTCTGCGGCGCCCGCTTCCGTCAGCACCTTGCGCAGCCAGGGCGGAGGAGCCGTCCTGAGCATGGTCTGGGTGCGGGTTAATACGTCTTCAATGGATTGGGGCTGCGGCACTTTGATCGGATGGATTTTTGCCGAAACGACTTTGGCTGCTGAGGGCCCGCCGATGGCCAGACAGAATAGGAGATGGCAGCCCTTCAACGCCTCCACTTTCGGAGCGATGCGGTCATCGCCCTCGGTCCGGTGTTTGCCGCTCTCGTCCGAAACATCTTCAAAAGCGACGGCTTCCACGAAACTCCAGCCATCGGACGTGACGTCATAGACGGCGAAGCGCTTGGCCGATCCGAAATGGGCGTTGAGGCTCTTCATATCCTGCGTGGCGATCGCTATACGCAATGAACCTGGTTTCCCTTTCGGCCCCGTTGAGTGAACCTCGTCAGTGACGAGAGAAAGTCGGCGGGGGGCTGTCATCTGGCATTTCCCGGTTACGGAACGGATCGAGTGATTGAGGCGTCGGCGCATGCTGGTTCGCCTGGAAGATGTTGGCGACATCGAAGATCAGGTCGCGTGTCCCCTGATAGAGGGTCGTAAGCTTGTGCTGACTGCCCAGTCGGTCGAAGATCGGGAACCCGACGCGCATAAACGGAATGCCTAGGCGCTCGACCGCTTGCCGTCCGTGCGAATGGGTGACAAGCAGATCAGCGCCTCCGGCAAGTTTTTCGAGGTCGCCAAGATCACCGACCTGGACCTGTTTGGCAGGCACTTTCTCAAGAATGTTCGAGGTGCCGGTTGTTGTGACGGCCGCTGAGATTTCGGCGCCCATGCCGGTAAAGAAGGTGGCGAGCTGGTAAAGCTGGTCTGGCTCCGCAGCGATGGCAATCTTTTTGCCGCCGAAATGAAAATGTCCGTCGAGCAAGGCGTCCTGCAGCTGTGCGCGGCGACGGCGGATTTTCGCAGGCGCCGGCGCACCGGAAATCGCGGAAAGCAGGGAGACGAAACGGTCTGTGTCCTTCAATCCTATGAGCGACTGGAACAATGCGTAAGGCACTCCGGTCAGTCTCTCCAGCACCTCCGCCGGGCGGCGCATGTGCTCGCCGATTGCGATGCACTGCACCGCCGTGCCAAGCTCCTCGATATCCTTGACGCCCGTGCCGCCATAGGTGGTCGGCACCCAACGGTCGTCAGGCACCGTACCGTCGAGCGAGCCGGAGAGATCAGGCAAAATCACCGCCTTGAGTCCGAAGCTTTCCACCGTCTCGCGCACATGCTCGATGTCGGCGACCGTGAGGTTCCAGCCTGGCAGGATCGCTATCTTCTTCGACTGCCGGACCTGCTCGCCGCGCAGCGTAATGCTTTGAAGCAGGGCTGTGACAGCCTTGGCCCAGCCCTCCTCGATCGCACCGTCGAAATCCGGCGTGTTGGCCAGCACGATCTCCGTGCCTGCGAGTTCTTTCGCGTGCATCATCTTGATGTTCGAGAGATCCCTTGCAAAATCCTCGCCACGGGTTTCCTCCAGCGCAGTGGTACAGACCCCGATCAGTTCCGGGTTGGTGCGGGTCTTCAGATTGAGGATCGCCTCTTCCAGATGGTCCATGCCGCCGAGGATCGTCGCCACCTCGTCCATCGCCGTCGTCTGCAACGGGACGGCTTCCTTGAAATGCCGCACGAGCAGGACGAGGGCGAAGCTGGTGCAGCCCTGGCTGCCATGGAACAAGGGTACCGCATCATTGACTCCCAGAAAGGCGAGCGCGGCACCCAGCGGCTGCGAGGACTTTAGCGGATTGACCGCCATCGATTTGGTTTGGGGGAGGATGCGGGTCATCGGTTTTCCTCAACGATCGCCGATTTCGTCGGCTGTTGTGCGAATACTTTTTCGAAGGCGTGGAGTGTCTCGGGTCCACTCTGCGTGCCAGGAAGTTCTTCCTCCACGGCAGGTTGGTATTCCCATGGTGCCGGCTCCCGCACCTGGCGCCAGATCGGGTTGTGAATGGCAAGGTCGATCTGGCGTACAAGCTCCACCATGCCGTCGTAGCCGGCATAGGGGTGGTGTCGCTCCTGGTTGATATCGACCCAAGGCGTCTTTGCCTTCAGCGCGATGAATTGCGTGCGCCCGCCCGACAGCATGATGTCGGCCTTGCCTTCTGAAAGCATGTCGTAGAGCTCGCGCGCAGACATCGACTCGAACATGTGGTTCTCGTCCTTGAGGATCTGCTTGATGCGCTCCTTGTCCTCGACCGTCGATTTCTTGACGGAGGTGCCGACGATCTCGACGCCGATCTCCATCAGCGCATGGACGACCGACCAGGACTTCACGCCTCCGGTATTGAGCAGGACGCGCTTGCCTTCAAGCCTCGGCCGATACGCCTCAAGCTTCTTCCACGCAATCGCCTCCTCCTTCTCGATCAGTGTTTCCGTGCGCTGTATCAGCTCCGGATCGGCGCCCTTGTTCACAAGCAGCTTGGCGATCTGCCGGAGGGCTTCCGAGGTGTCGGTGATGCCGTAGAAAGAGCCCTCGAAGAACGGGATGTCCCAGCGCTCCTCCATCTTGCGGGCAAGATTTATGAGCGCGGTCGAGCACACCAGCATGGCCGCCCGAGCACGATGTGCGGAGGCCACGTCGAGGTAACGCGCGTCGCCCGGAATGCAGGCGCGCACCCGAATGCCGAGCCGGTCAAGGAGCGGCTTCACCAGCCAGAACTCGCCGGAAAGGTTGAATTCGCCGAGGATATTGATGTCGTGGGGGCCTATATCGTCGGGCTCGACCGTGCCGATGACATGATCGAGCAAGGCCTCGCCGGCAAGCTTGTTGCCAAGATTCTTGGAGCCGACGAAGCCCGGCGCGTTGACCGGCACCACCGGCAAGCCGAACTTTTCAGCCGCGCGCCTGCAGACTGCCTCGATGTCGTCACCGATCAGTGCCGTCACGCAAGTCGAATAGACGAAGACCGCCGGCGGAGCATGCCTTTCCTTGATCTCGCGGATCGCCTTGAAAAGCTTCCGCTCCCCCTGCCCCATCACCACGTCGAGCTCGGTGAGGTCTGTCGTGAAGCTGGTGCGCCATAGCGATGGCCCCGACGAAACAGCGCCGCGGTTGTCCCAGGAATTGCCCTCACAGGCGAGCGGTGCATGGATCAGGTGCGCGACGTCGGTGATCGGCTGCAGCACGATCTTGGCCCCGTCGAACGCGCAGCCGCCGGCTGCCGCCCCGGGTGTCAGCGGCTTCGAGCAGCCTTTCTGGCGCGCCTTTGCATCCTTGCTGCGGTTCTTCTCGCAGGCGGGCTCGTCGAAGACATCATTGATTTTGACAGTGAGCGGTGACATTGCGCCGGTTTTTCAACTCCATCTGGAAGACGGTCGGCCTTTGAGCAAAGGCCAACCGCCGCTTTAGCGGGTCAGGTCGAAAGAATAGTCCGTCACACCCGTCTCGCTCGTCTCGCGGTCGAGCCTGTCGAAGATCTTGTCGAGGATTGCCGTCAAAACGCGGAGACCCCCTTGGTAGCCCATGAGAGGGAAGCGATGATGGTGGTGCCGGTCGAAGATCGGGAACATCAGCCGGATCAGCGGCGTGCCGGTGTCGCGCTCCAGGTACTTGCCGTAGGAATTGCCGATCAGCAGGTCCACCGGCTCGGTGAAGAGCAGCGAGCGCATCGCCCAGAGGTCCTTGCCCGCCCAGACCTGCGCATCCTTGCCGAAGGGCGAGGATTGAAGCAGCTCCTTCATTTCGGCTTCCCAGGCTGCCGTGCCATTGGTGGCGAGGCAGTGGGTCGGCTCACCGCCCGTCTCCATGACGAACCGGGCGACGGCGTAGACGAAGTCAGGATCGCCGTAGATTGCGTATTTCTTGCCATGCAGCCAGGCCTGGCTGTCCGCCATGGCGTCGACTAGTCGGCCGCGCTCCATACCGATTGCCGCTGGGATATCCTTGCCGGAAATCTCCGAGACCTTCATCAGGAATTCGTCAGTCGCCTTCACCCCGAGAGGATAATGGAACGAGGCCGTCGCTTGCCCGACCTCTTTGCAGTATTCCAGCGTCTTGCGGGTATTGTAGTGCTGCAGCGACAGTGTCGCTTCGGCACTGAGTGCCGCCTTCACGTCCTTGATCATCGTGCCGCCGTCATACATGCGATACATGCCGTCCGACGGCGTGTCGAATTGGTCGGAGGCATCCTGGAGGAAGGTGTAGGACACCTCCATCAAGTCGAGCAGGCGCTTGAGCTCACGGTTGTTCCCGACGCAGAAGCCGTCGAATCCGGGAATGATGTTGATCGTTCCACCGGTTTCCTTGCGCTCCTGGCCCTTCCAGAAGTGCTCTAGAATGCCCTTGACCATGACGTCGTAGCCATCGACATGACTGCCTACGAAGGCGGGCGTGTGTGCGAAAGGAACATCGAAGTCGGGCGGGACCGAGCCTTCGTTCCTGGCATTTTCGATGAAGCCGTGCAGGTCGTCGCCGATGACCTCCGCCATACAGGTGGTTGAGACGGCAATCATCTTCGGATCATAGAGCGTATAGGTGTTGGCGAGCCCGTCGACCATGTTCTTCAGACCTCCGAACACCGCCGCGTCCTCCGTCATCGAGGACGAAACCGCCGATGAAGGCTCCTTGAAATGCCGCGACAGGTGCGAACGGTAGTAGGCAACGCAGCCCTGGCTGCCATGGACGAAGGACATGGTCCGCTCGAAGCCTGCGGCCGCGAACACAGCTCCGAGCGGCTGGCAGGCTTTGGCGGGGTTCACGACAAGCGCTTCGCGGGCGAGGTTCTTTTCGCGGTACTCCCAGCTCTTGGTGTATTCGCGCTGATCGGTAACGATCTGGTCCGGGTGCGGACATTCAAAATTCAGCCTTTTCTCGGCAAGCATCTTCCTGTATTCCGGCTCGCGGAAAAGCGGAGCGTGGTCGAGAACTTTTTCGGCCGACTGCGGCATGGTGGTTACCTCTTTTCATCTGGCGCACCAGACGGCGGCACAGGGGATGTCGAGATGTTTCGGATTTCCCCCGAATTGGGGTCGGGGACATGTAGGGCCCCCTGCTCCTCGGAGGCCCTGGCTTTCACTCGGCAGCCAGCGCCATTGGCGGCCCGGCCTTTTTCTTCCAGGGGGCGTCGTAGAGGTCCCAGACCGGGCTGTTGATCGCCAGATCCATGTCACGGGCGAAAATGGCGAAGCCGTCGTAACCGTGATACGGCCCGGAATAATCCCAGGAATGCATCTGACGGAACGGAATGCCCATCTTCTGCACCGGATACTTTTCCTTGATGCCGGAGCCAACCAGATCAGGGCGGATCCCCTCGATGAACTTTTCCAGCTCGTAACCGGTCACGTCGTCATAAATGAGCGTACCCTCTTTTACGTAGTGCCCGGTGCGCTGATAGTCGTCGTTGTGGGCGAACTCGTAGCCGGTACCGACGATCTCCATGCCGAGGTCCTCATAGGCTGTGATGACGTGGCGAGGACGCAAGCCGCCGACATAGAGCATCACGGTCTTGCCTTTGAGGCGCGGCCAATACTTGTCGATCACCGCGTCGACCAATGGGCGGTACTTGGCAATGACCGCTTCGGTCTTGTCCTCGATCGTCGGTCCGAAATGCTTGGCTATCTTGCGCAGGGACGCTTCGATCTGGGAGGGGCCGAAGAAATTATATTCCATCCAGGGAATGCCGTACTTTTCCTCCATGTGCCGGCAGATGTAGTTCATCGACCGGTAGCAGTGGATGAGGTTAAGCTTGGCCTTCGGCGCCCGCTCGACCTCAGCGAGGGTCGCGTCCCCCGACCAGTTGCCGACCACGCGCAGCCCCACTTCCTCAAGGAGAATGCGGCTCGCCCACGCGTCGCCGCCGATATTGTAGTCGCCAATGATGTTGACATCGAAAGGGCCGGCGTCGAAGTCCACTTCCGTTTTGTCGAGGACCCAGTCGCGTATCGCGTCATTGGCAATGTGGTGGCCAAGCGATTGCGAGACGCCGCGGAAGCCCTCGCAGCGCACTGGCACTATCGTTTTGTCGTGCTCATCGGCCTTTTTACGCGACACCGCCTCGATGTCGTCACCGATCAGGCCGATCGGGCATTCCGATTGAATGCTGATGCCATTGTTCAACGGGAACAGCTCTTCGATCTCGTCGATGATCGTTTCCAGCTTCTTGTCGCCCCCGAAAACGATGTCCTTCTCCTGGAAGTCGGAGGTGAACTGCAGCGTCACAAATGTATCGATGCCCGTCGTGCCTACATAGTAATTGCGCCGCTGCGACCAGGAATACTGGCCGCAACCGACCGGCCCGTGTGAGATATGGACCATATCCTTGACCGGACCCCACACGACACCCTTGGAGCCGGCATAGGCGCAGCCGCGGATCGTCATCACGCCGGGAATGGACTTGATGTTCGACTTGACGTCGCATTCGGAAAGGATCTCTCCTTCCTTGCCGGCCTCGTCTCCACTCTTTGCGACGCTCAGGTGCTTCTTGCGGCGCTTAGCCGCCTTGTCTGGATAACGCGACAGCACCTGCTCGATAAGTTTCTCGTGGAGAGCGCCGTCATTCTCATGGTCGAGGCTCATGGGCCCTGTTCCCTTTCAGGTTCGGTGACGCCTCGCCGACGAGGCGTTGTTCTTTAGGAAGAGCGCGCCGGGGTCGATGCCGGCGCGCTCCCGCCGGCGGCGGGGGAGGTTAATGGGCAGCCGCCAGCGTAGCTTCCTTGGCCTGAAGCTCCGCAAGCATCTGCTCGTCGGTCTTCATGATGCCGAAGTCGAGCAGCATGTCCTCGAGCTCCTCCATGGTGATCGGTGTCGGCACGGTGCCCTGGCCCGAATTGGCATGGATCTTCTCGGCGAGCGCGCGATATTCCCCGGCCTGCTTGGAATCCGGCGCATACTGGATCACCGTCATCTTCCTGAGCTCGGCGTGCTGGACGATGTTGTCACGTGGCACGAAGTGAATGAGCTTGGAATTGAGCTTGGCAGCCAGCGCCTCGGAGAGATCGAGCTCGCGGTCGGTCTGACGCTCATTGCAAATCAACCCGCCGAGCCGCACGCCGCCAGAATGCGCATATTTCAGGATACCCTTGGCGATGTTGTTGGCGGCATAGAGCGCCATCATTTCGCCGGACATGACAATGTAGATCTCTTGCGCCTTGTTCTCGCGGATCGGCATGGCGAAGCCGCCGCATACCACGTCGCCGAGCACGTCGTAGGAGACGTAGTCGACGTCGTCATAGGCGCCGTTCTCCTCAAGGAAGTTGATTGAGGTGATGACCCCGCGGCCGGCGCACCCGACGCCCGGCTCCGGGCCACCGGACTCCACGCATTTGATGCCTTTGTAGCCTACCTTGAGCACGTCCTCGAGTTCGAGGTCTTCCACCGAACCTTCTTCTGCCGCTAGATGAAGAACCGTGTCCTGCGCTTTCGAGTTCAGGATAAGGCGGGTGGAGTCGGCTTTGGGGTCGCAGCCGACGATCAGGATCTTCTGCCCGAGATCGACCAGGGCCGCGAGCGTATTCTGGGAGGTGGTGGACTTGCCGATGCCCCCCTTGCCGTAGAATGCGATTTGACGCAAATCTGACATGTTGCCTTCCTTCCTTCGTTCCATCCATCGCGCAATGGCGGTTGGCAGCCCGGGCCGCCTCGCAATGAAGGGTTCAAAACTCGTGCCAATTTGGCTGATCGAGCCTACGGAAAACTCTTTTGTTTGTTTTCAGCTATTTAGCCCCGACACGACGAACCATACCGCGCAACAAGCGTGTGTTGCGGATCCGACAAAGCATACAGCGCTGTCGTCGCCAGATTTGGGGCAGCCCCATGCTGAGCTTGCCTTCGCGGGAAGTCTGATCGGGGATCGCTTTAAGCCTTATTCAGCGAGTTTACGTCCTCACCGCCCCGGCTTGAATTGAGAACGCGGCATGGGTACGCGTCACCAACATGCCTATGCGTCGGCGTCATCGACCGCACAAACGGAGGATTGATCGGCTTCGCCTCCGAACGGCCGACGGGGCTGACTGACCCTCGAAGAGGAGATCGCGCGAGCTGCTTCCCTTCCCAGCCGCCGGTCGGTGTCATCCACAGGGACTCCACTGAGACCCGCTGTATCGGACGCGGAAATTCGACGGCCCACGAAGACTGGCATTCCAGTTTCTTATTGTGTCGCCACTTTACCGTGTGCTAGCTCTCAATCAAAGCTACAGGGAGTGACAGGGCCGCATATGTACAAACCGGGTGGAACTATTAAAGCGTTGCTCGAGAAGATTGCCACCCAGGACTATATCCTGCCTGCAATCCAGCGCGAGTTCGTTTGGTGGCCAGAGCAGATCTGCGAGCTATTCGACAGCCTTATGCAAGGATACCCCTTCGGGACCTTCCTCTTCTGGAAAATCACGCAGGAGCGCCGAAATGAATATAAATTCTACGACTTCGTGCGCGATTATCACGAACGCGACCGCTACCATTGCGAACTGTTGAAGAATCCGCCGAACCGAGAACTCACCGCCGTCCTCGATGGCCAGCAGCGCATGACCGCACTGAACATCGGGTTGCGAGGCTCTTACGCGTGGAAAATGCCGGGCAAGCGTTGGGCGACGGATGCTGCTTTCCCCATACGCCGTCTTTATCTGAACCTCCTCAGCGAACCGAACCTCGAGAGCGGCTGCAAATTTCACTTCGAGTTTCTGACGGATTATCAGGCGGCGACACCGGAGAAAGGCGAAGTCTGGTTCCGATGTGGGCGGGTGCTCACCGAGGACTACGACGCTCTCGTCGATAGCATCGACGACCTGGACCTGGACAAAGAGGGCGTTAAGACAGCCCGCGCGACCCTGCGATTGTTCCACAGGACGATCCACGACAAGGATGTGATCACGTACTACGAGGAGGAAAACCAGAGCCTCGAACACGTCCTCAATATCTTCATCCGCATGAACAGCGGGGGCACCCCCCTCTCCTATTCTGACCTGCTTCTGTCGATTGCGGTGGCGCAATGGGAGGAAGTCGACGCGCGTGAGGCTATCCACACCCTTGTGGATGACATGAACAACGAAGGTGACGGATTTAAGTTTACCAAAGATTTGGTCCTGAAGGCTGGCTTGATGCTTTCCGACATCGGAAGCGTCGGGTTCAAGGTCGAGAATTTCAACAAGGCCAACATGGCGGTGCTGGAAACGAACTGGCCGAAGATCCGCGACGCAATGATGCTGGCAGTCCAGCTGCTTGCAAGCTTCGGCTTCAACAATCAAAATCTTCGGGCCGAAAGCTCGATCCTGCCGATCGCCTATTATCTCTATGCCCGCAAGCTCGACGGCTCCTATCTCAATCGCGCGGAATTCGCCGGCGACCGCGAGAATATCCGTAGCTGGCTCATTCGCAGCCTGCTCAAGGCATCAGGTATCTGGGGAAGCGGGCTCGACACACTTCTCACGGCGCTCCGAGAGAAAATCAGTGCTCATGCGCAGCAAGGATTTCCGGTTGCGCAGCTTGAGGCTGTCATGGCGCTGCGCGGAAAGTCGCTAGCTTTTACAGATGTCGAGATCGACGAGCTTTCGGAATTGCCCTATGGCGACGGCCGGACGTTCGCCCTGCTCTCCCTGATATTTCCCGGCTTCGATCTCTCTCGCCACTTCCATGTCGACCATATCTATCCCCAGGGCCGCTTCACTGATGCCCAACTCCGCAAGGCAGGTGTGAACGAGCAATTGCGGGAGTCTTTTGGCGACAAGCACAACCGGCTGCCAAATCTCCAGCTACTGGAGGGCACCATAAACAATCAAAAACGCCAGAAGATGCCCCACGAGTGGTACGCGCTCCAAAAACCGGACGCGCGTGCGCGCAAGGAGTACCTGGCCGGCTTGGAAATTGCCGAGCTAGTGGAGGACATCAAGCAGTTCCCGACATTCTATGAGTGCCGGAAACAAGCGCTACGCGTCCGGATCGTCAATGCACTGGTGTCGCCACAAAGCCAGGCCCTAGCCTCGTAGGATTCTAGCACCTGTACTTCGAGATCAAGTACGGATGTTAAGGCCAGCAAGCGCCAGGTACGAAGAATACCTCTGCGCAGTCTTGAACGTTCAACACGGATGAGCTCTCATGCGATTCCCCTGCAACCGCCAGGAAAACTCCGTGGCCGCGGAGATCGACGGCCCTTTCATCAGTTAAAATGTTTGGCAGTAAACAAAGGAAGGTGCAGCGCAATAAGGCCGTGTTTTTTGGCCTCGGCGGAGATGGTAAGGTGAGTCATGACGAAAGCTACGGAAACAACCCGCTCAGCGGTGACAGGCAAGTTTGTGACGCAGCCCATCGGCGGCAAGAAGGCTGCCAAATTCGCCCAGGTCGAAGGGTTGGAGATGAATGCCGCTTCAAAGGCGCTTTCGAAGACGCTGACCGCAAGTGGGCTCAAGGGTGAGGCTTACCGTAGCGAGATCGTCAAAGCCTTCAAAAAAGGCTGACAGGTGGTCCGCTACAATGCCGTCGAAGATCCGCTATGCTATCCCGGCAGCCATGTGCTGCGCAACAAGGCGGATATCAAGGACCGGACCAGCTTGATGAATTCGAGCAATTGATGTTCGACTCAGGTGCGGAGGAAGCGCTTCCGGACGGCGATTTGGATTTCACCCACTATCGCGCGCTGCACCGACACTTCTTTCAGGACGTTTATGAATGGGCGGGGGAAACGCGGACGATCCGCACCGGCAAGGGTGAAAACTGGTTTTGCTATCCTGAAAACGAAGCCAATCGGCTGTTCAACGACCTGGCCGCTCGCGACCATCTTGCCAATACGGAGAGCAAGGATGCCTTCGCCGGAGACGCAGGGTGGCTTCTGGCGGAGATCAACGCGATTCATCGGTTCCGGGAAGGCAACGGCCGCGCGGTAGATGGTGGCGAAGAACCTGTTCGCATCCACCCGTCGGAAAACGCCTTCGAAACCAGGGTTTCGCTTACCAAGCTCCTTGACGGCCTGACACCGGTCTATATCCAGATCCCGTTCGACATGACGAAAACGTTTTCGGGATGGTTGCGTGAGGTGCTGAAGGCCGGCTTCGATCCCATGCTCGCCAAGTCCGAATTCCAGAAAATCCGGTGCTCTTCATGCTCGACGAATTCCTAAACATCCGTTTGCGGAATACCGCGACCCGATCAACACGCAGCCAGGCGCGAGGTGCGCCGGTGTTTCTTGCTCCAGAATCTCTGGCGATCCAAATACACTATCGGTACCAGCCGGCAGCCGTTCCTGAATTCCGCCATGAAGAGGTTTTTTGGGGGGACCACAGACGGAGAGGCCTCACAGGGCAAGCAGATAGGCAACCAGCGCATCCTTCTCTTGCTGCGCAAGCTTTGTTCCCAGAACCAGATTGAAGAACTCGACCGTATCGGCGAGTGTCAGCAGCCGCCCATCGTGCAAATAGGGCGGAGAGTCCTTGATGCCGCGCAGAGTGAAGGTCTTGATCGGACCATCTGGTGACATCACGAGATCATTGACCTTTTCGCCCATCTTATAAAAGCGCTCAAGCTTCAGGTCGTGCATGTTGTTGTCCATGAAGGCGGTCCCCGGGAAATGGCAAAGGGCGCAGCGACCCTTACCCATAAATACCCGTTCGCCCTCCAATTCCTGCTCACTCGCAAGGCTTGGATCGAGGCGTCCTAACGCGTCCAGCTTGGGCGCTGGCGGGAAGTCGATCATATTCTGCATCTGCGCCATCAGCGAGGCCTGACTCGCGCGGTCGAGCAGGTTCACGCCCTTTCGCGCCGCGCTCACATGATCGCCGTTGAAATAGGCAGTGCGCTGCTCGAACTCAGTAAAGTCTTCAATCGACCGAAGAGACCGTTTTGAGCCATGAATCTGCTGATTGAACAGTCCACGCAAGCTGGTAGTGTCGAGACGAAACCGCTGCGCCTGTGGCCGGACGTCAGGGGTCAGGTGGAAGGCGGCATTCGTATGGAAGTTGGAATGGCAGTCCAGGCAGGCGACACCCAGGCTCTCTTCGGCAACCTTGCGATCCTCGGTCTCGTTAAACTCTTCTTGCGGAAACGGCGTTAGCAGCAGCCGAAGCCCTTCCATCTGCACTGGCGTGATGATGCCGCTCATGATGTCATGGAAGTTCCTGGTCGTCAGAAGCTCGCCACGCGACACGTCACCAAGTTCCGGATGCGTGGTCAGGAAGATTGGCGGCGGGAACTCCGGCGTCAGGTGATCGGGGAGGTCGAAGTCGACATCGAAACGCCTGAGATCCCTGCCTTCCTGGCGGCCGATTTCATTGACCTGCACCTCGGGAAAGACTTGGCCGCCCGTCGCCTGCTTTACATGTGGCAGCGGCAGAAAGCCGCGCGGCAATAGACCCTGGTCTCTGATCTCGTCTGGGCTCTTGGTGGCCAATGTGTCCCAGCTTACGCCCTTCGGGAGTTTGACGCGGACGCCGGCCTGAACCGCCTTCCGGCGACCTGACATCATCACGCCTTTCACGGGACGGTCAGAAAGATCGTATCGCTCCTCAAGCAAGCTCCTCTGACGTTTCATGACGCTCGGCTTCGTACGTTCGTCGAGTTCCTTCGCCTCGGAAAACGGGATCGTCGGATAGGTCCTGTAGATCAGATCAGCAGGCAGCGGATAAGTCGCGGTCGCAAGAGCATGCGCGGAAACTGAGAGTGCGATAGTTATAGCGATCAGAATAAAAGATATGATCTCACGCAGCCCTGACATGTTGCTTCCGCCTTCTCCACCACAATGCAGGACGGCAGCTTCGTCCGACCGTGATAAGTCACCTTCAAAATATGTGCCAACAGAATGGGACATTGTTTCGCGATGTGCGCGGCTGCTTCAACGAGAGCGCGCCCAGACAGTGGGCGAACATCGGCGTGTCAGGTACCTGACACGCTCATTCGGCGGCTGCAGTCTGCATTGCTCTTCCAGTCAGTGACGAAGCGAATTACATCCTCCTGGCGGCCTGGGGGGATATTCGTCCCGCGCGCCACTCCCCCGCGGAAAAGCCATCCCAATGACCTGATAGAGCTCTCACAGCAGCGAGCTCGGGCAGCGCGTCGGTTAGCGGTCTTTCACAACACGGCCGCCTTTGATGATCGTGCGAATGCGCTTGGGGTCGGCAAGGATCGACAGGTCCTTCAGCGGATCGCCGTCGATAACGATCACGTCTGCGAAAGCCCCTGGTGCGATGATCCCAACCCTTTCCTCCAGCTGGAGGACCCGAGCCGCATCCATGGTGGCCGAGCGGATCACTTCGTGTGCCGGTAGAACTCGGCCGCGTAGCTCGAATTCTTGCGCTTGATACTCGTGCATCCCGCCGAGTAGGTCCGAGCCGTAGCCCATTGTTACTCTGGCCTCGCGCAAGGTCTCCAATGCCGTCAGACCCGCGGTGAGGACGAAATCGATCTTTTCGAGCGATGCCGCCGGCATCCCATGTTCGGCGCCTTCGCGTGCCAAAGCGGCATATGTGATGTTCGTAGGAACCACTACGGCGCCGGACTTCCGTACCTGCTTGGCAGTTGCCGGGGTAATATGATTTCCGTGCTCAATCGACCGCACCCCGGCCTCAAGCGCCCTGGCAATGGCTTCATCCGTATAGAGGTGAGCGGCAACATAAGTGTGCTGGTGCGCCGCTTCCTCGACCACCGCCTGCAGTTCTGGAAGGCTGAACGCGACCGCATCTATCGGGTCGGTTGGCGAACAAACACCTCCGCTGCCCATGACCTTGACGAAGCGCGCTCCCGCCTTCAGCTCCTCCCTGGCCGCCCGTCGCACTTCCGGTTCGCCGTCGCAAATGCGGCCAAGCGCACCGAGCTGGTCGAGGTAATAATCCGCGGGGCGCCGATTGTGCCTATCGCGAAAATCGGTGTGGCCGCCTGTCTGAGACAATGCCTTGCCGCAAATCACAAGATGCGGTCCCTCGATAAGCCCGTGCTCGACGGCGTCCACCAGGCCCTGATCGGCGCCGCCCATGTCGCGGACCGTCGTGAAGCCACGGCTCAGCATTCCGCGCATGGTATTTGCGGCATGGAGCGCGACGAGCGTGTTGGGCAGCTCTGCGTTCGCGGCGAGGTCTCCTTTCACGGCAACCACATGCACGTGACAATCAATCAGCCCTGGCATGACGAAGCGCCCCGCCGCGTCAAAAATGCGGGCGTCGGCCGGGACCTTCAAGCGCTCTCCGACTTCGGCAACGAATCCATCCGCCAGCAGAACATCAACCCGATCCGCGGCACGGTCGGCGGTGCCATCCACGATGGCAGCATTGCGAATAACGATTGTTTTCATCCATGCGCCCCACGGTTTTCGCGAAGAATCGGCCACTGACCGAACGCCATCACTTCCAGATATGCATGCGGGGCTCCGCCCTGCCTCGATGGTCGGCCAAACACCGATCAAAAAGGGCCAATCCTCGGGTTGTCGGGATCGCCGTATTCGTCAATCCAGCTCGCGCCTCCGAGTAGCTTCCTGTAGCGGAGCACATCGATATGCGGAAAGAACTGCGATCCGCCGAGAGGTGCAGTGTTCTCGCCAATTGCTCCGCGACCCAGACGAGGGCTTCTTCGCCATCGATGTCTTCAAGCCAGAGATGAGGATTATTATCGGGGCATTCAGCCTCGGGCGAGAATCGACACCACTCATCTAAAGACACCATAGTTGTAAAGCACTCCTAGGGGCCGGAATTCCCAATCGGGGATGTCGCATTCTTCCTCGCTTCCTGATAGTCAAAAGCTGTGCCAACTGCACATGACCTTGTTCCCGGATGGGTTCACCAGCTAAAGTGGGAGCAATCAACAGCTGGCCGGACACTCCCGTGTCGCAGACTCGACATCCCGACAGCCGGCGCTAAGCCAGAGGTGGGACGCTCAGGAGTGACATCATAATCGCTGGAGCCCGAGCGCTGGTTGGCAAGCTGCCTGCCCATATACCGGCGACTGCACCTTCGGATTATTCTGCCCCCCGAACGCCGCATCATTCGAGCTTCGCGGGGCCGATCTAGACAGCTACCCCTAACTTGATCCTTGATCTAGGCGACCGGCCCAAGTGCGTGGAGAGCGGGATCGCCGCCGGCAGCGTTGACGCGCTTCGCCGCCAAGGGGTGACATGCCGCCTTTTTTGCTTGGCCCGTGTGAAGGCCGCGGATCAGAGCTGGGCCGCACAATATTCGTGCTGGTCCGGATTGATGAGGAGCCCGAACGCGGCAAGCGGAGAAGCCAGCCGGGACGCCTCCTCTACCAGCATCTCGCGCAGCCAAAGACTGGCCGGATCACTATCGTGAAGCGCAGGCCATTGGACGGCCTCGGTGAACGGAAGGTGTTGTGGCAGTGGAAGCTCGACGATTTGAAGGGGCAGGATTTGCGCGAAATGCTGCGCCAGGCGTAAGGGCATGGTTCCTATACGATCGGTTTCCGACAGCATGGGCGGAATCATGCTGTAGCCGTGTACGACGACGTCGATCCGTCTCTTTTGACCATACTCCAGCAAGTACCGTTCCTCCAGGCCTAGCCTCAGGGAGTCCCCGAACCCAACGACAACGTGCCCCATCGACATGTATCTCTCGAATGTGAGCGGCTCTGACAGCTGCTTGTTCGAACGACAGCCGACACACACGTGTACATCGTCGAACAATTTCGCTCGAGGATGAGCGTTTGACATGAATATCTCCGGCAGAATCAGAAGATCGACGTCGCCGCGCCGCAGAAGCTCCTCATTGTCGTCCACGGGAGGCCGACAATCGAAGCTGACGGAGGGAGCTTCACGCGTCGCACGCTCCACAACCCTTTCGAAAAACACGAGCGTCACGTAGTCGGAAACGATGATCCTGAAGTGACGATCCGATCGGGCCGGATTAAAGGGCTCCCAGGCAATGATGGAGAGCTGAATGTGCTGCAGAGTCTCCCTGACCGCGGCGGCCAGTCCTTCCGCACGTGGCGTAGGGACAAATTCGCGGCCACTCATCGTAAAGAGCTCATCGTTGAAATAGGTGCGTAACCGCGCAACCGCTGCGCTCATCGCCGGCTGACTGAGATTGATGCTGCGTGCCGCCGCCGTGACGTTACGCTCGGTCATCAAGGCGTCGAGCGCGACGAGGAGATTTAGATCAAGACCTTTGAAACGCATGTCTCTTTATCCATAGCGTGGATGTATACCGCGTTCCTTATTAGTAATGTAAATTGGCGTTTCACAGCACAGAGACCCGGTACGGAAACTTTCATTCGCGAATAGGACATTGAACGAGAATTTGAACATTGCGATGCCGGATTACGGACGCGTGTTCGGGCAAGCGGGCGATCCAACCCTCGGGTCGCGCCGATTTTCAGCGATAAACGGTCGGCCTTCCGTCACCCCATCTCGAATGTTCCGCCTTCGGTTGCGAGCCTTTGGGGGGTCGGGGCCACCGATCACGAGTGGTCAAACAGTGCGGAGCGAGTTCCTCCTGCGTTGCTTGCGAGGTTCATCTTTGAAGCGGACTGCGAAGTGCCGACTACATGATGCGGTTGGACGTGACGGATGCTGGTGAGGAGAATGTCAGCGACACCGACGGCGATCATCCGACGGCGCAGAGACTTATCTGCGGCGTGTTGTCCGTCTTCCGATTTCGCTGAGTCCGATTATTCTATTTGCGCGTGAGGGCCTTCATCATTCGCCCTGTCCGGGGGACCTACGAGAATGCAACCCGCTAACGCGTCTCCGTGTTTCGGACGGATTTTCTCCATAGTGTGCCCTATAAATTGCGGAGAACCTCCCGAACTGGAAGAATCCCCATTTCAGGCAGATTTCCCGCAAAAGCATATGGTTCTCTGGATCGAGGAGGTCCTCTCGCGCTGCCCGTAACCGAAGCATCTGTAGATAGGCTGCAGGCGTTGTGTCCTTGAAAGCACGAAATCCCGCTTCGAGTGCTCTGGTGGAAACACCCGCTGCATGTGCCACCATTGGCATTGTAATCGGCTTGTTGATATTGGCGCACATAAACTCGATCCCGCGGCGCACATGTCCGGGAGCAATCATGGAAGGCTTCTTATTCAGTAGATGCGACAACCGATGAGGCACCATCCTTATTACCACGTCGGCGAGTGCCTCCGTAATATGGGCCATCGCTACGGGGGACCGAATGAGGGGGCCATTATCGCGGATCCCGTTGATTATCGCTTCAGTGACATTGCCGATAGTCCTACCGACCGGCATTGACAGGTCCACTTCGGGCAACAGGTCGAGCGAGCCATTGAACGGCACGTCGAAAGTTTCGCCAATGGTCCGTTGAATCAACGACCAATTAAGCACCAACTCGTCTATCAGATTGGACTGCCCGTGCATTGAGATGCCGTCAGGCTCGAAATTCCTGTAAAGAAGCAATTTCCCGGGTTCGGCCCCGGCCATGCGCGAACCGTACGTGACCCCCATGCCACCTCTGCGCGGCACTACGATCGATAGGTGCTCTGTTGCACCGGCACACCACTCAGCGCGGAACTGAAACCCTGTCTGATGATGACCCGTAATCAATACTGCGCTCTCAGAGGCTGAAAGATCGATCCCCCAATGGAACTCTTGAACACGGCCGACAAGCTCGGCGTTGAATGTGCCGAAAACCCCTCCCAGCGTTTCGATCATGCTATCGAACGTGGAACCACGATATCGAAAAACGGCATTACCGGCGCTATTTTCCATCATGCATTCTCCAGGCTCACTATTGCTGCTTTTATCGTTCCTGCTGGTTTCAATTTCAAAGGACCTGACGAGAGGTCTGCATGCATTCCAATCGCGCCGCGATAGTGCCAGATGTCCGCGCAGAGCCTTGTCGCCGCTGAGGACTTGCTTGACAGGAGTTCCTTGCAGCCGACAAAATCGTCTCCTAATTGCGTTGAAGCGCGGCTCGGACTGACCATAATTTCCGCCGAATTCGCACCGAGCGATTTATAGCAACTGCTCATCTTGGGAATAGGCCCGTAGCCGGGCGGCGGCCGCACTCATGGCCGGCTGGCTGAGATTGCGTGCCGCGGCCCGTGACGTTACCCCGGTCATCAAGGCGTCGAGCGCGACGACGAGATTTAGATCACGGCCCTTAAACCGCATGTCCGTTAGCACGGGGCGGATCTATGCCAGCCAAGCGCTTGATCGACGGCTCCATTGGAAGAAGGTCATTGCCAGAACTCAAACGGACGGCCGGCAGATCCGCCGACCGGGGCATGCGCCGTCGGTCCCGCTGGCCACCGACTTTGGGCCGCGGGCGAGACCGCATGAGCTCGCCAATGAGCGTCGGCTCTTCGGACAAGCAGTCGAGGTGGCTCATAGCTCTGGCCCGTTCCGGTCGATCATCTTGGCCGCGGGCCAGTCGGAGAGCGGCCGACTGACAGGCAGGACGATGACAAGAGGATCCTCGACGCGCGTGGGCGGCAGGTCCATACGCGCGTGTGGCAGCGTGGATCGTACGCTAATCCCAGACATAACAGTCACCAGGCCGTGTCGGCCGAACCGCTCAATGTGTTTCCGCAGCTGGTTGCGGACGGTACCGAAAGCGAATGGAACTTGAAGCTCTTGCAGTGTTGGAAGCATGACATGGATCGAATGGGCGATTCCGAGTCCCTCGAGATCCGGACGTACTCCATACAAGCCGAGTTCAGCCACCAGCAGGTCAACTCCGTCAACCTTGATGAAACGGCGCAGCAAGCCCATGTGGGCCGCTACACCGCTGGAATCGTAGGCGATGGCACGAAGCTCAGGTCTTGCCCCGGCCCAGCTTTGACTGCCTTCGAACGGCTTCGCGTTAAACGCCCCCGTCGGTCCATAGGTCCTTCGAAAGAAGTCCGTGAGTTCGACATGGTCGGAGAGTTGCAACTCGTTTTCCCAACACAATTTCCACCGCACGTTAGAGCGCATGCAAAGACCTTTTTGCTGTTGAATGGAGTTCGGAGGTGTCGACCTTACGACCAAGTTTATTGCTCACTTCGTCAAGGCGCAGTCGGATCACCGTGCAGTGCAACCGGTTTGGCAGGCCCTCGTGGTCGCCCAGGATATGGGGGCTCAGAGCCTGCAATAGGCGGCAGGAATAGCTGGTGACCGATCCCACACCGTCGGAACAGGCGATGTTCATGGCGCGATGGATAACGCTCGGCATGGAAGCGGCCGGCGCGTTGCCAGCTATAGCAATCGCCGAAGATGGAGCCAGAGCCGGCGCGGGAGAGTTCATTGCACAGGAGGTCAAACGCCGCATCCCAATTCAGCGGAACACATTCATCAAGTCCGTGCCGTTCGTCCCGGCCCGAGCCCTTCTCCAGCCACCCCTTGGGCACCATGGTGTGCACGACGCGCGCGCTTTGATGCAGCGCAGCGGAAAAGTTGCGGATGACATCCATCGGATCCGGGTCGCCGGCATGACGCAGCTGTCTATCGTCCCTTCGTGCTGAAAAAGCGCCCCAACGGGAGGTGTAGGGACGTCTGGGCTTGTTCGTTTCCGAGAGGCTGCGAAGTCCAGCATGAAAGGATCCTGTTCCGACGCTTAGGCCCGCCTGTGGCCTCGTGTTGCGACGACGGCAAGCGCATTAAGCTCGCCACGCCCATTTAGCGCATTCTAAATTGGAGGTATTTCGATGAACTGACAATCTATATAGAATATCTGCCAGTCCGCTGTACAGGCACTGCCAGGCCCCGTGACGAGCAAATAGTGGGTGTCCGGCGCCCCGCCGGCACGTCAAGCGGAGGAGGCAGACAGCGTAATCCAGGCCAGGTGGCCCATTGACCGCTGGTCAACCTTAACAACCCTCGTGAGGTGGGAAGTCACCAGCACGCTTGTTTACACTGAAGGAGGTGGTGCGGTCCTGCGTTCCCAACGCGACATGGCCGCGTCCCCACATGAGACGTTGAAAGCTCCTTGAACCCGCGATTGGACCCCCGGCGCATGCCTTCAAAGCGAATGATAGCCTGGATCTAAATGCGGGCGGTTACGCCGAACAAATGCGTCAGTGCCCTCAACGTACCGCATCCGAGAATAACTCGCTTGCATTACCATGCCTCTTGGCTCCCACGACGGGCGACGTCGGTGCGAAGGCAGCACCGCGAGCTCCGCCGAGCCGAGATCAAGACCTGCAAAAGACAGGGCGCCCCCATATATCGAGAATGTGGATCGGTGCCATCCAAACAATCAATTTATCAAACCTGATCAAGTGCTATTAGAACAAGATGAAGTAAAGAACAAAGGAAGGAAGTTTTGCATGCTCCCATAGGTACGATGCCGTCCGTCTCCATAATGGCTATTGGTCCAGGATCATTATCTCAGTCACTTAAAAGTCGGCGGAGGGAGGTCCATGCGACCCCCGTCGTGATCAACCGCAGCGCGACGCACAAGCGGCGGGGACCGCGACCGTTGGGCGTCAGGCAGCTGAGCGGATAGCTTCCTAAAATCGTACCGCCGCTCTTCTAGAGCCTCGCCTAACAACTACAGTTCGGCTCGAGGCCCTGTCAGGATAACTACATGCCGCAAGAAATCTCGCTCTCCGATGTCAAGGACCTGATCGGCAAGGAGATCGGCGTCTCCGACTGGATCACCGTGACACAAGAGACCATCGACAACTTCGCGGAGGCGACGGGAGACTCCAGTTCATTCACACCGACCCGGTACGCGCAGCAACGGAGACATCATTCCGCGGCACGAGCGCGAATGGTTCCTGTCTCTCTCGCTGCTCTCGGCGATGAATTACAATTGCCTGCCGAAGATCCGCGAGCTGACGATGGGCATCAATTATGGGTTCGACAAAGTTCGCTTCATGGCGCCGGTCAAGTGCGGCGCACGCGTGCGCGGCCGCTTCACCATGGCCGACGCCCGCTTCTGCGCCGCCAGCATGCTGATGATTATCTATGACGTGACAGTGGAGATCGAGGGCGAAAGAAAGCCCGCGCTCAATGCAACGTGGCAGACAATGATTCAATTCGACGCAAAGCTCATGTCTGAGCAGGCCCGGCGAGCGACTTTCGCCGGCATGCGCAGGCGCACTATTCCCGCCGCCGCACAATAGAGGTTCGGCTTGCCCTGACCTGGCAGTGTTTCAGGGGAAGGGAGCGATCCACATCCGCCTCACTCGCGAGCGTAGACTAGCCTGGCCCGGGAGCTTTCGGGATGGCAGCTCCTATAACGGTGTTGAGAGCTAGCTTCGCGCGTTTGGCAATGCCGGCGTCAAAAAGTTCCTAGCTTCTCAAAATGGTCATCACCACGGTAGTCGGATCATGCGGTGCCTGCCTTTCAATTGTCATACTTAAGGTAATCATGTTGCACTGCACCATAATCTGTTTGTCGTGCACTATGGTTGCCGTTTCCCTATGGCGCATGATCGAAGGAGTTAACCATGCCAAATTCAGCAAACAATGCAGGTGCGCCTGTGACGAAGCAGGGCTACGTTGATATTGGTGATGCTGTTCGGCGATCTCGCGAAGCGGTTGGATACAGCATCGAGGATCTTGCATTGACCTGCGGACTGACTGGCGCGGAAATCACTAGGATTGAACTCGGTGATGATGTCGACCCAGACAAGCTCAGGCGCATCGCGGCGGCACTTCGAGTGCCAACCTCCACTTTCCTGTTGGACTAACGGAACGGGGGGTGACGCTGCCAGCAATACCCGACGCCTCTTGTTGCAAAGACCACTTACACCGCCACAGCTTTGTTGAATCTCGCCATGATCGGCGACTACCAGTGACCTTATAGCCATTGTCCACGGATGTATTGCCTTTGGCGGCAGCAGGGCCGGGTTCAGCCCGGCCTTTTTTGTACGCTACGTGACTGAACGGGTCCCCTGTGTTGCGCTCCTGCCAATAGGGCGTACATTGCTCTTATCAGCGGCTGGTTACACGGGCGCCGCTGGCTGGAAGTTCTGCGCTTTCGCCCCGACTAAGCGAGTTGCGCAATGTATTCTGGCAACGATTCCTATAACGCTCCCCTCTCGCCTGACGACCTCGACTTGCTCCAAAGCATCCTCGATGAGGAAATCGGGGTCCGACGCATTCCAATTACAAGCGACCGAGCCGATGAGCTTGCCGGAAAGCTCATCGGGCTGTTTCAATCGGGAGTGAGACAGCCTGATGTCCTTCGTTTAATGATCAGGACCGGGTGAAAGCCTCGCCGCCGTGGATGGCCGTCTTGACGGCGAGTTGCGGCGACTTCGCCAGCGATCGAAGAAAGCACGCTCGTGCAATCGTGGCGGGTGATGACGCGCGCGCGTCGATTTCGGCAACCACCGGCATCCCGCCCATTTCACGCGTAAGTTTCAGGCCTGACCTTGTCGGTTTGACGGGGAGCGAGGCAAGACAGGGATGACCCATGCCGGCAAGCGTCCGTCGGCAATAGCTGCACAAACGGTTAGGGCATCCTTTGTCGTCAGCGGCATCAAGCCCGTTGCCGTCCGAGTGTGGAAGTCCGCCCGGATCGTCCATTCTGATCTCCCGCCCCATGCCGAAGCCGCTTCTATAGAGATCTCGGCTTACGGAGGTCGACTTTAAGACCGTGCGGTTTCGTCGCGCCTAAACTTCGTCCAGATCGGTCCGGCATCAGACGTGCCGATCTCCATGTCAAACACTTCCAACAACGGTGTAAGAAGACCCACGCAAGCCGTTGGCACCACCTATGCAACTGCAGTATTTCAAAGAGATAGGAGATCGGCATTCTTCGGCCAGCAAGGACCAAGGTTCATGACAGGGAGGCTGGCGTCATCGCGGGACAGAAACCCTCAGAAGCATGCTGCCGGAGACAAGAGCGATGCCGAGAACCTGCCGGGGGCCAAGTTCATCTCCAAAAAAAGCTGAAGCGAAAACGCTTCCTGCTACTGGCACGAGCAGCGTCAAGTACGCGGCCCTGCCGACGCCGATGCCGGCAATTGCGTAGTACCAAAGCCAAAACGCGACAGCACCGTTCAGCACACCCGAATAGAGAATAGCTAGCAAATCGTTCCAGCTTGGAAGTGGAATTGATCCTTTTGGCACCACCGTGAAAATGAAGAAGAAAGGGAGGTTCAGGACGAAAGCCAATATGCATTGCAACGCCACCCTACTGATGCCGGAAATTGAGTGGGATGGCCTTCCTGCCAGGATTGTTGCAAAAGCCCAGGCACTCGCGTTGATCAGAACCAGCATCGCACCCGCCCCGAAGCTGCTGCCACCGATGTACAACAATACGCCGACGACCGCTACGATGGGTGCAAGCATTGCGAACGGATGGAGGCGCTTTCCCGACACAATCTCGATCAGGCTCGTAATGGCGGGCATCGTGTACATTAACGTCAGAACCGCCGGCGCTGGAAAGAATGCAAGAGCTATCACGTTGACCGTCGACACGACGAACCCGTTGATGACTGCAACGATGAGCGTGTTGTGTCGTTCTTCGATTGACGCTGTTCGAAGCTCCCGCATGCTCTTAGGAAGGAATACAGCTATTGGAAGAAGGCCCGCCAGTAGACTGTAAAAGCGAAAGGGCCAAACACCCAAGTCTTTGATTGCCTCGCGAGAAAGGGAGAACGCTGTGCTCCAAATCAACACCACGGCTCCCCCGGCCAGCAGGGCCAGCAAGGACCTCATATCAAAGGTCGCCCTATTATTCCGCGTCATATCTGACGACTACTGCTATTCGTTTTGCCCTCGGCCGAGCAGTGACCATCGAGACGAAATGCGGAATCAAGCGGGCGCTGGTATCAAAGATCAGCGCCTGAAACTCGGTCGGGACCAAACATGCTCTAATCGCTTTGCGATCGTCGGTCTGCACCATCGTGAGACCGCCATGGTTCGGTTCCCACCCCTTCGACAGGTTAAGAACGAGACCGAAACTCTGGCCCGGGTCTGTATGCGTAAATAGAAACTCCCCTTCGTCAAACCTATTGAAGTAGAATTGCCGGATGGCCGTGGCTTGTCTTCCTGTGACCTGCTTCAAGAGCTCAAACATGGGTTCCGACGACAAAAGTGTCTTCACACCCCAAAATATGGGGTTTCGGTTATTGGTTGGGGTGTCTTCCAAACGCTTGAACGAATAGGAGAATTCGCCAGCTGTATAATCGGCGATTGCCAGTTCGTGAGCAGCGGCTGCCCGGCTGTCCTGATAGTAATCCGCCACACCATCTCGATTTTTGATGATTGCTGACCAGAAGCGATCCTCGATCCTCTCGACGCCCTCGGCGATCCGCGGCAAGCCGGGCAGGAATTCGGATAGGTCGAAATAGACGAACCCTTCGACGTCAAACGTCTCGCGTAGCGATTCAATCTTGCTCAAAAAGCACCTCTTCACGCGTCGCGTATGTCCTTAACGACATGTGGAATCGTTTCCCCACGAGATTGCAGTTGTCGTACTTTGTAATAAGTTTCAGGACCTGGTCGGCTGCAAGACCCGCCATTACCGCCAACGATGGTGAGCTTTGCCACGCATTGACGCTGCGATTGCCGTTGGCGAACTCATTTTTCAGCCGGGCTTCCTGGAAGCTTCTAACCAGTGCGTCATCACTATAGAATCGGTCTTGAGAAATGCGCCGCAGGTCTTCGAATGAGGGGTGGCTGCCGTCATTGAGATAAATTGGACCGACCGATATATCGAGCGGGTCACCGCCAAGTTCGATCACCGGGATCTGCCGATCGCGAGCGATCTCGTGGACTATCCTCTCGACGCTGTCCTTGCGATAGTACCCCAAGCTCGCCCAAGCCAGAATTGCAACGGTAACTCCTTTCAGCAGCTCTCCCAAGCGAACACGATCCGGTAGGGCAAACTCGTAAAAGGGTTCAACGCGAACATGCGGATTATGCTTCCGAACGTTTGCGGCCGCGGCATCTACTTTTCGTGCCCCAAGATCAGTGGTGTTGTAGAGAACCTGGCGATTGAGATTGGAAAGCTCGACATCGTCCCCATCCACGATCCGCAATGCGCCGATCCCGGATCGTGCAAGGAGGAGGGAGCACCATGTTCCCCAACCCCCCATTCCCAGCACGAGCACACGGGCCTGCTTTAACCGCTCTTGATAGGCTGTCGCATTATCTACCCGATCTTCGTCGATGAGTGAAAATTGCAGCATCTGCCTGTCGTAGCGCTCGATCTCCTCTGAGCTCAGCAAGCTGGAAAATCGAGAGCTCTCTTCAATAAGTCCGAAGCCAGCAAGGGCTGAGACGAAATCGCGCACGTCACCATCCGTGACGTCGTAATGTTCTGCCTTAAGCTCCTTCAGTATCCTCGGTATTGTGTGCTCGCCGTCGAGCCTCGACAGCACAACTGCAACCCAAGGGGGAGGAGACTGGATGATCTTTGATTTTCCGGGTATTTCACCGATACAAATGCTCCCGTCCTCTGCTACGAGAACATGGTGGGACCGCTTTAATAAAGGTTTTGCATACTCCACGAGATGCCTCGCTCAAAAGGAAGGGCGAAGTCGCGCGTTGACTTCGCCCCCGGATCTACAGCCTAGGCGAGGATAATCTTGCCTTTGCTGTACGTTGCGTCTTCTTCGCTGATAGCGGAGATGCGCTTTTCAAGGTCAGAAAATACAAGCTTCTTCATACTCGTTCCTCTCTTTCGAAAGCGCGCCACAATCGGCGCAACCCACCGTCGGTGACCGTTCGAGCACGTCAAGACGTGACATCGCGAGGCGCAGACAATTGTGATGGAGCCTTACTCCACCGATTGCGCTCGGCCGTTTTCGGCAGAGCACTTGCGGTCACCAGGTCGCCAGCGCCCCGCTCTAAGGAGACTCAAATATCGTGCCAGTCGGGCCGGGAGCGTGGCAGATCTTTTTTCCCGTGTCGTTCAAAGGCTTGAGTGGATGTGCTTCGAGGTGGCTCGCCGAACAAGACCGTGGCGAAGCGGACAAATCCGACGCGACGCGTCCTCCTGCTCCAATCACGACGTCCCGATCTGTTATCGGGGGCAAGCCACAGTTGCGGCCGGGTGCCTGAAAACCGTTCTAGGAAGCGTGGCCGAGTGGTTTAAGGCACTGTCTTGAAAACCAGCGTGCGTGAAAGCGTACCGTGGGTTCGAATCCACCTCCTCCGCCACTGGCCGTTGATTTTGTTATGGTTTTTACGTTTTATGCTTGCTTTGCGCCGATGATCATGACCGTGAAAATGCCAACGGCCTGTCGCGTCGCTCGTTAAAATGACGACTCAGAGGATCTAAGATGTCCACCAAAAAAGCTAAGGGTAGTCGAGGCTCATGGTTTGCGACTGTTGACGGGAAAGAGTTGCCGTGCGTGCACAGTCATGGGCGAAGGAGAACTGGCCGCACTATCACGATCCTTTCGAGCCTGTAGCGAATGGGCCGAGCCTCGCAAAAATTCAGAAATACGTCCAGGGAATTGAACAAGAGAAGCGGGTGCTCCTTACCAACGACACTGTCCACAGCGACCCGCAAGAGACGGTGTCGGGATTCACGAGACTGGGCTATGTCGCGGTCTACCCGGCCGAGGACGTTAGTTTTGATCCGAGTACCGGGCTCAAGTTCACGATCACCAGCGGATTGTCCGATCTGCAATAGTCATCAATGGACGGCATCGCGTCACACCTTCGACTTCCGCCACCCCGCGGCCCAAGCCTCGAACTCCGAACAGAACCAACGCTCCCCATATTGCGGGCTGATCTTTGTCTGCGAGTAAAATCTCTGACCAGGCACGTGGAATATCCGCTCGCCGGTGTCGATGCTGATATTGCCTTTGATATCGCAGGGTCCAGCAGAACCGCCAGTAAGTGAGGCAAGAAGGTCACCCGCGGTCATGCCCGCGGCTGCACCGACAGCAAGAGCGCCGATCAGCAGGCCAGGATAGGACAGTACAGACCGTTTCTGCGGACGGCCCGGGTGTGGGCGGTAACGCATGCCCCTCTCCGCCAGATCTTCGCGTCAGGAGGGTAGATCGCATCTCGTGCCAGCAAAAGCTGCCCAAATGGGTTAGTTCGCGGCGAGGCGGAAAAAAAACCCTCCCTAATGGAAGATGCAACCGCCGGTCGTTAGAAATGCAAGTAAATATTGACGCCCGGTCGCCGATTGTAGCGGTAATCGTCGCGGTAGCCGTAGCTCTGGCTGTAGTCATAGCGTGGGAAGCACCTGCCGTAGTAGCGGCATGAGCGCCAAGCGTGCCGCCTGTTCCAATGGCTGTCTCGCCAATTGCGTCGGTGGTTGACCTGCTCAACCGAGCCCGTCTTCAAGTGCTCCAGCCTATGCGCGGAGATTGGCGTGGCGCTTAACGGCAAAGCGAATGACGCAGCCAAAACCGCGGCTGTGATGGCCGATAAGAACTTGCTCATGAAGGGATCCTCCTCGGTGCTAATGAGATTGCGCCGTGGAGGCTGAACCGCCGATGAATGGGTGTACGCATGACAGAAAAGTCCCCTCGCCCACGAAGAGCGAAGGGCTGGCGCCAGTGTGAACCGTGGCCGGGAGCGCGTTGATCCGGTGGTGAGCCGGCAGCCTGGCGGCTGGTGGTGGCAAGGTGCGCTCGGAGTTCTTAAAACTCGTCGCGTCGCCAGGACGCGTAGCTAAGCCAGTCACGCTCGCCACGCGTATTGATGCAGCGCTTGCATGCCATGGCCAGATTAGATGGATGGCCCGTACCGCCATTAGCGCTGCGATGCAGGTGTTCCAGTGTAGCTGCATATGGCCGGGCAGCGTCGTAAGGAGGGATATGGCTTCCTGCCCCTGCGTGATTTGTACGAGGGGAGTGAGACGGAGGGGAGTGCGTAGGTGAGCGGTTTTACTGACGAAGAGCGGGCAGCCGAGCTAAAGCGACGCGACGATGCGCTTAAACCGGAAGCGGGAGCCCAAAAGGCAGCGATGCGTCGTGCTGGCGGAGCTGGCGCGCGCGGAGACGAGTGCCTCCATTGTGGCAGCCCGATGCGATGGTGGGAGGCCACGAACCCCGAGATCCCTTTGTGCGACATCTGCTTCCGAGGAGACTGTCACGCCGCCGATCGCTCCTGCGGGTCCGCCTCTTTCGCGGGCCGCTATTTCAACTCATATACCGTCGCATCGTCCGCCCTTTCCCGTATCCCCTTAAACGACGGATGCCGCAGCTTGCCCTCGTCCGTCCAGGCGCGATACTCGACCTCAGCGACGAGCACTGGCACGCAGAATACTGCGCTCTTCCGCTTCAGTTTCACCGCTGGCGAGTCCGTCGCGATTTCCTGCAGCACTTCGCGTAGCTTCCTCGACTCTGCCTGCGTCCATCCGGTTCCGCAGCCGCCGACGTAGACGAGCTCACCGCCCCGTCGTGCAGCCAGCAGCAGCCGGCCGATTGCACCAGGCACGGTCGATGGTTCAAAACCGACGATCGCGAAGCTGTCGCGCCGCGTGCAGGTGATCTTGAGCCAGTCGGGACGTCGGCCGGAGCGGTAGGGGCGCTCATGGTGCTTCGCGACGATGCCCTCGATCCCGTGGGCGCAGGCGACACGCAGGAACTCATCCCCGTCCGCGGGCACCTCCTCCGAGAGGCGAATTGCGCCATTTCGGTCAACGGGTACGACCTGCTCCAACAAGCGTCGCCGTTCTCGTTGCGGTAGCCGGCGCAGGTCGCAGCCATCGAGATAGAGGAGATCGAAGGTGTAGAGGATGATTTCGCCAGGCCCTTGCGTAGTCGGCAGGCGGCCGAGGGCACGCTGGAGCATGCCGAAGTCAGAGCGGCCGTGCCCGTCGAGTACGACCGCCTCGCCGTCGAGGATTGCGGTCTTCAGCCCAAGAAGCCGCGCCTCGGCAGCGATAGAGGGGAAGCGATCCGTCCAGTCGTAGCCGCCTCGCGTTATGATGCGCACGCGACTGGGCTCGATGTGGACGGCAAGCCGGTAGCCGTCCCATTTCACTTCGAAGGCCCAGTCCGGCCCGGGTGGTGGCCGATCGACGAGCATTGCGAGACAGGGGTCAACGCGCGCCGGCATCGGGTCTGGTGGCACCGTTGGCGGCCTTCTCGAGGGTGCAATCCGACTCTTTGCGGCTGATTTCGTCATGTGGTTTCAAGTGGCGTCGCTGGAAACGCCGCGTGTTTTTGTACCTGAGGAACCGCTGACGTATCCGCCACTAATCTCAACCTACGCGGACAGCCGGGACGATTAGCGAAGTACACGGTCGTAAAGCGTCCACGTCTTATTCCCTCAACGGCAATCTCGCGACCTGTGATTGATTGGATCTCGGGGTCATGAACTCCGAGCCTGTAAGCACGACGAATAGCCTGGCGCTCGCTGCAGCCGCGATAGCGCCGATAATCGTCGTCATCATCATATCTTCGCTCCCGCAGCTCCGGTCCACCGGGTCCGATATACAGGTCCAAAGACTGCGCTGACGGGACGGCAGGGATTGCTGCCCACGTGCTGGTCCCGATCAAGCCTATCGCGAGTAGCTTACCGACGGACCTTTTCATTGTGTCTCCTTCACTATTTCAGTGACGCCTAATTTGCGTTCAACGAAAGTCACGGTAAGTCGGTTCCCCGATCTGTGCAGCAACTGACGCAGGGAGTTTACGTCGCCCAGCCACCTGCCCTTTCCGACGGTATGGGTCGGCCGCAGTAAACGCCGTGGGTATTCGGATGGTGCACATTGACTCTGCTGCGCATGAGAACATAATAAGAACATTCATCGGCGCTGCGGCGCGCCAATCTGACAACAAGGGGGCCGATAAGACCGCTTTGCGGTTAGGAAAGGTGCGCCGATGCGAACACTTGCAGATGAAATCGAGAGCCTCATTGCTGTAGATCTTGCCGTATTGAAATCCCATCAGCGGCGGGGCTTCGCCGGCCTGGATCAATATCGCCATCCGGTCGAGGTCCGCGGCGTGCAGGAGGTTGCCGCTATTATTGCCGATTCCTTTCGAGCGTTTGCCATTTTCGACATCGCGTCGGTGTTGCGCTCTCCGGCGATCACGCCTTTCGTTACACAGACGCTCTACTCGATACCGATCGAGCTGCGCCGGGCCGCATGCGACCAGGATCGGTCGAAAGCAGAAAGCGCCCGCAGCGAAATGGCTCACATAATCTCAGCGGCGTTGCTGCAAAGATTCCACTTCGAGCAGTTGAAGCACGCCGGGAGCTCTTGCCATTCAAACTGGCAGCAAGCGTTCGAAGAGCAGTTCGGCCGTCGCCGGGACAAAGCCAATGAGCGATGAGCAAGGCGCGAAGCCGCATTTCGAGGCTGGCCCATACGTCCACTACTGCGAGCGCCCCGAATGTCAAAAGTGGGGCAGCCTGGGCTTTGCGGTCGGTAAGGCCGCGCCCAGCTGGTTTTGCATGGAGCATCGGCCCAACCGAGTTGACGGCGGCGTTGTCGAAGACGATACGTCAGCGCACGAATGACGAGGCTCGTACGACAATGACAGAAGAACAGCGGGAAGCTGCGGAAAACCTGCACGAAGCGATGCGCATATTCAACGAGACGGTTCGCCAAGCCGCGTATCGGGGCTTGCATGTGGAATTGCAGATAGTCGAGATGCGCATGAGTGAGGGGCCGACGCCAGTGCCGCAGGTCAGCGCTTCCGCGCGTCTCTGAGCTTCAAAATGAAATCTCGACGTTTCGTTCCTGCGCTCCTGGCGGCCGCCGTTGCCGCGTTTCCCCTCGACCGCGCCCACTCCGCCGCCCACATTACCGGCCGTGCAACCGTCATCGACGGCGACACCATTGAGATCCGCGGCCAGCGCATTCGCCTTCACGGTGTCGATGCACCGGAGAGCTGGCGAAAATGCGAGGATGGAGACGGCGGCAGCTACCGCTGTGGCAAAGAGGCAGCATTCGCACTCGAACGCTTCCTCGCCGCGCCCCGCCCTACCCGCTGCGAGATCCTTGATCGCGACCGCTACGACCGTTTCGTCGGCGTGTGCTTTCGTGCCGACGGCCGCGAGGTCAATCGCTGGCTCGTCGAAAGCGGCAATGCGGTGAATTGGGGAAGATACAGCAAGGGCTCATACGCTGGCGTGCAGCGGGCAGCGCGCTCTAACGGCGCCGGGATTTGGCGCGGCGAGTTCGAGTTGCCTTGCCAGACGCGCGCAGCGCGTGCAAAGCGTGATGCGTCTTGCTAGCATAGAGCCGTCGTTGGGGGGTGTTATGCGGCGCTTTATCTCTATCAATCGTCAGCGCATATTGACAGGACTTGCGTGCTCGGCTGTCTTCATCCTGGCGTGGGCGTTCGGTGCGACGTCGCATGTGCTCGGTGCTATCGCCTGGTCAACCATCTTCCTTATGTACTTTGAGGTGACTCGCTGGTGGAAGGTATCTAAGGGATTCCCGCCCAATCACCTATTTCAGCCGAGCTGAGGCAGCTTTTGACTGGATCAGCGGCATTTGCCGCCGCTTGGTACTTCGGCGCTGAAGCAAACGCACTCTGGGTGATCGCGATGGCCGCAGTTGCCTCTACTTGCCTCCACAATGGTCGAGGAGAAATCCAAGAGGAATGGCAAGAAACTGAACTGCTACGCTTTGAGCGACTGCGCCCCGATGATGGCGAGAGCGATGCCGCTTTGGCTCCAGTGGGTTAAATCAGAGTGGCCGGAAACATCTGACAATGAGATACGGACGTTCATGCTACGGCGTGCCGCCATGAAGCGTCGTTATGGCTAGGGCCAAGTCGGCTTAAAAAAGATCGGATGATTGGGGCACCGGCGGCCTCCCTGCATGGGAGTAGCGGGAGATCGGTCTTCCGGGCAGGCTCCAATGGTTCAACCTGACCTTGCCCCGTTGAAATAATCCATTTTGAAGTAAGCTCTGGCCCATTGAGAGGACCAGAGAATGAAGCGCAGC
>NZ_NWTD01000023.1:0-4192 GCF_002532005.1 Sinorhizobium sp. NG07B | reverse complement strand
CGTAACCATACGGCCGAGGCCGCGGTGGCTTCGATTTCGCTAGGGGGCGTTCAAATTAAAGAGCTGCAACGCCCTCGATACATGTCGTAACGTCGCCACCGATCCAAATCTGATCTTCGACCAGCTCCACATGAACACGTCCTTCCCGTCCAAGGACGGTACCCTGGCTGGCAATGTATGACGGAGGCGCGATGCCGTTGCCAATTAACCATTGAGCGATGCCAGCGTTTAAGCTGCCGGTTACCGGATCTTCAAAACCGGCCGCGGTAAAGGCACGCACCTCGAAATCCGCATCCCGCCCATCATTCGTAGGATCCCAGGGAGCAACGACACCGACCCGCAATCCGGACAGAACGGCGAAATCCGGGCGCAGCGCCAGGACGTCAGCCCTGGAGCGTAGCAGAACAGCGAGCCAGCCGGGGCCATTGTCCACCCAGTTGGCGTCGATGATGTCATCAAAGGTCAATCGCAGCCCTTTGATGGCTCGCGTCAGTATGTCGAGTTCCACCGGACCCGAGCGGCGCAGTTCGGGGGCTTCGAAGCAAAGTCGTTCATTGTCGCGCCGAATGTGGATTAGTCCTGCCTCGCACTCCTGGACAATGTCGCCACTCTTTGGACTTCCACCGGAAGACAGCCATACATGGCAACTCCCCAAAGTGGGGTGGCCCGCGAAGGGCAACTCAGCAACAGGCGTAAAGATGCGAACACGGTAGTCGGCATCCGCCGCCCTCGGCTGGAGAAGGAAGGTCGTTTCGCTAAGGTTCGTCCAGCGTGCGAAAGCAGCCATCTCGGATGCAGTCAAGGAATCTGCTCCGATGACAACCGCCAGCGGGTTACCTAGCAAAGCTTTGGAGGAGAAAACGTCAACCTGCTGGAATGAAAACTTCGTGTTTCCGCGTCTCACCATGATGTCCTACGTTCTCAATTTACGCGGCTTTGCCGCATTCGGTGCAGTTTTGGTTGACGGCCCAGTTCCACGGGAGCAATTGCTCGAGGCGCGCGATCGGCGTGTCGGCGATACGAGCGAGAACATCGGCAAGCCATGCCTGCGGATCGATGTCGTTTAGCTTGGCAGTCATGATCAGAGTTGCCATGAAGGCGGCTCGTTCGGCCCCGCGGTCTGATCCGGCGAAGAGCCATGACTTGCGGCCGAGAGCGAAGCCGCGAAGCGCCCGCTCGGCTGCATTGTTCGTCAGGCAAATTCGACCGTCATTGAGGAAGGACGTGAAGCCATCCCAGCGCTTCAGCATGTAATCGATCGGCTCAGCCACGGGTGAACTGCGCGACAGCTTTGCCCGCTCGGCCCGTAGCCATTCCTCGAGCGCATCGACGATTGACTGGCTTTCCTGCCGACGGCGCTGCAGCCGCTCATCGGCGGCAAGTCCGTTGACCTCGCGCTCGATGTCGAACAGTGCATCGATGCGTTTGACCGCCTCCAGCGCGACCGGCGAGATCGGCGCGGCGTTCTTCCCGCGCTTGGCATTGGTGGCGATGTCAGCGAGCACGAAGAACTTGCGCCGTGAATGTGCCCAGCACAGCGCCTGCGTCAGCGGAACGGGATCGCGATCCACCTTGAACAATGGGTTGTAGCCGCCATAGGCGTCCGCCTGCAGAATACCGGTGAAGGTTTTGAGATGGCGCGCGGGATGTTCCTGCCGCCGATCGCGCGAGGCATAATAGAGTGCCGCCGGCGGCGATTGCCCGCCAAACGGCCGGTCGTCCCGGACGTAGGTCCAGATGCGACCGGTATCGGTCTTACCGCGGGCGAGGATCGGCACGGTGGTGTCATCGCCATGCAAACGCTCGGCGGCAAGGACATGCGCTTCGATCAGTCCATGCACCGGCTTTAATGCCGCGGCGCAGCCCCCGACCTGGTCGGCGAGCGTCGACAGGCTGAGGTCGATGCCCTCGCGGGCATAGCGCTCGCTCTGCCGGTTCAGCGGCTGATGTTGACCGAACTTCTCGAACAGGATCATCGCCAAGAGGTTCGGTCCGGCAAAGCCGCGCGGCGTCACATGGAAGGGTGCCGGCGGCTGGGTGATCTTCTCACATTCGCGGCAGGTAAACTTCTCGCGCACGGTCTGGATCACCTTCCACTGGCGCGGAATCACCTCCAGCGTCTCAGTGATGTCTTCGCCCAGCTTTGCCAGCTTGCCCGAACCGCAGCACGGGCAGTTTGATGGAGCGGCGATGACGACGCGCTCGCGCGGCAGATGCGCGGGGAAAGGTTTGCGCGACGGACGCTTGCGCTCGAAGGCCCTGACCGTCGAGGAGCGTGCGGCCATCTCCGCCGCCAGTTCGTCTTCGCTGGCGTCGGCTTCCAGCTCCTCAAGCTGCAGTTCCATCTGTTCGAGAAGCCGGGCTTTGCGCTCCGACCGGCTGCCATGGATGTCGCGCTTCAGCTTCTCGATCTCCAGCCTCAGCCGGGCGATCAGCGCATCCGAATGCGAGTTTACCGCCTGCGCGCGGGCGGCGAGCGCTTCCGCCTCACGACGGGCCGCGCGCTCGGCGAGGATCATCGCATGCGCACTGGCAAGGTCGTCGGGAAGCTGATCGGCCGCATCGGTCATGGCGGGATGGAATCATATTCGCTCCCGCCATGCCAGCGGTTTTGCTCATCCCGCCGACGTCGGACGCCAAGTTTTTTGCGGCATTCGCCAGTCGATGCCTTCGAGCAAATAGCCGAGCTGCGCGGGCGTGATCACCACCGTGCCGTCGGCCGCCGACGGCCAGATGAAGCGGCCGCGCTCGAGCTTCTTCGTGAATAGGCAGGCACCCTGGCCGTCGTGCCAGATCACCTTGATCAGGCCGCCGCTCCGCCCCCGGAAGACGAACAGATGGCCGCTCATCGGATCGCGCTTCAACGTCTCCTGCACCAGCAGCGACAGGCCGGGGAAGCCTCTCCGCATGTCCGTAAAGCCCGTGGCGAGCCAGACCTTCACACCACTCGGAACCGGGATCATCGCCGCTCCAGGACATCGAGGATCCGCGCCAAGGCTTCGGTGTCGACGTCACTCTCGACCCGGAGACGACGCCCACCGCCAAGCTCGATCGTCACCATGCTTGCTTTCTTGCGCGACCGAGAGACCGGCGGTGGCTCCGCCCTGGTCGGCGGCGCTGGAAGCGCTTCGACGACCTCCACCGGAACCAGTTGCGGGACGGACGGCGCGGAGATTTGGCAGAGTTCCTTGCGCCAGCGGAAGAGCTGGCTCACATGGATGCCGGCCGAGTGAGCGATCTCGGAAACGCTTGCGCCTGGCTCAAGCGTCGCCGCGACCAGCCGCTCCTTCTCCTCCCGAGACCAGCGCCGACGACGCTCGACCGATGTGATCACTTCAATCTGATGCTTCGTCATAGGACTACTCCTAGTGTTTGCACTAGGACTTGCAGCCTTCAGCCTGCCTCAGCAAGGCGGCCGTCACCGGATGGGTACTACACTTCCGGGTCGGTGGAACATTCACGCCGGGACTTGAACGAGCCGATTAAAAGAAGCGCCAGAAGGCGTGGGCGGCGACGGAAAATAGCCCTTCTTTTCGCCAGCGCCTCATGGACCTAGACGAACCGCCCGAACCAGGGACGCCACAGACACAAAAGCTCCCGGACCTCTGGTTCGTCGGCGTTCTGTCATCCTGTCGTGAGCGAGTTCCGGCTACACAGTGCCATCGCCATAAAGGTGCCGATTTCGCTCATGAACGGTCATCGGCTCCCCAGCCGAACTGAGCCCTAACCCTGAGAATTCCAGCTCCCGGTGGCCCAAATGTGGGGTGCACTTCAAAACCAAGCCGGATCGATATCGTCCTAAGAGCCTTTTCCCGGAGCTGACCGTTGCTTCAGGCATGGCCATGCTGGTTGTCGGCGTTTCCCGTTTGACAATTCCCTACCTGGAGTAGGTCCGCGTCTGGCGACCTCCCGAAGTTCTCACAACAGCTGGCAGCATTTCATACCGCAGCGCTTTGAATCATCCACGTTTCAGGGGTCACGACGGTTTGGTATAAATTACTCTCCCTCATACATTATTCTTCGATAGTCGTTGGACGGAATCTAATCGGCTCTTCAACAGTGTGAAGAATTGATGTCAGACCGTGCAGCACGCTCAAAGAGGATCCTATAGCATAGGATGACGAAGAGGGGCTGCGCACCGTCTTGCCCGTTTCCCATTACGCGCAGCCAAAACGCGACACGGAGAGATGAC
>NZ_NWTD01000022.1:0-31223 GCF_002532005.1 Sinorhizobium sp. NG07B | reverse complement strand
AGGACTACTCCTAGTGTTTGCACTAGGACTTGCAGCCTTCAGCCTGCCTCAGCAAGGCGGCCGTCACCGGATGGGTACCCTGCGGCGTGACGTCGAGCGTTTATGGATAAAGAGACGGGGCGATCGCTAGGGTTCGAGAGATGTCTTCGCCTCTGTCAAGTCAACCACGATCTCACCGATTCCGAAGCCGGTGTTTTCCGCGCCGTAGATGCGCTTCGTGATGCCGCCCAGCATTGATTCACCTTCGTGTCGGAGGACCTTCTATATATGCACACTCGCGCGGTGGTCACCCGACCTTTCGACCTTAGCTGGGCGGCGCGGCCTAAATACGCACTGCGGACGACGGACGGCGGTCATGACCGCTGGCTGAGACCACTACGCCGCGCGGTCTTGGCCCTTCAGCATTATGGATGCTTTCCACTTCGTCGGCCACTCTCAGGGCAGCTGCCGGGTTTCGGTCGATCTCGCGACGTCAGAGTCGACTTGCCTGACGTTGTGTTTCGGCCGCGATTGTTCAACGAGTTGACGACCGCTATGGAGCTGGACAGCTCCGAACGGCTAGCTTAGGCCGACTGCAATCGCACCAGATGCTTCATGAACGAGGCGGTGATCTCGAAGATGATTTCGATTTCCTCCTCGATAACGGCATCGTCGTGCTTCACATATTCGTTTTGGTAGTTGCCGTAGTAGTCGAGCAACTTCATGAACATGTTAGCAAGCTCTTTCGAACCGCCCTTATCTTTGATGAAGCCCCCTACTGGCTTCACCTGATGCTCAAGCGACTTGTCGACGCCGGTTATTTTCCTGAGCAGCTTCTCGAGCGACAACCGGATGTCATCCAGAACATTCCTGTTGAATACGCCGCCATCGTACTTCTGAAGGGCCTGGTTAAACAGCGAGAGAGAATCGGGATAATCTTGCAACCAGTGCCGCGTCTCCTCGATCAGGGTCTCGTTTATCTCGGTTTCACCGAGTTCGGCGAACTGGTGGTATTTGGTAGCAAGCTGAAGCTTCAGAGCCTTGCGCTCCTCCCTCTTCTGAAAGCCGAAAGAACGGTGATCGCAAAGCTCTTTGATGATCTTATACTGCTGTTTGGGTTCGAAAGCCTGGAGGTTTGCGAGGAACGCTGTCCGCTTGTTGGGCGCGTCGTACGGGTACGTCGCATGAGGAATGTTTTTGTCGAAGTCCAAGGCATAAGCATTGAAAGCCGTGACAATGTTATTGCCGGACATTCCGGAATTGGAGTCTGCGAGGATCGCTGCGGCGTGGCTCAGAAAGGTGACGGGAATTCTCTCGAACATCTAATCCTCTACGATTGATCGTTGACCTATAAACGTCGAATTTGAGCGCTTTGCAACTTGAAGCCGCGTCTACCAACGATCGTCGGCATGTATTGGGCTGCACGCGTTCCCTCGGCCGCCATCGCCTTCCACCCCAATCCTATGGTAATCCCAATGGTGGAATTTCTGTCTCCAAAGCCATGAAAGAAAGAACCCCGCCGTGCGGGGTTTTCGGCTGGTCGGAGTGGCAATATTCGAACCCCCACGGCCTGAACGTGGTAACGCACTCACAGTATACCCCACGCCCGAAACCTCCCCCTGCCCGTCATCTATCTGAGCCCGAGCTCCAAAACAATCCGCCGCGCCGCCTGCGGCGTGACCTCGAGCGTCTTCACGACCATGCCGGCGGACACCGGCGGTTTTGCCATGACCAGATCGATCAGTTCCGGTAGTTTTGACGATGTGCGACGGCCGGTGAGTTTTCGCTCGATCATCTGCCGCGCCAGCGCCAGCCGATCGTGTTCCTTCAGGCCGAGCTCGGCGGCCGCGATCATACCGTGAGCGATGGCCAACAGCCGGGTCTCACGATCGCGATGGCGGCGGCGATCGACGGGGATGGATTTCAGGCCGAGATTGAGGGCGGCAAGATACGCCGCGGTGATGATGCCGGCCTGGCGCAGGATCGAGGCGGCAAGCAGCCGGCCGAGCCAGGGCGCGTGCTGCAGCACGGCCAGTTCGTTCCAAGCATCGAGGGCAACGATCGCCTGCAGCACCGGCGGGCGCCCAGCCGGGCGGCTGCGCGACGATGCGCCGGCGGCTGCGCAGCACGTCGCGGGCAATCGTCAGTTCATGGGTCGGCGCCCGGATGTCATGGCCGGCGTCATGCAGCACCAGGTCCTCAAGGTGGACGAGCTCGCCGTCGATCCACAGCGAGGCGCAGGCATCGGTGAAGTGCATGCGTTCGAGAAAGCCATCTCCGACCGCTGAACGGGCGATGCGCTCGTCGAGACGGGCAAGCGCGATGCTGGCGTCGGAAACCGGCCGCAGCAGGGTCTGGATGGGCAAGTGAGTGAGATTGTAAACCATTGAAATGATGGCAAATGTTTCGTTAAAGGAACGCTATTAGAAAGTTAGGGTTGCTCACTGCATATGGTCGGTGGGTGACTTTCTTACTATCTATAGGTATCAAGTATCGATATCAGGGTTAGGCCGTGTATATCTTCGGCTCCAGGCGGGATGTTATACATGCTTCTATTCTTAAATGTGGCGACTTATTTGGGATACATCGATACATCTGAACACCGAGCTTCTGCAAATCTACGCGGTTCCGCAACAAAGGTTTAGATGGACGGCGATATTAAGCAAGCTTGCCCTCCCAAATAGACTAAAAATGCGACGCCCACCCAGGGGATGCCACGACCGACATCGGCAATATCGGCGGATAGACCTGCAACTGACGATGGCCGATCCGAGGGGAATGTCCGCCGATTGCAAAAAAGATCTACTCGCCTCGCCCAAGTCAGCCGGATTTCGTCACGAGCGCGGCTGGGTCAACACCCAAAGCGTCTGCGATCTGACCGAGAACGGTGACGCTTGCTGAAGCATCAGCGCGCTCAATTTTTCCGATATAGCGCGCGCTCAGCCCCGTGAGGTCTGCCAGTTCTTCCTGCGTGAGGTGTTTGCCATGACGTATCCGACGCAGGTTGATCGCCATGACCTCCTTGAGATCCATGACGTGAGCGGAACTGAAATAGGAAGAATCGTTCCAGGAACGATAGTTCCGATTCGTTTCCGCACGTGTTATTGGTTGAGCCGCCGCGCATTACTTTTAAGTTGGATGAGCTGGCGATTCAGACCGTGCAGTCACGGCGCAAACGATATATTGCGCACAGTAGTGTTCCTGTGAGTGGGTGGCGAAATGAAAGTTGAAGACAAGCGGATGGCCGAGTGTAACGCCTCCGGGAAAGCCGAGGAAACCACAGAGGGAGGATCTCGCTACAGCTCACTGAAGAAAGAAGAACTGGCGGACTTGGCGGTTTCTGCAATCCTCCAGCACCGGCGTCTTCTCAACGCTGATGAAGCTGTCTATCAAGAATGGCTCCGCGCCAGCGCTGATCCCTCCGTCTCGAGCGCCGTTCTGGAGAGCCTGCAGGACGAACATTTGGCTCGGCAGAAAAAGTCGCAAGCCCAGCAGGAAGAACTCTCTGAAATCATCGAGGCTCTCGGGTATGTCCCTGATGTTCCCCCGGAGGATGAGGACTGACGCTCAGATCAGTCCGCGGTCTTTGACAATCGCAACAAGCTGGGCAACCGTCTTGGCGTCGAACTTTCGTCGCGCGCTGTCCAGATAGTGCTGCACCGTCCTCTCTTTGATGCCCGTCAGCTTGGCGGTGTCCCCCGCGCTCCTCCCCTTTATCGCCCACATCAGGCACATGGCTTCCCTTGGGGAAAGTATCCGCTTAGGCGCGACGAGCTTCGTGGCGCCGATGATCTTCAGGCGGTAATGAATGGTCATGACCGCCTGAAGCGCCTTTCGACCGTCTCGAAGTTTCGAAATATCAGCCTTCCGCTCCGATGACGCCAGGGTCAGCATCATCTTCGAGCCGAAGCTACCCTCGACCGGAATTGTCACCCCGCTATAGATGCCATGCTCGACAGCTTGGTCGCGAAACCGTCGGAGCTCGGAAGAGCCGCGATCCGGCCAGTCGTCCGCTGTCCAGGCAAACACGTCCATACGGCGCTTGGCCTCCGTGACGACGGGGTCGATGCGAACGTAGTGACTGTTGAGATAAACGTCCTGCCATGGCTTTGGATAGGAACTGAAAGTCCGGACTTCGAGGCCTTCGGTTTGCAGATAAGCGAATCGCTCGAATCCGCATGCCTGCGCGAAGTTTTTGACCGCGTTCTTGATCATACGTTCATCGTGCGCGGCTTCCGCCATGTCGATTAGGGAGCGAAAGTCTTCGTCCACTGATGTTCTCCTACCCTCTTGTTGTTCGACGAGCCTTCCACCTCGTCGTGTCTGTTGCAAAGCGTTGATCAGACCGGTTGTCCAGAGCCGACGCACATTCAACCCAATGTCGATCTAAAACACGAGAAAGCAATGTAATACTTTTGTCGCGGTGTGGCTCGACGCGATGCTAACGAATGAACAATGAGCCGCCCTCTACCCGTCTAGCGGCGTTGTAGGCTGAAGGAAAAACAATGTCTTGATCCACTAGCACATTGAACTTGTAGCCGGGGCGTATGCGGATCGTCGGCTGAATACTCAAGTTCTTCGAGATCGTATCTTCAGCCACGCGACCGAAGCTCTGCGCGAAATTCCGCCGTGCCGCGTCCGACGGAGTATCTTGAGACGCCAATGTCGAGCTTTCGGGCATGGACATATCGATTCCGGTCCCGATCAGTGCGATCAATGCGGCCGAACCAAATGTCCGCCAGAGATGGCGATCTACCCCGTCTTTAAACCCACCGTAGCCTTCCGCGTCAGTGCCGGCCATGCCGCCGAGCTCCAGCGTCGATCCGTCCGGAAAGATAAGGTCGGTCCATACGACAAGGACCCGCTCCTGGCCGAAGGAGATCTTCGAATCGTAGCGCCCGAAGAGTTTCGTACCCTGCGGGATAAGCAGCCGATAGCCTGTGCCGCTGTCGTAGACGTTCTGGCTGACCTGCGCAGTAATCCGGCCCGGCAGATCAGAGTTGAGGCCTGTGATCAATGTCGCCGGAATGACTGAGCCGCGCTTCAGCTCATAAGGCGACATCTGCGGCACGACCTGGTCCGGCAAATAACCGAGATCCTTGATATCCTGATTGAAGAAGTCCTCCTTCGAGCTCTGGGCGTTCGGATCGACGCTCTGTCCCACCAACCCCGATTTCATGGCTGCGGCATATCGATCGAGGGCGCTGTTCGCGGTTGTGCCCGTGTTGCGGCGGCCGCCGTCGGTGGCATCTGCCGACGCCTTCTCAGCCTCGGAGATATCCACCGTCAGCGGCGAGTCGAGAGCGGTTGCACGCGCCTGGAGGCGAGCCATTCGCTGGCGCTGAGCTTCACGCATATATTGTTCGTCCTGCTCTCGTTTCATACGCGCCCTCCATTCCTCCTCGGTTTCTATTCTTGGCCGCCGTTCTTCGCGCTCGACCGAGCGGGGCTCTACGACCGGCTCCTCCTTATCGATTTTCTGCTCGACGAGAGGCGACGGCTGAAACGCCTCGCGTTCAGGCGGTTCGTCGATGATGCCGTCGGTGACCCCGCGTTTGAGCTGGTCGCCGAAGGTCGTCGCCGGCGTGTTAGAGGCGCTGTCGATTTCGTTGCCACGGTTGAAGGAAAGACCGCGCCATGACAGGCCGATCACGACGATGCCGCAGAACAGCACCACGAGGACGATGGCGAAAACGATTGGCAGGCGATTGAGGCGGCGGATACCCTTCTGATTATCCGCCGGATTGGACGCGCCGAGCTGGAGCGATTGCACCATAATCTCCTCCCCTCAGTTGCGCTGCATGATCGAGAGCGGGCTCGCCGGGGTGGCGCCGGCCGCTGTCGGCGTATAGGCGCGGCCGAGTACGATCGAGGGTGTCGTCAGTCGAGCAAGAACCTGGCCGTCGATCCCGTCGATCGCACAGGCAAGGTCTACCGGCTGGACGTCCTTTGCGGTCTTCCCGTCGATGATGACGGTGTATCCCCAGCCCTTCAGGGCAGCCTCGAGCGCAGTTGCAAATTCCGAACTGTCATTCTCCATCCTGATCGTCGTCGTGCCGGCAGGGCCGATCTGTTCGGCAAGCCGACTTGCCATGTCGCCGGCAATGGCGCTTGCAGTTGGTCCGGAAAGAGAGACCGGAGCGGCACCGGCGGTCAGTGCCTTGTCGGCCGTCTGGCAGCCGGAAAGAAGTGTGGCAGCGATGAGGGTGAGCTGCAGTTTTCGCACGATCATCCTCCCCGCCGAATCGTGATCTTCTGCTGCCGCCAGCCAACGCCGGAAACGAGGATCGCCTTGTCGACCGCGTAGTCGACGATCATCATGTCGTTCTTCATCCGATAGTTGACGATGCGGTTCTGCCCGCCGGAAACGACGAAAAGAACCGGTGCATCCTGGCCGGAAATCGACTTCGGGAACTGGATGTAGGTTTTGACGCCATCCGAATAGACCCGCTTCGGCTTCCAGGATGCGACGCCGCTCACCGAATAAAAGAAGTTGAGCTTGTCGGGCGCCGGTCCGGGAATGCCGCCTGCCTCCAGACGGGCATTGATGTCCGCGAGCTTGGTGGAGACATCCTCGGGATACTCGAAACCGATTCGGGCCATATACTGGCTCGGATGGGACTTCAGCTGAATGTGATAGGTGCGCCGGGAGGTCGTGACCACCATAGACGTCACAAGCCCCGGTTCAGAGGGTTTCACGATCAGGTGGATTGCCTGCCCGCCGGTCGCCCCCGAGGTCGCCGGCTCGACCTTCCAACGAACGGTATCGCCGACGAGAACGTCTCGAACGATCTCGCCGCCCTGCAGTTCGATGTCGCAGACCTGTAGCGGCGAGCAGACGACGGAGGGTTGGGTCTGGCCGAAGAGGAAGATGACCTTTCCATCGGGGCCGGTGGTAACGAGGCCTGGCGTTCCCCGCCACTTCCTGGAAATGTTCGTTCCCTTCATCTCATTCGTGGTCATGCTCTGCGCGTGGGCGCAATCTACGAAAACGAGCCCGGCCATGCAGCCGGCGGCTGCGATCAATCCTGTTTTGTGCATCGGAAATATCCCCGCCCTTAAAGCTGTGCCGTCCAGTCGAAATCCCGGACATAAAGCCCGATCGGATTGAGGCGGATCGTTGCCTCGTCCTGCGGCGTTGTCAGCGTAACCGTTGCGATGCCCCGAAACCGGCGCGTGCCGGTTTCCTTTCCCGTGCGGTCGCGCTCGTATTCGGTCCAGTCGATCTGATAGGTCTGGTTTGAGAGAGCCACGATGTTGTTGACCTCGATGGCGACTGTGGACGTTTTCGCCTTCTCGAATGGCGAGTTGCCGCGGAACCAGGCGTTGATCTTCTCCGTGGACGGATCTGCAGTCCTGAGAAGCGCATAGGTCCGGTCGATGTGTTGCTTTTGCACCACGGCGTCCGGCGTGATCGAGCGGAAGCTGCTTACGAAGTTGCCGAGCGTCGCGCGCACCACTCGAGCATCGGCATACTCGATCTGCTCCGGGAAGCCGGCTGTTACCGACGTCCCGAGCTTGTCGACCTCGACGATATAGGGCACGAGTGTGACCTGCGTGCTTAGGTACATCGCGTAGCTGAAGCCGATCACGGCCATTGAGAGGCCAAGGATCCCGACAAGACGCCAGGCTGCGGCCGCTTTGACATAAGAGCCGTATCGTTCCGACCATTCCTGGCGCGCGGCGAGATACGGGTTCTCGGGGGCGCGGTTCGCTGCCATCGATCCATCCTTTCCTTATGCTGTTAGTCGTTGCGTTCGGGAGGTCGCTTTGGAGCGCTGTGCCCGCTGCGACTCTCGTCGAGCTTGGCATTCGCGAGCCCGAGGAGCGAGCCAGCATAGGCACCCGGCGAGCCGATCGCCTTCTCCTTCGCCGCCGATCCCGCAGCCTTGCCGGCCGAACCGATGCCCGCGCCGACGCCTCTGAAGGCGGACCCCATGGCTGAGGAACCCGCGGCTCTGGCGGCTTGCGCCGCCGCAAACCCCGCCCCTGCCGCACCCGCTGCGAGGAACCCGGCCCCAGCAACAAAGGACGTCGCCTGGCCACCATGGCGGATCGCTTCCATCCCCCCGGAGACGGACGCGCCCTGGACGACGCCCTGGATGATCCCTGGAACGTACATGGCGATGATGAAGACCACGACGGAAATACCGGCGATGGCCAGGGTCGTGACGAACTGATCCGACGTCGCCGTGGGAGCCTGGGCTAAGCCAAGCAGGACGTTCGATCCGATCCTGGCGATCATCACCAGAGCCATGAGCTTCATGCCGACGCCAAAGGCATAGACGAGATAGCGAACGGCAAAGTCTTTCGTGAATGACGTACCGCCCAATCCGAGCATGATCATGCCCGCGAGCAGGCCGACATACATCTCGACCATCACCGACACGAAAATCGCTGCCACAAGCGAGAAGCAGATGACGACAACGCTCATCGCCAACACTGCAGCGATCGCCAGCGCATTGTCTTCGAACACACCGAACTGCGCCTGTTGCGACATTTGCGAGGCGACCCGTATGCCGGCGTCAAACACTTCCGCGGGCGAGGCTGAACCGCCGCCGGCTCCGATCTGGAAAAGGCTGTTGACGACGGCTCGGGCGAATGTCGGACCGTTATCGAGAACAAACGCGAAGAAGCCGACAAACATGATCCGCCTGACCAGCTCGGCAAACCAGCTATCAAGCGCAGCCGCCTGGATTGCGAGCCAGACGGCCGCAATACCGATCTCGATTGCGGCGAGAATCCAGAAAAGCGATCTCGCCGCATCCATGATGGTGCTTTCCCACCCCCTCGCTGCGGACGAGACCTGATTTTCCAGCTCGGTGAGAACCTGTCCCTCCTGTGCGAAAGCCGGAACCGCACATGCGACGCAAAAGAGCCCCGTGATCAGGTGCAAACGCGTGAAAGTTACATTCACCATCTCGGACGCAGCTCCTGACCATCTTTAACGGGAGGCAACCCGCTGCCGGAGCCGAAGAACGTCTGCCCGGCAGAGCGCTGCTCGTCCGTAAGGCCAAGTTTGCTGCTGTCTCTGGAATTGACAATCCGCGCGATCGCCGCCATCGCAAGAGACAGGATCACGAGCAAAAGGGCGATGAGGATAGCGCGGTTCACCAGCGGGGCTCCATCTTTTGACCTTCGGGAATGCTCTTGACCTCGGCGTTGAAGAACTCTTCACGCCGAGCTTGGGCCAGATCCTTGTCGGTCTGTTCAGCTTGCAGCCAGGTGCCCATCATGGTCATCTGCTGGGAAACGAGGCCACGAAGCTTCTGGATCTGCGCGACTTGTTGAGCAGCGATCTGGTGCCCGACCTGCAAGGCCCTCATCTGGCCGTCCGCCGTTTCGGACATCGATCGCAACGACGACATCGTGCTTTCCTCGCTGTCGAATTGATCGGCCGTGAGGCTTGCCGCCTTTAGCGTGCTGCCGATGGTGTCGCGGTTGGTATCCGACCATGTTTCGTACGTGGACGAGAAGCTCGCTGCATTCGGCAGATCGGTCTTGAGGTTGGCATAGCTCTCAAACCGTTGCTGAAGCAGGTCGTCGGCATTCGCCATCGAAAACGAAATGCTCTGACCCTGGTCGACGATGCTGCGGAGCTGATTGAGATCGCGCTCGACATCACCCCAGATATGGTACGGCAGCGTGGCCGTGTTTTGGAGCAGGTTTTCATAGATGTTCAGCTGCGTTTCGATCTGCTGGGCAAGTTGGCTGATCTGCGTGAGCTGGTTCTGGATTTGCTCGCCGGATTGCCCGACGAGCGAAATCAGTTCGCCGTTGTTGAGCACCTGGGTCCATTCGGTGGCGGCACCTGTCGCCGTGCCGGCTTGCACTGGGAGGGCTGCGGCAATGGTCGCCGCGGCGGCGAGCAGGCCGGCGAGCAGGTTAGTCCAAGTTGAGCAACCATTCGGCATCGTGAACTCCTCGCGTCTTCAGCCAATGGATCGGCCATTCGCGGCCATGTTCGGATTTCAGCGCGCGGACACGCTTCAGGTTGTCCTTTCCGGAAGCGCCGACAAAGCTCAGCGCCACTGGACCCAGCGCCATGTCGAAGAGCCGTCTACCTTCCGGGGTGGCAACGTAGTATTCGCGTTTGGGGGTCGCGCCGGCGACGATCTCGATCTGACGATCGTTGAAACCCAACCGCTCATAGAACTCCCGCGTTCCCGGCTCGCGGGCAGCGCCGTTCGGGAGGCAGATCTTCGTGGGGCACGATTCCTTCAGCACGTCGATGATGCCGGAGCGCTCCGCATCCGAAATGGATTGGGTTGCAAGGACCACAGCGCAGTTCGCCTTGCGCAGCACCTTCAGCCACTCGCGGATCTTGGCTCGAAACACGGGATGACCGAGCATCAGCCAGGCTTCGTCGAGGATGATCAGGCTTGGCGAGCCCTCGAGGCGCTTTTCGATGCGATGGAAGAGGCAGGTGAGCACCGGCACAAGATTGCGTTCACCCATGTTCATGAGACGCTCGATCTCGAAAGTCTGAAACAAACCGAGTGAGAGGCCGTCCTGCTCGGCGTCGAGCAACTGACCCATTGGCCCGTCGACTGTGTAGTGGTGCAGCGCATCCTTGATCTCGCGCATCTGAACGCCGCTGAGGAAATCTGATAGCGATCGTCCCGGAGCGCTTGCCATCAATCCGATTTGCCGGGAGATGGCATTGCGTTGATCGGGCGTAACGCGCACGCCTTGCAGCGCGACCAGCATCTCGATCCATTCCGCCGCCCAAGCGCGGTCTGCGTCGCTGTCCAGATCGGAGAGCGGGCAGAAGGCGAGCACCCTCCCCTCTCCTTCGTTCTCGCCGCCGATCTCGTAGTGGTCACCGTCGACAGCCAGCGTCAACGGCAGAAGTGAATTGCCCTTGTCGAAGGCGAAGATCTGGGCCCCGTCGTAACGCCGAAACTGCGCTGCGATCAGCGCCAGTAGCGTCGACTTGCCCGACCCGGTTGGACCGAAGACCAGGGTATGGCCGACGTCGCCAACATGCAGGTTGAGGCGGAACGGTGTTGAACCGCTCGTAACCTGGATCAATGGGGGTGAATTCGCCGGATAGTAGGGGCATGGCGCGACCGGATTGCCAGACCAGACCGAGTTCAGCGGAATAAGATCGGCAAGATTGCTGGTGTTGATCAGCGGTTCGCGGATATTGCAGTACCAATTGCCGGGCAGGCTGCCGAGGTAGGCGTCGGTGGCATTGAGCGTCTCGATCCGTGCTCCAAAACCTTCCGCCTGGATCAGCCGGCGTATCGACTCCGCCTTTTCCTGAAGCGCCTCGCTATCTTCATCGAAGAGCACGATGACTGGCGTGTAGTAGCCGTAAGCGACCAGCTGCGACGAGGCCTGTGCGATCGCGTCCTCGGTCTCGGCCACCATGGTCACGGCGTCCTGGTCGACCGACCGGCTCTCTGTCTGGAACAACTGGTCGAAAAACGGCCGAACCTTCTGCTGCCACTTCTTGCGTGTGCGTTCAAGCGTCTGGCGGGCTTCTTCCGCGTCGAGAAAGATGAATCGCGATGACCACCGATAGGTGTGCGGCATCAGGTCGAGACTGTTGAGGATCCCGGGCCAGCTTTCTGCCGGCAAACCGTCAATCGCGACGACGCCGAGAAACCGGTTCTCGATCTTCGGCGTCAGGCCGTGCTCGAACTCGGCTGTCGCGATCCAATCCAGATACATGGGGACGTCCGGCAGCCGGATCGGATGGTTCTCGCCGGTCACGCAGAAGCGAATGAACTGCAGCAGCTCATCATACCGGGCAAGCCGCGTCCCTCCCCTTTCGCTGACCTCGCGCGTTTCCATCCGTCGGGTCGAGAGTGTGTTCGCCAAATACTGCTCGATCTCGCGAACGGCGTTCTTGAACATGAAGAGCACGGTGTCCGCGTAGGATTTCTTGCGGCTTTCCTCGTCGGAGTAGATGTATTTGCTGAGCGCGGTCTTCGTGGACTCCAGCGGACGGTGGGTCAGTATCAGCGCGTGTTTGCTCTCAAAATGCCCCTGTTCACGCGCAAAATGCGTCCGGCGCTCGGCGTCGATCGCACGTGTGACCGGATCGGGGAAATGGCAGCGATTTTCTGATGGGTAATCGATCGTCGGAATGCGGATGGCTTCGACCTGAATCATCCAGCCGCTCCCAAGCCGCGACAGGATCGCATTGATCTGCCGCGACAGCTCGTTGCGTTCGAGGGCGGTCGCACTTTCAGAATCCGGGCCGGCAAAATACCAGCCGGCCATTAGACTCCCGTCCTTGAGCAGGAGAACGCCATTGTCGACGAGGCCGGCGTAAGGAACGAGATCGGCGAAGGAAGGGCCTGTGGCCCGGAAGCGTTTCAAAGCGACCACCACCGCCTCCTCAATGCCGCCGCCACGGCGAACTGGTCGCCTTGTAGTAGGAGCAATAGCCAATGTGCCTGATGTAGATTTGCCGCATCAGTGGATCGAATTTCGCCATCATCCTGAGCAGCCCGACGATTACGACCCAGACGGCGATACCGAAGAGCACCGAATACACCGTCAGGACGACGAAGATCAGGATGACGGCAGCGAGCCCGGTGAGCAGCACCAGCTCCCGGTCGGCGCCAATCAGCAGGTTCGGGCGGGACAGTGCGCGATGAATGCGATTGCGCTGCAGGCCGGACAGGGAATCAGCCATGGGCCCCCTCCCCTTCTCCGCTAAAGCCGAACGACTGCCCCTGCTCATCCGTCAGTCCGATCGACGCGCCGGTCGCGCCGAACAGACCGACGATTTGGGTGGCGCCGAGCAGGATGCCGGCGACGAGGACGACATAGACGAGCCGCCGCGCAAAATCGTTGAGCTCGCCGCCGAAAATAAGCATGCCTCCGGCGATTGCCATCGCTGCAAGTGCAATGGCGCCCGCAACAGGGCCGGTGATCGACTCCTGAATTTGCTCCAGCGGCGCTTCCCACGGCAGCCCCCCGCCGCCAGAGCTGGCGAGCGCGGAAGCAAACGACGCGAGAACGATGGATGCGGAAAGGAGCGCGACAATGGCGACTTTACGCGACATGACGCACCTCCTGCTCCTCGGTCGGCTGGTCTGATTCGATCGCGTACTCGCCGCCCGCGAACCGCTCGACCTGAATGACGTCGCGTATGCGCCGTCCGCGCGAGCTTCGTTCGATGGAGACGATAAGGTCGACCGCCTCGCCGATGACCGCTTGCATCGGCTGCTGGCTTGCCTCAGCGGTCAGCTGTTCGAGCCTGCGTAGCGCCGACACGGCGGTATTCGAGTGGATTGTCGCCACCCCCCCGGGATGGCCGGTGTTCCACGCCTTGAGCAGTGTGAGGGCAGCACCGTCGCGGACCTCGCCGACGACGATCCTGTCCGGCCGAAGCCGCATCGTGCTCTTTAGGAGCCGCGCCATGTCGACAGTATCGCTCGTGTGCAGGAGCACGGCGTTCTCCGCCGCGCATTGGATTTCGGCCGTGTCCTCGAGGATGACGAGGCGGTCCTGGGGCGCTGACTTGACGATTTCGTCGATGATCGCGTTAGCCAGCGTTGTCTTGCCAGACCCCGTTCCTCCGGAAATGATGATATTGAGCCTGGCGGCAATGGCGCTGCGGATCGTCGACGCCTGATGGGCGGTCATCACGCCAGAACGCTCAAAGTCGTCGAACGGGATCAACCGTGAGGCCCGACGGCGAATGGTAAAAGCCGGCTTCGCCACCACCGGAGGCAGTAGTCCTTCAAAACGGTGGCCGCCGATGGGCAGTTCGCCGGAGATGATTGGTTGCTCATCATCCACCTCCGCCTGAAGGGCATGAGCGACGGTTCCGATCACCATCTCCGCGGCGGCGGCAGACATTTCGCCGGCCGGCGCAACACCGTGACCGAGCCGCTCGATGAACAGCCTACCATCGGGATTGAGCATGATCTCGACGACAGTCGTATCGTCCAGGGCGACGCACAGGTGATCGCCGAGCGCGTCCTGAAGTTTGCGCACGAGTCGCGGATGGGAACGAAGCTGGTTCAAGGCGATCTCCTTTACGCTACCTGGCTGACGGTGAGTTCGGATCGGTAGTTCGGTGGCCGCAGCTTCTGGAATGTGTCCGCATCCGCGGGCAATGTGCCCGCTACGGCCATCGTTACGCCGATCTTCTGGGGAGCACCCATTCGCTGCAGCGGCCAGCCGACGCGAGCGAGGATTCGCTCAAACCGAAGATCGGTCACGGTGACGATCTCGGTGTAGTTATTCCCCATGCACCATTCGATGATGCCCGCAAACATGGTCAGCGTGGCCTCATGCACGGAGCCGTCTCCCCTCCCCTCTTCGAGAGTCGTGTCGACGCAAAACCGGGAGCTCTCGATCATCGACGAATGGGCGGTCAGGCGTCCTTGCGGAAGTAATGAGGGAAACACATCTGCCAGCATGGTCGGGCCTGTGGCAGGAAGTAGCCGTGCACATCCCGCCAATCGGCCGGCCGTAGAGACGGCCAGGATATAGGTCGGTTGCAGATGGTCGAATGCGTCGGACTCACGGCCTGCCGCAACGTCGACGCTCCAGTTCAGACGGCCCGAAAAGACCTTGGCGCGCAGCTCGTGATGACTGAGGAGAAGCTCGGCTTCTCGGATATTCCTCGGTCTTGAGATCGCCAGAACCTGCATGAATCTCTCCGTCGTTGTTGGACGACGGGGAAATCAGCACGAATCTCAATCAGGCGGCAGTTGTAGAATCCTACAAGGTTTTTTCAGACCGATTCGCTTGGCAACGCGGTTTTGCTCCGCGTCGGGGGGACTTCGCGAATTTTTCGAGGAGGCAAGCATATGTAGGATTTACACTAAAACAGAAGCGGAACGTAGAAGGCCTGTGTTTCAGCTAAACATTGGATTTTTCAGGAGAATCTTCCTGTGCCTCGGGCAGCCGGCATGGTGTCTGTTAACCGTTCGTTAACCAAGCAGCGTTTGACGCCATTCGGGAATCGGTTAACTGTAACGCGACGGAAATTGGGCGACGATCATGAAAAAAGCGTCGCGAGTGATGACAACCATGAATATGCGGCCAGAAAACATGATCGAATCGTCCGCCGAGAAGATTAGCAGGCAGTCTCAATTGCTGTCCGCACAGCTGCAATCGCTGCGGGAGCGGATATACGAGCCGAATGCGGTCAAAACGTTGAAAACCTACACCTCACGGGAGGTGGCGGGACTGCTCGGAATAGCCGAATCGACTCTGCGGCAAATGTCGTTGGATGGCGAGGGCGTCATCCCTGACCGCCACGACAACGGCCGTCGCGCCTACACACTTGAGCAGATCAATGAGACACGTGAACACTTGGCGCGAAAGCGACCTCACGACGCGTTGGAATTTCTGCCCCGTCGAAGAGGCTCGGACAAGCTGCAGGTAATTGCAGTCGCGAACTTCAAGGGTGGCTCGGCCAAGACGACAACGACTGTTCATCTCGCTCACTATCTGGCCATAGCCGGGTTACGTGTTCTGGCCCTCGACCTCGACCCACAGGCCTCGCTGTCGGCCATGTTCGGCTATCAACCAGAATTCGATGTCGATGAGAATGAGACAGTCTATGCGGCAATCAGATACGATGACCGGCGGCGCCCGATACGAGATGTCATCCGGAAAACCTACTTTTCTGGTATCGATCTGATCCCCGCCAACCTGGAACTCATGGAGTATGAGCACGAGACCCCACAGGCAATTGCCGATGGTCACGGTCGTGGAGATGAGATTTTTTTTCGGCGTCTGTCTTCTGTCATTCGCGAAGTGGAAGCTGACTACGACGTGGTCTTGATCGACGCGCCACCGCAGCTCGGCTACCTGACGCTCGGGGCATTATGCGCCGCGACCGGGCTTCTGATTACCATTCATCCGGCTATGATAGACGTCGCGAGCATGAACCAGTTCTTGGCGATGATGAGCGACCTTATGTATGTCATCGAGGAACGCGGTGGCGTGCTGAAGCACGACTTCATTCGGTATGTCATAACGCGCCACAATCCAAACGACGGTCCGCAGGTCAATGTCGTAACTTTGCTTCGTTCTCTTTTCAAAGAGGATGTTCTTGCGCCAGCAGTTGTCGAGACTACCGCGATCGCGAGCGCCGGCCTTGAGAAGAAAAGCCTCTATGAGATGAGCCGAGGAAGCGTCGGCCGCGATACTCTCAATCGCGCGTTGGAGTCAGTCGATTCTGTCAACAAAGAGATTCTTCGGCACATCAAAGAGGTGTGGGGCAGGTCATGACCAATCCGCGCGACCGCAATCAGCGAATGAAAAGCCTGTTCGCCAACGTCAATCCTGACGATTTGGTCAGACCGTCGGCTACCATGTCCGCTGACGCGGAGAAGCGGCGTGTGGGCTCGGCCGCTGTCAAATCAATGGACAGGGCATTTGTCTCCATCGAGGAAGAAAACAAACGGCTCCATGAGCAGCTGCTGTCGGCCGAGTCGATAATCGAAATCGATCCTGACAAAGTAGTTCCCTCGTTCGTCAGCGATCGGCTCGATATTGAGGGAGACCGGACGTTTGAAGCGTTTGTCGAGGGAATAAGGGAGGCTGGACAAAAGCTTCCCATCCTCGTCCGCCCCCTCCCCGGCCGACCGGGCCACTATCAGGCGGCGTATGGCCATAGACGGCTTCGGGCGTGCCGGATCCTCAAGCGTCCGGTGAAAGCGATTGTACGAGATCTTTCCGATGAAGAGCTGATCATCTCTCAGGGTGTCGAGAACTCTGAGCGCCTGAACCTCTCCTTCATCGAGCAGGCTCTTTTCGCGCTCACTCTCAAGGAGAAGGGTTACAGCCGCGAGACGATCTCCGAAGCGCTCGGCCGAAAGGAACAGAAAAACGTCGCCTATATTTCCTTCCTGACAAACGCCGCGGCGGCGCTCCCCGAAGATCTCATCCGGCTGATAGGCTCGGCGCCTTCAATCGGCAGACCAAAGTGGGAAAAACTTGGCTCTCTCATTCAGAACCGGTCGCTCAATGCGACGCAGCGCCGTGTTGTCGAAGCCCTCACCTCGAACGAAGACTGGGCGTCGGCCGACAGCGATCAGCGCTTCTCGTTGGTTTTAGGGGCATTGGACAATCGAGGCAAGTCGGAGAGTGCCGTCACCGAGATAGCGATCGAAGATGGCAGTGTAGTCGTCGCCAAACGATCTGGGAATGCAATGACTATCTCGATCCCTGAGAAGCGTATCCCAGGTCTATCGGCATGGCTTCTGGAACGCCTTCCAGATCTCGTGCAGGAATATCGCGCCACACAGAAAGAGGGCTCTTAGATGAGGTGACAACCGAGACGAAAAAGGGCCTACCGACGCCAATCGGTAGACCCTTGATCCATTAGCCACCAGACCGAAACCGATCCGCGACATCACTTTAGCAATCTGATTCTAGGACGGCCCGGCCAAACAATCAAGTCTCTGTAACTTCAGAGGCCGATTTTTTGCGCCCTCCTGCTGGCTTCCCAACAAACCGAAGATGGGAGCTGTGGCATACGCCGCAGTGGGAATCCTATGTCCGAAATTACACCCGTCGCGTCTTTTAGACGTGTCACGCCAGCCATCGCCGCAAGCAGTCGCTTGGCAATGACGAATGATGTGCCGGATACCGCGAAAGGAGACGTTGCCGTGTTACTGAAGCAGGCAGCTCCAATCCTCGGGATAGACGGCACGACGTATCACGTTATGGACATTCTCTTGGGGCTATCGCGTCCAGAGGACTGGAAAGGGACCGGGCGGCCCATTGTCGCCGTCTCGAACGCGAAGCTGGCCGAGTACACGATGCGCTCGGAGCGCACGGTCATTCGGTGCATCCGCCGGCTCGTCGAGGCTGGCATCGCCGCTTACCGAGACAGTTCGACTGGCCGACGGTTTGTCTATCGTGACACACAGGGTGGCATCATCGCTGGATTTGGAATCGACTTCACTCCAGCCCGGGTGCGGTTTGCGGAGATTAAAGCGAAGGTAGCGGCATATCGCGCCCGGCTCGCGGCGGAGAGCCAAGCGCGACGAGACGTATCCCGCTTAGCCCGGGCAATAGAAGATCTTTGCAATGCCTTTCCGGAGGATGCCGAAGACTTGAGAAGCCGAGTTCAAGGAGCTGAATTGACGGCGAACGGAATCTTAGACAGAGCCAATTCGTATCGTTCTCTTTATGCAGACGCCCTGGAGAGGATCCAGGCGCGCGAGGGAGAGAGCAAAATGTCAGCCGAGGGTGACATCAATGTCAGGGCCAATACATATATAAACTCTGAATCTCCCTTTGGATGTAAGGATAACCGTCACCGCTCTAACGAGCGAACATATTTTCTAGAGGGCAACTCAGCCGCCCCTATGGCTGCTGAAGCAACCTCCGGGGCGAACGCTTTAGGGCTTCAAAACAGATCCCCTCGCCCCTCGAATGAGAATATCCAGACACAAGTGTTGGGTTCAGTCTCGATCGGACTTTTGCAGAGCGCCTGCCCTGAAGCCCAATCGATGATCGGTGCCCGCTTCGACACTTGGTCCGCGCTGGATCGGAGCGGTGAAATGTTGCGGCGAATGATCGGGCTTTCTGAAGGCGGATGGATGGACGGGCGGCGGCGCGTGGGGGCATATGCCGCTGCGGCTATACTGGCGACTGTTCTGGAAAAATCCTTGCGGGATCCGGAGCAGATTTCGAAGCCGGGAGGCTACTTCAGAGCAATGGTTGATCGTGCCGCCGAAGGAAAGCTCAATCTTGAACGCAGCCTCTTTGGATTGGTGGAGGGTAAATACGCGGTTTAGGCGCGAGCGGAAGCCTGCCTCACTTCGCGTGGCAAGAGTTACAGCTGTAACTTTGGCCCCTAGCATGCTGATGAAACAGGCAATCGTGTGAAGGAGTCGTCGATGCGCGACAACGGGAAGACCGGTCACCCTTGAGCTGTGTCGAACTGGAGCATCGGGTTCGATGCGGGCAATGCCGCAGGTCGTCAACGACGCACTCAGTTTGCAGGAACTGAAGTTTGCAGCATTTTTTAACCGAGCGGGTGGTCGTCTATAGCGCCTGAGAAGCTTATCCGCGCCACACTTTTGCAAGCCTTCTATTCGATCCGTTCTGAACGCCCTTTGATCGGCTGGAAAATGAACTTCTGTTTGGCTGGTTTGTCGACACCGGCGTTGACTATCTACCTTCGGATCGTTTTGTTTTTTCGAAGAACCGCAACCGGTGGCTGGAAGGCGACATCGCTGCAAGTTCCAAGGTGCGATCCTGGCGCAGCCCAAGGTAAAGCACTGCCGTCAACGGACCACTTCCCTGTCGACGGCACGCTGATCAAAGCCTGGGCATCGGTGAAGAGCTTCAATATGAAGGCGGGTCGGCCGAAATCCCATTGGAGAGCGGCGGTCGGAATGCGGAAGCAAACTCCATGCGAAAGGCGTTCCAACCACTGACCCCGGATGCGAGACTTCATCGGAAGGGCACGGCGCAAGGAAGCCATCCTGGTCTTCATGGGCCAAGGGTTGCTGGTCGATGCGTGCCCGGCGGAGCCTAGCGGATGCCGAACGGTTGCGGCGCTGCAGATGATCGAATCCTTTACTGACCGGTCACAAGCGGAGGGTGGGTGACGAGAAGGCCTCTGACAAAGGACTTCGTTAAAGATTTGCGGTCGGTGCCGCGCCAGGTCACGCAGAACGTCCTTGGTCGCCGCCCGGCCATTGACAGGCGCACGACGCACCATGCTGGCTACGGATTCATCTTGCGCGTCCGTAAGCGCATCGGCAAGGCGTTCGATGGGATCATTACAGTCGGGGGTAGGACAAGTCGACGTTCTGCGTCCTTAGCTATGCCGCATGGGCCTTCATCCTTGGCGACTCCCGCTTATGTTGTGGTTACCGGAACTGATGGCGATGCCGTCACGAGCGCGGCTTCAAACCCGCCTGATTGGGCTGGCGGATCGTCAGGCCGACCTCTGGGATCGGGGTTATCTCAAACTGATTGAGCCTTGGACAATCACGATCAGGCCCAAGGTCATGGCGAAATTGCTTCGGCTGCAAACGACCCTCGACCTCGGATCCAACAAGTTCGTTGTCTCTTTCACGTGGTCGGGTTGGGCGAAATGGACGAGGTTTCGCGCGAGGGCATGCCGAATTGCTCAACGATATCTCGATCGAGATCACTTTCGCGTATGGCTATGGTGACGAGGCGGCGCTAAGGAAGTCGCAGGAGTTACAGCTGTAACTCGAAAGCCTAGTCTCCTATGGCTAAAACAGGTCAAGTACCCTGCCCCTAGCCTTGAAAACGTCGCCCGCATACCCAGCCGTTATGGGCTTGCGCGCGCGTCTCCGCTCAGCGGAGCCAGGAACAGCGAAGGCAGAGTGTCGAGGACACTTCGTCCGAACCTGGGTGAGGCTCGCGGTAAGGAACGAAGAGACACTTCAGCAGCGGCTATATGACTTTCGTGCAGACCCGGACAGGGGAGACGATCTTCGAGTCCAGTTCGCCAGTAAAGGTCTGGCGCCAATCGCGCCACTTCGTCAGCGTCGACCAGTTGCCACCGGCGCGGATCCCGGATGGCCGACGAAGTGAGCAACAGCGCCTTCGGCGCAGGCCAGGGGGAGGGCACCGCCAGTCGCAGCACCAGGCCTCGAGATAGCTGAGGTCCGAGGCGAGCGCCCGCAGCGTGTTTTCCCCGATGCCGCCCCCTAGGTGTTGAGCGTCGCGACGTCACTGCCGGCTAGCAGTGCGGCCAGTTAGGTCGCGCTTTTCGAACGGCAGGATGGCGTCGAGCCGCCGAGCTCTTCGGCGCGGCGATGCACCGCTTGGCTGTTCGGATCCACCGCTCTAAGGTTATTGATTATTTCGTCCAGTTTCCTTTGTTCTTGGGGAAATTACGGAAAATTCGCATAACGGACAAAAGGAGTGTTGATAACGTCGACCGTGAGCACGGCTGCGGTTTCCAAGAATTTCCGGGTCTATCCGGACGCCGCCGTGCGCGACCCGGGATTATCACCAAGAACGGTTAGCCACGGACCGTGCTGCTTGCCTACGAGGACTGTCTGCGGCTGTCGCGGCGCGACCGTCGCGTCGAAGCGACCACGAAGCTGAGCCAAGCCGAACTTGCCGTCCTGCCTTGTGCTGGCGCTGGTCACGACCCTCGAGGACGGCACGCCGATCGTGCGCGTGCTGCCGATCACGCCTTCGCGGCCCGGCCGAATGCACGAGGCGATCGAGATTCCGCCGGCGACCAAGTGCCGCCGCGGCCTCGATTACGAGCCGCTCCTGGATTATGCTTCCGAAACCAATCGCTTTCCCCTGTCCCGGACCGGATATCCGGTCCAGCGACAGCGACTATTTCGGGCGGTTGCCGCCGACGGTGTTTGCCGAGGTGAAGCACCGCAGTTTCCTCCTCTCGCCAGCCTGTGCCTTCCTGACGCATCGGCACGTCTACGGCTGCCGCGCAACTCCGGATTTGATCAGGGGAAATAGCGGTTTGCTCGTTACCCTACTTTCATCAACGCGAGATTGCCGCGTTCAGAAAGCGCTTCATTTCCGCGAGTCTAGGTGCCTCCCGTCGAATTCCGGAAGAGGCGAACTGCCCGTTTCCAAGCGCAGGCTTCTGCCGGAAGCGGAGGACCACCGTTTAGCCGGGCGAGGCATACTCGACGACAGGAAGCTTGGTCGCCTCATGAGGCGCTCACGAGCGAACCAGCCCGAACCGGCGCGCCTCGTCCAATAGCGCCCTGACGGAAGACGGCTGCCATTTCCTACCGCCGCGTGGCGGCCGCTCCTGCATCTGGTCCAATTGGGCGGCAATGTCGCGCAGCGACAGATCGGGATCGGCGATCGCGATGCCAGCAACCAGCCGCATCAGATGATGCTCGGGTGGCCGACGCGGGGATCGGCTGAGCAGTTCCGGGTCCGCGAGCTTTTCGCGCACCATCCGATGAACCGCGCGACGCAAGCGCTCGACCGTCCAGTCGTGACCTCGACGATTGAGAATACGCACGACATCGTCCCAGCTGTGCCGCGGCCGCAGCTCCCGTACGACCGGCAACCATGTCTGCGCCGACGCAATCAGTTCATCGAGGTAGGCGCGCTCGCGCGCTGCGGAAACCGCACGGATTGCCTCCGGTCGCCGTTCCCGAAGCCCCGGATTTCCGGCAAGCCTGCCGCGCGCCTTGGCGGCCTGCATGCCGGACTTCGTTCTCTCCGCAATCACCGCACGTTCAAGCTGGGCGACAGCGCCGAGCACCTGCAGAGAAAACATGCCTTGCGGTGTCGAGGTATCAATCGGATCGCGCAGCGAGCGGAAATGCACGCCGCGTGTCACGAGGTACTCGATGACATCGAGCAAGTGGCTGGCCGAATGCGCCAGGCGGTCCAGACGAACGACGACGAGCACGTCGCCGGCGGCAAGATCCTTCAGCAGCTTCGCAAGAACCGGCCTTGCCCGCGAAGCGCCCGACCCGTGCTCCTGGTATATCCGAGCGCAGCCGGCGGCGCGCAGCTCGTCGACCTGGGTGTCCTGATCGGCCGTCGAAACGCGGGCGTAACCGATGAGCCTTTTCGGCGGGGGAGGGGCATTGAGATGCGAAGCTTTCGTCATCGGATTTTAATCGGCTACATACAAGAATGCATCAGAAAACGCTCCTTTATTAGCGTGTTTTAGGAGGAAAATGGAAGGCCGTACAGCGCTAAATCCGGTCCCAACCGGGCATCCAGGTACCGGAGGTGGAGGAATCGCGCCAGTGGCCGTTTATGGCGGAAATGCAGCGAAGCCAGCTCCTTTGACGCTGTAGCTCCTGCTTCCCGTTTTCCCTTGGGCGCTGAGCGAAAAATCCAATGCCGAATTTTCGCCGAACGGCTTCAGGTCGAGCCGGGGAACGGGCCTTTAAAGCCCGGATGCCTTGGTGAGATTGACGCGGAAGCGATCGCGGACGCGCTGATATTTGCGGGTCATCTCTGCACTGGCATGGCCTAGCTGCTTCTGCACGTAGCGTTCGTCAACCTCGGCCGAGGAGGCAAGGCCGGCCCGCAGCGAGTGGCCCGAGAATTTTTCGGCCCGCTCACCCTCGCTCAAGTCGCCGCGAATACCGGCGGCGATGGCCGCCTTCTTGACGAGACGCGCCACCTCCCTGTCGTTCAATCGGTCCGGTCCGACATCCTTGCCTTGGCCGCGGACACGGCGGAAGAGGGGACCCTTTGCAATCCGGGCGAACTTGATCCACGTCTCGACGGCCACGACCGGGCAGGTCGCATCCGACGAGCCGCGGCCGATCTCGACTTCGCGCCAGCCGGTCTTGCCGCGCAGGGTGACGAGCAGGCCCTTGTCGAACGCCTCGACCCAACCGCGGCCGTCTTCGGTCTGGTCGCGGCCGCAATCGAGCCCGACGATCTCAGAGCGGCGCAGGCCGCCGGCAAAACCGATCAGCAGCATGGCTCGGTCGCGGATGCCCCGTAATGACCCGCGATCGAGTGTTTCGAGCATGGCGATCAGATGCTCGGGAAGCACGGCTTCCTTCTGGCGGGGAGGGGCGGCGTGGGTATTTCGGATGCCAGCCATAACGGTGGCGATGTGGCGGTCCTTGCGGTCGAGCGAGAGCCCGCGCTGGGCATAGTTCCATGTGATTGCGGAGAGGCGCCGTTCGATCGTCATTACCGAATGGGGCTTGCGGTGGGCGGTCGCGGCCCCTGACGCGCAAGCGGTAATGTAGAGGCCGACGGTGTGCGGGTTGGGCGGCAGGTGCGCGAGGCCCTGGCGCCGGCACCAGCCGCTGAAATGCTTCCAGTCGGAGGCATAGGCCTTGCGGGTGTTGGCCGAGCTCGCCGCCTCGACATACCCGCGGGCGCGATCGGCAAGGCGCTCGAGATGCGCCGGAAGCGCGGCGGTCACCTCCGCAGGGCAGGGGAGTGAAGAGCTGGTCTCAACCGACCGCTGCGGCGCGGAAATATCGTTGTCGCCGGCCGTGCAGTCAGACGGAGCAGAACTGTTCTCGACGTGTTTTTCGCCGTTTTGCTCGATGATTTGGCCCATTTCTCATATAAAGAGCAAAATGTCCGATAATGCAACATTATCGGACATAAAGAGTCGCTGACGGGCCGTGCGGCTATCGGCGAATATGATGGCATAAACTGCACACTGGCGGTAAGATTGCTTGCATGGATTCGCTCGCGCTACAGCCGATATCGTCGTCAGTTCCACCCGCTCAGCTACCGTTCTGGGCAATGCCACGCGGCCGAGAGCCGAACGAGCTCGACGCCGCCTTCACCGCTGGCATCGGGCTGAAATCGCTGGACGATCTCGTCCGAAGCGAACCCGTCTGGGCCGGGTGCTGGCGCGCCAGGCAGGCGCTGAAATGCGCTGCGGCCGCTGTTCGGCTGATGGGTCGAAACGAGGACGAGGCGGCGCTTCGCGACGCCGTGCTTCTCACCGCGCCGGGAGGCGATCCCGGCCCCGCCGGAAGGGTGCTTTTGGCCTTCGAAAGGTTGTCCACACGCAAATCCGCCTTTTCCTCGAAGGCCGTGGCCGAACTGGCTGACCTGCTCGCCCTGTCCTGGGACGACCGGCTGGCGGCGGCCCTCGATCGTGTCGACAATGCCCTGCAGTCCGGCCGCGCCGTGCCGTTTGCCGCGGCGGACCTGGTGAGCGCCATCCACGCCGCCCGTCCGGATTCCGAGCCGCTCGCCTGGGCACTCGCCGATGCGCTGGTCGCCTCTATGCTTAAGTGGCCGTTGCCTGTCCCGCTGCTGATGGGTGAACGCTATGGGTCGGCCTTCCGAACGCTCGGGGGCAGGGGGCGTGTGCGCCCGGGCGAGACGGCCTTCCCGCGCGCCGTGTGCCTGGCCCTGGTTGAAGCGACGCGTTCTGCGCTGCGCTCGGCCGGAGAGATTGCCCGACGCGCGGAAAAACTTCTTGCCACCGCACCGAAGGTCCGCACCAAGGGCGCCGAGACCGTCATCCGCAAACTGCTCGAGGAGGATGCCGTGCCGGGCGCCGCGCCCGGCGCCAATCTCTCCCGTTGGGCCAGCACACGGCTGTTCGAGCGGCTGGAAGGTTTCGGCGCGGTTCACGAACTGTCCGGGCGCTCCGCCTTCCGGATTTATGGACTGTGAGCATGGCCGGAACCAGACCCGCAAACACATCCCGCAGCGAAAGGACGAAGGCCGCGGATGCACATTTGATTGATCGGGAGCTGGAGGACGTTCCGGCGGAGCTTCGCTGGCGCGAATGGATGTTGCGGGTCGAGGCGGTGATCTTCGCTTCGGCCGAGCCGGTGACCCGCGAGACCTTGGCGCGTGTGGTCGGCCGGTCCTGCAGCATCGATTTGCTGATCGACGACCTGCGCGAGGAACTACGCACACGACCCTATGATATCGTCGCGGTCGCCGGCGGTTGGCAGCATCGCACCCGCGCGGCTTATGGACCGGTGATCCGAGCTTCCGCCGCCCCGACCCGTTCAGGAGCGGCAAGCCTTTCCGAACACGAGGCGGCCGTGCTGATGGCAATTGCCTATCTGCAGCCGGTGACACGCGGGGAGTTGTCGAAAGTCTTCGGCAAGGACGTAAGCCGCGACACGATCGGGTCGCTTCGCGACGCCGGATTCCTCAGCTCCGGGCCACGTAGTCCCACACCTGGGGCGCCCTACACGTATGTGACGACCAAGCAATTTTTGTCGGTGTTCGGCCTCGAGACGCTGCGCGACCTGCCGGATCTCGAGCGGTTGGAAGATGGGGGACTGCTCAGCCGGCAGGCACTTGTGCAGGACACCACCGCTGAGCCAGAGAGCCAAGCGTTGGAGGGTGAGTGAGTTTCCAGCTCTGGCAGCTTTCTCGATCGTCTTGCGTTGGTCGACCGATGTCGAGGACGATCACGGCTGTCATAGACTCTGAGTAGGTCATGGAAGCATCTCAAAGTACGTTATATTGACCTCGTTTAAGTCGGCCGTTGAAGTAATAGAATTATGTGTAATACGCTTCATGGTGCAGTGATATACACAAGGCATTACGATGACTATGATGCGAGCGTCTCGTGCAGTGGAGACGAGCCGATGACAACGGCGTCAGAGACGGTGGATGGCAAGACGAACGCGGTGGGATTGACGGGTTCGATAAAGGCATGCTGATTGCGATCAGTGACGAGAGTCCTGGGTACGAAGGAGACGACATCGGGACGGCTGTTGCTGTCTGCCTGCAGGGGGAGGGGAGAGGCGCCTAGGCTTTTGCCGCGACCAGGGTGGCCAACGGCGGAATGGCCTGGCCCTCGAGGCCGAGGCGGTCGCCGAGATAGTGCCGGAGCCCCAGATGCCTGCTTCTGCGAGCACACCGACCGCCTGCCTGTCGAAAATGTCGATGCCCTTTCCGGCCAGATATTCCAGGAAAGGGACCTGGTCGCAGAAGCGTCGTGGTTCGTGGCCGCGGATTTTGGCCACCAGCACCGGATCGGCGCGGCGGCCGTCCAGATAGTCGAACGCGGCTTCGTTGAGGACATAATCCTGATGGTTGCCTCTGAGCAGCGACAGGAAGTTCAGCCGGGATTTGGAAGCGATTGTGCGGAAAGCGGTAAAATGCTCAGCCCCGATCTGGGTGGTGTGGAAGTTATCGCGCGCATGGCGGGCGCCGGTGTCGTCGACGGTGATGTAGGGGGCCGAGACGAGGCCGGCATGCAGCACCGCCGCATCCTCGGCAGCAAAGCCGTCGAGTCCCTGAGTCGAAAGCCGCACGACCTGGCGCTTGGAGACGCTGACGCCGATATCGTTCAGCAACGTTGTCAGCCGCGCCATCGTCACCTGTCCTTGCGCGTGCAGCATCAGGCAAAGCCGCCTGAGGTTTGGGCCGTAGCCGCCAACGACCCCTCGCGGCAACGGCGCGAGCACCGTCTTGCCGTCCGGCGTGACCCAGCATTCGCGTCGGTAATGAAGAACGAGTTGCGCCGAGACGATCAGGTCCCGGACATGGCAGCTCTTGTATCCCTTGAAACGCGAGCCGGGCGGAACACGGGCGTGCAGGATTTCCTCGCGGCTCACCCGCTTCAGATCGAGCTTTGGGCCGCGCGGCTTCTTCCTGGCCGCCGACGGCTCGTCCCGTTGTCATCGGTCGCCTTCTCCATGCCCGAAGGGCGAAACGGCGGTCGGGGCGGCAGGTTTTCAGCCGCGCAATCTCGTCGCGCAAAAGCTGGTTCTCGACCTTGAGGTGGGTGTTTTCCAGCCGAAGCGCCGCATTGTCTTCACGAAGGGTCGCGTTCTCGGCACGAAGGGTCGTGACGTCTGCTGAAATTTCCCTGACCTCATCGACCAGACCCGTCACGAGCTCGCGCAACGCCTTCAGCGAAAGCGTGTCGGCATGTTCGGGCGAGGCAAGTCGCTTCTTCGGCATGATCGAAAGGAATCATGATTTGCCCCAGGCGCGGAATCCCCACCGCAACACTGATCCCTTAGATCTCCCGCTTATGCACAGGTCTCCCATCACGTCGGTGAAAAGTCGCCACCCAATTTGCCCCGGCTACAAGGAGATAAAGGAGATGCAGCGGCGCATGATCTCGAGGCCTCGGCTTCGAACGGGCCCTGCCTCGATGAGGGCATCGCCCGCTCGCCGGTCGGGCAGGGGCTCTCTGGATAGGATGCATTTTGCCGACGCCTGCGCCTCGCTTTGGATCGAAGGGTGAACTGGTCCACCCTCGAAGACCTCGTCCTGCACGACGCCGGCCATGACGTACGTACTCCGACGCACGAGCTGACGATCGGCCGCGACGTGCTGCGCAGCCGACGCCGGATTGCTGCGCAGCCGGCCGGCTGGGCGCTCTCTCCGGACGGCTTGCGCGCCCTGCGCGGGATCGGCGTCACGAGCGACAACGCAGGCGACATCCCTCCGGCCGCCACAGATGTCGGAACTGATCGAACTCGATGGCGCGGCCGCTCGTCTCGGCCGGCATGGTGGCTAACTTCATTCGAAGGTGGGTTTGAATGCTGATATTCTTGGTAGCATTTCGATCGCAGATTCAACTTGACGAATCTTTAAGTTCAGCGGAAACAAATCGGCGGCCTTGGGACGGGGAGTGCTAGACATTTATGGTGCAGGATTCAGCTGCGGTTGTGATTAGTTCAATTGAAGCTCCGACGTGGCTGCAAAATTATAGAACTCGCTTGGACGCTGGTTTCAAAGCTCGGCTTCAGAGGGCTGAACCACTTCTCCGTAGGCTGAAGCGGGCTACGGAGTTCGAGCATCCGGTTGAGATAATTGCTCACTCTTCAGCTGACGTTAGGGCCTTCTTGTACAGGCGGGATCGCCGCTATGTGCCTGTATCGGCGACCGTCAACGCTAACAGCTACCGTTTTCAGGAAACGATCTTGAGAAGTGTATCCGATCCGGATGACATCGGGTTGGTCTCGGCGTTGGCTATAGGCCTTTGGTCGTTCGCGGAGAAAACCATTCCCTCCAGCGGGTTGGAAGATTTGCCGGACGATGAGTTTTCGATCGTAGTCGAGACCTTGGCTCGGTTTTCGGAAAGTCATCTCCCGCCTGATGTTCGAACAGAAGCTATCATGCGCTCCAAGGAGTTCATCTCGACGTTTCTCGCGTCTGCGGGTTTCGGCAGGCACCAGCTTCCGAAAAATACCCAAATCCGCAATATCGCGGAGCGAGGGGGAAATCTCTTCGCTCGCTTCAAACGACAGACTTTGGAGATACTAGGTCCGGATTTGGCTTCCGCCTTCCTTTTCATTCTGGATCCGTCGCTCACGCCGACTAAAGAACAGTTATCTGCAATGCGGGAGTTGGCTACCGACTGGGAGCTGGACGATGCGTTCGATACGATATTCTTGGCACGAATACTCAGGCCTCAGCCCGGTGAAGAGGAATTTCTCGAAGAAAACCTACCACGCATGCTTGATCGGCCGAGTAGGGCAGAGCTTTCGAATGGCATTGCTGCCATGCGCGGCAAAGCGAGCGCGCCACGTATACGTCCTCGACGACCACTGCCAAGGCTCCATCGCCAAGTGCGGCTATTCGCTCGCTTGCACTTCGCACTCGACAACAATCGTGTCAACGATCTTCTCAATACAATAGTCGACATCTATTGTTTCGACCGCGGCCTTGTTAAATTCTTGGATTGGTCGCGGATTATATTTGCCGTTCGCCGCCATCGCGACATTACAGCCGAGTCTGCCTTCGTGACGATGCTCTTGAATGATCCGGATGTCAAAGCACTGCATCCGCGAGCATCGCTCGGAATGGGAAAAGGCGCTTTGATCGGCGACCTCACGATCTTGCTTGGCACAGTTCCGGCTCAGCGGCATGACTTGGGCCGATTGCTAAATAGCATCAAGACGCTCCCGCCCGTGGCGGCCCGTGCGATGGCGGAAGCTGTATTAGCACGCCCAATCGTTGAGCGGCTGGCTGCAGCGTTGACGACCAAAGGCAACTGGCTGAGCGGCATCAACGAGAATGCATACACTAGCATGCTGCGAATGATGACGTTGAAGACCGCCGAATCCCGCAAGCTTCTCTCACCCGAACATGTGGCCAAGGAGGTTGAAGCGGAAGTTGGGCAATTGCGGTTCGACTATTTCCAGAACCGCATGCGCGGGGGCCGGGTACGCATCCCGTGGCCCACCGTAAAAAAAGCGACCGGACAGCTCCTGGAGCAGACCGCCACTCATGGTTTCGTCGACGCAATCTCAGGGCAGATCTCCCAGCAGGAGGCAGTGCCACGCCTTGCGCAATTCTTGGCTCGAAAGATAACCGACTATATCCTATATGACGGCCCTTCGAGCGTTGATCATGCGCTCAGCGACAATCTTCGTCATGGAATTGTTGTGCCGCGGTTCCTGCGCGCTTTCGACGACGCCCTACAGACACTCACCCGCCGCCGCGGTCTTTCTGTTTGGGAAGAGCAGCAGCTAACTCAGATTTTCGCACAGGATGCGGATCGAATTCTCAAGTATCGTGAAGTGGTGGCTGACATCATCAAGGCATTCGTCGATGATGATCTTGCGGTGAAGCACGGCGGCGACCTTGACCGGGCTTTGTTCGAAGAAATAACGGGCACTTTGTCCGATTATCTGCAGTCAGCTCCCCGCAAAGGCAGGAGGAGGCCCGAAACGCTGATTTCCAGCCTTGCTGAAAGAAGAACAAGGTTGGCATTGAGGGATGCCAGCAAAAAACTCTCCGAGGACATACGGAAGGTCATCTTCACCGAGATGAAGATGCTACGGAAGAACTGTCGGAAAGCAAACGCGGCGTCGACAAACAACTTCTTAGATAGCCTCGATTCCAACCTGCACGAAGCGATCGAGGAGGTCAGGCAGTGGATCGGGATGGTGGACCACTCCCAAGAGAATCCTGCCTTTCACATCAAGGAGGTTGTGAATCTCGAGCTTCTGTCAACGCACCTCAGCGCGTTCGGAAAGCTCAAGGTCAAACTAGACGCCACCGCGGTTTCGCCCGATGGAAGCGTCTCTGAAAAATTCACGATTGATGGAAAGTACCTAGAGCTGTTTGAAAGCGTGGTTCATAACCTTCTGTCCAACGCCTTTAACCACAGCGGCGACGAATTGCGCACCGCGATCGATATCCAATTTCGCGTCGAGCCGCACCAGGTTTTTGTTCGGGTTGAAAACGGCGTGTCACCCAAGAAGATCGATGAGGTGATCGCTAATTACCGTCGTACTGCAGCGCTCGCGCATAAACGTGTAGGCCCAGAGGTCCGGCAAGATAAGCAATCCGGCTTTCAGAAAATGAGGTCAGCTTTCGCGAAGGCGTTCAAATCCGAATTGAAGATCAACATCCCGCCGCCGTCTGAGAAGAACAGGTTGTTTGTTGTGGAACTAACCATGCCCACGACGACGAGTATCTTGAAATGAAGGTCAACGTGCTGATCGTTGAGGACAACCAAACCAAGAGGACGGAAATCGAGAAGACCGTCGTCACTCTTCTCAACGCGGAGGTCCTGGGCGTTTCCACGGTCCGCCAAGCCTACAAGTCGATCGAGTTGAAGCCTTGGGATTTGATCATCTTGGACATGACATTTCAGGTGACACCGGAGGCGGGAAACGACAGTGCAAAAGAAGCGTTAGCGGGTATCGAAATCCTCCAATTTATGGGCCGGCGGCGCATCGATACACCTGTCATCGTTGCAACCCAGCATACTTCGTTTTCGAATATCGAAGTCCCGGACATAAACTCGATCGCCGAACTGGATCAGCTTCTCCGCGATTTGTTTCCCGAAAACTACAGGACAACCGTCGTGACCTTGCCCCCAAGTTTTATCCAGTTTTGAGTTCGCTCCTGCGGTTTTGGGTTGCTGTATTTGGGGCGGTAGC